>JADMJJ010000123.1:0-13646 GCA_018780645.1 Burkholderiaceae bacterium
TCTGCTCCATATTGATCGTGAACGAGACGATGTCGGCCCAGCGCCGGCCCTCCTTTTCGGACAGGGCTTCGCGCGAGATCTGCGTCAGGTAGAACTTGATCGCCGAATAGAGCTCGTCAACGGTGTCATCCATCTTGCGCAACTGCTCGGCCAGTGCCAGATCATTGGTCTTGATCACGGTCAGCAGGCCGCGCAGCATGGTCTCCACCACATCGGCCTGGTGCAGGGCCTCGCGGGTGGCGCAGCTGATGGCCAGGGAGGGCGTGCCAAGAGCCAGCGGGTCCAGATGGCGCGGGCGGCTGGACGGCGGCGCCGCGGGCGCCTTCATGAAGCGCTCCAGCAGCGAGGCCACCGGTGCGGTGAACGAGATGAACAGCAGGGCCAGCGCAGTGTTGAAGACCAGATGGAACACCACCACCTGCTGGTGCACGGTGCCTATGTACTCCTGCAGCAGCACATGGGCCGACGGCAGCAGCGGTATGGCGATCAGGCAGCCGGTGATCTTGAACAGCAGATTGCCCAACGGCAGGCGCCGGGTGGCGATATTGGCCTGCGAGGTGGTGATGACGGCCAGAATGCCGCTGCCCAGATTGGCACCCAGCACCAGGCCAAGGCCCACGGTGGCCGGCAGGATGCCCGAGCCGGCCAGGGCCGCGCTGAGCAGCACGATGGCAAGGCTGGAGTAGCTGAGCACGGCCAGCACGGCGCCGACGATGATGTCCAGCAGGATCTCATTGGGCAGGGCCTTCAGCAACGTCTGCACCGCCGGCGAGGCGGTCAGAGGCTTGGTCGCGCCGACGATCAGCTGCAGGGCCAGGGTGATCACGCCCAGGCCTATCAAGACCCGGCCCAGCCGCCCTGCGGTGCTCTTCTCCTGCGAGATGAACATCACCACGCCGACGAAGATCAGCAGCGGCGACAGCCAGGACAGGTCGAACGAGAACACCACCGCCATCAGCGAGGTGCCCATATCGGCCCCCAGCATCACCGCCAGCGCGGAGGCGGTGGAGATCAGCCCGCTGCCGACAAAGGAGGCCACGATCAGACAGGTGGCCGTGCTGGACTGCACGACGCTGGTCACGCCTATGCCGGCCAGCACCGCATACAACCGGTTGCTGACGCTCTGGCGCAAGACCTGGCGCAGGTTCGCGCCAAACAGGCGCAGCACCCCGGTGCGCACGATATGCGTGCCCCACACCAGCAAGGCGATCGCGGCCAGCAAATTCAGCAGATGTTGCATTCAACTCTTACAGTCAGTTGGGGACAGAGCTTGCCTTGAACGGCAAGGTCTATCCCGCAAAGGCTAAGGACCGTCACCAGGGCAAGGAATAGGTTTTCGTGTTCGTGAAGCTCTTGATCGCTTCCTGAACCCCTTCCTTGTACCCCAAGCCCGAGTCCTTGATGCCCCCGAATGGGGTCAGCTCCAATCGGTAGCCAGGCACCTCGCGCACATTGACGGTGCCCACCTGCAGTTCGCTGACGAAGCGGGTGATGTAGTCCAGCCGGTTGGTGCACACCGCCGACGACAGGCCATAGGCCGTGCCGTTGCTGATGGCAATCGCTTCGTCGATGGTGGCGAACGTGATGATGGGCGACACCGGGCCGAAGGTTTCCTCGTGCACCAACAGCATGCGGGGGTCGACGCGGTCGAGCACCGTCGGTGCGAACAGCGCACCGACGCGCGCATGGCCCTGCAGCAGCCGTGCGCCCTGGGCGATGGCTTCATCGACGCGGGACTCGAAGAAGCGCGCGGCCGCCTCGTCGATCACCGTGCCCATGTCCTGCCTGGCATCGGCCGGGTCGCCGAAGCGCCAGGCCCGGGTCTTGTCCACCACCAGATCGGTGAAGCGCTGGGCCACGCTGGCATGGACCAGCATCCGCTTGACGGCGGTGCAGCGCTGGCCGGAGTTCTTGTACGAGCCCTGCACGGCCAGCGTCGAGGCCTCGTCCAGGTCGGCGTCTTCCATCACGATGATGGGGTCGTTGCCGCCCAGCTCCAGCACCACCCGGCGGTAGCCGGCCTTGGACGCGATGTACTTGCCGATGGCCACACCGCCGGTGAAGGTGATCAGATCGACGCGCGGATTCGTCAGCATCTCATCGGCGATCTCCCTCGGATCGCCGGTGATCACGGCCAGCATCTCGGTCGGCAGGCCGGCCTCATAGAGGATGTCGGCGAACAGCAGCGCCGACAGCGGCACCTTCTCCGAGGGCTTGAGCACCATGCGGTTGTTGGTGGCGATACTGGGCACGACCTTGTGCGCCACCTGATTCATCGGATGGTTGAACGGCGTGATGGCGGTGATCACACCCAGCAGCGGCTCGCGCAGCGTGTGGACCTTGCGCTTCTTGCCGTGGGGCGTCAGGTCACACGAAAAGGTCTGGCCATCGTCCTTCAGGACCTCGATTGCGCCGAAGGTCAGCACATCGGCGACGCGGCCGGCCTCGTAGGTCGAGTCCTTGACGCACAGACCCGCCTCGGCGGTGATCAGCGCCGAGATCTCGGCCGTGCGCTCGCGCACCAGGGCCGCGGCCTTGTTCAGGATGTTGGCGCGCTCAAAGCGGGTCAGCTTCGGTTTGTAGGCATGGGCGATCTCATAGGCCTGGCGCACTTCCTCCAGCGTAGCCTTTGGCACCGTGCCTACCACCGTGCCGCTATAGGGGTTGTGCACGGTGATGACGCGGTCGCCAAGCCGGTCGGCGCCGATCTTCTCGCCGCCCATGCGCAAGGATTCAACACGCATCGTCATACCCCCTCACGTAGCCCGGATGCAATCCGGGGTTCCGTCATCAATTGCCCCCGGATTGCATCCGGGCTACGAAATTCATTGGCCATGATTCAGCGCCAGCTCGAAGGCATCGAAATTGCGCCAGCGGCGCAGCGGATCCAGGCCGGTGGCCTTGCGGTTCATGATCAGCGGCACGCGCTGCTCGGACACACCGCCGTGCGAGCGCAGAGGCACCTCCAGCGCCGACAGGTCGTGGCGCGCGGCCGAGGTGCCCAGCACCGTGGAGCGCTCGGAGACGATGACGACATCACCGATGCGGTCGGCCGGCAACTCGAAGCGCTCCGCGGCCGCTGCACGCGGCAGGGCCAGTTCGACGCCGGGCTGCTTGAGCAAGCGGTCGCAGAAGGCCTGCGCATCGGTGCCTGCGGGCAGATAGACGGTAGCAAACGAGCCCAGCGCGCCGTGATGCACCACATAGGGGTCGGTGATCGGCAGTATCACGCGGGCGGCGGCCGCGCCCAGCCAGCCGTCCAGCAGGTCCTGCAGATAGATCACATCGGGCAAGCCATCCATGCGCGTCTTCGCGTTCATGCCATGGTCGGCGGTGAGCACGATCACGCAGCCCAGCTCGTCGAGCTCGGCCAGATAACCGTCCATCATCGCGTAGAAGGCGTTGGCCCCGGGCGTGCCCGGTGCATGCTTGTGCTGGATGTAGTCGGTGGTCGAGAGATACATGAAATCGGGCCGTTGCTGGCGCATCAGCTGCACGCCGGCGGCGAACACGAACTCCGACAGCTCGGCGCTGTAGACATCGGGCACCGGCCGGCCGACCAGGCCCAGCACGTCGGCGATGCCGTTCTCCTCCATGGTGACCGCATCGGATTTCTCGGACGAGAAGCAGATGCCGCCCTGCATGCCATGGCCCAGCAGCTTGCGCAGCTTGTCCTTGGCGGTGATCACCGCGCAGGTCTTGCCGGCCTTGGACAGCGCCGCCAGGATGCTGGGTGCGCGCAGCCATTTGGGGTCATTCATCATGACCTCGGTGCCGCTCTCGACATCGAACAGATAGTTGCCGCAGATGCCGTGCACCGCCGGCGGCGCACCGGTGACGATGGACAGGTTATTCGGGTTGGTGAAGCTGGGGATCACGCAGTCGGCGATCAGTGCCGTGTCGTCGTGCAAGGTGTGCTTGAGCCAGGGCATGTCGCCAGCGGCCACCGCCTGGGCGAAGTAGTCAGGCTCGCAGCCGTCGATGCACACCACCACGGTCGGGTGGCTGGGCAGCTTGTAGCTGCGCTGGTTGACTTCAATCGTCATGCTGGGGTCGCTTTCTTGGCTGGGGCGCGGCGTTTGGGCGTTGCCGCGATCTCGGGGTGATGGCCGTTGTTCTTGAGCGTGCGCGCTTTGCTGTCCTCCACATGGGCGCGCATGGCCTGGCCGGCCAGATCGGGGTCGCCCGAGGCAATCGCCTTCAGGATGGCGCGGTGCTCCTGGGCCGACTGCGGCAGCTGCTTGCCGTCCGACAGGTTCAGGCGGCGGAACAGCGACAGCTCGTTGATCAGCTTGCGGTACAGCGCGATGAGCTTGCGGTTGCCGGAGAACTCGACCAGGCGGTCATGGAACTGCAGGTTCAGGAGGTGGTAGGCATCGACGTCGCCGGCCTTCACCGCCCGCTCCATCTCGTCGACCATGGCCCTCATCTGCTTCATCTGCTCGGGCGTCACGGCGGCGGCCAGCTTGCGGCCCACCGCCTCGTCCATCATCGCGCGCATCTCGAAGATTTCCATCGCCTCGTCAAGCGGGATATGGCGCACGAACACACCGCGGTTCTTCTCCTGGCGCACCAGGCCGGCCTCCTCGAGCATGCGAAAGGCCTCGCGTACCGGCCCGCGCGACACGCCCAGGCGCTCGGCCAGCGCCGCCTCGATCAGCTTGGCGCCCGGCTCCAGCTCACCGCTCAGTATGGTGCGCTCGATCTCCTGCTGCACCACGGTGGTGAGCGAACTGGACTGCAACAGGGCGATCTTGTGGTGAGGGTCCATGTTCATGCACTGGATTGAATCGGATGGAATGTAAATTGTCAACAATCTGGAAAATACGATTGACAGTCAATTGTGGTCAAGCATAGATTCGCGTCATCGCCATGTCACAACGCCTTGGCACGCTCGCTGTTTCTCTGTCCCACTACAACATCGCTAGGAGTTCTCCATGCAGACACCGGGTTACAAGAAGCTGATCACGCTGGCCGCCCTGTTGGCCATTGCGGGCGCAGCCCAGGCGCAAAAAACCCAGTTGCTGGTCTATACCGCGCTCGAGACCGACCAGCTCAAGGCCTACCAGGAAGGCTTCAACAAGGCCTATCCCGACATCGACATCCGCTGGGTGCGCGACTCCACCGGCGTCATCACCGCCAAGCTGCTGGCCGAAAAAGCCAATCCCCAGGCCGATGCGGTGATGGGTGTGGCCGCCACCAGCCTTGCCCTGATGGACAAGCAAGGCATGCTGGAGGCCTACCGCCCGCTGAATCTTGACGCGATCATGAGTCAGTACCGTGACAAGAAGAACCCGCCGGCCTGGTTCGGCATGGACATCTGGGGCGCCACCGTCTGCTTCAACACCGTCGAGGCCAAGAAGCGCAACATCCCGGTGCCGACCACCTGGAAGGATCTGCTGAAGCCCGAGTTCAAGGGTCAGGTCGTGATGCCCAACCCGGCGTCCTCGGGCACTGGCTACTTCGACGTCACCGCCTGGCTGACCCTGTGGGGCGACAAGGACGGCAAGGGCGGCGGCTGGGAGTTCATGGACAAGCTGCACGAGAACATCGCGCAGTACACCCACTCCGGCTCCAAGCCCTGCAACATGGCTGCAAGCGGCGAATTCGTCGCCGGCATCTCGTTCGAGTACCGTGCCAATGCCAACAAGGCCAAGGGCGCACCGATCGAGCTGATCTTCCCCAAGGAGGGTCTGGGCTGGGACATCGAGGCCTTTGCCATCCACAAGGGCACGAAGAAGCTGGACGCCGCCAAGAAGCTGGCCGACTGGGCCTCGAGCAAGGACGCGATGCTGCTCTACGGCAAGAACTTCGCCATCACCGCCCAGCCGGGCGTGGCAGCTCCCTTGGCCAATGTGCCCAAGGACTATGAGCAACGCCTGGTGAAGATGGACTTCGACTGGGCCGCCAGCAACCGCGAGCGCATCCTGGCCGAGTGGACGCGCCGCTACAACGCCAAGTCCGAGCCGAAGAAGTAAGCCTCTTCGCCAGCCAGTCGTAGCCCGGATGAAGCGCAGCGCAATCCGGGGTTTGTGTGAAGTAGGCAGACCCCGCATTGCGGCCTGCGGCCTCCATACGGGCTACGCCTTTGTTCGTTGTTTTTCCGGGCCCGCCCTTTGAACCCAGAACCCTATCTGCGCCTGTCCGGCATACGCAAGGAATTCGGCGCCTTCACCGCCCTGCAGGGCGTCAATCTCGACATCCACAAGGGCGAGTTCATCTGCTTTCTCGGCCCCTCGGGCTGTGGCAAGACAACGCTGCTGCGCATCATCGCCGGGCTGGAGGTGCAAAGCGCCGGCACTATCACCCAGGCGGGCCGCGACATCTCGCTGCTGCCGCCGGCCGGACGCGACTACGGCATCGTGTTCCAGTCCTACGCGCTGTTCCCGAATCTGAGTGTGGCCGACAACGTGGCCTATGGCCTGGTCAACCGCCGCCAGCCGCGGGCGCAGATACGCGAGCGCGTCACCGAGCTGGTCAAGCTCGTCGGCCTGCCGGGCAGCGAAGCCAAATACCCCAGCCAGCTGTCGGGCGGCCAGCAGCAGCGCATTGCGCTGGCGCGGGCACTGGCCACCGCGCCGGGCCTCTTGCTGCTGGACGAACCGCTGTCGGCGCTGGACGCGCTGGAGCGGGTGCGTCTGCGCCAGGAGATACGCAGCCTGCAGCGCAAGCTGGGCGTGACCACCATCATGGTCACGCACGACCAGGAAGAGGCGCTGTCGGTGGCCGACCGCATCGTCGTGATGAAGCATGGTGCGATCGAGCAGGTCGGCACGCCAATGGATGTGTACCGCGACCCGAGCTCGCTGTTCGTGGCCGATTTCGTCGGCCGTATCAACGCCCTGCCCGCGCGGCTCGAGGGCCCGGGGCGGGTGCGCATCGGCGAGCAGAGCTTCGAATGCCGGCATGAGGGCGGCATCAATGGCTCCGGCGGCCATGAGGTGAAGATCTATCTGCGGCCCGAGGATGTGCTGGCCAGGCCGATTGCCGCGGGCGACTCGAATGTGTTCGACGCCGAGATCGACAAGATCGAATTCATGGGCTCGTTCTGCCTGGTGCGGGTGAAGAGCGCCGCGCTGGGCGAGCACAGGCTGACGGTCTATCTGTCGCTGAACTTCCTGGCGGAGCAACAGCTGGAGGTCGGCGGCCGGCTGCCGCTGCGTCTGCTGCCCGAGCGGATGCGGGTGTTTCAATGAGTGCCAGCCTGAGCCCGCTGCTGCCCAAGGTGCGGCAGCGCACGCACTGGAGCGAGCGCATCGCCCACCTGACGCTCTTGCTCGTGCTGGCGCTGCTGCTGGCTTTTCTGGCCGCGCCGCTGCTGACGATACTGCTGCAGTCGGTGCAGGACGCTGGCGAAAAGTACGTTGGTCTGGCCAACTTCATCGCCTACGCACAGACGCCCGCCCTGCTCGACTCGCTGTGGAACAGCCTCTGGGTGTCGGGTCTTGTCACGCTGATCACCCTGCCCCTGGCCTTTGTGTTCGCGTACGCGCTGACACGCAGCTGCATGCGCTTCAAGCCGCTGTTTCGCACCATCACCCTGGTGCCGCTGCTGGCGCCCTCGCTGCTGTCGGCCATTTCGCTGATCTACTGGTTCGGCAACCAGGGCGTGCTGAAGAGCTGGCTCACCGCCGCGGGCATGGACCAGATCTACGGACCCACCGGCATTGTGCTGGCCGAGGTGTTCAGCGTCTTCCCCCATGCGCTGATGATTCTGATCACCGCGCTGAGCCTGGCCGATGCGCGGCTGTATGAGGCTGCCGACGCTTTGGGGACCAGCGCCCGCCGCAAGTTCTTCACCATCACCTTGCCCGGCGCCAAGTACGGGTTGATCTCGGCGGGCCTCGTGACCTTCACCCTCGTCATCACCGACTTCGGCATTCCCAAGGTCATAGGCGGCAACTTCAATGTGCTGGCCACCGATGTGTTCAAGCTGGTGATAGGTCAGCAGGACTTCCAGCGCGGCGCCGTCGTCGCCCTGCTGCTGCTGACGCCGGCCTTCCTGACCTTCGGCGTCGACCACTTCATACAGCGCAAGCAGACGGCCATGCTCAGCGCCCGTGCCGTGCCCTACAAGCCCAAGAAGGCACCGGTGTTCGATGCGCTGATGACGGCCTACTGCACGTGCAGTTCGCTGCTGATACTGGCCGTGCTGGGCATGGCGGTGTTCGCCTCGTTCGCCACCTTCTGGCCCTATGACCTGAGCCCCAGCTGGCGCCACTATGTGATGGGCTTGGTGGACGCCGAGGTCGGCGTGGGCTTCATCAACAGCCTCAAGGTCGCGGCGGGCACGGCGCTCTTCGGCACGGCCCTGGTCTTCGTCGCCGCCTATATGCTGGAGAAGACCAAGGGGCTGGACAGCGTGCGCGGCGTCGTGCGCCTGCTGGCCATGTTGCCGATGGCCGTGCCCGGCCTGGTGCTGGGCCTGGGCTATATCTTCTTCTTCAACAAGCCCGGCAACCCGCTGAACTGGATGTACCAGTCGCTGGCGCTGATGACCTTGGCCACCATCGTCCACTTCTACACCACCGGCCACCTGACGGCGGTGACGGCGCTGAAGGCCCTGGACGGCGAGTTCGAATCGGTCTCGGCCTCGCTGAAGGTGCCCTTCTACACGACCTTCTGGCGCGTCACGCTGCCGATCTGCACGCCGGCCCTGATCGACATCGCCCGCTACTTCTTCGTCAACGCGATGACGACGATCTCGGCCATGGTGTTCCTGTACTCGCCCGAGACCAAGGTCGCGTCCATCGCCATCCTGAACCTCGACGAAGCCGGCGAGACCGGCGCCGCCGCGGCGATGGCGGTGCTGATTGCCATCGTCTGCGCCACCGCCACGCTGTTGTTCATGCTGCTGGGCTGGTTCGTCAACAGGCGCACGCAGGCTTGGAGAGCTTGAACCCGCTTTGCATCCCGGATTTCATCCGGGCTACCTACCCCATTCGGAGACATCGATGGACCGCGACCGCATCCTCCTCACCCCCGGCCCGCTGACCACCACCCTGCGCACCAAGCTGGCCATGCTCAAGGACTGGGGCTCCTGGGACAGTGACTTCATCGCCGTCACCGCGAAGGTGCGCGCCGGCCTGCTGGAGGTGGTGCACGGCCAGGACAGCCATGTCGTCGTGCCGCTGCAGGGCAGCGGCACCTTCAGCGTCGAGGCCGCGGTGGCCACCGTCGTGCCGCGCGAGGGCCATGTCTTGATACTGGACAACGGCGCTTACTGCAAACGCGCCGCGAGGTTGACCCAGCTGATGGGCCGCCGCGCCACGGTGCTGGAGTTCCCGGAAGAGTCACCCGTCTCCCCGCAGGCGCTGGAGGCCAGGCTGGAGGCCGACGCCAGCATCAGCCATGTGATCCTGATCCATTGCGAGACCGGCACCGGCGTGCTCAATCCGCTGCCCGAGGTGGCGGCCGTGTGCGAGAAGCGCGGCAAGGGCTTGATCGTCGACGCGATGAGCAGCTTCGGCGCCCTGCCCATCGACTGCCGCAGCAGCCGCATCGACGCACTGATCGCCGCCAGCGGCAAATGCCTGGAGGGCGTGCCCGGCATGGGCTTTGTGCTGCTGCGCAAGGCGGTGCTGGAGCAATGCGCCGGCAACAGCCAGTCGCTGGCCATGGACCTGTTCGACCAGTACCAGTACATGGAGAAGACCGGCCAGTGGCGTTTCACCCCGCCCACCCATGTGCTGGTGGCCCTGGCCGAGGCGATGGAGCAGTACCGCGAGGAAGGCGGCCAGCCTGCCCGCCTGGCCCGCTACGTTGACAACTACCAGACGCTGATCACTGGCATGAAGGCGCTGGGGCTGAGGCCCTTTCTGGCGCCGGAGGTGCAGGCGCCCATCATCGTCACCTTCCATGCGCCGCAGCATCCGGCCTATGACTTCAAACGCTTCTACCAGGCGGCCAAGGACCGGGGCTTTCTGCTCTACCCGGGCAAGCTGACCCAGGTGGAGACCTTCCGCGTCGGCTGCATAGGCGCCATCGGCCGCATGGAGATGCAGCAGGCCGTCAATGCGGTGGCCGAGGTGCTGGCCGAGATGGGCATTGCCCGCTGATCCGAATCAACCGGGCGGTTGATGCCGCCGGTGGGTCTGCGAGGGCAGTTCGCCGAACATCGCCTGGTAGTCCTTGGCGAAATGGCCGAAGTGCCAGAAGCCCAGCTGGGTGGCCGCCTCGGTCACCGACGCAGCCGTCTTCAGGCTGCGCCGGGCCGCACCCAGCCGGGCCGCGCGCAGATAGGCCAGGGGGCTGACGCCCAGCACGCGCTGGAAGGCCAGCTGCAGGCTGCGCCGGCTGGTACCCAGCTGCTCGCACAGCTGAGCCACCGTCGGCGGCTGCTGCAGATCGGCTGCGATCAGCTCGCGGGCCCGGCTAAACCACAGCCAGTGGCCGTCGGGTGAAACCTCTTCGTCGGAAGGCGCATCGCTGAGTGCGCTGATGCGGTCCAGCAAGGCGTCGCTCATTCGCGCGCGCACGGCGGCCTCGGCCAGTGATTGGGGCCGTGCCTGTGCCGTCTCGAACACATTCAGCATCAGGCTGCGCAGCGCCTGCGGTGCAGCGTTGCGCAAACCGGCTTGGCTACCGAAGTTCAGACCCGACTCGGTCGGCACCAGCTCGATGCCCAGCATCTGGTGATCGCCGGCACAGCGGAACTCGAAGCCCGAGCGGCCCGAGAACACATGCAGCGCATCCTCGCCGCAGGGCCGGCCACAGAACAGGCCCGGCGCCCGGCTGCGCAGCGGCACGCCCAGGGCCAGCACGCCCTCGGCCAGGCAGCCGGTCTGCAGCACCGAGGCCTGCAGATCCTCGATGAACAGGTGCAGCCCGCCCAGATCGATGCGGCGGATGCGGCCACTGAAACCGCCGGCCTGCAGTTGCAGATAGCTCTGGTTCCAGCCGCTCAGCGCTGCCGCCTGCTCGTCAACATCGCCATAGACGGCCTCCCGCAGCGGTGTGGCGGTGCCGGGTCGTGCCAACGGGTGCTGAGCAGCCTGCATAAGAGCGCCATTGTGCGAACAGCCGGTGGCCAAGGTCCGCAGTGTTTACACCGAGTTGCCGAGTCGATTGCCGAAATGGGATAGCGCAGGCCGCCACGACCACCCACACTGCCTCGGACGCGATTCCTATTTGCTAAAAACGCCAAGGAGGCTTGCATGTCGGACACACAGGGAGTGAGCTACAACAAGGTCGATCAGGGCTATTTCGACAAGCGCGGCCTGCGCCGCTATGCCGGCGTCTGGTCGCTGTGGGCGCTGGGGGTCGGCGCCGTCATCTCCGGCCATTTCTCGGGCTGGAACCTGGGCCTGGCCAATGGCTGGGGCAGCATGCTGATCGCCACCGTCATCATCGCGGTGATGTACCTGGGCCTGACCTTCTCGCTGGCCGAGATGTCGCCGGCGCTGCCGCACACCGGCGGTGCCTATTCGTTCGCGCGCACCGCGATGGGGCCCTGGGGCGGCTTTCTGACCGGGCTGTCGGAGAACGTCGAATACGTGCTGACGCCAGCGGTGATCGTTTACTTCATCAGCAGCTATATGGCCGGCATCTTCGGCACCGCGCCTGACTATCTGCCGCTGTGGTGGGTGGGCTTCTACATCGTCTTCGTGGGCCTGAACATCATCGGCGTCGAGCTGTCGTTCAAGGTCACCGTGGTCATCACCTTGCTGGCCCTGGCCTGCCTGGTGGTGTTCTGGGTCAGCGCCCTGCCCAACATCGACTTCGCCCGCTGGGCGATGAATGTGGGCGAAGGCGGCGCACTGTTGCCCGAGGGCCGTGGCCCCTTGCTGCCGCTGGGCCTGAGCGGTGTGCTGGCCTGCCTGCCCTTTGCCGTCTGGCTATTCCTGGCCATTGAGCAGCTGCCCTTGGCCGCCGAAGAGTCGGTCGACCCCAAGCGCGACATGCCGCGCGGCATCCTGGCCGGCATCTTCACCCTGATCGTCTCGGCCTTCATGATTCTGTGGCTCAACCCCTCGGTGGCCGGCATTGGATCGCACCAGCTGGCCAAATCGGGCGAGCCGCTGCTGGACGGCTTCAAGGCGATCTATGGCGACGGCATCGCCAAGGCCCTGGCCCTGGTGGCCGTCCTGGGCCTGGTGGCGAGCTTTCACACCATCATCTTCGCCAAGGGGCGGCAGATCTATTCGCTGAGCCGCGCCGGCTACTTCCCCTCGGTGCTGTCGGTCACGCACGGCAGCCGCAAGACGCCGCACCTGGCGATGATGCTGGGCTCGGTGCTGGCCCTGGCGGTGATGTTCGTACTGTGGTTCACCCTCGGCGCCGACAAGGGCGCGGCGGTGATCGGCGGCACACTGCTGAATATGGCGGTGTTCGGCGCCATGTTCTCCTACATCATGCAGGCCCTGTCCTTCATCCGGCTGCGCAGCAAGCTGCCGCAGATGGAGCGCCCCTACCGCAGCCCGCTGGGTGTGCCCGGCGCGGCGCTGACAGTTGCCATCGCCGTCGTGACCCTGTATTTTCAGCTCAGCGACCCGCTGTACCGCGATGGCGTGCTGTGGGTGGCGCTGTGGTTTGCGATCGGCATCACCTACTTTGCGCTGGTTGGCCGCAAGCACCTGATACTCTCGCCCGAGGAGGAGTTTGCCCAGCAGCTGGCCACCAAGGCCTCGCGCTGAAACCTTGTTCAACCCACGTCATTGGCAGGATCAGATGGCAACACGCAACTCCCCCTCCGAGCACCCGGCACTGGCCGCCGTGCGTGCCAGCAACACCGGCAAGGTCAAGGTCGCCGTCAGCGACATTGACGGCGTCCTGCGCGGCAAGCTGCTGCATCGCGACAAGTTCTTCGGCGCGGCCGAATCCGGCTTCGGCTTCTGCGACGTCGTGTTCGGCTGGGACTCGGGCGACCAGTGCTACGACAACACCGAGGTCACTGGCTGGCAGCATGGCTTCCCCGACGCGCTGGCCCGCATCGACCTGAACACCGCACGCCATGTGCCTTGGGACGAGGGCGTGCCCTTCTTCCTCGGCGAGTTCATCAATGCCGACGGTACGCCCTTCCCCGTCTGCCCGCGCCAGATCCTCAAGCGCGTACTCAAGCGCGCCGAGGCCCTTGGCCTCCAGGTCATGACCGGCATGGAGTTCGAGTGGTTCAACTTCCTGGAAACACCGCAGAGCTGGGCCGACAAGAAGGGCGTGGGCCCCACCAACCTGACGCCGGGCATGTTCGGCTATTCGCTGCTGCGCATGAACGGCAACCGCGAGTTCTTCAATGCGCTGATGGACCAGATGGCCGCCTTCAATGTGCCCATCGAGGGCCTGCACACTGAGACCGGCCCTGGCGTCTACGAGGCGGCGATCGCCTTCAGCGAGGCGCTTGAGCAGGCCGACCGCGCCATCCTGTTCAAGACCGGGGCCAAGGAGATAGGCCAGCGCTTCGGCATCATGCCCAGCTTCATGGCCAAGTGGAGCAAGGACTACCCCGGCTGCAGCGGCCACATCCACCAGAGCCTGTCGGACGGCAAGCAGAACGTCTTCTTCGATGCCAATCGAGGCAAGTCCAGCAAGGGCATGAGCCAGCTGTTCGAGAGCTATCTGGCCGGCCAGGTGCAATGCCTGATGGAGTTCGCGCCGATGTTCTGGCCGACCATCAACAGCTACAAGCGCCTGGTCGATGGCTTCTGGGC
>JADMJJ010000123.1:13746-18444 GCA_018780645.1 Burkholderiaceae bacterium
AGTTCTGCCGGCCCTGCCCGGTGCACTGCCTGGGACTGTTCGACACCGTCAAGTCGATCGGCTGGTTCAGGCGCTGGACTGTGCTGCCCTGGACGGCCAGCAACGACGCGGTGGCCTATGTGCGCCATGCGGTGTCCATCGACGAGCGGCGCTGCTTCTTTCGCACCAACTTGTGGGGCACGCCGGGCCGAAGCGATGTGCACGAGGTCTGGTTTGCCGGCGTGCACTCCGATGTGGGCGGTGGCTACCCGGAGGCGGAGAGCGGGCTGTCCAAGATCAGCTTGCAGTGGATGCTGGACCAGACCCGCGCCCTGGGCCTGCCGCTGGACGAGGCCCGGGTGACCCGGCTGCTGGGCGGGGGCGGCGGCCGCTATGTGGCACCCAACCCCGGAGCCGCCCAGCACCAATCGCTGACCGGCGCCTGGTGGCTGGCCGAAGGGCTGCTGCCGCGCCGCCAGATCGACCGCCAGGGCCGCAACCAGGGCACCCGATGGCCGCTGCTGAAGTGGAGCCTGCTGGGCCAGCCGCGCGCCATCGCACCCGAGAGCAAGATACACATCAGCGTGCGGCAGCACCAGCAGCTGCGCGCCAGCTACAACCCACCGAATCTGCCCGCCGAGCCCCATTTCGTGGCTCAGTGACCACCCGTTCTCGCAACCCAAGCCAAAGCCATGAGCATCACCCGTTTCTCCTTTCCCACCGCCATCCTGTTCGGCGCCGGTGCGCGCAAGCTGGTGGCCGAGCATCTGCTGGCCCAGGGCCTGAAGCGCCCGCTGATCGTCACCGACAAGGCGCTTGCCGCGCTGCCGGTACTGGCCGAGTTCCGCAGTCATCTGGGTGGCTTGGACGTCGCCGTATTCGATGGCGTGATGGGCAACCCGACCGCCTCGCAGGTGATGGCGGGTGCAGCCGCCTACCGCGCCCATCAGGCCGATTGCGTGATCGGCTTTGGCGGCGGCGCGGCGCTGGACGTGGCCAAGATCGTCGGCCTGGCGGCCACGCATGAGGGCAACATCATCGAATACGTCTGGGACCATCCGCAGGTGCGGCCCATCACTGCGGAGCTGCCCTACTTCATCGCCCTGCCCACCACCTCGGGCACCGGCTCCGAGGTCGGCCGCTCCAGCGTCGTGTCCGAGGACGACACGCACATCAAGCGCACCGTGTTCAGCCCGAAGATCCTGGCCCGCGCCGTGTTCGCCGACCCGGAGCTGACCCTGGCCCTGCCGCCGGCCATCACCGCCGCCACCGGCATCGATGCGCTGACGCACAACGTCGAGAGCTATCTGTCGCCGGCCTACCACCCGCTGTGCGACGGCATCGCGCTGGAGGGCACGCGCATCGCCGCACGCGCGCTGCTCACGGCCGTCAAGGAGCCCGGCAATCTGGCCGCCCGCAGCGACATGATGATGAGCTCGATGATGGGCGCCATCGCCTTCCAGAAAGACCTGGGCGCCGTGCACTCCTGCGCCCACGCGCTGGGTGCCGTCAACAACCTGCACCACGGTCTGGCCAATGCGCTGATGCTGGACACCGTGCTGGCCTGGAACTTCGAGGCCGCCGAGGTTAAGTTCGCCGAGCTGGCCCATGTGGCCGGTGTCGCTGGCGGCGCCGCAGCCTTCGTACCCTGGCTGAAGCAGCTCAAGCAAAGCATAGGCATCACCACCCGCCTGGCCGACCACGGAGTCAAGACCGAACACCTGCCCCGCCTGGTCGAGATCGCCGCCGCCGACATCTGCCACCAGACCAACCCCCGCCCCTGCACCGCCGCCGACTTCCAGCGCCTGTTCCAGGAGGCCCTCTAAATGGGGTCAGACTCCAATTTCTCTCGCCCGAAGATAGGCATCTCCGCCTGCTTCTTCCATGCCGATCCGGCCCGGCCCATCTTCACCGGCAAGACTCTGCAGTACATCGAGCAGTCGGTCGCGCACTGGCTGATGAGCGGCGGCGCGCTGCCGGTGATGATTCCGTCGCCTGCGGGGCCGACCCAGCGCTCGGACGTGAGCCTGGCCGACTACGCCCAATGGCTGGATGGCCTGGTGCTGATGGGCGGCTCGGATGTCTGGCCCGGCAGCTATGGCGAGGAGCCGCTCAAGGCCCAGTGGAGCGGCGACCGCATCCGCGATGAATACGAGATCGCGCTGGCCAGAGCCTTTGTCGCCGCCGGCAAGCCGGTGCTGGGTGTGTGCCGCGGCCTGCAGCTGCTGAACGTGGCCTTTGGCGGCACCCTGCTGCAGGACATTGCCACGCAAAAGCCCGGCGCGCTGACACACCGCGACGCCGCGCTGTATGACCAGAACTTCCATCAGATCCACTTCTGCCCCAGCACGCGGCTGGCGGACTTGTATGCGGGCCAGCAGGAGGCCAGGGTCAACAGCGTGCACCACCAGGGCATCAAGGATCTGGCGCCCGACTTCGTCGTCGAGGCCACCGCCCCGGCCGACGGCATGATAGAGGCCGTGCGCTGGACCGGCCCCTCGTTCGTGGCCGCCGTGCAGTGGCACCCCGAATTCCATGACCCCGCAGATACCAGCGTGTTGAACGACGCCGCGCTGCTGCAAGACTATCTGGCCGCCGTCGCCCGCAAGCGCGATCCGGCCCAACAGGAACAAGCATGAGCACACTCGCCATCCACAACCCCGCCACCGGTGCGCTGATCACCGAGATCCCGGCCGATGACGCCGCCAGCGTGGCCCGCAAGGCCGCCGCAGCCCGTGCCGCCCAGCCAGCATGGGCCGCGAGACCACTGAGCGAACGCGTCGCCGCGATCACCCGCTTTCGCGCCGGCCTGGTGGCCGAGATCGATCAGCTGGCTGCCACCTTGACCAGCGAGGTCGGCAAGCCTATCTCCCAGGCCCGCAACGAACTCAACGGCCTGCTGCCGCGCATCGACTTCTTCCTCGCCCAGGTGGATCAGGCGCTGCAGACCGAACAGGTCTTCGCCGATGGCGGAATGACCGAGCAGATCAGCCACGCCCCCTTGGGCGTGATCGCCAATATCTCGGCCTGGAACTACCCCTTCTTCGTAGGCGCCAATGTGTTCGTGCCGGCGCTGCTGACCGGCAATGTAGTGCTCTACAAGCCCTCCGAGTTCGCCACGCTGACGGGCCTGCACATCGCCCGCCTGCTCCATGCCGCCGGCGTGCCCGAGGACGTGTTCGTGCCGCTGGTCGGTGCCGGACCGGTCGGCGAGGCGCTTTTGGCGCAAAACATCGACGGCGTGTTCTTCACCGGCTCCTATGGCACCGGCGCGCGCATCTCGCAGGCCGTCGCCGGCCGCTTCAACATCAAGCTGCAGCTGGAGCTGGGCGGCAAGGACCCGACCTATGTGCGCCATGACGCCGACGCCAAGATCGCCGCCGAATCGCTGGCCGATGGCGCGATGTACAACACCGGCCAGAGTTGCTGTTCGGTCGAGCGCATATATGTGCACGAGAGCGTCCACGATGCCTTTGTCGAGCACTTCCTGGCCACCGTGGCCACCTTCAAGCAGGGCGACCCGCTCGACGCCGGCACCTATATCGGCGCCATCACCCGCGCGCCGCAGCTGGCACTGCTGGAGCGCCAGGTGGCCGATGCCAAGGCCCGGGGCGCCACACTGCGCACCGGGGGGCATGTCTTGCCTGGCCCCGGCAACTGGTTCGCCCCGACCGTGTTCACCGAGGTCAGCCACGAGATGGAACTGATGCGTGAGGAGAGCTTCGGCCCCATCATCGGCATCCAGAAGGTGGCCAGCGACACCGAGGCACTGCAACTGATGAACGACACCCGCTACGGCCTCACCGCCGGCGTGTTCAGCCGCGACGAGGCTGCGGCCAAGGCGCTGCTGGCCCAGGTCAACGCCGGCACGGTGTACTGGAACTGCTGTGACCGCGTCAGCCCCCGCCTGCCTTGGTCGGGCCATGGCGACTCCGGTGTCGGCCTGACCCTGTCCACCTACGGCATCAGCACCTTCACCCGACCCAAGGCCTGGCATCTGAGGCAAGCTTGAGCGAATCGACCGTTGAATATCGCCTGGCCGGCCCCGACGATGCACTGTGCATCGCCGTGCTGGCCATGCAGGTGTTTCTCGACACCTACACGCTGAACGGCATGCGCCCCGACCTCGCCCGCGAGACCTTGGAGATCTACTCGCCCGAGGCCTTTGCCCGACGCCTGCAGGACCCGGCCACGACCTTCATCCTGGCCGAACGCGCCGGCCACCTGATCGCCTTCGCCGAACTCACGCTGGACCGCGCGCCACCCCACGAGGCCCGGCCCGGCGCCGCTGAACTGGTGCGCCTGTACGTTCAGCGCTACTTCAAGCGCATGGGCCTGGGCCGCGAGCTGCTGAGCCGCGCCGAGGCACTGGCGCACTCGCGGGGCGCCAGCAGCCTGTGGCTGACCACCTGGTCCGGCAACACGGCCGCCCGCGCCTTCTATCCGACCCAAGGCTACCGGGACATCGGCGTCACCAGCTATACGATCCAGGGCAACTCCTACGAGAATCGGGCGTTTGCCAAGACCTTGACCGCTGACAAATAGCCGCTGGCTACTGCATGCCCACCTTCTTCGCCACCCCGGCCGAGTTCGGCATATGGCTTCGCGAACACGCCGCCATAGAGACTGAGCTGATCGTCGGCTTCCACAAGCGCGATTCCGGCCGGCCCAGCATGACCTGGGCTGAGTCGGTCGATGAGGCGCTGTGCGTCGGCTGGA
>JADMJJ010000123.1:18544-21443 GCA_018780645.1 Burkholderiaceae bacterium
CGGCCCAGCATGACCTGGGCTGAGTCGGTCGATGAGGCGCTGTGCGTCGGCTGGATCGACGGCGTGCGCACCCGCATCGATGAACTGAGCTACAAGATCCGCTTCACGCCGCGCAAGCCGACCTCGACCTGGAGCGCGATCAATATCGAGCGCGTGCGGGTGCTGCAGGAACAGGGCCGGATGACCGAGCTGGGGCTGAAGGCCTACGCTCACCGGCGTGAGGCCAAATCCAAGATCTATGCCTACGAGCAGGCCAACCACGCCGAGCTGAGTGCCGAGGACGAGGCGCTGTTCCGCAAGAACAAGGCGGCCTGGGCGTTCTTTGCGGCGCAGCCCCCCGGCTACCAGCATCTGAATATCTGGCGGGTGATCAGCGCGAAGCGGGCCGAGACCCGTCAAACGCGGCTGGCCAAGCTGATCACGGCCTGCGCCAAAGGTCAGCGCATCTGAACCCTGCTAGGCGCCGCGGCGGCGCAATACGCCTCCGACCACGGCAAAGCCGAGCAGCATCATGACAAAGGTATCCGTCTCGGGAATCGGTGAAAGGCTGGTCCAGAGCATCATGGAGGCCGAACCGAGCTGGCTGATGAACAACGGAAAGCTGGCAGGCATCGCTGCGCCAGCTGCCACGCCGTTGAGCACACCGCTGATCTCGAAGGCCTGAACGCCTGAACCGAACTGCAGGCTGGCACCGCCATCAAGGTCATTGCTCAAGACCAGGCCGTCCACCTTGACGGTCAAGTTCTCAAAGCCCATTGGAGCCGTGATGGACAGCAGACCATGGCCGGGCTGGGGAGACAGAAAACTCACTCGGAAGCCGTCTTGAATCGGCGCCGCGTACCACTGCTGCCCAGCTGAATAGACAAAGCGCGATTGGTAGACAAACTGCCCGGCGCCGATGTCTACGGCCATCGTCGCATTGGGGGTCCTGGGATTGTCCTGGCTGCTTCCGGGCTGCGGGACGGGCAGCGACGCACTGGAAAACTGTGCCTGTGCCGCCCCGACGCAGCATCCAAGCGCGACCAAGGCCATCGCTATCGTGTTCTTCATACCATTCCTCACCTGTTGTGTGGGCAGGTCAGATGGCCGGAATGGCTCACCTGCCTGCGTCTTTGGGACGCATTCTGGCATCGATCAACCAGCGGAGCGGCAGGGGCTTACACCTAGCTTGAACGGCGTGATCGCGGCCTGACAGTCCTTCGGCCCGTGCAGTCTGCAAAGCAGGGCCAGGCTTGCCGCGGCGGCCTCGGCGTCGCCACTGAGACACAAGGCTCGAGCCCGCTGGAGCAACAGCGGCGCGTAGCCGAAGCGCTCGGTTGCGCGTTTGAGTTCCTCCAGCTCGCCGTTCGACAGTGGCGCTTGCGGCATGGCGCTCATCCAGGTGGGTAGCACCTCAAGCTGATTGAGCAGGCGCATGGGCCGAGCCGCAGCCGGGGGGGCGGTCTCCCAGGGCTGCCCCGCGCTCAAGGTCTCCCGCATCGCCCGGTGCGCCCGCTCGTGGTTCGGGTACTCCAGCGCCACGGCGACGAGCAGGCCAATACTAGGGACCATCGCCGAGAGGATGGCCCAGCGCGGCAGGGGCTGCGGCGAACCCACAGGCGCAACAGCTTCCAAGCCACCCATCATCAGCCCCAGGGGCAGCAGAAAGAAGAAGTACTCAAGCGGGTACTCGGTCATCGCATGCGTCAGCAGTGTCAGCACCGCACCGAGCAGCAGCGCGGCCCCAGGGCTGCGGCAAGCCCTCCACTGGCGCCACAGCCACAGACCCAGGCCGGCGATCAGCAGGCCACCCAGCGGCGCGCCGTTCCACACCAGCAGGTCGATTGGCAGATTGTGACTGTGCTCGATGAACTCATGACTGGCCGGATGATCCAGCGCGACGCGGGACTGCGCCACCGCCACCTGGTTCCAGCCGTAGCCGAACCAGGGCGAGCGCTGAATCGCATCGAACATCGCCTGCCAGTGGAGGCCACGCACGCCCGCAAGCATCAGTGGTGCGGTGTCCACGGCCCGCCCCAACCGCGGGGCCTGCGCCAGCAAGGGCCATAGGCACAGCATGGCGAAGCCGAGCCCGGACAGGCCGATCAGCTCGAATCTGCCCGCACGCAGACCCGTCCGTGATCGCATCAACAGCAGCCAGCCCGCCAGCACAAGCAGCTCGACGCGCGCCACACGCGAACCAGTCATGGCCACGCCGCTCACGAGACATGCCGTGCACAAGGCCAGGCAGGTCCAGCCGATATGGCGCGATTGGCGCAGCGCCAGGGCCGCGATCAGCCCCAAGACCAGCAGGCTGGCCAACAGATTCGGCTGTGCCAGATTGGCAAAGGGGCGGCTGTACTGGGTCATGCGCAGCAACCAGGTACCTGGCAGGTCCAAGCCCCACCATTGCGCCCCCGCCATGCCAACGCAGAGCAGGCAGGCCAGCAAGACGGCGGCAGTCATCCTGTGCCAGTGCCGCTCTGCAATGGAGGGATGTGCACCCAGCTGAGCCCCCAAAAGCACCGCAAACCCGAACCCCAGCAAATAGAGTGCGGCCATCAGCGCATCGCCAGCGTAGTGGATCAGGCCGGCGCCGGCCTGCAGCAAGGGCACCATGGCCACGACCAGGATGGCCAGCGCCAAGCGTGGCACTTCGATCGCGCCGCCGGCGCCCCTCTGTCGAAGCCAACTCAACCATGCCATGGTCAGGCCGGCAGCGGCGCACAGATCGCTGTGAAACGCCGGCCATGGCAGCTCGTGCTTTGGCTGCAGCCACGCGGCGATCAGCAGCAGCAGCGGCAAGGCGAGGAACTGCACATTCATGCGTCGTTGGACCAAGATGGAGTGTGCAGTCGAGGGCGACTGGGCGGGCTGGGCGGGCTGGGCGGGCTGGGCGGGCTGGGCGGGCTGGGCGGGC
>JADMJJ010000014.1 GCA_018780645.1 Burkholderiaceae bacterium
CCCCCCTCTCCTCCAAGAAGTAAGGAAACACGGGCCCTAGCGGCCCGTTTTCCATTTCTGCCCACCATCTTTCCCATCAGGCAACGGGCACAGTGTCGACTGGCACCATAGACTCGAATCTGGCAGACCACGTACAGGGCATAGAAAAGGACCCGATCCTTGCGAATCGGGTCCTTTTTTCGCTTCCCCGAAGTGATGTTCGCGAATCAGAGGGAGGGTTGCGACGATTCAAAGCTTGGGTGTCTGCCGGGGGAAGGCGCATGTCGAAAGACATCTCCGCAGTGCGGGCTTCCTTGCTTGCAAGTTGATACGCTCAGGCGCCTGCCTGATGGAGACGCTCCGGCATCTAGTTCAATGACGCTTGCGGCCCCTGCTGGCTGGCCTTCCAGGCCTCTTCCCATTCCTGCCAGGGAATCAGGCTGACCTCCATGCCGTCGGTGCAGGGGGCTGCATCTTTGCTCGCAGGCACCAGCCACAGGCCGGAGCCCTGCGCGAGGCGGGTCAGGATGTTGGGGCTGGTCGATTGCGCGGTGGTGGTCATGCTTGCCTCGCTACTTGCCATGCCGCCATCTTCAATCAGGCGGGGCCGTCCATCCATCCTTCTGAAGGGGGCCCCCAAATGGGGGAAGCCCATCCAAGTTGTTCAGCACCGCGGTCGTGTCGTCAACGGTCCCGTACCCCCGCGCGGCCGATAGCATCAACTCAGCAGGCCTGCGACCCGCAGCCGTGCAGCGCTTGTTCGGGCAGGTGCTCGGGCCTGTGCACCAGGCCGGTCGCGGGATCGAAGGCCACATGGCGCAGATGCTGGGCCAGCGAGGCGTCCATGCTCTGGGCATGCTGTGGGAACCAGATGGCGAGCTCGGCAGCCATCTGGCGCACGATGTCCAGGCGGCCGCCGCGGCCCAGCCGGGCACCTTCCTGCATCACCTGCAGCACGGCCCTGTGCTGGGTGCTGTGGCAGTTGCCGGCGGCGAAGCGGGTGGCCTGCATCCAGTCGTCCTCCTGGCCGAAATGCTGTTCGGTGTGGGCGACCAGGGCGTCCCAGGCGAGCAGCAGCTGCGCATCGCCGGCCTGCTCGACGGCGGACAGCAGCTCGACGAATTCGATGTGTGTTTGGTCCATCGCCGGTAGGTCCAGGGCCAGCGCTTCGGACCATTGCAGCGCGCTCATGCCCGGCCTCCGGCCAAAGGGGCGGCATGGCTGGCGCCGGTCAGCTGGCGTCTGATGGCCGACTTGATCAGCGCGCTGAACGGCGGCACCCGCTCCGCTACGGTCAGCAGCAGCTGGCGTGTGCGCTTGGGCAGCGCACGTTCGTCGCTGAACAGCGAGACCAGGGCATTGGTGCCCAGATAGACGGGCAGCGTGGTGCGGCGGTGCTCGCGCTCGTAGGCCTGCAGCGCGGGCAGCGCGCCGAGGTCGCGGCCGGCCGCATGGGCGGTGCGCAGCTCGCGCGCCAGCACCTCGACGCCGTACAGGCCGAAGTTCCAGCCATGGGCGGTGACCGGGTGCATGCCCACCGCGGCGTCGCCGATCAGCGCGAAGCGCGGCGCGGCGAAGCGGTGGGCATAGACACCCACCAGCGGATAGTGCTGGCGCGGGCCGGCGGCCTGCACCGCCCCGAGCCTGCCCTCGGCCTGCTGGGCGATGCGTGCAGCGAACTCGTTGTCGGACAGGGCCAGCCATTCGGTGGCCTGGTTGCCGGGCACGGTCACCACGGCCGAGCAGTGGCGGCCGCTCATCGGCAGCAGGGCCAGCGTGTTGCCATAGCGGAAGCACTCCCAGGCAATGCCCTGGTGATCGCGCTCGTGGGCGATGGGGCCCACGACGACGCTGCGGCCGAAGTCATGCATAGCGGCGCCGATGCCGGCCAGCCGGCGCGATTGCGACAGGCGGCTGTCGGCGGCCACCAGCAGTGGAGCGCTGAACTCCCGACCATCGTCGAGCCGGACGCTGGCGCGGTCGGTGACGACGCTCAAGGCGCTGACCCGCGCCTCGCATAGCAGGCGCACCGCCGGGCGGCTGCTGGCCGCCCGCAACGCGGCGCGGCGGATACGGTGATTCGGCACCAGCCAGCCCAGCGGCGCGTCGCCGCCGGCCTCGGGCTCGAAGCGCAGCATGGACGGGCCGCCGCCATCGATCACGCGGGCCTCGCGCAGCGGCGCGATGTCGGCCTGCGGCAGCCGCTGCCACAGGCCCAGGGCCTCCATCACGCGCCGGGCACGATGCGTCATTGCGATCTCGCGCCCGTCGTCGGCGGGCTCGGCCAAGCTGGCGTGCGCGGCCTGCTCGAGCAGCAGCACGCTCATGCCGGCATCGGCCAGCGCGCAGGCCAGGGCCAGGCCGGCCGGGCCGGCGCCGATGATCAGCACGTCGGCATCGTGGCGGGAAGTGGGGGCGGTCATGTTCATGGCCGGCATGCTGGCCTGTCGGCACGCGCCTGGCCTTGACCGGGGTCAACCGTTGGTGCTTTGCCTGCCGCGGCCGTTTTCGAGCACACTGCCCAGCCATGGCGCATATTCATCTGAGTTGGGAAATGGGCGGCGGCCTGGGCCATGCCGGGCGGCTGAAGCCGCTGGCGCAGGCCCTGCTGGCGCGTGGGCATCGGGTCAGCATGAGCCTGCGCGATCTGGTGCACACGCACCGCCTGCTGGCCGATCTGGATGTGCCCAAGCTGCAGGCGCCGGTGTGGCTGCACCGCGCCGTGGGTCTGCCGCCGACGCAGGCCAATCTGGCCGAGATCCTGCTCGGCTGCGGCTATCTGGAAGCGAATGCCATCGAGGGTCTGGTGGAAGGGTGGCGCCGGATGTTCGGCCTGCTGCAGCCCGATCTGCTGGTGGCGGACTATGCGCCTACCGCCGTGCTGGCGGCGCGCTCGATAGGTTTGCGCTGCGCCACCCTGGGCATTGGTTTCTACATGCCGCCACAGGGCCAGGACTTGCCACCGCTGCGCGACTGGGAGCCGGTACAGGAGCAGCGCATGGCCGCCGCCGAGGCCAGGGTATTGGCCAGTGCCAACACGGTGCTGGCCCTGCATGGTGCGCCGCCGTTCGCGCGCGCCAGTGACCTGCTGCTGGGCGATGCCCCGCTGCTGTGCACCTGGCCCGAGTTGGACCACTATGCGCGAAGCCACTTGCCCGAGGGCGCGCGCTGGCACGGCCCCAACTTCCTGCCGCAGACCGGCGAGTCACCGCAGTGGCCGGCGGGCGATGGCCCCAGAGTTTTCGCTTATCTGAAGACCGAGCATCCCGATCATGCCGCGCTGCTGCAGGCCCTCGCGGATGCCGGTTGCCGCACGCTCTGCTATCTGCCCGAGGTGGCGGCCGGCAAGCCCGCGCCGGTGCGCAGCTCCTTGATCCACTATGCGGCCGGGCCGGTGTCGCTGGGCGAGGCTTTCGCTGATTGCGCGCTGTGCATCTGCCATGCTGGGGAGGCGACCCTGGTGCAGGCGCTGCTGGCCGGGGTGCCGGTGCTGCTGCTGCCGATGCAGACCGAGCAGTTCCTGATGTCGCGCCGCGTGGCCCAGACCGGCGCCGGCGTCAATGCGGCCCTGCTGCGGCGACCGCTGGACTGGCGTGCGCTGCTGCGCCGCCTGCTTGATGATCCGGCCTACGCTGAAGCGGCGGCCGCCTTCGCCCTGCGCTATGCCGGCTTCAACCAGGCGCAGCAGGTGCAGGATCTGGTCGATGCGTTCGAGCAGCAGTTGATGCTGGCCTGAATGACAAAGAGGCCTTGCGGCCTCTTCAGTGACATCAGACGGCTCTTCGGCGTCGTCGCGCCGCCCAGCCCAGTACGCCCAGGCCGCCCAGCAGCATCGCGTAGGTCGCAGGTTCCGGCACCGGTTGCAGGCTCACCGAGCCGTAGCCGGGGTTCCCCGAGATACTGGCGTAGAACTTGTCGTCCGGGCCGAATCGTATCTCGAAGGGATCGCCCGAGCTGGCATGCGAGCCGCTGACCGTGCCCGGCACCCAGTACCCCGGCACATCGATCACGGTGCCGGGCGGTTGGGTGCCGCAGCCATAGCCGTAGCCGTAGGCACCGCAATCGCCATAGACATACCAGCCCTCGGGTACGGTGAAGGTGGTGGGTTCGACCCAGCGGTCATCCCCGGCGGCCGAGACGCCATTGGCGAAGGTTGTCAGTTCGTAGCTCAGCTCGAAGCTCTCGCCGGCATTGATCACGCCGAGGTCGATTTCGCGTGTCACGCCCAGCACGGAGTACAAGGTGCCGGAGCCGGCGTAGAGGCTGGTGTCGCCGCCAAAGGAGGCGGTGGTGCCCAGCTCATCGCTGCGCAGCGTGGCCGAGCTGTCCCAGATGGAGTCGCTGCCTTTCTTCACGTCGAACTTCAGGCCGGCCTCCACATACTGGCCGGCGCCCAGGGCCGAGCCGATGTCGTTCTGCACCATGCCCGGTGTGATCGAGAAGGTGAACTTGGCACTCTGCGCGACGGCGCTGCTGTTGGTGACGGTCTGTACCAGCTTGAAGCCGCCACTGACCTGGTAGATGCCCATGCCTGAGGAGCGGCTGCCGAAGTCGCCCGAGGTCGAGCCGTAGCTGTGCAGGCCGACGTTGCTGGTGCCGAGACCCTCGAATTGCAGCACATCGACCGACGAATTGGGCGGGAAGGACGAGAGCAGATTCGTCGTCGCCCCGCCGTTCATCGAGAAGGCGCCGGTGGCGTCCATGGCGGTGACCTGGGCCAGGGCGGCGGCGCCCAGCAAGGCCAGGGTGGCGGCCACTGCGGTCTGGCGCAGCAGCGGGTGAGAGGCGTGGCGGTGCATGGGCGGAACTCCGGTCAGCGTGTGGAATTGATCACGATTCTGCGCGCCGGGCCGGGTCTTGCCTGCCCCCGGGTCGCGGGGGGGGCGCTTGAGCTGTTTGGCCCAGCGAATCTGCGTTAGGGCCGAATATAGGCGTAACCCTGCTTCTGCAGCTTGGCCAGGCGCACCACGCCGGAGGGGGTGAAGCCGGCCTCGGGAATGAACTGGTCCTTCTTCAGGCTGCGGTTCTTCAAGGTGATCTCGCAGATCTCGAACTTGACACCGCGCCCCACCAGCTCCTGCACGGCGATCTCGTAGGGGTTGCCGTTGCGGTCCTTGGCGTCCTGCATCAGGAAGTCGATGCCCTGGGCATGGGTGACCACGGTGATCTGCGCCGTCGGGTCGGTGTCCAGATGGTTCTTGACATTGCGCAGGCCGCCCAGGGCCTGGGTCGCAGAATCGCTGATGTGATAGACGACCTTGTCTTGCGCCCAGGCATGGGCTGGCAGCAGCGTCAGCAGGACGAGGGTGAGGGCAGCGAAGAGGCTTTTCATGGCTCGGCTCCAGGTGGACGGATGCCCGAGCTTACTGTGCCTTGCCCACCGGCGTTGCGGGCAGGCCATAGCCACGCCGCCGTTCATGGGCGGCAAACCGTCATTCGTCGCAGCAAACCCGCGCGAAGCTTGGAAGGCGGGTGCGCAGACGTTATGGTGCAGTCATGGACTCTCCCAGCACGGCCTCGGCCCTCTCGTCTCAGGCGCCCACCCAGCCCAGTGGGCGCGCCGGCTTTCTGGCCTCGCTGACGCCATCGCGTCTGGCGTTCACGCTGGCGCTGGCCTTTGTCGCCGCCGCTCTGCTGAACCCGATCTTCATCACCTCCTTCCCGGTGCTGCTGGGGCGCACGCTGTTCATTGGCGTGCTGAGCCTGGTGACCTTCTCCGCGGCCGGCCAGTGGCCGCGCCGCCTGCCGGGCTGGATGCCGCGATGGGTGGTACAGGTGCTGGTGGTGGCCCTGACCCTGCCGCTGGCCACCTTCCTGGTCTATCTGCTGGCGGTTGACGGCGATGTGCCTGCCCTGCTGCGCCACGAGGGGCGGCTCAGCGGTCTGTTCTGGATCGCCGGCACCGGGCTGATCGTCGGTCCGCTACTGGCCCTGGCCGCGCTGTACCGCGAGCGCGACGCGCAGGCTCGCTCGCAGGCCCTTCATTTCGAGCTGGAGAAGAGCCAGCTGGAGCGCCAGGCGCTTGATGCCCGGCTGCGGCTGATGCAGGCCCAGGTCGAGCCGCACTTTCTGTTCAATACGCTCGCCAATGTGCGCACCCTGGTCGACACCGGTTCGCCGCAGGCCGGCCCGGTGCTGGGCAGCCTGATCGCCTATCTGCGCGGTGCCATGCCCCGGCTCAAGGAGCAGGCGGCCAGCCTCGGTGACGAGCTGACCCTGGTGCGCGCCTACCTGGAGCTGATGCATATGCGCATGCCGGATCGGCTGCAGTTCACCGTCGATGTGCCAACGGAGCTGGAGGGGCTGCGCTTTCCGCCAATGGCCCTGCTGACGCTGGTGGAGAACGCGGTGCGCCACGGCGTCGACCCGAGCGAGCAGGGCGGCCGCATCGAGGTTGGCGCCCAGCGCGATGCGCGCACCGGTCTGGTCAGCCTGTGGGTGCAGGACAGCGGCGTGGGCATGAGCGAGACCGCCGGCGTCGGCACCGGTCTGCAGAATCTGCGTGAGCGCATGGGCCTGTTCTTCGGCCCCGAAGCAAGGCTTGAGCTGTCCGAAACCCCACCCCACGGCCTGCGCGCCGAATTGAAGTTCACCCCGCCATGAGCAACACCCCCGTGACGGCCCTGGTTGCCGATGATGAACCGCTGCTGCGCGAGAGCCTGATACTCGCGCTGAAGCGGGCCTGGCCCGAGCTGGTGGTTGTGGCCCAGGCACGCAATGGCCGCGAGGCGCTGGAGCTGTTCGAGGAGCACCAGCCGCAGATCGTCTTCCTGGATGTGCACATGCCGGGGCTCAACGGCATCGAGGCCGCCAAGGGCATAGCGCGGCGCGCGCAGCTGGTGTTCGTCACGGCGTTCGAGCAGTACGCGCTGGCCGCCTTCGATGAGGGGGCGGTCGACTATCTGGTCAAGCCGGTCGAGGAGCGGCGGCTGATCGACACGGTGCAGCGGCTGAAGCAGCGGCTGGAGGCGGGCGTTGTGCCCGCGGGCGAGGCCCTGGACGCGGTGCTCGCCCAGCTCTCGGGGCACTTGCAGCAGCAGCGCAGCGAGCCCTGGCTGCAGTGGATCAAGGCCTCGGTCGGCGCCGCGCTGAAGCTGATCCCGGTGGATCAACTGATCTACCTGCGCTCGGATGAAAAGTACACCCTGGTGGTCTGGCCGGAGGGCGAGGCCTTGATACGCACGCCGATCCGCGAACTGGCCGACCAGTTGGACCCGCAGATCTTCGCCCAGGTGCACCGCTCGGTGATCGTCAATCTGCGCGAGGTCAGCCACATCACCCGCGGGGCCAACGAGACGGCCGATGTGCACCTGCGTGGCCGCACCGAGGTGCTGCCGGTGAGCCGCGCCTATCTGCACCTGTTCCGGCAGATGTGAGATTGGTGGGGCTCAGCGCCCGAGCATGGCGAGCTGCCGAGCCTGAGCGAACAGACTTTGCACCGGCCGCGTCTCCGGCAGCACATAGACCACGCCGCGCTGGCGGCCCAGCACCGGTGCCACTATCGCGTCATAGAAGCCCGGCCCGACGATCACGCAGCCCAGCGAGATGCGGTTGTCGTCCGGTGTGTCTGACATCAGGCGTTGCGGCCGGCGTTCCTGCGCCGGTGCCGGGCGCAGCCGGTGAATGGCCAGCGCGGCTTCGTAGCTGAACCAGACCACCGCCTCGCCCTGAACGTTATGTCCCGGCTCCGAGGCAAAGCGGCCGGCCGGGGTGGTGCGCTCGGCGGGCAGCAGTTGCGCCGGGGTGCGGCCCTCCATATCGTTGAGGCCCTGATCACCGGGTGTCTGGCCCAGCAGGGCCGGCGTGGCGCCGAGCAGCCGGCCGTTGGCGCCGAACACGAACAGCCGCGCGGCCTTCTTGTCGACGATGGCGAATGGATGACCGTGATGATCGTCCGAGGCCAGCACCCAATGAGCGATCTGGCGTGTGTCGGAAGACGGGGTTTCTGCACCGAAGTCGGCCAGGGGCTGTGCCTGCGCACGGACGGCCAACAGCGCCAGGCAGACGGCCGCGAGCGGCGCCCGATGCGTCCGAAGATTGAACAGCTGCTGCACCCCGACCCCTGCCACGCGACCGCATCAATAAGCCGGGCATGGGGCCTGGCTCCGATGTCGTCGATGGTACGCAGGCCGGGGTCGGCGCGGCTGCGCAGGACGTCACACCCGGGGCGCTGTTACAGGACGGAGTTGTAACGTGCGGGTCCTGGCTTGGCCGTGCCGCCGTGCCACATCGTAGGAGGCGAACACGTTGGCCAGCGGCTTGACCTCGGGCAGCACGTAGACGATGCCTCGCGAGTATCTGAAGGTGCCGCGCACCACGTCCTCATAAAAGCGCACCGGCACATTGATGCAGCCGTAGGAGATGCGGTTGTCGGCGGCGGTCGGCGAGGCAAGGCGTTCCAGTCGGCGTTCGCTGGGCTCGATGGCGCGCACGCGGTGCATGGAGACGGCGGCGTTGTAGTCCACCCAGAGCACATCCTCGCCCGAGGCATTGCGGCCCGGCTCGGCGCCGAAGCGCCCGGCCGGCGTGGTGCGCTCCTCCGGTCGCACATCGGCAATGGCGCGATTGCCGATGCCCACGACCGAGTCGTCACCGGCCGCGGCACCTAGCAGCACCGGTGTGGCGCCGAGCAGCACCCCCTGCGCATCGAACACGAACACGCGGGCATTGCGCTTGTCCAGGATCACATAGGGCAGACGCCGGTTGTCGCCCGAGTCGGCCACCCAATCGGCGATGTGGCGGGCCTCGGCCGATGCGGCCTCGCCCCTGAAGTCGGCAAAACGCGGGCCGCCGAGCTGAACCGGGATCGGGACGTGCAGGGCCGGTCCGGCAAAGAACCGGGCCCGGTGCAGGCCGGTGCCATCGGGGGGCAGCATCAGCACCAGCACCGCGCTGCCGAGCAGAAAGCCCTGCTTCAGCGCGGCCATCAGCTCCGGGCGCGGGGGCAGCTCGATGCGGGGCGGCGGGTTGTAGGTGGCCATGGTGATGGAGTACGTAAGAGCGCCCCGGAGCGGCGCGGGAGAGAACCCTGCGGCTTCGGGGCGCTGCGCGAGTGCGCGACTCAGTTGCGGTCGGCGCGCGGGCTGCGCTCGGTGATCAGCGGCGCGCTGTTGTCCGGCACATTGCCGGTGGTCTCGGCGGGCACCGCCTGAGTGCCGGCGGGCGTGCCGCTGGCGTCCTGCACCTGGGACACCGGGGCCTGGCTGGCGTCGGTGGCCGGGGCCGGGCTGATGTCGGTGCTTGGCTGCAGCTGCTCTGTCTGCGTCGGCTCGGCGGGTTGCATGTCGGCGGAAGCCTGGGCATAGGCCAGGCTGATGGCGCCCACCAGGGTGGCGGCGGCGAAAATCGTGGTGACGGTCTTGGAAGCCTTCATGTCATAACTCCTTGGTGTTGTGCACTCGGTGCTGTGAGGGCCAATTGGCCTGACATGAATCTAGGCCCGGCGCGCGTCACCGGGCATCGGACGGCACTGACGATGCTTGTAGGACGAGCGCTGTCAGCAAATGCAACAGGGCCGGGTCTGAAGCCTTGGCCCGTCGCGTACAGACAAAAAAAGGCCCGAGTTGCCTCGGGCCGAGCAAATTGGGGCGTGCGGTGTTCAGGCGGGCTTGACGGCCTTCAGGCTGCGGCCGGTGATGACCACCCGCTCCAGCTGGGCCACCGTCTGGGTGGCGGCGAGGTCTTCGTCTTCCACCGGGCTGGTCAACGATCCCACGGCGCTGATGGCCAGGAAGCTGAGGACCAGAACGCTGTTGAAAAGGTTGTCTAACATGGTGGGCTCCTGCTGGTTTCACTGCCGCGAAAAACGTCGCGATGGAGTGAATGTAGGAGGCCGCTACCACGTCAACCAGCGGCATGTGATGAGTCGCCAGCCGTGCCGGATGAACTGCGAAACGGCTGGATGAAGCGCCGCCCGACAAGGGCAATCAAGGAATGAGAAAGGGGCCCGCAGGCCCCTTTTTCTTTAGCGCTTGACGACAAAGTCATCCAGCCAGTTGAGGACAGAGCGTGCCTGCGGCAAGGTCTGTCCCGCAAGACCATCAGACGGGCTGAGTCCTCAGCTTCAGCCAGGCCAGCGCATCGCCGCTGACCAGCGGCGACAGGCGTGCCAGCACCTCGGCGTGGTAGCGGTTGAGCCAGGCGATCTCGTCTTCGCGCATCAGCTCGCGGGCGATGCAGCGGGTGTCGATCGGGCACAGGGTCAGCGTCTCGAAGGCCAGCATCTCGCCGAAGGCGCCCTGCTCGGGTGTGTCGACGGCGACGTTGAGCACAAGGTTCTCCAGGCGCACGCCCCATTTGCCATTGCGGTAGATGCCGGGCTCGATCGAGGTGATCATGCCGGGCTCCATGGCCATGTGTGCGTCGGGCACGGCCTTGGAGATGCTCTGCGGGCCTTCATGCACATTCATGAAGTAGCCCACGCCATGGCCGGTGCCGTGGCCGTAGTCGATGCCGTGCTCCCAGATCGGTGCGCGGGCAATGGCGTCCAGCATCGGCGACAGGGTGCCGCGCGGGAAGCGCGTGCGGCTCAGGTTCATCATGCCCTTGAGAACGATGGTGAAGTCGCGCTTGTGCGCCTCGCTGACGTTGCCGATCTGCCAGACGCGGGTGATGTCGGTGGTGCCGCCCAGGTACTGGCCGCCGGAGTCGATCAGCAGCAGGTTGTTGCCCTCGATGACCGCATGCGACTCGGGTGTGGCACGGTAGTGGGGCATGGCGCCATTCGGGCCGAAGCCGGCGATGGTCGAGAAGCTCAGGCCGACGAAGCCCGGGCGGCGGGCGCGTGCGGCGGACAGCTTCTCATCGACGGTGATCTCGGTGATGCGCTCCTGGCCCAGCGCCTGCTCGAACCAGGCGTAGAACTCGCACATCGCGGCGCCGTCCTGCTCCATGGTCTCGCGCACGAACTGCGCCTCGGCGGGGGTCTTGCGGCTCTTGGCCAGGGTGCTGGGGTTGATGGCCTCGACCACGCGTACGCCGCTGGCCACCGATTCGCGCAGGCCAAAGGTGATGCGGCGGGGGTCGACCAGCAGCACGGTGTCGGCGGCCAGTGCGCCCAGCGCATTGGGCGCCTGGGTGTAGTCGGCCAGTTGCACGCCGTCGGCGGCCAGGGTGGCCTGCAGCGCGGCGGGCACCTTGCCGGTGCCGACGAACAAGGTGGCGCCGTCCAGGCCGACCAGCGCGTGGGCGATGAAGACCGGGTTGCACTGCACGTCCGAGCCACGCAGATTGAACAGCCAGGCCACGTCATCGACGGTGGAGATGAAATGCTGGCTGGCGCCCAGGCGGCTCATCGTGGCGCGCACCTCGGCCAGCTTGGCGGCGCGGCTAACGGTGGCCTGCGGCGCGCCGTGTTCGTAGACCGGGGCGCAGGGCAGGGTGGGGCGGCCGTCCCAGATCGCATCGAGCAGGTCCAGATCGGTACGCAGCTTGATCTTGGCCTGCAAGAGGCCCAGACGCACCTGCTGTGCCAGCGCCAGGCTCAGGCATTGACCATCGACGGCCAGGGTCTGGCCGGCCTGCAGCTGCTGGGCCGACCAGTCGATGAAATGGGTGGCGGCGCCGCTGGGGATCTTCACCAGATCAATGCCGGTGCCGGCAAGCTCGACCTCGGCCTGGGTCCAGTAGCGCATGTCGGCGAACAGGGCGGCGCGGTCCAGGGTCACGACCAGAGTGCCCATCGAGCCGGTGAAGCCCGACAGCCATTCGCGGCCCTGCCAGCGCGCGGGGAGGTACTCGGACAGGTGGGGGTCGCTGGAGGGCACCAGCACGCCGTGCACCTGTTGGGCCTGCATCGCATCGCGCAGCCGCGCCAGTCTCAGGGTGATCTCGGAAGTACGGGTGTCCATGGGGCTCTCCGGGGTGGCGCTGCCGCCGGGTGGGCGGTGGCCCGTGTTGAAAGGGGTGCGAGATTGTAGGCTTTGGGGCCCTAGCTTGATGCCAGCGGAGGGAGATGGACCTCGAACACCGCGCCGCCATCGGGGTGGTTGTGGGCGCGTATCGTGCCGCTGTGCACATGGATGATCTTGCGGCTGATGGCCAGGCCCAGGCCGGTGCCGCCGGCGCCGGTCTGGTTCAGCGAGGACTGGACAAACGGCGCGAAGATGCTCTCGAACTCGTCCGGCGGTATGCCCGGGCCATGGTCGCGCACCTCGACGCAGCAGCCGCCGGTGGCCGGTTCGTTGAAGCAGCGCAGCTCGATCTCGCTATGGGCCGGGGCGTAGCGCAGCGCATTGGCCAGGATGTTGCGGAACACCTGCTGCAGCCGGAAGGCGTCCAGCAGGGCCATGCAGGGCCAGTCGGACAGTTCCAGGCGCAGGCTCAGGCCCCGACTGGCGGCCAGCTGGGCCAGTTCCTGCACCACCTCGGCCAGCAGCGGCCGCACATCGCCGGGCACCAGCTTGAACGAGCCGACCGAGGTTTCCAGCCGAGACAGGTCAAGCAGATTGTTGACCACATGCAGCATGCGGTGGCCGGCGGACTGGATGTCGCTGAACATGCGTGCCAGCACCGGCAGGTCGCGTGCCCGCGACAGGCCCACCTGCGAGAAGCCCAGAATCGTCTGCAGCGGCGTGCGCAGCTCGTGGCTGACATTGGCCAGGAACTCGCCCTTGGCCGCGCTGGAGCGCTCGGCCGCGTCGCGCGCCTCGCGGGTGCGGCGCTCGACCTCGCGGAAGTCGGTGATGTCCACCATGCTGCCTATCACCCCAAGCGCCTCACCGTTGGCATTGGCGTAGGAGGTCTTGCGCACCATCAGGTCGTGCCAGGTGCCGTTGGGGAAGGGCACCCGCTCCTCGTACGACAGCGTGCCTCCCTCGCGCATCAGCTGCTCGTCCTTGGCCAGGGTGATGGTGAAGTCGCCCATCGGTCGCAGCTCGGGCAGGGTCTTGCCCAGCACATGCTCGACCGGCCAGCCGACCATATCGCACCAGGCGCGGTTGACCATCAGGTAACGGCCGGCGCGGTCCTTGGCGAAGATCGGGAAGGGGCATACCTCGATCAACCGCGCGGTGAACTCCAGCTGCTCCAGCAACTGGCGGCGTGCCAGCTCCCGCTCGGTCACATCGATGGCGAAGCCGGCAAAACCGATCAGCCGGCGCTCGGCCGACTCGACCGGGGTGACGCTGACCTCCAGCACCCGATGTGAGCCCTCGGTGCCGCGCAGGCGCAGCTGGGTCGGCGGGCCGCGCAGGCCACCGGCCGGCGGGTCGCCACCGCGCGACGGGCGGAACAGGGAGCGGGCGATGGCGACGTCGTCCGGGTCCACAAAATCGGCAAAGGGCTGGCCCAGCACCGGCTGCAGGGTGATCTCGTCGACGAACCACTGGCGGTTGACGAACTGCAGCCGGCCCTCGGTATCGGTGCGGAACATCAGCTCCTGCACGCTGTCGATCAGCAGGCGCTGATTGCGCTCCTCATCGGCGCCCAACAGCCGGGCCTGCAGCAGGGCCTGCTCGGCCCGTTCGTGACGGCGCAGGCTGCGCCAGGCGCTCAGCGTCAGCAGGGCGATGCACAGCCAGCCGGCCAGGGTGCCCGCCAGAGTCCAGGCCAGGGTGTCGCGCAGTTCGTCCCAGATCGCGCTGCGTCGGTACTCGACCAGGATCAGGCCGGGGAACTGCAGGGTGGCACGAAAGCTGGCCAGCACCTCATCACCGTCCAGCCCCGGGCCGCTGAAGCTGCCCTGCTCCTTGCTGGGCAGAAAGTGCCGGAACACCGCCCGGTCTATCAGCGCTGCGCCGCTGGGCAGCACCGCCCCGGCCTGGGCTCCAATCAGGCTGCCATCCCGCCCCAGCAGGGCCGCGCTGCGCGGGCCGCTGCCGAACTGCTGCCGGTAATGCCTGGCGAAATAGTCGGGGTCCAGCACGGCCACCAGATAGCGCGGGCCCAGCGGCGTGTCAGGCAAGGCATGGATTTGCGGGAGCAGGCGCTGCGTGCCTCCATAGGCCAGGCGCTGGCGGCGGTCGAGGTCGGCCAGATCCCTGCCTGGCGCCAGCGAGCCCACCCAGTGCTGCGCGCTGGCCGCGCCCCGCCGCAGCTGGCCGAGATCGAGCCGCGCCGCGATATTGTCCGGAGCAGAGCTGGCCAGCACCCGGCCCGAGGCGTCGAGCACCGACAGGCTGCGTACCATGGGCAGCAGATGCAGTGGCTGGCTCAGCGCCGGGCTCAGCCCTTCTTCCGGCTCACGGGCCTGGGCGGCGGCCGGCGCCAGGCTGCGCAGCACCAGGGCCGAGGCCTGCAGGCTTTGATCGGCATGCTCCTGCAGCACACGGGCATAGAGCCGGGTGACGTGGAGCTCATGCCGCTCGGCGCTGCGCAGCGCATAGAGCGCAAAGCCCAGGGCCGCCAGCAACACCAACAAGGTCAGCAGCGCGGCGGCACGCAGCAGCGCCGGGCGCTTCAGCCAGGGTGGGTTGGGGTGCGGTGGCACGGCGAGAGAAATGCGCGATCCTGTGTCATGGCCGGGTTCAGCCCTGCACTCTACTGCCAAAGCCGTCCGGGTTTGCTCGGTTGTTGCCCGGGGCTTGAACCGGGATGCTCTAGCTGGGGAGCCTCAAGCGTGGTTGACCTACGGGCAGACACCTGGCATCGGCGTTAGTCAGCAGTTCGATGAGAAAACTCAGCGGCGGACAGATTCAGGTCGGCAAGCCGATTCCGTACGACTGCTATGACGGCAACGGCCAGCTGCTGCTGAAGAAGGGCCTGGTGGTCGACTCGCAAAGGCAGGTCGATTTCCTGCTTGAGCGGGGGCTGTACGGACAGGCCGAGGCGAGCGGCGGCGACGCCACGCCGGTCAATGACCGCCCGGCCAGCCCCTTCGAGCTGATCAGCGACTGCTACAACCGCCTGTCGCGCCTGCTGTCGCTGCCGAGCGCGCAGTCCGCTGGTGCTTCTCCGCCGCTGGCGCAGCCCATCCAGGCGCTGGCCGCCGACATCCAGAAGCTCTGCCGGCTTGATGCCGACGCGGTGCTGGGCGCAGTGCATCTGGACCATGCGGTGCGCTACGGGGTGATGCACCCGGTGCACCGGGCCATCGTCTGCGAGATGCTGGCCCGGCGCAAGGCCGTGCCCGAGGACGAGCGCCTGCAGATCGTGGCGGCCGCGCTGAGCGCCGATATCTCGATGATCAAGCTGCAAGATGAATTGGCACGGCAAAAGGAGCAGCTGCAGCCCCAGCAACGGCTGGCCCTGCACCAGCACCCGCTGGAAAGCCTGAAGCTGTTGACCGTGCAGGGTGTTGTCAACAAGACCTGGCTGACGGCGGTGGTGCAGCACCACGAGGCCTGCAATGGCAAGGGCTACCCCAGCGGGGTGGCGGCCGGCGGGATTTCACAGGGCGCCCGCATCCTGAAGCTGGCCGATATGTACACCGCGCTGATTGCGCCGCGGGCGCAGCGTGCCGGAGCCATCAGCAAGGTGGCGATGCGCGAGCTCTACCTGAAGCGCGGCGAGGAGGTGGACGAGGAGCTGGCCCTGTTGCTGATCAAGGAGCTGGGCGTGTTCCCACCCGGCGCCTTCGTCAAGCTCTACAGCGGCGAGCTGGCGATCGTGACGCGGCGCACCGATAACCCCAAGGCTCCCGCCGCCAAGGCCGTGGTCGGGCCGCGCGGCGCGCCCTACGAACGGCCGGCGCCGCGCAAGACCGAGATCCGCGAGTATGAGATCGTCAGCGTGGTCGAGCGTGACAAGATCGTCGCCATCGATCTGCACAATTTGTGGGGCTATGCCCATTGAACCCGGGCGCTTGAATTGATTGGAGATGTAGCGTGAATCAACAGCCTGGCGATGCCGCAGACGATGACCTGGTCTTCATGGACGGGCCCGATGACGCACCCGCCCATGCCAAGGCCGCCTGGAAGGTGCTGATCGTTGATGACGAGCCTGGGGTGCACACCGTCACGAAGCTGGCCCTGTCGGGCTTCTCCTTCATCGAGCGCGGGGTCGAATTCCTCGATGCCTACACCGGCCAGGAGGCCTGCGGCCTGCTGCGCGAGCACCCGGACACGGCGGTGGTGTTTCTCGATGTGGTGATGGAGACAGATGATGCCGGCTTGCGCGCGGTGCAGCGCATCCGCGAGGAGCTCGACAACAAGATGGTGCGGATCATCCTGCGCACCGGCCAGCCGGGCCATGCGCCGGAGCGCGAGGTAGTGCTGAACTACGGCATCAACGAGTACCTGGCCAAGGCCGAGCTGACGGCGCAAAAGCTCTATGTCTCACTGGTCGCGGCACTGCGCTCCTACCATGACCTGCAGGCCATAGAAACCACGCGCAAGGGGCTGGTGAAGATTCTGGACGCGGCAGGCAATATGGACTACCGCTCGCGCAGCCTGTTCGTCTCGGGCCTGCTGCAGCAGCTGAGTTCGCTGCTGGACATCGGCGACCAGGACTTGATGTTGATACGGGCGGGCACCGCCGGGCCGGTGATCATGGCGGCCTCGGGCAACTATGACGGCTTTGTTGGCGAGCCGGTGTGTGAAGCCTTGGGTGCCGACGGCGAAGCACTGACGGCCCGGCTGCTTGCCGCCGGCGGAAGCCATGTCGAGGCCAGCTACTCGATCTACCGAATCGAGCTGCCGGACACCGATGCCGTGCTTTTGTACGTGGGTGCCCCACGCCGCATCAGCGAGGCCGAGCTGGCCCTGGTGCGGATGTTCTGCCTGAAGATCGTCCGCGCCTATGACAACTACGAGTTCGTCGAGCAGGCGCGCCGCGACCAGAACGCCGAGCTGGCCCTGCTGGCCCAGCTCAGTGGCCATGCCAGCTATCTGAGCCTCGACTATCTGCAGCACCGCAGCCGGCTGGCCGCCGACATCGCCCGGCAGCTGGCGGGCACGGCCCCACGCCTGCCCGAGCAGATCGCACTGGCGGCGATGCTGGCCGACATCGGCAACCACGAGATTCCGGCGCTGCTGCTGGAGCGGGCCGGGCCGCTCTCGGCTCAGGAGCAGGCGCTGGTGCGCAAGCACTGCGAGCTGGGCGCGGCGCTGCTGGACGGCGTGCTGAATGTCGTGGAGGGCGGCCAGGTGATGGCGCTGGCGCGCGCGATTGCCTTGTCGCACCATGAGTGTTTCGATGGCTCGGGCTATCCGCAGCGGCTGCTCGGCGAGGCAATTCCGCTGCCGGCGCGCATCGTGGCCGTGGCCGATGTCTATCTGGCCATGACGTCGGCGCGGCCCTGGCGGGCGGCCTGGTCGCACGACAGTGCCCTGACGGAGATGACCAAACGTGCGGGCACGCAGTTTGATCCGCAGGTGCTGGCGGCCTTCATGGCGGTGGCCAGTGCCTACCGTTCGGGGAGCTGAGGTGCTGGACGTGTTCGTCACCCAGCCACGGCGCGACGCGCTGGAGCAGCGGCTGGAGGCTGCGACCGGGCTGGAGCGGCTGCCCTTGCAGGTCGAGCTGGCCTGGTATCTGCGGCAGCTGGACTGGGCCCGGTCCTTGGCCCTGGCCGATGAGGCCGAGCAGGGCCTGGCCGCCTGGACCGGCCCCGAGTCGCGTCGCCTGGCGGCGCGGCTGACCCTATTGCGGGCCGAGACCCGGCTGCTGTTCGCCGATCTCGGCGAGGCGCAGCGCCTGGCCGCGCAGGCGATTGCCGAGTTCGAGGCGATCGATGACCAACTGGGACTGGGCGATGCACACAGCGCGATGAGCACCATCCTGTTCGACGGGCCTGACACCGAGGGCCGCAATCGGCATATAGACCTCGGGCTGGCAGCCTATCAGCGTGCTGGCCATGCCGATCGGGCGGCCTTGGTGAGTGCACGCCGGGTGGCCAATAGCGTGCTTAGCGACCCGGCGGCGGCCGCGCGGGCCTTGGAGCAGGGCTTTTGTGACGAACCGGTGCCCGATGTGGTCCGGGTCTGGGAACTCACCATCCGTGCCTTGGTGGCGGCTCTCAGCAATGAGCCGGTGGCCTCGATCAGGTTCTTCACCCAGGCCCATGAGCTCTGTCTCGAACTGGGGGCGCTGCGCAATGCCATTGTGTCGGGCAGCAACGCGGCCGAGTCGTTTACCCGCCTGGGTGACCTTGAGGCCGCGCTGGAGTGGCAGGAGCGGGTGCTGGCACTCGCACGCAGCACCGGCTGGCCGGGCAGCGTATCGATGTGCCTGTCTCAGCTGGGCAATGTGATGCGCAAGATGCAGCGCAACGGCGAGGCCCGTGCCTATCTTCAGGAGGCCATGAGCCTGGGGGCCCTGCTGCCGGGGTCCTCGCACCAGGGAAATATCTGCGTGGCGCTGGGCCAGCTGGAGATGGAGGACGGCAACTTCGAGGCCGGCCTGGCCGCGTTTGGCGTCGTCCAGGCGATGCTGGCGAACGATCCTCAGCATGAGCTGCACGAGTTCATCTGGTGCGCCCAGGCCCAGGTCTTGCTGCAACAGGGGCAGGTGCAGCAGGCCCTCGAAAAGGCCGGTGCGGCGCTGTCGCTGAAACTGCGCATGGGCGACAAGACCGGACAGATACGGGTGCTGCAGTTGCTGGCGCGCATGCAGGCCCCGGCAGGCCTGCGGCATCTGCAGCAGGCGCTGGACGTGGCGCAATCGATCTCCGGCTACCAGACGCCGGCCGAACTCCATCAACAGCTGGCAACGGCCCATGCCGATGCCGGCGACTTTGCGGCTGCCTACGAGCACAGCCAGTTTGCGCTGACGACGTTCAAGAAGACCCAGAACAGCGCCCTGAACAATCGGGCCCTGGCGATGCAGGCGCGTTTCGAGCTTGATCAGGCCCGGGCCGAGGCAAGGCGCGAACACGAGGTGGCCGAGGCCCTGCGCGAAACCACGGCCGCGGCCGAGCTGGCCCGGCAGCAGGCGCATCAGGCCCTGCTGGAGCTGCGGCAGACGCAGAAGCAGCTGGTGCAGGCCGAGAAGATGGCCTCGCTGGGCGGGCTGGTGGCCGGTGTGGCCCATGAGCTGAACACACCCTTGGGCAATGGCCTGGTGGCGGTGACGGCGCTGAGCGACAAGCTGGCTGCCTTCCAGCAGGGCATGGCCGGCGGCGGGCTCAAGCGCCAGGCCTTCGATGCTTTCCTGCAGGATGTCGAGCTGGCCGCGCAGCTGGCGCAGGCCAGCCTGCAGCGCAGCGCCAAGCTGGTCAGCAGCTTCAAGCAGCTGGCGATCGACCAGGGGGCCTGGCCGCGCGGCGAATGCGCGCCCGTGCAGACCTTCGATACGGCGCTGCAGAATCTGCGGCCGGCTCTGGCCGCGCGGGGCATCGCGGTCGAGATCGATGCGCCCGCGGAGCTGCGCTTCGCCAGCTATCCCAGTGCGCTGTCGGCCGTGCTGGGGCGTTTGCTGGACAACGCGCTGGAGCATGGCTTTGCCGGGCGAGACCAGGGGCGGGTGAGCCTGCGCTGCGAGAGGCTGGACGGCGGCGGCTGCCGCCTGACGGTGCGCGACAACGGCTGCGGCATCGCTGCCGAGCACCTGGCCAAGGTCTTCGACCCGTTCTTCACCACCCGCATGGGGCAGTCGTCCGGCCTGGGGCTGTACAGCGCCAACAACCTGGTGACCCAGGTGCTGGGCGGCACGCTGACGGTCAGCAGTGTGCCGGGCGAGGGCAGCGAGTTTGTGCTGGAGCTGCCGCCCGCCTGATCACAGCTCGGTGCGCAAGGTCCACAGCTCGGGGAACAGCACCACGTCCAGCATCTTGCGCAGATAGCTGACGCCGCCGGTGCCGCCGGTGCCGCGCTTGAAGCCGATGACACGCTCCACCGTCGTCACATGGCGGAAGCGCCAGAGGCGGAAGGCGTCTTCCAGATCGACCAGTTCCTCGCCCATCTGGTACAGATCCCAGTGCTGCTCAGGTTGGCGATAGACCTGCAGCCAGGCCTGCTTGACGGCCTCGTCGGCCTGGTAGGGCTGGGTCCAGTCGCGCTCCAGATGGGTGGCCGGCACGCTGATGCCGCGCCGGGCCATCAGCTTCAGTGTCTCGTCATACAGCGAGGGCGCGCGCCAGCTGGCCTCGACCACAGCCAGCCGTGCCGGCGCATGCTCGTGAGGCTTGAGCATGGCCGCGTTCTTGTTGCCCAGGGTGAACTCGATCTGCCGGTACTGCCAGCTCTGGAAGCCGCTGCTGTTGGACAGATAGGGCCTGATCGCCGAATACTCCGGCGGCGTCATCGTCGCCAGCACGTCCCAGGCATGGACCAGCTGTTCCATGATGCGGCTCACCCGGGCCAGCATCTTGAAGGCGGCTGGCAGTTCGTCACGGGCCACATTGGCCACGGCAGCCTGCATCTCGTGCAGCATCAGCTTCATCCACAGCTCGGAGGTCTGGTGCTGGACGATGAACAGCATCTCGTTGTGCTCGGGCGACCGCGGATGCTGGGCGCTGAGCACCTGGTCGAGGTGCAGGTAGTCGCCGTAGCTCATGTCCTTCGAGAAGTCGAGCTGCGCTCCTTCTTCTCTGACAATGTTCATCGGGCACTGGGCTTTGTCATTGCTCATGTCACGGCATCCACTTGGTTGAAACGCGGCTCGCGCCACTCCTCGGTCTGCAACACCTTGTGCAGGTGCTCGATGGCATCCCAGACATCGACGAAGCGGGTGTACAGCGGCGTAAAGCCGAAGCGCAGGATGTGGGGGAATTCGTCCAGGCGCTGCGGATCGCCGGCGCGGTAGTCGCCGATCACGCCGCGGGCGATCAGGGCCTTGACGACCGCATAGCCAGCCTCGTGCAGCGGTGCGGCCAGGCTCAGACAGACCTGGCTGCCGCGCTGATTGGCGTCGCGCGGCGAGGACAGGCGCACGCCCTGGGCGCCGCAGCGGCCTTCAGCCAGCGCGATGAAGGCCTCGGTCAGCGCCACCGACTTCTTGCGCAGCGCCTCCATGCCGCCCATGGGCTCGGCGGCGAGCAGGGTGTCGACACCGCATTCCAGTGCGCTGAGCGCCAGGATGGCCGGCGTGCCGCATTGGTAGCGGGTGATGCCGGCGGCGGGCCGGTAGTCGGGCGTGAACTGGAACGGCGCGGCATGGCCCATCCAGCCCGACAGCGGCTGCCCGAAGTTGCCCATTTCGCGTTCCGCGTGGCGCGGGTGCGCCCAGACGAAGGCCGGTGCACCGGGGCCGCCGTTCAGATACTTGTAGCCGCAGCCGACGGCGAAGTCGGCGTCGGCACCCTTGAGGTCCACCGGCAGCGCACCGGCCGAATGGGCCAGGTCCCAGATCACCAGCGCGCCGGCGGCATGGGTGGCGGCGCTCAGCGCCTTCATATCGTGGCGGTAGCCGGTGCGGTAGTTGACTTCGGTCAGCATCAGTATGGCCAGCTCGGCATTCAGCGCTGCGGGAATCTCATCCACCGTATCCACCAGCTTCAATGTGAAGCCATGCTGGCGGGCCACGCTCTCGGCGATGTACAGGTCGGTCGGGAAGTTGCTGCGCTCGCTGACGATCAGTCGGCGCCGGGGAGCATCCGCCTTGCTGATCTGGGCGGCGGCATGCAGCACCTTGTACAGATTGACCGAGGTCGAATCGGCGGTCACCAGCTCATCCGGCCCGGCGCCGACCAGGCGGGCGATCTTGTTGCCGACCTTGCGCGGCAGATCGATCCAGCCGGCCGTGTTCCAGCTCTTGATCAGATCCATGCCCCATTCGCGGGCGATCACCTCCTGCACCCGGGCCGCCGTGGCGCGCGGGAGCACGCCCAGCGAATTGCCGTCCAGGTAGTTGATGCCGGGCGGCAGGTCGAACTGATGCCTCAGCTCGAACAGCGGGTCTTCCTGGTCGCGCACTTCGCAGTCTTGTCTCGTCATCATGGTGGGGTCCTTCTCTTGGTCAGTTGGGGCCCGAGCTTGCCGGGTACGGCAAGGTCCGGCCCGCAAGGCTCATCAAATTGCGCGCAACACAGCGCGCACGGGGGAGGCACAGGCGCCGGCCAGCTTGAGCGGCAGCGCAATCAGTTCGTAGTCGCCTTCGGGCACGGCGTCGAGCACCAGGTTTTCCAGCACGCGCAGGTTCAGGCGCAGCAGTTGCTGGTGGCTGTCCAGCGACTTGCTGTCCGCTGGGTCCACCGAGGGCGTGTCCAGTCCGATCAGCTTGACGCCACGCGCGGCCAGCCAGGCGACGGTCTCGGGGGCGTAGGCGGTGAAGTCGGGATTCCAGACCTCGCTGGCCTGCTGGCAGCAACGCACCAGCACGCGCTCGGGCAGGTCCTTCTCGGCATGCTGAACGTGTTCGATCTTGATCAGAGGGCCGCAGTCAATCGCGTGGATCACGCGGCAGGGGCCGACATAGGCCTGCAGGTCCACCTCGGCGGCCGAGGGCTGATCGTTGCCATAGTGCAGCGGCGCATCGGCGTGCGCGCCAACGTGGGGCGACATCGAGAGCGCGCTGAGATTGACCGGGCAGCCGGGGGACAGCTGGGCCGTCCAGCGCAGGGCATAGGGCTCGTCGCCGGGGAAGATCGGCGAGGCGGGCGAGACGGTGGGAGAGATGTCCCAGAGCTGTTTCATCGAATAAACCCCTGGCAGCAGATGCGAAGCGGCCCGAACCATAGCAGCGGGATTTGGGGCGTGGTGTCGGTTAATTCCAACATCATGAACCGGTCCGAAGATCGGTGAAAGCCCTAGTCCATCTGCCTGATCAATTTAGTTGACACCTAAAATATACAGGTCTAAAGTGCATCCATCAAGCGGCATTTTTGCCCGCGGCAAGACGGAGTCTGATGATGCGCATTTCCTGCATTGGTGGCGGCCCGGCCGGTCTGTATTTCGCGTTGCTGATGAAGCAGCAGGACCCGTCGAATCAGATCACCGTCTACGAGCGCAACCGCGCCGGCGACACCTTCGGCTGGGGCGTGGTGTTCTCAGACCAGACCTTGAGCGCGATGCAGCAGGCCGACCCCAAGACCGCCGGCCAGATCCTCGACGCCTTCAATCACTGGGATGACATCGAGGTCAATATCGCCGGCCGCAAGATGCTGTCGGGCGGCCATGGCTTTTGCGGCATCGGCCGGATGAAGCTCCTGAACATCCTGCAGCAACGCTGCATAGCGCTGGGTGTCGATCTGCGTTTCGAGTCCGATGTGGCCGATGACGAGGGCCTGGACGCCGACCTGATCATCGCCGCCGACGGCCTGAACAGCCGCATCCGCAGCAAGTACGCCGCCACCTACCAGCCCGATGTCGATCTGCGCCAGTGCCGCTTCGTCTGGCTGGGCACGAGGAAGTTGTTCGACGCCTTCACCTTCGACTTCCAGCGCACCGAATGGGGCTGGTTCCAGGCCCATGCCTACCGTTTCGATGCCGACACCTCGACCTTCATCGTCGAGGCGCCCGAGCCGGTCTGGAAGGCCGCCGGCCTGGAAGACATGGGCAAGGAAGATGCGATTGCCTTCTGCGAAAAGTTGTTCGAAAAGGTCTTGGACGGCAACAAGCTGATCTCCAACTCGGCCCATCTGCGCGGCTCGGCGCAGTGGATTCGTTTCCCGCGCGTGGTCTGCAAGACCTGGGTGCACCACAACGGCCGTGCGCCCGTCGTGCTGATGGGCGACGCCGCCCACACCGCGCACTTCTCGATCGGCTCCGGCACCAAGCTGGCGCTGGAAGATGCGATCGGCCTGGCCCGCAATATCGCTGAGGCCAAGGGTGACCTGAACGCCGCGCTGCACAGCTATGAGGCGACGCGCAGCATCGAGGTGCTGCGCATCCAGAACGCCGCGCGCAATTCGACCGAGTGGTTCGAGAACGTCGAGCGCCATGCCCATCTGGACCCGGAGCAGTTCGCCTACTCGCTGCTGACCCGCTCGCAGCGCATCTCGCACGAGAACCTGCGCCTGCGCGATGCAGCCTATGTCGGCGAGTTCGAAAACTGGCTGGCCGAGCAGGCCGGCTTGAAGCCGACCCAGGGCCAGAGCGTGCCGCCGATGTTCACGCCGTTCACGCTGCGCAGCGTGACCCTGAAGAACCGCGTCGTCGTCTCGCCGATGGCCCAGTACTCGGCCGTCGATGGCCTGCCCACCGACCACCATCTGGTGCACCTCGGCGCGCGGGCGATGGGCGGTGCCGGCCTGGTGTTCGTCGAGATGACCTGCGTGTCACCCGACGCGCGCATCACCCCGGCCTGCCCGGGCCTGTACAACGACGCGCAGACGGGTGCCTTCAAGCGCATCACCGACTATGTGCACAGCCACAGCACGGCAAAGATCGCGCTGCAGCTTGGCCACGCGGGCGCCAAGGGCGCCACCAAGGTGATGTGGGAGGGGATCGATCAGCCGCTGGAATCGGGCGCCTGGCCCTTGATCTCCGCCTCGCCGCAGCAATACCTGCCCGGCGTCAGCGCCTGGTCACGGGCGATGACCCGTGCCGACATGGACCGCGTCCGCGATGACTTCGTCGCCGCGACGAAGCGCGCCGCCGAGGCCGGCTTCGACTGGCTGGAGCTGCACTGTGCGCACGGCTATCTGCTGTCGTCCTTCCTGTCGCCGCTGACCAATCAGCGCGACGATGAGTACGGCGGCAGCCTGGAGAACCGGTTGCGCTATCCGCTGGAGGTGTTCAAGGCGATGCGCGCCGTCTGGCCCGAGCATCTGCCGCTGTCGGTGCGCATCTCGGCGCACGACTGGGTGCCCGGCGGCAACACGCCGGACGATGCGGTCGAGATGTCGCGTGCCTTCAAGGCGGCGGGTGCCGATCTGATCGACGTGTCCTCGGGCCAGGTATCCAAGGCCGAGAAGCCGGTCTATGGCCGCATGTTCCAGACGCCTTTCGCCGAGGCGATTCGCAACCGTGTCGGCATCGCGACGATTGCCGTTGGCGCGATCAGCGAGGCCGACCATGTCAACAGCATCATCGCCTCGGGCCGAGCCGATCTGTGCGCCATCGCCCGCCCGCACCTGGCCAATCCGGCCTGGACCCTGATGGAGGCGGCGCGCATCGGCTATTTGGGCGGCGTCGGCGTCGACTGGCCCAAGCAGTACACCTCGGCCAAGGTGCAGCTTGAGCGCAACTACGAGCGCGAACGGGCGCTGGCGGCGCAGATGGCCGGCCTGTCGCCGCTAGAGCAGGCCAACCGTGCGCTGGGTGTCTGAACTATGAGTGACGCCATGCATGCGGTGGTGACGGGCGGCGGCAGCGGCATCGGCGCCGCGATTGCGCGCGGGCTGCTGCAGGACGGCTATGCGGTGACCTTGATGGGCCGCAATCTGGCCAAGCTGCAGGCTCAGCAGGCCGAACTCTCTGCGCTGGGACGTGTCGGCGTGCAGACGGTCGATGTGGCCGATGAGTCTGCCGTGCAGTCTGCTTTTGCAGCGGCGACTGCCGACCTGGGACCGATAGCCGTGCTCGTCAACAACGCCGGCCAGGCCGAAAGCGCACCGCTTCACCGCACGACCTTGGCACTGTGGCAGCAGATGCTCAGCGTCAATCTGACCGGCACCTTCCTGTGCTCGCGCGAGGTGCTGGCCGGCATGACCGAGCGCCGCCAGGGCCGCATCATCAATGTGGCCAGCACGGCCGCTCTCAAGGGCTATGCCTATGTGGCGGCCTATGTGGCGGCCAAGCACGGCGTGCTGGGCCTGACCCGGGCGATGGCGCTGGAGCTGGCCAGGAAGGGCATCACCGTCAACGCGGTCTGCCCCGGCTATACCGAGACCGAGATTGTCGATAGCGCGATAGCGCGCATCGTCTCGAAGACGGGCCGCACCGCAGAAGAGGCGCGGGCCGAGCTGTCTGCCGGCAACCCGCAGGGCCGCATGGTCCAGCCCGACGAGGTGGCGCAGACGGTGCGCTGGCTGGCGCGGCCCGATTCGGCGTCTATCAACGGTCAGGCGATTGCCGTGTGTGGCGGCGAGGTGATGTGATGGGTACCGAGATCGAAGACCGTCCTGACCTCGAATCGAGGGTCATCGACGACCATCACCAGGCGCTGAAGCTGTGGCTGCGCCTGCTGGCCTGCACGACGCGGGTCGAGGGCGTGATACGCAACCGCCTGCGCACCGAGTTCGCCACCACCCTGCCGCGCTTCGACCTGTTGGCCCAGCTGGAGCGTCACCCCGAGGGCCTGGCCATGGGCGAGCTGTCGCAGCGGCTGATGGTCACCGGCGGCAACGTCACCGGCATCACCGACCAGCTGGAGTCCGAGGGCCTGGTGGTGCGCGAGCCGCACCCGACCGACCGGCGCTCGTTCTCGGTCTGCCTGACGCCGGCCGGCAAGCGCCAGTTCCGCCGCATGGCCGCCACCCATGAGCAATGGGTGATCGAGTTACTGGCCGGGTGGAGTGGCGATGAAAAGGCCCAGGTCTATGACCTGCTGGCGACATTGAAAACCCATCTGGGCGCGCAGGAGGCTCTGCCCGCCGCCAATGGCAGAACCGCGAAGGCCAAGCGCGCCGCAGCGAAGGAGAACAAGTGATGGATGCGAATCTGGAAGCTGGCAACCGCCGCACCACAGCCGGCCTGACGCCGGTGCACTTCGGCTGGGAGGTCATCGGCAAGGTCGGTTTGATCACCCTGAACCGCCCCGAGCGCAAGAACCCGTTGACCTTCGAGTCCTACGCCGAGCTGCGTGATCTGTTCCGCCTCCTGGCCTATGCCGATGATGTGCGTTCGGTGGTCGTGCAGGGCGCCGGCGGCAATTTCTGCTCCGGCGGCGATGTGCACGAGATCATCGGCCCGCTGACGAAGATGAGCATGCCCGACCTGCTGGCCTTCACGCGCATGACCGGCGATCTGGTCAAGGCGATGCGCGCCTGCCCGCAGCCCATCGTCTCGGCCATCGACGGCGTCTGTGCCGGGGCCGGCGCCATCATCGCCATGTCGTCCGATCTGCGCCTGGGCACTGCCCGCTCCAAGGTGGCCTTTCTGTTCTCCCGCGTCGGCCTGGCCGGCTGCGATATGGGCGCCTGCGCAATGCTGCCGCGCATCATCGGCCAGGGCAGGGCGTCCGAGCTGCTGTACACCGGCCGCAATATGCCTGGCGACGAGGCGCTGGCCTGGGGCTTCTACAACCGCGTGGTCGCCGAGGATGAGCTGAATGCCGCCGCCGTGGCCCTGGCGCAAGACCTGGCCAGCGGCCCGACCTTCGGCCACGCGATGACCAAGAAGATGCTGCATCAGGAATGGGCGATGGGCGTTGACGAAGCGATCGAGTCCGAGGCCCAGGCCCAGGCGATCTGCATGATGACGCAGGACTTCCACCGCGCCTACAACGCGTTCGCCAACAAGCAGCGCCCGAGCTTCGAAGGGACCTGAAGTGAAACGGATCGAATCGCCACGGGGTGTCGGTGCTTGGCGCCTCGCGTTGTTGGCGCGGCAGAGGGGGCGGGAGGCCGGCCACGACGGGCTGAAGCTTGGGCCGGTCCCTTCGGCCCGACCTCCAGCTTCTTTATGCCCGCCGTGGCCGGCCCCCCACCCCCTCTGCGGATGCGCTGGTGGCCGCCCACCCCGCGTGGTGCGCGTGATTTGCGGATTGGCGAGCCTGCACACCATTTGCAGAAGGGACGAGGGCGTGCCGGCTGCAGCGGGCATAAGGAAGCCGGAGCCCGGTCCGTCCAGGGCCGGACAAGGCTTCAGCCCGCAGCGGCCGGCGCGCCCTCGTCCCTGCCGCTACAAACCTCAAGAGTTGGAGCTATTGACATGCATCTGAAGCACCTCGATTGGCCATTCTTCGAGGGCGGGCACCGCGCGCTAGCCGCCGAGCTGGATAGCTGGTGCGCCGCACACCTGGACCATGGCCATGGCAATGATGTCGATGCCGAATGCAAGCGCCTGGTCAAGCTGCTGGGCGAGGCCGGCTGGCTGCGCCACGCGATTGCCGGCGCGGCCCTGGGCGGCGCGGCCGAGGTGATAGACACCCGCGCGATCTGCCTGCTGCGCGAGACGCTGGCCCGCTACAACGGCCTGGCCGATTTCGCGTTCGCGATGCAGGGCCTGGGCTCGGGCGCGATCTCGCTGGCCGGCACGGCCGCGCAGCGCGAGCGCTATCTACCGCGCGTGGCCCGCGGCGAGGCGCTGGCAGCGTTTGCGTTGAGCGAACCCGAGGCCGGCTCCGACGTGGCGGCGATGCAGTGCGCGGCGGTCGAGGACGTCGACAGCTATGTGCTGAACGGCGAGAAGACCTGGATCTCCAACGGGGGCATCGCCGATTTCTATGTGGTGTTCGCCCGTACCGGAGAGCAGCCCGGCTCGCGCGGTATCAGCGCCTTCATCGTCGATGCCGATCTGCCGGGCTTCGAGATCGCCGAGCGCATCGAGGTGATCGCGCCGCATCCGCTGGCGCGGCTGAAGTTCACCAACTGCCGCGTGGCCAAGAGCCAGATGGTGGGCGCGCCGGGCGAGGGCTTCAAGGTGGCCATGCGTACCTTGGATGTGTTCCGCACCTCGGTGGCCGCCGCCTCGCTGGGCTTTGCCCGCCGGGCCTTGCAAGAAGGCTTGCAACAGGCCCATGGTCGCAAGATGTTCGGCGCCACGCTGGGCGACCTGCCGCTGACCCAGGCCAAGCTGGCTGACATGGCCTGCACGGTGGACTCATCGGCCCTGCTGGTCTATCGCGCCGCCTGGCAGCGCGACCAGGGCCAGAACGTGACTCGCGAGGCCGCGATGGCCAAGCTGATGGCCACCGAAGGCGCGCAACGCGTCATCGACGCGGCCGTGCAGATGTTCGGTGGCCGCGGCGTGCAAAGCGGCGCGATGGTCGAGTCGCTGTACCGCGAGATCCGCGCGCTGCGCATCTACGAGGGCGCCAGCGAGGTGCAGCAGCTGATCATCGGTCGTGATTTGTTGAAGAACGGTTGAGGACTTTTGGCATGAGCTATACCGCCCACGTTGACAACTTTGCGCGCGACAACCTTCCGCCGGCCGATCAATGGCCCGAGCTGGTGTTCGACCTGCCCGAGCTGCAGTTCCCCGAGCGGCTGAACTGTGCCCACGAGTTGCTGGATGCCTGGGTCGAGCGCGGCCACGGCGCTCGGCTGTGCATGCAGGGCACCGGCGTGCGCTGGACCTATGCCGATCTGCTGGCCCAGGCCAACCGTATCGCCCACGTGCTGGTCGAAGATATGGGCGTGGTGCCAGGCAACCGCGTGCTGATGCGCGGCGCCAACACGCCGATGATGGCCGCCTGCTGGTTCGCGATCCAGAAGGCCGGTGCGATTGCGGTGGCGACGATGCCCTTGCTGCGCGCCAAGGAGCTGTGCCAGGTGATTCAACAGGCGGAAGTCAGCCACGCGCTGTGCGACGCTCGCCTGGCCGAGGAATTGGCACTGGCGCAAGCGCAGTGTCCGACCCTGAAGTCGGTCGCCCACTATATGAGCGAAGCACCCGACGGCATCGAGGCGCGCGCTGCCGCCAAGCCCGCCGCGTTCTCCAATGTGGACACCGCTGCAGACGACTGCTGCATCATCGCCTTCACCTCGGGCACGACCGGCAAGCCCAAGGGCACGATGCATTTCCATCGCGATGTGATGGCCATCTGCGCCTGCTGGCCCAAGCATGTGTTGAAGCCGGTCGCCGCCGATGTCTTCATCGGCAGCCCGCCGCTGGCCTTCACCTTCGGACTTGGCGGCCTCGTGCTGTTCCCGATGTCGGTCGGCGCCTCGACGGTGCTGCTTGAGAAGGCCTCGCCCGAGGGCCTGTTGCCGGCCATCGCCCACTATCGCGCCACCGTCTGCTTCACAGCGCCCACGTCCTACCGCGCGATGGCGCCGCTGGTGGGGCAGCATGACCTGAGCAGCCTGCGCAAATGCGTCAGCGCCGGCGAGGCGCTTCCTGCGGCCACGCGCCAACTTTGGAAAGACGCCAGCGGCATCGAGATGATCGACGGCATCGGCGCGACCGAGCTGCTGCACATCTTCATCTCGCATACCGAGATCGAAGCGCGGCCCGGCGCCACCGGCAAGCCGGTCCCCGGCTACCAGGCCCGTGTCGTCGATGACGAGGGCCGTGTCTTGCCGGCAGGGCAAGTTGGCAAGCTGGCGGTGAAGGGGCCGACCGGCTGCCGCTACCTGGCAGACGACCGCCAGCGCGCCTATGTGCAGAACGGCTGGAACCTGACCGGCGACGCCTATGCGATGGACGAGGATGGCTACTTCATCTACCAATCGCGCACCGACGACATGATCATCTCCGGCGGCTACAACATTGCCGGTCCCGAGGTGGAGAGTGCCCTGTTGCTGCACCCGCAGGTGGCGGAGTGCGGCGTCATCGGCGTGGCCGATGAGCAGCGCGGCCAGATTGTCAAGGCCTTCGTTGTGCTGCGCCCCGGTGCAACACCTGGCCCCGAACTGGTGCGCGAGCTGCAGGACTTCGTGAAACAGACGGTCGCTCCGTATAAATACCCCCGTGCGATCGAGTTCCGCGAAGCGCTGCCGCGCACTGAGACTGGCAAACTGCAACGGTTTCGTCTACGCAATCCCGCCTGATCGAATCAATACCCCACAGCACGATGGAGCACTGCATGATCAAGAAGCATTCCCTGGTTCTGAACACCCTGGCCCTGGCCCTGCTGGCCTGCGCGGCCACCAGCCCGGCCCTGGCCGCCGACAAGGTCAAGATCGGCATGCTCAGCACGCTGTCGGGCCCGGGTGCCGGTCTGGGCGTTGATATTCGCGACGGCTTCAACCTGGCCTTGAAGACCCGCGGCGGCAAGCTCGGTGGCCTGCCGGCAGAAGTCATCATTGCCGACGACCAGCAAAACCCCGACACCGCCAAGCAGACCACCGACCGCCTGATCAAGCGCGACAAGGTGGACTTCATGACCGGCATCGTGTTCTCCAACCTGATGCTGGCCGTGGGCCAAAGCGTGTTCGACAGCAAGACGCCCTACATCAGCGCCAATGCCGGCCCTTCGCAATACGCCGGCGAGCAGTGCAACCCCTATTTCTTCAACGTCGCCTGGCAGAACGACAACCTGCATGAGGCGGTGGGCAAGGCGGTGCAGGACAAGGGCTTCAAGAAGCTGGTGATCCTGGCCCCCAACTACCCGGCGGGCAAGGACGCGCTGACCGGTTTCAAGCGCTACTACAAGGGTGCGGTCGCCGAAGAGATCTACACCAAGCTGGGGCAGCTGGATTACTCGGCCGAACTGGCCCAGGCCCGCGCCGCCAAGCCCGATGCGATGTACATCTTCCTGCCGGGCGGCATGGGCATCAACTTCATCAAGCAGTTTGTCGGTGCCGGCCTGTCCAAGGACGTGACCCTGTTCGGCCCCGGCTTCTCGGCCGACGAGGACGTGATCAAGGCGGTCGGCGAGCCGATGCTGGGCATGTTCAACAGTTCGCACTGGGCGCACGACATGGACAACCCGGCCAACAAGAAGTTCGTCGCCGACTTCCAGAAGGAGTACGGCCGCCTGCCTTCGCTGTACGCGAGCCAGGGCTATGACGCGGCGCAACTGATCGACGCCGCCGTGCGCGACGTCAAGGGCAAGATCGAAGACAAGGACGCGGTGCTGAAGGCGCTGAAGGCGGCCAAGTTCGAATCGGTGCGCGGCGCCTTCAAGTTCAACAACAACCAGTACCCGATCCAGGACTACTACATCCGCATCATCGGCAAGGACGCACAGGGTCGCGTGACCAACAAGACCCTGGGCAAGATCTTTGGCAATCATGCGGATGCTTACGCGGCTCAGTGCAAAATGAAGTGACTTGCGTGCCAGACCTTGTCGGTACACCGGCAAGCTCTGGCACCAACTGACTAAAGCCTTGTGTGTCGTAGCCCGGATGCAATCCGGGACGCATCCCTGCCTTTCGCCCACATCCCCCCGGATTGCGCTTCGCTGCATTCGGGCTACCAAAGACCCATCCCCATGGACTGGATTCTGATCACCGAGCAGGCGCTCAACGGCCTGCAGTTCGGCCTGATGCTGTTCCTGCTGGCTGCAGGCTTGACCCTGGTGTTCGGCATCATGGACATGATCAATCTGGCCCACGGCTCGCTGTACATGGTGGGCGCCTATCTGGCGGCCGCCGTGGCCCAGGCCAGCGGCTCTTTTGCGCTGGCGGTGCTGGCGGCGCTGGCGGGCACGGCGCTGTTCGGCATGTTGCTGGAGATCACGCTGCTGCGCCGCCTGTACAAGCGCGACCACCTGGCCCAGGTGCTGGCCACCTTTGCCTTGATACTGATCTGCAACGAGGGCGTGCGCATGATCTGGGGTGAACAGCCGATGATGCTGAACACGCCGGCGGCGCTGTCCGGGCCGGTGGAGTTGCTGCCCGGCCTGTACTACCCGGCCTACCGGCTGCTGATCATTAGTGTTGGCCTGGCCGTGGCCCTGATGCTGTTCGTGCTGGTCACCCGCACGCGCATCGGCATGTGGGTGAGGGCAGGGGCCTCGAACCGCGAGATGGCGACGATGATGGGCATCAACATCAAGCGCCTGTTCACTCTGGTGTTCGGTTTCGGCGCGGCCCTGTGCGCGCTGGCGGGCTCCTTGCTCGGGCCGCTGCTGGCCGTGCAGGTGGGCATGGGCGAGAGCATCCTGATACTCGCCTTTGTCGTGATCGTCATCGGCGGCATCGGTTCGATACGCGGTGCGCTGGTCGGCTCGCTGCTGGTGGGGCTGGTGGACACCTTGAGCCGGACCCTGCTGCCTGCGGTGCTGCGCCAGGTGGCATCCAGCGAGGTGGCGTCCAACCTGGGCCCGGCGCTGGCGTCCATCCTGATCTATGTGTTGATGGCTGCGGTGCTGTTCTGGCGTCCGCAGGGCCTGTTCCCCGCACGAGGCTGAGCGATGACTACATCTGTACGCCATAGCGCGCTGCATCACGCAGGCCCAGGCAAGGCCGTGCTGCTCACGGTGCTGGTGCTGCTGCTGGCCTTGCCCTTTGCAGCCAAGGCCACCGGCATGGAGTTCTACATCGGCGTCGCCACCCGCGTGCTGATCTTCGCCATTGCCGCCAGCAGCCTGAACCTGATACTCGGCTTCGGCGGCATGGTCAGCTTCGGCCATGCCGCGTTCGTCGGCCTGGGCGCCTATACCGTGGGCATCCTGATGGACGCTGGCATCGCCTCGGCCTGGATCAGCTGGCCGCTGGCGATGCTCGTCAGCGCGGCAGCGGCTGCGCTGATCGGCGCGATCAGCCTGCGCACCCGTGGCGTCTACTTCATCATGATCACCTTGGCCTTTGCGCAGATGTTCTATTACATCGTCGTCTCGCTGAAGGCCTATGGCGGCGATGACGGCCTGCCGCTGACCGGCCGCTCGCTGATTGCCTCAGGCATCGACTTGAAGGACGACGCCCATTTCTACTGGGTCGTGCTGGCGCTCAGCGTGGCGGTGATGGGCTTTCTGCAGCGCTGCGTCAACTCGTCCTTCGGCCGCTTGCTGCAGGGCGCGCGCGAGAACGAGATGCGCATGGCGGCGGTGGGCACCCGTGTGTTCCTCATTCGCTGGCAGGCCTTTGTGCTGGCCGGTGCGCTGGCGGGCCTGGCCGGCGCGCTGCTGGCCAACCTGAACGGCCTGGTCACGCCGCATCTGATGCACTGGACGCAGTCGGGTCAGCTGATGATCATGGTCATCATCGGCGGCGCCGGCGCGCTGTGGGGTGGGCTGCTTGGCGCGGCCGGCCTGCTGATTCTGGAGGAGCTGCTGTCCAGCTACACGCTGCACTGGCATATGGCGCTGGGCGTGGTGCTGCTGGCCGTGGTGCTGTTCGCGCCGAAGGGCCTGAGCGGGTTGAAGAAGGCACGGCGCAACGTGAAGGAGTCCGCCCATGGCTGAGCCCCTGCTGAAGGTCCAGCATCTGGTCAAGCGCTTCGGCGCGCTGGCCGCCACCGACGACGCCAGCTTCGAGGTCATGCCCGGCGAGGTGCACGCGTTGATCGGCCCCAACGGCGCCGGCAAGACGACCCTGATACACCAGATCTCCGGCGGCCTGCGGCCCGACAGCGGCCAGGTGCTGTTCGTCGGCCGCGACGTCACCCACGACAGCATGGACACCCATGTGCGCGCCGGCCTGGTGCGCTCCTACCAGATCACCAGCATCTTCAAGAGCTACTCGGTGCTGGACAACCTGGCACTGGCCGTGCTGGCCCGCCGCCCGGGCACGCCCGGTTGGTGGAGAGCTGCGGTGGACGATGACGCCGCCTATGCCGAGGCTGAGGCCCTGATCAACCAGATCGGCCTGGCGCACCGTGCGGACGCGCTCAGCGGCGGCCTGGCGCACGGCGAGCAGCGCCAGCTGGAGGTCGGCCTGGCCCTGGCCGCACGTCCGAAACTGCTGTTGCTGGACGAGCCCATGGCTGGCATGGGGCCGGACGAGTCGGAACGCATGGTGGACTTGCTCATGCAGCTCAGGCAAAACCTGACCCTGCTGCTGGTCGAGCACGATATGGAGGCGGTGTTCCGCCTGGCCGACCGGATCTCGACCCTTGTGTTCGGCAAGGTCATCGCCAGCGGCACGCCGCAGGAGATACGCGAGCACCCCGAGGTCAAGCGTGCCTATCTGGGCGATGAGGAGTTGGCCGCATGAGCGCCCTATTGGAGGTTCAAGGCCTGCAGGCCGCCTATGGCAGCAGCCAGGTGCTGTTCGGTGTCGATTTCAAGATAGCCCAAGGCGAGGTCGCCACCCTGTTGGGCCGCAACGGCATGGGCAAGACGACGACCTTGCGTTGCCTGACGGGGCAGCTCAAGCCCTTGGCCGGCCGCATCGTGTTCGATGGCCAGGACGTCACCGGCTGGGATGCCGACCGTATCGCCCGCCTGGGCCTTGCCATCGTGCCCGAGGGCAGGCAGGTGTTCCCGAACCTGAGCGTGCTGGAGCATCTGCAGGCCTTTGCCGGCAACCGCTGCGGCGCCAAGAACCCGTGGACGGTGGAGCGGGTGCACGCCTTGTTCCCGCGACTGAAGGAGCGTTCGCAGAATATGGGCAATCAGCTCTCGGGCGGCGAGCAGCAGATGCTGGCCATAGGCCGCGCGCTGGTGACGAATCCCAAGCTGATGATTCTGGACGAGGCCACCGAGGGCCTGGCGCCCTTGATTCGCGAGGAGATCTGGCGCTGCCTGCAGGCGCTGCGCGAGGCCGGGCAGACGATTCTGGTGGTCGACAAATACGTCAAGCGGCTGATTCGGATTGCTGACGCACACACCATCGTCGAGCGCGGCCGTGTGGTCTGGCAGGGCGACTCACCGGCGCTGGACGCCGACCACAGCCTGTGGCAGCGCTACGTGGGGGTGTGACGATGAGCAACGCCATCAATGTCTTGCAGGCGAGCTGGGTGTTCGAGCGCCAGGAGCGTGTGCGTTTCGGCCATTGCGACCCGGCCGGCATCGTCTTCTACCCGCGCTATTTCGAGATGCTCAATGCGCTGGTCGAGGACTGGTTCACCGAGGGACTGGGCGTCAACTACGCAGAGCTGCTGGGGCCGCGCCGCACCGGCGTGCCCACCGTTCATCTGGGCGTGGACTTCCAGCGCATCAGCCGCATGGGGGACCTGCTGACCCAGCGTGTGGCCATCAACAAACTGGGCCGCAGCTCGCTGGGCCTGGACATCCAATTCGACGGGGCCGATGGCGTGCGCGTCGTGTTCCAGCAGGTGCTGGTCTGCACCTCGCTGGACACGCACAAGCCCATCGCCTGGCCCGATGACCTGCGCGCTGCACTGCAGCGTTGCCTTGATTGATCAAGATTCTCAGGAGACAAGCCCATGAAACAGATTCTTCAACCGGCCGGATGGGCAGCCCCCAAGGGCTATGCCAACGGCGTCGCCGCCACAGGCAAGCAGATTTTTGTCGCCGGACAGATCGGCTGGAACGCCCAATGCCAGTTCGAGAGCGACGACTTCGTCGCCCAGGTGCGCCAGACCCTGCTGAACATCAAGGCGGTGCTGGCCGAGGCCGGCGCAGGTGCTGAGCACATCACCCGCATGACCTGGTATGTGACCGACAAGAAAGAGTATCTGGCCCGCGGCCGCGAGGTCGGTCAGGCCTACCGCGAGGTGCTGGGTCAGCACTACGCGATCGCGATGAGCGCCGTGCAGGTGGCGGCCCTGATGGAGGACCGCGCCCAGGTCGAAATCGAGGTCACGGCCGTGCTGCCGTAAAGTTCAGCCATTGACCCCCCCAATTCCACTACTTCCGAGACGATCATGAGCCAAGCCAAAGCCTCCTTCCACTGGGACGATCCGCTGCTGCTGGAACAGCAGCTCACCGACGACGAGCGTGCCGTGCGCGACGCCGCCCGCGCCTATTGCCAGGACCGCCTGGCACCCCGCGTGCGCGAGGCCTTCCGCCATGAGCAGACCGATCTGGCGATCTTCCGCGAGATGGGCGAGCTGGGCCTGCTGGGCCCGACGATTCCCGAGGAATACGGCGGCGCCGGCCTCAACTACGTCTGCTACGGCCTGATCGCCCGCGAGGTCGAGCGCGTGGACTCCGGCTACCGCTCGATGATGAGCGTACAGAGCTCGCTGGTGATGGTGCCTATCAACGAATTCGGCAACGAGGCGACCAAGCGCAAGTACCTGCCCAAGCTGGCCAGCGGCGAGTGGATCGGCTGCTTCGGCCTGACCGAGCCCAACCACGGATCCGACCCCGGCTCGATGATCACCCGCGCGAAGAAGGTCGATGGCGGCTACGCGCTGACCGGCGCCAAGATGTGGATCACCAACAGCCCGGTGGCCGACGTCTTCGTCGTCTGGGCCAAGGACGACGGCGGCCAGATCCGTGGCTTCGTGCTCGAGAAGGGCTGGAAGGGCCTGACGGCGCCTGCCATCCACGGCAAGGTTGGTCTGCGCGCCTCGATCACCGGCGAGATCGTCATGGACGAGGTGTTCTGCCCGGAGGAGAACGCATTCCCCGACGTGCGTGGCCTGAAGGGCCCGTTCACCTGCCTGAACAGCGCCCGCTACGGCATCGCCTGGGGCGCGCTAGGCGCCGCCGAGGACTGCTGGCACACCGCCCGCCAGTACACGATGGATCGCAAGCAGTTCGGCAAGCCCCTGGCCGCCAACCAGCTGATCCAGAAGAAGCTGGCCGATATGCAGACCGAGATCACCCTGGGCCTGCAAGGCTGCCTGCGCCTGGGCCGGATGAAGGACGAGGGCACGGCCGCCGTCGAGATCACCTCGATCATGAAGCGCAACTCTTGCGGCAAGTCACTCGACATCGCCCGCATGGCCCGTGACATGCTGGGTGGCAACGGCATCTCCGACGAATTCGGCGTTGCCCGCCATTTGGTCAACCTCGAAGTGGTCAACACCTACGAGGGTACGCATGACATCCACGCGCTGATCTTGGGGCGGGCGCAGACCGGCATCGCAGCTTTCTAGGCTAGATCAAACCCGGCCAGTTCTTTTGCTGGCCGGTGAACGCGGCGCGCAACTCGTGCTGCAGCTGCGCCTCCAGCGGCCCTCGCTCGACCACGACCAGGTTCTGCTTGAAATGCGCCAGCTTCGATGTGCCGACGATGCTGCTGGCAACCCCAGGCTGGTGGGCGACAAAGCGCAAGGCGATATCGTTCCAGTCGCGCGGGCCTTGCGTGGCAAAGCCCATCGCCTGCCAGCGGTCCCAGTACTGGCCCTCGGCATAGCTGTCGGGCCGCTCGGCAAAGCGCCAGATCGCGCCGGCCAGCGGGCGCTTGGCGATCACGCCAATGCCGCGGGCCTGAGCCAGCGGCAGGCGTGAATCCAGATTGACCTGGTCGCAAAGGCTGATCGAGGTCTGCACGGCGCCGAAGCGGCCCGAGTTGAGGGCAAAGTCCAACTCGGCGTTGTCGCCCGAGTAGGCCGTGATGCGGATCTTGCCGGCGCGCTGGCAGTCTTCAAGCCCGCGTATCACGTCACCCTGCTCCAGCACCTGCAGCGGGCAGGAGTGCAGATGAACGATGTCCAACACCTCGCACCTCATGCGTGCCAGCGCGGCATCGACGCCCTGGATGATGCAGTCGTAGGTCCAGTCCGGCACGCCGGGGATGCCGTAGCCGACCTTGGTGGACAGCACATAGTCGTCGCGCCGGTGGGCGATATGCCGGCCAATGCGTTCCTCGGACAGGCCGTAGCCGCGGGCGGTGTCGATCAGGTTCACGCCCAGGTCCAGCACGGCGTTCAGCAGGGTGCCAGCCTCGCGCTCGGTCGTGCGCGCATCGTTCAGATGCATGGCGCCGAAGCCCAGGGCGGACACGCGCAGGCCGCTTTTTCCGCTGGTGCCGAACTCTCTCAATTCCATATCAGTACACGTCCAAACAAGGCAGGTAGGGTCAATGTGAGTTGGCCGGACCTTGCCTTGAAGCGCTCGCCGCTCAAGGCATCGACGAACTCGGCGCTGGCCAGCGCGGTGGGCAGGGTCAGGGTGGTGCTGCGCGGCCGGGTGTCGTTGTTGGTGGCCGTCAGCGCCCAGCGCTTGCCGTCCTGGCGAGCCAGCACGATCAGGTGCTGATCGAGGTGCAGCGGGGCACTGATCGTGCCGTGGCGCAGCACCTTGAGTTGTTGGCGCAGGCCGGAAAGGCGCTTGAAGTCGGCCAGCAGCGCCTCGTCCGGTTGGCCGCCTTGATCGGCCCAGGGGTAGGGCGCGCGGTTGTAGGGATCGTCGCCGCCGCCGACGCCCACCTCGTCGCCGTAGTAGATCGTCGGCGAGCCAGGGAAGGTCATCTGGAACAGCAGGGCCAGACGCAGGCGTTGCTTGGCTTCGGAGAGCTTCGCTGCATTGCCATCGTCCAGATAGCCAAAGTGATGCAAGGCGCGCGGCTGATCATGTGTCGACAGCAGATTCATCAGCGCATAGAACGCCTGCGGCGGGTAGGCCTCGCGCATCAGCTCGATATTGGCGTAGAGCTTGCGCGCATCGCCGCCGGCGGCATAGTCCAGCACGGCATTGCGGAAGATGTAGTTCATCGTCGAGTCGAACATGTCGCCGAGCAGGAACTTGCTGGCGTCGAACCAGGTCTCGGCCACCGTCAGCGCATCGGGCTTGTGGGCCTTGATGGCAGCGCGCCACTCGCGCCAGAAGTCGTCGGCCACCCAGGGGGCCACATCCATGCGCCAGCCGGCGGCGCCACGGTTCAGCCACAGCTTCATCACCGAGTCGCTGTTGCCGTAGGCAAAGGCGCGAAAGGCCCTCGAGCTTTTGTCGAGCTCGGGCAGGTCTTTCACGCCGGTCCAGCCCTGGTACTGGTCCTCGGGCTTGGCCTGGCTAGCGTCGAGCTTGAACCAGCTGGCATAGGCTGAGGCGGGGTTCAGCCTCCCCTTGTCGAAGGCGCCGCCGGCCGGATAGTTGCCGTAGCGGTTGAAGTAGGGCGAGTCGCTGCCCACATGGTTCAGCGAGGTGTCGGGGATCACGCGCATGCCGCGCTTGGCGGCCTCGGCGCACAGCCGCTCGAAGTCGGCATTCGTGCCGAAGGCTGGATCCACCTGGCGGTAGTCGGCGGTGTCGTATTTGTGGTTGCTGGCGGCCTTGAAGATCGGCGTCAGATAGATCGCGTTGGCGCCCAGGCCCTTGATGTAGTCGAGCTTGTCTATCAGCCCGGCGAGGTCGCCGCCGTAGAAGTCGTTGTTGTAGACCGCGTCGGAGCCGTCGCCCGGCTTGTTGGGCCTGTCCGTCCAGTTGGCGTGCAGCTCTATGCCCTGGTTCTGGTAGCGGTCGCGGGCGGGCTGCGGGTCGTTCGTGCGATCGCCATTGCGGAAGCGCTCGGGGAAGACGTAGTAGTAGACGAGGTCGCGGGCCCAGCCGGGCACCTTGAAGTCGGCGGCATGGACGGTCTGGCGGTAGCGGCGGATGCGCTTGGCGTCGGCGGGCTTCTCGGCCACCAGCCCCAGCCCCATGCTGCCGGCCTCGCGCGTCCAGTAGATCTCGTCCCTGTTGTTCTGGAAGACGTAGCTCTGACCGGCGATCTCCAGCTCGAAGTGGTAGCCATAGACGGCCGGCTGCGTGAAGCGGTGGCGGGCCTGCCACTGCACCCACCGGCCCAGCGTGCGCGGCTGCATCGCGATGCGCGCCAGCGGTGCATAGTCCAGTTGCTCCTGGTTGCCGACCAGGCGCCGGTTTTCCAGCACCAGGGTCGCGCGGGTCACGCCGGGCAGAGCGCTGAGCATGAACTGCAGCTCGGTGCCGGCGGGCACGGCGCCGAAGGGCTTCTTGTGCTGCGGCGCACGGGAGTCGAAGCGCAGACTCAGCGCCACTGGATCGGTGACGGCCTTCGGTGGCGCGGCGACGAAGCTGCGGGGCCCCAGGCTCAGGCGCGGCCGGCCGTCGACAAAGGCCAGCGTCACGGTCTGCTCGCCGTCAAACTGCTGCTGCAGATTGGCCCTGGCGCCCAGCGCCGGTTGACCATCGTCACCAAGACCGATGCTGGCGTCCAAGCTCCAGTCGGCATCGGCGACCTTGAACTCCTGGCGGCCGCCGACGGTGACGTTCAGGTAGTAGGCGTCGCAGCGGTACTGGAAGGCATAGTCATCCCGCGCTGCCCAGCCATTCATGCTGCCGCGCAGGAACAGCTCGCGAGCGCCCAGCGGGCTGGGCTTGCAGTCCGCCGCTTGCGCCAGGCCCGCAGTCAGGCATCCCACCACCGCAATGGCCCAATAGCGGAGCCTCAACCTTTGACCCCACCGGCCGTCAGCCCCGACACGATCCAGCGCTGCGCCAGCAGGAACACCAGCGTGATTGGCAGGCCCGACAGCACCGCCGCGGCGGCGAAGTCGCCCCACAGAAAGCGCTGATCGTGCAGATAGTATTTGGAGCCCACGGCCAGGGTCAGATTGCCCTCTTCGCGCAGCAGCACCGAGGCGACCGGGTACTCGATGATGGTTCCGATGAAGGCCAGCACGAAGACCACCATCAGGATGGGCACGGCCATCGGCAGCAGCACCATGCGAAAGGCCTGCCAGTGGGTGGCACCGTCCACCTTGGCGCATTCCTCGATCTCGACCGGTATGGTCTCGAAATAGCCCTTGATGGTCCAGATGTGCGTGGCCACGCCGCCCAGATAGGCCATCACCAGGCCGGCATGGGTCTCCAGGCCCAGGCCCGGCACATAGCTGCCAATGGTCTCGAAGATGGCGTAGATGGCGACGAGCGCCAGCACAGGCGGGAACATCTGCAGCAGCAGCATGCTGTTCAGGATGGGCGTCTTGAAGCGGAAGCGCAGCCGCGCAAAACCATACGCAGCAGTGGTCGAGATGCCGACGATCAGAAGGGCCGACAGGGTGGCGATCTTGATCGAGTTCCACAGCCAGGTCAGCACCGGGAAGGGCGGCTGCACCAGGCTGCCATCGGCGCCCTGGTAGGGAATGCCCAGAGCCAGCTTCCAGTGCTCCAGGCTGATCTCGGTCGGGATCAGCGTGCCGGTAGCGAAGTTGCCCGGCCGCAGCGAGATCGAGATGACGGCCAGCAGCGGGAACAGCGTCAGCCCCAGGAACACCCACAGCAGCGCGTGAGCGCCATAGACGCGCCAGCGCGCCTGCTTGCCTCGAACAATGGCCATGTCAGTTTTCCACCGTGGTTCGCGCGACCCGCGCTGCATGAAACGTGTCGCGGCAGGGACGAGGGCGCGCCGGCCGCTGCGGGCTGAAGCCTTGCCCAGCCCTGGACGGGCCGGACTCTGGCTTCTTTATGCCCGCTGCGACCGGCACGCCCTCGTCCCTGCTGGCACCGGCGTGCATGGAGCGCCCTGTACTGGGTTTGCCGCCACCAGCGCATCCGCAGAGGGGATGGGGGGCCGGCCACGGTGGGCATGAAGAAGCTGAAGGTCCGTCCGCGAGGACGGGCCCAAGCTTCAGCCCACAGTGGCCGTCCCCCCGTCCCCTCTGCCGCCCCTGCCGCCCCTGCCGCCCCTGCCGCCCCCGCCGCCCCCGCCGCCCCCGCCGCACCAACGCGGCGAGAAGCAAAGCACCAGCAAACCGTGGCGAGTCGATCAGTTTCATTTCAGCGCCTCAGGAGTTTTGTGCCTTGCGCATCAGGCGCAGGTTCAGCAGCGACATCGCCGCCACCAGGAAGAAGATCAGGGTCGAGATCGCTGCGGCGAGGCCGAAGTCCGAGCCCGAGTCCTTGAATGCGATGCGGTAGGTGTAGGAGACCAGGATGTCGGTCTGCCCGGCCGGGATCTTGGTGCTGAGGTAGTCGGGCCGGCCATCGGTCAGCAACGCGATCAGCACGAAGTTATTGAAGTTGAAGGCGAAGGCGCTGACCAGCAAGGGGGCCAAAGGCTTGATGACCAGCGGCGCGGTGATCTTGAAGAAGTTTGTCAGCGGGCCGGCGCCTGCAATCGCCGAGGCCTCGTACAGGTCCGACGGAATCGCCTTCAGCAGGCCGGCGCACAGAATCATGATGTAGGGATAGCCCAGCCAGACATTGACGATGACCAGCATGATCTTGGCCAGCAGCGGGTCGGCGAACCAGGCCGGCTTGATGCCCACCAGCGCGTCGAGGATGGCATTGATCTCGCCGAAGTTCTGGTTGAAAAGGCCCTTGAACACCAGGATGGAGATGAAGCCTGGCACCGCATAGGGAAGGAACAAGAGGGTGCGGTAGGTGGTGCGGTACTTCAGGTCATCCCAGTTCAGCAGCACGGCCAGCAGCATGCCTATGGCGGTGGAGAAGACCACCGTGAGCAGCGAGAACACCACGGTCCAGCTGAAGATGTTCAGGAATGGGCCGCGGAACTCGGCGTCCATCACCATGCGGGTGTAGTTCTGCCAGCCGACCGTGACCTTGTAGCCCGGCTGCAGCGGCTGACCGGTGGCGTTCTCGTAGTAGCCGGTTTGTCCATTCGGTTTGAACAGCTGGCCATCCGTTTCACGTTTCAGGCTACCATCGGCCTGCTCCGTCCAGTGGCGCTTGATCGGCCCGAACTCGCGCAGGCCCAGATAGTGCAGCTCGCTCAAGCCCGTGCTGGCCGGCAGCACCAGGCGCAGCATCATCAAGGCCTCGCGGTGCTTGATCAGCTCGCGCAGCGGCAGGGCGGCCTGCAGCGGTGCATTCAGCGGCAGGTGCTCGGCGGCCGCGGGCAGCATCTCGACGCGCAGCTCGTCGCGGGTCTGGCGCAGCGCGAGCGGCGGCGACACCCAGCGCGGCAGGGCCTCACCCTCTGTGCGCAGCACCAGACGGTACTCGGCGCCATCGGCATGCAGGGAGTAGGGCTGGACCTGGTCCTCGACCGCCTCGTGCTGGTCCAGCAGGTATTCGCGCACCCGCTCCTGGCTCAGCAGATGGGCGGACGAGTAGTTGGTGAAGCCTATCTGCGCGGTGTACAGCAGCGGAAAGGCGATGAACACCAGCATGCCGGCGATGCCCGGGAACAGATAGCGATAGGCAAAGCCGGCGTTGGACACATAGACGTAGAAGCCGGCGCTGAACAGGGCCAGCAGGCCCAGCGCCCACAGCGTCTGGCCGCTGGCGTGGATCATGAACACCAGGTAGAGCGAGGCCAGCATGGCCAGCAGGGTGACAGGCCAGCGCATCAGTCGCGCCGCCTTCTCGAGCAGACTGGGCGGCAAGGTGCTGTAGCCCTTGGCAAGGGTAGCGGTCATCGCGTTCATTTGATGTTCAGCAGCATGCGGCCCGAGGCGCCGTCGAGGGCGTCCTTCGGCGATTGCAGTCCGTTGGTGATGGCTTCCAGCGCGGCGTCCATCGCGGTCCAGAAGCGGCCGACCTCGGGGATGTTGGGGATCGGCTCGCCGGCGCGTACGTTGTCCATGCTGGCCCGTATCAGCGGATTGACCGCCAGCTCGGCATAGAAGGCCTTGTTGGCCGGTACGCCGATGGCGACGTCGGCGTCCAGCACCTTCAGTGCCTCGGGGCGCATCAGATGGTTCTCGATGAACTCGCGGGCGATGTCCTTCACCTTGCTCGGTGCTGCAATCATGCAGCCCAGCACGCCGATGAAGGGCTTCGATGGCTTGCCCGGCGTCACCGCCGGAATGGCCGCCACGCCGAAATCGATCCTGGCCTTGCGGGCGTTGTCCCAGGCCCAGGGGCCGGTGATCATCATTGCCACCTCGCCGCGGGCAAAGGCGCTCTCCATCTCGGAGTAGCGGGCCCCCTTGGGCATATGGCCTTCGCGTATCAGGCGGTTGATCATCGCAGCACCTGCCAGCGCGCCCGCATTGTTGACGCCGACCTTGGCCGCGTCGTACTCGCCCTGCGCGTCGCGCTCGAAGATGGTGCCGCCGGCGCCGGCCAGCAGCGGCCAGCTGAAGAAGCTCTTGTTGTAGTCCCAGAGGATGGCGTGTTTGCCGGTCTTGGCCAGCTCCTTATCCAGCGCGATGACCTCGTCGAAGGTGGCCGGCGGCTTGGCCACCAGGGCCTTGTTGTAGATCAGGCCTATGGTCTCGATGGCGATCGGGTAGCCCCACAGGCGCCCCTGGTAGCCCAAAGCTTTCCAGGCCTTGTCCTCGACCTCGGCATACAGCGCCTTGCCTGGGCGAATCGGTGTCAGCAGGCCGGCCTTGGCCCACTCGCCGATGCGGTCATGGGGCCAGCAGAAGATGTCGGGTCCCTTGCCGGCGCCGACGGCCTGCTGGAACTTGTCGGTGGCATCGACCGGATGCTCGACCACGACCTTGACGCCCGAGACTTTTTCGAACGCATCGCCGACCTTCTGCAGGCCGTTGTAGGCCTTGTCGCCATTGATCCAGACCAGCAGCTTGTGGCCCTGGGCCTGGGCCGCACCCGCAAGCAGCAGGCCGGTCAGCAGAAATGACGCCGACCTCATGCCGCCAGCTCCGGCGCGGCCTGGCGACGGAAGGCCCGACCCTCGGCGTCGAACAGATAGAGCGCTTCGGCCGGGAACTGCAGGTCCAGCGCCGTGCCGGCGCGCAGGCGGTCGCAGCCGTTGCGGCCTTCGAACTGGCAGGTCAGGGGCTCCTCGAGGCCTGGGTAGGGGCAGTACGCGAAGGTCGTGCCGCCCAGGGACTCGACGAAGGCCACGGTGCTTTGCAGCAGATTGCCTTCGCCGCTTTTGCCATTCAGGCGGATGTGTTCGGGCCGCACGCCCAGCGTCACCTTGTCGCCGACGCGACCCCGGCTGGCATCCACCAGTGCCAGCATCGTCAGCCCGCCGGCCAGCCGGACCTCGGCCCGGCCCGACGATATGGCGGCCAGCTCCCCGGTGAGTAAGTTCATCTTCGGGCTGCCGATGAAGCCTGCGACGAAGAGATTGTCCGGGTGCTCGTACAGCTCCAGCGGCGTGCCAACCTGCTCGATGCGGCCGGCCGACAGCACGACGATGCGGTCGGCCAGTGTCATCGCCTCGACCTGGTCGTGGGTGACATAGACCATGGTCGTCTTCAGGTCCTCGTGCAGCTTGGCGAACTCGTAGCGCATGCGCACGCGCAGCGCGGCGTCGAGATTGGACAGCGGCTCGTCGAACAAGAAGACCTCGGGCTTGCGCACGATGGCGCGGCCTATGGCCACGCGCTGGCGCTGGCCGCCACTCAGGTCCTTGGGCTTGCGGTCCAGCAGGTGCTCGATGTGCAGGATCTTGGCGGCATTGCGCACCGCGCCGTCGATCTCGTTCTTGGGCACCTTGGCCAGCTTCAGGCCGAAGGCCATGTTGTCGTACAGATTCATATGCGGGTACAGCGCATAGCTCTGGAACACCATGGCAATGCCGCGCTCGGCCGGCGGTATGTCATTGACGAGCACGCCGCCGATGCGCAGTTCGCCGCCGGTGATCTCTTCCAGGCCGGCGATGGTGCGCAGCAGCGTGGACTTGCCACAGCCCGAGGGGCCGACAAAGACCATGAACTCGCCGTCGCGGATGTCCAGGTCTATGCCATGGAGGATCTTGGTTTCGCCGTAGGCCTTGGCCACGCCGGTCAGCTTCACGTCTGCCACTGCGCTACTCCATGCCGGGGCCCAGGGCGTCCGGCTTGTCTCTTGAGGGTTGGATCGCCACCGGCCTGGCTGGGCCTGCGGCGACGCGCCAGGGCGGGGCCCGGACGCTGAATTTGTTGTGAATATACAGTCGAAAATGTAGTTCTACAACAGTGTTTTCATCGATGATTTCAGTGCTATGTATTTGAAATCAACAAGTTAACGTCAAAGTGGGGATTTCCATATGTAGTGAAACTACACATCTTTGTCCGTCTGAGCGATACTCCGGCCGACGCCGCCGCTGACCCCGGCAATTCTTGCCCTTGCCCACCGGGCTCGCATTGAGACACACCCTATGAAAGCAAGCTCGATCTTTGCCACTCTCAAGACTGCTGCCATGAGCTCATCTCCCACTCCCGTTCAAGCGGCCTTCAAGCTGGCCCTGCAGCGTGAGCTGCGTTCTTCGGTCGATGGCATCAGCCGCGAGGCCCTGCTGCGCGCCGCCGCCGCCGCCTGTCGCGAGCCGTTGGGCGAGCGCTGGGCCGACACGCAGATCGCCGATGCCAAGCGTGGCGATGACCCGCTCAAGGCCCCGGTGCGCCGCGTGCACTATCTGTCAATGGAGTTCCTGATGGGCCGGGCGCTGGGCAATGCCATCGCGGCACTGGGCCTGGACGAGACCCTGCGTGAGGCCTTTGCCGCCCAGCGTCAGGCCCTGCCCGACGTGCTGGAGCGCGAGCCCGACGCGGCGTTGGGCAATGGAGGCCTGGGGCGGCTGGCCGCCTGCTTTCTCGACTCGTTCGCCGAGCTGGGCCTGCCCTCGTTCGGCTATGGCCTGCGCTACCAGTACGGCATGTTCGCGCAAGCGATCCAGGACGGTCGCCAGGTCGAGCAACCCGATGACTGGATGGCCTTGGGCAACCCCTGGGAAGTGCCGCGGCCCGAGCTGTACTACCCGGTGGGCTTCGGCGGCCGTGTCGAGGTCGATGCCGACGGCAGCCGCCGCTGGCAGCCGACCGAGCACCTGATCGCCCAGGCCTATGACTTCATCGTGCCGGCCCACCATTCCCAGCGCGTCTCGACCCTGCGCCAGTGGCATGCCAGCGCGGCGGCGCCCATCGACTTCCATGCCTTCTGCCGCGGCGCCCATGCGCAAGCGGCCAAGCACCGCGTCGTGGCCGACTCGCTCAACTGGGTGCTCTATCCGGACGATTCGACCGACCCCGGCCGCGAGCTGCGGCTGAAGCAGGAGGCCTTTCTGGTCAGCGCCTCGCTGCAGGACGTGATCGCCCGCCATCTGCGGGAATTTGGCTCGCTGCATAACCTCGGCAAGCTCAACGCCATCCATCTGAACGACACGCACCCGGCCCTGGCCCCGGCCGAACTGATGCGCCTGCTGCTGGACGAGCATGGCCTCACCTGGGACGAGGCCTGGGCCATCACCCGCCAGGCGGTCTCGTACACCAACCACACGCTGATGCCCGAGGCGCTGGAGACCTGGCCGCTGCACCTGTTCGAGGCGCTGCTGCCGCGGCATCTGGAGATCATCTTCGAGATCAACCACCGCTTCCTCGACGAGGTGCGCGCCCGGTTTCCGGGCGACGAGGGCCTGCTGGCGCGCGTGTCGCTGATTGACGAAGGTGGCCAGTACGGAAATTCGGGCCATGGCGGCGAGCGTCGCGTGCGCATGGCCCACCTGGCCATCGTTGCCTCGCACCGGGTCAACGGCGTGGCCGCCTTGCATTCGGAGCTGATGGTCCAGACCATCTTTGCCGACTACGCCAGGATCTTCCCCGAGCGCTTCCACAACGTCACCAACGGCGTGACGCCGCGGCGCTGGCTGCAGCAGTGCAACCCGCAGCTGTCGGCGCTGGTCGACGGCCGCATCGGCAAGGGCTGGCGGCAGGATCTGGCGCAGTTGGGCAAGCTGAAGGGATTGGCGGACGATGCGGGCCTGGGCCAGCAGTTCGGCGCCGTCAAGCGCGCCAACAAGGAGCGCCTGGCGGCGTTGATTCGGCGCGAACTCGGGGTGGCTGTCAATCCGGACAGCCTGTTCGACGTGCAGATCAAGCGCATCCACGAGTACAAGCGGCAATTGCTGAACTTGCTGCATGTGATCGCGCGCTACCAGGCGATCATTGCCGATCCTTCCGCAGACTGGACGCCGCGCACCGTCGTCATCGCCGGCAAGGCGGCCTCGGCCTACCAGATGGCCAAGAGCATCATCCAGCTGGCCCATGACGTGGGCCGCGTCGTCAACAGCGACCCGCGCGTCGGCGACAGGTTGAAGCTGGTCTTCCTGCCGAACTACGGCGTGTCGCTGGCCGAGACCATCATTCCGGCGGCCGACCTGAGCGAGCAGATCTCCACCGCCGGCACCGAGGCCTCGGGCACAGGCAATATGAAGTTCGCGCTGAACGGCGCCCTGACCATAGGGACCTGGGACGGCGCAAACATCGAGATGGCCGAGGCCATGGGTGTCGAGAACATGTTCGTCTTCGGCCAGCGCACCGACGCTGTGGCGCAGATCAAGGCGCTGGGCTATGACCCGCGGCTCTACTTCGAGCAGAACCTGCAGCTGAAGGCGGTGATCTCGGCCATAGCGGGCGGTGATTTCTCCAATGGCGACACCTCGCGCTACCGCGCGCTGGTGGACAACCTGCTGGGCCGCGACACCTATCTCTTGATGGCCGACTTCGCCGACTATGTGGCCACACAGTCGCGCGTCGACGCGCTGTACCGCGACCCGGCGGGCTGGAACCGCTGCGCTATCCTGAACGTCGCCGGCATGGGCTGGTTCTCGTCCGACCGCACGATCGCCGAGTATGTGGAACGGGTCTGGTCGGTGCGTAGCTTGGACTGAGATGAAACTGATCGACTTGTCGGTGGGTGACGGTGGATCGCGCTTCTCTGCTTCTTGGTGGCAGAGGGGGCGGGGGGCCGCCAACCCCGAGCAGTGCGCGCATTTGGCGGACTGGCGCGCCAGCACACCCCTCGCAGCAGGGACGGGGGCGTGCCGGTCGCAGCGGGCATAAAGAAGCCGGAGTCCGGTCCGTCCAGGGCCGGGCAAGGCTTCAGCCCGCAGCGGCCGGCGCGCCCTCGTTCCTGCCGCCTCACATTTCATGCAGCCCGGTGGAGAACTGACATGCTGGCGTCAGACGAGCTCAATGCCCTGCTGCAGGCGCGCCACGCCGATCCGTTCGCGGTGCTGGGTCTGCATGCCGAGGCCGATGGCCGGATGTGGCTGCGGGCGATGCTGCCCGGCGCCCTGGGCGTGATGGTGCTGGAGGCCGCCACGCGCAGGGTCGTGGCCACCTTGCCGCATCGTTCGGGAGGCTTCTTCGAGGCGATGCTGCCACGCCGGCGCAAGGCCTTCGACTACCGGCTGCAGGTGCGCTGGGACGATGGGCTCGAAGGCTGCTACGCCGACGCCTATGCCTTCGGCCCACAGCTCGACGAGCAAGACCTGGCCCTGCTGCGCGAGGGCGCGCACCCGCGGCCCTACACCGTGCTCGGTGCGCACGCGATGACTCACGGCGAGGTGGCCGGTGTGCGCTTCGCCGTCTGGGCACCGAATGCCTTCCGCGTCAGCGTCGTCGGCAACTTCAATTGCTGGGACGGCCGGCGCCATGCGATGCGGCTGCGCCACGAGGCCGGCATCTGGGAGATCTTCGTGCCCCATGCGGCGCCGGGTGATCTGTACAAGTTCGAGATCGTTGCCGCCGATGGCACCCTGCTGCCGCTGAAGGCCGACCCCTATGCCCGCGCCGCCCAGCTGCGGCCCGACACGGCCAGCATCGTCACCGCGCTGCCGCCGGTGCAGGAGCTGCCGGCCGAGCGTGCGGCGGCGAACCGGCGCGACGCGGCAGTCTCGATTTACGAGGTCCATGCGGCCTCCTGGCGCAAGCCTGATGGAATGGACAGCCGCTTCCCGACCTGGGACGAGCTGGCCGCCGAGCTGCCGGCCTATGCCGCCGACCTGGGCTTCACGCACATCGAGCTGATGCCCGTCAGCGAACATCCGTTCGATGGCTCATGGGGCTATCAGACCCTGGGCCTGTTCGCGCCCAGCGCCCGCTTCGGTCCGCCCGAGGGTTTTGCGCGTTTCGTCGCCGCCTGCCGCGAGCGCGGCCTGGGTCTGCTGCTGGACTGGGTACCGGCGCACTTCCCCAGCGACGCCTTCGGCCTGGCCCAGTTCGATGGCACCCATCTGTACGACTATGCCGATCCGCGCGAGGGCTTCCACCGCGACTGGAACACGCTGATCTACAACTTCGCCCGCCCCGAGGTGCGCCAGTTCCTGATCGCCAGCGCGCTGTACTGGACCGAGCGCTGGGGTGTCGATGGCCTGCGAGTCGACGCGGTGGCCTCGATGCTCTACCGCGACTACTCGCGCCCGGCCGGCGAGTGGCTGCCCAACACGAAGGACGGCCGCGAGAACCTGGAGGCGATCACACTGTTCAAACAGCTGAACGAGCGCCTCGGTCTCGACGCTCCGGGGGCGATCACCTTGGCCGAGGAGTCCACCAGCTTCCCCGGCGTGTCGGCGCCCACCTCCAGCGGCGGCCTGGGCTTCCACTACAAGTGGAATATGGGCTGGATGAACGACACCTTGCGCTATATGCACGAGGACCCGATCCACCGCCGCTGGCACCACGACAAGATGACCTTCGGCCTGGTCTATGCGTTCAGCGAGAACTTCGTGTTGCCGATCTCGCATGATGAGGTCGTGCACGGCAAGGGATCGATGCTGGGCAAGATGCCGGGCGACGATTGGCAGCGCTTTGCCAATCTGCGCGCCTACTACGGCTTCATGTGGGGCCACCCGGGCAAGAAGCTGCTGTTCATGGGCCAGGAGTTCGGCCAGCCCGGCGAATGGAATCACGAGGCCTCGCTGCCCTGGGCGCTGCTGGACGATTTGCGCCATGCCGGCGTGCAAAGCCTGGTGCGTGACCTCAATCATCTCTACCGCGAGCAGCCGGCCCTGCATCGTCTGGACTGCGAGGCCGCCGGCTTCGAATGGCTGGTCAAGGACGATGCCGAGCAATCGGTGCTGGCCTGGGTGCGGCGGGACGGGCAGGGCGGGGCCGTGATCGTCGTCTGCAATTTCACGCCGGTGCCGCGCCCGGCCTATCGGGTGCCGGTGCCCGTGGGCTTCGGTGCCTGGAGGGAGATTCTGAACACCGACTCGGCGCACTACGGCGGCAGCAATCTGGACAATCTGGAGGCTCCGTTGCAGGCTGGTCCCGACCAAACACTCTCATTGACGCTCCCTCCGCTCGCCACGCTTTTTCTCGTGCCGGTCTGATCATGTCCCAACTCCCCACCCAGATCCTCGAAGGCCGCCACGAACCGCTGGGCTCGCTGGCGCGTGACGGCGGCGTCAACTTCGCCGTGTTCTCCGAGCATGCGCAGCACATCGAACTGTGTGTATTCGATGGCAGTGGCGCGCGCGAGCTGCGCCGCTACGTGTTGCACGGCCCGCACGACGGTGTCTTCCACGGCTTCCTGCCCGGCGTCGGGCCGGGCCTGGTCTATGGCCTGCGTGCCCATGGGCCCTACGCTCCTGAGCAGGGTCACCGCTTCAATGCTCACAAGCTCTTGCTGGACCCCTATGCCCGCGAGATCGTCGGCCACTTCACTTGGCGCGCCGAACATCATGGCTACGAGTTGGGTCACCCCGACGGTCCGCGCTCGCTGGACACGCGTGACAACGCGGTGCATGCGCTGAAGGCCCGCGTCGCCGCGCCGCTGGAGGCCCCCAGCCCGCGTGACAGCGCGCCGCGCATCGCCCCGGCCGAGGTGGTGCTGTACGAGGTCCACGTCAAGGGGTTCTCCAAGCTGCATCCGGATATTCCGGAGGCGCTGCGCGGCAGCTATGCCGGCCTGGCCCATCCGGCGGCCATCGCGCATTTCAAGCGCCTAGGTGTGACCACGCTGTCCCTGCTGCCGGTGCAGTACGCCATCGACGAGCCGCACCTGGCCGACAAGCGGCTGCACAACTACTGGGGCTACAACACACTGGGCTTTTTCGCGCCGGACCCGCGTCTGGCCAGTGCTGCCCACCGCGACGACCCGGCCGCCGTGGTGGCTGAGTTCCGCACGATGGTGCAGACCTTGCATGCGAACGGCCTCGAGGTCGTGCTCGACGTGGTCTACAACCACACGCCCGAGGGCAATGAGTTCGGGCCCACGCTGTCCTTCCGTGGCCTGGACAACCGCAGCTGGTACCGGTTAGTGGCCGATGACCGCAGCCGCAACGAGAACCTTACCGGCTGCGGCAACACGCTGAATGCCCAGCATCCCCGCATCGGCCAGTTCGTGCTGGACTCGCTGCGTTATTGGGTGCAGGAGCTGGGTGTCGATGGTTTCCGCTTCGACCTGGCGCCGGTGCTGGGTCGCACCGACCACGGCTTCGATCCGCAGGCGGCCTTCTTCGCCGCGCTGCGGCAAGACCCGGTGCTGGCCGGCGTGCACCTGATCGCCGAGCCCTGGGACGCCGGCTACGACGGTTATCAGGTCGGCCGCTTCCCGGGCCGCTTCCTGGAGTGGAACGACAAGTTCCGCGATGCGGTGCGCGGCTACTGGCTGGGCAGCGGGAAGGTCGGTAGAGGCGAGTTCGCGCGGCGCTTCACGGCGTCCAGCGATCTGTTCCACCATGGCCAGCGCCGGCCCACCGCCTCGGTCAATTTCGTCGCCGTGCATGACGGCTACACCTTGAACGATGTCGTCAGCTACAGCCACAAGCACAACCATGCGAATGGCGAGGAGAACCGCGACGGCCGCGATGGAGAGCTGTGCGCCAACTTCGGTGTGGAGGGCCCCAGCGATGATGCCGCCATCAACGCCACCCGCGAGCGTGTGCGCCGTGCGATGCTGGCCACGCTGTTGCTGGCCCAGGGCACGCCGATGCTCAATGCCGGTGACGAGATCGCCAACAGCCAGAGCGGCAACAACAATGCCTATTGCCAGGACAACGCCATCGGTTGGCTGGACTGGGCCGGCGCCGACCTCGAACTCGCGGCCTTTGTCGGCGAGCTGCTGACGCTGCGCCGCGAGCATGCGCTGCTGCACCATGGCCGCTGGCTGGTGGGCCCGGGCAATACCGGTCCCGGGGATGCCAGCATCGCCTGGCACAGCCCGGCCGGTCACGAGATGCAGGTGCATGACTGGCATGACGGTGGAGAACAGGCCTTCGCCTGCCTGCTTCGTGCTGCCGGCGATGCGGCGGCCAGTCTGGCGATGCTGTTCAACCCGGAGCCGCAGCCGCGTGGCTTCAGCCTGACGAATCAAGCCTGGCGCCTGCTGCTCGACAGCAGCGGCGAGTTGAATCATCAAGACCTGACCCCAAACCACATCCTGCAAGTACCCGCGCGCAGCCTTCTGCTGCTGCGCGCCTGACCGAGAAGAGACGATCACCATGGACCTGAATCAACGTGTCGCCGGTGTGCTGCTGCACATCACCTCCCTGCCCGGCCCCCATGGCGTGGGCGATTTCGGCCCCGACGCTTATCGCTTCGTCGACTGGCTGGCGGCCAGCGGCCAGCGCCTGTGGCAGCTGCTGCCGACCACGCCCATTGGTCCCGGCGACAGCCCCTACCAGGGGGTGTCGGCCTTTGCCGGCAGCCAGTGGATGGTGGCGCTGGAACCCTTGATCGCCAAGCGCTGGCTGCAGCCGCCGCATCTGACTGCCGGGGGCTTCCCGGCCCATCGAGTGGACTACGGCTCCGTGCTGCCTTGGCGCGAGCAGCAGCTGCGCCAGGCCTGGTCCGGCTTCAAGACTGGTGCCATCGCGGCCGATCGCGAAGCGCTGGCCGCCTGGTCGCTACAGCAAAAGGACTGGCTCGACGACTACGCACTGTTCATGGCCATACGCTCGCCGCTGAATGGCCAGGCCTGGTGGACCTGGCCGGCAGGCCTGGCACGCCGCGAACCGGCGGCGATGGCCCAGGCCCGCACCGAGCATGCCGACGAAATCGCCTTCTGGCAGTTCGTGCAATGGTGCTTCGACATGCAGAGCGCGGCGCTGAAGGCCTATGCCAACGGCAAGGGTGTGGCGATCATGGGTGATCTGCCGATCTTCGTGGCCCACGACAGCGCCGACTGCTGGTCGCGCCCTGATCTGTACGAGCTGAATGATGACTTCCAGACCACGGTGGTGGCCGGCGTGCCGCCGGACGCGCTGTCTGCCGATGGCCAGCGCTGGGGCAACCCGCTGTACCGCTGGGACCGCATGGCCGCCGAGAACTACGCTTGGTGGACGGCGCGCATCAAGCGCGCGCTGGCCCAGGCCGATGTGTTCCGCATCGACCACTTCCGTGGCTTTGCCGGCTATTACGAGATCCCGGCCAGCAGCCCCGATGCGAAGCAGGGCCGCTGGGTCACCGGCCCTGGCAAGGCGCTGTTCGATGCGATCGAGGCCTCGCTGGGCCAGCTGCCCATCGTCGCCGAGGACCTGGGCTTCATCACGGATGACGTGCACGAGCTTCGCCTGGCCTGCGGCTTCCCCGGCATGAAGATCCTGCAGTTCGGCTTCGGCGGCGACGGCACGCATGAGTTCCTGCCCCATATGTGGCCGCGCGCCAGCGTCGTCTATACCGGCACCCATGACAACGACGCGGTACGCGGCTGGTGGAACAATGCCAGCCCTCGCGAGCGTGCCTTCGCCGGCTCCTATCTGCCCTGCGGCGAACACGATGTGCACTGGGCGATGATCCGTGCCTGCTGCAACTCGGTCGCCAATCTGGCCGTGTTCCCGATGCAGGACGTGCTGGGCCTGGACAGCAGCCACCGTATGAACATCCCCGGCATTCTGGGCGGCAACTGGGGCTGGCGCTTCAGCTGGGACATGGTGGGCAGCGAGCCGGGCCGGGTCTTGGGCTTGATCGCGGCGGCCAGTGGGCGGGCGCCTATCGGGCTGCTGGGCTTGCCGACCTGAGTCCGTGCTGCCGGCAGGATACCTCGGGGTCTGGGAGCGCTTGCCGTACACTTTGCCCATGAGCAAGTTCTGGCGGATCGCGTTGGCATGGCTGCTGGCCGTGGCGCTACCCATTCAAGGGTATGCGGCCACGACTATGTTGCTGTGCGGACCGGCCCATCACCAGAGCTCGGCCACCCACGACCACGCCATGCACGAGCATGGCGATGCCGCCATGGGCCACGACGGCACCGGCGCGCACGGCGAGGCCACAGAGGCATCGCCTACGCCAGGTGGCGATAAGGCGCAGACCGGCAAGTGCAGCGTCTGCTCCTCCTGCTGCAACGCTGCCGCCATCACGGCCTCCGTGGTGGCACCGGCGGTCGTGTCCCCGGACCTGCCCGAGGTGGTGCCCGTACTCATCGCCGAGGAACGCGTCATCATCGGCGGGCTCGAGCGACCGCCTCGACACTCCCGCATCTGAACGGGCCGGCCCGCGCGTGCGTCGCGCCGCGCCTGCAGCCCTGAACTGAGCCCGGTTTGGCGCCTCTGACGAGCGCCCGATCCCGGTCACAGCGATCTGTTCACTTGCGAGAGAAACATGCAAACCATTGCTTGCGGCGTGGCGCTGTTGATGGCGTCCGCGACCCTGTGGCCGGCGCCATCCGCCCTGGCCCAAACAGCCGCCACTTCAGCGACTGCCAGCAGCGCACCGGCGTCCCGGAGCGTGCGCCCCGATCCGCTTGATCCCGGCGCCAAGGTCCCGGCGCTGAGCTATCGCTCCGTCTTCGAGGGCTATCGCCCCAATGTCGAGGTCGAGGTTGGTGCTTGGAAAGAGGCCAACGACACCGTGCACCGTATCGGCGGTTGGCGCGCCTATGCCAAGGAAGCCAGCCAGGCCGATGCGCCCCCGGCCCCTGCGGCAACCCCTGCATCCGGCCCGGCGGCCAAGCCTGCCGGCCATGCACACCACTGAGAGGCCGCCATGAGACAACACTTTATTGCGGGCGCCATACCGCTCGCCGCAGCGCTGCTGACTGGCTGCGCCAGCCTCGATGGGAACGGCGGCATGTCGGCTGTTCAAGAGGCTGCCAAGACCCATCTCGGCGCAACCGTCAAGGTCGCCAGGTCGGACGATGACTTCAGGCTCATCGATCAGCGCGTGGCCGAACTGCTCGCCCAGCCGCTGAGCGCCGATGCGGCGGTGCAGGTCGCCCTGCTCAACAACCGCGGTTTGCAGGCCAGCTTTCACGAGCTGGGCATTGCCGAGGCCGAAACGGTGCAGGCGAGCCGCCTGCCCAACCCGGGCTTCAGCATCGCGCGGATGAAGCGTGGCGATGAGCGCGAGATCGAACGCGGCCTCTCTTTCGATCTCGGCCATCTGATTGCGCTGCCGCTGACCCGCCGGGTGGAAAGCCATCGCTTCGCGGCCGTGCAGCGCAGCGTGGCCATGGAGATGCTGTCGCTGGCGGCCGAGTCGCGCAAGGCCTTCTATGCCGCGGTGGCGGCGGAGCAGACCGCCGCCTATATGCGCGACGTGCGGACCACGGCCGATGCCGGCGCCGAGCTCGCCAGGCGCATGGCCAGCGCCGGCAACTGGACCAAGCTGCAGCGGGCCCGCGAGCATGGCTTCTTTGCCGAGGCGGTGCTGAACTCGGCGCGCGCCGAGGCCGCACGGGTCTCGACCCGCGAACGCCTGACGCGGCTGCTGGGCCTGTGGGGCACGCGGACGGGTTTCAGTCTGCCCGGTCGGCTGCCCGACCTGCCAGAGCAGCCGCAGGACCGGCCCGACATCGAGCAGGCGGCGATGGCCAGCCGCCTCGATGTGCAGGGGGCCAGACAGACGCTGGAAGCGATGGCCAGCAACCTGGGCCTGAGCAGGGTGACGCGCTTCATCAACGTGCTGGAACTGGGCGCCATGCGCAACAGCTCGAACGAGGCGCCGCGCCAGACCGGCTACGAGATCAGCGTCGAGATTCCGCTGTTCGACTGGGGCGACGCGCGGGTGGCCAAGGCCGAGGCGGTCTATTTGCAGAGCGTGCAGCGAGCAGCGCAGACGGCGATCGAGGCCCGCTCCGAGGTGCGCCAGGCCTACCAGGGCTATCGCACGGCCTATGACATCGCACGGCATTACCGCGACGACGTCGTGCCCACCGCCAGGCGCATTTCCGATGAGAACCTGCTGCGCTACAACGGCATGTTCATCGGCGTGTTCGAGCTGCTGGCCGACGCGCGCTCGCAGATCGCCAGCGTCAATGCCGCTATCGAGGCGCAGCGTGACTTCTGGCTCGCTCAGGCGGATCTCGACATGGCTCTGGTCGGCAAGCCCAGCCTCGCTGGCGGTGGATCCTCAGCGGCAGTGGTCAGCGGCGCTGCCGGCGGCCCGGCCCATTGAACAAGGACATGAACATGCTTTCACGACGCAATTTCTTCCAGGGCGCCGGGGCGCTGACAGCGGCCGTTTCGGCCGCCGCCGTCAGCCGTGTGGCGATGGCCGCACTGCCCGAGCCGGTGATGCAGGCCAAGCCCGACACGATGCCGCCGCTGGTGCCCGGCACCGGGCGGCCCTACAAGCCGGTGGTCACGCTCAATGGCTGGACTTGCCCATGGCGCATGAACCAGGGGATCAAGGAGTTCCATCTGGTGGCCGAACCGGTCGTGCGCGAGCTGGCACCCGGCACCAAGGCCCATCTGTGGGGCTACAACGGCCAGTCGCCGGGTCCGACGATCGAGGTGGTGGAGGGCGACCGCGTGCGCATCTTCGTCACCAACAAGCTGCCCGAGCACACCAGCATCCACTGGCATGGCCAGCGCCTGCCCAATGGCATGGACGGCGTGTCGGGGCTGACGCAGAAGTCGATTCAGCCGGGCAAGACCTATGTCTACGAGTTCGTGGCGCGCCGGCCGGGCACCTTCATGTACCACCCCCATGCGGACGAAATGACGCAGATGGCCATGGGCATGATGGGCTTCTGGGTCACGCATCCGAAGGTGAAGAACCCCCTGATCGACGAGGTCGACCGCGACTTCTGCTTTCTGCTCAATGCCTTCGACATCGATCCCGGCGCGGCCACGCCCAAGATCATGACCATGCTGGACTTCAATCTCTGGTGCTGGAACAGCCGCATCTTTCCGGGCATCGACACCCTGAACGTGCGCAAGGGCGACAAGGTGCGCATACGCGTCGGCAACCTGACGATGACCAATCATCCGATCCATCTGCATGGCCACGAATTCATGGTCACCGGCACCGACGGCGGCCCGGTGCCCAGGACCGCCCGCTGGCCCGAAGTGACGACCGATGTGGCCGTGGGCCAGATGCGCCAGGTCGAGTTCCTCGCGGACGAGGAGGGCGACTGGGCCTTCCACTGCCACAAGAGCCACCACACGATGAATGCGATGGGCCACAACGTGCCGACGATGATTGGCGTCGATCACCGCGAGGTGGTCAGGCAGATCACCAGGCTCGTGCCCGACTACATGGTGATGGGCGAGCGCGGCATGGCCGATATGGGCGAGATGGAGATGCCGCTGCCCGACAACACCGTGCCGATGATGACGGGCCAGGGCCCGTTTGGGGGTGTCGAGATGGGCGGCATGTTCTCGATCCTGAAGGTGCGCAAGGAGCAAAAGCCCGGCGACTACAGCGACCCCGGCTGGTACCACCACCCCAAGGGCGAGGTCGCCTTCGAGTGGACCGGCGCGCTGCCCGAGCCCGCACGCTTTGCTGCCGAGGGCGGGCAGTCGATGCCGCGCCAGCAGGCCGCCCCGCACGCCGAGCCGCTGGCCGTGCGCAAGCCCAGCGGCCACCAAGGACATTGAATGAAGAAGCTATCGATGATGAAGATGAAACAACGCACCGCGCTGCTGATGGTGGCCGTCAGCCTGGGCCTGATGGCCGGCACAGGAGCCGCCATGGCCCATGGCGAAAAGGCCCATGCCGCCGCCCCGCTGAAGCTGGAACAGAAGGCCTGGGGCATTGCCGCCAAGCCCGCGGCCGCCAGGCGCACGATCCAGGTCAGGATGACCGACGCGATGCGCTTCGTGCCCGCTCAGCTGACCGTCAAGCAGGGCGAGACCGTTCGCATCGTGATCCGCAACGAGGGCGGGATGCTGCACGAGTTCGTGCTGGGCACGAAGAAGGAACTCGACGAGCACGCCGCGCTGATGCTCAAGTTCCCGGACATGGAGCATGACGAGCCCTATATGGCCCATGTGCCCGCCGGCAAGAGCGGCGAGATCGTCTGGACCTTCAACCGCGCCGGTGACTTTGACTTCGCCTGCCTGATCGCCGGCCACTACCAGGCCGGCATGGTGGGTAAGGTCAAGGTTGTGGCAAGCAAGGGCGCCAAGCCCGGCAAGGAGGGTGGCGATGTCGAATCCAAGCAGTGAGCCGCGCGCAGGCGCCCGCCGCCGCCTCGTCTTGACCGGCGCCGCCGCCTGGCTGCTGGCAACGGCCGCCGGCGCGAAGACCTCGCCACCCGCCAAGGCGCTGATACCGATCCAGGTCTGGAAGGGCCCCGCCTGCGGCTGCTGCCAGGACTGGATCCGTCACCTGGAAGCCCATGGCTTCCAGGTGCAGGCCAGCGACAGCGGCAACACCGATGCGCGGCAACGCCTCGGCGTCGAACTTAAGTACGGCTCGTGCCACACCGCCCTGGTCGGTGGCTACGCCATCGAAGGCCATGTGCCGGCACGCGAGATCAAAAGGCTGCTGCTGGAGCGGCCGCAGGCCATCGGCCTGGCGGTGCCAGCAATGCCCATCGGCTCGCCCGGCATGGACGGCCCGGAATACGGCGACCGCAAGGATCCCTATGACGTGCTGCTGCTGAGCAGGAACGGCGGCGCACGTGTCTATCAAAGCTACCGTTGAAGGAGCAAACCCCATGAAGGCAAACATCGCCCTGGCCGCACTGCTGGCCGCCACTGCGCTGAGTACCTCGGTCATCGCGCAAGCCGCCGAGATGACCGACGGCGAGATCAGGAAGGTCGACAAGGACAGCAAGAAGCTGACCATCAGGCATGGCGAGATCAAGAGCCTCGACATGCCCGGCATGACCATGGTGTTCCAGGTCAAGGACCCGGCCGTGCTGGATCGGGTCAAGGCGGGTGACAAGATCCGCTTCAAGGTCGAGAAGAATGCCAGCGGCTTCGTCGTGACCGAGCTGCAGCCGGCGGCCAAGTAGGGCTGCGCTTGCCTGAGCCGATCTTGAATCGTCTGACGGGTTGATGAATGTCAAAGGACTGGATCTGTTGGAGCCGCAGCATGCAGAACTGTCGGGCGTTCGGACATCCTTGCTCCACTTATCGGAGGTCACCATGAACAAGTTCCTCACTCTGGCTGCCACGCTGCCGCTTGTCGTTGGCTGTGCCGCAACCCAAACCAAGGGGCTCGAACACCAGGCCCATCATCCAGACGGGGCCGCGTCTGCCGCCGTTGCCAAGCCGATGCCGGGCATGGGCGGGGACATGGCCGTCAAGATGAAGGCCATGCAGGAGATGCACCAGAAGATGATGGCTGCCAGGACTGCTGAAGAGCGGCAGGCGCTGATGGCCGAGCACATGAAGGCCATGCAGGGCGGCATGGGGATGATGAAAGGCATGTCCGGCGGCGCGGCGATGGGCAAGGAGATGCCTGCCGACCCGCAGCGCCGCATGCAGACCATGGAGCAGCGCATGGACATGATGCAGATGATGATGGAGATGATGATGGACCGGATGCCCGCCGGCCCTGCTCCGACCTCCAGCGGCAAGTAGGCCCGGGCCCGCATCGGGCCGAGTTGCCCTGCTTCAGGGGCGCCTGAAACAGACTTGTCTTCAACCCTAGTTCTGATCGTTGATCTTGTCCCAGGCTTGTCGGGACGCTAAGCGCCATGAAAAAAGCCACTCCTGGTTTCAGGAGTGGCTTTCTGGTCGCCCGCCGCTAGCAAGCGGCGGTCTGCTTCAGAACTCGTAGCGCACGGTGACCTGCACGGCCCACTGCGACTCGCCACGGGCCTGGCGGGTTTCGTAGTCGTCGGCGCCGATCACGCTGTAGACATACTTGCCGTTCTCCATGCCAGCGAAGTTCACGAAGCCACGACGATTGCCGCCGTTGCCGCCACCGGCGGTGAAGGGGATCTCGTCGATACGGCCCCAGCGCTTGTTCAGCAGGTTGCCGACGTTGAGGATGTCAAAGGTCACCACACCCTTCTGGCTCGGGCGGAAGCCCGGGATTTCCTGGCTGATGCGCAGGTCGAAGCTGTTGGTGAACTTGGACAGGCTGGTGTTGCGAGCCACCACGCCGCCCTTGGCCGCGCTGAGTGCCGAGTCGGCATCCACCACTTCCCAGAACTTGGCCTCGGCCTGGGCCGGGGTCAGGCCGCTGGCCGTGGTGCCGCGGAAGATGACTTCACCCGAGCCCGGAGCCTTGGGGATGTACATCAGGTCGTTGCCGATCACGCCATCGCCGTTCATGTCGTTCTTGAAGGTCCAGCTGTAGGGCTTGCCCGAGCGGCCTTCGTAGAACAGACCGAAGGTGGTCTTGTAGGCTCCGACGAAGGCCTTGGACCAGTTCAGCGAGCCGTTGAAGCGGTCACGAATCAGCGATGCCGAGGCAGCGTTGACTTCCTCGTTCGGGTTCAGGATCGCCCGGTTGGCGTAGTTGGAGCTGGAGGTCGAGGAGGTCAGCGGGCTGACTTCGTCGGCATCGGTGCGGGTGTAGGCCACCGACCAGCCCAGGCCCTGCTTGGCCGGGCTCGTCAGCGACAGGGTCAGCGCATTGCCACCACCCTGGCTGGTGCGTTCGGCCAGGAAGGCGTTGCCATAGGCGCGGTCACGCTTGTCGCGCGCCGAAGCGCCGCAACCCGTGGTCGCAGAGGCGTCGCCGGCCACCCAGCAGTTGCGGCTCAGACCGGCGGCGTTGTAGAACAGGTCGCGGCCGTCGAAGGCCGTCACCGATGGTGCGCCCAGGTTCAGCTGCTTGTAGAAGATGCCGTCCTTGGTCTTGGTGTGCAGCCATTCGGCGCCTGCCACCAGGCCCATCCAGGGCAGTTCGGTGTCCACACCCAGGTTCAGCTTCCAGACCGAGGGCTGTTTCAGATTGCCTGAGATGAAGTCCACATTGGCCGCCGGAGGCACGCCGGTGATGGTCGGCTGGTTGGCGGTGTCCGAGGTGAACAGCAGGGTCGGCGGGCACAGCGGCGAGGTCTGGTTGCAGCTCAGCGTGGCCGTGGCCATGCCGGTGTTCGAGTAGGGGTTGGACAGCCAGACGTTGGCCGCCGCGCCCTGGAACAGGCCGAAACCACCGCGCACCTGCGTGCGGCGCTTGTCGGCCGAGCGGATCGCGTAGTTGAAGCCGAAGCGCGGCTGTACCAGGTCCTGACCGTCGATGGTCTGGCTGTTGTCATAGCCGAACTTGGTCAGGGCCGCCTGGTTGAACAGCGGCTTGTCACCGGTGCTGGCCTTGTCGATGCGGATGCCGCCAGTCAGGGTCAGGTCCTTGTTGACGGTCCAGGTGTCCTGCACGAACAGGCCCAGGTTCTGCAGCGACCAGTTGGCCGCGCCCTGATCGATCACGCCGCCGCCCAGGGGCAGCTGCACGGTGTAGGTGGTGGGCTTGCCCGCTGCCCACAGGGCCGCCGGATCGACACCACGGAAGGTGTAGGTGCCCTTGGTGTTCTGCAGGAAGGCGTTGAAGGTGTCGTTCTTGCTGTAATCGCCACCGAACTTCAGTTCGTGGTCATCCAGCGCCCAGTTGCCGGCCAGGTAGGCGTCCAGCGTCTTGGTGCCCAGCACGTTGAAATGGCGGCTGTTCTCGGTGCCCAGGAACAGCGTGCGATCGACGCGGTTGGCGGCGTCGGACTGATAGACCAGAGCGATCTGCGGCAGATTGGCGTTGTTGTCCGGCGCGCTGTCGTACTTGCGGTTGGAGATCTTGAATTCGGTCGAGAAGTCGGGCGTCCAGTCGGCGAACCATTGGCCGACCACGGTTTCTATGACCTTCTTCTGCGTCCACCAGTAGGAGCTCATCGACAGCGAGTTGGCATTGAAGCCGGCGAAGGTAGGCTCGCCCTGCTCGGTTTTGGCCAGGCGCAGGCTGGCACGGTGCTTGTCGTTGATGTTCCAGTCCAGCTTCAGCAGGTAGTCCTTGACCACCAGCTCGACGCCGCTGGGCACCTCGGGGCTGCCGATATCGATGCCGTACTTGTCCTTGGCCACCTGCTGGGCGGCAGCGATCTGGGCCGGGGTGATGGCCACATTGGTCAACGCACTGCCGGTCGGGCCGAAGCTTGGCGCCGAGCGCGAGCTGCGCATCTCCTCAAAGCTGGTGAAGAAGAACAGCTTGTCCTTGATGATCGGACCACCGAGCACGAAGCCCTTGGTGTCTTCCTTGAACTTGGCTGGGGCGAAGTAGGTGCCCTTGACCCGGTCGAAGCGGTCGCCGGCCATGCTGTCGTCACGATAGACGTAATAGACGCTGCCCTTGAACTCGTTGGTGCCCGACTTGGTCACCGCATTGATGTTGGCGCCGGTATAACCCTGCTGGGAGACGTCGTAGTTCGACAGATTGACCTGCACCGACTGGATCGCGTCGATCGAGATCGGCTGCTTGGCGGTCGGCAGGTTGTTGCCTTCCAGTCCGAAGGTGTCGTTGGTGCGCACGCCGTCGACGGTGATCGAGTTGAAGCGCACGTTCTGGCCCAGGGCCGAGATCTCGCCGCGTTCCTTGTCGGTCTGAGACAGGCGCGGGTCGCTGCGTGCATAGTCCTGCAGATTCCGGGCGACCGAGGCAAAGGCATCGAGCTCCTGGCGGCCGATGCTGGTGCCCGCACCCATCGTGCTGCTGTTGAACTTGCTGGCGGCCTGGCTTTGGCCGGTCACGGTCACGGTGCTCAGCGCGGTGGCGGCGCCACCCAGGCTGACGTCCAGGTTCAGCGATTCGGCAAGCGCCAGGAACAGGCCGTCGCGCACTTCTCGGTCTGCACCCTTGCTGACGGTAATGATGTAAGGGCCACCCACGCGCAGGCCGCGGGCCACATAGCGGCCCTCGTTGTCGGTGACCAGCGTGCTTGCGGAGCCCGACTCACGGTGCAGGATGGACACCGTGGCGCCGGCCACCGGCTTGCCATCGGCGCCCGTGATGCGACCGGCTACCGCCGCCGTCGTGTTCTGGGCCAATGCCGGCGCCGAGGCGACGATCGCCACCGCCGCATACAGCGCGGTGCGCTGGAAGCCATGCCAATATTTGCTGCTCATTCCAATAACTCCTCAAAAAGAACTCACCGATGCTTGAAAGGATCGTCGGCCCTGTCGCCTGACCCCCGCCGAACCATCACTCTGCCGCAGCCGACCATCGCGCCAGCGTCCTGGCGGCTGCTAATCCCTGATTCACGCCCGCAGGCCCTTTCGAGGGCTCGCAAACGTTTTCCTCTTCCTTGCCCTGACCATTTCAAAAGGTCCCGACCCGTGTCCGCCTTGCTCCGCGGCCCCACGCGCTTGTCACAAACAAGATGACAACTCGCAATTACCATGCCCGTCGCTATGGAAGGGCCGGCCGATTAGGCCTGTGTACCGTCCCTGGTCTGACCGGCGAAGAAGCCACATTCGATCAATCTGAATCCAAAAAATGTACCACCAGGGGTGGTCGCAAACGTTTTCTTTCGGGGTTTGACCGGACCCGAGAAACTACGGCTTGAAAGCTTTATGGCTTTGTGCTTGATGACATGGATGGGCCGTTCGGCCTATCTCGCCCCAGGCAATTCACCTCAATCAGGCGCTGACCTGGTCGGTCCAGGGCCCGGTCCAAGCTCATTGCATCGCCTGCGATTTCAGCAATGCGGCAAGTATGTTGCGCAAATGTTTAAGGGTGATGACGCGATTCGCGGGTGTCGGCCCGGTTCGTGCGCCAGGACGATAAGCGGGGATTGGCCGCTGGAACAAAAAAAACCGCCCTTCCGGCGAGCCGGAGGGCGGTGAACGAGGGTGGGCACCACGGCGGTGCGCTCCCCCCGAGGGGCTTGGCACCAAGCTGGGGACCGGTGTCTGAAGGTCTTGCGGGGCCAATGAGAGGCTTAGCGCTCCCTGCGCAGCGCGCCGCTGGGGCTGGCCGCGCCGTCCAGCATGAACAGGGTGTAGACACCTTGCTGCAGGATGTTGATCGTGGTCGCCGTGCCGTTGGTGGTCGTTGTGCTGCTGCTGTACAGCGTCGTGCCCGTCAGGCCCGAGGTGACGTCGATGCGGGCGGCGCTGTTGCTGGGCACCAGGGCGAAGTCGGAGGCGCTGCCCACGGCAACGTTGTTGGCCACGGCACTGAAGTCAACCGCCATGGTCAGGCCGCCTTGGCCGGACACACCGTTGATCAGCCGCATCTTGGCGCTGGTGCTGCTGCTGGGCAGGCGGTTGTCGTCGGCGATCAGGGTCAGCTTGGGCGTGGCCAGCGGGCCATGTGCCAGCAGGGTGTAGTCCCCACCCGCCACCAGGCTTTGCGTTTCGGGCGCCAGGGTCGTGCCGCTGACCTGGCCGCTGAGCACCTGGCTACCGGCCGGCACCAGCACATAGCTGCCGACCGAGGGCGAGGGCAGGCCCACGTTCAGCGAGCTGCTGCCGACGTTGGCGGTGACGGCGCCGTTGCCGGCCACGCTGGCCACCAGGCGCACGCGGGCCTGTGTGTTGGGGCTGGCGGCCACTGCGCCCTTTTGCAGCAGTTGCAGGCCATGAACCAGCATGCCGCTCTGGCTGGGCTGGGTGATCAGGGTGAACACGTCCAGCGCCGACAGGGTGACGGAGGGCAGATCGAGTCGCACATCGGTCTTGCTGCCATTGGCGGTGACGCGAAGGCGGTAGGTGCCGGCGGTGACCTCGCTGTAGCCGCTGAAGCGGCTGCCGCTGATGGCGCTGACCACCGGTGTGGCGCTGCCCAGGTCGGCATTGCTGGCGGTCAGGTAGAGGTCCAGTGCACCGGCGTCGAGCGAGGTGTTGAACAGGCGCACCTTGGCCAGGCCGGCGCTCGGTGCCTCTTCGTTGTCGGGGAAGTAGAAGGTCTGGGTGGCGCCGGCCAGGCCCCAGGTGATGACTGTGTAGGCAATGTCCTTCTCGAAGGTCGGCGACGCACTGGACAGGGCGGTGGCCGAGCCGGTGTTGGTGGCCTTGATCGTGTAGTTGCCGGTGCTGGCGTCCTTGTAGGCGCTGGCCGCGTTGCTGGCCACGCCGCTCAGCAGCAGGCTGTCGCTGGTGTACAGATCCAGCGAGCTCACGCCCACCGTGGCATTGACCAGGCGTATCTGGGTCGTACCCGAGCTGCTGCCACCGCCACCGCAGGCCGCCAACAGGGACGTGCCCATCACCAGCAGGCTGGCCAGGCCGCCCCTCATCATTCCACTTCTTTTCATTCCATGTCCTCGGTTGAAACCACTGGTCGGCGCCTCGCGCCAAACGCTGACGATTCCAACCGGCGCGGGTTGCGCGGCTGTTGCCTCTTCGTAAGGTCTTGTTCGCGGTTTGTGTCAGGCCGGAAATGAAACGGATCGCCTCGTTGCTTCTTGGAGGCAGCGGGGCCAGAGGGCCGGCCACGACGGGCTGAAGCTTGGGCCGTTCCTGAACGGACCGACCTCCAGCTTCCTTATGCCCGCCGTGTCCGGCCCCCCGACCCCACTGCGGATGCGCTGGTGGCCACCATCTCTGCCTCGTGCGCGTGCCTTGCGGAGTGGCGAGCCTGCACACCCGTTGCAGCAGGGGCGAGGGTGCGCCGGTCGCAGCGGGCATCAAGAAGCCGAGGTTCGGACCGTCCAGGGCCGGACAATGCTTCAGCCCGCAGCGGCCGGCACGTCCTCGGTCCTGCCGCCTCATGTTTCACGTGTCGAGTGAGGGGCGCGGCTAGCGGACCTCCAGCACCAGGGCTGCTCGAGCCGGCACTCGCAGCGTCTGGCCGAGTTCGTGCCGTGCGCCGGTCAGCACATCGGTGCCAACCGACGAGGGGCTCAGCATCTCGGCGAAGCGCCGCGTGTCCAGCGGCGTGTCGGTGCTGTTCTTGTTCAGCACCACCATCACCTTGGCGGCCTTTGCGTCGCCAGGCAGGTAGCGAAAGAACACATAGACGCCCTGCATGGGTGCGAACTGCATCAGCCCCCCCTCGTGCACAGCCCGCGACTGCCTGCGCCAGTTCAGCAGCTGGCGCATGAAGTCCTGCGCTTCGCGCTGCGCCGGGCTCAGGCCCGCGCCGGTGAAGGCATTGACCGCGTCGCCCGGCCAGCCCCCAGGAAAGTCGCCCCGCACCGCGCCATCGTCGCGTTGGCGCGGGCTTTGCAGCAGCACCTCGTCGCCGTAGAAGAACTGCGGTATGCGCCTCGTCGTGGCGATATAGGCCATGGCCATCTTGTACAGGGTCAGGTCTTGATTTAGCAGCGAATGGATGCGCGGCGTGTCGTGATTGCCTGGGAACAGCACCAGCCGTGCCGGGTCCGGATAGACAAAGTCATGGGCCAGCGCCTCGTACAGCTTGGTGAAGCCGCTGTCATGGCCATCGCTTTCGCTCAGCGCTGCCAGCAGTGCACCATGCAGCGGGAAGTCCATCATGCCGGGCATCTGCGAGACATAGTCATCGTGGTTGCGCTTGCCCCGCTGCCAGTAGGCAACGATGGCCGGGTGCGGGCTCCATTCCTCGCCGACCATAGTCAGCCGCGGATACTCCTGCAGCAGGCGCTGCGACCAGCGGGCGAGGAAGTCCCGATCCGAGTACGAATAGGTGTCGGTGCGCAGGCCGGACAGGCCGGCCGTCTCGACCCACCAGATACTCATCTGCACCAGGTAGTTGGCCAGCAGCGGCTGGCGCTGATTCAGGTCCGGCATATTGGCGCTGAACCATCCATCGGCGAAGCGCCGGCGGTCACTGGCGCTGGCATAGGGGTCCTGCAGGGTGGTGCGCGCGTGGTTGGTCTCGGTATAGCCGGGCCATTGGTTGACCCAGTCCCGCGTTGGCGGGTCGCGCATCCACCAGTGATTGACGCCGATATGGTTGAGCACGATGTCCTGGATCAGGCCAATGCCCCTGGCGCCTGCCTCGCGCGCCAGGGCCAGATAGTCCTCGCGGCTGCCCAAGCGCGGATCGATCTTGTAGAAGTCGGTGCTGGCATAGCCGTGGTAGCTGTAGCTGGCTGCATCGTTCTCGGTCAGCGGCGTCGGCCAGATCTGGGTGAAGCCCATTGCCGCGACGTAGTCCAGATGCTGGCGCATGCCGGCGATGTCGCCGCCGTGGCGTCCGCCGGGCGCGCTGCGGTTCGGGCCCTCGCGCAGGCCCTGGGCGGTGTTACCGGCCGTGCCGCCTTTGGCAAAGCGGTCGGGCACGATCAGGTAGATCGCGTCCCGCGGGCCGAAGCCCTGGCGCTGGGCCGAGCCCGGTGCCCGCGCCAGCAGCGGGTAGCCGTGGGTCAGCACGGTCTTGCCCTCGCGCTCGAAGCGCAGCTCAACGGTGCCGGGTCTTGCCTGGGCATCGAGTTTGAGGTCCAGGAACAGGTAGTTGGGGCTGTCGCCTCGGGTCACTCGTTGCAAGCTCGCACCGGCGTGCTGCAGCTGCGGCTGCAACTCCGCGATGCGCTCGCCCTGCAGCAGCAGTTGCACGGTGGGCTCCTGCATGCCGACCCACCAGTTCTCGGGTTCGATGCGGGTTAGGGTTTGAGCGGGGCTTGAGGTCATCAGTCCGGCGGTCAGGGTCGCAGCAGCTAGCAGTTGTTGCGGAAGGTTCATCGGCAATACACCGCCAGCGATTGTGCGGGCAAGGCGATCTGCGCTCGGCCTTGGGCGTCGCTCAGCATCGAGGCCGCGCCGGGTGGATGGGCGGCGAGCAGGCGCTTTCGCTTGGGTAGCTGTTCCACGGCCAGGCGCTGCGTTTCGGTCGCATAGTTGATCGCCACCAGGCAGTGCTGACGCCCCAGCACGCGCTGGAAGCTCAAGGTCTGACCCTCGGCGCGGGCGGCGCGGTAGTCGCCCCGGGCGATCGCCGGCAGGCCGTTGCGCAGCTTCAGCATCGCCTTGTAGAAGTTCAGGATCGAGTCCGGATCGGCCGCCTGGGCCTGAGCGTTCTGGCTGGCGGCGTTCGGTGACAGCGGCCGGAAGGCCTTGCCGCTGGCGCTGAAGCCGTTCAGATCGGAAGTCCAGCTCATCGGCGTGCGTAGCGGCTCGTCCCCCGCCAGGCCCTGCACGCCGGCCATGCCGATCTCCTCGCCGTAGTAGATGAAGGGTGTGCCAGGCTGCAGCAGATAGGTGGCCGCGGCGAGCTTGTAGGCGGCCTGCCTGCCCTGCAGCTGGTCCCAGACCCGCTCTCCGGCAAAGATGTCGTGGTTGGACAGCATCGTGGCCATCGTCAGCGGTGCGGTGTTGAAGTAGTCGGCCACGGTCTTGATTGACTCGCGGGCGCCTTGCGCGGCCTTGAGGGTGCGCTGTTCGTGGCCGAACGCAAATGCGCTGCCGCAGACATCGGGTGCGGCATAGGCGGTCGGTTTGGCGGTGGCCTCGCAAACGACGTGGCGATGCTGGTACGCGGTGATCAGCTGGCGCAACTCGTTGGTGAGGGCCCGGCTTTCCGGCTGGTCGTTCCAGTGCAGCGCATCGTTCTCGATCAGATGCGGCACGGCGTCGAGCCGGAAGCCGTCCAGCCCTCGGTTCAGCCAGAAGCGCAGGCTGTTCTTGTGATAGTCCACCACGGCCGGGTTCTTCAGATTGAAATCGGGCATGTGTGGGCCGAAGGTGCCGAAATAGGCGCCGTTGGCGGTGCTCGTCCAGGGGTTCTTGCCCCAGATGTCCCAGCCCTCGATCGCCGGGTTCGGAGCCGGGCCCTGCCAGACGAACCAGTCGCGGTACTTGCTGTGAGGGTCCGAAGCCGACTGCTCGAACAGCGGATGTGACTTCGAACCGTGATTGACGACGTAGTCCATGATCACGCCGATGCCACGCAGGTGCGCCTGGGCAAGCAACTCGTCGAGGTCGGTCAGCGTGCCGTAGTCGGGCTCCAGCGCGCGGAAATCGGCCGTCGCATAGCCATGGTCATGGTCCGAGCTGGCGGTGATGGGCATCAGCCAGAGGCCCTTGACGCCCAGATCCTTCAGATAGTCCAGCTTCGATATCAGGCCGCGCAGATCGCCAATGCCGTCGCCATTGCTGTCGGCGTAGCCCCGCACAAAGATCTCCATGAAGGCGCCGTGCTGCCAACCGGGCGCCAGGCGGCTGCCGGGGTCGCGGGCCTCGACCGGCCGGATGTCCACGGGCGTCGCCGACAGGTCGGCCTGGCTCAGCAGCAAGGCCGCGGTCAGGCTCACTTTCAGTGTCTTGTGTTTGTAACTAAAGTACATATCTAAGCCCAATAACAAGCGCAAAGCATAGATATTTTCCGATGAAATTGAAATGGGTGGATGCATTTGCATGTAGTTTTGCTACTATTTTGCGATTCAACTTCTGATGAAAAACACGATGCGCATCCGCACGCTTGAGGGTTTGACTTTGGTGCTGCTGCTGAGCCTGAACCCGGGCCAAGCCTGCGCCGATGCGCTGGAGGCCTGTGCCAAGGAAGCGCTGCACCAGGTGCTGCGGCCGGCACAGGTGTTCGCGGCCGAGGGCATCTGGCTGGGCGCCAGGCTGCTGCAGTGGCCGGGCGTCCGGGCGGAAGCGGGCAGCCGCTTCAAGCTCTATGCCTCGCGCGACGGGCGCCTGCGGGCCGAGCCCGGCCAGCGCGTCAGTGGCGCCGACAGTGCGCGCGTGCTGGCCGAGCTGACCGCGCCGTTGCCCGAGGCGCTGGCCCAGCGCTTCAAGTACCTTCAGGCCGGCGTGCGCCTGAGCGTTGCCGCAGCCGATCTGAAGGCCCTGCATCGTGGGCAACTGCTGCTGGTGCAGGAGCAGGCGGACGGTCGCGTCCTGCGCGCCACCGCGCTGCAGGCCGCCGCTGCGCTGGACGATCTCTATGCCGCCGCCGAGGGGGTGGACGATCTGGGCGCCAAGCCCGGCCCGGGTGCTACCCGCTTCAAGCTCTGGGCGCCGACCGCGCAGCGCGTCAGTCTGTGCCGCTATGCCAGTGGCTCGGGTCGGGCCTTGTCGGCCCAGGCCATGCGACTCGACCCCGCGACCGGCGTCTGGTCCCTGGCGCTGCCAAGCGATCTGTCGGGCAGCTACTACAGCTATGTGCTGGATGTGTTCGTGCGCGGCGTCGGCCTGGTGCGCAACCGCGTCACTGATCCGTATTCGGTCAGCCTGACCACCGACTCGAAGCGCAGCTTTGTCGCGGACCTCGATGACGCCAGGCTCAAGCCCGTCGGCTGGGACGCCAGCCACACGCCGGCCAAGGTGAGGGCGCAGACCGATATGGTGATCTACGAGCTGCATGTGCGCGACTTCTCGATCGGTGATGGCACGGTGACGCCGGGACATCGCGGCAAGTACCTGGCATTCACCGAGCCGGAGTCGAGCGGCATGCGGCATTTGCTCGCGCTGAGCGAGGCCGGGCTGACCGATGTGCATCTGCTTCCGGTGTTTGACATTGCCAGCGTGCCCGAGGCCGCTTGTGCCGCACCCGGCGTGCCCGAGGCCGCACCGGACAGCGAAGCCCAGCAGGCAGCGGTGATGGCCGTGGCCGCCACCGACTGCTTCAACTGGGGCTACGACCCCTTCCACTTCAACGCGCCCGAAGGCAGCTACGCGACCGACCCCGCCGACGGCGCTCGCCGCATCATCGAGTTCCGCCGCATGGTGATGGGCCTGCATGCCGCCGGGCTGCGCGTGGGCATGGACATGGTCTACAACCACACGGCCGCCGCCGGGCAGAAGGACGCCTCGGTGCTGGACCGCATCGTGCCCGGCTACTACCAGCGGCTGAACGCGAAGGGCGAGGTCGAGCAGTCCACCTGCTGCGACAACACCGCCACCGAGCACCGCATGATGGCCAGGCTGATGAGCGACTCGGTGCTGCAGTGGGCGCAGGCCTACAAGATTGCCTCCTTCCGCTTTGATCTGATGGCACACCAGCCCCGCGCGGCAATGGAGGCCTTGCAGACCCGGCTTGATACGGCGCTGGGCCAGCACATCAATTTGATCGGCGAGGGCTGGAACTTCGGCGAGGTGGCCAGCGGGGCGCGATTTGTGCAGGCCTCGCAGCTGTCGCTGAACGGCTCCGGCATAGGCACCTTCAGCGACCGCACACGGGATGCGGTGCGCGGCGGCGGCCACGGCGTGTCGAGCGAGGCGATGCTGACGAGTCAGGGCTATGTCAACGGCCTGGTCTATGACCCGAACGAGCGGGTCACCACGCCGCGACCGCGAAGTGCGCTGCTGCAGGCCGCCGACCTGGTGCGCGTGGGCCTCGCCGGCTCGCTGCGCGGCTATGCGATGACGGCGCACGATGGCACGCTCAGAACGCTGGAGCAGATCGATTACGGCGGCCAGCCGGCCGGCTATGTCAGCCAGCCGGGCGAGGTGGTGAACTATGTCGAGAACCACGACAACCAGACCCTGTTCGACATCAATGCCTTCCGGCTGCCGCTGGCCACCTCGCGCGAAGACCGGGCCCGGGTGCAGATGCTGGGCGCCGCCATCACCGCCTTCAGCCAGGGCGTGGCCTATTTCCATGCCGGCCAGGATCTGCTGCGTTCCAAGTCGCTGGACGGCAACAGCTATGACTCGGGCGACTGGTTCAACCGGCTGGACTGGAGCTATGCCGACAACCATTTCGGCAGCGGTGCACCGCCCAAGGCCGACAACGGCGCGATGTACCCCTTCATGCTGCCGCTGCTCGCCAATCCGGCGATCAAGCCCGGCCCGGCCGAGATCGCAATGTCGCGCGACATGTTCCGTGACCTGCTGAGAATTCGCGCCAGCTCCAGCCTGTTCCGCCTGCGCAGCGCGGACGACATCCGGGCGCGGCTGCGGTTCCACAACACCGGGCCGCAGCAGAACCCGGTGCTGATCGTCGGACGGCTGGACGGCCAGGGCCATGCCGATGCCGGTTTCAAGACGGCGCTGTACCTGATCAATGTGGACCCGCAGGCACAGCGCCTGAGCATTGCTGCCGAGCAGGGCCGCAACTACCAGCTTCACCCGGTGCACCTGCGGCCTGGCGCGGGTGACCAACGCCCGGCGGCCAGCGCCCGCTATGAGGCCGCCAGCGGCAGCTTCACGGTGCCGGCGCGCAGCGCGGTGGTGTTCGTCGAGAAATAGTCGGCGCAGCCTCTTGCGCCAGCAATTAGTCAGTTGGTGCCGGACCTTGCCGGGTACGGCAAGGTCCGGCACACAAAGCTTAAGATCTGCGCTTTCCCGGGCGTGGCGCCTCGGGGTCAACCTGGGGTCATGTCTTGAGTGCTGATACATCGGAGGCCGGGGCCCGTTCGCTGGGCCAGGCCGTGCAGCAGACGCGCTGCCGCAACTGCAGCTATGTGCTGGGCGAACCACGTCCGAACTTCTGCGCCGCCTGCGGACAGGACACCTCGCCCAAGGCGCCCACCGTGGGCGAATTCATTCAGCACCTGGGCGGCAACTATGTGGCCATGGAGGGCGCGCTGTGGCGCACGCTGGCGCTGTTGCTGTTCCGCCCGGGCCGCCTGACCCTGGAGTATCTGGCCGGCCGCAAGCGCCGCTATGTGCTGCCGGTGCGGCTGTACCTGACGATCAGTGTGCTGACGCTGCTGTTGATACGCTTCAGCGGTGCGATCCAGTTCCCCGATGTGCGGCCCGATGGCAAGCCGATCGAGTTCAAACCCGGCCCCGATCTGACCTTCATCGACGTGGGCACCGCGCGTGCCGGCGTGGACAAGAATGGCGTCTTCTACTGCGAGGGTCTGCCGCCGTGGATGTGCCGCAAGCTGGCCTACCGCTTCGATCTGGATCCGAAGAACCTGCAGCGCCAGCTGAGCGAGGCGCCCGAGCGCTTCCTCAGTCACTGGGGCACGGCGATGTTTCTGCTGTTGCCGATGTTTGCGCTGTGGCTGAAGCTGGTGTTCATCGACAGGCATATGCGCTACACCGAACACCTGGTGTTCGCGCTGCATGTGCACGCCTTCTGGTTCGCGATGGTCTCGCTGGCCCTGCTCGGCAACTCCCTGCTGAGCGTGCTGGCATTGCTTTCCGTGCCCATTTATTCGCAAATAGCCCAGCAACGCGTCTATGGTGGACGCTGGTGGCTGGGCCTGCTGCGCTCGCTGCTGCTGATCATCCTGTACGGCTCGACCATGTCGGTCGCGCTGATACTGGTGATGATCTGGACCGTGCTGTCCTGAGCCTCAGTGCCTGATCAGGACTTGATCAGGCTGAATACCATCGCCTGAACGGCTTCCTTCAGCTTGGCGTTGGCCAGCTCCTTGCACTGTTCCTGGGTCGCGCCGGGCAGGGCGTCGAAGGTGGTGACTTTCTTCTCGGCCTTGAAGACCAGGGTCTTGCCGCTGACACCGACCGGCAGCATCATCACCCGCGCCGTCACGACACAGGTCTTGCTGGCGGTGAAACCACCTTCGACCTCGGTGGCAAAGCCCCACTTCTTGGGCGAATACAGCTTCAGCATCTGCGGGGTGGTGACTTCCTTGAGCGTCGCGGCTGCGGAGGCCTTGTCGATCAGATTGGGCGTCGATTGGTCGAGCACCAGGTACTGCGGCGTCGCGGCAAAGGCGCTGGACGACAGGGCGAACAGGGCGGTCAGGCAGGCGTAGCGAAATTTCATGGGGCGGATCCCGAAAGAATGACGACAAAGATGCGCGAGTGTACGCAGTCTGGGCGCCGGGCCGCGTCCTGATCAACCCGAAGCGGCGGCCGTCAGCGCTGCCTGGGCTCTCAGCCACTGAGCCAGCGCCAGCACCGCCGGCCGGGCCGCCGCCTCGGGGGCCAGGACCAGATGGAAGGCCCGCATCGAGGCCAGGCCATCGTCGGCGAAGGGGGCGACCAGCTGGCCACTTTGCAGCAGGGCGTCGACCAGGGGCCGTCGACCCAGGGCCACGCCCTGGCCGGCCAGCGCCGCGGTGATGGTCTCGCCATAGCCGCTGAAGCTCAACGTGGCCGCCGGCTGCAGGCCTGCCTGTCCCTGGGACCGCAGCCACAGCTCCCACTCCAGCGGCATGGCCGGGCGGTGGCGCTCCCACTGCATCTGCAGCAGGGTGTGCAGGCGCAGATCGGCCGCACTGCGCAGTGCCGGCCCGCCGCGCAGCAGCTGCGGGCTGCAGACCGGCAGCATGACCTCGCCGAACAGCAGCTCGCCTTCGGTCTGGCCCACCCGGCCGTAGCGTATGGCCAGATCGAAGCCGCCGCCGCCCAGCTCGTGAAGCGGCAGGCTGGCGTCCAGTCGCACATCAATGGCCGGATGGTCCTTGGTGAACAGGGCCAGGCGGGGTATCAGCCACAGCGAGGCAAGGCCCGGCGTCGTCGTCAGCGACAGCTCCTCGCGCGCCGTTGGCGCCCGGATCTGGGCGATCACGGCGCGCAGCTGGGCCAGCATCTCGCTGCACACGGCCTGCAACTGCTCGCCCTCGGGTGTCAGCTCCAGGGCGCGGTGGCGGCGGCGGAACAGCGACACGCCCAGATCTTCCTCCAGCGCGGCAATCTGCCGGCTCATCGCCGACTGGGTGATGAAGCGCTCGGCGCCGGCCCGGGTGAACGACAGCTGGCGCGCCGCGGCCTCGAACGAGACCAGCAGATCGAGCGGTGGCAGCCGTCTGGATTGGTTTTGCATGCGCTGAGGGAATGCGTTGGATTCGATAAGAACGTTTGTCCGCACGGTCGTGCGAGATCAGTATGGCACCCATCGCACCTTCCCGTCGACCCTCACAAGGAGTCCATCATGTTCATCACCACCCACAAGGTCAACGTACCCGTCCAGCTCGGCAGCGTGGCCCGCTTGCAGCGGGCGCGTCATACGCGGCTGAGCGTGCGCCGCGGCGAGGCCTGGATCACGCTGGACGGCGACCTGCGCGACATCGTGCTGGCGGCCGGCGAAAGCTTTGTACTCGATTCGGACGCGGCCGTGGTCGTGTATCCCTTGCGCGGCGGTGGCAGCCTGGAACTGGAGCTGACCGGCGGATCCGGCTGGGCCCAGGTGGTCGGTGTGGGCAGCCACGCCGGCCTGCTGGCCAGGCTGGCCGATGCCCTGCGCCAGTGGCTGCGGCCGGCCCTCCCGGCGGGAGCACGGTGATGCCGGCCCCGCTGCAACACGCCGCCGCGGCGGCGCTGTCCCCGGGCCGCGGCCTGGGTGTGCATATCACCCCGCTGCACCCGCAGGACGCCGCCGCGCTGCAGCGCTTTGTGCGCGAACTGTCCGCCCACGCGCGCTATATGCGCTTCCAGTACGGCCTGCGCGAGCTCAGCCCGACCCTGCTGAGCCGGCTCACCCAGATCGACCAGCAAGACCATGTGGCCCTGGTGGCCCATGCCGCGCCGTCGGCCTGGGGCAGTGATGGCGAGCGCCCGTTGGTGGCCGATGCCCGCTATGTGCGCCTGGGCGACAGCGGCGATGCCGAGTTCGCCCTGGTCGTGGCCGACGACTGGCAGGGGCAGGGCCTGGCCCGCGAGCTGCTGGGACGGCTGATGGACCGTGCGCGCCGCCAGGGCCTGAAGCGCCTGCTTGGCGAGGTGCTGTGGGACAACCACGCGATGCTGGCGATGACGCGCCGCCTCGGTGGCCGTCTGGTCGTGCGGGCCGGCCACACCAGCGTGGTACAGGTGCAGTTCGAGTTGTGAGCGTTCAGCCTGCCTTGGTCGGCACAGAACTGGTCGGAAAGAACGCCGGCCCCCCGGGCCTCAGCCGCTTGCCTGCCGGGAGCTTGCTCCAGGCCAGCGAGGCGGGGTCGGCCGGCATGGCACCAGCGGCCTGAGCCACCAGCACCAGCTCGGCGATCGGTGCGAAGTCGGCGCGGAAGTGCACCGAGCTCTTGTTGACCAGTATCTTCATCGCCTCGGGCACGATGCCCACATGGCGATACAGCGCCCGGTCAAGCATCTGCATGCGGCCGCTGGACACGGCGATCCGCACGCCGTCAATTGCCAGTTGCGCGCAGGGCCCCAGATTCGTCTGCACGCCGTTCATCATCTGGCCGGGCAGGGTGACGCGGCCGTCGCCAAGGCCCAGCACGGTGAAGCGCCCTTGCAAGGGCTCGTTACCGGCCATGCCGGGCTCGCCACCCAAGGTCAACTCGATCTCGGCACCGATGCCGGCGGCATGGGCCGCCGCCGCGGCCGCGGGGTCATGCAGCAGGCCCAGGGCCGCATCCTGCGCACCGGCGTCGAGCAACGCCCGCAGCATGCCGGTGGTGTTGCAGTGGCCGCCGGCGCCGGGGTTGTCCTGCGTGTCGGCGATGACCACCGGGCGCTGGGCCGTGGCCGCGACAGCGATGGCCCGGTGCACCGCCTCGGCGGCGCCGAGCAGTTCGAAGTCCCAGTCGGCTTCCTGCGCCTCGACGGCGTCGGCCAGCCTGTCGACGGCCGCGCGCACGGCCTGCGCATCGCTGCCATATCCCCACAGCGCCGGCCCGCAGCAGGCGATGTCGGCGGCCGGAAAGCCGGTGGCAAAGCTCAGATGCTGCACACCCAGCTGTTCCAGCGCATCGAGCTGGCCGTAGATCTGCCGCGGCAGGGCCAGGTCGGTGCACTGCGCATTCAGCGCGATCAGAAAGGGCGTCTGCCGCCAGGCCAGGGCCAGCCGCGGCGAGCCGTCCAGCCGGGCCTGCAGCAGGGCGGCGGCGCGGGCGCCGGTGGCGCGCATGTCGACATGGGGATAGGTGCGGTAGCTGACCAGCGCGTCGGCGAGTTCCAGCATCTGCGGGCTGACGTTGGCATGCAGGTCCAGGCTGGCGATGAGGGGTATCTGCGGCGGCAGCACCGCGCGCAGCCGTGCCAGCAGCTCGCCCTCGCAGTCGTCCACATGCTCGGCCACCGCCGCGCCATGCAGGTCCAGATAGACGGCGTCGGGCTGCTCGCTGCGGGCGGCCTCGACGATGGCCGCGCTGATGCGCTCGAAGGCTGCGCGGGTGACCGGTCCGCTGGGGCAGGCCGCGGCCCAGATCACCGGCAGATAGTGGTGGCCGCGGCCCTGCATCGCTTCGAGAAAACCGCCCAGAGGCACATCGATGTCGCGCAGGCCCAGCAGGTCCCGGCCCAAGCGCAGGGCGGGAAAGCCGCCGCCGTTTTCGAACTCTGCCCAGCCGGCGCGGCTGTTGGCAAAGGTGTTGGTCTCGTGCTGGAAGCCAGCGATCAGGATGCGTGAAATGGCGGTCTCCTCCGTTTCAATGTGCCCGCTTGCCCATCTCGCGCACGACGGTCACCGAGCAGTCGGATTCGGCCACCACGCGGGCCGACACGCTGCCCAGATAGCGGCGCAGCACCGAGTTGTCGCGGGCGCCCATGATGATGTGATCGACACCCATCTTGGCGGCGAACTCGATCAGCGCGGTGGCCGGGTCGGGGGCCTCCAGCACATGAAAGGTCAGCCGGCCGTCTTCCAGCTTCAAAGCCTGCGACACCGGCCGCACCCAGTGCTTCAGCGCCACCAGCTGTTTGACGTGGTGGCTGCGGCCCTGCTCGTCGGTCAGCTCGTCCATGCCGATGCGGGCCGTCTTCATCACGCTGACGCAGGCCAGGCGCGCACCGGGTTCGATCTCGAGCACGCGGCGCACGGTTTCGCTGAGCTTGGCCAGCAGGCCCGGTGTGGCACCCTGCACATCGACAGCGGCGAGGATGATGGGGCTGCGCGCTACCTGCTCGGTGACGCTGTGCTGGGTCGGCGGCTCGGCCCCCATGGCCACGAACCAGCGGCGCATGCGCCGCCAGAAGCCACTGGTGCTCAGCTTGCTGGCCCGCGCCGTGAGCTTGATCTCGCCGGGGTTCTGCAGGTCCAACGCCAGCTGGGCGGCGCTCTGGTAGCGGCGCTCGGGCTTGACTTCGAGGCAGCGCAGCACCACCTCCTGCCACCAGGGCGGCAGCTCGGGGTGCAGCGCTCTCGGTGGCACCGGCTCGATATAGAGTCGACGGCGCAGGCCGGCCACCGAGCTGGGCTGGCCGAACGGCCGCTCGCCGGTGGACAGGTGGTAGAGCATCACGCCCAGTGCGAACAGGTCGCTGCGCGGGTCATTGCGCACGAACTGCACCTGCTCGGGCGACATATAGGGCCCGGTGCCCATGGGCAGCGAAAACTCTTCTTCGAGCAGATCGGGCAGATGGTCATGGCGCGACAGGCCGAAGTCCACCAGCACCGCCTCGCCGCTGGCGCGGAACATGATGTTGCTGGGCTTCACGTCCAGGTGCACGACATGCTGGCGGTGCAGGTCATGCAGCGCAGTGGCGACCTTGATGCCGATGTCCACCACCTCGTCCAGCGGCAGCGGCGCATGGTCCAGGCGCGGCCGCAGCGAGTCGCCGGGCACGCGCTCCATCACCACATAGGCCTGGCGCGTCCAGTCACCGCGGGCGACGAAGCGCGGTACGTGGGGGCCGCTGAGCCGCGGCATCAGCATCTGCTCGACCTCGAAGCCGACGATCGTCGCCGGGTCTTCGCCACCCTTGATGCGCGGCACCTTCATCAGCAATGGCAGCTCGGGCTCGACGCCGTCAAGGCGGGTCACGCTCCACAGATTGGCCATGCCGCCCTGGTGCAGGCGCTCTTCCAGCCGGAACTGGTCTATGACCTGGCCGGCCTCCAAGGGGCCATGTTTGTCCTGCACCGTTGGTTCGGTGGCTTGGCCGGCGGCTTGTTCCATGCGCTCACTCTCCTTCGAACAGTCGCGCGGCCAGGCGGTCGGGCAGGCCGGCCTCGCGGATGCGCTGGGCGGCCCCTTCGATGTTGTAGGGCACGCGGTGAAAGGTCAGCTCGGCGCTGGCGAGGTCCAGCATGGCATAGGCCGCCGCCGGGTTGCCGTCGCGGGGCTGGCCCACCGAGCCCGGAATGGCCAGCCACTGGCGGTTGCTCAGCAGCGGGATCGGTACGCCGGCCACCGGTGCGAAGTCCCCGGCCTTGCCGGTGCCCGACAGATGGAACAGCATCGGCTCATGCATATGGCCACAGAAGGTCAGGCGCTGGCGCGTGGCGTGCAAGCTGCGCACCGCCTCGCTGCGGCCCAGGATGTACTCCCAGCCACCGGGGTCGAAGGCATTGGCATGGACATAGAGCCGGTCGTCGCGCTGCTGGTGCATGGGCAGCTTGGCCAGGAAGTCGAGTTGCTCGGGCTTGAGCTGGGCGCGCGTCCACTCGACCGCGGCGCGGGCGTCCTCGCGCATGCCCGAGCCCGCCCCCTGCACCACGGCGGCATCGTGGTTGCCCATCACCGCCATGGCACCCTGGGCGACGAATTCGCGAACACGGTCGACCACCCAGCCGGGGTCGGCGCCATAGCCGACATAGTCACCCAGAAAGGCGTATTGAGTGGCGCCTTGGGCGCCGGCATGCTCCAGTACGGCCTCGAAGGCCTCGCGGTTGGCATGCATATCGGTGATGAGGGCTTGTTTCATGGGTCTCTCAGCATGGCCCTCGAGGCTGACGTCAGGCTGAGCATAGGGTATGCGTGACCCCGGCCGGTGGCGCCACGGTCTCAGAGCTGTGCGATGGGCGCAAATGCCGCCGCCGGCCGGACGGAAAATCGGCAAAAATGAAGGCTGTCGGAGTCAAGGAGCATGGGTGCGCACTATCCTGGGGTTCATCACGGTGATCTTGATGCTGATGGCGTCGGTGCCCAGTCACGCTCAATGTTCGCGTGCCATCAATGTGCCGGTGTCGCCGACCGGCCTGAGCGTGACGGTCGGTGCGGACGGCGTGGGCGGCGTGTATCCGGACATCCTGCGCAGCGTCGCCGCCAAGGAGGGTTGCAGTTTCACCTTCTCGGTGGTGCCCAGGGCGCGCCAGGAGGTGATGTTCGAGACCGGCAAGGCCGATCTGCTGATTCCGGCCAGCCGGACAAGCCGGCGCGATGAACATGGCATCTTCGTGCCTCTGATCTACAACCGAGCCACCCTGATCTCGCTGGCGTCCGAGCGTCCGGCGGTGCGCAGCGCGCAGGAACTGCTGGAGCGGCGCGAATTGCGCGTGGCCCTGGTGCGTGGCTATGACTATGGCGAGGCGTACCAGGAACTGGTCAGGGAACTGGGCAAGCAGGGCCGTCTGACGCTCGATGTTGACGCCAATTCGATTGCCCGCAAACTGGGCGCCGGCATGGCCGATGTGACCATCATGGCGCCCTCGATTCTGGTCGGCGCCATGGTTGGCGACTCCCGGGTCGAGCCGCTGACCGACAAGCTGCGCTACGAGGCGCTGCCCGAACTGCCCTGGGGCGACAGTGGCGCCTACATCTCGAAGACGGCCGTCAGCGCCGAAGACCGCGCCACGCTGCGCGAGTTGCTGGAGGGGGCCACCAAGTCGGGCGCGCTGTGGAGGGCCTTCCAGCGCTACTACCCGCCGGGCAGCCTGAAGGACAGCATCAGGCCGCGCTAGCGGTCATCAGCCGATACGCCCGAGCAACAGGTACTCCATCAGTGCCTTCTGCACGTGCATTCTGTTCTCGGCCTCGTCCCAGACCACCGACTGGGGCCCGTCGATCACCTCGGCGCTGACCTCCTCGCCGCGATGCGCCGGCAGGCAGTGCATGAACAGCGCATCGGGGCGGGCCAGGGCCATCATCTCGGCATCCACACACCAGTCGGCGAAGGCCTTGCGGCGGGTCTCGTTCTCCGCCTCGTAGCCCATGCTGGTCCAGACGTCGGTGGTCACCAGGTCGGCGCCGCGGCAGGCCTCCATCGGGTCCTTGAAGACCTTGTAGCAATCGCTGTTGTTGATGCCTGCGACCTTGGCGTCCACCTCGTAGCCGCTGGGCGTGCTGACATGGACGGTGAAGCCCAGGATCTCGGCCGCCTGCAGCCAGGTGTTGGCCATATTGTTGCCGTCACCGACCCAGGCCACGACCTTGCCCTTCAAGCAGTCCGGGTCGATCACCCCGCGCGCGCTGGTGCCTCGCTGCTCGATATAGGTGTAGATGTCGGCCAGGATCTGGCAGGGGTGGTACTCGTTGGTCAGGCCGTTGATGACCGGCACCCGCGAATGCGCCGCGAAGCGCTCGATCTTGGTCTGCTCGAAGGTGCGTATCATCACCAGATCGACCATGCGGCTGATCACCCGCGCGCTGTCTTCCAGCGGCTCGGCACGGCCCAGCTGGCTGTCGCCGGTGGTCAGGTGCACCACCGAGCCGCCCATCTGGTACATGCCGGCCTCGAAGCTGACGCGCGTGCGCGTGCTGGCCTTCTCGAAGATCATGGCCAGGGTACGGTCGACCAGCGGCTGGTACTTCTCGTAGTTCTTGAATCGTCGCTTGATGGTGGCCACTCGTTCGAACAAGTAGGCGTATTCCTCGGCGCGGAAATCCTTGAACTGGAGATAGTGACGCATCAGACTCATACCCGGTTTCATGTGGTTCAACTCTTGGCCAGAAAGGCCTTGATCAGGGGGCACAGGATGGCGACGATCTGGGCCGCCTCGGCCTCGCTCAGTATCAGCGGCGGCACCAGGCGGATGACCTTGTCGGCGGTGACGCTGATCAGCAAGCCCGCATCGGCGGCCTGACCCAGCAGCACGCCGCAGGGGCGGTCCAGCTCGATGCCAATCATCAGGCCCTGGCCGCGGATCTCGGTCACGCCGCCCACACCCGCCAACTCACGCCGCAGACCATCGGTCAGCGCCGCGCCGACGGTGGCGGCATTGGCCATCAACCCATCCTCGACCATGATCTTCAGCGTCTCGACACCAGCGCGCATGGCCAGCGGGTTGCCGCCAAAGGTGGTGCCATGGTCGCCGGGGCGCAGCACGGTCGAGGCCTTGGGGCCGCAGACCACGGCGCCGATGGGCACACCCGAGCCCAGGCCCTTGGCCAGCGGCATCACATCCGGCACGATGTCGGCCCACTGGTGGGCAAACCACTTGCCGGTGCGGCCGATGCCGCATTGCACCTCGTCCAGCATCAGCAGGATGTCGTGTGCATCACAGACGCGGCGCAGGTCTTTCAGGAACTGTATCGTCGCTGGGTTGATGCCGCCTTCGCCCTGAATCGTCTCCAGGAACACGGCGGTCACGTTCGGGTGAGCCTTGAGCGCGGCCTCGACGGCGACGATGTCGTTCAGCGGCACACGCACAAAACCCTCGACCAGCGGACCGAAGCCGGCCTGTATGCGCGGATTGGCCGTGGCCGACAGGGTGGCGATCGAGCGGCCATGGAAGGCACCCTCGAACACGATCACCTCGGGCTGATGGTTGCCGCGGTCGTGACCGTATTTGCGCGCGATCTTCAACGCGCCCTCGTTGGCCTCCAGGCCGGAGTTGCAATAGAACACCGTGTCCATGCCCGAGAACTCGGCCAGCATCGCCGCCAACTCCTCGCGCAGCGGCACGAAGTAGTAGTTGGAGCAGTGGATCAGCTTGGCGATCTGGTCCTGCAGGGCAGGCACCAGCTTCGGGTGGCCATGGCCCAGCGTGTTCACCGCGATGCCGCCCAGCCCGTCCAGGTATCGTCGACCCGCCGTGTCCCAGACCCAGCAACCCTTGCCATGGCTCAAGGCGATGGGCAGGCGGCCATAGGTGTGCATCACATGCGGTTCGGTCGGTACGGCAGGCTTCTCAGGGGCGTTCATCAATCCTCCAAAGGGGTTGCGGGAATAAAAAAGGCATCCCGGAAATGCGGGGATGCCTGATCCATTCTATAGCGCTGATTTTGCTGAACAAGCCATTGCTGCCCAAAACCACCGGCCTGAAGCCTGTTGCGGGCGCCTGGCGTGCTGCGGTGCAACACAAGCAAGGCACAATACTGGTTTTACTGTTCCAGCATGACGCCGTCCCTCCCCAAACCCCGCGAAGTCTTTATCCAGGGCCTGACCCTGGAAGGCAAGACGTTCAGACCCAGCGACTGGGCCGAGCGGCTGGCCGGTGCGATGTCCTGCTTCCGCCCCGGTGGCGGCAAGGGCGGCATCGGCGCCTATATCGGCTACTCGCCCTATTGCGTGCCGCGCGTCATCAACGGCATCAAGTGCGTGATCGTCAACGAAGAGCTGAAAAGCCTGGAGCCCATGGCCTGGGACTTCGTGATGAACTTCGCCCGCGACAACCGCTTGCAGGTGGCTGAGGCCTGCTTGCTGCCCGAGGGCGGGGTGCCAAACAAAGGTTGATGCCTCGACCCGAATGCAAAAGGCCCGCCGAAGCGGGCCAGTAAACAAAAAGCCCGCCGAAGCGGGCTTTGTGCTTTGCACCAGGGAGGCTGTTAGGCGGCTGCAGCCAGCGCCTTGATCTTCGCAGACAGACGGCTCTTGTGACGAGCAGCCTTGTTCTTGTGGAAGATGCCCTTGTCAGCCACCGAGTCGATGACGGTCTGAGCGGACTGGAACAGCTCGGCTGCCTTGGCCTTGTCGCCAGTCAGCACAGCTTTTTGCACGTTCTTGATGACCGTGCGGAATTTGGAGCGCAGCGCCGTGTTGGCGGCGTTCAGCTTGACGTCTTGGCGAGCGCGTTTGCGACCCGATGCCAGACGGACGGTTTTCTTTTTGGCTTTGGAAGAAGTGGCCATGCTGTAATGGTGCCCAGTTGGTGCAAAGACGACGAGTATAGCATTTGTACGGCCACTTAGCCAAGTTCGGTGACGGGGTCGAGTCAGAGACCGTGCAAAAACCGGCGTTGCGATGGCGGGCACGGCCTGGCCGGACCCGATAATGCGGCCGTTCATCCTGCGCCCAGGCGCCCCAATGCTCATCGTCTCACTACATGAATCTTCTACGGGCTGCCTCGATTGTTTCCCTGTTGACCCTGGTGTCCCGCATCACCGGCCTGGTGCGCGAGCAGATGGTGGCCTCGCTGTTTGGCGCCAATGCGATGACCGACGCCTTCAATGTGGCGTTCCGCATCCCGAATCTGCTGCGCCGGCTGTTCGCCGAGGGCGCCTTCTCTCAGGCCTTCGTGCCATTGCTGGCCACCACCCGAGCCGAGCGCGGTGACGAGGCCACGCAGGCGCTGATCGATGCCGCCGCCACGCTGCTGGCCTGGGCGCTGCTGGCGACCTGCGCTCTAGGGGTGCTTGTCGCGCCGGCCCTGGTCTGGCTGCTGGCCTCGGGCATGACAGGGGAGGGCCATGACGCTGCGGTGGTGATGACACGCTTCATGTTTCCCTATATCGGCCTGATTTCGATGGTCTCGCTGGCCGCCGGTGTGCTCAACACCTGGAAGAAGTTCGTCGTGCCGGCCGCCACGCCGGTGCTGCTGAACCTGTCCTGGATCGCCGCCGGCTGGTGGCTGTCGCCCTATATGCCCGGCTGGGGCCTGCCGCCCATCTATGCCTTGGCCGTCGGTGTGATGATTGGTGGCGTGCTGCAGCTGGCCGTGCAGGTGCCCGCGCTGATGCGCATCGGCCGGCTGCCGCGCATCGCGTTGAATCCCAAGCGCTTGAAGACCGCCTGGCAGCACGAGGGGGTGCGCAATCTGGTGCGGCGCATGGGGCCGGCGGTGCTGGGCGTGTCGGTGGCACCGGTGTCCTTGATGATCAATAGCCAGATCGCCTCGCATATTGCCGTCGGCGCCATGTCCTGGCTGACCTATGCCGACCGCCTGATGGAGTTGCCCACCGCCCTGCTGGGCATTGCGCTGAGCGTGGTGCTGACCGCCCAGCTGGCCGCGGCCCAGGGCCGGGGCGATACGGCCGCCTATTCGGCCCTGCTCGACTGGGGCCTGCGCCTGGTGCTGCTGCTGGCCCTGCCTTGCGCGGTGGCCCTGCTGGTGTTCGCCCAGCCGATGGTGGCCGTGCTCTACCACCGCGGCGCCTTCCAGGCCGCCGATGTGCAGAACACCACCCTGGCGCTGATGGGCTATGGCGTGGGCCTGTTGGGCATCATCGCCGTCAAGGTGCTGGCGCCGGCCTTCTATGCCCGGCAGGACTACCGCACGCCGCTGCGCATCAGCATCATCTCGCTGGTGGTGACTCAGGGGCTCAATTTGCTGTTCGTGCCCAGGTTGGGCATTGCCGGGCTGACCCTGTCGATCGGTGTGGCGGCGTTGCTGAACGCCCTTCTGCTGTTCCGCGGCCTTCGGAAGCTGGGCGGCTACAGCGCCCAGGCAGGTTGGACGGGCTTTGCGCTGCGCATCGTCATCGGCTCGGCCTTGATGGGCGGGCTGATGTGGGCGGCAGCTCACTACCTCGACTGGATCGCGCTGGGCGCCACCGACGGCCTGCGCGCGCTGTATCTGGCCGGCGTGCTGCTCGCCTCGGCCATCGTCTATTTCGCGGCGCTGCTGCTGCTGGGCATCAATTTGCGCCAGTTTGCGAAACGGACGGTCTAGACCCTCCTAAACTGTGACCATGAGTTCATCCCTACGCCTGGAGGCGCCCAGCGCGCTGGAATACTTCCAAAGCCTGGTGGCCGATGACGCCAGCCTGCCGCTGTTCGAGACGGCCGTGTCCCTGGCCCAGGACGAGTTCGCCGGCCTCGACGTGCAGTCGGTGCTGGCCGAGATGGACGCGCTGGGCGCGCGTCTGCGCCGGCGCATTCCGGCCGACAGCAGCCCGACCAACAAGCTGCGCTGGCTGAACAGCTATTTCTTCCAGGAGCTGGGCTTCGCCGGCAACGTCAACAACTTCTACGACATGCACAACAGCTTTGTGCATCAGGTCCTGAGCCGTCGGCGCGGCATACCGATCACCCTGGCGCTGATCTATATGGAGCTGGCCGGCCAGATCGGCCTGCTGGCCCGGGGTATTTCGTTCCCGGGTCATTTCCTGGTCAAGCTGCGCATGTCGCAGGGCGAGGTGGTGATAGACCCATTCACCGGCAACTCGCTGTCGCGCGAGCATCTGGAGGAGTTGCTGACCCCCTACCGCCAGGCCCAGGGCGAGACCGGTGGGCCGGACGGCCAGGAGCCGGCGACGCCGCTGGCGCTGTTCTTGCGACCGGCGGCGCCACGCGAGGTGATTGCCCGCATGTTGCGCAATCTGAAGGAAATCCACCGCAGCAATCTGGACTGGGCCCGGGTGCTGGCGGTGATGCAGCGCCTGGTGCTGCTGCTGCCCGATGCCCCGGCCGAGCGGCGCGACCGTGGCCAGGCCTTTGAACATCTGGGCCACTTCGACGCGGCGGCGGCCGACTATGTGCTGTATCTGGAGCAGTGCCCCGACGCGCCGGACCATGCCAGCGTCAAGCAGCGCCTGTTCGGGCTGCGCGGTGACGGCCGCTATCGCCTGCACTAGCAGCCGGCGTCGCCGCCTTAGAATCCCGGCCGGCAGCCGCAAACTGCCATCGCCCACATTTTCAGGACTCACCCACCGCGGATGAACCTCAGCCCCCACCAACGCAAAGCCCTCAGCTGGGCGGCCCTGGCCGCCTCGTTCTTTGCCGTTCTCTGGCTGCTGTCGCCGGTGCTGGCGCCCTTCATCGTCGCGGCCCTGCTGGCCTATGCCCTGCATCCGGCCGTCGAGCGCCTGGTCGCCCGTGGCGTGCCGCGCCTGGCGGCGGTGCTGCTGCTGGAGACGGCCTTCTGCCTCGGTGTGCTGGCCCTGATGCTGCTGATCGTGCCCATACTGAGCAAGGAGCTGCCCCTGCTGCGCGACCAGATCCCGCGCGTGGCGGCTGCGCTGAACGAGCATCTGGTGCCCTGGCTGGCCCAGTTTGGCATCAATGTCTCGCTGGACACGGCCAGCATCAAGGCCTTTGTCGTCAAGTACCTGGACGCCAATCTGGAAGACTGGCTGGCCACCGCGCTGAGCTCGGCCCGCATCGGCGGCAGCTTTGTGCTGGCCATCGTTGGCAATGCGGTGCTGATGCCTGTGGTGCTGTTCTATCTGCTGATGGACTGGAACTCGCTGCGCGAGCGGGTCTGGGCCCTGGTGCCGCCGCGCGTGCGCGAGCCCACGGCGGCTTTTCTGGCGGATTGCGATGCGATGCTAGGTCAGTACCTGCGCGGCCAGATCCTGGTGATGCTGATACTGGCGGTGTTCTACAGCGCGGCCCTGGCCTTGGCGCGGTTCGATCTGGCCCTGCCGGTGGGTGTGTTCACCGGCCTGGCGGTGTTCATCCCCTACGTCGGCTTCGGACTGGGCTTGCTGCTGGCCCTGCTGGCCGGGGTGCTGCAGTTCGCCAGCCTCTATGGCGTGGTGGCCGTGGCGCTGATCTTCGGCCTGGGTCAGGTGCTGGAAAGCTTTGTGCTGACACCGCGCCTGGTCGGCGAGCGCATAGGCCTGAGCCCGCTGACGGTGATCTTCGCGCTGCTGGCCTTTGGCCATCTGTTCGGCTTTGTCGGCGTGATGATCGCGCTGCCGGCCAGCGCTCTGGGTGTGGTGGCCGGCATGCGCCTGCACCGCCTGTATCTGAACAGCCCCCTGTTCAAGGGCTGAACCGGGATGTTGCGCCGTTGAAGCAGATTCCCCTGTCACTGGGCCCCGAGCCCACCTTGAGCTTTGACAGCTTCCTGCCCGGCGCCAATGCCGCGGCGCTGGCTCATCTGCAGGGCCTGAGCGCCGGCTCGCCGCCGGTGTTTCTGTGGGGGGCGCACGGCAGCGGCAAGACCCATGTGCTGCGGGCGCTGGCGCAACGCTGGCAGCAGCAGGGCGGGCAGGTGGGTTGGTATGACCTGCAAACGCCGCTGCCCTGGGGCGTGGATGCCAACCAGAGCCTGCTGCTGATGGACGACTGCGATCTGTTCGACGCCGATCGCCAGCATGCCGCCTTCGCGCTGTTCGTCGAGGCCGCGACCCTGGGCCTGTCGGTGGTGGCTTCGGGCGCCTTGCCGCCGGTCGATCTGGCCGTGCGCGAGGACCTGCGTACCCGTCTGGGCTGGGGGCCGGTGTTCGGCCTGCAGCCCTTGAGCGAGCCGGAGATGCGGGCGGCGCTGCGCCGCGAGGCCGACCGCCGGGGTATCTTCCTCTCCGACGAGGTGATGGATTACTTGCTAACCCGCTTTGCGCGGGACCTGAAACACCTGATGCAGCTGCTGGACAGGCTGGATGTGTTCGCGATGTCGCACAAGCGCGGCGTGACCGTGCCCCTGCTCAAGCAGATGCTTGCCGATGCTGAAGAAGACGTGAAACCATGAATCTGACCCTTTTCGACCTCGATGGCACGCTGATCCCCAGCGACTCCGACCACGCCTTCGGCCAGTTCATGGTCGATATCGGCTGGACCGATGGCGAGCGCTGGGCGCGCCGCAATGACGAGTTCTACGCCCAGTACCAGGCTGGCCGGCTTGACCTGGACGCCTATGTCGATTTCGCCACCTCGGTGTGGCGGGCCCGGCCCCCGGCCGAGTACCTGGCGGCGCGCCAGCGCTTCATGCGCGAAGTGATGGCGCCGGCGATGCACGACAATGCTCGTTCCCTGGTGCGCAATCATCAGCAGGCCGGCGACCTGGTGGCCATCGTCACGGCGACGAATGAATTCGTCACCGAGCCGATCGCCGAGGCCTTTGGCGTGCCGCATCTGATTGCCGTGGAACTGGAGCGTCTGGCCGCCGTGGAAGGCCATGCGCCCTATACCGGCGCGGTGCGCGGCGTGCCCTCGTACCAGGCCGGCAAGATCACGCGGGTGCAGGACTGGCTGCTGGCCCAGGGCCGGCGCTGGGAGGATTTCGAGCGCATCACGTTCTACAGTGATTCAATCAACGACCTGCCCTTGCTGGAGCGGGTGAGCCATCCGGTGGCCACCAACCCGACCCCGGCACTGGAGCACATTGCGCGCGAGCGCGGCTGGACCATTCTGAAACTCTTCGCATGATCAAGACCTTCATAGACAAGCTGCTGGGCAAGCCCGGGGCCGGCGCCAAGGGCGCCAAGAGCGTGTTGGGCAAGCGCGTCGAAATTCCGCTGGCCGAGCATCAGATCGACAAGACCCTGCTCGACGACCACGCGGTGCGCGTCGTCAAGACCCTGGTCGATGCCGGCTTCGAGGCCTTTATCGTCGGCGGCGCGGTGCGCGACCTGGTGGTCGGCAAGCGACCCAAGGACTTCGATGTGGCCACCAATGCCACGCCCGAGGACGTGAAGCGCCTGTTCCGCCGCGCCTTCATCATCGGCCGGCGCTTTCGCATCGTCCACGTGGTTTTCGGCCGTGGGCGCGAGCATGAGGTGATCGAGGTCTCGACCTTCCGCGCGCTGCTGGTCAATGACGATGCCGAGCAGGTGGCCGGCAACGAGAAGACCTCCAAGGCCGAGATGGCCGGCAAGAGCCATGTGGTGGATGCCAGCGGCCGCGTGCTGCGCGACAACGTCTGGGGCCCTCAGATCGAGGATGCGGCGCGCCGCGACTTCACCATCAACGCGATGTACTACGACCCGGTGCGCGAGGTGGTGGTGGACTATCACAAGGGCCTGGCCGATGCGCGCAAGAAGGTGCTGCGCATGATCGGCGACCCGGAGACCCGGTACCGCGAAGACCCGGTGCGCATCATCCGCGTGGTGCGTTTCGCCGCCAAGCTGGGCTTCGATATCGAGCCAAAGACCCGCGCGCCGATCAAGAAGATGGCCGAGCAGCTGGTCAATGTGCCGGCCTCACGCATGTTCGACGAGATGATCAAGCTCCTGCAGACCGGCCATTCGCTGGCGAGCCTGGAAGAGCTGCGCAAGCAGGGTCTGCACAAGGGCATCTTCCCGATTCTCGACGTGGTGCTGGAAGACGCGCATCGCAAGGACGGCCGCGACGCCTTCGTCAAGCGTGCGCTGGAAGACACCGATCTGCGCGTCAACGAGGGCCGCGGCGTGTCGCCCAGCTTCATGCTGGCCTGCATGCTGTGGCATGACGTGCTGGACCACTGGAACCGGCTGAAGGCCGGCGGCGAGCCGCCGGTGCCGGCGCTGCAGCAGGCGATCGAGACGGTGTTCGATGCCCGCATCGGCGACATCTCGGGCCGAGGCCGCCTGGCCGGTGATATGCGCGAGATCTGGATGATGCAGCCCCGCTTCGAGCGCCGCAGCGGCAACGGCCCGCTGGGTCTGGTGGACCAGCCGCGCTACCGCGCCGGCTTTGACTTCCTGCGACTGCGCGCCGACGCTGGCGAGGTGGATCCCGCCCTGGCCGACTGGTGGGAAGACTTTGCACTGGGCAGCGATGACGAGCGCCAGGCGCTGCTGGAGGTGGCCCGCGAGGCCGATCGCCTGCGCCGCGGCAACAGCCCGGCACGCGCCGAAGGCGCTGCGGCCGGGCCTCGCACTCCGCGCCCGGAGGCGGCGGATGGTGAAGGCGAGGGCAACGCCCCAGCCGCCAAGAAACGCCGTCGCCGCCGCAAGCCGGCCTCCCGCGGCGGTGCGGGCGGTGGTTCCGAGGGCGGTGCGCCGCCGCCGGCCGCCGAGCACTGAGCCGTCATACCGATGGAGAAGGTCTTCATCGGCCTGGGCGCCAATCTCGGCGACGCCCGCATCACCCTGGACGCCGCGCTGGAGGCCCTGCGGAACCTGCCGCAGTCCGAGTGGCTGGGCCGCTCGTCCATCTACCGCACGGCGCCGGTCGATGCCAGCGGCCCCGACTACCTGAACGCGGTGGCGGCCCTGCGCACCAGTCTGTCACCGCAGGACCTGCTGGCCGCCTTGCAGGCCATCGAGCAGGCCCATGGCCGTGAGCGGCCCTACCGCAACGCGCCGCGCACGCTTGATCTGGACCTGCTGCTCTATGGCAGCCGGGTGCTGGAGACGCCGGCACTGCGGCTGCCCCATCCGCGCATGCATCAGCGCGCCTTTGTGCTGGCGCCGTTGCTCGAAGTCGAGCCGGGCGTGGAGATTCCGGGGCTAGGCCCTGCTGCCGATTGGCTGGCCGGCCTGGTGGATCAGCCGCTGCAGCGCCTGGGCGAATCGCTCTAAATTGCGGTTTCCCTGCCCGATTGGGCAAAGCCGGATGCGAGAGATCCGGCCTTCGCACGTACACTTCGCACCCGTCGTGTGTGACACGATGATGACCAATTGATGACATGAGCCGCGCCGGCATGGGCCGAGCTCGTCCAAGGACCCACTATGTTTTTTGGCAAATTTCTGCCCCGCGAAGGCAATTTCTTTGAGCTGTTCAATGAGCACGGCAGCAAGATCGTCGAGGGTTCACGTGCCTTCATGCTGATGGTGCAGAACTACTCGGACCTGACCCTGCGGGAGAAGTATGCCGCCGAGGTGGATGCCGCCGAACGTCACGCCGATCGCATCACCGCCGAGGTCAACCGCCTCTTGCACCGCACCTTCATCACGCCTATCGACCGCGAGCAGATCCACAGCCTGATCAATGCGATGGACGACATCCTGGACCTGTTCCAGGACGTCACCGAGACCCTGTCGCTGTACGACGTGCGCAAGATCACCGAGGAAGTGCTGCGTCTGGGCGAGCTCAGCACCAAGTGCTGCGAGCGTGTGCAACACGCCGTGACCCTGCTGCCGAAGCTGAGCCGGCCCGAGGTGGCTGAGTCGGCGATCAAGACCTGCGAAGAGATCGACCGGCTCGAGTCCGACGCCGACCGGGTGATGCGCGCGGCCATGTCCAAGCTGTTCCGCGAGCAGGAGGACGTGCGCGAGCTGATCAAGCTCAAGGCGATCTACGAACAGCTCGAATCGATCACCGACCGCTGCGAAGACGTGGCCAATCTGATCGAGGGCATCGTCCTCGAGAACTCCTGATCGAGTACGGTCCTGATGGAACCCCTACAAATCAGTTTCTGGGTCATCGTTTTGCTGGTGATACTGGCGCTCGGCTTTGACTTCATGAACGGCTTTCACGACGCGGCGAACTCGATCGCCACCGTCGTCAGCACCGGCGTGCTCAAGCCGCAGCAGGCCGTCCTGTTCGCGGCCTTCTTCAATGTTGTGGCGGTGCTGTTCTTCCAGCTCAAGGTCGCAGCCACCATAGGCAAGGGCATCGTCGATCCGGGCATTGTTGACCACCATGTCGTGTTCGGCGCCCTGATCGGTGCCATTGCCTGGAATGTGCTGACCTGGTTCTACGGCATTCCGTCGAGTTCTTCGCATGCTCTGATCGGTGGCATTGTCGGCGCGGTGATTGCCAAGGCCGGAACCGGGGCCCTGGTGGCCGCGGGCGTGCTTAAGACGGTGCTGTTCATCATCGTCTCGCCGCTGCTGGGCTATCTGCTGGCCTCTTTGATGATGCTCTTGGTGGCCTGGATCTTCAGGCGCACGCCACCGCTGCGGGTGGACAACTGGTTCCGCCGCATGCAGCTGGTTTCGGCCGGCCTGTACAGCCTGGGCCACGGCGGCAATGACGCGCAGAAGACCATAGGCATCATCTGGATGCTGTTGATCGCCGCCGGCATGGTCGGTGTCGGCGACAAGGCGCCGCCCGGCTGGGTGATCTGGAGCTGCTATCTGGCCATCGGCATGGGCACCATGTTCGGCGGCTGGCGCATCGTCCAGACGATGGGCCAGAAGATCACCAAGCTCAAGCCGGTAGGCGGCTTCTGCGCCGAGACCGGTGGCGCGATCACGCTGTTCCTGGCCACGGCGCTGGGCGTGCCGGTGTCCACCACCCACACCATCACCGGCGCCATCGTCGGCGTCGGCTCGGTGCAACGGGCCTCGGCCGTGCGCTGGGGCGTGGCCGGCAATATTGTCTGGGCCTGGATACTCACCATTCCCTGCGCGGCTTTTGTTGCCGGGGTGTTCTACTGGCTGAGCTTCACGCTCTTCTGAGCCTGCCTGTCCCAGTGAAAAGCCGCCCGCGAGGGCGGCTTTGTCATTACTGGCTCAATTCCTGGGACGCTTCAACCTGGCTCTCGAAGAAGCGCTGGCTGCCAAAGGCTATGGTGGCCATCAGCGCGGAGGCCCCCAGCAGCAGTGACAGCACCACCGCAATGATGGCCGCCCAGCCGCTGGGCGTGCTGACCTGGCCGCCGTTGTAGCGCGCGTCCCATTTCTCGTCCGAGGTCAGGCCGTAGACGATGGCCTGCAACATGGACTGCGCAAGCATCAGGCCCAGCAGCGGAATCAGCGCCCAGGCCAGATGGTCGTCCTGCCCCAGCAACTCCATGCGCTGCACGCCGTAGTAGCCGATCAGCGTGGGCCAGGGATGCAGCCAGGCCAGCTTGTCCTTGAAACCGAACATATAGAAGCGGTGCATGCCCAGGCTGCCGCCGGTCAGGGCCAGCCAGGTGGCCAGCGTCTTGGAACGCAGGCTCATGAAGCAGCCTTGGCAACATCCACCGGCGCGGTCTCGGCGCCCTGGCCCAGCTGTTTTTGCATCAGCACCACATCGAGCCAGCGGCCGAACTTCCAGCCGGCGTTGTTGATCACGCCGGTGGGTTGGAAGCCCAGGCTGCGGTGCACGCCGATCGAACCGAGGTTCTGCGAATCGCCTATCACCGCCAGCATCTGGCGCGCCCCCAGGGCCTCGCAGCGCGCCACCAGCTCGGCCAGCAGCAGCCTGCCCACGCCCTTGCCGTGGGCGCCCGGCTTCAGGTAGATGGAGTCCTCCAGGCAGAAGCGGTAGGCCATGCGCGGTCGGAAGTAGTTGGCATAGGCATAGCCGATCACCTCGCCCTGGTGTTCGGCGACCAGCCAGGGCAGGCCCCGGCCCAGCACCTCCTGGCGGCGGCGGGCCATCTCGGGCTGCTCCGGTACCTCGGTTTCAAAGGTGCCCGTGCCCTGCAGAACGGCCTGGGCATAGATGGCGGTGATGGCGGCCAGATCCGATTCGCTGCTCGGACGTAGGAATAAATTGGAAGACTCGGTGCTCATGTGTACCCGTTGGTTGCAGCTGGAGTTTATAATGCCGGGTTCCGGTGCTGGTCGGTCGCAAGATCGGCGTATCTACAGCGCCTCCCTCGCGAGGATGCAAAAAAGCATCTGAGCCCCCGATTTGCTCGCCTGAGTGTCTCCTGGTGCGGCGGTCGATCTGAAGATCAAGGAAACATCATGGTCGTTATTCGACTGTCCCGCGGCGGCTCCAAGCGTCGTCCGTTTTACAACATCGTTGTGGCCAACAGCCAGAACCGCCGTGACGGCCGCTTCATCGAGAAGGTCGGCTTCTACAACCCCGTGGCTTCCGGCGCTGCCGAATCGCTGCGCGTGGCTGTTGACCGCGTGACCCACTGGGTCGGCGTTGGCGCCCAGCTGTCGCCCACGGTGACGCGTCTGGTGGACCAGGCCAAGAAGGCCACGGTCTAACAAGACCGTACGCGATTGATCACCGAAGTGAGCTCACCCGACAGCAACGCCGCCTGGCCGGCAGATGCCATCGAAGTGGGCCGCATCGGTGAGGCCTGGGGGATCAAGGGCTGGGTCAAGGTCTTGTCCTACTCCGCCGATCCCCAGGCCCTGTTCCGGGCCAAGCGCTGGTTCCTCAAGGCTTCCGAGGACCGCAAATCGCTGCCCAAGCCGGGCTGGGTTCTGCCCGCCTCGCTGCAAATTACCCAGGTGCGTGAGCATGGTGATGGCATCGTCGCCAGCATCGAGGGCGTGATCGACCGCAATGGCGCCGAAGCGCTGCGCGGTGCACGCATCTTCACCTCACGAGCCGAATTCCCCAGCCCCAAGGCCGACGAGTACTACTGGATCGATCTGATCGGTCTGCAGGTCGTCAACTCCCAGGGCGACGATCTGGGCACGGTGATCGGCCTGATCGACACCGGCCCGCACAGCGTGCTGCGCGTGATGCCGGCCGGCCTGGTCGAGCCGATCAAGCCCGACGAGGAGCGCCTGATTCCCTTCGTGGCCGCCTATGTGGGCGAGGTCAGCCTGGAACAGCGCCGCATCACGGTGGACTGGGGCCTGGACTACTGATCAGGCACGTGGCCGAGGCCATGCACCGCCATGCGCTTTGACGTCGTCACCCTGTTCCCCGAGCTGTTCGGCCCGCATCTGAGCGAGGGCGTGACGCGCCGCGCGTTCGACAGCGGTCAGGTGGATGTGCGACTGTGGCAATTGCGCGACTTTGCCGATGGCAACTACCGCCGCGTCGATGACCGCCCCTACGGCGGCGGCCCCGGCATGGTGATGCTGGCCGAGCCGCTGGAGCGGGCGCTGGCTGCCGTGCGCGCCGATCGCGCCGATGCCGCACCGCTGATCCACTTTTCACCCACCGGCCGGCGCATCGACCAGGCCCTGGTCCAGGAAATGGCCACCGGCCCTGGCGCCGTGCTGCTGTGCGGTCGCTACGAGGGCATAGACCAGCGCGTTATCGACCGCCATGTGACCTTGGAGCTGAGCCTCGGCGATTTCGTGCTCTCTGGCGGCGAGCTGCCGGCGATTGCGCTGCTTGATGCGATCGCCCGCCTGCAGGACGGGGTGCTCAACGACGCCGCCTCGCACCAGCAGGACAGTTTTTCCGACGGCCTGCTGGACTGCCCGCACTACAGCCGGCCCGAGCGCCTGGTCACGCCAGAGGGCGAGCTGGCGGTGCCGGCCGAGCTGACGAGCGGCCATCACGCACAGATTGCGCGCTGGCGCCGTGAACGCTCGCTGGAAATCACCATCCGCCGCCGGCCTGACCTGATTGCCGCGGCCCGCGCCGCCGGCAAGCTGAGCCGCGACGATGAGCGGTTTCTCGCTGCGCTGAAGCCGGTCTGAGGCAAGCCCTGTCGAATCCCGTCCAAGCTGCGCTATAATCGTAGGCTTTTCGATCCTCTGGCGGGCTGGGATGGTCCTCATCCCTGGAATACATATGAGCGCCGCCATGATCACAAGGAGAACTCTGTGGACTTGATCCAAACCCTTGAGCAAGAAGAAATTGCTCGTCTGAACAAGACCATCCCCGTGTTTGCTCCTGGCGACACCGTGATCGTCAGCGTGAATGTGGTTGAAGGCACGCGCAAGCGCGTCCAGGCCTACGAAGGTGTCGTGATTGCCAAGCGCAACCGTGGCCTGAACTCCAGCTTCATCGTGCGCAAGATTTCCAGCGGCGAAGGTGTGGAGCGTACGTTCCAGCTGTACAGCCCGCTGATCGCCACGATCGAAGTGAAGCGTCGCGGTGATGTGCGCCGTGCCAAGCTGTACTACCTGCGCGAGCGTTCGGGCAAATCGGCACGTATCAAAGAGAAGCTGGCGTAATTGCCCGCTGCAGGTCCAGGAGGTGCGAAAGTACCTTTTTGACCAGTGCCTACAAGGCCGCCTCCGGGCGGCTTTGTTGTTTGCGCCCTATGCTCCAATGCTGTGACAGTTCCCATCTTCGATCCCCATGCCGTTCCGGTGATCAGCCGTGACGAGCATCTGCCCGCGCTCAGCCCCGACCGGATGACCCCGGCCTTTTTGCGGCAGCGCTTTCGCGACGGCGCCGATTGGCTGCCCGAGATCCCGGGCGACGGCCGCATGAGCGATCGAGAGCCGGCCCAGGCCTCGGTGCTGGTGCCGCTGGTGTTGCACGAGTCCGGTCTGACCGTGCTGCTGACACGCCGCACCGCGCACCTGCGCGCCCATGCGGGTCAGATCAGCTTCCCCGGCGGCCGCGTTGAGGTGCATGACTTCGATCCGGTGGCCACGGCCCTGCGCGAGACCGAGGAGGAGGTCGGCCTGTCGCACGACTTCGTCGAGGTCATCGGTCATCTGCCTGTCTACACCACGGTCACCGCCTTCCAAGTCACGCCGGTCATCGGTCTGGTGCGGCCGGGTTTCACGCTGACGCTGGATACGTTCGAAGTGGACGAGGCGTTCGAGGTTCCGCTGGAATTCTTGATGACCCCGGCCCACCACCAACGCCACCAAGTTGACTTCGAAGGTGGCCGCCGGCAGTTCCTGTCCATGCCCTGGACGGGCCCCGATGCAGCGGGAGCGCGACGCGAATACTTCATCTGGGGCGCCACCGCGGCGATGCTGCGCAACTTCTACCGCTTTCTGGCTGTTTGACAGGGCTTGACCGCTATCATCCCCGGCCATGAACTTCTTCGCGGTCTTGTTTGCGCTGCTGTTTGAACAGCTGAAACCTTTGCCTCACGGGAACCGGGTCCACGACTCGGTCATCAGCTGGGTGCGCTGGACCGGCCGCAACTTCGACGCCGGCCGCGAGCACCACGCCACCGTCGTCTGGTGCATCACCGTGCTGGGCCCGGCCGTGGTCACCGCGCTGATCCATTTGCTGATCAATCACTTCAGCATCTTCCTGGCCCTGGCCTTCGATGTGCTGATGCTGTACCTGACCCTGGGCTTCAGGCAGTTCAGCCACTACTACACCGATATCCGCGATGCGCTGGAGCGCGGCGACGAGCTCGAAGCCCGCCGCATGCTGGCCGAGTGGCGCCATCTGGACGCCAGCGAGCTGCCGCGCACGGAACTGCTGCGACATGTGATCGAGCACTCGCTCTTGGCCGCCCACCGACATGTGTTCGGCGTGTTCTTCTGGTTCATCCTCCTGTCCACGCTGGGCCTGGGCCCGGCCGGCGCGGTGCTCTACCGCATGGCCGAGTTCGCCAGCCGCTACTGGGCCTTCAAGAGCCGCACCACCGATGCGCCGACCAACGAGCGGTTGATGCAGGTCTCGCGCCGCGTCTTTGGCTGGATCGACCATGTGCCCGCGCGGCTGACCGCCGCCGGCTTTGCCATCGTCGGCAATTTCGAGGAGGCGGTGAATGGCTGGCGCCGCGACGCCGGCCTCTGGCGCCATGCCAACGAGGGCATCATCCTGGCCTCGGCCGCTGGTGCCCTGGGCCTGCAGTTGGGCGGTAGCGCCGCGCCTGGCGTGACACCGGACCGCTCCAAGACCTTCGATGCTGGCGTCGATCCGGACAGCATGGACACCGATGGCGCCACGCCGGGTCAGCAGGCCCAGCTCGGCCATCTGCAAAGCGTCGTCGGTCTGGTCTGGCGCTCGGTGATTCTGTGGATGCTGCTGCTGGCCTTGATGACCTTGGCGAATCTGATCGGGTGAGGAGTCCCGGATTACATCCGGGCTACAAGGCTACGGCCGATTGGTAGATTCTATGGAGCAGCGCAAGCCCCGCGAAGGCGTTGAGGATCAAAACTGC
>JADMJJ010000005.1 GCA_018780645.1 Burkholderiaceae bacterium
TGAAGTCGCTGGTTTTCGCAGACGAACACCAGGCGATCGGTGAAACGCAACAAGACTCTGTAGATATGCATCTGCGCACGTTCTGCGTTCGATCGAAGCAAAGTCGTGTGAAATACTTCGACCACACGAAGCCGTGTATTGGAAATCAATCTGGCCGCTTGAACGTAGAGCAAGGGATACAGATTGACGCAGACCACCATGCTAGCTTTAAAACTACGGTATACACCTGCAAGCCGGCGGATCGCAGCAATATCCAGCTTGCCCTTTGCTTCGAGACACACGAGACCAGACAAACGGTCAACTTGAATAATCTCCAGCAACTGACTGCTGCTTCGTAAATAGACCACTACGACTCGATGAGTTCTAGTGTAATGATTGATGAGCGTGGCCGTATGTCGTTCTGCACCACCGAAATTCAGCGAAGCAAGAACAAAAACAATGCATCCAGAGTCCATTAAATACGCTCAGATCGAAAAATAGCAGACAGGAGTGGCAAAAGCACCCATCACCTCAGTGGAACTAGCGGGTAAACCGATCAACCCATGTGAATCGAGCAAAGACAAACCGCTGAACCAATACTGGGAGTAACAATCCACTGGCCAACAATATAGGTGCAGCCACATAGAACATTTCGTAGTCCCAACCAATATACCTAAGTACAAGCAACTTGACCGCGCCGATCGCGAACACATTCATCAAGTAGATCGGCCAAGAGCGCTGCCCTAGCCATGCCAGTGCCACCGCGATGAGTCCACCGTGCTTGGCCAGAAATCGACTAAAACCAAGCGCTACGGTCAGAGATAGCAGTGCGACGATGGTTGGCCACAATATATTAGGCAACACGTAGAAGCACACGCACATTAGGAGCGCCGCTACCATCCACAAACCGTGCCTCTCAAAATTCAAGGCACTATGGAACTTGACTGCATACGAAGCAAGAAGAAAGAACAGTAAATATCTAGAAATCTGCTGAATCGCAAATAACTTTGGCATGAACCCATTGGTTGACAACAAATGTGCTGCCAACGCAAGTGATATGACTCCTAACCCAAAAGCGCCATCCAGCGTTCGAATTCGCGAGGCAATCAGGTAGAGCACAAGCAGCACTGGAATGAACCAGAGAAACGTGACAAACCCTTCTGTTGGGTACAGAAAAAACCCTAACCAATCAGAAACGAACCCACCAATCGGCCGATCAATCGAAAAGAAGGCGCCAGCCAGCGCCTTTCCAAAGAACGCAAGAATGGCGAAAAAGGCGTAGGCGCTGAGAAGCTTGGATACGCTCTTCCCAAGGCGAGCACGCCTGACTTCATACGGCGCAAGCCAGTACACGTATCCAGCCAGGAAGAAGAATATGGACAGATGAAAGCTATACAAGCCTTCATGCATCGATTGATACCAATCGACGCCAATCGGTTTGATATTTCTGGCAACAAGATGACCAAATACGACCAGGGAAATACCCAGCCCTTTGGCAATATCTATTTCAGGCAACCGTGCAAGACTTCCTCGCGTCATCAGCGCATCCCAAGAAAACTAAACTCATCGGCCTTCGCACTGCCTGGTGCCCTCGTAGTCAAGGGGCCAACTCACTCGTTCGACGAAGTCTTCAAAAGCTCATTTTGACGCGAGCGGCCGAATCCCAAAGGATCGGATTGATGAAGCGCCACCTACACGCTTGCGCTCCTCTACAGCGAAAGCAAATACGACGGCAACAAAGAACCAAAAATAGCTCTGCTCAAAGTGAGGCAACCAATGCCCATTGGTAAAACCCATCACTAGCATGCCAAAGATGGACGCCTTCGCACCTGCGGCAAAACAGCTGATCTCCGGGGAGATGGATTCGTCATTACTGATCGACTTGAGTCCACGCAAATATCGATAGTACAAGTACCCCATAACCACCAGACCAAATATACCAACGTCCAGTAGAATTTCCAGATATAGATTATGGGGATGCTGGGCTTTGTACTGCCCTCGCAAGAATGGCTCGGTCCAAACGGTCGAACCTATTCCGCGCCCGACGATCGGACTGCGTTGAATCTCCGGCAACAGCATTTCGTACACGCCAAGGCGGCCGGCCGTTAGGGAGTCCAACTGCTGACCTGATGCACCGACCTGATTGGAACCACCCACCATCCCGGTCATTACTCGTTCGTGAACAGCGGTTGGAGCGAAGGCGAACAAGATCACAGCGAGACCGCCAACCATCGCCAGAGCCCGAAACCTCCGCTTTGTGACGAGGAAGTAGGCGACTATGGCTACGAATGCCGCATAGCCTCCACGGGAGAAGGTAAGCAGGAGTCCCGTTACAGCGATCAACAGCGCGGCCCCGGCTATCCAGCGAATTGCCTTACCCTTCATATCAGAAGCTAGGAACAGCAAGGGCCCGCAGGCCGTAGCCAAAAGCATGCCGAACTCATTCGCATGCCCTCCCAAAACGGCCAAGAATCCTCGGCTACTCTGCAAGCTCGACAGCGGTATCTTCCAAATTGCGATCACCGCAAATATTGCAGCGACCGGCAGGGCGACAGAAAGCGCATACGCGAGGAGAAATCTGCTCGGAACTTTCGACTGTCTAAGTGCATTCGCCAACAATACGGCGTAGAGTACCAGTGAAAATTTGCCAAGATACACATAGCGAAAATAGCCGTAAGGGGTGAAATTGGCAGCCCCCTCTATCTCCGACAAAATTCGATGCGCGGCTCCGATGTGAGGGAAACCTATGATAGTTGCCATCAACATCAGCCCGACATAACCGATGATGAAGTACCGCGGCGGCATCGCGAATTTCGTTTCTGCGAACATACTCTTACCGACCATCAGGACCGCGGTCATTCCGGCGACGATGATGAAGAGCTTCAATACTATCTGAATAGATGTAAGGGGCGCAAGGAGAACCAGCGCTACAACACCCACTCTCGGATCAATACATAAGCCAAGAAACACACCCACGACAATTGTGAGGATGATGGCGGACTCGCCCCCGAAAAGGGCTGCAAGGATACCGAGCACAGCGGCCAAAAGCAAGAATACTGCGATCAGAATTATTTTCATTTCTTTCTCACCCCTGTCACGGCACCTTGTCCTGAGTACCAGAGCACATCTCTTAGCGAGTAAATGGCAACTATCAACTGAATCAACGAGGCCACTGCATGAGAAAAACCTATGGCTTGCCCACCAAGTGTCGGCAGCAGGAATATAGATAGGCTTGTGAAAACTAGTGGGATAAATACTTCAAGCGATATATACCAATATGGCCGAATCAACGAAACGAGCACCATACCCAAGGTCCAAGCGACAGTCTTGATGGTCGCCCCCGCAAATTGCCACGGAAGGAGGTCACCAACAGGGCCAAATCTGTCACTGAATATCAACGGCACGAAGAAGTCACGCCCACCGATGACGACTAAGCTTATCGCTGTCGCACCGCCGGCGACTGGCAAAAGAACCCGCCACACGAGACGGCGCAGTGCCGCCTTGTCGCTTGCCACCAAGCCCAGCTTCGGAGCCAAGAAGAGTCCCACACCGGTGGTCAGCACGGTCATCGCAACCTCCGCAAGCCTGACTCCGGCTTGCACAAAACCAGCATCGTCCAATGACATGCGACTCGCGATGATCTGGCGTATGACGATCATCGACAGTTGCTGCATACCGATATGCGCAACAACCATCGGGACAAAAGCCAGCAGGCAGCTAGATTCGTGCCGCGCGAACGATGCCTTGAAATCACCGCCAGCCAAGCTAGAACGCCAGCCAAGAAGACCAAGCACCGCCAACAACTGTAAGAAGCCCGCCAAGGCCGTTGCCCACAGGCCACCTCGCAAGCCAAACAGACCAACACCAGCCACAAAGGCGAGAAATCCGAGGACTGCCCCCAAAATGTTGCTAACCCCCACCAACCCCACCTCTTGGGCCCCATGCATGGCCGCCCTGAGAACCGCTGCGTAGACTCCCGCAATCACGCCAAAGCCGGCAAAAGAAACGAGGCTTGGTGACACAGCATCGGCGAACACCCAACGCGCAATGAAATCGCTGAATACCGCCATCAAGACGGCAACAGCGAACGCACCCAGGCCGCCGAGCCACAGGGCCGTCGCCAACAGACTTGCGAGTGGACCGCCTTCCTTTTTGTACTGAGGAAACAGGCGAGTGACGCCTGTAGCCAAGCCATTACCGATCACTCCCTGGCACAGGTTCGCCAGGCTTTGCATCTGGGACACCACGGCCAGCCCTGCTGGGCCTAGGTAATAGGCAGTCACTTTAATGCTGGCAAAACTCAACGCCAGCAAGCTAACCGTTTGTACCGTGCCAACCCCAAGCGCCCGGCGCCAACCGACCCCGCCCGTGCTCACAGGCAAACCGCTCTCGCAGGCACCTGCGGCCACAAGCCTTTCGGCATTTGGCTATCGAAGTGGTGATTCATAAGGTCGCGGTAGGGCGCAATGCGCTCAGGCGCCTGCCAGCTCGACGGGTGGCGACACTTTGGCCTCGGGTGCTTCGACGTCGGACATCCAACGCGCGAACCACATCTGGAAGGCGAGCAGCAACCACAGCTTGTTGACTGCTTGGTTGTCACCGGCACGAAAGCGGGCCACTACGTTCTGAACCGCGGAGACCTGAAACAAGCCCTGATCCCTCAACCGCACCGGATCAAGGTAGTCGTCAACAAGATGCTTCAGGTCGCCCGACAGCCATTCCTTCAGCGGCACGGCAAACCCACGCTTCGGCCGATCAAACAGCTCTTTCGGAACGTATTTGTAGAGCACCTTCTTGAGCAGGTGCTTGGCGCCCAACTGGCCGTTCCTCAATTCGTATGGCAGCGAAAACGCGAACTCGGCCAGGCGATGATCGAGGAGCGGTTCGCGGCCCTCAATACTGACGGCCATCGTCGCCCGGTCGACTTTGGTGAGGATATCCCCAGGCAGGTAATGGTGCAGATCCCACAAACACATTTGCTCGGCATCCGACCCTGGATAGGAGTCGCAAAGCACGCGGGTGGCCCGCACAGGCCGCCCGAGAAGACCCTCAATCTCGTCCCGGTTCCAGAACGAACTCAAGAACCCATGCTCGTACAACTCCCCAAAGCTCGATGCCCCGAGTTGTGAGCGCGAGCGGACAAGCCGCGATGTAACTCGCTTATGTAGCCCTTGCTGGATTCCGTAGGCGTCAGCCCCCTTGGCCAGCCACGAATCGATCGAGTCGATATTCAGCCGATCGAGTGCACCAACCCCTGCTTTTTTAACTGCTGCCGGCACGGATGCCATGCGCCTGGCCTTCATCAAGGTAGAGGCGTAGACGTTGTAACCGCAGAAGAGCTCATCCCCACCATCGGCAGACAGCACAACTTTGACGTCTTTCGCAGCCATGCGCGAAACCAGCAATGTAGGTATGCCGGACGAATCGCCAAACGGCTCGTCGTACAGGTCACCCCAACCAGGCAGCACTTTCTTGGCCGCACCACCGTCCACGATCATGGTTCGGTGCGTCGTTCCAAGAGCCTTCGCGACAGCCTCGGCATAAGGAGCCTCATTGAACTCCGGCTGCTCAAAGCCAATCGTGAACGTCGATATCTGTTGCCCGCTGTGCTTCTGCAAAATGGCCGCAACCAGCGATGAATCGATTCCGCCGGAGAGGAAGACTCCGACAGGAACATCCGCGATCATGCGCAGCTTGAAGGCGTCAATCATCAGCGCCTCAAGTTCCTCTTCCAATTCGGGCTCCGAGCGAGTTTGTTTGCTCTGAGCCGCATCCAGAATCGACCAGTACTTGACCAATACCGGAGGGCCCGATTCGGGGACTTCAAGCCAGTGCCCAGGCGGAAGTTTCTTGACGCCGGCATAGATGGATCTTGGGTCAGCGATGTAGCCAAACTGCAAATAGTCGGCGACGCTATCGGTGTCCACCTGGGGCGTCCAATGCTTGAAAGCGCGCAGCGCCTTCAACTCTGAACCAAAGATCAAGCTGTCACCCTGAAGCCCGTAATACAGAGGCTTGATGCCCAGGCGATCACGAATCAGGTACAGACGACTTTCCTTCATCGCCCAAAGAGCGATCGCGAACATTCCAATGAATCGTTCGACGGCAGCAAGCCCCCATTGAGAGAACGCTGCCAAGATCACTTCAGAATCGCCACATCCTGCAAACGTGTGCCCAAGAGCCTCAAGGTCAAGGCGTATGTCTTTGAAGTTGTAGACCTCACCATTGAAAATCATGGCCCATCGTCCATCGCGGGACAGCATGGGCTGGTGGCCGTGAGGACTCAGATCAACGATCGACAAGCGGGCCTGGCCGAGGCCGACGCCATCGGACTCCCAAAATCCACGATCATCCGGTCCACGATAATTGAGGCTGGCAATGGCGTCGCGCAACCAGTTCGAGGCCAACTCGGGTCTGGACGACCTGAACCAATATCCCGCAATCCCGCACATGGCTTAAAGCTTCCCAGTAAGGCGGTTTCGCAATTCCGGATCAATGGACGCAACCAAGGTTTCAGCGAACGCCGAGTGGCGAGCAAAGGCTGTCGTTGGATCACCGGAAATACTGGATATCCGCACCAGATAGCCATCCGGAATATAGCCAGCCAGCGCGTACTCGAATTGCGCCCATTCACGCTCGAAGTAGGTCAGCACGACCTGGTCGCCCATCGTGAACCAGTATGTGACTGGTTCGACCCTGGAGCCCTGGGTTGCCACCATGCGCGTGCTTGATATCGGTCGCCCGCCCACGCTCAACTGGAGCCGCTGTAACCCGCTTATCTTGAATCCTTGCGCCGAGTAGCACACCTCTTGGCGGTGCGCCCGCATCTGCTGGTTCTGCCGGGACCCATAGGTGATGGACAGCATGATCCGCTCACCCTTGCCATTGACATAGGTGCGACTCAGTATTTGGTCGTAAATCTGATTGAGTACGGATTGCTGATCCGGCGAAGGCGGAAGCGGAATGATGTTGGTGTCAACAGTCCAGTCGCCAAATGCCCGCGGAACAGCTTGGTCCAAGTTGAATTGGGACCGCGTATCTGACAATAGCGAGCTCGGAACAGCGACCACGCTCAAAGTGCTTGCACCGAGCATCAGCGCAGTTACCAACAGAGGGCGTGCAAGTTTGCGTAGCATTATTCCCCCCGGCGATTCTTAAAAAAGAAACCAAGCACTGCGTCCAAGACAAACATCAGGAATAGCGCCACCACGAACAGCAGCATGCCGGCTGCGCCGTGAATTACGCCCTGTCCCGCCTCATCGCCAAAGTGATACGTCACCAGCACCAAGACCATCACCCGAATCACGTTTGCAGTGAAGCTCATCGGGATCAACAGAATGGCAAGCAGCACATTCCGAAGTCGCGAGGTATGCCCAACAATATTCATGTAAAGCAGGCCTAGCGCTTCGAGTGTGAACATGGAGTTCAAGCCGGCGCACGCATCTGCCACGAGCAGTTGATATGGGCCCACATTCAGGATGACGCCGGTCCGGGCGATCGGGTACCCCGCAGCCCAAAGAATTTGCTCAGAAAACCACGAAACCGCCTGCTTCAATGGCGCTGTCATTGCATCAACCACTGGGCCAGGCAAAGGGACAGCAAAGAGCAAAAAGAAGATCGGGAAAGCGGCGACTCTCACAACGCCCCACCCAAAGGTCACGGCGAGCGCGCCCACAACCAAAGGAATCATGGCCCCCATTTCGAAGGTCACAATGTTCTGAAGGCGCCCAACAAAATAGATGAACAGGCCGGACAGCAGCCAAGCCCAACCCATGAATCCCGCTGGGCGCCCCTGGGCCGCCGCTTGCTGAAACAACGTGCGGCGCTGCCAAAGCAACCAGACCGCCACCGCCAAAATGATGGGGCCGTGGCCCTGCTCATCCGTGTTCCAGACGGTATGAGCCAGCTTGATGAACACAGGCCCAAACATCACACTCAGGCCCAAGGCCAGCAGCAGCACTGGCATCGTTGACTGCAAATTAAGCGGTTTGCTCAAGCTGACCTCACCGAGCATTGAAGCTCTCCTCAATACTCGTTCATTACCACGCCAGCAAGCCTCACAGGGCCGCTGGACAAGGACAGAACCAACTCTTGTAGCAGGCTGACGCGCGAAGAGTCGCGCCGGGCCACCAATAAGGCAGCCCCACAACGTGCAGCAATAACGCTGGCATCCGCACCATAAGTGCCTGCTGGGGTGTCCACAACGACATGGTCAAACTTGCTGCAAAGCTCGCGCAGCAATAGACCAAAGGCCGGACGCTCAACCAACTCAACCGGGTTCGGTGGCTTCGGACCTACAGGCATTACGAATAGGCTCGGCACGCCCGAGATCTGCTGAATCACGTTGGACTCTGCTCGCCCCGACAAGATGCCCGACAACCCAGCATTGTTTTCGATATTGAAAACTTCGTGCTGGCGCGGGCCTCGCATATCTGCATCCACGAGCAAGGTTCGACCGCCAAGCTGCGCAAGGGCCACGGCCAAATTGGCGGCGAAGAATGTCTTCCCGTCGCCAGGTTCGGGACTAATGACTGCCAGGGCTCGCCTGGCATCTGGCTCGCTCCAAACCCGCATGATGATCTGACTGCGGGTTGCTCGGAACGCTTCGGCCTGGACTGAAAACGGCTGATTCAGCGTTACCAACTCAGGACTGGCCTTTCGCTGCTCCTCCGCCGCATAGGGGTAGTGGAACTGCTGAGCCAAGGCAAACAGTACATCATCGGTGCTCGCATAGCCGAGCGCCACGGCCGCTTCACCAAAGCGGACTCCATGGCTGCGCTGATGAGTAAGAATGCGTTCGACCTGCTCGGCAGAAAGATTGCGAGTCTCACTGATGATGGCGCCGATGGAGCGCCCTTGTGCATCGGATGATTGCGTAGCTGACACAGACTCTTCCCCCGCATCTTTCAATGCTGAATCACGAAACGTAGCCATCAGTCTCCCCCTTTAGGTGCGGGCAGGCTGGTGAGCAAGCGGCTCTGCATCAAGCTGAGCCGCCCTCCGCCGGTCAGTCGCTTGGCCGTCGGCTTGGGCATCGTGCCAAGAACCGGCAACCCCACAGCTGCGGCAATGTCATCAAACACGCGCACACGGCGATCCATCAACTCGAGAGCAAACGCTGCACCAATGGCAAGGATCGCGCCAACCACGATGGACAGCAGAGTGTTGATGAAGATCTTAGGGGACGACGGCTCGGCGGGCGGCGTTGCCTGAGCAAGCACATTTACATTGCTTTGCGTGGACTGGCTTTCGAGGCTGGTCTGATTCAAGCGAGCAAGCACCGCATCGTAAGCACGTTGAGCATTCTCAACGTCACGAACAATGACCGACCCTTCGTCGCGTACACCCTTCAGTTTGAGCACCTTCTCGCGCTGGGCTTCCAATGAAGCCCGAATTTCAGCAGTGCGCTGCCGGTTGATCGTATTGCTGATAACCACTCCACCAGTAACCCGCCCAACCTCAGCGTCAATGCGCTTCTTGGTTTCGGCGATATTGGCTTTGATTTCAACAACCTGCGGATGACTGTCGCCTAGTTTGGCGTTCAATTCCTGCAAACGCGCCTCGTTGCGAGCCAACTCGACTTTGAGGCTCGAAACTATCGGGTTATTGAGAACCTCCTGGAGTCTGTCACCGGAGGTGCCTTGCGCTTGGCTCTGGCGGCTGCCAGATTCGGCCTGAAGGGCCTGCAGCGCTACCAATTGGGACGACAACTCATTCAACCGGTTGTTTTCAACGTCAAGTCGCTCATCATTGGCAATGATGCCTTTTTCATTCTGAAATGCCGACAGCCGCGCCTGTGCCTTCTCCAGCGCTTCACGAGCCTCCTTGGAGCGGGTATCGAAGAAGTTGGAGTACTGCTTTGCGGGGTCAACCCGGAGTTCCAGCACTGTATCCAGGTAGGCCTGAACAAAAGCATTTGCCAGACCGGCTGCAAACCGCGGATCAGGAGATTTGTAGCTCACGCTGATCACATTCGATTCGCGAGAGGGCTTCACATCAAGGAACTTTTGAAAGGTCTCCGCCAACCACTGCTCAATCGACCCCTTGCCGTCCGTCGCCTCTTGCCATTGCTGGCGAATCTGGGGGTTCTCGGTGAGCTTCAGGTTACGCACCACTTTTTGCGCAACCCGGTCGCTTTGGATGATGTCAACTTGCGTGGCCATGAAGGCCGGCAGCATCAGTGCGGGGAAAGCCCCCGACAAGGGATCCTGCTTCATGTCCACGACCACGGAGGCCGACGCCACATACTGCTTGGGCAGCAGGAGGCTGATCACCAAGGTGGTGGCAACGGTCAATACGAATATCAGCAGCGCGACCCATTTGCGCGCTCTGAGTATTGAAAGAAACTGTCCAAAGCTCATGTTTTTGTCCTCAGATCAGCAGATCAGAAAAGGCTCTCTTTGACATACACCACGTCGCCATCCCTCAGCGACTCATCCATCGCCAGCTGCACGACCTGGACCTTGCCCGAGGCGTCCTTGCGGTGCACGCGAATGCCCTTCTCGGTGCCGCGCTGGGTCAGGCCGCCGCCGGTGGCGAGGGTTTGCATCAGCGTCATGCCGCGCTCCAGGCGCATCGGGCCGGGGCGCTGCACTTCGCCGTAGATGTAGACCATCGGGGCACGATCGACCCAGATGACGTCGCCGTTCTGCACGATCAGGTCGTCGGCACGGCCGCCGCTGGTGAAGACGCGGGGCAGATCCACCTCGGCGCGGAAGGGCTGGCCGTTGCGCGTGCCGACCACGGTGACGACTTCGGCGCCGGCGCCGGCAATGCCGCCGGCGTTGGCCAGCATGTCCGACAGGCGCATTTCAGCCACTTCGATCGGGAAGCGGCCCGGGCGATTGACCTGGCCCAGCACCGAGACCTGGTTGCCGCGCACCTGTATCACCAGCACGGTGACCTGGGGCTGCTTGACGAAGTTGCCGTTCTTCAGGCCGTCGGAGATGACCTTCTCGGCCTGCGCCGGGGCCAGGCCGCCGATCTTGATCGAGCCCAGCAGCGGGTACGAGACCACGCCCGACTCGCTGACGCGGGTTTCGAGCGTGAGGTCGGGGTTTTGGTAGACGGAGATGCGGACGATGTCGCCCGCGCCCAGCCGGTATTCGGTGGAGGCGGCCGAGGCGGTGGTCTGGGCCTGGGCCGACACCGGGCCCGCAGCGGCCAGCGCCAGGGCGGTGGCCGTGGCGGCGGCCAGCAATGAACGGTTGAGGGTGTGAAGAAGCGGTTTTGCGGTCATTGCGGTCCTGTTGATCATTTCTTCAACCCCATGCCTTTGCTGATGTCGCTATCGCTCATGCCGGTGCTGGCCGCCGGGGCGGGTGCCACGGCCGCAGGTGCCGGTGCGGCCGGTGCCGCAGTGCCCGCAGGTGCCGAGGCGCCCTGCGCGAACTTGCCCACGTACTCGATCTTGCCGTTGGAGCGCAGGCCCTTGACTTCTTCCTCGATCAGCTTGCGCTTGCGCTCATTGAGCAGGAACTGCTCGATGGCCGGCTTGGCCTGCTCCAGGGCCACGGGCTGGCTGCGCGAGCTGGCCAGCACCAGCACCTGTGCGCCGGTGGGGGTGACGTTGAACATCGACTCGCCATCCTTCATCTTGGCGATGGTGTCCAAGCCGGCCAGGGGCAACTGCTCGGCCGCGCGCACGGCCTGGTTGCCGGCAAAGCGGATGTCATTGGCCTTCATGTACTCGACGAACTCGGCAATGTTCTTGGCCGCAGCGAGCTTGTCACGCAGCGTGGCCAGCTGCTCGGGCTTGGCTTCGATGGCCAGCTCTTGCAGGCTGTAGATGCGGCGTTCCTTGAACAGGGCGGGCTTCTCGTCGTAATACTTCTGCAGCTCTTCCGGCGTGGGCTTGGTGGCGCCTTCGCCCACACGCTCGACATAGGCGCGGGAGATGATTTCGCGCTTGGCGGCCTCGATCTGCTGCACGACCTTGGGGTCGCGGTCGAGCTTCATGTCCATGGCCTTCTGCACGGCCAACTCCTGGTCGATCAGGCGCTCCAGGATCTGCTTGCTCGCGGCTTCGGCCTGCTCGGGCTTCAGGCCCTGCTGGCGCTGAAGCACGAAGTTGATCTGATGAACGGTGATTTCTTCTTTGTTGACCTTGGCCGCCGTCTGCGAGGCCTTTTCGCTGCTCTTCTTCTCGCCGCAGCCGGTCAGCAAGACCAGGGCCGAGGCCAGCGCCACAGCCGCGACGCGCATCGGTGCGGGGGCGAGAACATGTTTTCTCAAAGCGTTCATCAGTTTGACTTTCTGCTCCATGACAAGAGCCGGAAACGGTTGTGCTCGAATTCTTGTTGCTGGCCAAGGCCGCCTTACCTACCGGGCTACCTGCTGAAAGCCCGCAAATAGACCCTGAGTGTAGCGTTGACGTGTGACAGCCTTGTCTCAAGCGCAGCAGTTTTGCGTGCTGCACCCCCTTGTTTTCGGGTATTACCTGACCACGCCGCGCAAAAGCCATGACAAATAGATGACAGGGGCCGGCTGCAATATGTATCGGCACCGGGCTTTGCCATGGGTTTACCCTAGGTCAAACTCGCTGCCCTGCATATGTATTTGCCCGGCTTTCTGTGGCCCAGTGCAAGACCGGCATCATGCACTTAGGTTCCGGGAGGTTGCCCCCCGTGTATGTGGGGGTGGGGGCGTGTGAAGCCTTGGAAGGAGTTCACCAACCTATACTGGGTCATGCGTTTGTCTGTCGTCCAGCGTGAGTCGATCAAGACACAGTTCGCCGACGAACTCGGCGCCGACTGTGAGGTGATGCTATTCGGATCCCGCACGTCTGACCTGGGGCGGGGCGGAGACGTGGATCTGCTCGTTCGAACACCCAAGCCCGTTGCCCGGAAGGTTTGGGTCGCGGCACGCTTGGCCGCTCGCGCAGAACGCCTGCTTGATGGGCGCAAGGTGGACGTCGTGCTGCTGGATTCGAATACGGCCCTGCAGCCCATTCATGCAGCCGCATTGGCCACGGGAGTGGCCTTATGAGTCAGGCAGCAACAGAACGCCTCACCTTCCTGCTTGAAACGGTGGCGCTGGAGGCCGCCCACCTGTTGCAAACAGACGCGCGATTGTTCGCCCAGGCGTTCACGCCCGGTCGGGCAGCGGCGCTGAAGCTGAACCTGGACGAGTCGGAACGGACGGATGCCTTTGTGGCACGCTTCGGCCGCCTTCAGGACACGCTTGGCGACAAATTGCTACCGGAATTGCTGCGCTGGCTTGCCGAGCCCCTCGGAGCGGCCATCGACAACCTCGACCGGGCGGAGAAGCTGGGATTGCTGGCCTCGGCCGACGACTGGCTGACCGCTCGCAAACTGCGCAACCGGATGGTGTATGAGTATGTGCGCGATGCCGCCGAGCTGGCCGAGGCCCTCAACGAGGGCCATGCGACGGTGCCGCTGCTGCTGGCCTTCGCGGCGAAGGTGGCTGCGTATTGCGAACAGCGGGGCTTGCGGGCGGGTTGAGGGTGGCAGGCCCCGGATTGCATCCGGGCTACATAACGCGGATGCAATCCGGGGGGCCCTTCACTGGCTCAACACTTGATCCCGGCGTGCAGGGCCACGAGGCCGCCGCTGAGGTTGTGCACGTCAACGTGGCCGAAGCCGGCGGTTTTCATCATCGCCTTGAGGGTCGCCTGGTCGGGGTGCATGCGGATGGACTCGGCCAGGTAGCGGTAGCTCTGGGCATCACCGGCAATCCATTGGCCCAGGCGGGGCAGGATGTTGAATGAATACCAGTCGTAGGGCTTTTGCAGCGGCGCGGCGACCTTGGAGAACTCCAGCACCAGCAGGCGGCCGCCGGGCTTGAGCACGCGGCACATCTCGGCCAGGGCCAGTTCCTTGTGCGTCATATTGCGCAGGCCGAAGGCCACGCTGACCAGGTCAAAGCTGTTGGCCTTGTAGGGCAGCTTTTCTGCATCGCACAGATTGGTGGGCAAGACCAGGCCTTCGTCGAGCAGGCGGTTGCGGCCCTGGCGCAGCATGGCCTCGTTGATGTCGGTGTGCACGACCATGCCGCTGGCGCCCACGTCGCGGGCAAACATGCGCGACAGGTCGCCCGTGCCGCCGGCGATGTCGAGCACGCGCTCACCTTCGCGCAGATTGGCCACGGCGCGGGTGTAGGCCTTCCAGGCCCGGTGCATGCCCATGGACATCAGGTCGTTCATCACGTCATAGCGCGAGGCGACCGAGTCGAACACGCCGCGCACGCGCTGGGCTTTTTCGCCTTCATCGACGGTCTGGAAGCCGAAGTGGGTGGAGGTCATGGGGTGTTCCTTGTCTTTCATGGCCCCGGATTGCATCCGGGCTACGTCAAGCCCGGATGCAATCCGGGGCCGACATTTGTAGCGAGGATGCAATCCGGGGCCGGCGTTTGTAGCCCGGATGCAATCCGGGGCCAGTGTTGAAGTTCAATGGCTGCTGCAGGCGCTGCCGCCACCGGCCTTCACCATCGGCGTATCACGCGTCACGCCGGCCTCGGCCAGGCGCGCTTCGTACTGCTGCCACAGCTCAGCCTGCTGGCTGCCCAGGTGGTAGAGATAGTCCCAGGAGAACAGGCCGCTGTCATGCCCGTCGCTGAAGGTGGGCTTGATGGCGTAATGGCCCACCGGCTCAAGTGCTGTCAGGCCAACGTCGCGCTTGCCGGTCTGCAGCGTTTCCTGGCCCGGGCCGTGGCCCTTGACTTCGGCCGAGGGCGAGTACACGCGCATCAGCTCGAAGGGGATGCGGAAGCTGGCGCCATCGCTGAAGCTGACCTCCAGCACGCGCGACTGCTGGTGCGCCGTGACAGCGGTGGGGGTGGGCGTGTTGGGGGTGAGGCCGGCCATGGTGGGTTCTTGCCGCTGGGGGTGTTGCTGGGTGGGGCCTCAGTGTAGTGCCATGGGATGGGGGGCATCGGCGGGTGCGCTGGGTGGCCCCGGATTGCATCCGGGCTACGGGTGTCGACCAGCGATCGGGCGATACGCGGTGCCGCCGGGCGCGATGACTGGTACAGCCCCCGATGCCACAGGCACCCACCTGGGCTAGCCTGCGCCTTCCCACACACCGGTGCACCCACCATGCTGCGTCTTTCCCTGATCGCTGCGGCCACCGCCGCCGCGCTGGCCCTGTCCACCCCCACAAGGGCGCTGGACGTGCAAGGCCTCTCCGACGAGGTCTCGCCCTGCACCGACTTCTATGCCTTCGTCAACGGCCGCTGGCTGAGCCAGACCGAGCTGCCGCCCGACCGGGTGCGCATCGGCAGCTTCGACGGCCTCCGGCGGGCCAATGACGCGCTGCTGGAGCGCGCGCTCGGCGAGCTCAGCGCCAAGCCCGAGTTGCAGGCCACGCCGGGCCTGAAGCGGGTGGCGGCCTTCTATGCCAGCGGCATGGATCTGGCTGCGATCGAGGCCGGCGGCCTGGCGCCGGTGGCGCCGCTGCTGGCGCGCATCGACGCGCTGCGCAGCCCCGCCGAGCTGCCCGCCCTGCTGGCGGCGCTGAACCGGGTGCAGATTGCCGCGCCTCTAGCCGCCAATGTGACGCCCGATGTCAAGAACACCACCCGCTACACGCTGGTGCTGAGCCAGTCGGGCCTGGGCCTGCCGGACCGGGAAGACTATTTCAAGACCGATGCCCACAGCGCGCGCCTCAAGACCGCCTACCGCGCCTATGCCAGGCGTCTGCTGGAGGCGGCCGGCGGCGCGGCCACCGAGGCCCAGTTGGAGGCGTTGATGAGCTTCGAGACCCAGCTGGCCCAGGCCTCCAAGCCCCGCGTGCAAATGCGTGACCCGATAGGCAACTACCAACCCTTCTCACCCACCGGCCTGGCCGAGGCGGCGCCGGGCTTTGCCTGGGTGGCCTATGTGGCGGAGCTGACCGGCCGCAAGGCCGGCGTCGAGCGGCTGTTGATGGGGCAGCCCGACTTCGCCAAAGCGCTGGGCCGGCTGGCCGCCGACACCCCGCTGGACACCTGGCGCAACTACCTGAAGCTGCGCCTGCTGGATGCCACCGCGGCGCAGCTGCCCAAGGCCTTTGCCAGTGCGCACTTCGACTATCGCGGCGCCGTGGTGACCGGGCTGAAGGCACCGGCCCCGCGCAACGAGGCGGTGATACTGGAGATCGGCGGCCGCACCGGCTCGGCCGCCATGGCGCTGGGCCTGGGCGAGCTGTTCGTGGCGCGGGCCTTCTCGGCCGAGGCGCAGCAGCGCTCGCTGGAGCTGCTGGCCGACATCAAGGCGGCGATGCGTCAGCGCATCGAGACCCTTGACTGGATGAGCGCGCCCACCAAGGCACGGGCGCTGGCCAAGCTCGACGCGATGACACCCAAGATCGGCGCGCCGGCCCGCTGGCCGCAGTACGAGGGCCTGGTGATACACGCCGACGACTTTGCCGGCAATGTGCTGCGCGCCAATGCCTGGCAGGTGGCCCGGCGCATGGCCGACCTCGACCGCCCGGTGGACCGCACGCGCTGGAACACCTCGCCGCACATCGTCAACGCCTTTGCCGGCGGGCTCAACGAGATCACCTTCCCGGCCGGCATCCTGCAGCCGCCCTTCTTCGACGCATCAGCGGACGATGCGGTCAACTACGGCGGCATCGGCATGGTCATAGGCCATGAGATCACCCACCACTTCGACGACCGGGGCCGCCAGTTCGATGCCAACGGCAGCCTGTCCGACTGGTGGACGCCCGAAGACGCTGCCGCCTACAAGGCCCGCGCCGCCCGCGTGGTCGAGCTCTACGGCGGCTACGAGCCCCTGCCCGGCCAGCGCGTCAACGGCCAGCTGACGCTGGGCGAGAACATCTCCGATGTGGCCGGCATGCCGCTGGCCTTTGATGGCCTGCAGCGGGCGCTCAAGCGCAGCGGCAAGACGGGCAAGATCCAGGGCTACACGCCGGAGCAGCGCTTCTTTCTGTCGAACGCGCTGATCTGGCGCGACAAGAAACGCGTCGAGGCGCTGATCAACCAGCTGCGCACCGACTCGCACTCGCCGGCGCCGTATCGGGTGCTGGGGCCGATGTCGAACCTGCCGGCGTTTGCGAAGGCGTTCTCCTGCAAGGCCGGGGACGCGATGGTGGCAGGGGATCCGATCACGGTGTGGTGACCGTGGCCCCGGATTGCATCCGGGCTACCATCCCAACCCAAACGCGTTGGCAATGTGTCGATGGCGGTGAGACCTTCGTAGCCCGGATGCAATCCGGGGCTCCTCACCCAAACGCATTCGCCACATGCCGATCCAGCTCGAACAGCGGCAGCGGCAGGCGGCTCACCGCCGGCGGCTCGACCTCGCGCTGGGCCTGGCCCCAGATAGGCTGCGGGAAGTGGCTGTCCCAGTCGAACCGGGCGATCACATGCCAGTGCAGATGGGCCACCATATTGCCCAGCGAGGCGAGGTTGATCTTGGTCGGGCGCAGATGCTCGCGCAGCACCGTCTCGACGCGGGCCACTGCCTCCAGGCACAGGCTCCGCTCGCTGGGGCTGAGGTCGGTGAACTCGGCGCGGTGGGCCGTCCAGACGACGCGGTAAAAGGCCGGGAAGCTGACGTCTTCGATGCGCAGCACGCGCAGCAGAGGGGTCTGCACGACGACGAAGCCGCCGGGGCTCTCGCACAGTTCGCAGCCTTGCAGTTGATCGCCTTGGGCCATATCGCTTTGAATGCTCGCTAAGATCCTGCGACTTTAGCGCCACAGGGAAGCCCCTCATGACAACTACTCGTAGCCAAACGTTACAGCCGGTCGGCCGCCGACTGCTGATCGCAGCCCTGGGCCTCGCCGCCCTGGCGCCGCTCGCGGCCCGTGCCGACACCTGGCCCTCGAAGCCGATACGCTGGGTGGTGGCCTACCCGGCCGGCGGCGGCTCGGACTTCCTGGCCCGCCAGCTCGCACCCCAGTTGGGCAAGCAGCTGGGCCAGACCCTGGTGATCGACAACAAGCCGGGCGCGGCCGGCATCATAGGCACCGACGCGGCGGCCAAGTCGGCCCCCGATGGCTACACCATGGTCAGCGGCGACAACGGCGTGATGGTGTTCCACGCGGCGATGTACAAGAAGCTGCCCTACGAGCCCAAGGACCTGGTGCCGGTGGGCTTCATGGCGCGCTTTCCGCTGATACTGGCCGTCAACCCGGGAGCCGGCTTCTCCAGCGCCAAGCAGTGGCTGGACGAGGTCAGGAAGAACCCGGGCAAGTTCAGCTATGCCTCGCCGGGCATCGGCAGCCCGCATCACCTGGCGATGGAGCTGCTGAAGGACCGCTCGCAGACCTTCGTCGTCCACGTGCCCTATCGCGGCACGGCCTTCGCGCTGCAGGATGTGATCGGCGGCATCGTGCCGATGACGGTGGTGGACACCGCCGCCGGCCTGCCGCAGATACGCTCCGGCAAGCTCAAGGCGCTGGCGGTGATGTCCAAGAAGCGCCTGGCCACCCTGCCCGATGTGCCCACCTTCGAGGAACTGGGTTTCAAGGACCTGGAAGTGACCGCCTGGCAGGGCCTGTTCATGCCCAAGGGCACGCCGCCGGACATCGTCGCCAAGCTCAGCAGCGAGCTGAACAAGGCCATCAACACGCCGGACGTGAAGGCGCGGCTGGAGGACTTCGGCCTCGAGGTGGCGCCGTCGAATGCGGCCGGGCTGGCGGCCTTCGTGCAGAGGGAAACGACGTTTTGGCACGGGCTGATACGGGAGCGGAAGTTGTCGGCGGAGTAAGTGATGCGGTTGCCCCGGATTTCATCCGGGCTACGAATCCCTCCGTAGCCCGGATGCAATCCGGGGCTCAATACCCCCAAGCACCCTCGCTTCGGGGGTGCCCTTGACGGCGCCCTGCTGCTAAGGTCGGCGCGATCGAACCGCAGTACCGGAACACGCCATGACCGCATCCCTCAAGCACCTGATCCCCTTCACCCTGCTGGCCCTGAGCGCCGCCGCAGCGCATGCCACCACGCCGACCCATCTGTACGAACTGAACAACAGCTACGCCGACAGCCTGGGCGGCCCTGCGCTGACCAGCTTTGGCGGCACACTGGGCGCGAGCAGCTACAGCTTCGCGGCCAATCAAGGCCTGGCGGTGGACAACGCGGTCGGCCAGGACGTCTACACGATTGACACCAGCTTCGTGTTCGACTCGACCGGCGGCTACCGCCGCATCGTCGACTTCAAGGCCGGCGCCAGCGACACCGGCCTGTACAACCTGAGTTCGGCGCTGGACTTCTACAACGGCTGGAGCGGCCCGAACGGCGCCTTCGCCGATGGTCAGCAAGTGCGCGTAACCTTGTCGCGCGACGCGGCGGGCACCTTCTCCGGCTACGTCAACGGCGTGCTGCAGCTCAGCTTCAATGACGCTGGCGGCCTGGCCAAGTTCAGCGCCGCCAACAGCACCGCCCGCTTCTTCATTGACGACAATGCGGTTGGCGGCGAAGCCTCGGCCGGCTCGGTGGACTACATCGCGATCTATGACAGCGCGCTGTCGGCCCAGGAGATTGCGACGCTGGCACCAGCGGTGCCGGAGCCCGAGACCTATGCGCTGATGATGGCCGGTCTGGCTGGCGTGCTTGCCATGGCTCGGCGCCGCAAGCAGGGTTGAGTTTCATTGCCCCGGATTGCATCCGGGCTACGGCGGATTTGTAGCCCGGATGCAATCCGGGGCCGCGTTATGTGGCGGGGGGCGCTACGATGCGCCCATGGTGCACTACCGCCGCAACCGCCTGCCGGGTGCGAGCTACTTCTTCACCGTCACCCTCGCTGATCGGCAGGCTTCAACGCTGACCGATCACATCGCGTTGTTAGGTGACTCGATGCGCACCGTGCAGCAGCAACTGCCCTTCACGACAGACGCCATCGTCGTGCTACCCGAACATCTGCACTGCGTCTGGACGCTGCCCGAAACCGACAGCGACTACCCGGCGCGGTGGAAGGCGGTCAAGGCGGGTTTCACGAAGGGGTTGCGGCTGGCCGGAGTGGCACTGCAGTCTCGCCCCGACGGCGGCTTCGACCTATGGCAGCGGCGTTACTGGGAACACACCCTGCGTGATGAGGCTGATGTGGCCAGGCATATCGACTACATCCACTACAACCCGGTGAAGCATGGTTGGGTGACGCGGGCGGTTGACTGGCCGCATTCGTCGTTTCACCGGTATGTGCGGATGGGGGTGTACCCGGAGGATTGGGGCATCGCCGCCGACATTGACGGAGCGTTTGGGGAGCCGTAGCCCGGATGCAATCCGGGGCCCACAGCCGGCAATACACCCCGGATTGCATCCGGGCTACACCAACACCCGCTCGATGCCGCCGTTGTTCGCCATCGCGATGTACTTGGGCATCCAATCCTCGCCGAGGATCTTGCGGGCCATCTCGACGACGATGTAGTCGGCCTCCAGCAGGCCGTTCTGCAGGTCGTTGCCGTAGCGGGTCAGGCCCTGCAGGCAGCTGGGGCAGGAGGTGAGGATCTTGATGTCCTCCTTCGGCCCTACGGCGCCTGACTCGCGCAGCGCCGTCTCGCTCTTGCGCAGCTCCTCTTCCTTGCGGAAGCGGATCTGCGTGCTGATGTCGGGCCGGGTCACGCCAAGCGTCCCCGACTCGCCGCAGCAGCGCTCGCTCTTGGTCACCGAGTCGCCGACCAGGGCCTTGACCGTCTTCATCGGCTCCTGCAGCTTCATCGGGCTGTGGCAGGGGTCGTGGTACAGGTACGTGGCACCGGGCGTCAGGGTGATGCCCTTCTCGAGCAGGTACTCGTGGATGTCGATGATGCGACATCCAGGGAATATCTTGTCGAATTCATAGCCCTGCAGCTGGTCGTAGCAGGTGCCGCAGCTGACCACCACGGTCTTGATGTCCAGGTAGTTCAGCGTGTTGGCCACGCGGTGGAACAGCACCCGGTTGTCGGTGATGATCTTCTCGGCCTTGTCGAACTGGCCGCTGCCGCGCTGCGGATAGCCACAGCAGAGGTAACCTGGCGGCAACACGGTCTGCACGCCCGCATGCCACAGCATGGCTTGCGTGGCCAGCCCCACCTGGCTGAACAGGCGCTCGGATCCGCAGCCAGGGAAATAGAACACCGCTTCGGTCTCGGCCGTGGTGCCCACCGGGTTGCGGATGATGGGCACGTAGTCCTTGTCTTCAATGTCGAGCAGCGCGCGCGCGGTCTTCTTGGGCAAGCCCCCGGGCATCTTCTTGTTGATGAAGTGGATCACCTGCTCCTTGATGGGAGCCGGCCCGAGCGTGGCTGGCGGCGCGCCGGTCTGCTTGCGCGCCACCTTCTTCAACAGCGTGTTGGCCATGCGCTGGGCCTTGAACCCCACGTCGACCATGGCCGAGCGCATGAACTTGATGGTCTCCGGGTTGGTGGCGTTCAGGAAGAACATGGCCGCGGCATTGCCCGGACGGAAGCTCTTCTGGCCCATCTTGCGCAACAGGTTGCGCATGTTCATCGTGACGTCGCCGAAGTCAATCTTCACCGGGCACGGGCTCAGGCACTTGTGGCACACGGTGCAGTGGTCGGCCACGTCCTCGAATTCTTCCCAGTGTTTGATGCTGATGCCGCGGCGGGTCTGCTCTTCGTACAGGAAGGCTTCCACCAGCAACGAAGTGGCCAGGATCTTGTTGCGCGGGCTGTAGAGCAGGTTGGCGCGCGGCACATGCGTGGCGCAGACCGGCTTGCACTTGCCGCAGCGCAGGCAGTCCTTGATGCTCTCCGAGATCGCGCCGATATCGCTCTGCTGCATGATCAGCGACTCATGGCCCATCAGCCCGAAGCTGGGAGTGTAGGCGTTGGTCAGATCGGCGAACTCAGTGCCGCCGCGCAAGAGCTTGCCCTTGTTGAAGCGCCCTTCCGGATCGACCCTGGCCTTGTAGCCGGCGAAGCCCGACAACTCCTCGTCGGTCAGGAACTCCAGCTTGGTGATGCCGATGCCGTGCTCGCCGGAGATCACGCCGTCCAGGCTGCGGGCCAGCTTCATGATGCGGGCCACGGCGCCGTGCGCGGCCTGCAGCATCTCGTAGTTGTCGGAGTTGACGGGGATATTGGTGTGCACATTGCCGTCGCCGGCATGCATGTGCAGGGCCACCCAGACGCGGCCGCGCAGCACCTCCTGGTGGATCTTCCTGCAGGCGTCGACGATGGGGGTCAGGGCTGAACCGGCGAAGATCTCCTGCAGGGGCCTGAGCACCTGCGTCTTCCACGAGGCGCGCAGCGTGTGGTCCTGCAGCTGGTCGAAGTAGCTGGGCGAGCCTGCCGCCGGGGCATCGTCGATATGGGTCAGCCAGAACAGCCACTGCGTGCGCGTCTCGCGCAAGAGGGTCAGCGCCTGGGCGACACGATCCTCCAGCAGCTCGGCCGAGGCGATGTCACCGGCGTCGTCGCTCTTGCCCAGCGGCAGTTCGCCCTCGTTGAAGAAGGTCTCCAGCTTGTCGATCAGCTGCAGCTTGTTGCGCAGGCTCAGCTCGATATTGATGCGCTCGATGCCGTTGGTGTATTCGCCCATGCGCGGCAGCGGGATTACCACGTCTTCATTGATCTTGAAGGCATTGGTGTGGCGTGCGATCGCGGCGGTGCGCTTGCGGTCGAGCCAGAATTTCTTGCGCGCATCGGCGCTGACGGCCACGAAGCCCTCGCCGGCACGGCCATTGGCCAAGCGCACGACTTCAGACGTGGCCCTGGCCACGGCGTCGGGGTCGTCGCCGACGATGTCGCCGACCAGCACCATCTTGGGCAGGCCGCCGCGCTTGCTCTTGGTCGCATAGCCGACGGCCTTCAGGTAGCGATCGTCGAGGTGTTCCAAGCCTGCGAGGATGGCGCCGCCCGAGGCCGCCTGGGCAAACATATAGTCCTTGATGTCGACGATGCTGGGCACGGCGTCCTTGGCATTGCCGAAGAACTCCAGGCACACGGTGCGCACGTGCGCCGGCATGCGGTGCACGACCCAGCGCGCGCTGGTGATCAGGCCGTCGCAGCCCTCTTTCTGGATGCCCGGCAGGCCGGCCAGGAACTTGTCGGTCACGTCCTTGCCCAGGCCCTCCTTGCGGAACACGCGGCCGCGGATGTCCAGGCGCTCGGTGCGCTCCAGCTTCTTGCCCGAGGCATCGAAATAGCGCAGCTCGAAGCTGGCCACCTCGACGTCATGGATCTTGCCCAGGTTGTGGTTGAGGCGGGTCACTTCGAGCCACTTGGCCTCGGGCGTGACCATGCGCCAGCTGGCCAGATTGTCCAGCGCCGTGCCCCACAGCACGGCCTTCTTGCCACCGGCATTCATCGCGATATTGCCGCCTATGCACGAGGCCTCGGCCGAGGTCGGGTCAACGGCGAAGACGAAGCCATTGGCATCGGCAATGTCTGACACGCGTTGCGTGACCACGCCGGCCTCGGTCCAGACGGTGGCGACTTCCTTGTCCAGGCCCGGCAGACGCAGCATCTCGACGCCGCTCATGGCCTCGAGCTTCTCGGTATTGATGACGGCGCTGTTCCAGGTCAGCGGCACGGCGCCGCCGGTGTAGCCGGTGCCGCCGCCGCGCGGGATGATGGTCAGGCCCAGCTCGATGCAGCCCTTGACGAGCGCGGCCATCTCGGCCTCGCTGTCGGGGGTGAGTACGACGAACGGGTATTCGACGCGCCAGTCGGTGGCGTCGGTCACGTGGGCGACGCGGGAGAGGCCATCGAACTTGATGTTGTCGCTCTTGGTCACCCGGCCCAGCACCTTTTGCGTGCGGCGGCGCAGCGTGGCGACCTGCTCGAACTGCTCGGCGAAACGCTCCACCGCCTGGCTGGCGGCCTGCAGCAGCTCGCCCACATGGGCGTCACGCTCGGCCGCACCGAGGGCGGAGTCGGCCGGCGCGCGGCGGCGTTCGACCTCGCCGAGCCGGTGATGCAGGGCATCGACGAGCTGGCGGCGGCGCTTGGGGTTGTCCAGCAGGTCGTCCTGCAGATAGGGGTTGCGCTGCACCACCCAGATATCGCCCAGCACCTCGTACAGCATCCGGGCGGAGCGGCCGGTCTGGCGCTCCGCGCGCAAATGGTCCAGCAAGCTCCAAGCGCGCTGGCCGAGCAGGCGGATCACGATCTCGCGGTCGGAGAAGGAGGTGTAGTTGTAGGGAATCTCGCGCAGACGGGGCGAGGCCGCATGGGGCGTGAACGACGGTTCCTGAGCCATCAGCGGGAGAGGTGCATTCATGAAGTCGGTGAGCCTATGGAACCAGACAAAAAACACCGGCGCAGCACCGGTGTGCTTCAAATCCTACCGCAGTGCAACATTTGCACTCTCTCCAGCGAGACAAGGCCTTTAATTTGGGCCGTCATGGCCTTGACGCGAGGTGGCGGCAAGGTCTGGTGGGCTGGCCTGTCGCAGATGCGCATCAGGCCGGGTTTGCAATTGTGCCCGCTCGGGCCGAAGATCACCCTCGCTTGGCGACTCGGCATTGAGGGGAAGTCCTCTTGTGCCCGGTTCCATGGCATGACAAAAACAGAACTGTCACAAATGCTCAGTACGCTTGCACGTTTGTTCTCGGCAAGCTCTTGCCTTTGTTCGATATGTTCCAATCGCCCCCGCGATCCAACGGAGACACCATGAATTTGAAACCGCGCTTCCTGATCACCGCCCTGCTGGCCGCCGGCCTGAGCACCACCGCCCAAGCCCAAGTGGAGGTCCAGTGGTGGCACTCCATGGGCGGTGCCCTCGGCGACTGGGTCAATGACCTGGCCAAGGAGTTCAACGCCAGCCAGAAGGACTACAAGATCGTGCCGACCTTCAAGGGTGGCTACGACGAATCGATGACGGCCGCGATCGCCGCCTTCCGTGCCGGCAATGCGCCGCACATCCTGCAGGTTTTCGAAGTGGGCACGGCCACGATGATGGCCAGCAAGGGCGCCATCAAGCCGGTGGCCGAAGTGATGAAGGAGGCAGGCGCCAAGTTCGACCCCAGCGCCTATGTGCCCGCCGTGGCCGGTTACTACACCGCCCCGAACGGCCAGATGCTGAGCTTCCCGTTCAACAGCTCGACGACGGTGTTCCATTACAACAAGGACGCCTTCAAGGCCGCCGGCATCGACAGCGAGAAGCCCCCCGCAACCTGGCCCGAGGTGGCCCTGGCCGCCGCCAAGCTCAAGGCCAGCGGCCACAAGTGCCCGTTCACCACCAGCTGGCAGAGCTGGACCCAGTTCGAGAGCTTCTCGGCCTGGCATAACGTCGAGTTCGCCAGCAAGAACAATGGTTTCGGCGGTCTGGACACGCGGCTGAACTTCAACACCCCGCTGCATGTGCGCCACATCGAGAATCTGGCCAATATGTCCAAGCAGGGCCTGTTCGTCTACAAGGGCCGCAACAACGCCGCCGACTCGACCTTCGTCTCGGGCGAGTGCGCAATGACCACCGGCTCCTCGGGCCTGTATGCCAATGTGAAGAAGAACGCCAAGTTCGCCTCCGGCATCGCCCCCCTGCCCTACTACCCGGACGTGACCGGCGCGCCGCAGAACACCGTCATCGGCGGTGCCAGCCTGTGGGTGATGTCGGGCAAGAAGCCTGCCGAGTACAAGGGCGTGGCCGCCTTCTTCAACTACCTCGCGCAAGCGGACGTGGCCTCGGAGAGCCACAAGCGCACCGGCTATCTGCCGGTCACCAAGGCCGCCTATGAGCTGACCGAGAAGTCGGGCTTCTACAAGGCCAACCCCGGCACCGACGTGGCCGTGACGCAGATGATACGCAAGACGACCGACAAGTCGCGCGGCGTGCGCCTGGGCAACTTCGTGCAGATCCGTACCATCATCGACGAGGAGATGGAGCAGGTCTGGGGCGGCAAGAAGACCGCCAAGGAAGGCATCGACGCCGCAATCAAGCGCGGCAACGAGCAGCTGGAGCGCTTCGAGAAAGCCAACAAGCGCTGAGCCCCGGCGTTTGAGGATGAGCCCGCCGCCCCGCTACGCCGGTGCGGCGGGTTGAGTTTTTTGCAAGGCCCGGAGACTGAGCCCATGTCGGTTGAAAAACGCGTTCTGTTCAAGTCCGGCTGGCTGCCGTGGCTGTTGATCGCGCCGCAGGTGGCGGTGATCACCATCTTCTTTTTCTGGCCCGCCGGCCAGGCACTGCTGCAGTCGGTGCAGCAGCAGGACGCGTTCGGCTTTTCCAAGGAATGGGTGGGCCTGCAGAACTTCGAGCAACTGTGGAACGACGAGTCCTATCTGGCCTCCTTCAAGACCACGGCTGTGTTCTCCTCGCTGGTGGCGGTGCTGGGCATCAGCATCTCGCTCCTGCTGGCGGTGATGGCCGACCGCGTCGTCAAGGGCGCGGGCTTCTACAAGACCTTGCTGATCTGGCCCTATGCGGTGGCGCCTGCGATTGCCGGCGTGCTTTGGCTGTTCATGTTTGCGCCCAGCATCGGCATCGTGGCCTATGCGCTGCGCTCGGCCGGCATTGACTGGAACCATCTGCTGAACTCCGACCACGCGATGACCCTGGTGGTGATGGCGGCCGTCTGGAAGCAGATTTCGTACAACTTCCTGTTCTTCCTGGCCGGCCTGCAATCGATTCCGAAGTCGCTGATCGAAGCCGCGGCCATCGACGGCGCCCGACCCTGGCGGCGCTTCTGGACCATCATTTTTCCGCTGCTCTCGCCGACCACCTTCTTTCTGCTGGTGATCAACGTCGTCTATGCCTTCTTCGACACCTTCGGCATCATCGATGCGGCCACGCATGGCGGCCCGGGCAAGGACACCTCGATCCTGGTCTACAAGGTCTATTACGACGGCTTCAAGGCCATGGACATGGGCGGCTCGGCCGCACAGTCGGTGGTGCTGATGTTCATCGTCGTCGCGCTGACCGTCATTCAGTTCCGTTTTGTCGAGAAGAAAGTGCAGTACTGAGATGGTAGAAAGACGCCCCGTTTTGACGGCCATCTCCCACCTGGTGCTGATACTGGGTGTGCTGATCGTGGCCTTCCCGCTCTACATCACCTTCGTGGCCTCGACGCACACGGCCGACGCCATCGTGCAGGCGCCGATGCCGCTGCTGCCCGGCGGCCATATGTGGGACAACTACAAGGCCGCGCTGTTCGGCAACAGCACCGGTGCGGGCTCCAAGGCGCCGGTGGCGCAGATGATGACGGTGAGCCTGATCAGCGCGCTGACGATTGCCATCGGCAAGATCGCCATCTCGCTGCTGTCGGCCTTTGCCATCGTCTACTTCCGCTTCCCGTTCAAGAACTTCTTCTTCTGGGCCATCTTCGTGACCTTGATGCTGCCGGTGGAGGTGCGCATCGGGCCGACCTACCAGGTGGTGTCGGACCTGAACATGCTCAACACCTACGCCGGACTGACGGTGCCGCTGATCGCCTCGGCGACGGCCACCTTCCTGTTCCGCCAGTTCTTCCTGACCGTGCCCGACGAGCTGGTCGAGGCCGCGCGCATGGATGGCGCCGGGCCGATGCGCTTCTTCAAGGACGTGCTGCTGCCCCTGTCCACTACCAGCATCGCGGCGCTGTTCGTGATCCAGTTCATCTATGGCTGGAACCAGTACCTGTGGCCGCTGCTGGTGACCACCAACGAAGACATGTACCCGGTGGTGATAGGCATCAAGCGCATGATCAGCGGCGGCGATGCGGCCAATGAATGGAACATCATCATGGCCACCGCCCTGCTGGCGATGATCCCGCCGGCGCTGGTTGTCATCCTCATGCAGAAATGGTTCGTCAAGGGATTGGTCGACACCGAAAAATAATGACTTGGGGACAGACCTTGAGCTCCACGCGCAGCGCGGCCGAAAGCTCTGTCCTCAACTGATCGAAATGACTTGCGGGATAGACCTTGCCGGCCACGGCAAGCTCTGTCCCCAACCGACTAAGAAGAAGCTATGGCCAGCATTTCAATTCGCAACCTCGTCAAACGCTATGGTCACGGCCCCTCGGCCAACCAGGTGATACACGGCGTCAACGCCGAGATCAGCGACGGCGAGTTCGTCGTCATCGTCGGCCCCTCGGGCTGCGGCAAATCCACGCTGCTGCGCATGGTGGCCGGCCTGGAGGAAGTTTCCGAGGGCGAGATACGCATAGGCGACCGCGTGGTCAACAACGTCGAGCCGGCCGACCGCGACATCGCCATGGTGTTCCAGAACTATGCGCTGTACCCGCATATGAGCGTGTACGACAACATGGCCTATGGCCTGAAGATCAAGAAGGTGCCGGTCGACGAAATCCGCACCCGCGTCGACAAGGCGGCCAAGATCCTGGAACTTTCAACGCTGCTGGACCGCAAGCCGCGCGCCCTGTCGGGCGGCCAGCGCCAGCGCGTGGCCATGGGCCGCGCCATCGTGCGCAACCCGCAGGTGTTTCTGTTCGACGAACCGCTGTCGAACCTGGACGCCAAGCTGCGCGCGCAGACCCGGCTGGAGATCCAGAAGCTGCATGCCGAGCTGGGCGTGACCTCGCTGTTCGTGACCCACGACCAGGTCGAGGCCATGACCCTGGCCCAGCGCATGATCGTCATGAACGGTGGCCGCATGGAGCAGTTCGGCACGCCGGAAGAGGTTTATGCCCGCCCGGCCAGCACCTTTGTGGCCGGCTTCATCGGCTCGCCACCAATGAATCTGATGCCCGGCCAGGCCGATGGCTGGCGCTTCACCGTTGGCGGCCATGTCCTGACCCTGCCGGCCGCCGCACCGCGCGCCGGCGAGCTGATACTGGGCCTGCGCCCCGAGCATGTGACCGACTGGAAGGTCGGCCAGGGCCAGGGTTGGGCGCTGAAGGTCGAGATGCTGGAGATGCTGGGTGCCGAGCGCCTGGTCTACGGTCATCTGGGCACACAGATGTTCACCCTGCGCATCGACGGCACCCATGTGCCGCCGAAGATCGGCGACACGCTGTATCTGCAGGTCGAGCGCCAGCATCTGCATTGGTTTGATGCGAAAACGCTGCAAAGAGTCGCTTGATGAGTGCTTGGCCCTATCCCTTCTGGATTGCCCACCGCGGTGCCGGCAAGCTGGCGCCGGAGAACACCCTGGCGGCCTTTCGCCTCGGTGCGCAACATGGCTATCGCGCCTTTGAATGCGATGTGAAGCTCAGCCGCGAGGGCATCCCCTTCCTGCTGCATGACGCGACCCTGCAGCGCACCACGCCCGAGCACGGCGTGGCCGGCGAGCGCCCCTGGAGCGAGCTGTCGCGCATCGACGCGGGGGCCTGGCACAGCCGCGGCTATGCAGGCGAGCCGATTCCAAGCCTGGACGCGCTGGCGGCCTTTGTGATCGCCAATCGCTTTGCGCTGAACATCGAGATCAAGCCGACGCCTGGGCTGGAGTTGCTGACCGGCCAGGTCGTCGGCCGCGAGACGCGTCGCCTGTGGCAGGGCTCGGGCCAGCTGCCGCTGTTCAGCTCCTTCCGCCCCGAGGCGCTGACCGGCGCCCGCGAGACCGCCCCCGAGGTGCCGCGCGCCCTGCTGATCGACAGCCTGCGCGAAGGCTGGCTCGACGAAGCCCGCGCACTGGACTGCCAGGCGGTGGTCACCAACTACACGCTGATGAACTTCGAGACCACGGCGCGCATCCATGCGGCCGGCTTGAAGGCACTGGTCTACACCGTCAATGACGAGGCCGCCGCGCAGTGGCTGATCGCCAACGGCGTGGACGGCATCATCACCGACGCGGTGGACCGGTTTTCGCCGGCGGATTGAGGGTGACGGCCCCGGATTGCATCCGGGCTACATGCCTCGGCGATGCCGCCCCCCCCCCGGATTTCATCCGGGCCACGAATACGCCGTAGCCCGGATGCAATCCGGGGCCACATCAATCACAAAGGCGAGATCCGCGAATACACCCGCGTATCACGCGGCACGCCGCTCACATCCAGCGTGTCGCGCCGCAGCAGTCCCTCGAACTCGAAGCCGCAACGCTCGGCCACGGCGCGGCTGCGGACGTTGGTGTCATCCATCCGGATCTCGACCCGCCGCGCCTGCAGTTGGCTGAAGGCCATCTGCGTCAGCGCCCTCACCGCCTCGGCCACAAAACCCTGGCCCTGGGCGCTGGTGCGTATCCAGTAGCCGATCTCGAAGCGGCGCACCGTCCAGTCGAAGCGATGCAGACCGGTGCCGCCCAGCAGCCGGCCGGGCGTGCCCTCGGGCGTCTTGGCATAGATCTGATAGACCAGATCGCTGCGCAGGATGAACTTGGCCGCTTGCTGCCGCATATTGGCCTCGGACTCCTCGATGCTGGGTGCCACCTGGGCCCAGGGCATCCAGGGCTTGAGCTGCTCCAGCGATTCGCAGACTGCCGCATTCATCGCCTGGCCCAGGCCTATGCGCGGGGCGGCGACGACCAGGCGTTCGGTGACGATCTGTTCCGGGACGTTGATCAAGACGGGATCGGGTGTGGCCATCATCACTCCACTATTTACTTGTCAATAGTTCAGGGCTTAGCCCCGGCAGCGCCTCGGCACCGAGGTGGTCATCGAGGTCCTCCGGCTTGGGCAGTTCCCGCACGCCGCTGATCACCGGGTGGCGGGCCGCCACCAGGCTCAGCAGCAGAGCGCCCACGCCGGCAAAGACCAGGGCCGCTCGCAGGCCCATATGCTCACCCAGCCAGCCGCCGATCAGCGCCCCAGGACCGGCCGGTATCAGGATCAGCCAGCGCATGGTGCTGGTCATGCGACCCAGCAGCGGCGCGGGCGTGACGGCCTGGCGAAGCGACAGGAAGTTGATGAAGATCAGCACCGCACCGAAGCCGAACAGGAACAGCATCAGCGCGAACGCTGCCACTCCCCAGGCATTGGCCGGAGCGACCGACAGCACCAGCCAGCCGGCCCCGCAGGTGCCCAGACCCAGGGTCAGACAGGGCCCGGGACCGATGCGCTTGCTGAAGCGATGGCCCACCACGCTGGACAGCACGGTGCCCGCACCCAGCGCCACATAGCTCAGGCCGACCGACTGCGCGGACAGGCCCAGGATGCGGGTGGCAAACAGGATTTGCACCACCATCGCCGCCTGGTGAAACAGCTGCCAGCCGCCCACCGTCATGGCCAGGGTGACGAGCAGGCGCTGGCCGCGCACAAAGCGCACGCCGGCCTTCAGGTCGCGCCAGAAGTGGGCCTCCTTGGTCGAGGTCGGTGCCTCCTGGATATGGATGCCGCGCAGGATGAAGGCGGACAGCAACAGCAGGGCGGCATCCACCAGCAGCGCAACAGGCGCACCAACGACCTTGATCAAGGCGCCGGCCACACCCGGCCCGGCCACCTCGGCGCCCGAGGAGGCCAGCGCATTCTTGGCATGGGCCTCGACCAGGCGCTCGCGCGCCACCACCTGGGTGAGCACGATCTGCGCGGCGCTGCCGGCGGTGGTGTAGATGGTGCCGATGACGAAGCCGACGACGTACAGCCAGGTCATCGTCAGCATGTCGAACCACATCGCCAGCGGCACGGTGACCAGGATCAGCGCGATCGCCGTCTCGCCGATCACATACACCGGCAGCTTGCGCACGCGGTCCAGCCACACGCCGGCGGGCAGCGAGAACAGCACGAAGGGGATGATCTCCATCGCGGTGAGCAGGCCCATCTGCGTGGGCGTGGCCTGCAGCATCACGGCGGCCGTCAGCGGCAGCGCCAGCATGGTGACCTGCCCGCCCAGGGAGCTGATCAGGATAGAGGTCCAGAGCCGCCGGTAGGTGGCATCGCGCAGCAGATCGCCCTGAGGCAGGGTCATGGCTCGCCGCAATCGTTGGAGCCAGGCTTTCATTCACTTCTCCCTATTTCACTCTTGCGCTCTTGCAGCCCTTGTGGGGCCAGGTGGACCGGTGGGTCCGGCAGCGAAAGAACGCAGAGCGCCAACTTCTTCCGCTGACTCTGCAGCGGACTTCGGTCAGGAAGCGAAGGCTGAGAGTGGGGTCAGGCCGCCGGAACCGGCGTGGCCTTGGGAGCAGTGGCGCCGGCCGTGCCCAGACCGCAGGCACGAACGAACGCCGACGCACGGGGTGCGCTTCGGGTACGGTCGAGTAGCTTGGTCATGGTTTGATGGGCGTCAAAGGGTGTCACGGATGTTAGCAGGCTAATCGCGCTTGGAGTGCGACAGGCGCACCCCTAACTCCATTGCATTAACTACGATAGTCGGCGTTGATGGTGACGTAGGCGTGGCTGAGGTCACAGGTCCAGACCGTGGTGCTTGCCGCGCCGCGGTTCAGATTCACATGGACGGTGATCTCGCTTTGCTTCATCACGCGCTGGCCGTCCTCCTCGCGGTACTCGGCGCGCCGCCCGCCCTGGTGCACCACATGCACATCGTCCAGATGCAGGTCGATCAGGGCCTGGTCCAGATCGGCAATGCCGGCATAACCCACCGCGGCCAGGATGCGGCCAAGGTTGGGGTCGCTGGCGAAGAAGGCGGTCTTGACCAGCGGCGAATGGGCGATGGCATAGGCCGCCAACTTGCATTCGGCCTCATCGCGACCACCGCTGACCTTGACCGCGATGAACTTGGTCGCGCCCTCGCCGTCACGGACGATGGCCTGGGCCAACTCGCGTGCCACCGCATACACCGCCTCGCGCAGGATCTGGCCCTCGACCGAGTCCAGCGACTCGATTTCCCCATGGCCGGCCTGGTGGGTGGCGATCAGCACGAAGGAGTCGTTGGTCGAGGTGTCGCCGTCGATGGTGATGCGGTTGAAGGACTGGTCGGCCGCCTGGGTGACCAGGCTCTGCAGCAGGGCCGGGGCGATGACGGCGTCGGTGGCCATGAAGCCCAGCATCGTCGCCATGTTCGGGCGAATCATGCCGGCGCCTTTGCTGATGCCGGTGACGGTGACGGTCTTGCCGGCAATCTGCACCTGGCGCGAGGCGGCCTTCGGTATCGTGTCGGTGGTCATGATGCCCTCGGCGGCAAGGCCCCAGGCGTTCGCATCCAGCGCGGCCAGGGCGGCGGGCAGGCCGGCGGTGATGCGATCCACCGGCAGCGACTCCATGATCACGCCAGTGGAGAACGGCAGCACCTGCTTTGCCTGAAGGCCCATCAGACCGGCCAGCGCTTCGCAGGTGGCGCGGGCGCGGGCCAGGCCGTCGGCGCCGGTGCCGGCATTGGCATTGCCGGTGTTGATCAGCAGCGCGCGCACTTCAGCGCCCGAGGCCAGATGCTCGCGGCAGACCTGCACCGGGGCGGCGCAGAAGCGGTTCTGTGTGAACACGCCGGCCACGCTGGCGCCGGCATCGAGCGCGATCACGCTCAGGTCACGCCGGTTGGCCTTGCGCACGCCGGCCATCGTCACCCCCCACTTCACGCCGGGCACGGGATGCAGGGAAGCGGGGTCGGGGGCAAGCAGATTGACGGGCATGGTGGTCTCGCGCTGGGGCGGTTGGAAGCTCGGGCTGCATTGTAGGCAAGGCCGTGGCCACAAATGCACAAGGGCTCCACATGGGAGCCCTTGTTGGCACAGAGATCAGCGGATCAGTTGCTCTTGCTGCGCTTGCTGCGCTTGCTGCGCATGGCGGCGGCGGCGGCGGCGGCCGCCGCGCCGATGGCGACCAGCAGCAGGGCCGAGGGCTCCGGCACGTTGTTGGCCAGCGGCGTGACATTGATGCCGCCGCTATAGCTGGCCGAGATCGGGCTGGTGCCGAACACGCCATTGTTACCGCCCGCCCAACCTTCGATGATCATCAGGAAACTGCCCTGGGCGGTGAACGAGACCGGCGAGAAGCCAAAGGTGTCGGTCGTGCCGGTGTCTTCGTCAAACTCGGTCACGAAGGCCAGGCTGGAGCCATCGACATTCATGAAGCTGGCGCTCTTGAAGACGATCTTCTGAATGTCATTGTCGTAGGACGTGTTCAGAAAGGCATTCACCTTGGCCAGGCCCGCATGGGTGAACAGGAACTCGTCCTTGAAATAGCCTTGGGTGGTATGGGTGACCTGGTTGGAGCCGGCCACCGTGCTCAGGCCGGCGGACTTGCTGCCGGTGATGCTGTTGGTGGTGACGTCCAGCAGCACCGGTGCGGCGTGCGCGGCGGCTGTCAGCAGGGCTGTCAGCGACAGCAGGGCAAAGCGTTTGATCATGTGGTGTGCTCCCGAGTGTGGCTCTTGGCTTGGCGCTTACTTGGCCTTGCGGCGGCGGGCCACAAAGCCCACGGCGCCCAGGCCGGCCAGCATCAGTGCATAGGTCTCGGGTTCGGGAACCGGGGTGAGATTGAAGTTGGCGCTGTAGGTCGCGGCTACCGAGGTGCCGGCGGCCAGGGTCGGCGCCACGATGCCCTTGACGACCAGCGTCAGCTCCGAGCCGAACAGGGTCTTGCCCAGGGTGGCACGCTCGCTGCCGTCGGCGTTGCCGTCGAACACAAAGGTCTTCAGCTTGAAGGCCTTGCCATTGAGCGTGACGCTGATCAGGTCAATGTCGTCGCTGGCGATGGCGCCCAGCGTGGACAGGGTGCCGTTCAGGAAGGCCGCGCTGCTGACCGTGTCGAAGGTATAGGTGTCTTCGAAGGCGCCGGCCACGGAAAAGCTCTTGGAAATGCCTGCCGACAGACTGCCCGAAGGGCTGTTGACCAGGGCCACGCTGGAGGTGCTGCTTTGGGCCATGGCACCTGCGGTGGCCAGGGTCAGCAGGGCGGTAGCAACGACGTTTTTGATTTTCATGTCAGTCCCTTGGAGTCAGTGTCCGGACAAACATTTGAGGGTGTTTGCCATGGGCCTCACTCTAGGGGGGCAGGCGGACGATGGGCATCCCCCATCCAAGTGTCGATTCGACCATCAGCCCACAACTTGTGCCAACTCGTTCACGTTTTGCGCCTTCACCCCCTCAACTGCGGGGTGCGTTGTAGAAGGCCAGCACCACCTCGTCGTTCAGCTCACCCTGGGGATTGCGCGCATAGAAGCGCATCACACCCTCCTGAACGAAGCCCAGACTCTGAATGAAGGCGATCGAGCGGTGGTTCAGCGCATCGCAGTGCGCATGAATGCGCACCAGGCCCAGCGCGAAACCCAGGTCCAGCACCGCCTGCACGGCCTCACGCATGAGCCCCTGGCCCTGCAGGCGCAGATCACCCACATAGCCGATCTCGCAGCGAGGCGCCTCGAAGTCGAAGCTGTGCAGATCGATACGGCCCACATAGGCCCCACCGTCGCGCTTGAAGGCATGGAAGATCAGGTCCTCGCCCTTGGCCACAAAGCCGGCGCCACGGGCGCAGAAGTCCTCGGCCCAGGCGAGGTCGCCGGCATACCGGCCCCAGGCGATGAAGCCCAGGCTGGACGCCGAGGCGGCCAGGCTCTCGTTGAAGGCGGCGGCGTGCTCGACGCGCGGTGATTCCAGCACCAGACGCGGTGTCTCGAGGCGCCGGGGCGCCCTGATCAGGTCTTCGCTATCCACGGCATCGGTCTCGTTCGGACGAAAAAAGGCGACACCGCAGTGTCGCCTTGATTCGAGGCAACCGCATCAGCGGTCACCAGCGCCTGGCACTTAGGCTTGACGGCGACGGGCAACAAAGCCCACGGCAGCCAGACCAGCCAGCATCAGTGCATAGGTTTCGGGTTCCGGCACGGCCGATACGGTCAGCTCGCCCGAGTACAGGGAAGGCTTGCCGGCGGTGGTGAAGCCATTCAGCGTCAGCACGAAGGGCGTGGTGCCCGTGCCTTCAACACCAGCGAACAGCACTTTGCCGCCAGCGTAGGCGGTGCCAACGACGCTGTTCAGCGTCAGGCTGGTCAGCGTGGTGTACTGGCCGCTCAGGGTCAGCACGAAGTCATAGGTGCCGCTGGCCAGGCCATTGAAGGTGATGACGTCGTTGCCACCGGCCAGGACGGTGCCGATGCTGTCGAACTCGGCGGTCAGACCGGCGAAGTTGACGGCTTGGTCATCGGCCAGGGCGCTGCTCGATGCGAAAGCGGCGCTCAGTGCCAGCAGGCTGGCAATTTTCTTGAAGTTCATATTATTCCCAAAATAGGTTTGGTTCGGTCAAAGTCCCACCGAAAGTCCTCCCGATGGCAACAATCCGAGGGTAAGGGTTAGACCTCAGTTCGCCTACCCCCCGGGTAAGGGGTAGGTGTCACACAAACGGTGTAAGCCCCTGCCGGGACGGACTCAGTTCAGCTTGCCGTGGCAGTGCTTGTACTTCTTGCCGCTGCCGCAGGGGCAGGGATCGTTGCGGCCCGCCATGGGCACATTGCGTGCCGGTTCGGCCTCCTGCGAGACGCTGCCGTCCTCGTTCGGATGGGTGTAGGTGACGTTGCTGATGTTCTCGGCGCGTGCCTCGATCGCTTCGGCGGCCTTGGCCACCTCTTCCTGCGACTGGATGCGCACCGTCATCAGCATGCGGGTGACTTCCATCTTCACCACGTCAAGCAGTTGCGAGAACAGCTCGAAGGCCTCGCGCTTGTACTCCTGCTTGGGGTTCTTCTGGGCGTAGCCGCGCAGGTGTATGCCCTGGCGCAGGTAGTCCAGCGCGGCCAGGTGGTCACGCCAGTGCTGGTCCATCGACTGCAGCAGCACCATGCGCATGAAGGGCGTGAACTGCTCGACGCCGACAATCTCCAGCTTGCCGTTGAACAGCTCGTCACCGGCCTTGACGACCTTCTCGACGATCTCGTCGTCGGTGATGGTGTTGCTCTTCTCGACCTCGGCCTGCAGATTGGTCTCGACATGCCACTCGTCGCGCAGCACGCGCTCCAGGGCCGGCAGGTCCCACTGCTCTTCCAGGCTGTCCTTGGGCACGAAGGTGCGCACCACGTCGGTCAGCGAGCTTTCGCGCAGATTGGCAATCTGGGCCACCAGCGACTGGGCTTCCAGGATGTCATTGCGCTGCTGGTAGATCACCTTGCGCTGGTCGTTCGACACATCGTCGTACTCGAGCAGCTGCTTGCGGATATCGAAGTTGCGGGCCTCGACCTTGCGCTGCGCGCCCTCGATGCTGCGGCTGACGATGCCGGCCTCGATGGCCTCGCCCTCGGGCATCTTCAGGCGCTCCATCACCGCCTTGACGCGGTCGCCGGCGAAGATGCGCATCAGCGAGTCGTCCAGCGACAGGTAGAAGCGCGAGGAGCCCGGGTCGCCCTGACGGCCGGAGCGGCCGCGCAGCTGGTTGTCGATGCGACGCGACTCATGGCGCTCGGTAGCGATGATGCGCAGGCCGCCCTGGGCCTTGACGCTGTCGTGCAGACCCTGCCACTCGTCCTTCAGCTTCTGGATGCGCGCGGCCTTGTCGGCCTCGGGCACGCTGGCATCGGCCTCCAGGAACTTGATCTGGTTCTCGACGTTGCCGCCGAGCACGATGTCGGTGCCTCGGCCGGCCATATTGGTGGCGATGGTGATCACGCCCGGCCGGCCGGCCTGGGCCACGATCTCGGCCTCCTTGGCATGCTGCTTGGCGTTGAGCACCGCGTGCGGCAGCTTCTCGGCCTTCAGCAGGTCGGCGATGTACTCGGAGTTCTCGATCGAGGTCGTGCCCACCAGCACCGGCTGGCCGCGCTTGTGGCAGTCCTTGATGTCCGAGACCACGGCATGGAACTTCTCGCGGTTGGTCTTGTAGACCAGGTCCAGCTCGTCCTTGCGTATGGTCGGCTTGTTCGGCGGAATGACCACGGTCTCCAGACCGTAGATCTCCTGGAACTCATAGGCCTCGGTGTCGGCCGTGCCGGTCATGCCCGACAGCTTGCCGTACATGCGGAAGTAGTTCTGGAAGGTGATCGAGGCCAGCGTCTGGTTCTCGCTCTGGATCGCCACGCCTTCCTTGGCCTCCACGGCCTGGTGCAGGCCATCGCTCCAGCGGCGGCCGGTCATCAGGCGACCGGTGAACTCGTCGACGATGATGACCTCGCCGTTTTGCACCACATAGTGCTGGTCGCGGTGGTAGATGTGATTGGCGCGCAGCGCCGCATACACATGGTGCATCAGCGAAATATTGGACGGGTCGTAAAGGCTGGCACCCTCGGGCAGCAGGCCCGCTTCGGCGAGGATGCGTTCGGCGTTCTCGTGGCCGGCCTCGGTCAGGTAGATCTGGTGCGATTTCTCGTCCACCGTGAAGTCGCCCGGCTCGATCACGCCCTCGCCGGTGCGCAGGTCCAGCTCGCCGATCTGCTTCTTCAGCTGCGGCACCACCGAGTTGATGCGCACATACATCTCGGTGTGGTCTTCGGCCTGGCCGCTGATGATCAGCGGCGTGCGAGCCTCGTCGATCAGGATCGAGTCCACCTCGTCGACGATGGCATAGGACAGGCCGCGGGCGACGCGGTCGGCGATGTCCTGGACCATGTTGTCGCGCAGGTAGTCGAAGCCGAACTCGTTGTTGGTGCCATAGGTCACGTCGGCGCGGTAGGCGGCCTGCTTGTCCTCGCGCGACATCTGCGGCATGTTCACGCCCACCGTCAGACCGAGGAAGGTGTAGAGGCGCCCCATCCACTCGGCATCGCGCTTGGCCAGGTAGTCGTTGACCGTCACCAGATGCACGCCCTTGCCGGTCAGCGCGTTCAGGTAGACCGGCAGCGTGGCCATTAAGGTCTTGCCCTCGCCGGTGCGCATTTCGGCCACCTTGCCGGAATTCAGCACCATGCCACCGATCAGCTGCACGTCGAAGTGGCGCATTTTCAGCGCCCGCTTGCTGCCTTCGCGGCAGACGGCAAAGGCCTCGGGCAGCAGGTCATCGACGGTCGCGCCATCGGCAATGCGCTGGCGGAACTCGGCCGTCTTGGCCTTGAGGGCCGCGTCATCGAGCTGTTCGAACTGAGGCTCCAGCGCATTGATCTGCTGGACCACACGACGGTACTGCTTGAGCAGACGGTCATTGCGGCTACCGAAAATCTGGGTCAGAAGCTTGGGCAACATGCAGTATCGGGCGTGAGCTGGGGTAGGAGGCCGGTGTCTTGATGGGTATCGTCGCGCCCGGTCAGAGCGCTGGACATCGGCCAGAAATGGGGACGGCCTGCATCGATTGCAAGCCACAGCGGATCAACACCCGCAAAACCGCCGGAGTTTAACAGGCCCTTGCGCCACTGGGGCCGGGCCCTAAACTAGCCTCATGACCATGCCCCGCTACGTCCCCGACGCCTTGACGATTGGCCAGGCCCTGTCCCAGCACAGCGCCCTCGGCCAGTTGCAGCAGCGACTGCGCCAGTCGAACGCCTGCTTCGAGGCGATTCGCGAGGCGCTGCCGGGAGCCCTGGTGAAGGCCGTGCAGGCCGGCCCGGTCGATGAGGCGGGCTGGACGCTGCTGGCCGCCAATGCCGCCGTGGCCGCCAAGCTGAGGCAGCTGCAGCCGCGGCTGGAGGATCAGCTGCGCGAACGCGGGCTTGCCGTGGCGACTATACGCATCAAGGTACTGCAGCAGGGGTGAGCAACTTCAGCAGTGTGCCGCGCCCCACCTGCTCCCGCGCCACCGGGCTCAGCTGGCGCAGAAAGGCCTGCACGCTGGCATGCTTCATCGCCTCGCTGGCCCGCGAGCGGTGGCTGGCATCGGTGCCGACCAGAAAGCGCCCCGGTTGGGCCTCGATCAGCGCCAGCCAGGCCGGCCAGACAGCCACGCCGTCGCGCAGGATGGTGTAGTCGGGCGAGCGTGGGTGCTGGGGCCAGGTCCGGGCGCTGAGTTCGTAGAACAGGTTCGGGTGCTGCGCCAGCATCCGCTGCGCGACGAACAGCGGTGTGTAGCCGCCATGGGCCCAGATCACCTTCACCTCGGAAAAGCGCTTCAGCAGCGCCGAGAACTCCTTCATGCGCGTCCACTCGATATGCACCAGCACCGGCAGCCGGTGCTTGCGCGCCAGCTCAAGGATGCCGACCAGCAGCGAGGCCAAGGGGTCGTAGTCGGCCTCCGGCAGCCCCGGCGACGGAAAATGCACCGCCGAGATCTCGCCAATGCCCTTGAAGCGCCCGGTGGCCAGCATGTCGTCCAAGCCCTGCAGCAGCGAGGCGTCGCCGACATCCCAGGCCCGGCGATAGGCCGAGCGCTCGGGCGAGATCGAGGCAAAGGCGATGAACTTGTCCGGGTGGCGCTGCACGCTGGCCGCGATAGCCGCGTTGTCGCTGTTGCGCCCCCAGAACACCACCGCGCGCTCGACACCGTACTCGCGCATCAGCTCAAGCTGTATGGCCTCATCGTTGAGATGCACGTGGGCATCGATGAAGGGCAGCGGTGGCGGATCGGCGGCCACCGGGGCGATGCTTGTGCAACCTGCAAGCGCGATCAGCATGCCCAAGAAAAAAGCCCAGCAAGGCAGCGGGAGCTGACTGACTGGGCTTTTCATTTTTGGTGCCGGCTATCGGATTCGAACTGATGACCTACCGCTTACAAGGCGGTTGCTCTACCAACTGAGCTAAGCCGGCGAAGCGCGCATTCTACTGTGCTGAACAGCTGCTGCGGCGCAACATGAGAGATTATTTGACGCGTTTCAGCGCCGGTCGGCCGGGGCCAGCAGGTGCCGGGCCGTCGCCATCGGGGCCGGGATCGGCCGGCGGCGACGCTGCGGGTTCCGCCTCGCCTTTTGCCGAGTCGGCACCGGCCAGGCGCAGACCACGCAGCGGCGTCGGCGGCCGGCTGCCCGAGCCTTCGGCCGGAGCCTCGGCAGCGTTGGGCACCGAAGCCAGAGACGGGCCAGTCCCGGGCTCGCCGGCATCGGCCTGCGGCGCCGGGAAGGCCATGCCCTGCCCGTTCTCGCGGGCATAGATGGCCAAGACAAACTCCACGGGCACGCTGATCTCGCGCGAGACGCCGCCGAAGCGGGCCTTGAATTCGACGAATTCATTGCCCAGCTTGAGGCCGCTGGTGGCCTCGAAGCCGACGTTCAGCACGATCTCGTTGTTGTTGACGTACTCCATGGGCACTTGCACATTGCGGCCCACCTGCACCGCCAGGTACGGGGTGAAGCCGTTGTCGGTGCACCAGTCGTGCAGGGCCCTGATCAGGTACGGCCTTGTGGACGTACCCTGCTGGCCCTTGGTGTTGTCGTTACTGCTGTCCATGGAGCTGCCGTCTTCTTGCTTACTTGCGCATGACCTTTTCGGACGGTGTCAGCGCCTCGATATAGGCCGGACGCGAGAAGATGCGTTCGGCGTACTTCAGCAGCGGTGCGGCGTTCTTGGACATGTCGATGCCGTAGTAGTCCAGGCGCCACAGCAGCGGTGCAATGGCCACGTCCAGCATCGAGAAGTCGTCCCCGAGCATGTACTTGTTCTTCAGGAAGATCGGTGCGAGCTGGGTCAGGCGGTCGCGGATCTGTGCGCGGGCCTTTTCCAGTTGCTTCTCGTTGCCCTTGATGCCGCGAGACTCGAGCACGTTCACGTGGGCGAACAGCTCCTTCTCGAAATTCAGCAGGAACAGGCGCACGCGGGCGCGGGCGACCGGGTCGCCGGGCATCAGCTGCGGGTGCGGGAAGCGTTCGTCGATGTACTCGTTGATGATGTGCGACTCATACAGGATGAGGTCGCGCTCCACCAGGATGGGCACCTCGTTGTACGGGTTCATCAGCGCGATGTCTTCGGGCTTGGCGAACAGATCCACATCACGGATCTCGAAGTCCATGCCTTTTTCAAACAGGACAAAACGGCAACGGTGCGAGTAAGGGCAGGTCGTTCCGGAGTAAAGCACCATCATGGCGGTGAGCTCCTCTAGCGTAAGTTAGGGCCTAAGCCTGAAAACACAAACGCAGTGGTCGCGCCCTGGGGCTCTCCACTGCGTTCTTGGTCCTGCGCCCGGGTCTTGCGAACCGGGCCAGGACCTGCGGGGGTCTTATTTGATGTCTTTCCAGAACGCTGCGTTCAAGCGCCAGGCGAGCACGGTCAACACCGACAGGAACAACAACACCCAGACACCCAGACGGAAACGTTGCTCCTGGGCGGGCTCGCCCATCCACTGCAGGTAAGCCACCAGATCGGCCACTGCATTGTCGTACTGCAGGGTCGACATGGTGCCAGGCGTCAGCTGCTCATAGCCCTTGAACACATGGACGGTCTTGCTCGGGGAATGTGAGTCGGCCTCTTCGGCGAACTTGGCGGTGCGCTGGCCCTGCAACTCCCACAGCACATGAGGCATGGCCACGGACGGGAAGGCCATATTGTTCCAGCCGGTGGCCTTGGTCTCGTCACGGTAGTAGCTGCGCAGGTAGGTGTACAGATAGTCCGCGCCAGAGCCCTTGGCGCCGTCGGCTCGCGAGCGGGCGATCACGGTCAGGTCGGGAGGCAGGCCACCGAACCATTCCTTGGCATTGTTCGGGTCCAGCGAGACCTTCATCGTGTCGCCGACCTTCTCGGTGGCGAACATCAGATTGGCCTTGATCTGCGCTTCGGTCAGTCCGATGTCGCGCAGGCGGTTGTAACGCATGAAGGCTGCGGCATGGCAGTTCAGGCAGTAGTTGACGAACAACTTGGCGCCGTTTTGCAGCGACGCCGTGTCGGCCAGCTTTTCCTTGGGGAACTTGTCCCACTCGATGCCGCCTCCGGCTGCCTGCGCACCCGAAACCAGACCCGCCCCCAACAGGAAGGAGGTCAGCAGCGTAGCGATGAGTTTTTTCATTCTTTCGACTCCGACGGGCATTCTCAGTGAGCGTGGAAGGTCACACGCTCGGGCACGGGCTTGGGCTTGCCGATCTGGCTCCAGTACGGCATCAGCAGGAAGAAGCCGAAATAGAACAGGGTGCCCACTTGCGCGATGAAGGTGCCGATATCCGACGGCGGCTTGATGCCCAGGTAGCCGAGCACGAAGAAGAACACCACGAACACGGCGTACATCCACTTGTGCCAGTCCGGACGGTAGCGTATCGACTTGACCGGGCTGCGATCCAGCCAGGGCAGGAAGAACAGGATGATGACGGCAGCACCCATCACCACCACGCCCCAGAACTTGGCGTCGAACATCTTCAGCAGCGCGATCAGCACCACCGCAGCGACCAGGATGCCGACCTTGGCGGCAGCCGGGAAACGGCCCTTCAGGAAGGCCAGCACGGCAGCCACGCCCGTGATCACGCACAACACCGTCACCAGGTCGTCGGTGGTGGCACGCAGCATCGAGTAGAAGGGCGTGAAGTACCAGACCGGGGCAATGTGCAGCGGCGTCTTCAGCGGATCGGCCGGGATGAAGTTGTTGTACTCAAGGAAGTAGCCACCCAGCTCCGGCGCGAAGAAGATGATCGCCGTGAACACCATCAGGAACATCGACACCGCGAAGATGTCATGCACCGAGTAGTAGGGATGGAAGGGGATGCCGTCCAGCGGATGACCCTGCGCGTCCTTCGGCGCGTTCGGGCCCTTGATCTCGACGCCATCCGGGTTGTTGGAGCCCACTTCGTGCAGCGCAATGATGTGCGCGACGACCAGACCCAGCAGCACCAGAGGAACGGCAATGACGTGGAAGCTGAAGAAGCGGTTCAGGGTGGCGTCGCTGACGACGTAGTCACCGCGGATCAGCAGGGCCAGGTCCGGGCCGACGAAGGGCACGGCGGCGAACAGGTTGACGATCACCTGGGCGCCCCAGTACGACATCTGGCCCCAGGGCAGCAGATAGCCCATGAAGGCCTCGGCCATCAGGCACAGGAAGATGCCGCAACCGAAGATCCAGACCAGCTCGCGCGGCTTGCGGTAGGAGCCGTAGATCAGGCCACGGAACATGTGCAGGTACACCACCACGAAGAAGGCCGAGGCTCCCGTCGAGTGCATATAGCGTATCAGCCAGCCCCAGGGCACATCACGCATGATGTACTCGACCGAGGCGAATGCCAGTGCGGCATCCGGCTTGTAGTGCATCACCAGGAAGATGCCGGTGACGATCTGTATCACCAGCACCAGCAGGGCCAGCGAGCCGAAGATGTACCAGAAGTTGAAGTTCTTCGGAGCGTAATACTCCGACATGTGCTCTTTATAGAGCTTGCTTGCGGGGAAGCGGTTGTCGACCCAGGTCAGCAGCTGTTCGCCCAGGGGCGCGCCAGCGGGCGCTTCTTTGAATTCAGCCATGGTGCCTTTTTATCCTCACGCCTTCTTGTCTTCACCAATCAAAACCTTGGTGTCCGACAGATACATGTGGGGCGGCACCTCGAGGTTGTCGGGGGCCGGCTTGTTCTTGAACACCCGACCGGCCAGATCGAAGGTCGATCCGTGGCAGGGGCACAGGAAACCACCACTCCAGTTGTCCGGCAGCGAAGGCTGCGGACCGGTCTGGAACTTGTCGCTGGGCGAGCAGCCCAGGTGCGAGCAGATGCCCACCGCGATGAAGAACTCCGGCTTGATGGAGCGGGCCTCATTCTTGGCGTACTCCGGCGTCGGATATGCGGTGCGATCCGACTTCGGATCGGCCAGCTCGGCGTCAAACTTGGTCAGGGAAGCCAGCTGCTCGGGCGTGCGACGCACGATCCAGACAGGCTTGCCGCGCCACTCGACCGTGAGCTTTTCACCCGGTTTGATGGCGGAAATATCCACCTCGACAGCGGCACCGGCAGCGCGGGCGCGCTCCGAGGGCTGGAAGGTGCTTACGAAAGGCACGGCGGTGGCTACGCCGCCAACGGCACCGGCGCAGCCCGTGGCTATGAGCCATGTGCGTTTGCCGTGGTCCACTTGCTGGTCACTCATGGGGGTCCTCGAACGAGACTTCTGATCAGGGGCAACCCGCGATTCTAGCGGACGCAGCGGCCCCTCCGGACGGAAAGTGCGCCTGCAAGCCACAGCGAGTGCCTGTTTCTATTGACTTGACCCCGCCAGAAGCAATACTTGAGCGCGGTTCGCACCTGCTGTGCGCGGCCCATATCAGCCATTCAAGCCAATCAAGGCAATCAAGAAAGAGGAGCCCGCTCATGGGAATCGCATCGGAGTTCAGAGAATTCGCCATCAAGGGCAATGTGGTCGATCTGGCCGTGGGCGTGATCATCGGCGGCGCCTTCGGCAAGATCGTCGACTCGATCGTCAAGGACCTGATCATGCCGCTGGTGGGCAAGGTCATCGGCGGGCTGGACTTCTCCAACTATTTCGTGATGCTGTCGGCGGCCCCGGCCGACTTCAAGGGGCCCATGACCTACGAGGCGCTGAGCAAGGCCGGTGTGCCGCTGTTTGCCTATGGCAACTTCATCACCGTGGCGATCAATTTCGTGATCCTGGCCTTCATCATCTTCATCATGGTCAAGCAGATCAACCGCCTGAAGCGCGAGCAACCGGCGCCCGCTCCGGCGCCGACGCCGGCAACGCCGGAAGACATCGTGCTGCTGCGCGAGATCCGCGACTCGCTGAAGCAGCACTGAAGCGCCTTGGCGGCCGGCTTGCCGGCCGCACCGGGTTTACCTTCGGACACAAAAGACTGGCCCGCAAATCGCACAAAGCTTGCGGCGCAGTTGACTTTGCACGCCCATGTGCCCGCCGCCGCCCCTTGTGATCTCGGGTTTCGCGCCATACTTGAGTCCCGAGGCCACAGCAAGATCGGGGCGCCCACTCCCGTCAGAGGCACCCGAGCACTGAGGCCCTGCCCGACCTGACGATGAACCTGCCCGACCCCAAACTGAACCCCCATCTCGAGGCCGCCCTGCAGCGCATACGCACGGCGGCCGACCAGGCGGCCGAACGCAGCGCCGAAGGCATGGGCGTGGCCGCGCTGTCGGCCACACAGACCAAGCGGCGCGATGCGTTGCTGGCGGCGCAGTTCCTGTTCCGCCGGCAGGTGGCGGTGTTCAGCCAGCAGTTCACTCAGACCCTGCGCGAACAGGTGCTCAAGGAAATGGCACCGCGCGAACCTGCACCTTTCGCCACCGCGCCGAAGAAGGTCGAGCTGTCGCTGATGGACGACGAGGCGGTCGAGGACCTGGTCACCGGTGACCGGGTCGGCCTGGCCATCGGTCACCAGAGCGAGTGGGAGCTGCGCGAGGTCGATGCCTATATCGGCGGCCTCGTCGCCACCGGCGCCACCCCACCCGAACGCAACCCGCTGCGCCCAGAGGTCGTGGGCCGCGCGCTGCTGGCCGCGGTGCGCGCCGTGACCGAGGAGCAGGATGCCAGGCAGATCCTGATCGACGAGCTGGCGCGCGCGCTGTCGCTGGAAATGCGCGGCTGCTATGCCGACATCGTCGACGTCTTCCGCACCCGGGGCGTGCGTGCCCAGGACCTGCGCGTGCGCGGCAATGAGAACCGCGGCCGCGGGGAATTTTCGCGCAGCCAGAGCGGTGACCCTGGCGCCTCGATGCATGGCGACTTGCCGGGCGGCGGCAGCGGTCATGGCGGCGGCTACGGTGGCCATGGTGGTGGTGGCGGCCAACGGGGCGGCGGCGGCGGCGGCCGCGGTGGCGGCAGCGGCTTCAACAGTGGGTATGGCGGAGGCGGAGGCCGCAGCATCGGCCAGGTGGATGCCGAGGTGATGTCTCTGCTGCGCCGACTGTCCTTCATGCCCAGCGAGATGCTGGCCTTCGAGTCCGGCGGCAGCGATGGCGGCATGGGCTCAGGCATGGGCTCAGGCAACTACGGTGCCCATGACATGCAGATGCATGACAGCGAGTCAGGTGTTCGCGCGCTGATGGCGCCCAACCTGATACGCGCGCACCGCGACGAGCTGCGCCAGGCCGCGACCCAGCCGCTAGATCACATGGTGATCGACGTCGTCGGCAGCCTGTTCGACCAGATACTGTCGGACCCCAAGGTGCCGCCGCAGATGGCGCGCCTGGTCGCGCGGCTGCAGCTGCCGGTGCTGCGCGTGGCCCTGGGTGACGTGACCTTCTTCTCCTCGCGCCGCCATCCGGTGCGGCGCTTCGTCAATCGCATCGCCTCGCTGGCCTGCGCCTTCGACGATTTCGAGGAAGACCCGGGCCGCCAGTTCCTGGCCCAGGTGCGCGAGCTGGTGCAGGACGTGGCCGAGGGCGACTTCGACCGCATGGACGTCTATGAGTCCAAGCTCGACGTGCTGGAGGGCTTCATCGGCCAGCAGAACGAGGCCGTGGTACGCGCCCAGGGCGATGCACCAGCCATGCTGGCGCGCAAGGAAGTGGATCTGCGCCTGCAGCAGCGCTATCTGCACCAGCTGAAGGCGGCCCTGGCTCCGGTCACCCTGCCCGAGTTCCTGCGTGTATTCCTGGCCGAGGTCTGGAGCCAGGCCGTAGTACTGGCCGCACGCCGCAGCGGCGACGGCTCCGAGCAGACCCAGCGCATGCGCACCATGGGCCGGGACCTGGTGATGAGCGTGCAGCCCAAGGGCAGCTCAAGCCAGCGCCAGGCCTTTTTGGCCCAACTGCCCAAGCTGATGAAGACGCTCAACGAGGGCCTGGACCTGATCGCATGGCCCGAGCCCTCGCGCAAGGCCTTCTTCGGCGAGCTGCTTCCGGCCCATGCCGATTCGCTGAAGGGGCAGGCCTTGACGGCGCTGGACCAGAACATGCTGATCAAGCAGCTGGACGCCATCTTCCTGGCGCCGCTGCCCCGCGAAGAGGATCTGGACCGCAGCGGCCCGGCCTCGCTGCCGCAGGACCTGGACGTCGATCAGACTTTCTCGTCGGCCGAAGCCAGCCAGGTCGGCCTGGTCGAGGAGGCCAAGGTGGACTGGAACGGCGAGGTGGACATCGACCTGTCCGCTGACGCTCCGCTGCAGGCGGCCGACATCAGCCTCGACGGCCTGCCCGCCGCCGAGCCGATGGAGGCCATGTCGGGCGCCTCGCTGATGGACAATCTGCAGCTGGGTTTTGCCTACCAGATGCACACCGACGGCAAGTGGCTGAAGGTGCGGCTGGCCCATATCAGCCCGGGCCGCAGCTTTTTCCTGTTCACCCACGGGGCCAAGCACCAGCAGACCTTGACGATGACCGCCCGCATGCTCAAGCGCCTGTGCGAAACCGATCGCCTGCGCGCGTTCGAGAACGCCTATCTGCTGGAGCGGGCCACCGCCCGCGCGCGCAAGCAGCTGGCCGCGTTGACGGCGAACAGCCGTCATTGAGCAGCCGCCTCAGCTCGAGGCGATCAGCGCTCGGGCCATCTCGATCGCCGCCACCAGGCTGGACGGATCGGCCCGCCCCTTGCCGGCAATATCGAAGGCCGTGCCATGGTCGGGGCTGGTGCGCACCAGCGGCAGGCCCAGGGTCACGTTGACGCCCTGCTCCACGCCCAGATACTTGACCGGGATCAGGCCGTGGTCATGGGTCATCGCCACCACCAGATCGAACTCACCCGGGTGGCCGGGGGCATTGCGGGCGCGCATGAACACGGTGTCGGGGGCGTAGGGGCCGCTGGCATTGATGCCCTCGGCACAGGCGGCGGCAATCGCCGGCGCAATGACGGTCAGCTCCTCGTCGCCGAACAGGCCGCCCTCGCCGGCATGGGGGTTCAACCCGGCCACGGCGATACGCGGCGCCACCTGTCCCCAGGCGGCGGCCGTGCGGTGGGCAATGCGCAGCGTCTCCAGCACGCGATCGAAGGTCACCAGCTCGATCGCCCTGCGCAAGGACACATGGATGCTCACCAGCACCGTGCGCAGCTCCGCATTGGCCAGCATCATGCGCACCGGCGGCAGCGCCCCGCCCTGCGCCGCCAGCGCCTGCAGCATCTCGGTGTGGCCCGGGAAGGGCACGCCGGCCGCATGCAGGGCCTCCTTGTGGATGGGCGCGGTGACCAGGGCCGCGCCATTGCCGGCCAGGATCTGCTGCACCGCCTCGGTGATGCAAACGGCTGCCGCGGCGCCGCAAGCGCCATTGATCTGCCCCATCGAAAGCTCGGCCAGCCCCGGCGGCAAGCCCTCGGGCTGCCACACCGGCACGCAGCCGGGGGGCGGTGCCTCGTTCACCGCCTCAAGCCGGGCCACGGGCAGGTGCAGACCCAGCTGGCGAAGGGCGCGGCGCATCACCGCCACATCGCCGATGACCCGGCAGTCGGCGGCCCCATCCCGGGCGAAGGCCTGGGCGATGATTTCGGGGCCGATGCCGCAGGCATCGCCCATGCTGATGAGCAGCGGTTTGTTCATGCGCCGATTGTTCCATGGGCGAGCCGCGTGCCGACACAGACCTCGTCGAGGGTCAGCCCTCAGGCGCTTGACAGGCCGCTGTGCCAGACTGCGCCCCAACAAAACATCGGGGAGCCTGCCGTGAAGTCCTATCAGCTCTTGTCTGCGCTGAGCCTGTCCCTCGCCAGCCTGCTGGGCGGCAGCCCCGCCCTGGCCGCAGGACCGACCTCCGGCAAGCCACACCACCTGGCCCAAGGCGATGCCGCCACCCAGCGGCTGCACGCGCTGTTCGCCGAGGCCTGGGAGCAAGGCGCCCGGCGGGCACCGGAGTGGGCCACGTTCCGCGGTGACCATCGTTTCAACGACCGCCTCAGCGACCGCAGCCCCGAGGGCATCGCCGCCGCCGAGACGGCGCAACGCGACATGCTCAAGCGGGTCAAGGCGATCCCGCGCGAGCGCCTGGCCGAGCGGGACCAGGTCTCCTACGACCTGTTCGTGCACCGCATCGAGGAAGATCTGGCCTTGAACCGCTTTGAAGGCTATCGCAGCCTGAGCCTGGGCGCGCTGTGGGGCTTCCAGTCCGGCCTGTCCGGCCTGATGCGCCAAAGCCCCAGCACGACCGAGAAAGACCTGCGCAACATCCTGGCCCGCTATGCCGCTTTTCCGAGGCGGGTCGATCAGGAGATCGCCCGCCTGCGGCTCGGCATGGGCCAGGGCTGGGTCACCTCCCGCCCGGTACTGGAGCGCGCGCTGGCCCAGCTGGACGGCCAGTTGCTGCCCGAGGTGATGCGCAGCCCGATGGCCGAGCCCTTCGGCCGCATCGGCGCCGATGTGCCGGAGGCCCAGGCCCAGGCGCTGCGCGACGAGGCCGCCAAGGCCCTGCAGGAGCAGGTCTATCCGGCGATGCAGAAACTAGGCCGTTTCCTGCGCGAGGAGTACCTGCCCAAGGCCCCCGAGGACGGTGCGTTTGCCCGCTATCCCGAGGGCAAGGCCGTCTACGCCGCTCTGGTCAGGCAGAACACCACCACGCCACTGACGCCCGAGCAGGTGCATCAGCTGGGCCTGCAGCAGGTCGAGCGCCTGCGCAGGGAGATGGAGGCGATCAAGACCGAGCTCGGCTTCGGCGGCACGCTGGCCCAGTTCATCGATCAGCTGAACCAGGATCCGAAGCAGTACTACGCCGACGGCGAGGCACTGTTGGCCGGCTACCGCGAGATCGCCAAGCGCATAGACCCGGAGCTGCCCAGGCTCTTTGCCGAGCTGCCCCGAGCACCCTATGGCGTGCGCGCCATGCCCGACTACATGGGGCCGGGCGCAGCCGAGAACTACAACGGCCCCGGGGACAATGGGCGCACGCCGGGCTGGTTCAACGCCAATGCCCTGGCCTTCAAGAGCCGACCCAAGTACTCGCTACCCACCCTCGTCGCCCATGAGACGGTGCCCGGCCACCATCTGCAGACGGCACGTGCCCGCGAACTGGGCGACCTGCCCGACTTCCGGCGCGGCGGCTTCTACACCGTGTTCTCCGAGGGCTGGGCGCTCTATGCCGAAACCCTGGGCACCGAGCTGGGCCTGTACAAGGACCCCTACAGCCGCTTCGGCCATGTACAGGCGCAGATGCTGCGCGCCACCCGGCTGGTGGTGGACACCGGCATCCATGCCGTGGGCTGGCAGCGGCAGCAGGCGATTGACTATATGGTCGAGCTGACCGGCCAGCGCCCGGTCTTCATCAGCGCCGAGGTGGACCGCTACTACTCGATGCCAGGCCAGGCCCTGGCCTATATGGTGGGCCAGCTGAAGTTCACCGAGCTGCGCGCCCGCGCGGCCCAGGCGCTGGGCGAGCGCTTCGATGTGCGCAAGTTCCATATGGTGCTGCTCGACCAGGGCGCCATCCCGCTCGGTGTGCTGGAGCAGCGGGTGGATGGCTGGATTGCAGCCCAGCTCAAGCTGCCCAAGACCTGATCAGGCCGGATTGGCTATGTCGATGAACCGGTGCTCCAGGCCGAAACGCTGAGCCACATGGGCGGCCAGCGCCGGCGCACCATAGCGCTCGGTCGCATGGTGGCCGGCGGCCACAAAGGCCACGCCAGTTTCGCGGGCGTAGTGCGCCTGCGGCTCGGAGATCTCTCCGGTCAGGAACAGATCGGCACCCGCGGCGATCGCCGATTCAAAATAGCCCTGTGCCCCACCGGTGCACCAGGCGACGCGGCGGATGGCGCGGCCGTCGCCCGGTACGACCAGCGGCGCCTTGCCCAGCGCCTGGCCAATCTGCGCCTGCACCGCGTCCAGGGTCTGCGCTGCGGCCAACTCGCCGCACCAGCCCAGGTCCTGCTCGCCGAAACGGCCGCTGCCGGTCCAACCCAGCAGCTTGCCCAGTTGCGCGTTATTGCCCAGCTCGGGGTGGGCATCCAGCGGCAGGTGGTAGGCGAACAGATTGATGTCGTGGGCCATCAGCCGCGCCAGCCGCTGCTTCATCCAGCCGGTCACGCGGCCGTCATTGCCGCGCCAGAACAGGCCGTGGTGAACGAGGATGGCATCAGCGCCGGCCTCGATCGCCGCGTCGATCAGGGCCAGGCTGGCCGTCACCCCTGAGACCAGCCGGCCTATCTCGGGTTTGCCCTCGACCTGCAGACCGTTCGGCCCATAATCCTTGAAACGGCCCACCTCCAGCAAGGCGTGCAGGTAACGGTCGATGTCGTTGCGATGGGTCGTCATAGAAGGAAGAGGGAGTCTCTTGATGCGTAGAACCTGGCTGATTTTCGCCCAGGCGGTGACGGTTGCCCTGGCCGTGTTGTTCGTGGTGGCCACGCTGAAGCCGGACTGGCTGCAGCGCAGCCCGATGCGCACGCTGCAGGAGGCCTATCTGCCGCCGGCGATGGCACCGGTTGCCACCCAGCCTGCAGCGGGCCAGCCGGGGCCGGCCATGGGTTTCAGCGTCGCCGCCAAGCGAGCCGCGCCGGCCGTGGTCAGCGTCACCGCCAGCAAGGCTCCGGCGCGCAACCCGCAGGCCGACGATCCCTGGTTCCGCTTCTTCTTCGGCGACCGCGCGCAGCAACAGCAACGCCAGAGCCCGCAGGTGGGCCTGGGCTCGGGCGTGATCGTCTCGCCCGAGGGCTATCTGCTGACCAACAACCACGTGGTGGCAGGCGCGTCCGACATCGAGGTGCAGCTGACCGACGGCCGCCAGGCCCGCGCCGAACTCGTGGGCACCGACCCCGAGACCGATGTGGCGGTGCTGAAGATCGAGCTGGACAAGCTGCCGGTGATCAGCTTCGGCAATGTCGAGGTGCTGCAGGTGGGCGACGCGGTGCTGGCCATTGGCAACCCCTTCAATGTCGGCCAGACGGTGACGGCCGGCATCGTCAGCGCCTTGGGCCGCAGCCAACTGGGCATCAATATCTTCGAGAACTTCATCCAGACCGACGCCGCGATCAACCCAGGCAACTCGGGCGGCGCGCTGGTGGACGGCGCGGGCAATCTGGTCGGCATCAACACCGCCATCTATTCACGCAGCGGCGGCAGCCTGGGCATAGGCTTTGCGATTCCCGCCAGTACCGCCCGCCAGGTGATGGAGTCGCTGATCAAGGACGGCCGGGTGGCCCGTGGCTGGATAGGCGTGCAGACCCGCGACCTGACACCGGAATTCATCGAAGCCTTCAAGCTGCCAATCAGCGAGGGCGTGCTGATCAGCGGCGTATTGGTCAATGCCCCGGCGGCCAATGCTGGCATCAAGCCCGGCGATGTGGTGACCCAGGTGGCCGGCACGACGGTGCGCACCCAGGCCCAGCTGCTCAATGCCGTGGCGGCCCTGACGCCCAATGCGCCCGCGGTGATCTCGGTACAGCGGGCCGACAAGGCGCTGGAGCTGCGTGTACAGGTGGCGCAACGGCCCCGCCCCCAACTCGAGTAGCCCGCATGGAATCCGGGGCGACAACCCAAAGGCCCCGAATCACTCTTCCTTGGGCGGCTGCGTGTGCTTGATGAACATGCCCGCCGACAGGATGCCGACCTCGTAGAGCAGGCACATCGGAATGGCCAGCGCCAGCTGCGAGACGATGTCCGGCGGCGTGATCACGGCTGCGATGATGAAGGCCACGACGATGAAGTAGCCGCGGAACTCGCGCAGCTTGGCCACCGTGACCAGGCCCATGCGGGCCAGCACCACGACGGCGATCGGCACCTCGAAGGCCGCACCGAAGGCGATGAACATGGTCATCACAAAGCTCAGGTAGGCCTCGATGTCAGGCGCCGGTGTGATGCTCTTCGGCGCAAAGCCCTGGATGAACTTGAACACCTGGCCGAACACGAAGAAGTAGCAAAAGGCCACACCACCGAGGAACAGCAGGGTGCTGGACACCACCAGTGGCACGACCAGCTTCTTCTCGTGCGAATACAGGCCCGGCGCGACAAAGGCCCAGACCTGGTACAGCACATAGGGCAGGGCGACCATGAAGGCGGCCAGCAGGGTGATCTTCAGCGGCACCAGGAAGGGCGAGATCACATTGGTGGCGATCAGCTTCGTGCCCTCGGGCAGATTGGCCACCAGCGGCTGGGCCAGCAGATCGTACAGATGCGAGGGGCCGGGCCAGAAGCTCAGCGCCCCGAACATGATGGCCACGGCGATGAAGGCGCGGATCAGACGATCGCGCAGCTCGACCAGATGCGAGACAAAGGGCTGTTCGGTACCGGCGAGTTCGTCTTCGGGATTCGGGGTGGCGCTCATGAACTCTTGCGTGTGAATCCGCTGACGGGGCGGAAGCGCGCCACACGGGCCGCGCCGGATTGGGCATGGGTGCGCACGCCCTGGCGCTGCTTGTACCACTGCGGGGTGGCGCCGCGCTTGAGGCGCCAGTTCTTCTTCGGGTGCTTGTAGCCCGGCGGAGGCTCGGCCAGGGCCTGATAGGGGTCGGTGTCGGAGCGGGTGCCGTCGGTCACGTCTGCCCAGGTCTTGTCGAACTCGGCATTCGCCTCGTGCATTTCCTTGGACACGGACTGCTGCACGTCCCGCGCCGCGTCCTCGAAGCCGGTCTTCATCTTCTTGAGCTCTTCGAGCTCGATGGAGCGATTCACCTCGGCCTTCACGTCGGACACATAGCGCTGGGCCTTGCCCAGCAAATGGCCCACGGTGCGGGCCACGCGTGGCAGGCGCTCGGGGCCCAGCACGACCAGCGCCACAGCGCCGATCAGCGCAATCTTGTCAAAGCCGAAGTCAATCATTGAGGCTCAAGCCCCCCGCAGTTCCAGCGCAGGAAAGTCATCAAGACTTCGTTTTCGCCTCGACGTCCACCGTATTGGCGTCGTTGGCGGCCTTGTTGGCGGTGACCTGTTGGTTCGGATTGGCCGGGCCGGAGTCGGTGGCGCTGCCGTCACGCATGCCGTCCTTGAAGCCCTTGACGGCGCCACCGAGGTCGCTGCCCATGTTCTTGAGCTTCTTGGTGCCAAAGATCAGCACGACGACCAGCAAAACAATCAGCCAATGCCAGATGCTGAAGGAACCCATAACATTCTCCTGAAAGCGAAGCGATGATTCTAAAGTGGGGCCAAGTAGGCCATGTGACAAGCATCAGACACGAAAGTGCCGAGCATAGTTCAGATGGCCCAGCCCCCTACCCGGCCCGTATCTAGCCCTTCAGCCAGGGCCGGGGCCCGCCCATCACATGCATATGCAGGTGATAGACCTCCTGCCCGCCGTCCGGCCCGGTGTTGATGACGGTGCGGTAGCCGTTCGTCACGCCCAGCTCGCCCATCAGCCTGGGCGCCAGGGCCAGCATGCGGCCCAGCATCGCGGCATGCTCGGGGCCGGTGTCCGACAGGGTCGCAACATGGGCCTTGGGAATGATCAGCACATGGACCGGAGCCCAGGGGTTGATGTCGTGAAAGGCCAGCAATTCCTCGTCTTCATAGGCCTTGCGGCTCGGAATCTGGCCGGCAATGATCTTGCAGAAGATGCAGTTGGCGTCGTGCGTCATCACTATTCACCGTCCTTGTCGCGTTGCTGCGCCTTGCGCAGTGCAAATTCTTCGAGACCCGACAAGCCCTCGCGGCGGCGCAGCTCGGCAATCACATCGGCCGGGCGCAGATCGAAGGCGCTGAGCGCGATCATGCAGTGGAACCACAGATCGGCGACCTCGTTGGTCAGCTTGCTGGCGTCGCCGTCCTTGGCCGCCATCACCACCTCGGTGGCCTCCTCGCCGATCTTCTTCAGGATCGCATCATTGCCCTTGCTGAACAGGCGCGAGATATAGCTCTTGTCGGGGTCGCCGCCATTGGCCAGCTTGCGCGACTCGATCACGTCGGCCAGCTGTTCGAGAGAGTTGTCTTGACTCATTTGTAGATGTGTTCGGGGTCTTTGAGCACCGGGCGGTCCGTGACCCAGGTGCCATTGTCGTGGCGCTGGAAGAAGCAGCTGTGGCGGCCGGTGTGGCAGGCTATTCCAGGTTCATCGGGCTCATGGCCCAACTGCGTCACCTTCATCAGCACCACATCGTTGTCGCAGTCCAGCCGCAACTCGTGCACCTGCTGGATATGGCCGGACTCCTCACCCTTGTGCCACAGCTTCTGGCGCGAGCGGCTCCAGTAGACGGCCTCGCCGCGCTCGGCGGTGAGCTGCAGCGCCTCGCGATTCATGAAGGCGAACATCAGCACATCGCCGCTGCCCGCCTCCTGGGCGATCACGGGCACCAGGCCGTCGCGATCCCATTTCACTTCATCAAGCCAGTTCATCGCTTCAGTTTAGCCTGCGTGTGTTGCGCCCGCGAACGCGCGCTCCGCGGCGAACCAGTCCAGCACTGGAATCGTGCCCGGCAGTACCGGCACCACCTGCACCGGCAGCTGCTGCCAGGCCATGGCCTGCTGCTCGCGCATCTCGAACTCGCCCGACCACTCGAACACCTTGCAGAAATGCAGGCGCACACGGGCATGGGGATAGTCCATCAGCTCGATCTTCCAGTCGTGGACGGCGCCAATGGTGATGCCCAGCTCCTCGTGCAGCTCGCGCCGCAGGGCCTGCTCGACGGTCTCGCCCTGCTCCAGCTTGCCGCCGGGGAACTCCCAATAGCCGGCATAGACCTTGCCGACCGGGCGCGAGGTGAGCAGAAAGCGCCCTTCCCGACCTTGGGCATCGCGTTCGATCAGCACGCCCACGGCCACATCGACAGGTGTGCGCTCTTCCAACACGGCCTCAGACATGGTCCAGCCCCTCTGGGCCCTCGGCCGCAATCGTCGGCGCCACGCTGGGCGCTTCGAGCAGATCGCCATGGTGGCGGCCGGAATAGTCCCGCGCGAACTGGTAGGCCACGCGGCCCGAACGCGAACCACGCTCCAGCGCCCAGACCAGGCACTCTTGGCGCGCAGCGGTGATGGCAGCCTCAGGCACATCGAACGAGCGCAACCACTGCGCGGCAATGGCCAGATACTCGGCCTGGCTGAAGGGATAGAAGCTGACCCACAGGCCGAAGCGCTCGGACAGCGAAATCTTTTCCTCTATCACCTCGCCCGGATGCACCTCGCCATCGGGCTGGTGCTGATAGGTGAGGTTGTCCTTCATGTACTCGGGCAGCAGGTGGCGGCGGTTGCTGGTGGCATAGATCAGCACGTTGTCACCGGCGGCGGCCACCGAGCCGTCGAGCATGGACTTCAAGGCCTTGTAGCCTGGCTCGCCCTCGTCGAAGCTCAAGTCGTCGCAGAAGATCACGAAGCGCTCGGGCCGCTCGGCGACCAGATCGACCAGATCGGGCAGGTCAACCAGATCGGCCTTGTCGACCTCTATCAGACGCAGGCCCTGGCCGGCAAACTCATTCAGGCAGGCCTTGATCAGCGAGCTCTTGCCGGTGCCGCGGGCGCCGGTCAGCAGCACATTGTTGGCCGGGTGGCCGGCCACAAACTGGCGGGTGTTGCGCAGCAGGCGCTCTTTCTGCGGCTCGACCTCCAGCAAGTTGCTCAGCGCAATCCGCGCCACATGGCGCACCGGCTCCAGCTGGCTGCGGCCATTGCGCTTGCGGTAGCGGAAAGCGATCGAGGCGCCCCAGTCCGGGGCGCCCAGCGGGGTCGGCAAAAGGGTCTCGACGCGGGCCAGCAGGGCCTCGGCGCGTTGCAGCAGAGCTTGGAATGGGTCGGCCATGATGAATTGGGGTCAGCGGCCGGCCAGTGTAGCGGCCGGCCATGGCAACCATGGTCCGTTAGCACCATGCGCCCACGCCGGGCGTCACCGGCGGGTCACCGGCTGCGGGCATCGTGGCGACGTGCCGCCGCTGCGGCTGGACCTCCACAAGGAATCGACGATGAACATGAGCTTCTTCCGTATCGCCGCGGCCGGCCTGACCCTGGCCGCCGGCCTGTCCTCGACCCAGGCCGCCACCCTGCCCGCCGATGGCAGCTGGGCCGGTTTCACCGTTGATGGCAACCTGCCGCCCTATGCGCTGAACTGGATCGACGACGAGGCCGCGGCGCTGAGTTTCAGCTTCACCATCCCGACTGGCTTCAAGGGCACCCTGACCGTGGTCGATGCCGGCTTCTCCGGCGACGAGTTCCGCATCAGCGACGGCGCCACCCTGCTGGGATCCACCAGCGCGGCGGTGAACGGCGATGCGTTGGGCGCGATCGAGTTCAGCTTCGACGCGGCCCTGGCCAACACACATTTCAGCCGCGGCCTGTTCACGCTGGGCAGCGGCGCCCATGAGATCACCGGCCTGCTGATCAAGTCCACCACGCTGGACGGAGCGGAACTGAACGCCACTTTCGGCGCCCTGCGCCTGGAGATCGCGCCGGTGCCCGAGCCCGCCACCCTGGCCACCCTGCTGGCCGGCCTGGCCCTGCTGACCGTCGTGCTGCGCCGCCGCGACAGCAAGTAACCCGCCTCCGGAGCCCACCCCATGATGACCATTCGCCCCCTGCTGCTGGCGCTGTCGGCCGCCTTCGCCGCCCTGCCCCTGGCCCATGCTGCCACCGTGACGCCCATCGACGTCAAGATCGTCGGCTTCAACGACTATCACGGCAACCTCGAGTCGCCGGGCACCTTCGGCGCCAATACCTCGGTACCGGCAGCCCAGCGCCCCGCCGTTGGCGGCGCCGAGTACCTGGCCGCCTACATCGCCCAGATGCGCGCCGCCAACAGGAACACCGTCGTCGTCGGCGGTGGCGACTTCATCGGCGCCACGCCGCTGATCTCGTCGCTGTTCTTCGACGAGCCGGCGGTGGAGACCCTGAACAAGATCGGCGTCGATTTCTCGGCCGTCGGCAACCACGAGTTCGACAAGGGCAAGGACGAGCTGCGCCGCCTGCAGATGGGTGGCTGCAAAATGGTCAACGGCATTGCCGACCCGAACAGCTGCAAGGGCTTCGGCTCCTCGGCACCGGGTACTTTTGACGGCGCCAGGTTCAAGTGGCTGTCGGCCAATGTGGTCGAAACCGCCACCGGCCGCACCCTGCTGCCGGCCTATGGCATCAAGAGCTTTGGCGGCGTCAAGGTCGCCTTCATCGGCATGACCCTGAAGGGCACGCCGGGCATCGTCACGCCGACCGGCGTGGCCGGCCTGGAGTTCAAGGACGAGGCCGACACCGTCAACGCCCTCGTGCCGCGCCTGCGTGCACAGGGCATAGAGTCCATCGTCGTGCTGCTGCACCAGGGTGGCTTCCAGAATCCCGCGAGCCCGGGCGCCTTCAACAACCAAGACATCAACGGTTGCCTGAACGACCTGCGCAGCACCAGCGGCACGCCCAGCGATCTGGCCAACGTCGTGGCCCGGCTCGACAACGCCGTTGACCTGGTGATCAGCGGCCACACCCATGCCGCCTACAACTGCTCCAAGAACACGCTGGACAACGGCAGCAACGCCCGCGCGAGCGGCCTGCCGAACAAGGCCGGCCGCCTGGTGCCGGTGACCAGTTCCAGCGCCTTCGGCCGCGTGCTGACCGAGGTCGATCTGAAAATTGATCCGGCCACCCGTGACGTCATCGAGGTCAGCCCGATGAACCGCCTGGTGGACCGCGGCAATGCGGCCATCAACAACGCCATCGCCGCGAATCCGGAGGTGAAGAACCTGGTGGCTGCCTACAAGGCGGCCGTCTCGCCGCTGGCCAACCAGGTGGTGGGCGGCATCACCGCCGACCTCACGAACGGCGCGAACTCAGCCGGCGAAATGCAGGCCGGCGACCTGATCGCCGACGCCCAGCTGCAGGCCACCCAGCCGGCCGGACTCGGCGGCGCGGTGATGGCCTTCATGAATGCGGGCGGCGTGCGCAACCCGGGCTTTGTGAAGCCGGCCGCGGCCAGCTACCCCTACGCGCTGACCTATGGCGATGCCTTCACCGTCCAGCCCTTCGGCAACAGCCTGGTGACGATGACCCTGACGGCGCAGCAGATCAAGGACGTGCTGGAGCAGCAATTCAGCGGCTGCAAGGGCCAGACCGCGCAGCGCATCATGCAGGTGTCCAACGGCCTGCAGTACGCCTGGCGCCCCAGCGCCCCGGCCTGCTCGAAGATCATCGACGTGGCGTTCACGCCGACCGATGTGACGGCCTATCCGCCGCAGGTGAGCGGGCCCACCGACATGCTCGTCATCAATGGCGTGGTGCAGAACCCGGCCAAGACCTATCGCGTCACGGTCAACAACTTCATGGCCACCGGCGGTGACGGCTTCACCACCCTGATCGGCGGCACCAGCCAGCTGGGCGGCGCGCAGGACATCGACGCGCTGATTGCCTACCTGGCCGGCTACAAGGCCCCGGCCCTGGCCTACGACCCCACCCAGGCCGCGCTGAAGAAACCGCGCATCACCACCCTGCCCTGATGCTGCGGGCGCGAGCACTGGCCGGGCTGCTGAGCCTGGCAGCGTCGGCATCCTGGGGCCAGGGCAGCGATGCACTGGCCACCACGCCCTTGCAAGCGCTGGCGGCCCAACGCCTGCGCGAGCGGGCCGCCCAGCCCTTGACACCGGCGAGTGAGGCCGAGCGTCAGGTCTTGCTGGCGGCGGCGCGCACCGCGCTGGCCCAGGGTGACAGCCAGACCGCCCTGAACCGCCTCGAGGCCGCCGCCGCCATGAGCCACGCGGCCGACACCGAGCTGCTGGTGGTCCAGGCGCGGGTGCAGGGCGGCGACTACCGCCAGGGCCTGAGCTTTGCCTCGCACACCGCCGGCGCCCATCTGAATGAGCCACGCGCCCTGGCCCTCTATGGCTGGATGCTGGGCTTGGGCGAGCAGGCACCCTATGCGCTGCGCCTGATCGACGCCGGCCTGGCCAGAATGCCCGAGCAGCCGCAGCTGATGGCCGTGAAACAGCAGCTGACGCGGCTGGAGGCCGATGCTGCAGCCGAGACCTCGCCCGAGGCCGCCGCCTTCCGGCCCGGCCCCCTGGCCACCGGCAGCGCCGTGCCGGACCATGGGCAGGCCTTGGCCAGTGGCCTCTTGATCGCCGACGGCCGCCTGGCCCTTGTACCGTTGGAAGCGCTGGAGGCGGCGCGCGACACCCAGGCGCTGTGGGTGCGCAACGGCCTGGGCGTGACCCGCAGCGCCACGCTGCACAGGCGAATTTCCGGCGCCGGACTGGCGCTGCTGCGGCTGGACACACGAATCACGCCAGCGCCCGGCGCGACCCCGCTGACGCGCCCGCCGCGCGATGCCTTTGCCGGCAGCCCGGCAAGCACCCTCTCGTATCTGGCCGCCCCCGGCGCCCGGCCGGCCTGGCCCGCCATGCATACCGGTTTCCTGGGCCGGGCCGGCATGGGTTCGACCCAGGCACTGGGCATAGGCCTGCCCCAGGGCTCACACGGTGGCGCCGTGTTCGACCATGCCGGCCGCCTGATCGGGATCGGCTTGGCCCCTCGCATGGTGCCGCTGAGCGCACTGCTCGCCGAACTGCCGACGGAGCTTGAGGCCCTGCCGGTGTCCATGGATGCGACCAAGCGCCCGCCCGACCAGTTGTATGAGCAGGCCCTGCCGCTGACGGTGCAGGTGCTTGCCGCCAGGCCCTGAGCGCTGTCAGCCGATCATCATCCCCAGCGCGGCATCCAGCTGCTCGGTAGGCGAGCGCTTGAAGCCCGAGCGCGCATAGCGCTGCAGCCGGCCCAGCACAAAGGACACCAGCACCGAGGCCTGCATATTGGCCTGCACCGTCGGCGTGGTCGAGCCGCTGGCCTCCGCGGCCAGGCGCAGACTCTGGCGCAGCGAGGACTCGATGCGATCGAAGAACTGATTCATGCGCAGCACCAGCCGTTCGTTCTCGAACACCAGCGCATCGCCCACCATCACCCGCGTCATGCCAGGGTTGCGCTCACCGAACTGCAGGAGCACCGAGACGATCTTCTGCGCCTGGGCCACGCCCGAGGCCTCGCGCTCGCTGATCTGATTCACCAAAGTGAAGATGCTGGTCTCGATGAACTCGATCAGCCCCTCGAACATCTGCGCCTTGCTGGCGAAATGGCGGTAAAGAGCTGCCTCGCTGACCTGCAGCGCGGCGGCCAGGGCGGCGGTGGTGATGCGCTCGGCGCCCGGTTGTTCCAGCATCGATGCCAGGGTCTGCAGGATCTGCACCCGGCGCTCGCCCGGCTTGGGCCGCTTGCGCGCGGCCGCCGCTGCCGGTGCAACCAAGCCCTCCTCGGCCGGGTGGTCCGATTCGGGAACTGCGTGTTCGGTGGAGTCGGGCATCGGGGTAGGCGGAAAGCAGAACGTTGGAGGCGTCATGGATTCTGGCACAGCCCGGCAGCCCCTCCCGGGGCTCGTAAACCACTAAGAATTGGTCGATTCAGCGAGCGCGCAAATCGCCCAGGCTGCGCACGCGCTGGTCCACGTAGGCCGGTTTTCTGGCCATGCGCACCCGCCCATGTGGGCTGGCCAGCCCCTGTCGCGCCCAGCGCTGCATCCACACCGTCTGCATGCCCACGGCACGGGCCGACTTCTGGTGTTCCAAGGTGTCCTCGACCAGCACGCAGCGGCGGGCCGGCACGCGCAGCCGCGCCGCGATGTGGCGGAACAGCCGCCGGTCAGGCTTGGGCCGCAGATGGCCGAACATGCGCATCTGCTCGACCGCGATCACGCCGTCGAACAGGTGGGCCATGCCGAGTTGCACCAGCACGCGCTGTGCGTAGATGGCCGGCGCGTTGGTCAGGATGTACCTGCGGCCACGCAGGCGCTTCAGCGCTGCCAGGTCATGGGCATGGGTATGCACATGCCGCTCCAGCTCGGGCAGCGCGTGCGTGTCCGCCAGGAAGTGCGCGGCGCGGATGCCATGATGGCGCACCAGGCCCAGCATCGTCGCGCCATAGCGCCGCCAGTAGTGGCCGCGCAGCGCGTTGGCCTCATCCCGCGGCAATTGCAGCTCGCGCACGATGAAATCGGTCATCGCCACATTCAGCGCCCCGAACACATGGTGGGACGCGTTGTGCAGTGTGTTGTCCAGGTCGAACAACCAGACCGGGGAGCGCGCGGCGCCGGGCCGCCCCAAGCCGCGCACTCCCCCTTGGGGGGGCGACGCGGTAGCCCGCGTCTTGGGGGCCGGCTTCAATTTCAATGTGACCTGATCATCGTGCCGTACGCTTGGTCCGTGAGGATCTCGAGCAGCATCGCATGCGGCACCCGCCCATCGATGATATGCACTGCATTGACGCCGCTCTTGGCCGCATCCAGCGCCGACGAAATTTTGGGCAACATGCCGCCGGAGATCGTGCCGTCGGCGAACAGGTCGTCGATCTCGCGGGCGCTCAGGTCGGTCAGCAGCTCGCCGGCCTTGTTCAGCACGCCGGGCGTGTTCGTCAGCAGCACAAGCTTCTCGGCCTTCAGGACTTCGGCCAGCTTGCCCGCCACCACATCGGCATTGATGTTGTAGCTTTCATTGTTCTCGCCAAAGCCGATCGGGCTGATGACCGGGATGAACTGGTCGTCCTGCAGCGCCTTGACGACGCTGGGATCAATGCTGACGATGTCGCCGACCTGGCCCACGTCATGCTCCTTGGCCGGATCGTCCCTGTCTATCATCTTCAGCTTCTTGGCGCGAATCATGCCGCCATCGCGCCCGGTCAGGCCCACGGCCTTGCCGCCCGCGACATTGATCAGACCGACGATGTCCTGCTGCACCTGGCCGGCCAGCACCCATTCGACGACCTCCATCGTCTCCTCGTCGGTGACCCGCATCCCCTGGATGAAGTGGCCCTTCTTGCCCAGCCGGCTCAAGGCCCCCTCGATCTGCGGCCCGCCGCCATGCACCACCACCGGGTTCAGGCCCACCAGCTTCAGCAGCACCACGTCCTCGGCAAAGTCCTGCTGCAGGGCCGGATCGGTCATCGCATTGCCACCGTACTTGATGACGATGGTCTTGCCATGGAAGCGGCGGATGTAGGGCAGCGCCTGCGACAGGATCTCGGCCTTGTCGCGCGCGGCGATGTGGGACAGATCAGGGGTCTGGCCAGTGCCGTTGGCAGCGGCGGGGGGCTCGTTTTTCATCGGGGACTACCTGTATATGCTAGTGGAGATGGGCTTCCAAAGCATTGTAGGGGCGGCAGGAAACGGGCTGCTCAAGGCAAGGCTGGTTTCAGCATCGGCCTCTACGGGCTGTCACAGGGATTTCGCAATCTGGCGCCATCATGTCGCCTCGCGAAGGTTTCAGCACAAGGCCTGGCTCGGATCGCAAACACCCGCCGGACACCCTCATGCCGAACACCACGCCAAGTCTGAAGCTTTGGTCCCGATCCTTCTATGGCACGCAGATGCTGCTGGTAGCCTCGCTGCTACTGCACTTCTGGCGACTGGACCTGCCCGGCGAAGTCGTGTTCGACGAGGTGCTTTTCGGTGGCTTTGCGGCCCACTACTTCAGCGGCAGCTACTACTTCGACATCCATCCGCCGCACCTGAAACTGCTCTACGCACTGCTGGCGAAATGGGGCGGCATGCCAGCCGGCTATGCCTTCCCAGGGCATGAGACCGCCTACCCAGCGGGCTTCTATGTCTGGATGCGCGCCCTGCCCGCCTTCTGCGGCGCGATGCTGCCTCTGCTGGTGACCGCCCTGTCCGCGGAGCTGGGCGCCAAGAAGGCCTGGGCCCTGGCCGCCGGCTGGATGATGCTGCTGGACACCGCACTGTTGGCCAATTCGCGCTTCATCATCAATGACACCGTGCTGCTTTGCCTGGGCGCCACGGGCTGGCTCTGCTTTGCCATCCATCGGCGCAGCGGCCGACGGCACTGGCTGGCGCTGGCAGCGCTCGCCCTGGCCGGAGCCTCATCGGTGAAGTGGACCGGTCTGGGATTCGTGCTGCCGGTCTTGCTGGTGATGGCCTTCGATGGCTGGCGCGCACGATCCCTCCGGTACCTGGTCCGCGCGGCGAGCCTGCTCGGAACGCTGCTCGTCTGGCATGGGGTCGGCTTTGCCGTCCATCTGAGCCTGCTGCCCAAGCCAGGACCGGGCAACGCATTCATGTCGCCCGCCTTCAACCAGCGCATGGCGGGTGATCAAACCCAGGCGCAGGTGCAGCCACTCCCGATCATTGAAGCGATCGCCGAGCTGAACCGTACCATGGCCCGGTCCGCCAGCCGGGTCGCCACCCATCCGGACGCAAGCAAGTGGTACTCCTGGCCCTTCGGCTGGCACGGCATCTACTTCTGGTACGACCGCGCAACGCAGAACACCGCGCGCATCTACATGCTGCCCAATCTGGCCGTGTGGTGGTCGGCCAGCTTTGCGATGGTCTACCTGCTGATCACCCTGCTGCCCCGCGCCGTGGCCGCGCTCACCGGGCGGCAGCACCAGACTATCGACGGGGCTGATCTGCTGCTGTGCCTGGCTTTCGGCATCAACTTCCTGCCCTTCGTTATGATCGATCGGGTGATGTTTCTGTATCACTACTTCCCGGCCCTGCTGGTCTCGCTGCTGGCACTGGCCCGCCTGGCCAGCCGCATCGAGCGGCCGGCACCCTTCATCGCCGCACTGCTGCTGACCAGCGCCGCGCTGTTCGGCTGGATGCTGCCCCTGGTCTATGGCCTGCCTCTTTCGCAGCAGGCCTACGAGGCGAGAATGTTGCTGCCGAGCTGGCGCTGAGCGGGCGCCGCCTGCATGCTGGGATAATCCCCCCATGCGGGAGACACCAAACCCAGCGAGCGAAGACGAAGCTCGCTTTGAAGATTTTTTTCGCGATGCCACAGCGCCCGGCGAGGCGCAGCTCTTGTGGCAGATCGAGCGCCAGGAGGCGCTGACGGCGGCACTGCGCGCGCTGTTCCATGGCCCGGCCTCGCTGGTGAAGCTGCGCGTCTGGGTGTTCATGGAGGTCATGACCTTGCCCAGCGCGCGCATCAGCCGCGAGGACCTGAACCGGCATTTCCACATGCTGCGCGACGAGCCGCTGGAGCTGGTGCTCAAACGGCTGCGCGAGGCCGAGTTGCTGATGTGGGATGCTCAAGCGCAGCTTTATGGCGTCACATCGCTGGCACAACAGCTGCTGGGCCTGCTGTCGCCGCTGGTCAGCGCCGGCTCGCAGGACGCCGACCTGACCGCCCTGCTGACCAATGTCACCGGCGCGCACCAGCTGGGCACCCTGGACCCGGCCCAGCTGCAGCATCTGCAGGCGCAGCTGGCGCGGCTGTACGACGAGTTTGCCGATGCGATCGCAAGCGGCTCGGAGTTCCATCTGAAGCGCGCACGCCAGCGCTTCGAGCGGGCGCTGAAGCTGGTCGAGCGGGCCAGCGAGGCGCTGTCGGCCATCATGGTGCAGGCCCAGGAGCAGGGCAATGCCAGGCTGGAGCGGCTGGCACGCGAGCTGGGCCTGGCGCAGGCGCGGCTGCTGTCCATGGCCAGCCAGTTCAACCGCGCGCTGCAGCAGGCCGATCGCCAGCGCGTCACGCTCGGTTCGACCGGCCTGACCAGCACCGATGTGCGGCGCTGGCTGCAAAGCGTGCCCTATCTCGAAAACCTGGCGCTGGGTGCGCTGTCTAGGCCTGTGCATCCTGTGATGGTGGCCCAGCACGAGCTGCTGGACACGACCGAGGCCGAGTTCGAGCGCGACCGGCCCAAGCCCAAGGAGGCCGAGGCCCTGCCCACCGCCCAGGTCGCCCCCGAGGGCGAGCTGGCGGTGATGAGCCTGCCGCCCGAAATGGGCATCATGCAGGCGCTGCTGACGCGCTGGATGGATTCTGGCGAGGTCGAGCAAGACCTGGCTCCGGCCGTGCTGGGCGGCAGCTATGCCCGCGCCTCCTACCGCGCGCAGTTGCTGCCGCTGCTGGGCGACCCTCAGGCCCAGCACCTGACCGGCGCCACGGGCGACATGGCGCGCCAGCCCTGGCGCGTGCAGTGGTCGCCCGAACAGGGCGCGATTGACGACGAGCATGTGCAGTGGATGAGCCGCGGCGTGCTGCGCAGGACACATAGCCCCCAGGCCGACGACCTACGTCGTCCGCCCCCCGAGGGGGTTCAGAAAGCTAGGGGCGGCCCGTCGCTTTCTGATGCTCTTCCCACAGAGACAACCAAGGATTCCAAAGAATGAGCGCTGCTCTTGATGATGCCGCCCAGCTGGCGGCACAACTGCTCGCGCGCCGCTGGCTGCCGCGCAGCCACTCGCTGGTGCGCCGCGCGCTGATCGACACCGAGGTCTGGTCGGCGCTGTCCGAGCGCTTGGGCGCAGTGGGCCTGCGCGTGGTGGACAACCTGTATGCCGACCACATCAGCGTGGCCATGCTGCGCCCGGCCGAGGTGGCGGTGTTCGGCGAGACCGGCCTGGCGGCCAATAACAATCTGGATCTGCCGCGCGACGGCGTCGCCCTGCTGATCGTCCTGTGGTCGCTGATCATCCTGCCCAAGCGCCAGCGCCAGGTGGCCCGCGCCGACGCCAAGGAAGAAGGTCAGAACGAGATGTTCGCCACCGACAAGCCGCTGCCCCCAGCGGCCGCCGTCAGCCCGACCCTGGCCTACCGCAGTCTGCTGGCCGACTTCGGCAATCAGCTGGGCAAGAAGATGCGGCTGGACGGCAATCTGAAGTTGCTGGAGCGCAATGGCTTCATCACCCGCCGCGGCGATGACATTGCCGAGGGCCCGCTCCTGGACCTATTGCTCGACTACGACACCCTGGCGCCACGCATCCTCGACGGCGCGCTGGCCGAAGTGCTGGCGCGCACCACCGACCCCGTCGCCGCGCCTGCGATCGCCAAGCTGCGCCAGCCCGAACAAGAAGTTGCCCCCGAAGAAGAGATCTGATGTTTCATCTGCAATCGCTGGAACTGCTGCACTGGGACTATTGCCAGCGCGTGACCATGCCGCTGGACGGCGCCATCATCACCATCGCCGGCCCCAATGGCTCGGGCAAGACCACTCTGCTCGACGCAATGCGCACGCTGCTGGGCCTGGAATGCTCGGGCGGCCGCACGTACAAGACCTATGCCCGCCACGCCAATGCCGAGACGGCCTGGCTGCGCGCGCTGGTGGACAACCGGCCGCGCGGCCGGCAGAACTCGAGCCGGCCGTTCTCAAGCTCGCTGCTGTATGCCGATCAGGTGACGCTGGCCTGCCGCATCGAGCGCCATGGCGGCGACTGGCAGCGCCGCTACATGATCGTCGACGGCGTACACACGGTCGAGCAACTGGCCGAGCGCGGCGAGAAGGACTGGCTGGGCCTGGAGGCCTGGAAGCGCCGCATGGAGGCCGCCGGCCTGACCCGCGCCATCGGCCGCGTGCTGGCCCTGGAGCAGGGCCAGACCGACAGACTGTGCGAGCTGAGCCCGAAAGAGCTGCTGCGCCTGGTGTTCGAGGTCTTCGGCGACCAGGAGGTGCTGGACCGCTACGAGCAGGCGCGCAGCCACCAGCAGCATCTGCTGAAGGAGGTGGAGCAGGCCACGCAGGAGCTGTCGCACACGCAGGCCCAGCTGTCGGACCTCAGCAACCGAGTCACCAGCTACAAGCAGTACCAACTGAAGCTGCGCGAACGCGAGCGCCTGGCCACCGAGGTGCTGCCGGTGCTGCAATGGAGTGAGGCCCGCGCCCGCACCACCTTGAACCTGCGCGAGCTGCACCGTCAGCGCCACTTCGCCCGCGCCGACGAGCGCGCCCACGCGGCCAAGCGTGCCCAGCTCCATGCCTTGTTCGAGGCCCGCGAGGCCGCCAAGCAGCGGCTGACCGAGCTGGAGACGCAGCGCAGAACAGCCCGCGCCGCCTTCGATGCCGCCCGCGATGCCGAACGCCCGGCCGAGGAACTGGCCAAGCGCGAAGACGCGCTGAAGGCACTTGCGGCCGTCGAGACCGACGCCCAGGCGCTGGCCCAGCGGCTGGAGGAGCTGAGCACCCGCCAGCACGGCCTGCGCGAGAGCTATACCCGCACCAACGACCAGAACCGCAAGGCCCAGGCGGCGCTGGAGGCCCTGACCGGTCAACGCCTGCCCCCGCCGCCGGCCGAGGTGACGCGCTTTCGCCGCGCGCTCGACGAGGCCGGCATTGCCCACCATGTGCTGGCCGACTGCATAGACATCGCCGACGAGGCCTGGCGCGCCGCCGCCGAGGGCCTGCTGCGCCCCTCGCGCTGGGTGGTGGTGCTGGCGCACGGCAGCGACGAGGGCCGCGCCTTGGGCTTGGCCGCCAAGGAGCGTTACCGCCACTACGTCGTGGCGGAGGCTGAAGCCGCGCCGGCCGTCGCGCCCAAGAGTTCGCTGCTGGCCGCGCTGAAGGTCAGCGCCAAGCTGCCGGGCTGGCTGCTGCGCCAGCTGGCCAGCATACGCTGCGTGAAAGACACGGAAGCAGGTGCCAGCCAGGGCGGCGAATGGATCACGCCCGAGGCCTATTACCGCGATGGCCGTGGCGGCCGCAGCCTGTGGGTGGAGCCGCGCGACTTTCAGTTCGGCGCCTCGGCGCTGGCCTCGCGCCGCAAGGCGCTGGAGGCCGAACTGGCCCGCTACGACACCGAGTTGAGCCGCATCGTCAAAGAGCAGAACGAGGTCGAGCAGCAGTTGAAGGACGCGCAGCGGGCCGCCCAGGGCCACAAGGCGGCGCAGGACCTGAGCGAGCGTGCCGACGAGTTTGCCCAGGCTCGCGCGCGCCTGCCGGCGCTGCGCCAGGCCCGCGTGGAGGCCGCCGGCCGCATGAGTGGTCTCGATGAAGAGCACGACCGCGCGCTGACGCAATCGACGCGCAGCGACAGCAACTACGACGCCGCACAGGGCTCATTGAAGAGCGGCGAGGAGCAACTGGCCCGCACGCTGCGGGAACATGAGCAGCGCCGCGCCGATCTGCGCACGGCCGCCAATGCCTCGCGTGCCGTGCGCAACGGTTTCCCAGCCGCCTGGGTGACTTCATCACGGCTGCAGGGTCTGCGCGACGAGTTCGAGAACGCCAAGCAGGCCGAGATCCGCTCGCACCATCTGGAGCAGGAGCTGGCCACCGGTCAATGGGAGACCGATGGCCAGGTGCTGGACCGCCACGCCCGGATGCAGGCCCAGGTGCAGGAGCAGGCACTGCAGCTGGACGACCGCCGCGCCAGCAACGAAATGGCGCGCATCGCCGCCTTTAATGCCCGCGAGCGCTATATCGACGTGCTGCGCGCCACCGTGCGCCGCTACAAGAAGAATGTGCAGGAGCTGGGCGAACTGGCCGGCGTCAGCGCGCTGGCCGAGCTGCCACACCTGGACAACGACGATATGGTGCTGGCCCAGGCCGGCCTGCAGGTGCGCTTCAACTTCGACGGCAAGGGCGAGGTCGGCCTGAACGACGGCGAGGCCTCCGGTGGCCAGCAGGTGCTGAAGAGCCTGATACTACTGGTCGGCCTGATGAAGGACGACGACAGCGCCGGCGGCTTCGTCTTTATCGACGAACCGTTCGCCCATCTGGACGTGCGCAATATCCAGCTCGTCGGCCACTTCCTGCGCTCGACCCGCGCGCAATACCTGCTGACCACGCCTATCACCCACAACGTCGAGGTCTTCGAACCGTCGGAGATCACGCTGGTCACCAGCAAGAAGGCCCGCGGCGAACGCTGGGCGCCGCCGATTGCGGTGCTGGCGCGGCGGCCGGAGAAGTCGGAGTACTGATCAACCCGCGGACTGCGCCGCCGAGATTTCGACCGCTGCGCGACTCAGCTCTTCGCGCAGCCAGCGCTGCGCCGGCTCATGGGCGTGGCGGGCATGCCAGACCTGGCTGACGTCGATGCCGGGCAGGGAAAAAGGCACAGGGCGGCAGGCCAGATCCGCCGCCTGACCACTTGCCGCCACGAAGCCGCTGGGCAGCACGGTCAGCAGGTCGGACTGGCGCACGGCCAGGCCGCCGGTGAAGAAGCTGTTGACGGTGATCGCCACATGGCGGCGCCTGCCCACACGGGCCAGTGCCTCATCGACAAAGCCGTGGGGGCGCCCGGCAAAGCTGACGCGCAGATGCTGGGCCGCGCAATAGGACTCCAGCGTCAGCGCGCCCGGCGCAGCCAGTGGGTGCTGGCGGCGCATCACGCAGATATAGGCACTGGAGTACAGCGCGGCATGGCGTATCACGCCGGTGTCGTCATCGGCCAGCGCCAGCGAGGCGACGTCGGGGAAGAAGCCCATGGCGACATCGGCGCGGCCCTGCTCCAGCATCTCGCGCGGGTCACGCGAGGTCAGCGGCACGATGCGCAGACCGACCTTGAAGCCCTCCCGCTCGAAACGCTGCACCAGCAGCGGCACGAACAGCGCGGCTGTGGCGTCGGCCATGGCCAGGGTGAAGCTCTGGCCCGCGCTGCGTGGATCGAACTGCTGGTGTTCGAAGGCCTCCTGCAGCCGGGCCAGCGCCGTGCGCACGACAGGCCATAGCGCCTCGGCATGGGGCGTGGGTTGCATGCCGGCCGCAGTGGGCAGGAACAACTGCTCCTCGTTGGTGGCCTCGCGCAGGCGCCGCAAGGCATTGCTGACCGCCGGCTGGGTGATGGCCAAACGGGCGGCGGCCCGGGTGACGTTGCGCTCCTCCATCACCACATCGAACACCCGCAGCAGATTCAGATCCAGGTTGCGAAAGTTCAGCGGGCGTGAAGTATTCATCAAACAATGCTACTACCGCCAACGGCCATTCACAACAGTGATACCTGGATTCGACAACGCAATTGGTCAACCCTAAGTAATAACCGCAATATGCCGGCACGGACAGGGAGTTATCGCTCCCTCCAGCAGACGCAAAGGGAAACCATCATGTCCACCAGCCTCGTTCACGTCATGCCCTCGGATTCGGCCCGCCTCGGTGCGGTGCAAGCCACCGCCGAGCATCTGGTCGCCTTCGGCTTCAAGGTGTGGGAGTTCCTGAACCAGGCAGGAGCTGCCAGCAGCCGCGAGTCGGTCCGTGCCCTGGTCCGTGACACCGCGGCCACCCGCCCGCACTTGGCCGATGCGATGCGCCGCGCCGGCCACGGCAACTGGTCCTGAGCGGGTCGACACTCAGCCGCTGACCACGGCCGGGCCGGTGTCGGGTTCCGGCTTCTCGCCGGACTCCCCCTCCCAGTAAGTCATCGTCGCCGATTGGCGGAAGCCCTCGCCCAGCAGACGCACGCCAACCCGGCCTGAATCGGTGTAGACCACCACCTCGCTCGGATTGCGCTCGCCGACGATCAGATAGCGGCAGGGCTCGCTGCCCAGGTTCAACAGCGCATGGCCGGCCTTCTGGCCCGCCGGGAAGCAGACATAGTCGCCCGCCTTCATCTGGTAGCGGCGCTCACCGAGGCGCAGAGTCAGCACGCCGGACAGCACGTAGAGATGCTCCTCCTCCAGCATGTGAAAGTGGGCCGGATAGGCCTGCATGCCGGGCGCCAGTTCTTCCATGCCGAAACCCACATGGGTGCCGCCGCCAAACTCGTTGAGCTGGCGAAACCTGACCCCGAAGCGCTGTTCATGCTTGAACTCCTCCCAGGGCACCTCATCGGCCCCGAAGGGTTCGAACACGCCGTCGGGATTGACCGAGGATTCGCGTTGAGTCATGGGTTTACCTCGCCAGCGACTAAGCCGGATTGACCACCGCCTCCAACTGATGGCCGTCGGGGTCGATGACAAAGGCCGCATAGTAGTGCGCGCCATAGTGGGGACGCAAGCCAGCCGGGCCGTTGTCGGCGCCATAGTGCGTCAACGCAGCGGCATGAAAGGCCTGCACAGCCTCCTGTGACGGAGCGCCGAAGGCCAGATGGAAGCCCGGCCCCGGAGGTGAGGCACCGGGCCGCAGCTTGATGGCCAGCAGATCGCCGCCACCCGCCACACCGTAGCCGATCGCCTCGTCATCGGCCCAGACCCGCACATACCCCAAGGCGCCGAGCACGGCGTCGTAGAAAGTCGCCGAGCGCGCCAGGTCGGTCACCCCCAGCGAGAGGTGGTGCAGCATGCGTGGCGCTTCACTCATCGCAAGCGCCTCAGAAATGGATGCCGCGCATCATCTGCTGCATCGCCACCGCCTCGGCCGACAGCTGCGGCTTGGCCGACTTGTCGCCCTTGGCCGCCGCGCTGTCCGGGAACATGCGGAAGGTGGTGTTCATGACGATCTGTGCCACCCGCGGCATCAAGGCATGCAGGACCTGGCCGAAGATGCCCAGCCGTGTGGCAATACGCACCGGCTTGCTGATGCAGGCCTGGGCGATCATGTCGGCAGCCTCCTCGGGCGACAGGGTAGGCACATTGTTGTAGATCTTGGTCGGCGCGATCATCGGCGTGCGCACCAGCGGCATATTGATGGTCGTGAAGGTGATGCCCTGGTCGGCGAACTCGGAGGAGGCGCAGCGCGTCCAGGCGTCCAGCGCCGACTTGCTGGCCACATAGGCCGAGAAGCGCGGCGCATTGGTCAGCACACCGATCGAGCTGATGTTGACGATATGGCCCTTGCGCTTGACCACCATGCCGGGCAGCAGACCCATGGTCACGCGCAGCGCACCGAAGTAGTTCAGCTGCATCGTGCGCTCGAAGTCGTGGAAGCGGTCGTAGCTGCCCTCGACGGCGCGGCGTATCGAGCGGCCGGCGTTGTTGATCAGATAGTCCACGCCGCCATGGTCGACCAGCAGCTGGGCGATGAAGCGGTCGCAGTCGGCCATGTCGGCAATGTCCACCGCATAGGGCACGAAGGCATAGCCCTTGGCCTTGGCTTCGGCGCAGGCCTCGTCGAGCTTGGCCACGTCGCGGCCGCAGATCACGGTGATCGCCCCCGCCTCTGCAAACTTGTGCGCCGCCGCCAGGCCTATGCCCGAGGAGCCACCGGTCACGAGCACGACCTTGCCGGCCACCGTGCCCTTCAGCGAGCGGTCGATGAACAGGTCGGGGTCGAGATGGCGCTCCCAGTAGTCCCACAGCCGCCAGGCGTAGTCGTTCAGCTTCGGGCACTCGATGCCGCTGCCCTTCAGCGCGGCCTCGGTGTCGCGGCAGTCAAAGCGCGTCGGGTAGTTGATGAAGGTCAGGATGTCCTCGGGCAGGCCCAGGTCCTTCATCACCGCATTGCGGATGCGACGCACCGGTGCCAGGGCCATCATGCCCTTCTTGACGCTCTTGGGGATGAAGCCCAGGAGCGCGGCGTTGATGAACAGGTTCATCTTCGGCGCGTGGGCCGCCTTTGACAGGATGTCCAGCACATCGCCGACGCGGTAGCCCATCGGGTCCACCAGGTGGTAGCACTTGCCCTTGCCTGCGGCGGTGTGGCTGATGTGGTCCAGCGCGTTGACGACGAAGTCCACAGGCACGATATTGATGCGCCCGCCCTCCAGGCCCACGGCCGGCATCCAGGGCGGCAGAATCTGGCGCATGCGCTGGATCAGCTTGAAGAAGTAGTAGGGGCCGTCGATCTTGTCCATCTCGCCGGTCTGCGAGTCGCCGACCACGGCCGCCGGGCGGTAGACCGTCCAGGGCTGCTTGCACTCCTTGCGCACGATCTTCTCGCTCTCGTGCTTGGTCATGAAGTAGGGATGCTCCAACCCTTCGGCCTCCTCGAACATGTCCTCGCGGAACACGCCCTCGTAAAGGCCGGCGGCAGCGATTGACGACACATGATGGACATGCCCGGCATCGATCGCCTTGGCGAACTCGACGACATTGCGCGTGCCGTCGATATTGGCGCTGATCTGGCTCTCTTCATCGGCCGACAGGTCATAGACAGCGGCCAGGTGGTAGAGATGGTCGATATTGCCCTTGAGCGTCTTCACGTCGGCGGCCGACACGCCCAGCTTCTTGCCCGTCAGGTCGCCGAAGACCGGAATCGCCCGCGTCTTGTTGACGCCCCAGAAGCTCAAGAGGTCGGCCACCTTGCCGGCGCTCTCCTCGCGCAGCAGGAAATAGACGGTGCTGCCACGGCGGGCCAGCAGCTTCTTGACAAGGCGTTTACCGATAAAGCCCGTGGCTCCGGTCACAAAATACTGCATGCGTGTCTCCTGAAGAACTGTTGGTCGTTCGCTTGAGGTCGAGATCAACCCCATTCTTGATCAATCCCGGGCCCTTGCCGCTGCGCGCTTTCCCGAAGCCAGTGCCTCTCCGGTATAGAGCCCCCTCACTAGCAAATACGGATGTCTTGTGCGCTGTGCGGCCCTATAGTCCCCATCGAACGCTGCTCCGGGGTGGGGTGGTGGATAAGCCAGCAAGGACGAACAGCATGGTCAAGAAGCTCAAGAAGATGGCCGAACAGCAAGCCGCTTCATCCACCGGTCTGCCCGCGGGCCTGTTCGACAGCCAGGTCGCCCAGACCATCAAGGACTCGGCCCAGCAGATCTGGTTGGCGGGCCTCGGCGCCTTTGCCAAGGCCCAGGGCGAAGGTGGCAAGGTGTTTGAAACCCTGGTCAAGGAAGGTGTCAGTTTGCAACGCAAAACCCGCGGCCTGGCCGAAGAGAAGATCAGCGAAGTCACCAGCAAGATGAGTGGCATGGCGGACGATGTGACGAACAAGGCCGGTCAGCACTGGGACAAGCTGGAGACCATCTTCGAGGACCGCGTCGCCAAGTCGATGAACCGCCTGGGCGTGCCTTCGGCCAAGGATGTGGACGCGCTGATCGCCCGCATCGACGAACTCAGCGCCGCCGTCAGCAAGCTGACCGGCACGCCGGTAGGCAAGGCCAAGGCAGCCGCCCCCGCCAGGAAGCGCGCCGCGCCGGCCAAGAAGACCGCTGCTGCACCCGCGGCCCCGGCCAAGAAGGCCCCTGTCAAGCGTGCGGCCCGCAAGACGGCCAGCTGAGCTTGATGCCTCTGACCCCCTCGAAAGCGCCTTCCCTGAAGGCGCTTTTGTCCATCTGATGACGGATTGACATGGCTCAAGCGCACAGCAAGACATCCCCCAAAGCGGGTGGCCAACCCCGTATCGGCCTGGCCCTGGCCGGCGGCGGACCCCTGGGCGCCATCTACGAGGTCGGCGCGCTGTGCGCGCTGGAGGAGTCGGTCAAGGGCCTGGACCTGACCGACTGCCACGGCTATATCGGTGTGTCGGCTGGCGGCTTTCTGGCCGCGGGCCTGGCCAATGGCGTGACGCCGCGCGAATTGTGCGCCTCCTTCATCGAGAACACCGGCGATGTCGTCGATGTGTTCGAACCCGCCCTGCTGCTCAAGCCCGCCTGGCGCGAGTTCGGTCAGCGCCTGCGCCGCCTGCCGGCCCTGCTGGCCGAGGCGGCCTGGGAGCTGGCGGTGGACAAGCGCTCCACTTCGGGCGTGCTGGAGCGGCTGGGGCGAGTGCTGCCCACCGGCGTATTCTCCAATGAGGCGCTGGAGAAGCAGCTGCGCCGCCAGTTCGCCCTGCCCGGCCGCAGCAATGATTTCCGAGAGCTCAAGCACAAGTTGGTGCTGGTGGCCACCCAGCTCGACAGCGGCCAGGCCACGGCATTTGGCCAACCCGGCTTTGACCATGTGCCGATCTCGCAGGCGGTGCAGGCCAGCGCCGCGCTGCCAGGGCTGTTCCCGCCGGTGGAGATTGAGGGGCGGCACTATGTGGACGGGGCGCTGAAGAAGACGATCCACGCCACCGTCTTGCTGGACGAGGGCCTCGACCTGCTGATCTGCCTGAACCCGCTGGTGCCCTTCGACGCCACCCAGGCCGACCAGCCCGAGGCCGATGCGCGCATCGAAAAGATCCCGCGCCTGGTGGACGGCGGTCTGCCGCTGGTGCTGAGCCAGACCTTCCGCTCGCTGATACATTCGCGGCTGGAGCTGGGGCTGCGCGGCTACGAGACCAGCCATCCTGACACCGACATCCTGCTGTTCGAGCCCGACCATCGCGACCCCGAGATGTTCCTGGCCAATACCTTCAGCTACTCGCAGCGCCGCCATCTGGCCGAGCATGCCTATCAGCAAACGCGCGCGCTCTTGCGCAGCGATACCGCGGTGCGCGCCAAGCTGGAGAGCCACGGCCTGATGCTGAATGACGCCATGCTGAACGAGAAGAAACGCGTGCTGGTCGGCAAGCTGCCACCGCGCTCGCGCAGCGGCCGGGCGGTGCAAAAGCTCGATGCCACGCTGACAGAGCTGGAGCGGCTGCTGCCGCGCATGACCAAGAACGCATGAAGTCCGGGGGCTTGTGAACTGTGTCACGGTGGCCTGAGGGCCACCCCTTGTTCGGGGTGATGGCGGCAGATTGCTGCCCCGCAACAATCCACGCAGACCTTCACGAACCCCTCAACAGGCCCCCGGCCAAGGACATCATGCGCAAACTTCTGATCGCCGCCCTGCTCGCCACACCGCTGTTCGCCAACGCCGCCGGCAATCTGCTGGTCAACGGCAGCTTCGAAGCGACGGACCAGGGCAGCAACAGCTGGAGCATCTACAAGCCGGGCATCGCCGGCTGGGCGACAGATGCCGATCTGGGCGTCGAGGTGCGCAACAATGTGGAGGGCTCGGCCTTCGACGGCCTGCGCTATGTCGAGCTGGACACCACCGGCAACAGCTGGATCAGCCAGACCCTCGCCACCGACATCGGCCAGTGGTACACGGTGTCTTTCACCTACTCGAACCGCAAGGGCGTGGCCGCCGACAGCAATGGCCTGAAGTGGAGCTTCGGCGACACCGCCGAGGTCGCCGACGGCCTGGCATTCAACAACAGCGGCAACCACCAGTGGACGAGCTTCTCGACCACGGTGCTGGCCACCTCGACCTCGACCACGCTGAAGTTCTGGGCGACCGGCAAGAGCGATTCGCTGGGCACCTCGCTGGACAATATTTCGGTCACCGCCGCCGTGCCGGAACCCGAGACCTATGCGCTGATGCTGGCCGGTCTGGCCGCCGTCGGCGCCGTGGCCCGCCGCCGCAAGCAAGCCTGATCAGCGTTCACGCTTCCCCAAATAAGCGCCTCAACCGAGGCGCTTATTTCATTCAGGCGAGATAGCGCGATTCCAGGTGGGCACGGAAGTGCGCCGGGTTCAAGGTCTCGCCGCTGGCGCGCCTGACCAGCTCCGGCGTCTCGAAGCGGCTGCCCTGACTCCAGATGTTGGCCTTGAGCCAGTCGAACACGGCGTTGAGATCGCCGTTGGCGATGCGCTGGTCCAGGTCGGGCATGTCACGCCGCATGCTGGCAAACCACTGGGCGGCATACATCGCGCCCAAGGTGTAGCAGGGGAAGTAGCCGAACAGGCCGGCGCCCCAGTGCACGTCCTGCATGCAGCCGTCCTTGAAGTTGCCGCGGGTGTCGATCCCGAGCAGCTCCATCATCTTCGCGTCCCACAGCGCCGGAATGTCATCCACCTCGATCTCGCCCTCGATCAGCGCACGCTCGATCTCGTAGCGCAGGATCACATGGGCCGGATAGGTGACCTCGTCGGCATCGACACGGATATAGCCCGGCGCCACGCGCGTCAGCAGCCGCGTCAGATTCTCGACCTCGAAGGCCGGGCTCTCGCCGATATGCTTGTTCAGCAGCGGCAGCAGCAGCTTGGCAAAGCCCGGGTGGCAGCCCAACTGCATCTCGAAGCTGAGGCTCTGGCTCTCATGCAGGCCCATTGAGCGTGAATGACCAATCGGCTGGCCCAGCAGCTCGCGCGGCAGGTTCTGCTCGTAGCGCGCATGGCCGGTCTCGTGGATGGTGCCGGTCATGCTCTGCATGAAGCTGTCTTCGCGGTAGCGGGTGGTCAGGCGCACGTCTTCGGGCACACCGCCGCAGAACGGATGGGCGCTCTCGTCCAGACGGCCGGCCTCGAAGTCGAAGCCCAGGAGGCTCATCACATCGTGGCCCAGCGCACGCTGCGCGGCCTTGGGGAACGGACCCACCGGCTGCAACGTGGTCTGCTGCGCCTGGCGCGCCTGCACCTGCTGGATCAGGTCCGGCAGCCACTGGCGCAGATCACCGAACACCCGGTCCACCTCGGCACTGGTCATGCCGGGTTCATAGCGGTCCATCAGCGCGTCGTACAGCGACAGGCCGCTCTCCGCCGCCAGCAACCTGGCCTCCTCACGCTGCAGCTTGACGACCTCGCGCAGATTGGCGGCATAGCCGGCCCAGTCCTGCGCCGGGCGCTGCGTGCGCCAGGCATGCTCGCAACGCGAGATGGCCAGCGACTTCGCCTCCACCAAGGCCTGCGGCAAGGCGTTCGAGGCGCGCCATTCGCGTTTCATTTCGCGCAAATTTGCGCGGGCGTCGTCGTTCAGGCTCTCCTGCTCGGCCGCGGCCAGCAGGGCCTGCAGCGAGGCATCGGTGCGCATCTGGTGCAGCACGCCGTCCATCTCGGCCATGGCCAGCGCGCGGGCCTCGTTGCCCTTGGCGGGCATATTGGCGGCCTGGTCCCAGCCGGCGATCGATTGCAGGTGGGCCAGGCGGTGCATGCGCTGGTGGCGCTGCTGGAGTTCGGTGTAGGCAGGTGTGGACATGGATGGAACGCCCGGATGGGACGCAGAAGTCGTTGGGGGAACGCCGGATGGGCGCGAAACTCTATTTTCTCAGCCTCGCGCGAGCATCAGGGCCGAAATTGCCCGGGGAATACCCACAGCAGGGCGGCCGTTGCGGTCGAGTAGCGCAGGAACTTGCCCACTGCCATATAGGCCAGGCAGGGCCAGAAGGGCATCTTCAACCAGCCGGCCACCGCACACACCGGGTCGCCGACCAGGGGCAGCCAGCTGATCAGGCAGGCCTTGGGACCGAAGCGTTCCAGCCAGCGCAGCGCACGGCCATTGGGGCTGCGGTGCGTGGCCAGTTCATAGGCGCGCTCCGCGCCAAAACCCATCCACCAGGTGACAGCGCCGCCCAGCGTATTGCCGGCAGTGGCCACCAGCACCGCCGGCCAGAACAGTTCGGGACTGAGCTTGACCAGGCCAAACACCGCCGGCTCCGAGGCCATGGGCAGCAGGGTGGCGCCGATGAAGGCCACCACAAAGATCGTGCTCAAGCCGAACTTGGGCAGGGCCAGCGCAGCCAGCAGAGAGTGAAGCCAGAGTTCCATGCGAGCCGATTATCGGGGCCGGCCGTCGTCGTGCTGTCAAGGACTGTAAAAACAGACATCCCCAGTTCGCGGCCACCGTCCGGGCGGCGGGGCCGCTATACTCCTGCCTCCTTTTTGAGCAGCTCCCCGTTCCCCCTCCCCCATGCGCATCGGCCCTCATTCCCTGGCAAACCGACTGTTTGTCGCACCGATGGCCGGCGTCACAGACAGGCCCTTCCGCCAGCTGTGCCGGCGCCTGGGTGCCGGTTATGCGGTTAGCGAGATGGTGACCTCGCGCAAGGAACTGTGGAGCAGCCTCAAGACCTCGCGGCGCGCCAACCACGATGGCGAACCGGGCCCGATCGCGGTACAGATCGCCGGCACCGATGCAGCGATGATGGCCGAGGCCGCCAGCTACAACATCGACCGCGGCGCGCAGATCATCGACATCAATATGGGCTGCCCGGCCAAGAAGGTCTGCAACAAATGGGCCGGCTCGGCGCTGATGCAGGACGAGAGGCTGGCGCTGAGCATCATCGAGGCCGTGGTCGAGGCCAGCGCGCCCCACGGCGTGCCGGTGACCCTGAAGATGCGCACCGGCTGGTGCCAGAGCCAGCGCAATGCGCTGAGCATCGCGCTGGCCGCGCAGAACGCCGGCGTGGCCATGGTCACCGTGCACGGCCGCACCCGCGAGCAGGGCTACAAGGGCCAGGCCGAGTACGACACGATTGCCGCGGTCAAGGCCGCGCTGACCATTCCCGTCGTCGCCAATGGCGATATCGACACCCCCGAAAAGGCCCGCGAGGTGCTGGCCCGTACCGGTGCCGACGCGGTGATGATTGGCCGCGCGGCCCAGGGCCGGCCCTGGATCTTCCGCGAGATTGCGCACTTCCTGGCCACCGGCGAGCATCTGCCGGCCCCCGAGGTGATGCAGGCGCGCAGCTGGCTGCTGGAGCATCTGGAAGACCACTACACGCTGTACGGCGAGCGCTCCGGCGTGCGCACGGCGCGCAAGCACATCGGCTGGGCGGTGCGCGCCCTGCCTGGCGGCGAAGACTTTCGCGGCCATATGAACACGCTGGAAAGCTGCGACACGCAAATCCGTGCCGTGGCCGATTGGTTCGAGGCGCTGGCACAGGCCCATGAACGACTGCCACGGCTGGACGTGGCGGCCAATGACGACGAAACCGACAACACCCCGCTGGTGGCCTGAGTGCCATGCAGCGTGTCCGTCTTGACTGCGATCGGGAGGCACAGCGTGGAATCGGCCCGGAGGAACAAGATGACCAAGAAAAAACACATTGAAGAATGCGTGCGCGAGAACCTCGAGGCCTATTTCGCCGACCTGGAAGGGGCCGAACCGCACTCGATGCACGACATGCTGATGGGCGTGGTCGAGAGGCCCCTGCTGGAGGTGGTGATGAAGCATGCCGCCGGCAACCAGAGCAAGGCAGCCGAATGGCTGGGCATCAACCGCAATACGCTGCGCCGGAAGCTGCAAGACCACAAGCTGCTGGGCTGACTGCCAGGCCCGCGCCACCGAATTCAAACGTTCTCAAAGGCTATCCATGTCCCAACTCACCGCCCTGATCTCGGTCTCCGACAAGACCGGCATTCTTGACTTCGCCAAGGCCCTGCATGCACTCAACGTGCGCCTGCTGTCCACCGGCGGCACGGCCAAGCTGCTGGCCGATGCCGGCCTGCCCGTCACCGAGGTGGCCGAGCACACCGGCTTTCCCGAGATGCTGGACGGCCGCGTCAAGACCCTGCACCCGAAGATCCATGGCGGCCTGCTGGCGCGCCGCGACCTGCCCGAGCACATGGCCGCGGCCGGCCAGCACGGCATCACGATGATAGACATCCTGGCCGTCAACCTCTACCCCTTCGAGGCGACCGTCGCCAAGCCCGGCTGCACGCTGGAGGACGCGATCGAGAACATCGACATTGGTGGCCCGGCCATGGTGCGCAGCGCGGCCAAGAACTGGAAGGACGTGACGGTGCTGACCGACTCGAGCCAGTACGCGGCCGTGCTCGACGAGCTCAAGGCCGGCGGCAAGACCAGCGACAAGACCCGCTTTGCCTGCTCGGTGGCCGCCTTCAACCGCATTGCCCAGTACGACGCAGCAATCAGCAACTACCTCAGCGCCCGCCAGGACGATGGCGCGCTGGCACAGTTCCCCGGCCAGATGAACAGCAGCTTCATCAAGGTGCAGGACCTGCGCTACGGCGAGAACTCGCACCAGAGCGCCGCGCTGTACCGCGACCTCTTCCCCGCGCCCGGCTCGCTGGTGACGGCCAAGCAGTTGCAGGGCAAGGAGCTGAGCTACAACAATATCGCCGATGCCGACGCCGCCTGGGAATGCGTCAAGGCCTTCGAAGCCCCGGCCTGCGTGATCGTCAAGCACGCCAACCCCTGCGGCGTTGCCGTGGCCGAGAACGCGGCCGAGGCCTATGCCAAGGCCCTGAAGACCGACCCGACCAGCGCCTTCGGCGGCATCATTGCCTTCAACCGGCCGGTGGACGCGGCCGCCGCCCAGCATGTGGCCAAGCAGTTCGTCGAGGTCTTGATGGCCCCGGCCTTCAGCGCCGAGGCCCGCGAGATCTTCAAGGCCAAGGCCAATGTGCGCCTGCTCGAAATCGCCTTGCCCGCCGGTGGCGCCACACCCTGGGAGCAAGGCCGCAATGCGATGGACAGCAAGCGCGTAGGCTCCGGCATCCTGCTGCAGACCGCCGACAACCACTTCCTCAAGGCCGGCGATCTGAAGGTGGTGACGACCAAGCAGCCGACCGCCCAGGAGCTGCAGGACCTGCTGTTCGCCTGGACCGTGGCTCAGTACGTGAAGAGCAATGCGATCGTCTTCTGCGCCGGTGGCATGACCCTGGGCGTGGGCGCCGGCCAGATGAGCCGCATCGACTCGGCCCGGATCGCCTCGATCAAGGCCGAGAACGCCGGCCTGACGCTCAAGGGCTCGGCCGTCGCCAGCGACGCCTTCTTCCCCTTCCGTGACGGCCTGGACGTGGTCGTCGATGCCGGCGCCACCAGCGTCATCCAGCCCGGTGGCTCGATGCGCGACGACGAGGTGATTGCCGCGGCCAATGAGCGTGGCATCGCGATGGTGTTCAGCGGCGTGCGCCACTTCCGCCATTGATCGTGGCCCCGGATTGCCATCCGGGCTACGGCTGATCTAGAGGCTGGCCTCTAGCCAAGGGCCAATACCGTTGGCGCTCGGCCTGTTTGGCGCGTAATCTCCGCTCAAACGAACCGGAGACAGCATGGACCAGTCCCTCCAAGAACGCCTGCACGTGGTGCTGGAGCAGCAGCGCGCCGCCTTTGCCGCCGAGCGCATGCCCAGCCTCGAGGTGCGCAAGGACCGCCTGCAGCGCGTGCGCGCGATGACGGCCAAGTACGGCGACGAGCTGGCTGCGGCGATCTCGCAGGACTTCGGCCACCGCGCCCGCCAGGAAAGCCTGCTGGCCGACGTCTACACCGTCGAGTCCGGCGCCAAGCATGCCTTGCACCATCTGCGCGGCTGGATGCGCCCGAAGCGCGTGTCGACCGCCCTGCACTTCCTGCCGGCCAGCAACCAGTTGCTGCCGCAGCCGCTGGGCGTGGTCGGCGTCGTCGCGCCCTGGAACTACCCCTACTACCTGGCGATGGCGCCAGCGCTGGCCGCGCTGGCGGCCGGCAACCGGGTGATGATCAAGCCGTCCGAGCTGACACCGGCCACCTCGGCCCTGATGGCCCGCATGGTCAGCGAGTTCTTCGCCCCGGAGGAGATGCAGGTCATCGTCGGTGATGCCGATGTCGGCCGGGCCTTCACGCAGCTGCCCTTCGACCATCTGTTCTTCACCGGCTCCACCGCGGTGGGCAGGCTGGTGGCCCAGGCCGCGGCGAAAAACCTGACCCCGGTGACCCTGGAGCTGGGCGGCAAGTCCCCGGCCCTGATAGACCGCAGCTGCGACCTGGCGATGACCGCCGAGCGCCTGGCCTTCGGCAAGCTCTTGAACGCCGGCCAGACCTGCGTGGCGCCCGACTATGTGCTGGCGCCGCAGGAGCTGGTGCAGCCGTTGGCCGATGCAGTGCGCGCCGCCGTGCGCCGCATGTACCCGACGCTGGACGCCAACCCCGACTACACCAGCGTCTCGACGCCCCGCCACCACGCCCGCCTGCAGGGCCTGCTGGACGATGCGAAGGCGCGTGGCGCCACGCTGCTGCCCACGCATGACGAGGCGCTGAGCGGCCGCAAGCTGGCGCCGCACCTGCTGCTGAATGTCACTGACGAGATGTCGGTGATGCGCCAGGAGATCTTCGGCCCCATCCTGCCCATCGTCGGCTACCAGCGCGTCGAGGAGGCCCTGGACTACATCAACCGCCACGAGCACCCGCTGGCCCTGTACTGGTTCGGCAATGACAGCGCCGCGCAGCAGCGGGTGCTGGAGCAGACCCATGCCGGCGGCGTCACGATCAACGACTGCATCTGGCATCTGGGCCAGGAGGAGCAGCCCTTTGGCGGCGTTGGCGCCAGCGGCATGGGCTCCTACCACGGTGAATGGGGCTTCCGCACCTTCAGCAAGGAGAAGCCGGTGTTCCGGCAGTCGCGCTTTGCCGGCACCAAGCTGTTCTACCCGCCTTACGGCGCGGTGTTCGAGAAGCTGCTGGGCCTGCTGCGCAAGATCGCCTGACGGGCCCTCTCAGTACAGTACCGGCGGATTGCCCTTGTTCTCTATCACCTGGCTGACGAAGCCCTCCCAGCGCTGCAGGATCTGCTGCCACTCGGGTGAGTTGAGATAGGCCTGCGCCGGGCGCTCGAGATCGAACTCGGGCAGGCTGGTGCCCAGCACGCCCCGCTCCAGCACGCCCTCGGCCAGCACGCCCTTCTCGCGGGCGATCAGCACCGGCAGCCCCAGCTGGAAGGCCATCGCCGGCTCGATCTGCGCATAGGGGCTGCTGAGCCACTGGCCGTCCAGACGCTTCTCGTCCGTGTCACCGGGGCGGCTGCTGCCCCGCTCGATGGCGATGCGCCGGAAGGCGATCGTCAACATGCCGTTGCTGTCCATCAGCATGCGGCGGATCGCTTTCAGCGGCGCGTCCATGTCGTAGTCGGTCACGCCCAGGGTGCGGGGGTCGTAGCCGCGCTGCTGCAAGTAGGCGGTCAGGGTGTCGATGAAGTCGATCTGGGCCTTGTTGATCGGGCGTGAATAACTCAGAAAGATCAGGCGCTTCATGGGGCGGGGGTCTCGGGCTTGGGTGGCGCAGGCGACGCTGTTGGAGCCGCCGCGGTTGGGGGGGCCGGGGCAGGCTCCTCCGCAGGCGTCGTGGAAGCCGCCATGACGACGGTCGTGCCGGTGCCCCCGGTCACCGACACATCGCCCTGGCTGACCTGCGGCGGCTTGTCGGTCTTCTGCTCATTGACCGTGGTCATCACGTTCAGCGTCGATGAGTTCTCGGAGGCGATCGCGCCCTCGACTCGGTCCACGAACTCGAGAAAGGCCTTCTTCTCGTCCAGGCCCCGGTAGGCACCTTCGGCGGCGACAAAGTTGAAGTACTCCTTCTCCAGAGTCTGCTCGGTGGAGCGGTAGTTCTTCCACTGCTCGCGGTAATGGAACACACTCTCCAGCGACAGCAGCACCAGCACCAGCAGGCTGATGCCGGTGGTGATGGTCTTGGCCCAGGAGCCATCAATATTGGTCAGCACCGGCACCAGCGCGCCCCCGACCACGGTACAGGCGCGCATCCACTGGTGGTTGCGCTTGGCCTCGGAGGCCTTCCTGTCGTACCAGGCCCGTATCGGGTTGATGCGCTGCGCAATGTATTCCTCGGGCGTCAGCGAGCCGAAGGCCCGTGGCGAACGGTCGGTCCAGTTGCCGGCCGGCTTTGCCGCTGTCTCGCTTGTGCTCATGGAGGCATCCCGAGGTTTGATTTCAGATCAGTATCGCACCCCACCCGGCGATTCCGGTCGGGTTCAGAACTCCCACAGCAGCGACAGCACCCAGCGGTCGGCGGCGCGGGCGGCGCTGGTCAGGCCGCGACTGTGGGCCTGGCTGGTGATGTGGCTCAGATAGACCTGGGCATTGCCCTGGGCCCAGCTGAGGCCCAGATTGCCATAGCCATAGCCCAGCGCGGCGGCCGGCAGATCGTTGCCGGCCCTGGCCTGCAGCCGGTAGTAACCCAGGCCCGCATCCAGGGCCAGCGCCCCGACCAGGCGCTGGCGCAGGCTCAGCTCGGCGCTGAGGGCATGGCCGCTGCGCGCGCGGCCCTGGGCATCGTTGCGATAGGCGCCCGGATACCATGCCAGTGAGCCGTTGACGCGGCCGTCCCAAGCCAGGCTGGCGCTGAACTCGCTGGAGTCGAAGCGGTGGCGCCGCGTGCTGCCCGGATAGGCCGAGCGGCTCAGCGCGACGCCGGCCGCCCAGTCCGATGTCAGCTGCCAGCTGCGGCCCAGATGGGCGGTCAGCAGCAGGCGACGGCCCTCGGCGTCGCGATCCAGCGCCGCCAGGCCCAGGCCGGCCGACCAGCCGGTATCACCCCGGTAGCTGATATCCCAGGCCAGCGAGGCATGTTCGTTGCTGAGGCTGATGCCGCGCACCACATAGTCGGTGGCCAGGGCGGCCGAATGGCTCCAGTCGTCGGCGCGGGCCGGCTGCCAGACCAGCACACAAAGCCCGAGGGCTCGGGCAGTCCGGATGAAGCGAGCAGAGAAATGGTGGCTTGGCACAGGGATGCAACCATAATTCAAAAATGCGGCACTCACGTGATATGCCACCACTTCAGCAGTTCGAAGGCACGGATCCGGCCGATGCCCAGGATCGTGCCGAGTTGTGCGCCGCGGCGGCGGGTAGCCGTGCGGCCTTCGAACAGCTGTACCGCCGCTACTTCCCCAGGATGACCCGCTTTCTGCGCCGCTTCAGTGCGCGCGACGATGTGATCGAGGACGTCATCAACAGCGCGATGTGGGTGGTCTGGAGCAAGGCCGGTGCCTTTCGCGGCGAGTCGCGGGTCGGCACCTGGATCACCGGCATCGCCTACCGCTGCATGCTCAAGGCGCTGCGCGACGGCACGCCGGCCGCCGAGGTCAGCCAGGATGGATTGGTGCAGAGCGAGCTGGACGAGGCCTCGGCGGCCAGCCCGGACGCCGACAACGAGTTGCGCGACTGGGTCACCAAGGGCCTGCGCCTGCTGCCCGAGGACCTGCGCACGACGATGGAGCTGGCCTATCTGGCCGGCCTGTCCTGCGCCGAGATTGCCACGGTGATGGACTGCGCGGAGGGCACGGTCAAGGCCCGCATGTTCCACGCCCGGCTGCGGCTGCGCAATCTGATGCCGGCGCTGGCCGAGTCACACCCCCCTGGCATCGAGGCCGGGCACGCATGAGCACACCCATGGATAGCGATCCGAACTCGGCCCACCGGCGCGCCTGGGATCTGATTCCCTGGGTCGTCAACGGCAGCGCCGGAGAGGACGAGCGCCTCCTGGTGGAAGGCCATGCCGAAGCTTGCGCCGACTGCCGCTCGGAGTTCGACTTCCAGCGCCAATTGCGCGATGGCATGGCGCCGCGCACGGCACCTGCCACCCTCGATGCCGATCGAGCCCTGGGCCGCTTCTGGGGCCGCGTCGATGTCGAGCAGACCGGCAGCCTGTGGGACAAGCTGGCAGCGCAGCCGCCCGCCGCGCCCACCGCACCCGCCGGGCACCAACGCCGTGGCCGCTGGCAAAGCGCAATGATCGCGGCCGTGCTCGTGCAGGCACTGGGCCTGGCCGCGCTGCTGGGCGTGCTGTGGGAGCGGCCGCGTGGCGCCGAGTACCAGGTCTTGAGTCAGTCGGCGGCCACCGTGGCTGACATCCGGCTCGTGCCGGCACCCGGCCTGAGCCTGGGCGAGCTGCATGCGCTGCTGGAGCGCCACGAGTTGCAGCTGCTGCAGGCCAATACCGACGCCACTCACTTCGCGCTGGGCCTGCGGCCCGGTGCCGGCCTCAGCGTGGCCGAGGCCGTGCAGCGCCTGCGGGCCGAGCCGGGCGTGCTGCTGGCCGAACCATTGACGCCTCCAAAGCCCTGATATGAATCTCCTGCGTGCCCTGGTCCTGGCAGGCCTGGCCACTCTAGCCACCGCTCCCTGGGTGGCCGAGGCCCAGCCCGGCCCCCAGGCGGAGCCCGGCCTGATCATCGTCGCCCTGGCCGACCACCGCCCGGCCCTGCCCGCGGTCGGCGGCACCGCCCGGGCCAGCTACCGGCGCGGCGCCGGCTATGGCGCCGGTCTGGGCAGCGAGGCTGCGGCCGAGGCGCTGGCACGAGATTTCAAGCTGCAGGTCGAGGACGGCTGGACGATCGCGCCGTTGAAGCTGCACTGCCTGTTGTTCCGCCTGGCCGCCGGCGCCGACTCAGCCTCCGTGCTGGCCGCGCTGGCGCGCGATCCCCGCGTGGCTCTGGCCCAGCCGCTGAACCTGTTCGAAACGCTGGCCACCCCTGAAACCGCACCGGACAAGGCGGCCTACAACGATCCCTATATCGGCCTGCAGCGCGGCTTCACAGCCATGGGCGTGGCCGAGGCGCAGCGCTGGTCACGCGGCGCCGGTGTGCGCGTGGCGCTGATAGACACCGGTCTGGACGCCAGCCACCCCGACCTGCAGGGCCGCGTGCTCAGCGAGCGTAATTTCGTCGCTCAGGCCCGCGGCCTGCCCGCCGGCGGCGAGCGCCACGGCACGCAGATGGCCGGCGTGATTGCCGCGGTGGCGAACAACCGCCAGGGCATCGTCGGCATCGCCCCGGAGGCCCGGCTGCTGGCCTACCGCGCCTGCTGGGACACCGAGGCCGGGCGCAGCGCTCGCTGCGACTCCTTCACTCTGGCGCGGGCCCTGGGTGCGGCCATTGCCGCCGATGCCGACATCATCAACCTGAGCCTCAGCGGCCCGGCGGATCCGCTGCTCCAAAAGCTCACCGAGCACGCCTTGACGCGCGGCATCATCGTCGTCGGCGCGGTGCCGGCCAGCGGCAGCGGCGAGGGCTTCCCCGGCGGTGTGCCCGGCGTGCTGGCGGTGCGCGCCCTCGGCGATACGACTGGCGGCACACAGGTGCTGAGCGCACCAGGCCGTGACATCCTGACCCTGAATCCCGGTGGCAGCTACGACTTTGCCTCCGGCAGCTCGCTGGCGGCGGCCCACGTCACCGGCACGGTGGCGCTGCTGCGAGCGCTGCATCCGGCGCTCAACGCCGAGCTGGCCCAGCGCTGGCTCGCAGCCCCCCCGCTGGTCAATGCCTGCACGGCGATGCGGCATCTGCGTTCACTGGCACTGTGCATACACTGAACCCTTGCGCCGCGCAGCGGCCAGCAGCAGCAGGCCCAGCCCCAGGCTGATCCACGTGGCGGGCTCGGGCACGGCGGTGATCTGGAGCACGATGCCCCCGGTGCCGTTGGCCGGCGTGTTGGTGACCAGGGCATAGAGCTCGCCCAACGCATCCTCGCCGAAGCCATGCACGGTCAGGCCGTTGGGCAGCTGTCCATCGACGTACTGTGGCAGGGCAAACTCCTTGATCTCGCCGGTCACCAGGTCGGCGTAGAACAGCCGCCCATCGGCGCGCGGCTGGCCCCCGCCGGTGCGCAGGGCCAGGTCACCGAACACGTATTTGCCGAACAGTGCCGGTATGGCGCCGCCGCGATAGACGAAGCCGCCGGTGATCGAGATGCCGTCGCCGTGGTCGTATTCCAGGGTTGCCAATGTGCCCTTGATCGGATCGATCAGCCCGACCGGGTTTCCCGGGCTGCGCGCGCCGATCTGGCCGGCATTCGGGCCGGTGCGGTTGAACAGGAAGTCACCTTCCTTGAGTCCCCACCCGAAGTTGCCGCCCAGTTCCAGCCGGTCGATCTCCTCGATCATGTTCTGGCCCACATCGCCGATGATGATCTGGCCGTTGCCACCCAGATCGAGGCGATCGACGGCGAAGCGATAGGGATTGCGGAAGCCCAGCGCATAGATCTCGCGCACCTGGCCAGCGCCCTGGAACGGATTGCCGACCGGAATGCGGTACTGGCCGTTGCCGCTGAGCAGATCGGCGCTGGCGGCGGTGAGTGCGGGATCGACGGGATCGATGCGCAGCATCTTGCCCAGGGGCGTGCTCAGGTTCTGCGCATTGCCGCCGGGCTCCAGGTGGCTGGGGCCGACGTCATTGGCGTTGCCGCCATCACCGAGGCCCAGGTAGAGATAGCCATCGGTGCCGAAGGTGATCGTGCCGCCGTTGTGGTTGCCGGCATTCTTGCCGAAGGAGATGATCTCGCGCCTCGATGTCGGATCCACCACGCCGGGCTGTCCGGGGCTGATGCGCCATTCGGTGATCAGGTTCTTGTAGTTCTGCACCGCCCCGTTGGGCGCGGCAAAGGTCGGCGCCGTGCCGGCGGGTATGGCCTCGCTGGTGTAGGTATAGAGCTTGCCGAAGCCGATGCTGCCGGGCGTGTTGAAGCCGGGGTGGAAGGCCAGGCCCAGAAAGCCGCGCTCGTCATTGGCGTTGGCAGGGTTCAGCGGCGGCGACACACGGCTGCGGATGTCCAGCGCCGGGGCGGCCAGCAGGCTGCCGTTCTCTATCACCCGCAGCAGGCCGTTCTGCTCGACGACGAACAGGCGGCTGGTGTCTCCCGGCGCGCTGATCGCGTAATCGGGGGCTGACATGCCGCTGGCCACCGTCTTCAGATGCACGGCGATATCACCGGTGGTGATGGCAGGCAGCACGGTGGTGGCATGCGCTCCCTGGCCCAGGCCCAGCAGCGCCATCAGCACCAGCGGCGCACGCCACCGGCGGCGCATGCGAAGACCGGCGATCAACGCAAGGCCTGCCCCCAGCAGTGCCCAGGTCTGCGGCTCGGGCACGGCGCTGATATTGTCCACACCCAGCTGCGTCGCAATGTTCTGGCCGGGGAACAAGGCATCGGTGCTATGGAACAGGCGCAGTTGCGAGACATTGCTCAGCGCCAATGCGGCCGCGCCGGTCAGCGCGTCCGGGGTCAACTGGAACAGCACATGGGTCCAGCCACTCCCGGCCTTCAGCAGCACCGGCTGCTCCGACATCACATCCGGTGCGGCGACCCACAGGCGCAGGCTCAGATCGGTCGCCCCCATATTGTTCAGGTCCATGGCGATGGCCGTCACGCCGCCGGCCAGATAGTCACCCGCCCATTGCGCGCCGCTGAAGGCCACCAGCTTGCCACCCGCCCCCGGGTTGCCGGTGGCCGCCAGCTGCAGGAACATGTCGCCAGCGCCCCCGGGTCCTCCAGAGACGGCCACAAAGGGCGGATTGGGATTGGCCGCTCCGCTGCTCCAGCCCTCTGTCGAGCCATCCTGGAAGGTATCGGTCATGCCGAGGGTCACGGCCGATGCCGGCCCGCAGCACAGCAGCGACGCGAGCAGGAACGGCAAAGCACGAGCAATCATGGCGGGCTCCTCATTGTTTGGCGGCCCGAAGCGGCGCTTCGGACCTGCACTGCGTGAGCACCGCCGGCCGGGCAAAAGGTTGCGGCACACAAAGCCCGCTACCATGATCGCCATGACGCTTGCAGAATTCACCGGCCTCTTCCTGGCCTCGCTGGCGCGCTTGATCACCGGCGCCCAAGGACATTGGAAGGGCAGCCCGCCCAAGGCCGAGCAGCGCATCTATTTCGCCAACCACCAGAGCCACTTCGATTGGGTGCTGATCTGGGCCGCGCTGCCGCGCGATCTGCGCGCCCGCACGCGGCCGATTGCCGCGCGTGACTACTGGACCAGCAGCAGGTTCAAGACCTGGCTGACCTCGGCGGTGTTCAATGCCGTCTATGTCAGCCGCACCCGCACGGCCGAGGAGCAAGATCCGCTGGAGCCCCTGGTCGAGGCCCTGAACAAGGGCGACTCGCTGGTCATCTTCCCCGAGGGCACGCGCAGCAACAAGGGCGAGCCCCAACCCTTCAAGAGCGGCCTGTTCCATCTGGCCGAGCAGTTCCCGCAGGTGCAGCTGATACCGGCCTGGATAGACAACGTCCAGCGCGTCATGCCCAAGGGCGAGGTCGTGCCGGCGCCCATCCTGTGCACCGTGACCTTCGGCGCGGCCATCCAGCTGCAAACCGGTGAGGACAAGAGGGCCTTCCTGGAGCGGGCCCGCGCGGCGGTGCTCGAGCAAAGGCCGGTGTCCCAATGAGCATGCTCAAGAACCTCAGCGTCGATCAGCAGGTAGGCCTGTTGTTCGTGATCCTGTTCGGCGTGCTGCTGCTGGTCAGCGTGGGGGCGTTCCTGCGCACGCTGCGCGAGCGCGAGCAGACCGCCGAACAGCAGGAGTGGCAGCATGAGTTCCGCCGCGATCTGCGCGCGGTCTGGGGCGGGGCGGTGATCTTCTGGGGGGCCTGGATCTCCGGGCCCGTCGGCGCCACCCTGCTGTTCGGCGTGTTCTCGTTCCTGGCGCTGCGCGAGTTCATCACGCTGATGCACACCCGCCGCAGCGATCACCGCAGCCTGCTGCTGGCCTTCTTCGTGCTGCTGCCGCTGCAGTATGTGCTGGTCGGCACCCGCCACTTCGATCTGTTCACCGTGTTCCTGCCGGTCTACGGCTTCCTGGGCTTGCCGGTGATCAGTGCGCTGGCCGACGACCCCGAGCGATTTCTGGAGCGCAATGCCAAGATCCAGTGGGGCATCATGCTGTGCGTCTATGGCCTGAGTCATGCACCGGCCCTGCTGCTGCTGGACTTCCCCAACTACAAGGGCCGCGGCGCCTTCCTGCTGTTCTTCCTGGTGATGGTGGCCGGCACGGCACAGATCGGCCAGGAGCTGGCCAGCCGCTGGCTGCGCCGCCGGCCGCTGGCGCGGCGCATCAGCCGCTCGTTCTCGGTGCGGGCCTGGCTTATCGGGGCCGTGAGCGCCGCCATCGTCGGCATGCTGCTGTACTGGATCACTCCGTTCAAGGCCGGCCAGGCGCTGGTGATGGCCTTCATCGCCGCCGGCGCCGGCACGCTGGGCGGCCTGGTGCTGAAGGCGCTGAAGCGCGACGCCGGCGTGCGCTACTGGGGCAACCGCAGCTCCATCACCGGCGCGGCCGGCCTGCTGGACCGGATTGCGGTACTGTGCTTTGCCGCCCCGGTGTTCTTCCATTCGGTGCGCTGGTATTTTTCACTGAGCAAATGACGATACGAATTCTTGGCATAGACCCTGGCCTGCAAACGACGGGCTTTGGCGTCATCGACGCCGATGGCCCGAGGCTGAGCTACGTGGCCAGCGGCACGATACGCACCAACGCGGTGGCCAGCGGCCAGCTGCCCCAGCGGCTGAAGATCATCTTCGACGGCGTGCGCGAAGTGGTGGCGCGCTACCAGCCCAAGTGCGCGGCAGTCGAGATCGTCTTCGTCAACGTCAATCCCCAGTCCACCCTGCTGCTGGGCCAGGCCCGCGGCGCGGCGCTGACCAGCCTCGTGTCCTGCGATCTGGAGGTGGCCGAGTACACCGCCCTGCAGATGAAGAAGGCCGTGGTCGGCCACGGCAGGGCGAGCAAGGGCCAGGTGCAGCTGATGGTGCAGCGCCTGCTGGCCCTGCCCGGCCTGCCAGGCACCGACGCGGCCGATGCGCTGGGCATCGCCGTCATGCATGCCCATGCCGGCGCCTCGTTTGCGGCGATGGCCAAATCCACCACCTTGACGCGGCGCACCCATGCGCAGTTTGGTGGCGGGCGAACTTACTGAGAGGCTCCGATCTCGGTCTTGCCGCTGCGCTCGGCCCGCTGCACATCATTGCTCAGGCGCTCGGCCAGCAACTCAATCATGTGAAAACCGAAGGCCGGCTCCTGGTAGTAGAGCTGCTTGACGGTGCTGTCATGGATCTGCAGCAGGGTGCAGGGGCCGCGTGCCCGCACCGTCTGGGTGCGCAGGCCACTCGGCGAGAACAGCGCAATCTCGCCGAAGATGCGGCCCGGCTCCAGCAGGCGCCCGGTACCGACCAGCTCCAGCTCGCCCGACACCAGCAGATAGAGATGCTCGGCGCGGTCGCCCTTGCTGAACAGCGTCTTGCCGGCCCTCAGCTTGCGCGTTTTCATGTACGGCTTGAGCCAGAGGCCGGCATGCTCGGCGGCCGTGGTGGCCCTGCGCACCCTGCGGGTCAGTCTTGTGACCTCGACGGCGCGGTAGATATTGATCGGCAGCAGCACGGCCGCGATGCTCATCGTGATCGGCGACGGATGCAGCAGGCCATAGCTCAGCAGGCCAATATTGCTGCCCACGGCCAGCCAGCGCAGCGGCGTCATCGTGCGCACCAGCGCACCGGCCATCACCAGGCCCACACCCAGCAGCGCCGCCAGGTGGGCGACGATCTGACGCGGCGTCGACACGGCGTCGGCCAGATAGGCCATCAGCAAGGCGAGCAGCGCGTCCAGGCTCATTGGGGCCTGAGCACGGCAAACACCTCGACCGGCGCGGCCCTGCCCTTGAGCTGCACCAGCCCCAGCGCCTCGATCACGGCATAGTCGGGCAGCACACCCTCGAGTGCCGCGCAGGACTCGCCGTCGATCAGGATGGCCCGCTGCACCTCCTTGGTATGCGCCTCCAGCCGCGCGGCCAGGTTGACCGTGTCGCCGACGCAGGTGTAGGTGGCCCGGCTCTGGGTGCCGGTGTAGCCGGCGACCATGTGGCCGGACGCTATGCCCACGCCGATGCGCAGGGCCGGCTTGCCGGCGGCAACCTGCTCACCACTGAACTGCTCGATCATGGCCACCATTTCCAGCGCCGCCGCCACCGCGCAGGCGGCCGGCGCCTGCAGCGGCATCGGCGCGCCGAAGATGGCCATCAGGCCGTCGCCGATGATCTGATTGACCACCCCGCCCATGCCGGTGATGGCATCGAACATCAGGGTGTAATAGGTGTTCAGCAGCTCGATGATCTCCTCGGGCGTCTGCATCTCGACCATCCGGGTGAAGCCACGGATATCGCAGAACAGCACCGCGCCATGGACACGCCGCCCGCCCAGCGAGAAGCCCGAGCGGGCCAGGTCTTGCGCCACCTCCAAGGTGGCAAAGCGGCTGACCAGATCGCGCTGTGCGTCGCGCAGGCGCTTCTTCTCGAGGCTGGCATTGATGCGCGCCTTCAGGAGCACCGGATTGACCGGCTTGCTCAGATAGTCCTCGGCGCCCAGCTCGATGCAACGCACCGCGTTGTCCAGGCCTTCCAGTGCCGAGGTGACGATCACCGGCAGGTCGCGCAGCTCGGGGTCTTCGAGCATGCGGCTCAGGACCTCGAAGCCGTCCATCTCGGGCATCTCGATGTCCAGCACCAGCAGGTCGTAGCGGCGCTCGCGCAGCATGCGAAGGGCCTGGCGGCCGTTCTCGGCCAGCTCGGCCTGATGGCCCAGCTGGCTGAGCAGGCGCGCCAGCAGCAGGCGGTTGACGCGGTTGTCGTCGACCAGCAGCAGCCGCGCGCCGGGGTCACGCATGGCTGAGCTCGGTCAAGGCGCTTGCCGCAGCGGCATAGGCGGCCTCCATCGCCTGCAACTGAGCAGCGAGTGCCTCAGCGCCGGGGTTGGCTCCCTGCTCCAAGTCGCGAGCCAGATCGGCCAGAGCGGTGGCGCCAAAGGTGGAGGCATTGGATTTCAGCGTGTGCGCGGCACGCCGCTGCGCCTGCGCGTCGCCCGCCTCTGCGGCCCGGCACAACTCGCGCAGCAGGCCAGGTGCGTCCTCCAGAAAGGCCTGCACCAGCTCGACCACGAACTCGGCGCCCGCCGTGGTCTGCAGCTCCGCAAAAATCTGCCTGTCGATCACCGTCATCTCAACTGCCCCCCGGTACAGCTTGGGTTCGCACCAGTGCCGCCACCAGCGCATCGACCCGGATCGGCTTGGTCACATAGTCATCCATGCCGGCGGCCAGGCAGGCCTCGCGATCACCCTGCATGGCATTGGCCGTCATCGCGACGATACGCGGCCGCCCGCCGCAAGGCCAGCGGTGGCAGATCTCCTGCGCCGCCTGCAGCCCATCCATCTCGGGCATCTGCACATCCATCAGCACCAGGTCGTAGCCCTGCCGGGCGACGCACTCGATCGCCTCGATGCCATTGCTGGCCACATCGACGCGGTAGCCCATCTGGCCGAGCAGGCGCAGCGCCAGCTTCTGGTTCACGACATTGTCTTCTGCGAGCAGGATGCGCAGCGGGTGGCGTAGCGCCAGGCCCGTGTCAAGACCGGGTCGGGGCGGCGGGGCCACACGCGGCGCCAGCGCCTCGCCCATCAGGCCCACAAGGGTATCGAACAGCTGGCTCTGATGCAGGGGCTTGTGCAAATAGGCCTGGAACAGGCCATCCTCGACGCCGATCTCCCGGCGGCCCAGCGAGCTGAACAGCACCAGGGGCAGCCCGGGCCAGCGCTGGCGCACGCTGCGCGCCAGGCTCACGCCGTCCATGCCGGGCATGTGCATGTCCAGCACGGCCAGATCGAAGTGCTCGCCGGACTGCTCGGCCTGCTCGAGCGTGCGCAGCGCCTCCTCACCAGAGTTGCAGTCGCGCGGCACCATGCCCCATTTGGCGGTCTGCAGGGCCAGCAGGCGGCGGTTGGTCGGGTTGTCATCGACCACCAGCAGGTGCTTGGCTTTCAATGCTGGCTGCGGGCCGATGTACTCGCGCCGCGCTACGGCAGGCCGCTCGGCCGGCACCGCCTCGATGGTGAAGTGAAAGCTGCTGCCCCGGCCCGGCCCCGCGCTCTCGGCCCACATGCGCCCGCCCATCAGCTCTGCCAGCTTCTTGCTGATCGCCAGACCCAGGCCGGTGCCGCCGTACTGACGCGTGGTCGAGCTGTCCGCCTGGCTGAAGCTCTGGAACAGCCGGCTCATGCCCTGTTCGCTGAGGCCGATACCGGTATCGCGGACGGTGAAGCACAGGCTCGGCCCTTCGGCCCGCGAGTCGTCCGCCGGGCCGCTCCCAAGGACGACTTGGCCCCCTCGGGGGGCCGCTTGCGTAGTCGCGGGCGGGGGGCTCACGCTCACCGTCAACACGACCTCGCCTGCTTCGGTGAACTTGACCGCATTGGCCAGCAGATTGAGCAGGATCTGGCGCAGCCGGGTCACATCGCCCAGCACCGCGGCCGGCGGTTCGCCCTCCGTAGTGCTCTCGAACACATAGGCCAGGTCCAGGTGCTTTTCAGCGGCCCGCGTACTGACCAGGTCCAGCGCCGACTCGATACAGTCGCGCAGCTCGAACGGGTGCTGCTCGATGTCCATGCGCCCGGCCTCGATCTTCGAGAAGTCCAGGATGTCGTTGATGATGGTCAACAACGTCTCGCCCGAATCGCGGATGGTCAGCGCATAGTCCTGCTGCTCGGGGTCGAGCCGGGTGTCCAGCATCAGGCCACTCATGCCGATGATGGCGTTCAGCGGCGTGCGGACCTCATGGCTGACGGTGGCCAGGAACTCGGACTTGTGGCGGTTGGCGTCTTCCAGCACGCGGGTGCGTTCGCGCACGCGCTGCTCGGTCAGCGCCTCGTTCAAGCGGGCATTCTCGAAGCGCATGCGCATCGAATCGAGCAGGGCCTCGCCATGCTGACGCGCATAGACCAACACACTGGTGGACAGCAGCAGCGCCGCGGCGGCGAACAGCAGCGGCGGTCCGGTGTCGGTTGAGGCGGCGGCGCGCAGCGCGAAGGGCAGCACCGTGGCAGCGCAGAAGGCATAGGCGCTGGGCCTGTGGATCGCTGCTGCCGAGGCTACCGCAATGACGTTGCCCAGCACCGCCAGCAGCAGGATGAACAGGCGCAACAGGCCGGGCTCAAAGTACAGCGCGCAGCCCGCTCCCCAGACCCCGCCCAGCAACAGATGGAAGGCGATCTGCACCCTGGACAGGCGCTCGAACTCACCGAACTCGGCCAGGCGACGGTGCAGCGGCGCGACGAAGGCGAAGTAAAGCAGTATCACCAGCAGAAGGGCCGCCGCCCACCAGGCCAGGCCCTGCGCAGCACCGCTCTGCGTCACAGCCCAGGCGAACAGCCCCGCACCCAATGGCGATACGGCCAGACCCAGCCGCATATTGCCGGCCAGATAGGCGAACTGCGCCTGCGAAACCTGCTCGCGCATGGCCGCCAAGGCCCGCTCATCAGCAGCCGGCAGCGCCGGAGGCAGGGCCCCGGGATCGGCCATGGCTTGCAAATTCGAGCTCACGCGTCTGCCCTCGTGCGGTGGGCCGGCGCGTGACGGTATCGATGAAACCAGCAAAACCGGCGCTCGGCCGCTCCAGTGTCCGGGACGGCAAGCGCTGCTGCAGCGCGGACAAACCCTGAAACGTCCTAAGACTTGCTGATTCGCTCGTCCAGCTTGGCCAGCGTGGCCTGGGCATAGGCCCTGGCGCCGGCGTCGTCCAGCATCTCGAGCTTGGCCGCCATGCGGCTGCGTTGTTCGCGCAGCAGGGTCGAATGGGCAATCGCCAGCGCCTCATGGGCGAAGAACAGCTCATAGGCATCGGCCTGGTTGGCCTCGCAGCCGGCCAGGCAGTTCCTGGCATGCTGCAACGCTGCCTCGCCCTGGCACGCTGCCGCGTGACACAGGGCCAGCTGGTAGTCGGCCCGCTCGACTTCGACCCATCCGCCGGTGGTGGCCCAGTGCCTGCGCGCCAGCGCTGCGGCCTCCAGCATCAGCACGTCGCCCTGCGGATCGGCCGCGCCTCCGGCCAGTACGCGGTAGTAGCGCAGGTCTCCGGCCAGGTTGTTGGTGATGATGGCCAGTGCGCGCCAGCACTTGGGCTCGTCTGCCTGCGCGGCCAGCGACCGGGCCCGATCCAGAAGCTGCCGGGCGCCCGAGCGGTCGGCGCGGCGGGTATGGGCCAGCATCGCCTGGCCCATCGCACGCAGCTGTTCGTCGGCGGGCAGCTCGGGCCCCGACCCCGCGTCATGGCCGGCCAGCACCAGGCCAAGCGCCGCGCGCTGCAGCACACGGGTCACCGCCTCGTCACGGCCGGCCACCGGCTGCATCGCAGCGATGAAGTCGCGCAGCGGCTGAGCCTGATCCAGATGGCCCAGCAGCAGGTGTTCGCCGAAGCGTGCCAGTTCCTCGGCCGGCGCGGTGCCATCGGCCAGCAGGCCAATGCCCTCGGCAAGTCGATCAGCCACCGCCTGGGGTTGGTCGGGGTGCTGGTCCCAGGCCTGGTCCAGCCAAGTGCGCAATGTCGTCGTCATGACCTGTTCTCCGTGTCCAAAGGAAATTGCCGGGCCAGCCATCGCAGCACCCAAGGCCAGCCAGCCTGGTGGGTGTCGCGGCCGCTGAAGTCGGGGCGAAAGCCCTGGTGCCTGAGAACCAGCAGGGTGCCACCGTCCGCTGGCTCGAGTTCGAAGCGCACCTCGGTGGGCGGCGGAGCCAGCCAGCTTGCCTGCCAGGACAGGCTCAGGAGCTGGTCCGGCAGGGCCTCCAGCACCTCGCCTGACAGGCCGTGAGCGGCGCCATTGCGCGTATGGATGTCGCAGCGCCAGGCGCTGCCCGGCTCGGCGGCAATCTGCCAGTTGCTGCTGGTGTAGATCTGCTCGTCGCCCCACCAGGCGGCCAGCCAGGCCGGTGTGGTCAGCGCCTCGAACACGCGGGTCGGGCTGGCGTCTATCCAGACCTGGCCCTCGATGACCAGGCCGTTCAGCTCAACATGAGCACCCGACTCAAGCACGGCCGTCATCCTTTTCCAGCGCTCGCTTCATGCGGCCCAGGCTGCTGTTCCACAGGCGCCGCTGCTCGGCCAGCCAGAGCTCGAGCTCCCGCAAGCGCTGCAGATTGACGCCATAGTAGTTGCGCCGACCCTCGCGCACCTCCAGCACCAGACCAGCCTCCTTCAACAGGCGCAGGTGCTTGGAAATGGCCGGTCGGCTGATCGGAAAGCGCGTTGCCAACTCGTCGACATGCAGGCGCTCCTGGGCCAGCACGTTCAGGATCGCCTGGCGAGTCGGATCGGCCAGCGCCTGGAAGGCCGACTGCGGCATTTCGTTATGCGGTGATTCGCCCAAGGCTTGCTTCCGGCAGCGGTTTTCCACCATGATAACGTAACCGTATGGTTACCAGTCAACCCGAGAAACCCGATGCACACACCGCCCACCCCGATTGAAATCGCCGCCTGCCTGGATGCCCTGCAGTCGATGCCTGATCGTTTGCAGGCCATGGTCGAGCGCTGCCCCAGCGACCGGCAGCTGGAGCGACCTGGCGACGCCCTGTTCTCGCTCACCGAGCAGGTCTGCCATCTGCGCGATATCGAGCTCGAGGGCTACACCCTGCGCATCGCCCGCGTGCTGGCCGAAGAGGTGCCGGAGTTGCAGGAGATCGATGGCAGCACGCTGGCCAAGACCCGGCGTTATCAGCAGCAATACCTGACCCTGGCCCTTGACCTGTTTGGCCGCCAGCGGCGGGCCAATGTGGCGCTGCTGCGCGACCACCTGGCCGGGAACACGCAGCGCCTGGGCATATTCGGCGGCTTCGGTGGCGTGACGCTATGGTCGCTGGTGCAGGGCATGGCGGCCCATGATGCCGAGCATCTGGGCGAGATCGAGGCCCTGGGGCTATGCAGGTGAGCGGGTGATCTAATCGGCTTCACAACTCCCGATTCTCGCCATGGCCTTCCAACCGCTACAGGGCATACGTGTGCTCGACCTCACCAATGTGCTGGCCGGCCCGTTCTGCTGCCACCAGCTCGCCCATATGGGCGCCGATGTGATCAAGGTCGAGGCCCGGGACGGCGGCGATCTGGCGCGGCAGCTGGGGGCGGATGCGGAGCTGAACCGCAAGCATATGGGCGTGTCCTTTCTGGCCCAGAACCCGGGCAAGCGCTCGATCACCCTGAACCTCAAGAAGGACAGCGCCAAGGCGGTGCTGCGCCGGCTGGTACGCACGGCCGATGTGCTGGTGGAGAACTTCCGCCCCGGCGTGATGGACCGCCTGGGCGTCGGCTACGAGGCCCTGCTGCTTGAGAATCCGACACTGATCTACTGCGCCATATCGGGCTTTGGCCAGAGCGGGCCGCTGCGCGATCTGCCCGCCTATGACCAGATCATCCAGGGCATGAGCGGGGTGATGAGCATCACCGGCGACGCGGACTCGGCGCCGCTGCGCGTCGGCTATCCCGTCGCCGACACGATTGGCGGCATCACCGCCGCCTTTGCCGTGGCCTCGGCCCTGGCCAACAAGCGGCGCAGCAGCGGCGTCTTCATCGATGTGTCGATGCTGGAGGCGGCGATGGCGACGATGGGCTGGGCCGTGTCCAACTACCTGGTGGCCGGCCAGGAGCCGCGGCCCATGGGCAACGAGAACGTCACCGCCAGCCCCTCGGGCACCTTTCGCACCGGCGACGGCCTGCTGAATATTGCCGCCAACAAGCAGGAGCAGTTCGAAGCGGTTTGCCGGGTGCTGGGCCTGCCGGAGCTGATCACCGACCCGCGCTTTGCCGAGCGCCAGGGCCGGCTGCAGCATCGCGCCGCGCTGAAGGCCTTGATCGAGACCGCCATGCAAGGCGGCTCGGCCGAGCACTGGTGGCAACGGCTCAACGAAGCCGGCGTGCCGGCCGGCCCGGTCTACACCGTGCCGCAGGCCCTGGCCCACGCGCAGATCGCCGATCGCGGCATGGTGGCCGAGTTTGCCGATGCGCCCGGCGTGGGCCGCGACATCCGCCTGCTGCGCACCGGTTTCAAGCTCAATGGCGAGGCCCCCTCGGTGGCCACGCCGCCGCCGACGCTGGGCCAGCACAGCGACGAAATACTGGCCGAGCTGGGCTATGACGCCGCGGCCATCGCGGCACTGAAACAGGAGCAGGCGGTATGAGCATCAACGACAGCCAGCAGCCCTCGCGCGATTGGTGGCGCACTTCCATCATCGACATGGCGCCGGGCGAGATCCGCTACTTCGGCTATCCGATCGAGCAGCTGACCGGCCAGGTCAGCTTCGCACAGATGATCTGGCTGATGACCCGCGGCGAACTGCCCGGCGCGGCGCAGGCGCGTCTGCTCGAAGCAGCCCTGGTGGCCGCCGTTGATCATGGTCCGCAGGCGCCCAGCATCGCCATCGCACGCATGGCCGCGACCTGCGGTGTCGGCCTGAACAATGCGATGGCCTCGGCCGTCAATGTGCTGGGTGATGTGCACGGCGGCGCCGGTGAGCAGGCGGTGGCGCTGTACCAGGCGGTGGCGGCGCGCGTCGACGCTGGCGCCACACTGGAAGCTGCGGCGGCATCAGGTCTTGATGAGGCCATCGCCCTGCACGGCAAGTTCGTGTCGGGCTTCGGCCACCGCTTCCACCCTGTCGACCCGCGCGCGCCGCGCCTGCTGGCCCTGGTGGCCGAGGCCGCCGCTGGCGGCGCCGTCAGCGGGCGCTTTGCCTTGATCGCCCAGGCCATCGAGGACGAGCTGGCGCGGCGCAGGAACGGCCGGCGCATACCGATGAACATCGACGGCGCCACCGCCGTGATCTATGCCGAGCTGGGCTTTCCGGCGCCGCTGGCGCGGGGCCTGTTCTGCCTGTCGCGCTCGGTGGGCATACTCGCCCATGCCTGGGAGCAGACCCAGCAGGGGGGGCGCAACAAGGGGCCGATTCCGCGCGATCTGATCTGGACCTATGACGGTCCACCAAGACGCGACGTGCAGGAGAGCTAGAGCATCACCGCCAGGCGTTCGAGTATCAGCACGCCGAAAAAGCCCAGGCCGGCCAGCACCGCCCACTTCACGACCACCAGCCCACGCTGGCGCCAGATCGGCCGGCTGGTGGCGATATACATGGCAAAGCACAGCAGGCCGGCCAGCAGCAGCAGGCCGAAGACGACGCGGAACAGCATCATGGGGTGCAGCCCTCAAGGAGGTTGGTGATCACCAGGCCGGCGCCAGTTCGGCAAAGCCGCGCGGTGCCAGGCTCTCGTCGTCGAAGGTGACGACCTCGTAGGCATCGGGTTGGGCCAGCAGCTTGCGCAGCAGCTTGTTGTTCAAGGCGTGGCCGCTCTTGAACGCATGGTAGGCGGCCAGCAGCGGATGGCCCAGCACATGCATATCGCCAATGGCGTCGAGGATCTTGTGCTTGACGATCTCGTCGTCGTAGCGCAGACCTTCGGCATTCAGCACTTTGTAGTCATCGATGACGACGACGTTGTCCATGCTGCCGCCGAGACCCAGACCGCGCGAGCGCATCATCTCCACGTCCTTGGTGAAGCCGAAGGTGCGGGCGCGGGCGATCTCGCGCTTGTACAGGCCCGAGCCCATGTCGAACAGCACCTGCTGGCCGGTGGCGTTGACGGCCGGGTGGTCGAACTCGATCTCGAAATTCAAGGTGTAGCCATGGAAGGGATCGAGCCGCGCCCACTTCAGGCCTGCCCCCTCGCCTTCACGTATCTCCACGCTTTTGAGCACGCGCAGAAAACGGCGCGGCGCGTTCTGCAGCGCGATGCCGGCGCTTTGCAGCAGGAACACGAAGCTGGCCGCCGAGCCGTCGAGTATGGGCACCTCCTCGGCGGTGATGTCCACATAGAGATTATCCAGGCCCAGGCCGCTGGCGGCCGACAGCAGATGCTCAATCGTCTGCACCTTGGCGCCGCCAGGGTCGCCGCCGGGCGATATCGTCGTGGCCAGGCGTGTGTCGCAGACCGCATAGGCATCGACCTTGATCTCCACCGGCGTGGGCAAATCGACACGGCGGAACACGATGCCGGCGTCGGGCGGGGCCGGGCGCAGAGTCAGCTCGACCTTCTGCCCGCTGTGCACGCCCACGCCAACGGCGCGGGTCAGGGACTTCAGGGTTCGTTGCTGCAGCATGGCGTGATTGTCGGCGATTCGTAAGGAGGCTGTCGGGCTTGAGGTTGGGTCCGCGTTGAGCCTGCAAGGGGGTGCAGTCTAGGCGCAAAGCACAGCCGGGTTGTACACCCGGCGCGCATTTGCAACGACGGATGCGCCCCCTTGCAGGCTCAACCCCAAGGGCCGGGACGATTTGCGGCGCCATACGTCGTTGCCGGCTCGTTGTGGGGGCCTTGTCCCACGCCTCGCCGACGCCTAGTCTGGCGCCGCAACTCGTCCCGGCGCGGGCCCAACCCCAAGCCCGACAGCCTCCTTGAGGCCAGCAAAAGCGCCCCGCAGAACCACAGGTTCTGCGGGGCCTTCAAGACCATCAGGAGTCAGGTCAGCGGGCGATGGCAGCCGCCCGCACCGGTTGAGCCCGTTTAATCAGCCTGCTTGCGCAGGAAGGCCGGGATCTCGATCTCGTCCATGCCATTGCTGGACAGGGCCTCGACCTTGGCCGCGGCCGTGCGGCCATGGCGCCAGACGCTGGGCACGCTCATGCCGGCAAAGTCATTGCTGCTCATCGGCGGCGGTGCGGGCTGGAAGTGGCCCACCGGCTGGTTCAGCACCGGCAGATTGTCGGTACCGGTGCGCAGATTGACCTGCGGCTGCACCACGCTCAGCGGCGCCTGCATGCGCTTGGCCTGGGTCAGACCGGTGGCAATCACCGTGACGCGCAGCTGGTCGCCCAGTGTTTCGTCATAGGCCGTGCCGTAGATCACATGGGCGTCGTCGGCCGCATAGCGACGGATCGTATTCATCGCATTGCGGCTTTCGGCCAGCTTGAAGGTCGAGCGACCGGCGGCGATCAGCACCAGCACGCCACGCGCGCCGGACAGATCGATGCCTTCCAGCAACGGGCAGGCCACTGCGGCTTCTGCCGCCTTGGTGGCGCGGTCCGGGCCACCGGCCTGCGCCGTGCCCATCATTGCCTTGCCGGGTTCGCTCATCACCGTCTTGACGTCTTCGAAGTCGACGTTGACCAGACCCGGGATGTGAATGATGTCGCTGATGCCGCCGACGGCGTTCTTCAGCACATCGTTCGCATGGGCGAAGGCCTGGTCTTGCGTGACGTCGTCGCCCAGCACATCGAGCAGCTTGTCGTTCAGCACGACGATCAGCGAGTCCACATTCGCTTCCAGCTCGGCCAGGCCGGCGTCTGCCGCCTTGGTGCGACGGCCGCCTTCGAAGTCGAAGGGCTTGGTCACCACACCGACGGTCAGGATGCCCATTTCCTTGGCCACACGGGCGATCACCGGAGCCGCACCGGTGCCGGTACCGCCGCCCATGCCGGCGGTGATGAACAGCATATTGGCGCCGGTGATGGCGTCGCGTATGCGTTGTTCGGCTTCCTCTGCTGCAGCGCGGCCGGCTTCGGGCTTGGCGCCAGCGCCAAGGCCCGAGGTGCCCAGCTGAATCAGCTGATGCGCGCTCGATCGGTTCAGCGCCTGGGCATCGGTGTTCGCGCAAACGAACTCCACGCCTTGAACGCCCTGGTTGATCATGTGTTCGACGGCATTGCCTCCGCCGCCGCCCACGCCGATGACCTTGATCTGAGTGCCTTGGTCAAACTCTTCGATCATTTCGATCGCCATATGGAACCTCCTAGGTCGATTGTGCAGCTGCCACTGAAAAAAACTATCGGGCTTACGCCCATGCTTTGAGCCTCTTTGTCGTTTCCAACGTTTTGGGCTCTATAAAAATTCCTGCGCAACGTCATCAGAAGTTGCCCAAGAACCAATCCTTCAAGCGTCCAAACAGGGTCTTCACCGAACCGGCCTGCTGGGCCGCCTTCTGGCCGCGCGTGCGGGCCAGTCGGGCTTCTTCCAGCAGACCCATCACGGTGGCGGACCTCGGGTTGGACACCATGTCAAACAAAGCGCCGCTGTAGGTCGGGTTGCCCCGCCGCACCGGCTTCAAAAAGATGTCTTCGGCCAGCTCGACCATGCCCGGCATCACCGCCGAGCCGCCGGTCAGCACGATGCCGGACGAGAGCAGCTCTTCGTAGCCGCTCTCGCGAATGACCTGCTGCACCAGCGAGAAGATCTCCTCGACGCGCGGCTCGATCACACCGGCCAGCGCCTGGCGGCTGAGCATGCGCGGCGCTCGGTCGCCAAGACCTGGCACCTCGACCTGGTCGCTGGGGTCGGCCAGCAATTGCTTGGCCACGCCATACTCGACCTTGATCTCCTCGGCATCCTTGGTCGGCGTGCGCAGGGCCATCGCGATATCGCTGGTGATCAGGTCACCGGCTATCGGTATCACGGCCGTGTGGCGGATCGCCCCGCCGGTGAAGATGGCCACATCGGTGGTGCCGGCGCCGATATCGACAATGGCCACGCCAAGGTCGCGCTCGTCGTCGGTCAGCGCGGCCAGGCTGGACGCGCTGGGGTTCAGCACCAGCTGGTCCACCTCGAGCCCGCAGCGGCGCACGCACTTGACGATGTTCTCGGCCGCGCTCTGAGCGCCGGTGACGATGTGGACCTTGACCTCCAGGCGCCCGCCGCTCATGCCGATCGGCTCCTTGACCTCGTGGCCGTCGATCACGAACTCCTGGGGCTCGACCAGCAGCAGACGCTGGTCGTTGGGGATATTGATCGCCTTGGCCGTCTCGACGACTCGGGCCACATCGACCGGCGTGACCTCCTTGTCGCGCACGATCACCATGCCGGTGGAGTTCTGGCCGCGGATATGGCTGCCGGTGATGCCGGTATAGACGCGGCTGATCTTGCAGTCGGCCATCATCTCGGCCTCTTTCAAGGCCTGCTGTATCGACTGCACGGTGGCGTCGATATTCACCACCACGCCGCGCTTCAGGCCATGCGAGGGCGCCACGCCCAAGCCCGCGATGCGCAGCTCGCCCGAAGGCATGACCTCGGCCACGACGGCCATCACCTTGGCGGTGCCAATGTCCAAGCCGACGACCAAATCCTTGTATTCCTTGGCCATAAATCCTCAACGTTTCTTGACGGGCCCGACCGGGCCCGTTGTGGTGGACACACCGCGCAGGTGCACGGCATAGCCATCGGCATGGCGCAGATCGGCGGACTCCAGAGGCCGCTGATACTGCGAGGTGATCTGCGTCACCGTGCGAACAAACTGCGACAGGCGCAGCAACACCTCGTCATCGGTGCCGCGGCCCAGTTCGACCACCGCGCCACGTTCCATCTTGATGCGCCAGGAGCCGCGGCCCGACAGGTCCAGCCGCTCGACGCTGTCTTCCAGCGGCGCGACCGCCTCGTTCACGCGCCGCCACAGCGACAACATATGCGGCGCCGTGCCCTGCGGGCCCGACAGCACCGGCAGCCTCTCGTCCTCGACATCGCCCAGGTTGGCCTGGAACACCTCGCCCTGGGTATTGACCAGCAGGCTCTCCTCGGCGGCCTCGCTGTCGGCATTGGCCCCCTCGACCTTGCCCTCCCACAGGGCCGCGGCATGGTGTTCTTCGAGGCTGACCACCAAGCGATTGGGCCAGACCCGCTGCACCACCGCATGCCGCACCCAGGGCACGGCCTCGAAGGCCTCGCGCCCCGCGGCCAGGTTCATCGTGAAGAAGTTGCCCTGCAGCCGCGGCAAGGCATTGGCGCGCAGCGAGGCCACGCTGTTGCGCGAGACCTCACCGTCTACCTTGATGGCGCGCAGTCCGAATACCGGCAGGCGCGCCACCCAGCTCATCAGCAGTGCGAGGACTGCCAGGGCGATCAAGGTGAACAGCAGCGCCGACACGCCATTCATCAGCCGCACGTCGGGCGGCAACTGGATGTCGTGGGTGGAGGTGGCGGCGCGCATGGCTGTTCGTTCAGTGCGACGTGGCGGAATCGAGGCTGGCGTGAGCAAGCAGCCACAGGCACAGCAGCTCATAGCTGAGGCCGGCGGCCTTGGCCGAGATAGGCACCAGCGAATGCGAGGTCATGCCCGGCGAGGTGTTCATCTCGAGCAGGAAGGGCTTGCGGTCGCTCGCGCGCAGCATGATGTCGGCACGGCCCCAGCCGCGGCAGCCCAGCGAGCGGTAGGCGGCGAGCACGATGCGCTGGATTTCCTGCTCCTCTTCAGCCGGCAGGCCGCTCGGGCAGAGGTAGCGCGTGCTGTCGGTGAAATACTTGTTCTGGTAGTCGTAATTGCCTGCCGGCGCCTGGATGCGGACCACGGGCAGCACGACGGCGTTCAAGCCCTCACCCAGCACCGGGCAAGTCAACTCGTCGCCATCAATGAACTCCTCGCACAGCACCTCGCTATCGTAGCGGGCCGCAAGGGCCACGGCCTCCTGCATTTGCGAGTAGCCAACGACTTTTGTGGCCCCCATCGACGAGCCCTCGTGCGGCGGCTTGACGAACAGCGGCAGGCCCAGCTCGTCGGGCACGACACGGGTGTGCTCGCGGGTCTGCTGATCGGCCGCAAGCTTCACATAGCGCGGCGTCGGCAGGCCATCGGCCAGCCACAGACGCTTGGTCATGATCTTGTCCATCGCGATGCTGGAGGCCATCACGCCCGAGCCGGTGTAGGGGATGCCCAGCAGCTCCAGCGCGCCCTGCACGGTGCCGTCCTCGCCATGCCGACCATGCAGGGCGATGAAGCAGCGGTCAAAGCCCTCGCGCTTGAGCTCGACCAGCTCGCGCTCGGCCGGGTCGAAGGCATGGGCATCGACGCCCAGGCTCAGCAGGGCCTTTAGCACGCCCGGGCCCGACATGGTCTTGGAAACTTCGCGCTCGGCCGAGGTGCCGCCCATCAGCACGGCCACCTTGCCCAGCGCCTTCACATCAATATTCAGATCGAGCTTCATGCGCCCTGCCCCTTCAACATCTTCACCACCTGGGCCGGCACGCCGCCCATATTGCCGGCACCCATGGCGATCACCACATCGCCGTCACGCGCGTACTGGCAGATCGCCTGCGGCATCGCGCTCACCTCATCGACAAAGACAGGTTCGACCTTGCCGGCCACGCGCAATGCACGGGCCAGGCTGCGGCCATCGGCCGCCACGATCGGTGCCTCGCCGGCCGAATAGACCTCGGTCAGCAAGACGCTGTCGGCGCTGGACATGACCTTGACGAAGTCTTCAAAGCAGTCGCGCGTGCGGGTGTAGCGATGCGGCTGGAAGGCAAGCACCAGGCGCCGGCCGGGGAAGGCCCCGCGTGCGGCCGACAGCACCGCCGCCATCTCGACCGGATGGTGGCCATAGTCGTCGATCAGGGTGAAGGTGCCGCCACTGGTCGCCGGCAGCTCGCCATAGCGCTGGAAGCGCCTGCCCACACCTGCGAAGCCGGCCAGCGCCTTCAGCATCGGCGCATCGGGCAGCTCCAACTCGGCGGCCACGCAGATCGCGGCCAGCGCGTTCAGCACATTGTGCGAGCCGGCCAGATTCAGGGTCACGTCCAGATCGGGCAGGGCCGCGCCGCTGTCGCTCAGCTCGCGGCGCTGCACGGTGAAGCGCATCTGGCCGCCGGGCAGTGCCTGCACGTCAACCGCGCGCACCTGCACGTCGTCGCCGAAACCATAGGTGATCACGGGGCGCGACAGCATCGGCAGTATCGAGCGCACGCCCGGATCGTCGCCGCACACGATGGCCGAGCCATAGAAGGGCATGCGGTGCAGGAACTCGACAAAGGCCTGCTTCAGCCTGGCGAAGTCATGGCCATAGGTCTCCATATGGTCGGCGTCGATATTGGTGACGACGGCCAGCACCGGCAGCAGGTTCAGGAACGAAGCGTCCGACTCATCGGCCTCGACGACGATGTACTCGCCCGAGCCGAGTCGCGAATTGGCGCCGGCGCTGTTGAGCATGCCGCCGATGACGAAGGTCGGGTCGAGCTCGGCTTCGGCCAGCACGCTGGTGACCAGCGAGGTGGTCGTCGTCTTGCCGTGGGTGCCGGCGATGGCAATGCCGCGCTTGAGGCGCATCAGCTCGGCCAGCATGACCGCGCGGGGCACGACCGGCACGCGGGCGGCGCGGGCGGCGGTGACCTCGGGGTTGTCCTGCTTCACGGCCGTGGACGTGACCACCGCCTGCGCGCCGGCAATGTGAGCGGCGTCGTGGCCGATGTGCACGCGTATGCCCAGCGAGGCCAGGCGCTGCGAGGTGGCGCTGTCGCTCTGGTCCGAGCCCGACACGGCATAGCCCAGGTTGTGCAGGATCTCGGCAATGCCGCTCATGCCGGCACCGCCGATGCCGACGAAGTGGATGCGTTTGACGGCGTGCTTCATGCGTACGCCTTTTGATCAGTCATCTTTTCGATCTCATCGGCCACACGCGCGGCGGCACGGGGCCGGGCAAGCGCATGGGCCTTGAGGCCCATTGCCATCAAGGCGGAGCGGTCAAGGGTGCTCAGCAGCTCGAACAGGCGCTGCGGGCTCAGCTCGCTCTGCGGCAGGTGGATGGCCGCGCCGTGCTGCGCCATGAACTTGGCGTTATCGCGCTGGTGCGAAGTGGTGCTGACCACCAGCGGCACCAGCACGGCCGGCACGCCGGCCGCGCACAGCTCGCTGACCGTCACAGCACCGGCGCGGCAGACGACCAGGTCGCACTCGGTCAGACGCTGGGCCATGTCGTCGATGAAGGGCACGACCTCGGCCTGCACACCCGAAGCGGCATAGGCCGCCTTGACGGCGTCGAAGTTGCCCGCGCCGGTCTGGTGCGTGACCCAGGGGCGCTCCAGCTGCGGCCACAGGGCGAGTGCCTTGGGCAGGCAGTCGTTCAGCGCCTGGGCGCCCAGGCTGCCACCGACAACCAGCACGCGCAGCGGGCCGTGCCGGCCCTCGTAGCGCAGCTCGGGGGCGGCGATGGCCTCAATCTCGCTGCGCACAGGGTTGCCGGTGACAACCGCCTTGGCCGTGGTCGCGGCCGCCGCGCCGTCGAAACCGAAGCCTATGCGCCGGGCAAACGGGCGCAGGCTGCTATTGCTCATCAACAGACTCGCGTCGGCATTGACCAGCATCAAGGGGCGGCGCAGCAGCCAGGCCATCAGGCCGCCGGGGAAGCAGACATAGCCGCCCATGCCCAGCACCGCATCGGCCGAGCGCTTGCGCAGGATGGCGGCGCTGTCGACAAAGGCCTTCAGCAGCTTGGCGCAGCCCTTCACCGTATGCAGCAGGCCCTTGCCACGCAGGCCGCTGAACTGGATGCTGTCCATGCTGATGCCGCTGGGTGGCACCAGCTTGTTTTCCATGCCGTGGGATGTGCCCAGCCAGCTAACGGTCCAGCCACGGCGCTGCATCTCCTCGGCCACGGCCAGGCCCGGGATGATGTGGCCGCCGGTACCGGCGGCCATGATGACCAGATGACGACTGGTCATGACTTGACCCTCTTGGCTTCGGCGCGCAGGCTGCGGCGCGGCTTGCGCGGGCCGTACTGCTTGCGTGCTTCGAAATCGCGCGACTGCGCCGTGGCCAGCAGGCCAAGCGCCTTCACCAGTTCCGCCAGATCATCGGCCAGACTCAATGCGAGTTCGCGCAAGCTCATGCCCTGCCCCCCCGCATCATCTGTCTGTTCTCGATGTCGATTCTGACGACGATGGCCAGCGCCACACAGTTCATCAGGATGGCCGAACCGCCATAGCTCATCAGCGGCAGGGTAAGGCCCTTGGTCGGCAGCACGCCCAGGTTCACGCCCATATTGATAAAAGCCTGGCCGCCCATCCAGATGCCCACGCCCTGGGCCATCAGGCCGGCGAAGACGCGGTCCAGCGCGATCGCCTGGCGGCCGATGTGGAACAGGCGTCGCGACAGCCAGAAGAAGGCGACGATGACGATGGCCACGCCGACAAAGCCCAGCTCCTCGCCGATGACGGCCAGCAGAAAGTCGGTGTGGGCCTCGGGCAGGTAGTGCAGCTTCTCTATGCTGCCGCCCAGACCCTGGCCGAAGAACTCGCCGCGGCCGAAGGCGATCAGCGAATGGGTCAGCTGATAGGCCTTGCCCTGGGCATAGCGCTCGTCCCAGGGGTTCAGATAGGCAAAGATGCGCTCGCGCCGCCAGTCGCTCAGCGACACCATCAGCACAAAGGCGCCGACCAGCACCGTGATGATGAGCAGGAACATGCGGCCGTTGACGCCGCCCAGGAACAGGATGCCCATCGCGATCGCAGCGATGACCATGAAGGCCCCCATATCCGGCTCGGCCAGCAGCAGCACGCCCACCACACCCAGGGCGATCACCATCGGGTAGGTGGCGCGGAAGAAGTTCTCCTTCAGGTCCATCTTGCGCACCATATAGCTGGCGGCGTACATGGCCATGGCGAGCTTGGCCAGCTCGCTGGGCTGGAAGTTCATCACCCCCAGCGGAATCCAGCGGCGCGCGCCATAGACGACCTTGCCCACCCCCGGGATCAGCACCACCACGAGCAGGACCAGCGAGACAACAAACATCCAGGGCGCAAAGCGCTCCCAGGTGCTGATCGGCACCTGCACCACCACCAGCGCCGCAACGATGGCCAGCCCCACGGCCACCGCATGGCGGCCCAGGAAATAGGTGCCGGTGTAGCGCGAGAAGCGGGGGTTGTCCGGCATCGCCACCGAGGCCGAATAGACCATCAGCGTGCCCAGGGCCATCAGCGCGAGCACAACCCAGACCAGGCTCTGATCGAAGCCCAGCAGCTTGGTCGACTGGCCCGACGACACGCTGACCCAGTCACGCACCGGCACCTCGGCCTTGGGCTCGCGCGAGACCAGATTGGCCCAGCGCTGGCGCAGGCTGCTCAGGCTGAAAGCGTCGGCAATGCTCATGCCATGCCTCTTTCGCTGGCCAGGGCCTGCACCGCGTCGACGAAGACCTCGGCGCGATGCGCGTAGTTGCGGAACATGTCCAGGCTGGCGCAGGCAGGGCTCAAGAGTACGCAGTCGCCGGACTGGGCCTGCTCAAACGCCCATTGGGTGGCGGCCGGCAGGTCGTCGAATCGCTGCTGCGGCACGCCCGTCTCGGCCAGCACGGCCTCGATCTGCGCAGCGTCGCGGCCAATCAGGGCCACGGCTCGGGCATGGCGCGCCACCGGCGCGGCCAGGGGGCTGAAGTCCTGACCCTTGCCGTCGCCGCCGAGGATGATCACGATCCTTGACGGGGTGCGGTCTTGCCCAAGGCCGGTCAGCGCCGCCACGGTGGCGCCGACATTGGTGCCCTTGCTGTCGTCAATCGCATCAATGCCGTCAATGGTGTTGACATGCTCGACGCGGTGCGGCTCGCCGCGGTACTCACGCAGGCCGTGCAGCATCGGCGCCAGCGGCAGGCCGGCGGTGCTGCACAGCGCCAAGGCGGCCAAGGCGTTCGAGGCGTTGTGACGACCACGCACGCGCAGCGCGTCGGCCGGCATCAGGCGCTGGATGATGATTTCTTCCTCGTCATCATCCTTGCGGCGCTTGATGGTTTCATCTGCTTCCAGCGCACGCACCAACCAGGCCATGCCGTTCTCGGTGACCAGGCCGAAGTCACCCGGGCGGTCCGGCGCGTCAAGACCGAAGCGCACCAGCTTTCGCGACACGGCACGCGTCGGCCGGCCACGGCCGCCCTTGACCATCACCGGCGCGGGCACCAAGGCCTCAACCCGTGGATCGTCGCGGTTGATGACCATCACGCCCTGCTCGCCGAACACGCGGGCCTTGGCGGCGATATAGGCCTCCATGCCGCCATGCCAGTCAAGATGGTCCTGAGTGATGTTCAGCACCGTGCCGGCCGTAGGCTCGAAACCTTGCACGCCATCGAGCTGAAAGCTGGACAGCTCCAGCACCCAGACCTCGGGCAGGTATTCGAACACCGGTGCCTTGGGCGGCGGCGGCTTGATCGGCAGCGGCGGCTCGTCCAGCAGGGCATCGACCGCTTCGAGCGTGGTCTGCTCGGGAATGGGCTCGGGCTCTGCCTCCACTTCGGCGGGCGCCTCAAGCGCCCGCTCTTCCGCTTCGGTCGACTCCTCGGCTACAACAGGCTCAGCCGACGGCTCGACTTCGGCCACCGGCTCCAGGTCCAGCGCCACGGCCAGCGTGTCCAGCATCGTTGGCCCGATATTGCCGGCCATCGCCACGCGCTTGCCGGTGCGGGCCACCAGCTGGGCCGTCATCGAGGTCGTCGTGGTCTTGCCATTGGTGCCGGTGATGGCTAGCACGGCCGGCGCGTAGCGGCGCTCGGCCTTCAGATCGGCCAGGGCTTGAGCAAACAGATCCAGCTCGCCCTGGATGCGGATGCCGGCGGCGCGGGCCTGGGCCAGCAGCGGCGCGATGCGGGCGTCGCCGGGGGCCAGCCCCGGGCTCTTCAGCAGCAGCTGCACGCCGTGCAAGACGTTTTCGGCAAACTCGCCGCTCAGCCGCGTGGCGGCCGGCACCTTCTCGGCCAGGGCGGCGGCCTGCGGCGGGTTCTCGCGGGAATCCCAGACCTGCACCCGGGCGCCGAAACGGGCGCACCAGGCGGCCATGGCCAGACCGGACTCGCCGAGTCCGAGCACCATGACGTTGAGGTCTTGAAGGTGTCGCATGATGGAGTTCAGCGCAGCTTCAGGCTGGCCAGGCCGACCAGGCACAGCAGCATGGTGATGATCCAGAAGCGCACGACGACCTGCGTCTCCTTCCAGCCCGACTTCTCGAAATGGTGGTGCAGCGGCGCCATCTTGAAGATGCGCCGGCCCTCGCCATAGCGCTTCTTGGTGAACTTGAACCAGCTCACCTGGAGCATCACCGACAGCACCTCGACGACGAACACGCCGCCCATGATGCCCAGCACGATCTCCTGGCGCGTGATCACGGCCATCGTGCCCAGCGCGCCGCCCAGCGACAGTGCGCCCACATCGCCCATGAAAACCTGGGCCGGATGGGTGTTGAACCACAGAAAGGCAAGGCCCGCCCCCGCCATGGCGGCGCAGAAGATCAAGAGCTCGCCCGAGCCCGGGATGTAGGGGAAGAGCAGGTACTTCGAGTACACCGACGAGCCCGTCACATAGGCGAACACGCCCAGGGCCGAGCCCACCATCACCACCGGCATGATGGCCAGGCCGTCCAGACCGTCGGTGAAGTTGACCGCATTGCTGGTGCCGACGATGACAAAGTAGGTCAAGGCGATGAAGCCGAACACGCCCAGCGGATAGCTGACCGTCTTGAAGAAGGGCACCAAGAGGTCGGCCTTGGGCGGCAGATCGTTCGAGAAACCGCTCTGCACCCAGCGCAGAAAGAGCTCCAGCACGCGCAGATTCGAGGTCTCGGACACGCTGAAGGCCAGGTACAGCGCCGCCACCAGGCCGATCAGCGACTGCCAGAAGAACTTCTCGCGGCTGGCCATGCCCTCGGGGTTCTTGTGCACGACCTTGCGCCAGTCATCGACCCAGCCAACCGCACCAAAGCCCAGGGTGACCATCATCACCACCCAGACGAAGCGATTGCTCCAGTCGAACCAGAGCAGGGTCGAGACGGCGATGCCTATCAGTATCAGCACGCCGCCCATCGTCGGCGTGCCGCTCTTCGACAGATGCTGCTGCACGCCGTACTCGCGGATCGGCTGGCCGATCTTCATCGCGGTCAGCCAGCGAATCACCCAGGGACCGAAGGCCAGGCCTATCAGCAGGCTGGTCAGTGCAGCCATCACGGCACGGAATGTGATGTACTGGAACACGCGCAGAAAGCCCAGATCGGGGTAGCGCTCCTGCAGCAGCAAGGCGAGGCTAAGCAGCATGTGCGCCCCCATCCAGGGTTGGGCCGCTGAGTGCTGCGACCACCAGTTCCATCTGCATGAATCTCGATCCTTTCACCAGCACCGCGCTTGCGGTGGGTGCCTGTTGCAGGGCCGCCACCAGGGCGGCCGTTGTGTCGAATGCCTGGGCCTGCGGGCCATATGCGGCGGAGGCGTCCCTCGCCGCGATGCCAGCGGTCCACAGGTGCTGTATGCCCAACTGGGCCGCCAGTGCACCGACCTCGCGGTGGAACTCGGGGCCCTTGTCACCGACCTCGCCCATATCGCCCAGCACCAGCCAGGTCGGGCCGGGCAGCGAGGCCAGCACCTCGATCGCTGCGCGCACGCTGTCGGGGTTGGCGTTGTAGCTGTCGTCGATCAGGGTCAGGTCATGCCCTTGGAATGCAATGATCTTCAGCTGCGAGCGCCCCTTGACCGGGCGGAAGGCCTCCAGCCCGCGGACGATCGCATTCAGCGGTGCGCCGGCGGCCAGCGCGCATGCGGCGGCCGCCAAGGCATTGCGAACGTTGTGCAGACCGGCAACCGCCAGCGCGACCGGGGCATCGCCGGCGGGGGTGTGCAGCTCCAAAGCCCAATGTCCAGAATCAACCCAGCTGGCCCGCCCGGTCACGTCCGCCTCGCCCTGCAAGGCAAAGCTCAGATGCGGGCGCTGGCCGGCAAGTTCATGCCAGATCGGCGCGCAGGGGTCCTCGGCCGGGAACACGGCCACACCGGCCGCGCCCAAGGCCGTGATGACTTCGCCGTTCTCGCGCGCGGCGGTTTCCACTGTCTGCAGAAACTCCTGGTGCTCGCGCTGCGCGTTGTTGACCAGGGCCACCGTTGGCTGGGCCATCGCCGCCAGCGGGGCGATCTCACCCGGGTGGTTCATGCCTATTTCGATCACGGCCGCACGGTGCCACTGCGCATCGTCCTGGCGCAGACGCATCAAGGTCAGCGGCACACCGATGTCGTTGTTGAAGTTGCCCTGTGTCGCCAGTGCTGCGTCGCCGACCCAGGCGCGCAGGATGCTGGCGATCATCTGCGTCACCGTGGTCTTGCCATTGCTGCCGGCCACCGCGATCAGCGGCAGATGGCAGTGGCGGCGCCAGGCATGTGCCAGCACGCCCAGGGCCGCCTTGGCGTCCGGCACCTCGATGCCGGGCAGGCCGGCGGCGTCCAGCCCGCGCTCGGCCAGTGCGGCGACGGCGCCCGAGGTCTTGGCCTGGGCGAGAAAGTCGTTGGCGTCGAAACGCTCGCCGCGCAAGGCGACGAACAGATCGCCGGCCTGCAGACTGCGGGTGTCGCTGTGCACGCGGGCGAACTCGATCTCGCCGCTGCCGACCAGGCGTGCCTGCGGAATGGCGGGTTGCAACAGATGCAAGGCCTGGGCCAGCGTCATGATGGGCGCCGCGCTCACAAACCGGCCCTCACGATCAGCGCATCGCGGGCTTCCTCGACGTCGGAGAAGGGGCGGCGCACACCGGCGATTTCCTGATAGTCCTCATGGCCCTTGCCTGCCACCAGGATCACGTCGCGGGCATCGGCGCCCAGCACGGCCTGCTGGATGGCGTCCCGGCGGTCCGCGACCAGTTGGCGCTCGGTACCTTCCGGCATGCCGGCGGCGATGTCGGCCAATATCTGTTCCGGCGCCTCGGTGCGCGGGTTGTCGCTGGTGACGATCACGGAGGCGGCCAGGCGGGCGGCAATGGCCCCCATCAACGGGCGCTTGGTCCGGTCACGGTCGCCGCCGCAGCCGAACACGCACAGCAGCCTGCCGCCGCGGGCCGCAGCCAGCGGCGCCAGCGCCTGCAGGGCCTTGTCCAGCGCATCGGGCGTGTGGGCATAGTCCACCACCAGCTGCGGCAGCTCGCGGCCGTTGCCGACGCGCTGCATGCGGCCGGGCACCGGTGTGACCTGGGCTGCCACCCGGGCCGCATCGGCAAGCGTATGGCCCAAGGCGCGCAGGCCGCCGATCACCGACAGCAGATTGGCCACGTTGTACTCGCCGATCAGGCCGGTCTCGACCAGCAGCGACTCGCCGCCCTCCTTCAGCGTGAAGGCCAGACCACCGGCGCGGTAGTGCAACTCATGGGCGGAGACCCGGGCATCGTCGCGGTTCAGGCCATAGCTCCAGACTTCGATCCTGCCCGCCAGTTCGACGGCCAGCTCGGCACCCTTGGCATCGTCGAGATTCAGCACCGCCGCCTGCAGGCCGGGCCAGTCGAACAGCTCGCGCTTGGCCGCCCAGTAGGCGTCCATGCTGCCGTGATAGTCCAGATGGTCCTGCGTGAAGTTGGTGTACAGCGCGACGCGGATACGCGTGCCGGCCAGGCGCTGCTCCTTGATGCCTATCGACGAGGCTTCGATCGCGCAGGCCGCGAAGCCCTGCTCCACCATGCGGTGAAAGCTCGCCTGCAGCAGCACCGGGTCGGGCGTGGTCAGCCCGTTGTACTCGATCTCGGCGGGCTTGTCGGCACCCGGCAAAGGCGGTTCGCCCACGCCCAAGGTGCCGACCACGCCGCAGCGCTGACCCAGCAGACTCAGGGCCTGTGCCATCCACCAGGCGGTCGAGGTCTTGCCATTGGTGCCGGTCGTGGCAATCACGGCCAAATGCTCACTGGGCGCGCCATAGCAGGCGGCCGCGATCAGGCCGGTCTTGGCCTTCAGCCCTGGCAGCGAGGCCACTCGGGCGTCGGCAAAGCCGTAGGCTTCGACGCCCTCGTCTTCGACCAGGCAGGTGGCGGCGCCGGCGGCCAGCGCCGCGCGCACATACTCGCGGCCGTCCTTGGCATAGCCGGGCCAGGAGATGAAGGCGTCGCCAGCGGCCACCGCGCGGCTGTCCGTGCGCAGCGCGCCGGTGGTCCATTCCTGCAGCCAGCGGGCGGCCGCTTCGGGGGATTTGAGACGGGTCAATGCCACGCTAGAAGCTTTCCGGAACGGTTTCGATATGGCGGGCGACGATCTGCGGCTTGACCTCCAGATCGGGCGGCACGCCGAGCAGGCGCAGCGACTGCTGCACGACCTGGCTGAACACCGGCGCGGCCACCAGGCCGCCGTAGTACTTGCCATTGGTCGGCTCGTCCACCATCACCGCAACGATCAGCCTCGGGTTGCTGATCGGCGCCAGGCCGACAAACCAGGAGCGGTACTTGTTCGAGGCATAGCCCTTGCCTTCCTGCTTGTGCGCCGTGCCCGACTTGCCACCCACGCTATAGCCCTGGGTCTGCGCCAGCGGGCCGGTGCCGCCATCGCCAGCGGCCATCTGCAGCATCAGGCGCACGGCTTGAGCGGTCTTGGGCGAGAACACGCGCACGCCGGCCACTTCCACATCGTCGGCATGCTTGGTCATGGTGATCGGAATCAGTTCGCCGTCGCGGCCGAACACCGTGTAGGCGCGGGCCAGCTGCAACAGAGAGGCGCTCAGGCCATAGCCGTAGGACATCGTCGCCTGCTCGATCGGGCGCCAGGTCTTGTAGGGCCGCAGCCGGCCCGTCACCGCGCCGGGGAAGTTGATCTGCGGCCGTTGACCCAGGCCCACCTGGGTGAACATCTCGTGCATCTCGCGCGATTGCATCTGCATCGCCAGCTTGACGACGCCGACATTGCTGGACTTCTGTATCACCTGGGCCACGCTCAACAGGCCGTTGGGGTGGGCGTCGGAGATCGTGCTGCCGGTGATGCTGATATGGCCCGGCGCGGTCTGTATCATCGTGTCGGGCGTGACGCGACCCGTCTCCATCGCCAACGCGGCGATCAGCGGCTTCATCGTCGAGCCGGGCTCGAAGGTATCGGTCAACGCGCGGTTGCGCAGCTGGTTGCCCGACAGATTGCGCCGGTCGCTCGGGTTGAAGCTGGGGTAGTTGGCCAGGGCCAGGATCTCGCCGGTCTTCACGTCCAGCACGACCACGCTGCCGGCCTTGGCCTTGTGCTCGGCCACCGCGTCGCGGATGCGCTGGTAGGCGAAGAACTGAACCTTGGAGTCGATCGACAGATCAATGTCCTGGCCGTTGCTGGGTGGAATGCGCTCGCCGATGTCCTCGACCACGCGACCCAGCCGGTCCTTGACCACATTGCGGCTGCCGTCACGGCCCTGCAGCTCCTTCTGGAAGGCCAGTTCGATGCCCTCCTGGCCACGCTCTTCCACATTGGTGAAACCCACCACGTGGGCGGCGGCCTCGCCTTCAGGATACTTGCGCTTGAACTCGCCCTCCTGAAACACGCCCTTGAGCTTAAGCTGCTTGATCTCCAGGGCCACCTGCGTGTCCACCTGACGGCGCAGCCAGACGAACTTGGGGCTGGTGGCCAGCTTGGCGTCCAGCTCCTGCGGCGTGATCTCCAGCAGCTTGGCCAGGGCCTTGCGCTGCTGCGGCGTGGCGTCCACGTCCTTGGGTATCGCCCAGATCGAGGGCACGGCGACGCTGGCCGCCAGCACCTGGCCGGTGCGGTCGACAATGCGCCCGCGGCTGGCCGGCAGCTCCAGCGCATGCTTGTAGCGGCTCTCGCCCTGCTTCTGGAAGAAGTCGGTGCCTATGACCTGGATGTACAGCGCCCGGCCCAGCAGGATGCAAAAGCCCAGACCCACGGCTGCCACCAGCAGGCGCGAGCGCCAGGGTGGGGTCTTCGAGGCGAGCAGCGGGCTGCTGGAATAGTTGACGCTGCGTGCGCTGTTGGCGCGCAGGCTGCTGCGCGCCACCGTGGCGCCGCTTTTCGGGCCATTGGCTGCGCCGCGCTTGAACCAGCTCACGACTTGCCTCCCGTCGGGCTCGCAACACGTGCGTCGGTGACCGACTGGGTGATGGCCGGCGTGATCGGCCGCATCTTCAGGCGCTCGCGCGCCACCTGCTCGACACGCAGATTGGTCGCCTGCGCATGGCGCTCGGCCTGCAGGCGCTGCAGATCGATCTCGAGCCGGCGCGCCTCGTTCTGCGCGCGGTCGATCTCGTTGAACAGGCGCCGCGAGTCATAGGCGGTGCGCACCAGATACATGCCGCTGAGCAGCACCGCCGCCATCAGCAGCACATTGAGCCGGGTCATGCTTCCGACTCCATCCGCTCAGCCACACGCATGATGGCCGAGCGCGAACGGGGGTTGGCACGGACCTCGGTCTCGCCGGGCTTGATGCGGCCCAGCGCCCGCAGCCGCATCGCCTTCGGTGCGGCGAACGGGGCGCGGCGGTCGTACTCCTCCTTGCTCTCGCGGGCGATGAAGGTCTTGACGATGCGGTCTTCCAGCGAGTGGAAGGAAATGATGGCCATGCGGCCGCCGGGGGCCAGCAATTGCATCGCCGCGATCAACCCCTGCTCGAGCTCCTCAAGCTCGGCGTTGACGAAAATCCGAAGAGCTTGAAATGTGCGCGTTGCAGGGTTCTGGCCCGGCTCGCGGGTCTTGACCGCACGAGCCACGACTTCGGATAGTTCGTCGGTGCTTCGAACAGCACTCCCGCTCTCCCGGCGAGCAACAAGCGCCTTTGCAATCGATACAGCAAACCGTTCTTCCCCATAGTTGCGTATCACCTCCGCAATCTGGCGCTCATCGGCGCGGGCCAAAAAATCCGCGGCGCTTTCGCCCCGGGTCGTGTCCATGCGCATGTCCAGCGGGCCGTTGAAACGGAAGCTGAAGCCACGCTCGGGGTTGTCGATCTGGGGACTCGAAACGCCCAGGTCCAGCAGCAGACCCTGGATCTGCTGCACACCCAGGGCGTCGAGCTGGGCGCGCATATCGGCAAATGCCGAGTGCACGATGGTGAAACGGGGGTCGTCAATGCGGTTGGCGCCGGTCGTCGCCTCGGCCACCGCCTCGGGGTCGCGGTCGATGGCGATCAGCCGGCCCTGCGGGCCGAGGCGGGACAGCAGCAGGCGAGAATGGCCGCCGCGGCCGAAGGTGCCGTCGAGGTAGATGCCGTTCGGGTCGGTCAGCAGCGCGTCGACGGCCTCGTCGAGCAGCACCGTGGTGTGCTTGAAATCGTCGGGTGTCTGGACGATGCTCATCAGAAGCTCATGTCTTTGATCGCGTCAGGCACTTCGGACTCCATCACCTTGGCCTCATGCGCGGCGTAGGTGGCCGCGTCCCACAGCTCCAGATAACTGCCCATGCCCAGCAACATCACGTCCTTGCTCAAACCGGCGGAAGCACGCAGCTCCGGCGAGATCAGCACGCGCGAGGCGTTGTCTATCTCCACATCCATCGCATTGCCCAGAAACACCCGCTTCCAACCGCTGGCCGACATCGGCAGGGCGGCCACGCGCTCGCGGAACGACTCCCAGGTCGGACGGGGGAAGACCATCAGGCAGCCTTCCGGATGCTTGGTGACGGTCAATTGGCCCTGTGCCATGGCCTGCAGCACCTCGCGATGGCGCGCAGGGACGGTCAACCGCCCCTTCGCGTCCAGCGCGAGCGCTGCTGGTCCCTGAAACATGAAATTGGCCACATTCACCCACTAAAGTGCACTTTCTCCCACTTTAGCCATTGCTTTCGCCCGGGTCAAGGACGAAATGTAAGAATTTCCCAATGAAATCAATCACTTAGCGTCGAAAGCTAAGGCAGGTCAGAGGCAAATATCGTTATGGAATAAGGACTTGCAGAGTGGTCTGCAAGTGGTGGATTAGGTATTTGAGGCACCTCCTGCTGATCGAGGTGTTGTCTGACGAGCAGCAGCGCCGCCCACCGACTGCCCTCACGCGCCCGGCCGCCTAGGCTTGATACATCAAGCCCGGAAGTCGGTCGCCGCAAGGAGTCAGGATGAAAGCACCCCGCCTCACCCTCTGCGCCTGCCTGCTGCTCGCAGGCGGCACCACACCCACACTCGCACAGCTGAGCGGCGGGGTGGAAACCGCGATGGCGACCGTGGCGCCACCGGCGCTGCGCCTGAGCCAAAGCGAGGGGGCACCATTGGCCACCGCGGGGTCGACGCCGATGACGGATGCCTTGGCAGGCCAGTCACAGACCGCCCGTCAGACCATGGTGTGGGCGGTGCACCCCTCGGGCCTGGCCCTGGGCCTTGGTGTCGAGCAGCGTAGTCACGCCTTCGGCAGTCTGGCGGCGCAACGTCTTTCGTTCGATCCGACAACCCGCCAGGCCGGCATGCTGATGGGCTTGTCCGTGGCCACCGGCAGGCACTCGTATCTGACCTTGCAGACACCGTTGCTGAACGCATCCGTGCGCTCCTCAGCGGACGAGTGGCTGATGCCTCAGGGCGCACGGCAGTTGCGCATGGGCCTGGTGTTCCAGACCCGCAACAAGTATGCCGATTTGCGCCAGGGCCTGCGCATGGAGTTGAGCGCCCAGACCACCCTGTCGGTCAGACCGCGCTCCGGGCGGCTTGGCTTCACCTTGCATAGCAGTTGGTAGCCACAGCTGAACTCTGCGCTCCGAGGGTCAGCCCCGTTGACGGGACATTTTCCATACACTACTGTATTGTTTGTGCAAGCAAACGGCAAACGACAGGTGCATGGACAACAAGATCTGGCTCGACAGCTATTCACCCGGCGTACCGGCCGAGATTGATCTGGCCGAGATCGGCTCGATCGCGGACTACCTGCAACAGGCGGTGACGCGCTACGCCGACCGGCCGGCCTTCATCAGCGGCGCCACCGATGTGGCCATCAGCTACCGCGAGCTCGACCGGCTGAGCCTGCAGGTGGCGGGCTATTTCCAGTCGGTGCTGAAGCTGCCGGCCGGCGCCCGCGTGGCGCTGATGATGCCCAATCTGCTGCAGTACCCGGTCTGCCTGTTCGGTCTGCTGCGCGCCGGCTATGTGGTCGTCAACGTCAACCCGATGTACACGCCGCGGGAGCTGGAGCATCAGCTGAAGGATTCGGGCGCCGAGGCGATGATCGTCGTCGAGCTGTTCGCCCACACGCTGGCGAAGGTGATCGCGGCAACCCAGGTCAGGCATGTGGTCGTCACCGGCCTGGCCGACGCCCTGCCCTGGGCCAAGCGCACGCTGGGCAACTTCGCCGTGCGCCACCTCAAGAAGATGATCCCGGCCTACAGCCTGCCCGGCCATGTCAGCTATTCGGACATGCGCGGCCAGGGCGCGAAGGCAGGCTTCACGCCGGTGGCTATACAGCCGGGCGATCTGGCCTTTCTGCAATACACGGGCGGCACGACCGGCGTGTCCAAGGGCGCGATGCTGACGCACCTGAATGTGCTGGCCAATGCCAAGCAGGGCCAGGTCTGGAGCGCGCCGTTTCTCGACCAGGACGAGGCGCTGATCAGCATCACCGCCATCCCGCTGTACCACGTCTTCGCGCTGGGCGCCTGCCTGGGCTTCGTCGGCATGGGCGGCGCCAATGTGCTGGTGGCCGATCCGCGCAATGTGCCGGCCTTTGTACGCGTGCTGTCCCAGTACCGCTTCGCCTCGATTCCGGCGGTCAACACGCTGTTCAACGGCCTGATCCACGACCCCGGCTTCGCCAGGCTGGACTTCTCGGCGCTGCGCTTTGCCATCGGCGGCGGCGCCGCGGTGCAGCGCTCGGTGGCACAGCGCTGGGAGCAGATCACCGGCAAGCCGCTGGTCGAGGGCTATGGCCTGACCGAGTGCTCGCCCACGGTGACCTGCAATCCGCTGGACCTAAAGGCCTTCAACGGCAGCATCGGCCTGCCCATGCCCTCGACCGAGGTGTCGATACGCGACGATCAGGGACGTGAACTGCCCTTCGGCCAGCCCGGAGAGCTGTGCGTGCGCGGCCCGCAGGTCATGCAGGGCTACTGGCAGCGTCCCGAGGAGACCGCCAAGGTGATGACGACCGACGGCTTTCTGCGCACCGGCGACGTGGCGCAGATGGATGAGCAGGGCTTTCTGCGCATCGTCGACCGGCTCAAGGACATGATCCTGGTCTCGGGCTTCAACGTCTATCCGAACGAGATCGAGCAGGTGGTGATGGAGCACCCCGAGGTGCTTGAGGTGGCCGCCGTCGGCAAGCCCGACCCCGGCACCGGCGAGGCGGTCAAGCTCTATGTCGTCAAGAAGACGCCGAGCCTGACGGCCGAGCAGATCGTCGCCCACTGCCGCGAGCAGATGACCGGCTACAAGGTGCCGCGGCAGATCGAGTTCCTCGCCGAACTGCCCAAGAGCAATGTCGGCAAGATCCTGCGGCGCGAGTTGCGCGAGCGGGCCTGAGATGTATCGGAGCATGTGAAATGAGTGAGCTAGTCGTCCGCCGGCTGTTGATCGACCTGGAGACACCCTTCCCGGCCCGCTGGAACGGCGGCGACGCCTTCCGTTCAGCCTTCTTCAATGCGCTGTCGATGAGCTTCCCGGTCGGCGAGCAGTACTTCATCGACTCGGTGCGCAATGGACTGAAGTCGCTGCCGGAGGGGCAGCGCGCACCGCTGGCCGTCGAGGTGCAGGGCTTTGTCGGCCAGGAGGCCACGCACCGGCGCATCCACAGCCTGTTCAACAACCACCTGGACAGGCTCGGCTACCGCAACGAGATCGAGCGCCGGGCACTGCGGCGGCTGAAGGACAACGCGCACCGCGATGTGCGCATCCATGTCGCTGCCACCGCCGCCACCGAGCATTTCACCGCCCTGTTCGCCGACTGGATGCTGCGCCATCCCGAGGCGCTGGAGGGCAGCGAGCCGCGGCTGCAGACGCTGTGGCTGTGGCACAGCGCCGAGGAGTCCGAGCACCGCAGCACGGCCTTCGACATCTACAACGCGATCAGCGGCAACCACGAGTGGCGGCTGCGCATCTTCCGTTACATCACGATCACCTTTCTGAGCGACGTGCTGCGCCAGACGGTGCGCAATCTCTGGCACGACGGCAGCCTGCTGCGCTGGAGCACCTGGCGCAGTGGTGCCCGCTTCCTGTTCGCCAGGGACGGCCTGCTGCGCGGCAACTATGCCGGCTGGCGCGACTATCTGCGCCCGGACTTCCACCCCAGCCAGCATGACGCCAGCCGCTCCGTGCAATGGCTGCGCGACAACCAGGCGCAGTTCAGCGTGGTCGGGCAGGCCGCCGCGCAATGACGCCGTCGATTGCCTTCTGCCTGGCCCTGCTGCTGCTCTACATCGCCTTCGTGGTCTGGTACGGCGGTCGCGGCAGGCCGTTGACGGCCACCGAGATCGAGGCCTACATGGCCGAGCTGGAGGCCTTGGCCACCGAGGCCAACAAGCAGGAACTGCTGGCCAGCGTGCGCACCCTGCTGGCGCAGGACGATGGCCGCGAGTTCGTGATGCAGAACCTGGTGCGCTACCGGGCCAAGGCCCTGTACCCTCCCGGGCACGAGCAGCTGGGCGATGACCCGCGCGCCGCCGACCGCCGCTACGGCAAGGCCATCATTCCGCACCTGCTGCGTTACGGCAATGTGCCGGTGTTCATCGCGCGGCGCAGCGGCAGCTTCATCGAGCCGGCCCACGCCGATGCCTGGCACTACGTGGCCATGGTGCGCTACCGCAGTCGGCGCGACTTTCTGCGCTTTGCCCTCAGCATCGAGCGTGCCGCCGACATTGCCGTGCACAAATGGGCGGCGATCGAGAAGACGCACATCTTTCCGCTGCGCCCCATCGTCAGCCTGATCTTCGTGCGCGGCGCCGTGGGCGCGCTGCTGGCGCTGATCGGCGCCATCGCCGTACTGCTGCTGCGCTGAGCCGCCCTCAAGGACATCCGATGCGATTGCGCAAGCCCGCCCTCATTGCGATCGTTGCGATGCTCGCGCTGCTCGCACTGGCCTACACCCAGCGCCTGTACCTGCTGCAGTATTCGCTCGGCTGGTACACCGACATCGTCAACCCGCGCGACCCCAACCGGCCGGTGCCCTGGGAGGCCGGACCGGCCAGCGCCAGCCTGCCGGCGGCACAGCGCCCACCCAACATCATCGTCATCATGGCCGACGACCTGGGCATCAACGATGTCACCGCCCACGGCGGCGGGCGCGCGGCCGAGGGCGTGCCGACGCCGCATATCGACAGCATCGCCCGCGATGGCGTGCGCTTCGATCAGGGCTATGCCGGCAGCGCCGTTTGCACGGTGTCGCGCGCGGCGCTGATGACCGGTCGCTACCCCTGGCGCTTCGGCGTCGAGTTCACCCCGACACCGGGGGCGATGGCGCGTGTCGCTGGCGCGCTGTACGCCGACCCGGCACGCATCCATCCCGTCGTCGTCGATCAGGACAAGGCCGGCCAGGCCAAGGACTTCAACGAGCTCGGCCTGCCAGGCGTCGAACAGACGGTGGCCGAGCTGCTCAAGCCGCGCGGCTACCACACCGTGCACATCGGCAAATGGCATCTGGGCAGCACGCCCGAGATGCGGCCCAACCAGCAGGGCTTCGACGAGAGCCTGTTCATGGAGAGCGGCCTGTACCTGCCCGAGAAGGACGCCCGCGTCGTCAATTCCAAGCAGGACTTCGATCCCATCGACAAATTCCTCTGGCCAAATATGCGCTTCGGTGTCAGCTACAACGGCGGCAAATGGTTCGAGCCGAGCAAATACCTGACCGACTACTTCACCGACGAGGCGGTGACGGCGATACGGCGCAACAAGCACCGGCCGTTCTTCCTGTTCCTCGCCCACTGGGGCGTGCACACGCCGCTGCAGGCCAGCAAGGCCGACTACGACGCGCTGCCCAACATCCCCGACCACCGCCGCCGCGTCTATGGGGCCATGGTGCGCTCGGTGGACCGCAGCGTCGGCCGCGTGCTGCAGGCGCTGAAGGACGAGGGCCTGGACGACAACACGCTGGTCATCTTCACCAGCGACAACGGCGCGCCGGGCTATATCGGCATTCCCGACGTCAACAAGCCCTTTCGCGGCTGGAAGCTGACGATGTTCCAGGGCGGCCTGCGTGTGCCCTATGTCGCCAGGTGGCCGGCGCGGATGCCGGCCGGCCAGCACTATGCACAGGCGATCTCGAACATCGACATCCTGCCCACCGTCCTGGCTGCGGCGGGGGGCGCGCTGCCGACCGACCGGCCCATAGACGGCGTGAACTTGCTGCCCTTTCTGCAGGCCCGGCCGACCGCCACGCAAGCGCCACGGCCGCTGTTCTGGCGCGACGGCCCCTACCGCGCGGTGCAGGACGGCGGCTGGAAGCTGATCAGCGCCGAGCGGCCGAAAAAGCAATGGCTGTTCGACCTGCGGCGCGACCCGACCGAGCAGGTCAATCTGGCCGCCGATCAGCCGCTGCAATTGGCGCGGTTGCAGGCGCTGATGACGGCCCACCATGGAAGCATGCCGCCGCCGCTGTGGCCCTCCTTCATCGAGATGCCGATCAGCATCGACAAGACCTTGGACCAGAAGCTGCTGCCCCAGGATGAATACACCTACTGGTACAACTAGGCGGCTGTGGTGGGGCGTGAGTGCCCTGATGCTGGTGACGCTGACCACCTGGTTTGCGGCACGGCCGGCGCCGGCCGCGCGGAGCGAGCGGCTCCATTGCGCACTGCCGGCCCAAGCCGGCAACGCTACGCATCCGGGCATGGTCTGGGTGCCGGCCGGCAGTTTCGAGATGGGCGACACCGTCTATGCCGAGGAGCAGCCGCGCCGGGGGGAAAGCGTCGAGGGCTTCTGGATGGACCGCACCGAGGTCAGCAATGCCGAGTTCGCCCGCTTCGTGGCCGCCACCGGCCATGTCACCACCGCCGAGCGCGAGGTCGATGCCGCCGCCCATCCAGGTCTGCCGCCCGAGCTGCGCCGGCCCGGCGCCGTGGTCTTCATCAGCCCGGCCAAGGTGCAGGGGCGCGACGACGTCAATCAATGGTGGCGCTACGTGGCCGGCGCCAGCTGGCGCCATCCGGGCGGTCCGGGCACCGACATCAAGGGCCGCGACAGCTTTCCAGTAGTGGCCATCAGCCATGCCGACGCCCAGGCCTATGCCCTCTGGAAGGGCCGCCAGCTGCCCACCGAGGCGCAGTGGGAATGGGCCGCCCGCGGCGCCCGCGCCGCGCCGATGCCGGCCCATGAGCAGCCGCGCGAGGCCAATACCTGGCAGGGACCGTTCCCGGTGCTCAATTCAGGCGAAGACGGCTTCATAGGTCTGGCACCCGTGGGTTGCTACTCCCCCAATGCGCTGGGTCTCTATGACCTGATCGGCAACGTCTGGGAGCTGACCGCCGATCTCTACAGCCCCGCGGCCGGCCAGGCGCGGCAGCGCGTCATCAAGGGCGGCTCCTTTCTCTGCGCGCCCAACTACTGCATGCGCTACCGCGCCGGGGCTCGCCAGCCGCAGGACGAAGATCTGGCCGCAAGTCATCTGGGATTTCGCACCGTACTGCTGGCCCCCGGGCCCTGAGCCAAGTGGCAACACCTGCCCCCAGGCGTATCAGACATTGGCTGCTAGGCTTGGCCGCGCTGGCCGTTGTGCCTGTGTTTCTGCTCTATCTCAAGGCCGGCGACCTTCGACTGGGCGCTGAGGCCTATCTCTACGGCTACCCGCTGGTGATGATGGACCTCACCCGCGCCCATGCGGCGCGCACCCAGGGACCGGAAAATCGGCTGCTGCGCGTGCGCAGCTTTCCCGGCGCTGACTTTCGTGATGTCGTCCGGCCCAATGTGGACACGCTGTACACCAGCGCTTTCATCGACATGGCGCAGGGGCCCTGGGTGTTCGAAATGCCGGCGAATGCGCCGCGCTACGAGCTGATGCCCTTCATGGACGCCTGGACGAATGTATTCGCCGCGCCCGGCACACGCCTGAATGGCGGCCAGGGTGCGAGGCTGTTGCTGGCCGCTGCCGACTGGCAGGGCGAGGTGCCGGCCGGGCTGAGCCTGGTGCGCGCGCCGACCCGCATCGTCTGGCTGATCGGCCGCACGCAGACTCGCGGCGCGGCCGACTACCCACTGGTGCACCGGCTCCAGGATGGTCTGACGCTTCGCCACCTGACCGATTGGCAGACCGGGCGCAGCGCTTCCGTCCCGGCCTGGAAGGCCGAGCCTCCCGCGTCGCCGCCGATTGCGCAGATGCAGGCCATGGCCACGACCGAGTTCTTCGCCAGGCTGGCGCGGCTGATGGTGGACAACCCGCCGGCCGCCATGGACGCCCCCGTGCTGCAGAAGCTGGAGCAGCTGGGCCTGAGGCCAGGTCAGGCACTCGACTGGACGCTGATGCAGCGCGGCGAGATGGCTCTGGCTCGCTGGCTGGCCGAGCGCCGCGTGGCCAGCGAACTGGCCAAGCCGCGCGAGCTCGTCAATGGTTGGTCAACGCCGCCAGCGCTGCTGGGACGCTACGGCCAGGATTACAACACCCGCGCGGTGGTGGCCATGGTGGGCCTGGGCGCCAATCTGCCGGCCGATGCGATGTACCCCAGCGCCCGCGTCGATGGCCAGGGCCGGCCGTTGAACGGCAGCCGGCGCTACCGGCTGCACTTCAAGGCCGGCACCCTGCCCCCGGTGCGGGCCTTCTGGTCCGTCACCGCCTATAGCGCCGACGACTTCCTGATCGCCAATGCGCTGCAGCGCCATGCGCTGGGCGACCGCGATCCGCTGGTCTTCAACACCGACGGCTCGCTCGATCTGTGGCTGCAGGCCGAAGCACCGACCCAGGCGCCGACGAGCAACTGGCTGCCGGTGCGCCGGGGCGAGGACTTTCTGCTCAATGCCAGACTCTACTGGCCCAGGCACGAGGCGCTGGACGGCCGCTGGACGATGCCGGCCGTCGAGCGCCTGGATTGATCACTTGCCCGTGGGTTTGACCTGCGGACGGCCGGCGGCGGTCGGGTAGGCCGACATCACGCGCGAGGGATCGACCGTGTTCAGATAGGCGGCATACTGGCGCTCGGTGCAATCCAGATTGCGGCCGGCCAACGCCTCACCCTTGTACTCGCCCTTGTAGTAGACGAACACGAACTCATTGGCGGCCTGGGGCTTGGCATTGAGCTTGGCGCTGGTCTTGCTGGCGCACTCGCTGCGCAGCGCATAGGCCTCGGGGCTGTCTTTCTGCGCGGGGGTCTGGGCCCATGAGGCGACGGCCAGCGGAGTCAGGATCACGGCCAGGAGCATGCTTTTCATCGGTAAACCTTTTGCGGTCGGGGTTGATGCCGGCCGGGCCGCTAAGCGTTGACCCAGGCCAGAACGGTGAGCGAAGCTTAAGCCCGAGCGTCGGCAATTTCCACCCCTGACTGAGGGTAGGTTATGTACCAGTTCACTTGATCGAGGGGGGGCCCTGGCGCTGAATCAGATAGTCGGTGATGACGCTGCGGATGTATTCGGCCACCCGTCCCGAACCCGAGGGTCGGGCCAGCGCCTGAACGCCGCCGGTGACGGCCAGGTAGAACAGCACGGCCAGATCGGTGGCCCTCTTGTCGTCGCCGGTGAGGCGCTTGAACTTGGACTCGAACAGCTCCATGCGCGCCTCGTCCACCTCGACCAGCATGCGGGCCACCTCGGGGTCGCGGCGGCCCAGGCCGCGCAGGGCCAGCTCGAAGCGCATGTCCTTCAGGTCGGCGCCGCCACGGGCCAGTGCCACGTCCAGCAGTTGCACCAGATCGGCGCGCGCGTCGTCGCTGGCCTGGGCCTGCAGCTGCGCGTCTTCCTCGAGCTCGCGTTTGCGCCAGCGCTCCAGCACGGCCCTGATCAGGTCGGCATGCTCGGAGAAGTGCCAGTAGAAACTGCCGCGGGTAACGCCCAGCTTGTCGGCAATGGCCAGCACCCGGATATTGTCGAAACCGCCCTCGACCACGGCGTCGAAGGCGGCGTCCAGCCAGTCGTCCCGCGTCAGCCGCGACGACTCGCTGCCTCTGACTCTCTTGGTGGGGGCTTTCATCGGCTTCGCAGGCATGGATGGGGCTTGGTGGGGATTTGGCGCATTGTGGTGAATACCCGAACAAACACAAGTGTATGGTTGAGCTACATTGAACCACAACATACACAGGTGTACTGAACTTTGTGCGGCTTGCCTGCCCGGCCACCACGCAAGGCCTCAGCCCCACGACAACCGGAGACAAGCCGTGCATTCCAACCTCACCCAGAATTCTTCGCGCCCCATGAAACGCCTGCTGCTGACCGGCGTGATGCTGGCCGTCTGCGCGATGCAGGCCCAGGCCGGCGAAGGCTACAAGCTGCGCCAGTCGGCGGTGGGTCTGTTCGGCGGTGAGATCGCCGCCGCGGCCGACAATCCTGGCTTCTTCGGCACCGCCGCGCTGACCACCGTGAGCATCTACAAGGTGGTGGACGATGCCGGCAACAACATCGTCGTGCCGGGCCGCGCCGTGCCCCTGCCCACCGGCACGCCGACACGCGGTGCGGTGCCCGACGGCACCTACACCCTGAACGTGGCGCCGGGCAGCATCGCCTTCGACCAGGACCAGACCCAGCTCAATCTGCTCGGCGGCTATATGACGGAGAGCAACTTTGCCGGCGGCCGCTTCGCCTTCGCCGTCAACGTGCCGCTGATCAAGCAAAGCCGCAGCTTTGTGCCGGTGCAGGCGCTGGGCACGGTATCGCCCACGCCCAATGCGGCCTTGCCAGCAGCGGTGCGCGGCGCGATCTCGGCCGTGGCGACGGCCGTCAACAACCAGGTGCAGGCCGGCGTGGCGGCCCAGGCGGCGAGCCAGAACGTCGACGTCTCGGGCGTCGGCGACACCGAGCTGTCGGCGGTCTGGATACGCCATCAGGACCGCCTCAAGGTGGTGGCCGGCATGTCGCTGTACCTGCCCACCGGCAAGTACGACAAGACGCGCGGGCCCAATCCGGGCTTCGGCAACTTCTACACGCTGCGCCCCGGCGTGGCCGTCAGCTACTCGCTGAGCCCGGCTCACAAGAACGAGGCCTGGGATGCCGGGGTGACCGTCGCGGGGCGCGTGTCGGTCGGCTTCAACACGACCAACAAGGACACCGACTACCGCAGCGGCAACTTCGTCTATCTGGAGGGCGGCATCGTCAAGGTAATGGGCAACTGGGCCGTCGGCGCCAATCTGCTGACCATCCAGCAGATCACCGACGACTCCGGCAGCGCCGCACCGGCCGGCGGCAGCCGCTACCAGAACTCAAGCTTCGGGCCCTTCCTGTCCTACAAGCTGCCCGGCAAGGATGCCGGTTTCAATCTGCACTACAGCCAGAACTTCGCCAGTCGCAACGCGCTGGTGGCACGCGCGCTGCAGCTGCGCTTCATCAAGGCCTGGTAGGTCCGGCCATGGGCTTGAAGCAGTGGCTGATGCCTGCGATCAGCGAGCGCCTGCTGTCGCGCGAACGGCTGCTGCAACGGCGCGCCAGCGCCGAGGCCGCGCGGCGGCGCGCCGGCCAGCCCCATCTGCTGCATTACTTCCATCAGGTCGACGATCCCTACAGCGCGCTGGCCGCGGCCTGCCTGCCGGAGCTGCTGTCACGCTATGACGTGGCGCTGCAGGCCCATGTGGTCGGCCCGCCGACGGACAGCGCCGCGCCGGAACGCGAGCGGCTGATCGCCTACAGCCGCCGCGATGCGCAGCTGCTGGCTAGGCGCTGGGGGCTGGACTTCAGCGATCCTGGCCAGCAGCCCGCGCGGCAGCAGGTGGCGCAGACCACCGCGTTGCTGGTGGGCGCCGAGCAGCAAGGCCGGTTCGCCGCGCTCGCCGGGCCGTTGTCGGCGGCGCTGTGGCGTGGCGCGAGCTTGGAACTGCCGCTGACGCCGGCCGCACCCGAGATCGTACAAAGGCATCTGGCCGAGTCTGCCGCCCTTCGCCAGCGCCTGGGCCACTACCTCGGCGCCACCTTCTTCTATGCCGGCGAGTGGTACTGGGGGCTGGACCGCCTGCACCATCTGGAGCGGCGCCTGCAGGCGCTGGGCGCGAACCGCGGCGAGGTCCGCAGCCCGCTGTTCCAGCCCGACGCCGATCTGAGCGAAGCCGTCGCACTGGACGCGCCGCCGCCAATAGACTTCTTCTTCTCGCTGCGCAGCCCCTACTCGGCCATCGTCGCGCCGCGCGTGTTCGAGCTCGGCCGCCTGACCGGCGCGCAAGTGCGCCTGCGCTATCTGCTGCCGATGGTGATGCGCGGCCTGCCGGTGCCAAAGGCCAAGCGCAGCTACATCGCCGCCGACGCGGCGCGTGAGGCCTTCGAGCGCGGCATTCCGTTCGGCCGCCTGAACGATCCGGTGGGCAGGCCCACCGAGCGCGGCCTGGCCCTGATTCCCCATGCCGAACGCCAGGGTCTGGGCCAGCGCTATGTGCTGGCCTTCATGCACGGCGTCTGGGCCCAGGGGGAGGATGCCGGCAGCGATCGCGGCCTGCGCCGCATCGTCGAGGCCGCAGGCCTGTCCTGGGACGACGCCCGCGCCGCGCTGCAGGACGAGGCCTGGCGCGACACCGCCGAACGCAACCGCGAGGCGCTGTTCGCGCTGGGCCTGTGGGGTGTGCCCTCGTTCCAGGTCGGCGCGCTGGCGGTCTGGGGCCAGGACCGGCTGGGCCTGGTGCAGCAGGCGCTGCTTACCTCGGGGGTCAGGTGATGTCTGGCCACAGTCGGCGCGCCGCTCTGGCACTGCTGCTGGCCTGCGCCGGCACGGCAATGGCCCAGCCGCAGCGGCCGAACATCGTGCTGCTGCTGGCCGACGACTGGGGCTTCAGCGATGTGGGCGCCTTCGGCGGCGAGATCGCCACGCCCCATCTCGACGAGCTGGCGCGGCGCGGCATGCGCTTCTCGAACTTTCACGTCACCGCCTCCTGCTCGCCGACGCGGGCCATGTTGCTCACGGGGGTGGACAACCACCGCAACGGCGTGGGCAATATGCGCGAGACGATTCCGCAGTCCCACGTCGGCAAGCCGGGCTATCTGAGCGTGCTGGACCGCAATGTCGTCACCGTCGCCAGCCTGCTGCGCGACGGCGGCTACCGCACCTATGTGGCCGGCAAATGGCATGTGGGCAAGGAGCCGCACAACCTGCCGCCGGCACGCGGCTTCGACCGCTCGCTGGTGCAGGGCGACAGCGGCAGCGACAACTGGGAGACCGGCAAGCGCTACCTGGACCTGACCGACAGGGTCTACTGGTACGAGGACGGCAAGGAGGTGGTCATGCCGACCGACTTCTACTCCTCGCAGTTCTACGTCGACAAGACCATCGAATACCTCAAGGCCGATGCCGCCCAGGCCAAGCCCTTCTTCGCCTACATAGGTTTCCAGTCCAACCACATTCCGCTGCAGGCGCCGGCCGAGTTCATCGCCAAATACCGCGGCTTCTACAACAACGGCTGGGCGGCGCTGCGCCAGGCCCGGCGCGACAAGGCCGTGGCCCTTGGCCTGGTGCCGGCCAGCACGCAGCTCGCCAGCGTCGCCACCACGACCGACTGGGATGCGCTGAGCGACACCGACAAGGCCTACCAGGCGCGACGCATGGAGGTCTACGCGGCCATGGCCGAGGCGATGGACTTCCATGTCGGCCGCCTGGTCGCCCACCTGAAGGCCACGGGCGCCTACGACAACACGGTGTTCCTGTTCCTGTCGGACAACGGTGCCGAGGGCTCCGACCCCTATGCCATCACCTTGGGCCGCTGGTGGCTGGACCAGAACTACCGGCGCGACATCGACTCGCTGGGCGCCAAGGGCGCCTACACGGTGATTGGCCCGAGCTGGGGCAGCGCCGCCACCTCGCCGCTGAGCACCTACAAGTTCTACGCCGGCGAGGGCGGCCTGCGCGTGCCGCTGATCGTGGCCGGCGTGGCGGGCATGCCGACCAACCGCATCCAGCCGGACTTCACCCATGTCAGCGACATCGTGCCGACGCTGCTGGATCTGGCCGGCGTGGCGCGGCCGGGCAGCAGCTACCAGGGCCGGCCGGTCGAGCCGCTGACCGGCACCAGCCTGCTGCCGGTGCTGACCGGCGCGGCCGGGCCGGTCCATGGCCCGGACGAGCCGATCGGCTACGAGCTCTCGGGCAACCAGGCGCTGTTCAAGGGCGATCTGAAACTGGTGAAAAACCTGCCGCCGCTGGGCGATGGTCAATGGCATCTATACGACATCCGCCAGGATCCCGGCGAAACCCGCGATCTGCAGCAGCAGCGGCCCGAGGCCTTCCGGGCCATGCAGACCGACTATGCCGCCTATGCCAGGGCCAATGGCGTGCTGCCCATGCCCGAGGGCTACGAGCCCACGCACCAGGTGCTGATCAATGCGCTGGTCAACGTCTATGTGCCGCGCCTGGCCCTGCCGGCGCTGGCCCTGCTGGGCGCGATCGCGCTGTTGATCTGGAAGCTGCGGCGGCGCAGGCGTCAGCGCCGGTCATGAGCGGCTATCTGAGCAGTCCCTGGCCCGCCGAGGACGGCGGCGCGCAGCGGCTGCAGGCGGCATCCGGCAGCGCCGCCTTAAGCCTGCGCCCCGGCGAGACGCTGGGCTGCGTGACGCGCCACACCCTGCTGTCGACGATGACGGTGCTCGGCGCGCCCGGCGAGGTCTATCTGCTCACGCACTCGGCGCTGCGCGCGCGCCTGGGCCTGGCAACCACGGCCTGCGTCGAGCGCATAGACCCGCTGACGCTGAAGACGCTCGATCGCTCGCCGCGCCTGCACGGCGGCCCGATGTGGCCGGGTGGCATGGCGCTGCATCGCAACGGTGATCTGTACGTGGTCTATGGCCGCCACGCCCATAGGCTGGACCGCGCCTGCGCGCCGCGGGCCTCGCTGCAGCTGCCGGTCGATCAGCCCTACAACTCCTTCGTGATACTGGACAACGGCCGGCTGGTGACCAAGAACCTGTCGGACCGCACACCGGCTCGCCTCAGCGTCATCGATGCCGACACGCTGCGGCCGACAGCCAAGCCGGTGCAGGCGCCCGAGCCCTCGATCGCGCGGCTCAGCGCCATCGGCAACACGGTCTTTCTGGTGGGCACGCGCAGCGTCATGCGCTACCTGTGGGACGAGGCGGCGCAGACGGTGCGGCTCGATCCCGACTGGCGCTTCGATTACATCGGCGACAGCGCGCAGACCTTTGGCTGGGACATCGTGCTCGACGGCCGCAACGCCTGGTTCATGGACAACGGCCGTCACCGCTACCTCTACAAGATGATTGGCGCCGGCGTCGGCCGCACGGCAAACCGGCTGCTGCGCGTGTCGATGAGCGACGCCGCCGACCACCAGGCCCTGCCGGTCAGCGGGCTGGACGGCGGCAGCATCACCAACCCGCCGCTGTACGACGCGCAGCGGCGCATCGTCGTCGGCCACGACGCGGCCAACCGCGTGCTGCGCGCCTGGCGCTTCGATGGGGACGACCGCAAGATGCTGCCGCTGTGGCAGAAGTCGCCGTTCGGCATGGCCAGTCACGCGCTGCTCTACCCCGACAGCGGCGAGCTGGTCGTCAATGACTACCGGCGCGGCGGCGAGGAGGTGGTGGTGCTGGACATCGCCACCGGCCATGAACTCGGCCGCGTGCGCAGCGGCGGTCTGACCCAGGGCGTGGTCTTCCCCAGCCCCGGCTGGGGCCGCGACTGCTACTGGTCATCGATGGGCCGGCTGGCCCGCATCTTTGTGCAATGAACAACGAATCACGGGCGGACATGGGCAAGACGATTCTGATCACCGGCGCCGGCAGCGGCATAGGCCGCGACGCCGCCTTCACGCTGGCGGCACGCGGCCATGCGGTCATCGCCACCACCTTCAGCGAGTCCCAGGCCGAGGCGCTGCGGGCCGAATGCCAGACCCGAGGACAGCCGCTGCAGGTGTTCAAGCTCGACATCACCGACGCTGCAGACCGAGAACGCCTGCGCGGGCTGGAGCTGGACGTGCTGATCAACAACGCCGCCGTCGGCGAGTCGGGCTCGCTGGCCGAGGTTGATGTGGACCGCATCCGCCGCCTGTTCGAGGTCAATGTGTTCGCCACGCTGGAGCTGACCCAGCACGCACTGGCCGGCATGATCGCGCGCCGCCGCGGCACGGTGCTGTTCATCAGTTCGATTGCCGGGCGCGTGCCCATGCCCTTCCTGATGCCCTATTCGATGAGCAAGTTCGCGCTGTCGGCGGCCGGCGCCGGCCTGCGCGCCGAGCTGGACCAGCTGCGCTGCGGCGTGCAGGTGGCGCTGATCGAACCGGGCGCCATCCACACGGGCTTCAACCAGGCGATGACGGCCAGCAAGTACGCCTGGATGGGGCCGCAGTCCTACTTCCATGGCCAGGCCGAGCAGCTCAAGGCGCGCGAGGCCCGGGTGTTCAAGTTGCTGGAGGCGCGCAGCACGGATTCGATCGTGAGGCAGATCGTCAAGGCCTCCGAGGCACGGCGGCCGCGGCTGCGCTATGTGGCGCCCTGGATACAGGGTCTGTTCGTCCGGCTGGCGCGCGTCTTCGGCGCCTGATATCAAGGAATACAAGATGAGCAAGACTCGAAGCCGACTGATGGGCCTGTTGATCATCCTGATGCTGCTGGGCGCCGCGGCCTACGCGCTGCGCGCCCGCCTCGCCATGGCGATGGCCGGGCCACTGGCCGTCGAGCGCCTGAGCACCGACATCCAGGCCACGCTGCCCGACGGCCTGCATGTGGGCCTGTGCGGCGCCGGTTCGCCCTTCCCCGACGAGCTGCGCTCCGGCCCCTGCACCGTGGTGCTGGCCGGCCAGCGGCTGTTCGTTTTCGATGCCGGCAATACGAGCGCACGCAATATCGCCAAGCTGGGTTTCAACCCGGGGCGCATCGAGGCGCTGTTCCTGACGCACTTCCATTCCGACCATATCGACGGCCTCGGCGAGCTGCTGCTGCAGCGCTGGGTCTCGGCATCGAACCGCGAGCCGCTGCCCGTGCATGGCCCGGACGGCGTGGCCCCGCTGCTGGCCGGCCTGATGCAGGCCTACGCGCCGGACCGCCAGTACCGCGTGGCCCACCATGGCGACGCCATCATGCCGGCCAGCGGCTTCGGTGGGCGCGCCATGCCCTTCGCGCTGCAGGGCGAGGCGCCGCAGGTGCTGTTGAAGGACGGCGAACTGGAGATCAGCGCCTTCGCCGTCAATCACGCGCCGATTCATCCGGCCGTCGGCTACCGCATCCGCTACAAGGGCCGCACCGTCGTGCTCAGCGGCGACACCGTCAAGTCCGCCGCGGTGCAGAGCGCCGCCGAGGGTGCGGACCTGCTGGTGCACGAGGCGCTGTCGCTGCCGCTGATGGCCCTGTTGCAGCAGGCCGCCGGCCAGGCCGGCCGCGCCAATCTGAAGCAGGTCTTCAAGGACATAGAGAACTACCACGCCACGCCAGAGCAGGCCGCGGAGACCGCCCGTGACGCCAAGGTCGGCTATCTGCTGCTCAACCACATCGTGCCGACCCTGCCACCACTGCCTGGCATGGAAGCTGCGTTCCTGGGCGATGCGCCGAACATCTTCGGCGGCCCGCTGCGCGTCGGCGTGGACGGCGACTTCATCAGCCTGCCGGCAGGCTCCAAGGCGATCAACGCCAGCCGCCGTTTCTAGAGGTCAAGCGATGCGAACCCTGCCCACCGTCAACAAGGTCCTGCGCACCCCGCCCGAGCGCTTCGCCGGGCTGAGCGACTTTCCCTATGAGCCGCACTACACCGAGGTCGGCGGCCTGCGCATCGCCCATGTCGACGCCGGGCCGCGCAACGCGCCCATCGTGCTGCTGATGCATGGCGAGCCGACCTGGTCCTATCTCTATCGCAAGATGATTCCGGTGCTGGTCAACGCCGGCTTTCGCGTGATCGCCCCCGACCTGGTCGGCTTCGGCCGCTCCGACAAGCCTGCCCGCAAGGCCGACTACAGCTACAACAACCATGTGCAATGGATGTCAGCCTGGATGGAGGCGCTGGACCTGCGCGGCATGACGCTGTTCTGCCAGGACTGGGGCTCGCTGATCGGGCTGCGCATGGTGGCCGAGGCCCCGCAGCGCTTCGAGCGCGTGGCGCTGGCCAATGGCGGCCTGCCCACCGGCACCGAGCCGGTGCCGCGCGCCTTCCGCCTGTGGCGCGCCTTCGCCCGCTACAGCCCCTGGTTCCCGATCGGCCGTATCGTCAAGACCGGCTGCGCACTGGGCCTGAGCCCGCAGGCCATGGCCGCCTACGACGCGCCGTTCCCGACGCGGCGCCACCGCATCGCCGCGCGGCTGTTCCCCGGCTTCGTGCCGACCACGCCCAAGGACCCCGAACGCGCCAACAACGAGCGCGCCTGGGAGGTGCTGAAGCGCTGGGACAAGCCCTTTCTGACCCTGTTCAGCAACCGGGATCCGGTGACGCGCGGTGGCCACAAGATCTTTCACCGGCTGGTGCCCGGCGCCAAGGGCCAGGCCCATTCGGTGACTCGCGGCGCCGGCCACTTCCTGCAGGAGGACAAGGGCGCCGAGGTAGCGCTGGCCCTGGTCGCCTTCATGCGCACGGCACCCTGAGGCGCCGGCTCAGGCACGGCGCAGCCTGAGTTCGGCGCGCAGGCCGCCCCCGGGCCGGTTGCTCAGGCGCAGCTCGCCGCCCTGGCGCAGGGTCAGGTCACGCGCGATGTACAGGCCCAGGCCGCTGCCGCCGGTGGCGCGGTTGCGCGAGGACTCGACGCGGTAGAAGGGCTGGAACACCGCCTCCAGCTGCGCCTCGGGAATGCCGGGGCCCTGGTCGTCGATGCGCAGCAGCACGCGGTCGCCCTGCACCGCCACCGTAACCTCGGCACGTTCGCCATAGCGCAGGGCATTGCCCAGCAAGTTGCCCAGCACGCGGCGCAGCGACGTCGGCTGCGCGCGGGCCAGGGCCGGCTCGCCCTCCACCGTGACGGCATGGCCCTGCTCGGCCAGATCATCGGCCAGCGACTGGGCCAGGGCCAGCACATCCATGCTGACCATGGCCTCGCCGGCATGGGCGCCGCGGAACACCTGCAGCACCGATTCGATCAGCGCGTCCATCTCATGGATGTCGGCCACGCAGCGCTGCGCGGCGGGCTCATGGTCAAGGGTCTCCAGACGCAGCCGCATCCGCGTCAGCGGGGTGCGCAAATCATGCGAGATCGCCGCAACCAGCAGACCCCGCGCCTTGAACTGCTCTTGCAGCTGGCCGGCCATCTGGTTGAAGACCTGGGCCGCCTCGCGCACCTCCACCGTGCCCCGGCTCTCGTCCAGCCTGGGCGGCGCAGCATCGCGCTGCAACGTCTCGCCCAGGCCACGGGCGGCCACAGAGAGGCGGCGCATCGGCCGTGACAGCCAGGCCGCGCCCAGCCAGGCGGCCAGCGCGATGATGAGCATGCGCACGCCATAGTCCAGGGCCAGCAACCAGCCGGGCAGGCCCCGCTCGGCACGGCCGCCTTGTGGTGGGAGGGGCGGGCCTACGTGCTCGGGCGGCCGCGGCGGGCCATCGGCTCGACCGCCCATCGGCGGCAACGAAGGAAATATCAGCAAGCGTGACCAGGCAGATGGCGCCTCACGAGCCGGCCCACCCTCATGCCCACCATCGGGCCGCCCGACCTGGGACATGACCAGCGAAAAGGCCAGGAAATGGCTGCCCACCAGGGTCACCCACAGCAGGACGAACAGGCGCTTGAACAGGGTGTCGCGCCAGCAGCCCTTCAGCCAATTCATGTGCTGACCTTGACATCGAACAGATAGCCCTCGCCGCGCAAGGTGCGTATCAGCCGCGGCTCGCGCGGCGAGTCACCGAGCTTCTGGCGCAGCCGCGATACGGCCAGATCGACGCTGCGGTCATTCACCTCGACGCCGGGCGCACGCGTCAGCTCGATCAACTGGTCGCGGCTGAGCACCCGACCGGGGCGCTCGACAAAGGCGCTGAGCAGGCGGAATTCGGCACTGGACAGTGCCACCACCACCTGCTGCGGCGAGACCAGCTGGCGCGACAGCCGATCGAAGGCCCAGCCCTCGAACCGAAGCTGGCGCGAGGGCTGCGGCGCAGCGCCCTGTGGTGCCCCACCCTTGCCGGCGCGGCGCAGCACGGCATTGATGCGCGCCACCAGCTCGCGCGGCTCGAACGGTTTGCCCAGATAGTCATCGGCGCCCATTTCCAGGCCGACGATGCGGCTGCCGGGGTCGCCCTGGGCGGTCAGCATGATCACCGGCGTGGCGTGCTGCAGGGCGATCCAGCGGCACAGGTCCAGGCCGCTGGCATCGGGCAGCATGATGTCCAGCACCACCACATCGAAGGCCGCCGCACCGAGGATCTGGCGCATCTGCCGGCCGTCGGCGGCAACGCTGACCTGCATGCCGAAACGCTCCAGAAAGGCCTGCAGGCCCTGGCGGATTTCGCTGTCGTCATCGACCACGAGACATCGGATCATCGGCACCTCAGGAGTGTCATCAGGCGGATAGGCCCACCGTCAAGGTGGCGACATAGCCCTCGGCAACGCTGCCGGTGACGCTGGCCAGTTGCAGCGTCACGCCGTCGCTGAACACATTGTCGCTTTGGAAGCTGATGCGGACGAAGTTGGCGACGCTGGTGGCATAGCCGCTGGCGCCGTTGTAGACGGTGGTGCAGACATCGCTCGGTAAGGCGATCTGCGAGGTCTTCAGCTTGTTCGAGTAGGCGCTGGCGCTGTTGGCGCTGCGGAACACCTCGAAGTGCATATGGGGCATGCGACCGTCGTAGCAGCCCGGGAAGATGGTGGTGAAGGTAGCCACGCCGTCGCTGCCGGTGGGCTGCACGCCGCGCAGATAGTTCTCGGTGGTGACGCCGGCCGAGTACATCGAGTAGCGGCCCTCGCGGTCGCAATGCCATAGATAGATCGCGTAGCCGGACAGGTCGGCGCAGGCGGCTCCCGTGTTGACCAGCCTGAGCTTGATCGTCAGCGGCACGCCCTGGGCCACGCCGCTGGCGTTGCCAATGCTGGTGCGGATATCGCTGCGCACGATGCCGCTGAGGGCCAGCGCATTGGCGATGGCGCCATTGGATGAGTTGGAGCCATCGCCGGGATAGGGGCCGGCGGTCTCTTCGGGGATCACGCTGCAGCTGGCCGTGGTGCTGCCCGAGCCGCCGGTACTGCCCGTGCTGCCGCCGGTGGATGTGGTGGTGGCGGCGCTCGCCTCATCGCCACCGCCGCCGCAGCCCAGCAGGGTAAGCGCGCTGGCCCCACCCAGCCAAAGCAGGGCGCGGCGGCGCTGCAGGAACTGATGGCCCAGCACCTGCAGGTCATGGATCAGGCCCTGGTCATGCGGATCGGAATGGGTGTGATCGGGTGTCATTGCAGCGCTCCTGGCAGGGTGCAGGGCCTGAAAGCCGGCCCCGCTGAGCGCTATTGAGCCTGCTGGCTGTTTCGGTGGTATCGCTGGTTTGTATCCGACCCGACACAAGCCACCAACGTCAATTGGATTCCTTAATCAGTCTCCCCTGCGACGGCTGCACCGGCCGCGCATTCATCGGATACAACCGCGAGAAGATATTGATCTGCTGGTTGGACACCTGCACCGGCTGCTTCAAGACCATCCACAGCACGCCCTCGCTGCAGGGGGGCGTCGTCAGCGAACCCATATAGGTGTAGTAGAGCCGGCTCTCAGGCAGCAGCTGGTTCAGGTCCAGCGTGACCTGGGCCTGCAACAGCTCGTTCTTCTCCAGCGGCAGATTGGCCCAGACGGTCTGTATCAGCGCATGGGTCGAGCCGCGGTCCAGCAGCACGGCGACCACAGCCAGGCGGCCCTCGCTGTCCTTGTGCACCAGGTGGGCGACCATGTCGAACTGCCGGCCGTTGATGCGCTCCTCGCTGGGGCGGTGGAAGTGGAACTGCAGCAACTCATAGCGCCGGCCCATGATCTGGATCGAGTTGCCCTGGGCCACATTGACCTGCACAGTGTGGCCGTTGTCGATGACGGCAAAGTTGCTGGGCTTGTAGTCGAAGGCAATCGGCTCCAGATCGACGGCAATGCCCTCGCGGATGTCGATCGGGCTCTGGCGGGTGCCGGTGGCGCATTTGTTGAAGTCGGGCCGCAGCTGGCCCCAGCGCTCGGGGCCGCCCTGCCCCTCATAGGCCCAATGGATCTCGGCGCCATGGCCGGTGGCTGCGGTGGCAGCCTTCGCCCCCCCCTTGCGGCCCGAGGACTCGGCGGCGGCCCCGCCCTTGGTCGTCAGCTGCATCTGGCCCGGGGCGCCATCGGGCTTGGTGCCCAGGCGCTCGGCCAGCTTCATGCGCAGGCTGTCCAGCGATTCATCACCACCGCGCGAGGCACTGGCCGCCGGCTTGGCCTCGGTGCCGGCCTCCTGCCTGGTCTCGGTCTTGACAGCGGCCTTGGCCGGCGCCTTCTTGACCGGCGCCACTGGCTCATTCGCCATGGCAGAGCCCATCAGCACGCAGCAGGCCAGACTCAACGCAGCGGATCGTATCTCTCGCATCACCTGAACTCCTGGCCCCGCAGCGCCTGTTGGCGCCTCAAGAAACGGGGCTCGTCGGGAGGTTTTCGGCAGCACCGGCCTCCAGCTTGAATCGTGCCGAACGGCAGGTCAATCCCGCGGCAGCTGGGGCTTGACCCAGATCCAGGCGACCAGGCCTATGCACATCATGCCCATCGAGGTCAGCGCCAGCTGGATGGCCGAGTGCATCACCAGCGGTGCGATCAGGCCGGCCACCAGGCCGTTGGCCGCGCTGCCTATGCAGGCCTGCAGCGACGAGGCCATGCCGCGCCGGTCGGGCGCCAGGTCCAGCACCATCAGGGTCACGACAGGCACCATCAGCGCCCAGCCGAAGGCGAACACGCCAATGGGCAACAGGGCCCAGGCCGCGTGCGGGGTGAACAGCAGGTTCAGCACCACATTGACGGCCGAGACGAGGATCATGATGACAAAGCCATGGCGGATCTGGTGCCGGGCCTTGACCCGGCCGGCCAGGCGCCCGCTCAGGAAGGCGCCGGCCATGATGCCGCCGATGGTGATGCAGAAGAACCACCAGAACTGCGTCGGCCCCATATGCAGCAGCTCGCCCAGGAACACCGGCGCCGACAGCACGTAGAGAAACATGCCATTGAACGGTATGCCGCTGGCCATGGCCAGCAGCAGAAAGCGGGGGCTGGAGCACAGTTCCCAGTAGCCGCGCATCAGGTGGCGCACCTCGAAGGGCTGTTTCTGATCGGCATGCAGGGTCTCGGGCAGCAGCCGCCAGTTGGCGACCAGCAGCAGCGCGCCGACCCCGGTCAGGAACCAGAAGATCGAATGCCAGTCGGCATGGACGAACAGAAAGCCGCCGACGATGGGCGCGATGGCCGGCGCCACACCGAAGAAAATCGTCACCTGGGACATCACCCGCTGCGCATCGGCCGGCGGGAACATGTCACGGATGATGGCCCGGGACACCACGATGCCGGCCCCCGCCGACATGCCCTGCAGCGCGCGGAAGAACACCAGCTGGCCGATGCTGCTGCTTAAGGCACAGCCCACTGAGGCCAGCGTGAAGATCGCCAGGCCCACCAGCACCACGGGCCGGCGGCCCAGGCTGTCGGACAGCGCACCGTGGAACAGATTCATCACGGCAAAACCGAACAGATAGGCCGACAGCGTCTGCTGCATCTCCAGCGGCGTCGCGTTCAGCGCGCTAGCGATGCCGGAGAAGGCCGGCAGATAGGTGTCGATCGAGAACGGGCCGATCATGGCCAGGCAGGCCAGCAGCACGGACAGGGCCCAGCGGGGGGCACGCCACAGCGTGTTCGCGTTCGGATTCATCTGGCCGCAGTGTAACGGCCGCCCCCAGTGCCTCGAGCGGGGGGCGGCGTGCGAACACATCGCAGCGCGCACGCCCCTACACTGACCGAATTTACCTGCTGGGATGAGCACATGACGGAGATTCTGAACATCGGCGTGATCGGGCTGGGCGTGATGGGCCAGCGCATGCTGGATCGTCTGAAAAGCCACGACCGCCTGCGCCCTACCCTGGTGTGGGACGCCAATGCGCTCGCGCTGCAGCAGACGCTGCAGGCCTATCCGCAGCTGCGCGCCGCCGCCAGCGCCGAGGCCTTGCTGGCCACGCCCGGCCTGCACACCGCCTACATCGCCACACCGCCGGCCGCCCACCTGGCACTGGCCAATGCCGCCTTTGACGCCGGCCTGGCGGTGTTGTGCGAAAAACCGCTGACCACCGATTTCGACGGCGCCCGGCGCACCATCGCACGCATAGCGGCCGAGGACAGGCGCGACGCAGTGAATTTCTCGCTTGCCTCGTCGCCGGGTCTGCAGGCGCTGAAATCGGCCTGGGCGGAAGGCTCGCTGGGGGAGTGGGAGAGCATCACGATCGAGCTGTCCTTCGCCGCCTGGCCGCGCCCCTGGCAGAGCGGCGCGGGCGCCTGGCTCAGCGGGCGGGTCGAGGGCGGCTTTTCGCGCGAGGTGCTGTCGCACTTCATCTTCGTGCTGCAGCATGTGCTGGGGCCGGCGGAGGTGGTGGCTACTCACGCCGCCTACCCGGCCGATGGCCGTCGGGCCGAGACCGCGCTAAGGGCCGAGCTGCGCCTGCGCGGTGTGCCGGTGCATATTGACGCCGCCGTGCGCGGCGATGTGGCCGACGTGAATCGTGTCACGGTCACCGGCAGCCAGGGCGCGCTGCGCCTGCAGGAATGGTTCGGCCTAAGCCAGCGCCGGGGCAGCGATGGCGCATGGGCCGCAGTGTCTGCCGCCAGCAGCGACCAGCTACGCCAGCAGAGCCAGCGCTCGCAGCTGGATCACTGGGCCGCGATGGTGGACGGCCAGCCCCATGGCCTGCCGCGCTTTGCCGAGGCGCTGGCCGTGCAGGAGACCATAGAGGCACTGCTTGACCCGGATTGCATCCGGGCTACGGTGACGAAGTAGCCCGGATGCAATCCGGGGCCACGACAACGAATTAAGTGTGAAGCAAGCCGATAGGCCGGATTCTGTGCACGCCCGGCCTCTTTCGAAGCCGGGTGCGTGACCGTCATTCCTCTTGGCCGGACATCACTGCCCGGCTCGGTGCCACCTACCCGCCAGCTCTGCGAGCCGCATCAACGCTGGCCTACTTGGTGTTGCTGCGCGTAGAGATTGCCCGTTTCATCCGGACTTAACCGGCTCGTCTCTGTTGCTCTAATCCTCACCTCGCGGTGGGCAGCCGTTAGCTGCTACGCTGCTCTATGCAGTCCGGACCTTCCTCCAGTGCCATGTTTCCATGCTTGCACCAGCGACGGTCTGGCTTGCTTCACCAGGCCATTTTACAGTCAGTCGGGGACAGCGCTTGCTGAAGACCAGCAAGGTCTATCCCACGAGTACATAGGAATCCCGCCATGAAAGCCGACAACGTCCTTGCCACCATCGGAAACACGCCCCACATCCGCATCAACCGGCTGTTCGGCGCCACGCATCAGGTCTGGGTGAAGTCCGAGCGCAGCAACCCGGGCGGCTCGATCAAGGATCGCATCGCGCTGTCCATGGTCGAGGAGGCCGAGGCCAGCGGCAAGCTGCAGCCCGGCGGCACCATCATCGAGCCGACCTCGGGCAATACCGGCATAGGCCTGGCAATGGTGGCCGCGGTCAAGGGCTACAGAATAGTGCTGGTGATGCCCGACAGCATGTCGATCGAGCGCCGCCGGCTGATGCTGGCCTATGGCGCGAGCTTCGATCTGACGCCCCGCGCGCTGGGCATGAAGGGCTCGATCGCCCGCGCCCAGGAATTGGTCGCCCAGACGCCCGGCGCCTGGATGCCGCAGCAATTCGAGAACCCGGCCAATATCGCCATCCATGTGAAGACCACGGCACAGGAGATCCTGCGTGACTTCCCCGATGGCCTGGACGCGTTGATCACCGGCGTCGGCACCGGCGGCCACATCACCGGCTGCGCCCAGGTGCTGAAGGCGGCCTGGCCGAAGCTGAAGGTGTTTGCCGTCGAACCCAGCGCCAGCCCCGTCATCAGCGGCGGCCAGCCCAGCCCGCACCCGATTCAAGGCATAGGCGCGGGCTTCATTCCGACCAATCTGCACACCGCCCTGCTGGACGGCGTGATCCAGGTCGAGGCCGAGGCGGCCAAGGACTACGCACGCCGCTGCGCAACCGAGGAGGGCCTGCTGGTCGGCATCTCCAGCGGCGCCACCTTGGCCGCGATCGCGCAGAAGCTGCCCGACCTGCCGGCCGGCGCCACCGTGCTGGGCTTCAACTACGACACCGGCGAGCGCTATCTGTCGATCGAGGGCTTCTTGCCGGCCTGAACCAGCCACAGCGCATAGAGCAGCACACAGACCGAGTCGAACACCGCCGCGCCGTGCAGCCCGGCCAGGGCCGGGTCTTGCCAGGCCAGTATCAACATCACCACCAGGGCCAGCTTCTCGGCCGCGGCGGCGGCCACCACCGGCACGCGCAGCGCCGGGCGGCTGGCGGCGGCAACGATCAGCGCGCCCAGGCACAGCACCAGGGCGCCCCAGTGGCGGGCATAGAACAGGCCGGTGCTGTCACCGACCTTCATGCCCAGGGTGCCCAGGAACTCGGCCGGGCCCAGGAACTGAAGGCCTGCCAGCATGGTGACGATGCCGCTGATGCGCAGAATCAGCGGGAAGCGGCGGTCCAGGGTAGCGCTGAACATGTTGTGGTGCTCCTCGGCGCCCGGGTCTCGGGCTGCCGGGATTCTGCGCCCCACCCGTGCGGGCTACAAGACCCGTGGCGGGCGGAACACCGCCGCGTCCGCATAGAAGCCCAGCGCCTCGTTGCCGGCCCACCAGCCGGGCACACCGAGCACCGGCAGCGGCGCGTAGGGCTTGGCGTCGGGCCGCGCGCCGCCGTCTATCCAGACATGGGCGGTGATGGGTTTGCGCGGCCGCACGAGCTTCTCCAGCAACGCATGGCCGAACAGTTGCAGCCTGGCCTGCGCCCATAGCGGGCGCAGCTGGATGAACAGGCGCTGCCAGTCCCGTTGCCTCAATGCATCGAGCAAGGGCTCGGGCGCTTGCAGCAGCGCGGCGTTCTCGTCGAACAGGGTCAGCGCATCACGCGCTGCTCCGCGCTGGCTGCCCAAGCCCTGGGCGGCGATCTCGGCCGACTGCAGGGCATTCAGCCGGCGCTTCAATGCCGGGTGATGCAGCCAGATCAGGCCGTTGAAGAAGTCGTGCAGGTTGTCGCGCGTGGGCACGCGGCCGGTGTCGAAGATGAAGGCCTCGTAGGCACTGCCCTCCGGCAGCTCGGATTGCGGCACGAACAGGGGCAGATCGAGGCCAGGGGCCTGTGCGTTCAAGGCCTCGCAGACCGAGCTGCCACGCAACACCTGGGCCGCCACCCGCAGTCCCCGCTCGCGATACGGCGCGAGCCAGGGCCGCTCCCAGGCTATGCCCTCCAGCATCACCTCCGGCCGCTGCGCGCCTGCTGGGGTTTCTCGCGCAGCACGAACTGGCTGCCGCGGCGGTCCAGCTCGAACAGCTGGGTCGCTTCGATCAGATCGATCAGCTTGCGGTAACCGTAGTTGCGCGGGTCGAACGAGGCCTGGTTGCCGATCTGCTGACCGACCGAACCGAGCGCCGACCAACCGTCCTCGCCAGCCGCCGATTCGACCGCATTGCGCAGCAGGCTGACCAGGCGCGCGTCGCGCTTCAGCGCGGTGGCGTCCAGGCGCAGCGGCGGGGCCGGTTCTTGCGCGCTGCTGGCGATGATGTCGGCCATCACCTCGGCCACCGGGTCCACCACCGCAGCCGCCTTGGCCTTCGATGCCGGCGTCTTGCGGGCGGCCGTCTTCTTGGCAGGTGCAGCAGCGACGGGCTTGTCGGCCGGCGCCGCCTCGCGCGGCGCCGCACTCACCTGCCCCAGGTTCTCCAGATAGAGAAAGCGCGAACAGGCGTTGACGAAGGGCTCGGGCGTCTTCTTGGCGCCAAAGCCGTAGACGGTGGCACCCTTGGCGCGCAGGTGCATGACCAGGGGCGTGAAGTCGGCGTCGGACGAGACGATGCCGAAGGCGTCCGGCCGGTCGGTGTAGAGCAGGTCCAGCGCGTCGATGACCATCACCATATCGGTGGCGTTCTTGCCCTTGCTGTAGTCGAACTGCTGGATCGGGCGTATCGCGTATTCGTGCAGCGCCGCCTCCCAGCCCTTCAGCTCGCTCTTCTTCCAGTTGCCATAGGCGCGACGCACATTGGTCACGCCGCTCTTGGCCAGCTCGGCCAGGATCACGGCGATCTTGCTGCTGGGAGCATTGTCTGCGTCGATCAGCAGGGCGATGCGGTGTTCACGGCCGGGGATTTGATTCATGGGGTCTCGATTCGGATCTGGCGCCAGGCCAGGGATTCACCGCCGCACAGCGGCTTGAGCTGGGCATCGCCAAAGGCCACGGCCTCGGGCAGGGTCCAGCTCTCCTTGCGCAGCGTCACGGTGCCGGTGTTACGCGGCAGGCCGTAGAAGGCCGGGCCGTTGAAGCTGGCAAAGGCTTCGAGCTTGTCGAGCGCGCCGGCCTCCTCGAAGGCCTGGGCATACAGCTCCAGCGCCGACAGCGCCGTGAAGCAGCCCGCGCCGCAGACCGATTGCTCCTTCAGCTGGGCCGCATGCGGCGCGCTGTCGGTGCCGAGGAAGAACTTCTCGCTGCCCGAGGTCGCAGCGACCAGCAGGGCCAGGCGGTGCTCCTCGCGCTTGAGCACTGGCAGGCAGTAGTAGTGCGGGCGCAGGCCACCGGTGAAGATGGCATTGCGGTTGAACAGCAGATGCTGGGGCGTCAAGGTGGCAGCGGTGAAAGCATCGGCACCGGCCACGTACTGGGCCGCCTCCTTGGTCGTGATGTGCTCGAACACCACCTTCAGCTCGGGGAAGTCGGCGCGCAGCGGGCGCATCACCTGATCGATGAACACGGCCTCGCGGTCGAACACATCGATGTCGCCGGCGGTGACTTCGCCGTGGACCAGCAGCAAGAGGCCGGCGCGCTGCATCGCCTCCAGCGTCTTGTAGGTCTTGCGCACGTCGGTCACGCCGGCATCGCTATTGGTCGTCGCGCCGGCCGGGTAGAGCTTCAGCGCAACCACGCCCGCTTCCTTGGCCCGGGCGATCTCGTCCGGCGGCGTGTTGTCCGTCAGGTACAGCGTCATCTGCGGCTCGAAGGCCAGGCCCTCCGGCACCGCCGCGACGATGCGCTCGCGGTAGGCCAGCGCCTGCACGGCCGTGGTGATGGGCGGGCGCAGATTGGGCATGATGATGGCGCGACCGAACTGGCGCGCCGTGTAGGGCACGACGCTTTGCATGGCGGCGCCGTCGCGCACATGCAGATGCCAGTCGTCGGGTCGGGTGAGGTTCAGCTCTTGCGGAGTAGTGGTAGAGGCCATGCCGCATTGTCCCAAACTCTGGAGGGGGAATAGCCCCTCATTGCATCCCTTTTTGGGCAACATGCGTACCAGCCATCGCGCACCATTGCGCATCAACACTCGGAGCCGCCATGCCCCATCGCCGCCTTGCCCTGTCCACCTGCTCGCTGGCCACCCTCACCCTGCTGGCCGCCTGCGCCACGCCCGAAACCATGGGCCCGCCGGCCAAGGAGATGATCTATGCCGTGACCAGCTCCAACAAGCTGATCCAGTTCAATGCCGGCCAGCCGCAGAAGCTGCTCAGCAGCAAGGCGCTGACCGGCCTGGCGGCCCAGGAGCGCCTGCTGGGCATAGATTACCGGGTGGCCAAGGGCCAGCTGTTCGCGCTGGGCGCCAGCGGCCAGCTCTACCGCATCAACACGGCCGACGGCAGCGTCAGCCTGATCGGCACGCCTTCGGCCCTGCCCAGGGACGGTGCCACCGAATGGGGTTTCGACTTCAACCCGACGGTGGACCGCATTCGCGTCGTCAACGATGCCGGCTTCAATCTGCGCCTGCACCCCGACACCGGCGCCATCGTCGATGGGAATGCCGATCAGCCCGGCGTGCAGTTCGACGGCAAGCTGGCCTATGACGCGGCCGACACCAACGCCGGCAAGACGCCTACCGTGGTGGCGGCCGGCTACACCTACAACAAGACCAACGACAAGATCACCACCAACTACGCGCTGGACGGCAAGCAGGGCCTGCTGGTGCACCAGGGCACGCGCGAGGGCGTGATGCCTGCTGTGTCACCGAACACCGGCCGGCTCTACACCGTGGGTTCGCTGGGCCTGGGCAGTTTCGAACGCGCCACCCTGGACATCTCGGACCTGTCGAACGCGGCCTACACGGCGGTCAGCAGCGGCGCCAAGTCGGCCTGGTACCGCATCGACCTGGCGACCGGCAAGGCGACACTGGTCGGCACGGTGGCCGGCGGCGAGGCCTTGGTGGGAGCAGCGATCGAGCCTTAGTGTTGCAGGATCTTTGACAGGAAGTCCTTGGCCCGCGGCGAGCGGGCGTCAGGGTTGCCGAAGAACTCGTCCTTCTTGCAGTCCTCGACTATTCGGCCGGCGTCCATGAAGATGACCCGGTGGCTGACCTTGCGCGCAAAGCCCATCTCGTGGGTCACGCACATCATCGTCATGCCCTCCTGGGCCAGGGCCACCATCACGTCCAGCACCTCGCCGACCATCTCGGGGTCCAACGCCGAGGTCGGTTCGTCAAACAGCATCACGATGGGGTCCATCGACAGCGCACGGGCAATCGCCACGCGCTGCTGCTGACCACCGGACAGCTGGCCGGGGAATTTGTCCTTCTGCGCCATCAGTCCGACGCGGTCCAGCATCTTCAGGCCGCGCGCCTTGGCGTCGTCCAGATTGCGGCCCAGCACCTTGATCTGGGCCAGTGTCAGGTTCTCGGTCACCGACAGGTGCGGGAACAGCTCGAAGTTCTGGAACACCATGCCCACGCGCGAGCGCAGCTTGGGCAGGTCGGTGCCTGGTGCGGCGATCGAGATGCCGTCCACCACGATGTCGCCCTTCTGGATAGGCTCCAGCGCGTTGACCGTCTTGATCAGCGTGGATTTGCCCGAGCCCGAGGGCCCGCAGACCACGACCACCTCACCGGCCTTGATGCTGGTCGTGCAGTCGGTCAGCACCTGGAAGCTGCCGTACCACTTGGAGACGTTTTTGATGTCGATCATGTTGTCCTCCGACGAGCCGCCCCTAGGAGGACAGGCGCCCCCTCGGGGGGCAGCGAACGATAGTGAGCGTGGGGGTTCATATCAAGCCTAGCGAATGATTTGGATCTTCTTCTGCAGACGCCGTACAAGCATCGACAGGCTGAAGCAGATCACGAAGTAAACGACGGCGGCAACGAGATAGGTTTCCACCGGCCGGTTGAAGTTCTTGCCGGCGACCTCGAAGCCCTTGAGCAGGTCATAGGCGCCGATGGCATAGACCAGGGAGGTGTCCTGGAACAGGATGATGGTCTGGGTCAGGAGCACCGGCAGCATATTGCGGAAGGCCTGGGGCAGCACGATGAAGCGCATGCTCTGGCCATAGGTCATGCCCACCGCCTGGGCCGCCTGCACCTGGCCGCGCGACACCGACTGTATGCCGGCACGCATGATCTCCGAGTAGTAGGCCGCCTCGAACACCGTGAAGGTGATGATGGCCGACAGCTCGGCGCCCATGGGCTTGCCGATCAGCAGCGGTATCAGCAGGAAGAACCACAGAATCACCATCACCAGCGGGATCGAGCGCAGCGTGTTCACATAGAACGCCGCCGGCATCACCAGCCATTTGATGCCGGACAGCCGCATCATCGCCAGTATCGTGCCCAGCACGATGCCGCCTATCATGGCCACCAGGGTCAGCTGGACGGAGAAGATCAGGCCCTTGGCGATGAAGCCGGAGATGACGTTCCAGTTCAGGAAAGCAAAGTCGAGGTTTAACATCACTTGCCCCCCCCTGCTGCACCGGGTACGCGAACCCGTTCTTCAATGAACAGCATGATGCGGTTGATGGCAAAGGCCGAGACGAAGTACAGGCCGGTCACGGCCAGATAGACCTCGATGCCGCGCGAGGTTTCTTCCTGCGCCTGCATGGCGAACATCGTCAGCTCGGCGATGCTGACGGCAAAGGCCACCGACGAGTTCTTGATGATGTTCATCGCCTCGCTGGTCAGTGGCGGGATGACGACGCGAAAGGCCATCGGCATCAGCACATAGCGGTAGGTCTGCGGCAGGGTCAGGCCCATGGCCAGGCCGGCGTAGCGCTGGCCGGTGGGCAGCGAGCGTATGCCGGCCTTGATCTGCTCGGAGATACGCGCCGAGGTGAAGAAGCCCAGCGCGAAGACGACCAGCACAAAGCTCGGAATCTCGCGCAGCGACAGAAAAATCGATGGCAGCACGTGGTACCAGAGGAACAGTTGCACCAGCAGCGGGATGTTGCGGAACAGCTCGGTCCAGCATTCGCCCAGCATTGCCAGGCCCTTGTTGGGCACGGTGCGCAGAATGCCCATCAGGGTGCCCACAAGCAGGGCCACGACGAGCGCGCTCAAGCCCACGGACAGGGTCCAACCCCAGGCCGACATCAGCCATTCCAGGTAGGTTCGCCCCCCACCGGTGTCGAGCAGGAATACCTGCCAGTCCCAAGTTTTGCCCACGGGGCTTCCTCCTCAAGGCGATGTCTCAAAAATGCAATCGCGGCAGGCCTTCATTGTGAAGTGACCTGCCGCGCGTCGCTCAAGAACGGCGATTTACTTCTTGGCGTAGTCTTCCATCGGCTTTTCGTTCGGGTTCGCCCAGGCCGCCTTGGTGTTGTCGTTCAGCGGCAGGCCGACCTTGACGTTGGCGGGCGGGATCGGTTGCAGGAACCACTTGTCCCACAGCTTGGCCAGGTCACCGGACTTGATCATCGCCTTGATGCTGTCGTCCACGGCCTTCTTGAACGCCGGGTCGTCCTTGCGCATCATGATGGCGATGGGCTCGACCGACAGCACCTCGCCGGCGATCTTGAAGTCGGCCGGGTTCTTGGCCTTGGCGATATTGGCGGCCAGGATGGAGCCGTCCATCACGAAGGCGTCGGCACGGCCCGATTCCAGCAGCAGGAAGCTGTCGGCGTGGTCCTTGCCGAACACTTCCTTGAAGTCAACGCCGGTGGCGCGCTCATGCTTGCGCAGGGTCTGCACCGAGGTGGTGCCGGTGGTGGTGGCCACCGTCTTGCCATTGAGCTGGTTGATCGAGTTGATGCCCGAATTGGCCTTCACGACCATGCGCACTTCCTCGACATAGGTGGTGATGGCAAAGGCCACGTCCTTCTGGCGGGTGGCATTGTTGGTGGTGGAGCCGCACTCCAGGTCCACGGTGCCGTTCTGCACCAGCGGGATGCGGTTCTGCGAGGTCACCGGCTGGTACTTGATGTCCAGCTTGGCCAGGCCCAGCTGCTTTTGAATGTCGGCCAGCGCCTTTTGGCAGACTTCCACATGGAAGCCGGTATAGACGCCATTGCCCAGCGTGAACGACAGGCCGGAGGACTCGCGCACACCCATGGTGACGGACGCGCTGTCCTTGATCTTCTTCAGTGTGTCTTCGGCGTGGACCAGGCCGGTGGCGCAGGACATGGCGGCGGCCAAAACAAGCAGTGACTTCTTCATGGGGTCTCCTCTGGAGTTCAACAACAAGGTTCGATCTGAAAGGGCGCAGCAGACCACGCCGGAACGGGTTTGCATCTACGGAGTTTTACTCATTTGCAGGTTTCGTGCCTGAATGCTGGCTCGGCAGTGAGGCTATGTTTGACCATCAGTGCGCCGTCAGGTAGGCCCACAGCGCCTTGGCCACCGGTTTGGCCCGCCGGGCCAGCTCGGGCCGCTCGCGGTAGATGCGCAACTCCATCGTCAACTCGTACTGACCCTCGGCGCTGGCACGCACCAGACGTCCGGCCTGCAGATCCTGCTTGACCGAGCTTGCCGGCAGAAAGGCCAGGCCGTGGCCTTCGAGCGCCATCGCCTTCAGGCCCTCGGCCATATCGGTTTCGTAGATCACGTCGAACTTCAGCGGCACCGGCGACGCCTTGGCGATCAGCTCGACCATGCGGCCCAGATAGGCGCCGGAGGCATAGCTGAGGAAGGGCACGCTGTGGCCGGGCGCGCCGGGCAGCTGGAACAGCGGCCTGCCATCCTTGCCGGCCTTGGCATAGGCGGCCACCGTTTCATGGCCCAGCGACAGCATCTCGTAGCGTTCCGGGTCCAGCTGCAGCGGCTGGCTCGGGTGGTGGTAGGCGATCAGAAGGTCGCAATTACCCTCGGTCAGCTGCATCACCGCATCGTGCACGTTCAGTGCATTGAGACGGCAGTTCAACTCGCCGAAGCTGCGCCGCAGATCCATCAGCCAGTGCGGGAAGAAGCTGAAGGCCAGCGAATGCGGCAGCGCGAACTCGATCATGTCCTGGCCCGCAACCTGGTGGCTGCGCATCATATTGCGGGTGGACTGCAGACTACCAAGGATCTCGATCGCCTGGGCCAGAAAGGTACTGCCGGCCGGGGTCAGGCGGGTCGGGTAGAACGAACGATCCACCAGATCAATGCCCGCCCAGGCCTCCAGCGCCTGGATGCGGCGCGAGAACGCGGGTTGGGTCACATGCCTGAGCTGGGCGGAGCGCGAGAAACTGCGCGTCTCCGCAAGGCTGACGAAATCTTCTAACCATTTGGTGTCCACGGCGGCAGTGTAGCGGGGCGCTCAGGCCGGGACTGCCTCACTGCCCGCCTGTTGCATGCGCCACATGGCCGCATAGCGCCCACCCATCTCCATCAGTCGCTGGTGGTTGCCCCGCTCGATGATGTGGCCCCGCTCCATGACCAGGATCTCGTGGGCGTCCACCACGGTGGAAAGGCGGTGGGCGATCACCAGCACCGTCTTGTTCTGCGCGGCGGCCTCCAGCTCGGCCTGTATGGCCCGCTCATTGCTGGAGTCCAGCGCCGAGGTGGCCTCGTCGAAGATCAGGATGGGCGGATTCTTCAGCAGCGTGCGGGCGATGGCCACCCGCTGCTTCTCGCCACCGCTGAGCTTGAGGCCACGCTCGCCGACCATGGTCTCGTACCCCTTGGGCGTGGAGGCGATGAAGTCGTGGATATGGGCAGCGCTCGCCGCCGCCTCGATCTGCTCGCGCGAGGCTCCGGGCTGACCGTAGGCGATGTTGTAGGCCACCGTGTCATTGAACAGCACCGTATCCTGGGGCACGATGCCGATGGCGCGGCGCAGGCTGCCCTGGGTGACCTGGCGCACATCCTGGCCGTCTATGGTGATGCGGCCGTTGTCCACATCGTAAAAGCGATACAGCAGCCGCGCCAGGGTGGATTTGCCTGAACCGCTGGGTCCGACCACGGCCACCTTCTTGCCAGCCGGAATCTCGAAACTGATCTCGTGCAGGATCTCGCGGGCCGGATCGTAGGCAAAGCGCACCTTCTCGAAGCGGACGGTCGCTCCCTGCACGGCCAGCGGCTTGGCGCCTGGCGCATCGGCCACCTCGCGCTCGCGCTCCAGCAGACTGAACATCTTGTCCAGATCGGTCAGACCCTGCTTGATCTCGCGGTAGATCACACCCAGGAAGTTCAAGGGGATGTAGAGCTGGATCATGAAGGCATTGATCATCACCAGATCGCCCAGGGTCATGCGGCCATCGACCACGCCCTGCGTCGCGCGCCACAGCATCGCCACCAGGGCTACGGCGATGATCATCTGCTGACCGGTGTTCAGCAGCGACAAGGTGGACTGTGACTTCAGCTGGGCGCGCCGCAACTTCTCCAGACTCTCGTCGTAGCGCTTGGCCTCGAAGTCCTCGTTGTTGAAGTACTTGACCGTCTCGTAGTTCAGCAGCGCGTCTATGGCCTTGGTATGAGCCACCGAGTCGAGCTCGTTGAGCAGCTTGCGGAACTTGGTGCGCCACTCGGTCACCAGGATGGTGAACGTCACGTAGAACACCAGCGCAATGATGGTGATGCCGGCGAACCAGATGTCGAACTTCACTGCCAGCAAGCTCAGCACCAGAGTCACCTCCAGCAGGGTGGGCAGGATGCTGTAGAGCGAGTACGAGATCAGCGAATGCACGGCGCGGGTGCCGCGCTCAATATCGCGCGTCATGCCGCCGGTCTGGCGCTCCAGATGGAAGCGCAGGCTCAGATCATGCAGATGGCGGAACACCTGCAGCGAGATGCTGCGCGCCGTGCCCTCGGTGGCCTTGGCAAAGATCAGTTCGCGCAACTCGGTGAACAGCGAGGTCGCCAGCCTCAAGCCCCCATAGGCCAGCAGCAGCCCCAGCGGCAGCACCAGCAGCGCCTGCGGGTCACCGGGCTTGATGGCCAGCGTGTCGATCAGCTGCTTGAGCAGCAGGGGCACGCCCACATTGGCCAGCTTGGCCGCGACCAGAAAGCCGAGGGCGATGCTCACCCGCCAGCGATAGCGCCACAGATAGGGGAACAGTTTCTGCAGCGTGCCCCAGTCGGAACGGGCGGCGGCTGGCGCAGTGCTGGCGGGGGCGGCGGCGGTATGAGGGGGCATGTGGGGCGCAGATCTTGCTTGGAACTCGGTCGTGAAAGAATAGGGAGAACTCGATTGAGCACAGAACACTTCGTGGTCTGTCCCACAAGTCATAAGCAGGCCTACATCATGACCGATACCCCGATTTCAAGCAGCTCGCCCGATGCGATACCGCAATTCCCCCGCGAACTGGCGTTGCGCGTGATGCCGATGCCGGCCGACGCCAACCACAACGGCGACGTGTTCGGCGGCTGGATCATGGCCCAGGTGGACATTGCCGGCTCGGTGCTGCCGGCCCGCCTGTCGCGCGGCCGCGTCGCCACCGTGGCGGTGAAGGAGTTCCTGTTCAAGCAGCCGGTGTCTATCGGCGATCTGCTGTCGTTCTACGTGCAGGTGACCCGGGTCGGTCGCACCTCGGTGACCGTCAAGGTCGAGGTAATTGCCGAGCGCAATCCCGTTGACCCCCATGTGGTCAAGGTCACCGAGGCGCAGCTGACCTATGTGGCCATTGACGAACAAGGCCAGCCCAGGCCGTTCAAGCTGGCCGCCTGATGTCCAGGGTGGTGATTCTGGGCGGCGGCGCCATAGGCAGCGCCATCGCCGCGTTTCTGAGCGCCGACCCGCAGTGGCAGGGCGAGATCCTGGTGATCGAACGCGACGCCACCTACGCGCGGGCCTCGTCCGCCCTGTCGGCGGCGTCAATACGCCAGCAGTTCTCGACGCCGCTCAATATCGATCTGTCGTTGTACGGCCTGCAGTATCTGCGCGGGCTGAACGAAGGCCTGGGCTTCACCGAGCAAGGCTACCTCTACCTGGCCACGCGCGAGGGCGAGGCCACCTTGCGCGCCAATCATGCGATGCAAAACGCGCAGGGCGCAGACATTGTGCTGATGAATCCGAACGAGCTGCAGGCACGCTGGCCCTGGCTGGCGGTGCAAGACCTGGCCCTGGGTGCCTGGGGCCGCAGCGGCGAGGGCTGGTTCGATGGCTGGGCGCTGCTGCAGCACTTCCGCAAGATGGCCGTCGCCCAGGGTGTGCGCTATCTGCAGGCCGAGGTTCAATCGCTCAACCGCGCCGCGGATGGCTCGCTGCAGGGCGTCCGCCTGGCCGGTTCGGACGAGGTGATCGAATCCGATGCCTTTGTGCTGGCCTGCGGCGCCTGGTCCGGTGCGCTGGCCCGCACGGGCGGGCTGGAGGTGCCGGTGCGGGCCAAGCGGCGCAGCGTCTATGCCTTTCGCTCACCCGAGCCGGCGGCGCTGGCGCCGCTGCTGATCGATCCCAGCGGCCTGTGGTTCAGGCCCGAGGGCGAGGGCCTGTTCCTTTGTGGCGGCGCACCGCTTGATGACAGCGACGACCTGCCGCTGGACCCGGAGGCGAGCCTGTTCGAGGATTCGCTGTGGCCGGCGCTGGCGACCCGTGTACCGGGCTTCGAGTCGCTGCGGCTGCAGCGCGCCTGGGCCGGCTATTACGAGATGAATGACTTCGACCACAACGGCCTGGTCGGGGCGATGGCCGAGTGCGGCAATCTGCTGCTGGCCTGTGGCTTCTCCGGCCATGGCCTGCAGCACGCGCCGGGCGTCGGCCGCGGCGTGGCCGAGCTGATTGCCACCGGCAGCTATCAAAGCCTGGACTTGAGTCTGCTGTCGCCGGGGCGCATCACGGCCGGGCGGCCCATCGTCGAGGTCAATGTGATTTGAGCTTGACCCAGTCGCGGGCAATGCGCTCGGCCAAGCTCTCGCCCCAGACCTTGTAGCCGGCGGGCCCCGGATGGAAACCATCGGGCGCCATCAGCTCGGCAGCGGCGCTGCCGTGCAGATGCGGCGGCAAGGCCTGCATGCCGCGCTGGGCCTGGCCCAGCAGGCTGCGGCCCAGCATACGGTTCATGCGCATCGCGTGCGCCCCCATCAGCCAGCGCAAGGGCTGCGGTAGCAGCGGAAACGCGTGCATCGGTGGCACGGCGCTGTGCAGGCTGTAGCGCACACCGGCGCGCTGCACGGCCAGCTCGTGCAGCTGCTGCAGCTGCATAGACCAGCGGCGCGGCGAGACCTGGGCCACCGTGTCGTTGACGCCCAGCGCCGTGACCAGCACATCGGCCGGCTCCAACTCGACTTCAGCGAGATGAGCGATCGCATCGGCGGTTGTGTGGCCCGTCCTGGCGATCAGCTGCCAATGCACGCTGCCCTGGAGATGCAGGGCCAGCGCCTGGGCCAGACGGCCCGCGAGTGCTTCGTCCTGCGTCGCAGCACCGACGCCAGCACCACCCGAATCGCCGACGATCAGCAGGCGCAAAGCCAAGGCACCGCTGCCCGCCATACCGCTGCGCGGGCCGGCGGCCTCAGGCAGGCGCAGGGCCTGCCTGCGCACCTGCCGCCCCTGCCAAAGCAGCAGTGGCGCCAGCGCCAGCTTGGCGACCTGCAGCATCAAGAAAATTGGGTGAAGTCGGGTGTGCGTTTCTGGAAAAAGGCCTGGAAGGCCTCCATCGCCTCGGGCGAACGCAGTCGCGCACCGAATATCTCGGCCTCGTTGCGATAGGTCTCGCGCAGCGCGGCGCGCTGCGGCTCCCGCATCAGCCGCTTGCTCTCGCGCACGGCGCTGGGCGCCAACGTGTTGAAACGCTCGGCGATGCGGCGTGCATGGTTCAGCACCTCGCCGGCCGGCAGCACGGCGTTCGCGATGCCGCACTCCACCGCTTGCTCGCCGGTGAACGGGTCGCCCAGCAGCAGCTTCTCGGCCGCGCGGCGGTTGCCCATCAGCTGGGGTACCAGCAGGCTGGAGGCGAACTCGGGCACCAGGCCCAGGCTGACGAAGGGCATGGCCAGGCGGGCATCGTCGGCAACATAGACAAAATCGCAGTGCAGCAGCATCGTCGTGCCGATGCCTATGGCCCCGCCGGTGACCGCGGCGATGACCGGCTTGTCGCAGCCTATCAAGGCCTCCATGAACTGGAACACCGGCGCCTCGCCGTCATGGGGCGGGCGGGCCATGAAGTCTTCGATGTCGTTGCCCGAGGTAAAGATGCCCGGCTGGCCGGTGATCAGCAGCGCGCGCACGCTGGGCTCGGCGGCGGCGGCATTGATGGCGTCGGCCATCGCCTGGTACATCGCCGAGGTGATGGCGTTCTTCTTCTCGGGGCGGGCGATCTCTATCGTGGCCACGCCGTTGATGGTGGCGGTCTTGATGCTCATGGGTCTGTCTCCTTCAATCTGCACTATTAATCATGCCAAAAACCGCGCCACCTGCGGCCACAGCGTGGCCTGGAAGTGCTTGCGGAAAAAGCCGAAATGGCCGATGCGGCGTTCGCCGATGTCTTTCGGCGCGATGCGCCGGATCTCGGGTTGCGCGCCGGCATAGAAACTGTGCAGCGACTCGGTGTTGCGCCGCGACATGAACTCGTCATCGGTGAACGACAGCGACAGCATCGGCAGCTTCATGGCCGCATACTGCGCACGCAGACCGGCACCGCCCTCGCCCATCATGTAGTCGCGGTCCAGGCACCAGCGCCGCCACTGGGCCATCACGCCGCGCGGCAGGTCGCCGACCTTGCGCAGCTTGCGGCCCGGGAAGTAGCCGCACAGCGGCAGCGCCAGCGGCACGATCACATACCAGAGCCACCAGACATAGCGGCGCAGGCTGATCGCGTTCTCGCGCCAGTAGCCGCTGCCGCAACCCACGGTGATGGCCCGGCTGACCCGCGCGCGGTTGGGCAGCATGCCCAGGATCTGGCCGCCGAGGCTGTGGCCCAGCCAGTGAATGGGCTTGGCGTCCCCGCCAAGGCGCCGCGACAACTCGTCAAGCGCCGCGGCCGCATCCAGCTCGGCCCAGGTGTGGATGTCGGCCTCGAGCCCGCGCAACGAATGCTTCAGCGCTACGGGGCGCGAGGCGCCCATGCCGCGGTAGTCGAAGCTGAAGACCAGATAGCCCTGCGCCGCCATCCAGCGCGCGAACTCGGCGTAGTAGCGCTGCTCGACGCCCATCGCTGGGGCGATCAGCAGGCCGGCGCGGGCGGTGGCGGCTTCGCCATAGCAATGCCCGTGGAGTTCGAACCCGTCTGCCGCTTTGAAGCTGAGGCTCATGGCGCCGTATCAGAGGCGCTCGAGAATGCCCGCCGCGCCCTGGCCGGCGCCGACGCACATCGTCACCATGCCGTACTTCGCGCCGGTGCGGCGCATGCCGTGAATCACAGAAGCGGCACGGATAGCACCGGTGGCGCCGAGCGGATGGCCCAGCGCAATCGCGCCGCCATTCGGGTTGACCTTGCTGCGGTCCAGCACGATGCCCTTGCTGTCCAGATCATTCAGCACGGCCAGCGATTGCGCGGCAAAGGCCTCATTCAGCTCGATCCAGCCCAGGTCCTCGGCACGGATGCCGGCCAGGCGCAGTGCAGCGGGAATCGCCTCGATCGGGCCAATGCCCATGATCTCGGGCGGCACACCGCGCACGGCGAAGGACACGAAACGGGCCAGCGGCGTAAGGCCGAAGCGCTTGACCGCAGCCTCGGAGGCAACGATCAGCGCGCCGGCGCCGTCCGAGGTCTGCGAGCTGTTGCCGGCGGTGACGCTGCCCTTGGCGGCGAAGACCGGGCGCAGCTTGGCCAGGCCTTCGATCGAGGTGTCGCGGCGCGGGCCCTCGTCGGTGTCGACGGTGCGGCGATTGATGCTGATCGAACCATCGGCCAGATTGGGCGAGCGCTCGAGGATCTCGAACGGCGTCATCTCGGCCTTGAAGTGGCCGGCCTCGATGGCCGCCAGCGCGCGGCGGTGCGACTCCAGCGCGAACTCGTCCTGCGCCTCGCGGCTGATCTTCCACTGCGCGGCCACCTTCTCGGCCGTCAGGCCCATGCCATAGGCCAGGCCGATGTTCTCGTCGCGCTCGAAGATCGCCGGCGGCAGCGAGGGCTTGTTGCCGCCCATGGGCACCATGGACATCGACTCGACGCCACCGGCAATCATCACCTCGGCCTCGCCGATGCGGATGCGGTCGGCCGCCATCTGCAGCGCGGTGATGCCCGAAGCGCAGTAGCGGTTGACGGTCACGCCGCCCACCGAGTTCGGCAGGCCCGACAGCACGGCCGAGACGCGGGCGATATTCATGCCCTGCTCGCCCTCGGGGAAGGAGCAGCCGATGATGGCGTCCTCGATCGCGGCGGGATCAAGACCCGGCACCTGGGCCAGCGCGGCCTGGATGGCGCGGGCCAGCATTTCGTCCGGGCGGGTGTTGCGGTAGTAGCCCCGGCCCGACTTGCCGATGGGCAGACGGGTGGCGGCGCAGATATAGGCTTCTTGCACTTGCTTGCTCATCTCAATCTCCTGGTGAGCGTAAATCTCATCTAGTCAGTTGGGGACAGAGCTTTCGGCCGCGCGAAGCGCGGGTCTCAAGGTCTGTCCCGCAAGGTCATTAGTTGCGCACCGGCTTACCGGTCGACAACATGCCCATGATTCGCTCCTGCGACTTCGGATGCTCCAGCAGCCCGCAGAAATGCTTGCGCTCCAGCGCCATCAAATACTCCTCGGTAACCAGCGAGCCGGCCTCGACGTCGCCGCCGCAGACCACATCGGCGATCAGGGCCGAGATATGGAAGTCGTGGGCGCTGATGAAGCCGCCGTCACGCATATTCGCCAGCTGGCCCTTGATCGTGGCAATGGCAGAACGGCCGGCCGCCGGGAACACCGCCTTGTGCGGCGGGCGGTAGCCGCTGTCGGCCATCGCCTTGGCCTGGGCCGTGGCGACGAACAGCAGCTCGTCCTTGTTGGCGACGATGATGTCGCTGTCCAGCAGATAGCCGATCTTGCGGGCCTCGACGGCCGAGGTCGCGACCCGGGCCGTGGCGGCGCTGGTGAAGCCGTCCTTCACAAACGCGAAGATGTCGGCTCCTGAATTGCCGGCCGCCGCCATCTCGGCCGCACGGCGGGCGATATAGGTCAGGCCACCGCCGCCGGGGATCAGGCCCACGCCGACTTCGACCAGACCGACATAGGACTCCATATGCGCGACGCGTCGTGCCGAATAGACGGCCAGCTCGCAACCACCGCCCAGCGCCAGGCCGCGCATCGCGCTAACGACCGGCACCGTCGCGTAACGGATGCGCAGCATCGCGTCCTGCAGCTTCTTCTCCTCGGGCGCAATGCCCTTGGCGCCCATCTTCATGAACACCGGCATCAGCGATTCGAGATTGGCGCCGGCCGAGAACACATCGTCCGGCGACCAGATCACCAGGCCCTTGTACTTGGCTTCGGCGATCTCGACCGCCTTCAGCAGGCCCTCGGTCACGGCCGGGCTGATCAGGTGCAACTTGGCGGTGATGCTGGCGATCAGCACCTCGCCGTCCAGGCTCCAGACGCGGATCTCCTCGTTCTTGAACTCTTCGGTACCCGCGGTCAGCGGATCGACACCACCGGCGCCGAACAGGCTCTCGGGGAAGTGCTGGCGCTGATAGACCGGCAGCGTGCTCTTGCCGACGAATTCGTTGCGCGATGCGCTCCACGAGCCCTGTGCGCTGTGCACGCCGCCGTTGTCGGCGACCGGGCCTTCGAACACCCAGGCCGGCAGCGGCGCCTTGCTCAGCGCCTTGCCTTCGTCGATATCGGCCTTGACCCACTCGGCCACCTGCTTCCAGCCGGCCTGCTGCCACAGCTCGAACGGGCCCTGCTTGGTGCCGAAGCCCCAGCGCATCGCCAGGTCGATCTCGCGGGCGCTCTCGGCCACATCGGCCAGATGCACGGCGGCGTAGTGGAAGCTGTCGCGCAGGATGGCCCACAGGAACTGGGCCTGCGGGTTGGTCGACTCACGCAGCAGCTTCAGGCGCTCGGCCGGCGCCTTCTTCAGCATGCGGTCGACGATGGCCTCGGCCTTGCCGCCGGCCGGCACGTAGTCGCCCTTGGCCGGGTCGAGGCGCAGGATGTCCTTGCCGACCTTTTTGTAGAAGCCGGCGCCGGCCTTCTGGCCCAGCGCACCGGCTTCCATCAGCTTGGCAACGACCGCGGGAGTCGCGTAGCTGGGGTAGAAGGGGTCGTCCTTGAGATTGTCCTGCAGCGTCTTGATGACGTGGGCCATCGTGTCCAGACCCACCACGTCGGCGGTACGGAAGGTGCCGCTGGACGCGCGGCCCAGCTTCTTGCCGGTCAGGTCATCGACAACGTCATAGCTCAGGCCGTACTTGTCGGCCTCAATCATCGTCGCCAGCATGCCGGCGATGCCGATGCGGTTGGCCACGAAGTTGGGCGTGTCATGCGCGCGCACCACGCCCTTGCCCAGGCTGCTGGTGACGAAGCTTTCCAGCTGATCCAGCACCTGCGGCTGCGTGGTCGGCGTGTTGATCAGCTCGACCAGATACATATAGCGCGGCGGGTTGAAGAAATGAATGCCACAGAAGCGCGGCTTGATTTCTTCGGGCAGCACTTCGGCCAGCTTGGTGATCGACAGGCCCGAGGTGTTGGACGCGACGATGGCGTGCGGCGCCACGAACGGCGCGATCTTCTTGTACAGATCGAGCTTCCAGTCCATCCGTTCGGCAATCGCCTCGATGATCAGGTCGCAGTCGCGCAGCTGTTCCAGATGCTCTTCATAGTTCGCCTGGCCGATCAGCGCGGCGTCCTCGGCAATGCCCAGCGGCGAGGGCTTGAGTTTCTTCAGCCCATCGACCGCCTTGGCCACGATGCCGTTCTTCGGCCCCTCCTTGGCGGGCAGATCGAACAACACGACCTGCACCTTGACATTGACCAGATGGGCGGCGATCTGCGCGCCCATCACGCCAGCGCCGAGCACGGCGACTTTGCGAACTTGGAATCGACTCACGTACTTCTCCTTGACTACTCTGATCAGTTGGGGACCGAGCTCTCGGCCATGCTGCGCACGGGCCTCAAGGTCTGTCCCGCAAAGTTATTCAACTCGCTGCCACACCTGGGTGCGGCTGATGAACAAAACGGACCCGCGCATTTCCATCTTCTTGCCGCCCTCGATGGGCTTCAGCCGCGACTTGTAGGTCTTGCCCGTGTTCGGGTCGAGGATCTCGCCGCCGCCCCACAGCGACTTGTCGTCGGGGTCCTGCTTGATATTTCGGATGATGGTCATGCCGACGATCAGCTTGTCCTTGCGGTCATCGCTGCACTTGTCGCACTTGGCATCCTGCTTGCTCGGGTCGAACACCTTCTCTATCGTGCCGCTCAGCACGCCGGCGTTCTCGCTGATGCGCACCAGCGACTTCTCGGTCTTGCCATCGTCGTCAATCGTCTTCCACAGGCCCACGGGCGTGGTCTGTGCTGCGGCCATACCAGCGCTCAAGGTCAAAACAGCTGCGGCAATCCATGACTTCATGCTTGTCTCCTTTTGTGGGCAAAACCGTACGGGTTAGGAATTAGAAAAACGCTTCTTCCATCTCCATCAGCGGTGCCAGACCGGCGCGGGCGCTGCGGATCAGGCCTGCAGTCTCGGGCAAAAGCTTGGCAAAGTAAAAGCGTGCGGTGGCCAGCTTGGCCTTGTAGAACGGATCGCCGCTACCCTGCTTCTCCAGCGCCACCTTGGCCATGCGGGCCCAGAAGTAGGCAAACACCAGATGGCCGGCAATGCGCAGATAGTCAACCGCTGCCGCACCGACCTCGTCGGCATTGCCGAAGGCCTTCATGCCCAGCTCGGTGGTCAGCTTGGTCAGCTTGTCGCCGATGTCGGCCAGCGGGTTGATGAACTCCTGCATCGCCTCGTTCGTGCCTTCGGCCTCGACGAACTCCTGCACCAGCTTGCCGAACTTCTTCAGCTTGGCACCGTTGTCGCCGAGGATCTTGCGGCCCAAGAGGTCCAGCGACTGGATGGTGTTGGTACCCTCGTAGATCATATTGATGCGCGAGTCGCGCACGAACTGCTCCATGCCCCATTCGCGGATGAAGCCGTGGCCGCCGAAGACCTGCATGCAGTGCGACGTGGCAATCCAGGCGTTGTCGGTCAGGAAGGCCTTGATGATGGGCGTGATCAGCGCAACATGGTCGGCGCATTCCTTGCGCTCTTCCTCGTCGTCGGATGACAGCTCCTTGTCGATCTGCAGCGCGGTCCAGATGGCCATCGCGCGGCCGGCCTCGGCATAGGCGCGTGCGGTCAAGAGCATCTTGCGCACATCGGGGTGGACGATGATGGGGTCGGCGGGCTTGTCCGGTGCCTTGGGGCCGGACAGCGCACGCATCTGCAGGCGGTCCTTGGCATAGGCGACGGCGTTCTGGTAGGCCACCTCGGTCAGGCCCAGCGACTGGTTGCCCACGCCCAGGCGGGCGGCATTCATCATCACGAACATCGCGTTCAGGCCCTTGTTGGGCTGACCGACCAGGGTGCCGACGGCGCCGTCCAGCATGATCTGGGCCGTGGCGTTGCCGTGAATGCCCATCTTGTGTTCGAGCGCGCTGCAGAAAATGGTGTTGCGCTCGCCGATCGAGCCATCGGCCTTGGGCAGGAACTTGGGCACGATGAACAGCGAGATCCCCTTGGAGCCGGCCGGGGCGTCCGGCAGACGCGCCAGCACCAGATGCACGATATTGGCGGCCAGGTCATGCTCGCCGGCCGAGATGAAGATCTTCTGGCCGGTGATCTTGTAGGTGCCGTCGGCCTGCGGTTCGGCCTTGGAGCGCAGCATGCCCAGGTCGGTGCCGCAATGGGGCTCGGTCAGGCACATCGTGCCGGTCCATTCGCCGCTGGTCAGCTTGGGCAGGTAGGTGGACTTCTGCTCCGGCGTGCCGTGTGCGTGCAGCGCCTCGTAGGCGCCATGGCTCAGGCCCGGGTACATGGTCCAGGCCTGGTTGGCCGAGTTCATCATCTCGTACAGGCACTGGTTCAGCGTGATCGGCAGGCCCTGGCCGCCGTACTCGGGGTCGCAGCTCAGCGCGGCCCAGCCGCCCTCGACGTACTTCGCGTAGGCCTCCTTGAAGCCGGCCGGTGCCTTGACCTCGTGGGTGGCCTTGTCCAGGGTGCAACCTTCGATATCACCGGACAGGTTCAGCGGCGCGATCACCTGCGAAGCGAACTTGCCGGCCTCTTCCAGCACCGCGTTGATGGTGTCGGCGTCCACATCCTTGTGGGCCGGCAACATCTTGAACTCTTCGCTGATGTTCAGAAGCTCGTGCAGCACGAACTGCATATCGCGCAACGGCGGGGTGTAGCTAGGCATGAAAAACTCCTTGAGGCAATGGATGACCGGGCTCAGCGCAGCGCGCCGGCCGAGGTAGATGGAAAGAGATTGGGGCTGCTGGCCAGGCCCGCGGGCGTGGCGAAGTGCTGGACCAGGCGCTCGAAACCCTTGCGGGCGCGGTCGAGGGCGCCGGGATTGCGCATGAAGCGGGCATCGTGGTGCAGCGCGAGGATGAAGCCGTGGACCTCGAACAGCATCTGCATCGGGTCGGCGTCGGGTGCCAGATGACCTTCGTCAATGGCCAGACGGATCGCGCGCTCCAGCGCGCTGTGCCAGGTCTGCACCATGCTGGCCAGGGCGTCGCGCACCGGGCCGGGCCGGTCGTCGAACTCGACCGCACCGCTGATGTAGATGCAGCCGGAATCGACCTCGACCGAGACCCGCTTGACCCAGCGCTCGAACAGCTCGCGCAGGCGCGGCAGGCCGCGTTCCTCGGTCAGGGCCGGGTAGAAGACTTCCTCCTCGAAGCGGGCGTGGTACTCGCGGATGACCGAGATCTGCAGCTCTTCACGCGAGCCGAAGTGGGCAAAGACGCCCGACTTGCTCATGCCGGTGACGTCGGCCAGCGCGCCTATCGACAGCCCCTCCAACCCCATGTGCGAGGCCAGGCCCAGGGCGGCCTCGAGTATCACCGCCCGGGTCTGCTGACCTTTTTGTTGGCCGCGGCTCGTCTCCCTGGACGGGGCACGCGGCTGCTCGGCCTGGGGGGCCTGGGCTGACTTGCTGTTGATAGCTCCGGAAGCCGACACTGCAATCCCAAAATAAAACGAACGATCGTTCTATTTTGCAGACTTTCCTGCCGGCGCAACAGGGGGAAGTTGCTTATTTTTAGGGGCCGTCGTCTAGGAAGTCAGCTTTCCTCTTCCGGCACGGCGGCACTGCTGAACCCGGAAACCGGCTCCTTGGCCTTGCGCTCCAAGGCTGGCTGCAGGCGCTTGGCATCATCCAGAAACTGGTCCACGCTGGCGCTGGGCGAGACGTGCAGCGCTGGCGGGAACAGGATGCTTAGATACAGCTCGGGGTTTAGGCGCTCGAAGCGGTACCAGTTCAGCCCCAGGCTGCTGGCCAGCATCAGCGCGCACATGCCGCCGGCAAACCAGCGCAGGGTCTTGCCCCGGCGCGGTTGCACCACCAGCAGGTGGCCATAGATCAGTGCCGACAGCACCAGGCTGGACAGCACGCCGCCCAGCCGGCCCAGCCCCTCGATCGAGGTGGCATAGGCCAGCAGCGCCAGCACAAAGCTGAGCACGCTGAGCGCCAGGCCCGCCAGCGTGGCCAGCCAGACATGGCGCCAGAACTCCAGCCGATGCTGGAACAGCTTGGTCACCAGCGCCCAGAGGGCCGCCCAGACGGCCAGGCCGACCAGCACGGTGAAGCCGTCCTTCACGTAGCTGGACCAGAAGCCGTCGGGCTCGGAGCCCACATAGGACTCGCCGGCCACCCACAGCAGCGCCGCCACCAGGACCACCGCCAGCAGCCAGGCCGGCGTGCTGGCCGAGGCCTGCAGGGGCTGCTCGGCGGCCAGTTCGGCGCCCACCAGGCGAAGCCGCAGCCTCGAACGGCCTAGTTGCCATTCATCGCCGGACTTCAGCAGCAGGGCATCGCCGGTATTCAGCCGCCGGCCCTGGGCCTGCACGCCATTGATGGTCTGGCCGACGGTCAGCTCGATCCGGTCCGGGCCATCACCCACTTCGGCGTGCAGCAGCGAAATCTGCGCATGCTCAGGCGCGACGTGCACGTCATCCAGCACCAGATCGGATTGCAGATCGCGGCCGATGCGCAGGGGCCAGCGCTTGATGTCCACATACTGGCGCACGCTGCCGTCGCGGTCCAGCAGCTCCAGAACGCCTAGTTTTTCCATGCGAAACCTTCGAGATAGTGGCGCGACAGGCGCATGGCATTGGCAAAGCTCAGGCCGCGAGCGTCGAGCCTGCCCTGGGCACCTGCGCGGGCCTGGTCCTGGGTGGCGACCAGCACGCTGACATCGAACAGGCCCGGCAGCTTGCGATAGGCCGCCATGCAGAGCACGACGCGAAGCGGCAGACCGCCCTGGGTGACGAAGTGTTCCTTGCATTGCGGCGGAGTGAAGTCGCGCAGCGAGCCGCTGCCGAAGCGCTCGTTGCGGAAGCTGTCGCCGAACAGCTTGGTGAAGCGCACCAGGCCCAGCTTGGCGCCCTCGTAGGTCTCGTGCCTCACCGTCAATCCGCCGGTGAACAGCGAGCCGCTGATGAACAGCGTCTGCTCCAGCTGGCAGTCCGAGCGCTCGTAGTCCAGGCCCTTGGTCTCGGAGGCCGAGGTGCTGCCCCAGCAGCGCATGAAGTCCTCACCGGGCACAGGTATCTGGTAGTGCGGGTGGCCGGCCGAGCGCCAGGGCAAGGCGATGAAACGGTCCACCAGCACCTGCTGGTGTGCAAGCAGCTGACGGGTGATTTCGGGGTAGAGCGCGGTCTTGATAGGGGCTGCCTTCTGGCCCCGCGCCAGCAGGGCCTCGGCATACATCGACGGCACCAGAAAGCTGATCTGCTCGCCATCGCGCCTGGTGGCGACGTTGACGCCCATCACCCGGCCCTCCTCGTCCAACGTCGGGCCGCCGCTCATGCCCGGGTTCAAGGAGCCACCGAAAAAGATGCTGGGGTAGAAGCTGCGCTCCACCAGGCCGTTGAAATTGCCCTCGGTCAGCGCAAATCCGACATCCAGCGGATTGCCCAAGGAGTAGATGCGCTCGCCCTTGTTCAGCGGCTGGCTTTGCGGACGGAAGTTCAGATGCCCCCGCGTCGCCAGCTCCTCCGGCTTGGCCCGCACCAGGGCCAGGTCGTGCACCACATCGATGGCCAGCAGCTCCAGCGCCCCCTCCTTGCCATCGGCCGTCGTGTAGACCAGGCGGTAGCGCTCGGGCTGCAGGGCCACCTGGCTGATGACGTGGTAATTGGTCATCAAGAGGCCGTCGTCGCTGACCAGAAAGCCCGAGCCGACGCTGGCTTGGCTGGACTGGCTCTTCAGCAAGGTGCGTATCTGCACCAGCTTGGCCCGCGAGCGCTCATACAGGCGCTGGGCCGACAGCGACACAGGCGCCGCCGGCTCGGCCGCCGAGGCGGAAGCTGCGACAGGCAGGGGCGGCTTGGGCTGCGCAATGGCGGCACCTGTCACCAGCCACAGCGCGGCGAGAAGCGGCACCACGGCAACGAATCGGGCCTTCAAGCCCCTTGCAAACGGAATACGCATGCGACCCATTCTAGGAGGCTGTCAAGAAGTGGCCACGCAATCGGCGTATAAGACCTATTGAGCAACAGATGGCAATTGATTACGCTAGCGTTTGACGCGGCAGTCATGCTTGCTCAGCGTCTTGCGACCCCGGTTTGACGACAATGGAGGCCTGGCCTTGGATGTCCTGCAACTCGATGTGTCTGGCCGCCCACAGGCCTGGATCACCACCAAGGAAGCGGCGGTGATCTACGCCAGTGACGGTGTCGCCTGGACGCTGGGCGACCCGTGCCAGGTCTTGCGCGGCGGGCTGCAGCGTCGCACCGGCCAGCAGTCGCGGATCGAGGTCCACCCGATTGTCGCCGTCAAGGGCAGCGTGCCCAGCCGGGCCTGGCGCTCGGCGCCGGCCCTGTCCAACCCCAAGCTGTTCGTGCGCGACCGCTTGGTCTGCGCCTACTGCGGCCACTGCTTCGATATGGACGAGCTGACCCGCGAACACATCGTACCAACCTCGCGCGGCGGCGCCGACAGCTGGATGAACTGCATCACCGCCTGCCGCGGCTGCAACGGTCGCAAGGGCAGCCGCCTGCCCGAAGAGGCGCATATGAGCCTGATGTACCTGCCCTATGTGCCCAGCCTGCACGAGGACATGATTCTGCGCGGCCGCCGCATCCTCAGCGACCAGATGGACTTTCTGCTCGCCAGCGTGCCGCGCTCCAGCCGTTTGCATGGCTGAAACTGAAAAGTACTGGAAGCTGAGCCATATCAAGCCGTGCTGATGACCTTTGGGCCCACCGTCACCTTGACGGCGCAAACCGGCGTCTAATAAACCTCCCTTTTGGAGGTTTTGACCATGAGAAAGCTGTTTGTTGCCGCCAGCGTGGCAACGCTGGCCACCCTGAGCGCCTGCTCGACCACCAGCCCGGACGTGGTGCAGCGCGGTGACGCGCAGCGCCTGTCCCAGGTGCAGGACGCCACCGTGCTGTCCGTCCGTGCGGTCACCGTCGAAGGCCAGCAAAGCGGCGTCGGCGCGGCGGCCGGTGGCGTGGTCGGTGCCGTGGCCGGCTCCAGCGTCGGCGGGCGTCGCGACGGCCAGGTGGCCGGAGTGCTCGGCGCCGTGGCCGGCGCGATGATAGGCAATGCGATCGAGCGCCAGGGCACCCGCGAGGATGCGGTGGAACTGATGCTTCAGCTGCGCAACGGCGAACGCCGCGCCATCGTCCAGGCCCGCGGCAACGAGTCGCTGCAGCCGGGCGACGCGGTGGTCATCATCACCACCGGCGGCAAGACGCGGGTGACGCGGGCACCGAATGCCCAGAACGCCCAGCCCGTCGCAGCCGAGCCGGCGATGCCGCTGGCACCCCCGGTGGCCCAGCAGGCCCCGGCGCCCGCGATCAAGAACTGAGGCGGCCCAGCCAGGCCCGCAGCGCGGTGTTCACCGCGGCGGGCCTTTCCATCGTCAGCATATGGCCGCAGCGCGGGATCAGCTCCAGCGCGGCTCCGGCGATGTTCGCAGCGAGTTCCTGTCCATGCTCGGGCGGAGTGACCTGATCGTCTTCGCCGCACAGCACCAGCGTCGGGCAGCGCACATTGGCCAGCGTGGCGCGATGGTCGCGACGCGTCATTGACATCCGGTTCTGGCGTATCAGCCCGGCCGGGCCGGTCTCGCGCAGCATGGCCATGAAGCGCGCGACCAGGGGTTTGTCGTCCAGCGCATCGCCATGCATCGAGAACGGCAGATTGGCCTGCAGCAGCGCGGCGAAACCGGCCGGCTTGCCTTCCAGCGCCTGCTGCATCAACCGCATGCCCTCCACGCGCATGGCCGTGCGTTCCGGCGTGTCGGGCCGCGCCGATGTTCCCAGCAGCGCCAGACCGCGCACACGCTGCGGCGCCTGGGCGTAGAGCTCCAGCGCCAGCATGCCGCCCAGCGAGGCGCCGCACAGTATCAAGTCGCCCGACTGATCGTCCAGCAGCGCCTGCGCCATCTCGGGCACGCTGTCGTGGCGGGTGTGCAGGTCCGACATCCAGACGCTATGGCCGACGAACACCGGCAGTTGCGCATCCCAGATACGGGCATCACAGCCCAGGCCGGGCAATAGAACAAGCGTGGTCATGAGGTCACATCGACATAGTGGGCCGCCATCGTATGCGAGAGCTGGGGCAACTCTTTAGCCAGGCGCGGGCTGCGCGCGCCGACGGCGCTGCACAGGCCCTCGAGCAGGGCCAGCATGGACAGCGACGAAGCCGGCAGCAGGCTGTCGCCGGCCGGCGCATAGAGCACATGGCGCGCCAGCTTCACCACCGGCGCGGCCGGCCGGTCGGTGATGGCGGCCACCGGAATGCCGCGCGCAGCGGCGAACTCGCTCAGCTCCAAGGTCAGCTTCGAGTAGCGCGGCAGCGACAGCACCAGCAGCAGATCCTGTTCGTCATAGGCCAGCAGCCGGCGATACGGCTCGGTGGCGCCGCCCATGCCGGCCAGGCCCTCGACATCGCCACGGAACAGGCTCAGGTAGTTGACGAAGTAGCCGGCCATATAGGCGCTGACCTCGGCGCCGAACACCGCCACCCGCTGCGCCCGCAGCAGCGCATCGAGCAGGCCCTGGGCCTGCTCATCGTCGAGATCGGCATGGGCGCGCTGCAGGCTTTGCTGGCCCTGGCGCAACGCGCCGCGCAGCAACGGGCCGGCGCCGTCATCGGCCTGCGACTGGGCCCGCAGCCTGGCCAGCGCGCCGGGCGCCTCGCCGGCCATCAGCTCATGCTGCCAATGCTCGCGAAAACTGGCGTAGGAGGCATAACCCAGCGCCCGCACAAAGCGGTTGGCACTGGCCACCGAAACCTCGCAGCGACGCGCCAGCGCATCGATGGCCAGGGTGGCGGCCTCGAAGCGATGGGCCAGCACATGGTCGGCGATCTGGCGCTGGCGCGGCGTCAGCGCCGCGTAGGCGCGGGTCAGCCGGTGGACGGCGGTGGGCTCGGCGCCATCATCCATCGGCGACCGCTCAGTTGACCGTCACGAAGCGCAGCGGGTTCGAGTTGTCCGGCTGCTGCACCAGCTGCACATTGCGCTTCACGCCCCAGGACAGCTGCTGGTTGTGCAGCGGCAGCACCGCCACATCGTCGACCACCAGCTTCCAGGCGTCATGCATCAGCGCGGCACGCTTGGGCGGGTCCAGCTCGACGGCGATCTGCTGCGTCAGATCGTCCACCTTGGGATTGCTGTAGCGACCCAGGTTGAACTGGCCCTGGCCACCCGGCTGAGGCGTGTTGAACAGCGCCCACAAGGCGTTGTGGCCGTCATTGCCGGCCGGCTGCCAGCCCAGCATATAGGCGGTGACCTCGCGCTTCAGCGCCTTCGGGAAGTACAGCGTCTTGGTCTCGGCCGTCAAGGTGGTCTTGATGCCTATCTTGGCCCACATCGCCGCCACCGCCTGGCAGATCTCGGCGTCGTTGACATAGCGGTCATTGGGGCACTGCAGGCCGAGCTCGAAGCCCTCCGGGTAACCGGCCTGGGCCAGCAGTTGGCGGCCGGCCTCGGGGCTGTAGGGCAGGCGCCTGTCCAGCCCGCCCTCGTAGCCGCGTATGCCCGGGGCCAGCAGCATGCCCGAGGGCTGCGCCGCGCCGCGCATGATCTTGGCACGTATGGTCTCGATGTCGATGGCCTGGTACAGCGCCTGGCGCACACGCTTGTCCTTCAGCGGATTCTTGCCCTTGACGCTGCTGTGCAGCAGCTCGTCGCGGAACTGGTCCAGGCCGATATAGACGGTGCGCAGCTCACTGGCCTGCAGCACGCGCAGGGCCGGATTGGCCTTCAGGCGCTCGGCATCCTGCAGCGGCACCGGCTCCATCATGTCCACCTCGCCCGAGACCAGGGCCGACATGCGCGTGGCGTCATTGCCTATCGGCGTGAACACCACCTCGGACAGGTTGTGCTCGGGCTTGCCCCACCAGGCGGGGTTGTTGACCAGAATCGTCTTCACCCCCGGTTGGCGAGACTTGACGCTGAACGGCCCGGTGCCGTTGGCATTCAGGGTGGCGAAGTTCTCGCGGCCCTTGCGCACATCGGTGGGCTGGGCCGCGCCGTTCTTCTCGCTCCAGCTCTTGCTCATGATCAGCCAGCCGGTCAGCAGGTCCGGCAGGATGGGGAACGGGGTGTTGGTGACGATGTCTATGGTGTGGCTGTCAACCTTGCGTATCTCCTTGATCTGGGCCACATAGAGCTTGGTGTCGCTGGACTCCGAGCGCGTGCGCTCCAGGCTGAAGATCACATCGTCGGCCGTGAACGGCGAGCCGTCATGGAATTTGACGCCGCGGCGCAGCTCGAAACGCCAGGTCGTCGGATTGATGCTGCGCCAGGCGGTGGCCAGGGCCGGTTCGAGCTCGAACCTGCGGTTGCGCGTGGTCAGCGGCTCATAGATATTGCCCAGAAAACTCAGTTGGAAGGACTCCTGCAGCGAGTGCGGATCCATCGAGGTGGCATCACCCTGATTGGCCATGCGGAAGGTGGCGGCCTGGGCCAGCCCACTGGCCGCGAAAACGAGCGCCATCGCGCTCAGTCGGAACAAGCGATTCATCATTTTCTTATCTCCCTGAAAAGGCTCAGACCGGCATCGCATCCAGCGCAAGGCCGGCCAGCAGGCTGGCGCCCAGCGGCAGGATCTGGTCATTGAAGTCGTAGTGCGGGTTGTGCAGCATGCGGCCGGCCTCGGCCCCGCCCTGGCCGACGCGCAGATAGGCGCCGGGCTTGCGCAGCAGCATGAAGGAGAAGTCCTCCGAGCCTGTGGACGGCATGGGCTTGGTGATGACGCGCTCGGGCCCGACCAGGCGCGTCGCCACCTGGGCCGCAAAGGCCGCCTCGCGCTCGGTGCTGACGGTGGGCGGAAACAGGCGCTCGTAGTCCATGCTGACGCTGGCGCCATGGGCTTGCGCCACGGCGGTGGCCACCTCCAGCAGGCGGCGTTCCATCAGGTCCTGCACCGCCGCCGAGAAAGTGCGCACAGTGCCGCCGATCTCGACATAGTCCGGTATCACATTGCGCGCATTGAAGTCGCCGCCGCGAATCGAGCAGACGCTCAGCACCGCCGTCTCCAGCGGCGGCACGCTGCGCGCGACGATGCTTTGCAGCGCCGTCACCACGTGCGCGGCGGCGACCACCGGGTCGGCGGCCAGATGCGGATGGGCGCCATGGCCGCCGCGACCGCTGATGCGCATCGTGAACATATCGGCCGATGACATGCAGGCGCCTGGCGCCACCGAGATCGTGCCCACCGGCAGGGTCGGCGCGTTGTGCAGCGCATAGATCTGCTGGGCCGGAAAGCGCTCGAACAGGCCGTCGTCCAGCATCGCCTGAGCGCCGCCGCGGCCCTCCTCGGCCGGCTGGAAGATCAGATAGACGGTGCCATTGAAGGCCCCGCGGTGGCGCGACAGATAGCGCGCCGCGCCCATCAGCATCGCGGTGTGGCCGTCATGGCCGCAGGCATGCATCACGCCGGGGTTGCGCGACACATGGTCGAAGCTGTTGATCTCGGTCAGCGCCAGCGCGTCCATATCGGCGCGCAGGCCCACGGACTTGCCGCTGTCTGTCCGCTCGCCATGGATTACGCCGACGATGCCGGTCTTGCCGATGTTGCGGTGGTGCTCGATACCCAGCAGCGCCAGCTCGGCGCTGACGCGGTCCGAGGTGCGGCTCTCCTCGAAGCCCAGCTCGGGCCAGCTGTGAATCTCGCGGCGCAGCGCGCTGAGCACACCCTGCTCGCCATGCATGAAGCGATAGACCGGGTGACCCTGCTCGGGGGCTTGAAGAACCGCGCTGCTGTCCATGGTGGTCACCCTGGTAATTAGTTTTCAATCTTGAAAACTGATGCTAGCAGCGGCGCTTTTCATTGGTTTAAGGGAAGACCCGCAAGGCGAGCCTTCTGATACGGTCTGCGCACAGCTCAGTTACGCCGCGCGTCACCCACCATAGAAAACTAATTTTCAGCCAGCGCTGTAAAGCATTGCCCGGCTGCGGCCCCCAGCCTTGGCGCGATACAGGGCCTTGTCGGCCTGCTCGATCAGCTGCGAGGGGGTGTGGTCGGCATTGGGCAGCAGGCTGACCACGCCTATGCTCAGGCTCACCACCGCCAGATCGGGCGCATTGGCATGGGGAATCTGCGCCGCCAGGACCTCCTGCACGCAGGCCTCGGCCACGCGCAGTGCCGAGGCGGCGTCCAATGCCGGCAGCAATAGCGCAAATTCCTCGCCGCCATAGCGTGCCGCCAGATCACCGGAGCGGCGCGCGTAGCGGCCCAGCACCTTGGCCACCTGCTGCAGGCAGGCGTCTCCGGCGACATGGCCGTAGTGGTCGTTGTAACGCTTGAAGTGGTCCACATCGGCCACCAGCAGGGCCAGCGGCGTGCGCTGGCGTGCGCCGCGCATCCACTCGGCCTGCAGCTGCGCCTCGAATTTGCGGCGGTTGGCCAGGCCGGTCAGTGCATCGGTGCTGGACAGGTGTTCCAGCCTGTCGTTGGCATCGCGCAGAGCCTGCTGCTGGGCCACCTGTTGAGAGATGTCGCGCATCATCGCCACGAACTGGCGCTGCTCGCCGGCACGGGCCTCGGTCACGCCCAGATTGACGGTCAGGATATGGCCGTCGCGGTGGCGCAGCTTGACGTCACGTGACTGGCCCAGCATCGCAGGCAGGCGATCGGCCATGAATTCGGCCAGCTCCAGCTCGTTGCGCACGCCGCCCGGGGCATCGGTGAACATCAAGACGCTCTGGCCGATGATGGCCGGCACCGGGAAACCGAACAGGCGCTCGGTGCTGGCATTGGCCGAGAGGATGCGGCCCTGCTCGTCGAATACCACCACGGCCACCACCGCGCTCTCGAAGATGGACTGGATGCGTGCCTCGCTTTCGGCCAGCCGGGCATTGACTGCCACCAGCTCCTGCTCGCGCCGCATCAGGTCGGTGACATAGGTGTGGAAGGAGGTCACGGCGCCCTCGGCCGTGCGCCGCTCGTTGATGCGCACCCAGCGTGCGCCCGGCAGTTTGACGACAAAGGGCGTGCCGTCGGCACGGCGGTGGCGTTCCATGCGCTCGGCCATCCAGGCATCGGCCCGGCCCTCAGCCTCGGGGAACTGGGCGCGGCCAACGCCGAAGCGCAGCGTCTGCTCGAAGCTCACGCCGGTCAGCAACTGCATCGCCATCTCCGGATAGAGCTCGCGGTAGCGCTGGTTGCAGACCACCAGCCTGTCGTCGCGGTCGTAGTAGGCAAAGCCCTCGGGCAGCGCATTGATCGCATCTTCCAGGCGCTGATTGGCCTGCTGGGTTTCGGTCAGCAGATCGGAGTGCACGCTGTCCCGCGCCACGGTGACCGCGCTTCGCTGGGCCAGCATCGCACGCAGGCCCAGGCCGAGGATGGCCAGCGCGCCCAGACCGGCGAGCCCTGACTGCACCAGGATGGACAGGGTCTGACCGGCCAGCGCCAAGACGCCCAGGACCAGCAGCGCCAGTGAGGCGAGCAGCAAATCGGCACCCAGCGACAACGCGCCGCCCGACCGGTGCGGGCTGGCACGAGACTTGGGCTTGGCGACGGTTGTTCTACTCATGTTCAGCCATGGCCCCTTGCGTGAAAGCTTGCATTGCGTCGAGTCTGAGCGATGCGGCGGCAGGCCGCATACGCCGACGCGACCCGCTACTTCACATTTGTAACTTTATCGCGACAACTTCGAGCGCGAGCCCGGACAAACACCCTCTTGGTATTCGCGCTCGCTTGCCTCAAGATCAACCTTCGCCGCTGCACAGCCCCAACCGATGCGCCCTGTCCGCCCGCCGCTGCCCGCCACGATCTGGGCGCTTGGTTTTGTCAGCCTGCTGATGGATGTGTCATCCGAGCTGATACACAGCCTGCTGCCGGTGTTCATGGTCAGCGCCCTGGGCGTGAGCGCATTGACGCTGGGCCTGATCGAGGGAGCGGCCGAGGCCACGGCGCTGGTCGTCAAGGTGTTCTCCGGCGCCTTGAGCGACTATTTCGGCAAACGCAAGCCGCTGGCGGTGCTGGGTTACGGCCTCGGCGCCCTGTCCAAGCCATTGTTCGCCCTGGCCGACAGCGCCGGCATGGTGCTGGGCGCCCGGCTGATCGACCGCGTGGGCAAGGGCCTGCGCGGCGCGCCGCGCGATGCCCTGGTGGCCGACCTGGCACCACCGGGCATGCGCGGCGCCGCCTTCGGTCTGCGCCAGTCGCTGGACACGGTGGGTGCCTTTGTCGGCCCGCTGCTGGCTTTTGTGCTGATGCTGCTCTGGGCCAACGACTTCCGCGCGGTGTTCTGGGTGGCGGTGATTCCGGGCCTGCTGTCCGTGGCCCTGCTGTTCTTTGGTGTGAAGGAGCCCGCGCGGCCGCCACAGGCCAGGCGCATCAACCCGATCAGCCGCGCCCATCTGCGGCGTCTGCCGGCCGAGTTCTGGTGGGTGGTGGCGCTGGGCGGCCTGTTCACGCTGGCGCGCTTCTCAGAAGCCTTTCTGGTGCTGCGCGTCGCCCAGGGCGGCCTGCCGCTGGCCTACACGCCGCTGGTGCTGGTGGGCATGAATGTGGTCTATGCGCTGGCCGCCTATCCCTGCGGCCAACTGGCCGACCGCTGGCCCGTCAGCTATTTGCTGGTGCCCGGCGTGGCCCTGCTGCTGGTGGCCGATCTGGTGCTGGCCAGCAGCGTCGACCCGATGAGCCTGGCCCTGGGCCTGGCCCTGTGGGGCCTGCATATGGCGATGACCCAGGGCCTGCTCGCCGCCCTGGTGGCCAAGACCGCGCCCGAGGATTTGCGCGGCACGGCCTACGGCATGTTCTATCTGTGCAGCGGCCTGGCCCTGCTGCTGGCCAGCGGCCTGGCCGGCTGGCTGTGGGACGGGCTGGGCGCGCCCAGCACCTTCCTGGCCGGCGCCGGCTTTTGCCTGCTCAGCCTGCTGGTGATGCTTCATCCCGGCCTGCGGCGCCTGACCGCTCAGCCGGCATAGGCACGCCGCAAGACCGCGTCCAGCTCGGCTTGCCCCATCAGCGCCGTGCCATACACCCGCCCGGCACCCAGATCGAAGCGCGAGGCAATGAAGGCATCGGCAACCGACGGCGGAGCATGCTGGCGCAGCAGCATGCCTTGCGCCAGCAGCGCCAGATCCTGGGCAAAACGCCGTCCGCGCACCTCCAGCTGGTCGGGAGGCAGGGCCAGGTCTTGCCGCAAGGCCTGCACTGCGGCGAGCAGGCGCAGCTCGCCATGGGCCTGCTGCTGCCAATCGTCGAACAGGGCCAGCAGGGCTTCGGGCTCGCGCGCGGCGGCGCGCAGCACGTCCAGGCACATCACATTGCCCGAGCCCTCCCAGATCGAGTTGACCGGAGCCTCGCGGTACAGCCGCGCCAAGGTGCCCTCCTCGACATAGCCATTGCCGCCCAGCACCTCCATCGCCTCGCCGGTCAGCTCGACGGCGCGCTTGCAGACCCAGAACTTGGCGGCCGGGGTCAGGATGCGCTTCCAGGCCCGCTCCACCGGGCTGTCATCGCGCTCGAAGGCCTGGGCCAGGCGCAGCATCAGCGCCGTGGCGGCCTCGCTCTCCAGCGCCAGATCGGCCAGCACTGCCCGCATCAGCGGCTGCTCGAGCAGCGGTTTGCCGAACACCACGCGCAGCCGCGCCCAGTGCAGCGCCTGCACCAGGGCCTGGCGCATGATGGCCGCGCTGCCGATGACGCAGTTCAGACGCGTGTAGCCGGCCATCTCGATGATGGTCGGTATGCCGCGGCCCTCCTCGCCCATCATCAGGCCCCAGGCATCGAGGAACTCGACCTCGCTGCTGGAGTTGGACTTGTTGCCCAGCTTGCTCTTCAGGCGCTGGATCTGCACCGGGTTCTTGGCTCCGTCGGGCCGCCAGCGCGGCACGTAGAAGCAGCTGTGGCCCGAGGCACTGCGCGCCACCACCAGATGGGCGTCGCACATCGGCGCACTGAAAAACCATTTGTGGCCGCGCAGCAGGTACTCGCCGCCGCGCCCGCCGGCGCCAACCGGCGTGGCCGTGGTGGTGTTGGAGCGCACGTCCGAGCCGCCCTGTTTCTCGGTCATGCCCATGCCAAGCCAGATCGAATGCTTTTGCGCAATCGGCCGGTCGCGGGCGTCATAGCGGCTGGAGTGCAGCTTGTCGCGCAGGGTGGCATACAGCGCCGGCTCCTTCTGCAGCACCGGGATGCTGGCCTGCGTCATCGTCGCCGGGCACATCGTGCCGGCCTCGATCTGGCCATGCAGATACATGCCGGCGGCGAAGGCCGTCCAGCGGCCGGTCCGCGCGGCCTCCTCGAAGCTCAGCGAGACCAGGCCCTGGCCGCGGTACAGCGCCAGCAACTCATGCCAGGCCGGGTGGAAGTCCACCTGGTCGATGCGGCGGCCGCGGGCGTCGAAGGTTCTCAGCTCGGGCGTGTAGCGATTCGCCTGCTCGGCCAGTTGGTAGGTTTCGGCCTTGCCCAGCACGCGGCCGTAGGCGGACAGCGCATCGGCATGCCAGTCGGCACCGGCGCGCTGCACGCCTTCGACCAGGGCCGCATCGGTGTCGAACGGCGCGTAGTCGCGCAACTCATCGACCTGGTTGCTCAAGGTATGGGTCTGCCAGTTCATTGCGGTCTCCGTCGATTGCGTCCAGTTTAGGCCGGTGGCGCTACAGTGGCTCGCATGCAAACCATACACATCCATGCGCCCATGGCCTGCACCCTGCTGGCGGTGGCGACACAGAGCGGCGAGACGGTGCGCGCGGGCCAACTGCTGCTGGTCCTCGAAGCAATGAAGATGGAGCATGAGATCCATGCGCCGCAGGACGGCCGAATCACCGAGGTGCTTGCAAGCGCCGGCGAGCTGGTGCAGGAGGGTGATCTGCTGTTGAGCCTGGTGCCGCAGACCATGGCGTCCGCGCCTGCCGAGAGCCCCGCCACCGCGACGGCGGTCAACCGCCATGACTTGCAGGCGCTTCGTGCCCGCCTGGCGCTCACCGAAGACGCCAGCCGCCCCCAGGCCGTCGCCAAGCGCCATGCCCTGGGCCTGCGCAGCGCGCGCGAGAATATTGCCGACCTGTGCGATGCCGGCAGCTTCAGCGAATACGGCGCCCTTGCCGTCGCCGCCCAGGCCAGCCGCCGCAGCGTCGATGACCTGCAACGCAATACCCCGGCCGACGGCCTGGTCTGCGGCACGGCCGCGATCAACGGCCAGGCCTGCGCGGTGCTGGCCTATGACGCCACCGTGCTGGCCGGCACGCAGGGCATGCGCAACCACCAGAAGACCGATCGCCTGCTGGGCGTGGCCCTGCAGCATCGGCTGCCGCTGGTGCTGTTCGCCGAGGGCGGCGGCGGCCGGCCTGGCGATACCGACATGCCCATCGTCGCCGGCCTCCACGTGACGACCTTCGCCAGCCACGCGCGGCTCAGCGGCCAGGTGCCCATGGTCGGCATTGCCGCCGGACGCTGCTTTGCCGGCAATGCGGCGTTGCTGGGCTGCTGCGATGCGATCATCGCGACCGAGGCCAGCAACATCGGCATGGGCGGCCCGGCGATGGTCGAGGGCGGCGGCCTGGGCGTGTTCGCGCCGGAGCAGATCGGCCCCAGCGAGGTGCAGGCGCGCAATGGCGTGATTGATGTGCTGGTGCGCGATGAGGCCCAGGCCGTGGCCGCGGCCAAGCAGTACCTGGGCTATTTCCAGGGCTCGGTGCTCGACTGGACCTGCGGCCCGCCCGAGGCGCTGCGCCAGGCCCTACCCGACAGCCGCACCCGCAGCTACGACATGCGCGCGTTGATGCAGCAGTTGGCCGACACCGGCTCGCTGCTGGAGCTTCGCCCCGGCTTCGGCCCCTCGGTGCTGACGGCACTGGCCCGCATCGAGGGCCGGCCGGTCGGTCTGCTGGCCAGCAACCCAGCCCACCTGGGCGGGGCGATCGACGCCGATGCGGCCGACAAGACCGCCCGCTTCATGCGCCTGTGCAACACGCACGGCCTGCCGCTGGTGTCCTTGATCGACACGCCGGGCTTCATGGTCGGCCCCGAGACCGAGGCCACGGCCCAGGTGCGCCATGTCAGCCGTATCTTCGTGGCCGCCGCGCATCTGCGGGTGCCGCTGCTGGCCCTGGTCATACGCAAGGGCTATGGCCTGGGCGCGATGGCGCTGGCCGGCGGCGGCTTCCACGCGCCGCTGGCCACGGCCGCCTGGCCCAGCGCCGAGTTCGGTGCAATGGGGCTGGAAGGTGCGGTTCGGCTCGGCTATCGCAAGGAGCTGGAAGCGCAAGCAGAGGGACCAGCGCGCGAGGCGCTGTTCCAGCGCCTGCTGCAGCAGCAGATCGCCAACGGCAGCGCGCTGAACATGGCAACGACCTTGGAAATCGACGCGGTGGTCGACCCCGCCGACTCGCGCCGCTGGCTCAGCCAGGGCCTGGCCGCCGGCAAGATCGGCCAGCTGCTGCCCGGCGGCATCGACACATGGTGAGCGCCTGCTTCAGGCCAGAGCGAGGCTGGCCTTGACGTGGCCGGTCACGCAGCGGGCCAGCGCCAGCTTGTTGGCCCTCTGCAGCGCCATCAGCAAACGGTGATCGACCCCACAGCCACCGAGCTCCGCACCGAACTGATCGCGCACGTCCTGCTGCATGCGCAGCAGCAGATGCGCCGTGACCTCGGCATCGGCCAACGCACGGTGGGCGCGCCCGGCCGAGGGCAAGGCGTGGAAGCGGGCCAGGCTGCCCAGCTTGTGGTCAGGCGCCTGCGGATAGAGGCGCCGCGCCAGCAGCAGCGTGCAGGCGAACTGGTGGGCCGCGTCGGGCTCGCAGTCGGCGCGGGCGATCTCGGCCTGCCAGAAGGCCCGGTCAAAGGCCGCGTTGTGCGCCACCAGCGGGCAGCCGCGGGTGAAGCGGGCGACATCGCGCATCACCGATTCGGCGCTGGGCGCGGTGCGCAGCATCGCGTTGCTGATGCCGGTCAGCTGCTCGATGAAGGGCGGCACCCAGGCACCGCTGTTCATCAGGCTCTGGAAGCGATCTACGATGCGGCCGTCCTGCACCAGCACGGCGGCAATCTCGGTGGCGCGAGCGCCCTGGCCGGGCGACATGCCGGTAGTTTCAAAGTCGATCACGGCTACGGTCTGCATGGAGGGCTTGTCGCTTCTTTCTGTTCGGCAGCGCGGGATAATAGGGCCTTGAACGGGAACAGCGCGGCCTTTGGCGCTTTGCCGTATAAACCCGGAATCTCTGAAACAGCTTGCAGGCAGGTAATCCCCATGAACGAAGTTCAGCAACGCATCGACGCCCTGGTCAAGGGCAACCACGTCGTGCTTTTCATGAAGGGCACGGCCCAGTTCCCGATGTGCGGCTTCTCCGGCCGAGCGATCCAGATCCTCAAGGCCTGTGGCGTGAACGAAATCAAGACCGTCAATGTGCTGGAGGACGAGGGCATACGCCAGGGCATCAAGGAATACGCCAACTGGCCGACCATTCCCCAGCTCTATGTGGCCGGCGAATTCGTCGGTGGCTCGGACATCATGATGGAGATGTACGAGGCCGGTGAGTTGCAGCAAGTGCTGAGTCCGGCCTGATTTCAGCCATGACTCCCAGGCTAGTGCTGGGGATTACCGGCGCCACGGGTGCCGTTTATGGCTTGCGGCTCCTGCAGCGCGCCCGTGCCCTGGGCGTGCAGACCCATCTGATCGTCACCCCAGCGGGCGTACTCAATGTGCACCACGAACTGGGCCTGAGCCGCACCGAGCTGGAAGCCGAGGCCGACCAGGCCTATGCACCGGCCGACGTCGGCGCCTGCATCGCCAGCGGCAGCTTTGCCACCGCGGCAATGATCGTCGCGCCCTGCTCGATGAAGACGCTGGCCTCGGTGGCCCATGGCTTTGGCGACAACCTCCTGACCCGTGCTGCAGACGTGACGCTCAAGGAGCGCCGCCGGCTGATCCTGATGGTGCGCGAGACGCCGTTCAATCTGGCCCATCTGCGCAATATGACAGCCGTGACCGAGATGGGCGGCATCGTCTTTCCGCCGCTGCCGGCCTTCTATCACCACCCGAAGTCGATAGACGAGATGGTGAGTGACACGGTGGAGCGGGTGCTGGAGCTGGCCGGCATCGCCGCCGCCCAGCCTCAGGCCTGGGCCGGACTTAGGAACTCAGCGTCCTGACGATTGCTCGCCGGGCAGTTGCCAGAGCTTTCGGTTGGCAAACACCGCATTCGGATACTCCGGTCGACCGCGGCTGCCGTTGTAGCGGCCCAGTGTCAGGAACAGATCGCCCTTCTCGACATCCAGGTAGTGGCGCAGGATCACGCAGCCGAAGCGCAGATTGGTCTGCATATGGAACAGCTGGGCCGGGTCGCCATCACCGATCAGCCGCGCCCAGAACGGCATCACCTGCATATAGCCGCGGGCGCCGGCCGAGCTGATCGCGTACTTGCGAAAGCCGCTCTCGACCTGCACCAGGCCCAGCACCAGGGCCGGCTCCAGGCCCGCGCGCTTGGACTCGTACCAGACCGTCTCGAGGAACTCGACGCGGGTGACGTGCTCGCTCTTGCGCTTCTTCAGCCGCTCGCTCATCTCGCCCAGCCAGCGCAGATAGCCCATGCGCTGGTCGATATTGTCGAAGCTGGGCTTGGGCGGCGCGCTATTGGCCACAGCCGCCGACAGGGCCGAGCGCACCGAGTTGGCCAAGGGCTCCTCGACCTGGCTGCCGGCGCGGGCCAGGCCCGGCAGCGAGGCCAGCGGCCACGCCAACGCCGCGCCCAGCAGGCCGCGCCTGTGCATCACCGCCATCCGGCTCAAGCCGCGAGCTGGGCTCGCAGATGCGCGGCCACCTCGGCCAGGGCCATCTTGCTGGCCTCGGTGTCGCGGCGGCCCTGGTACTCGACATGGCCTTCCTTCAGGCCACGGTCGCCCAGCACCACGCGATGCGGCACGCCCACCAGCTCCCAGTCGGCCAGCATCGCGCCGGGGCGCTCGCCGCGATCGTCCAGCAGCACGTCAACGCCGGCGGCCATCAGCTCGCCATAGAGACTGTCGGCCGCTGCCTTGACGTCGGCGCTGCGGTCGTAGCCTATCGGGCAGATCACCACCGTGAACGGGGCGATGCCGTTGGGCCAGATGATGCCGCGCTCGTCATGGTTCTGCTCGATGGCCGCGCCGAGGATGCGCGTCACGCCGATGCCGTAGCAGCCCATCACCATAGGCTGGGGCTTGCCGTTCTCGTCCAGGAAGTTGGCCTTCATCGGCTCGCTGTATTTGGTGCCGAGCAGGAACACATGGCCGACCTCGATGCCGCGCTGGATGGCCAGCACGCCCTTGCCGTCGGGCGAAGGGTCACCGGCGACGATGTTGCGGATGTCGGCCACAGCAAAGGGCTCGGGCAGATCACGGCCCCAGTTGACGCCGGTGAGGTGGAAGTCGGCCTCGTTGGCGCCGCAGACAAAGTCGCTCATGTTCGCAACGGTGCGGTCGGCGACGATCTTCACCGGCTTCTTCAGACCGATTGGCCCCAGATAGCCCGGCTTGGTGCCGAAATGGTCCTCGATCTCGCCGACGGTGGCAAAGCGGAAGCCATTCTTCAGCCCCTCGACCTTGCTGGTCTTGACCTCGTTCAGGTCGTGATCGCCGCGCAGCAGGAGCAGCCAGACCACGCTCTTGACGATCTCGCCCTTGTCGTTCAGCTCATCGGTGGCGAGCACCAGCGACTTGACGGTCTGCGTCAGCGGCAGGTTCAGCAGCTGGGCCACATCGGCGCAGGTGCTCTTGCCCGGCGTCGGCGTCTTGGTCAGGGCCTGCGTGGAGGCAGCGCGCTGGGCGATCAGGCCCACCGCCTCGGCCTTCTCGATATTGGCGGCGAAGTCGCTGGTCGGGCAATAGACGATGGCGTCCTCGCCGGTCTCCGCTATGACCTGAAACTCCTGCGACACATCGCCGCCGATCGCGCCCGAGTCGGCCGCCACGGCGCGGTACTTCAGGCCCATGCGGTCGAAGATGCGGCAGTAGGCGTCATACATGGCCTGGTAGCTGCGCGTGCCGGACTCGACGTCACGGTCGAAGGAGTAGGCGTCCTTCATCGTGAACTCGCGGCCCCGCATCAGGCCGAAACGGGGCCGGCGCTCGTCGCGGAACTTGGTCTGGATGTGATAGAAATTCTTCGGCAGCTGCTTGTAGCTGCGCAGCTCCTGGCGGGCGATGTCGGTGATCACCTCCTCCGAGGTGGGCTGTATCACGAAGTCGCGGCCATGGCGATCTTTCACGCGCATCAGCTCCGGGCCCATCGCCTCGAAGCGGCCCGTCTCCTGCCACAGCTCGGCCGGCTGCACCACCGGCATCAGCAGCTCGACGGCCCCAGCGCGGTTCATCTCCTCGCGGATGATGGCCTCGACCTTGCGAATCACCCGCAGGCCCATGGGCATGTAGTTGTAGATGCCGGCGCCCAGGCGCTTGATCATGCCGGCCCGCATCATCAGCTTGTGGCTGGCGACTTCGGCGTCTGTGGGCGCTTCTTTGAGCGTGGAAATGAAGAACTGGGAGGCTTTCATAGGGTCTGTGGCTGTCCGGGCAATGGGTGGCCGGATGAGGGAAAGCGATGAGGGCCCCAAGATGGGTACCCAATGCAATAATCAATCCAACTAAAGATTCGAGGTTGATTATGCTCGACCGTGAGGGGTTTCGACCCAACGTCGGCATCATCCTGCTCAACCACAGGAACCTGGTGTTCTGGGGCAAACGCATCCGGACCCACTCCTGGCAGTTCCCGCAAGGGGGCATCAAGCACGGCGAGACGCCCGAGCAGGCGATGTACCGTGAGCTCCACGAAGAGGTGGGACTCAAGATTGAACATGTCCGTATCCTGGCGCGCACCCGCGACTGGCTGCGCTATGAGGTGCCCGAGCACTTCATACGCCGCGACGCGCGCGGGCACTATCGGGGGCAGAAGCAGATCTGGTTTCTGCTGCAGCTGACCGGCCGGGACTGTGACCTGAACCTGCGCGCCACCAACCATCCGGAGTTCGACGCCTGGCGTTGGAACGACTACTGGGTGCCGCTGGAGTCGGTGATCGAGTTCAAGCGCGGGGTCTACGAGATGGCGCTGACCGAGCTGGCTCGCTACCTGCCGCGCAACAACTATCACAACCGCTATCTGCGCTCGGGCATGCGACCGCACCGCGATGACGGCCATCCGGATGATGGCCAGCACAGCGGGCATGGCGAGCTGGAGCAGGAGCAGCCGCCTCCGACCGAGCCCATTTGAGGACGGGTGCTTGCTACGCAAGCACCATATTGTCCCGGTGTATCAGCTCGGGCTCGGCCGCATAGCCCAGCAGGCGCTCGAACTCGCTCGAGGCCTTGCGGGCGATCAGGCGTGCTTCGTAACTGGAGTAGTTGGTCAGGCCCCGCGCCAGCTCCTGGCCGACCTCGTCGCGCACGGCGATCACGTCGCCACGGTGAAATTCACCCTGCACATCGATCACGCCGACGGACAACAGGCTCTTGCCTTCGAGCTTGACCTTGGCGGCGGCACCGGCGTCCACGCGCACCGCGCCGCGCATCTGCAGATGGTCGGCCATCCACTGCTTGCGGGCGGCCATTTTCTGCGTCGAGGCGGTCAGCGCCGTGCCCAGCGCCTCGCCAGCGGCCAGACGCAACAGCACATCGGGCTCGCGGCCCCAGACAATGACCGTGCTGGCACCGCTGCCGGCCGCACGCTTGGCGGCCAGTATCTTGGTGATCATGCCGCCGCGACCCAGGCTTGAGCCCGCACCGCCGGCCATCTGCTCCAGCTCCGGCGTGCCGGCCACGGCCTCGTGGATGAAGCGTGCGTTCGGGTCCTTGCGCGGATCGGCCGAATAGAGGCCGCGCTGGTCGGTGAGTATCACCAGCGCATCGGCTTCGACCAGGTTGGCGACCAGGGCGCCGAGCGTGTCGTTGTCTCCGAACTTGATCTCGTCGTTGACGACGGTGTCGTTCTCGTTGATGACCGGAATCACCTTGTGCGCCAGGAGGGTCAGCAGGGTCGAGCGGGCATTCAGGTAGCGTTCGCGGTCGGCCAGGTCGGCATGCGTCAGCAGCACCTGGGCACTGCCCATGCCCTGCTCGCGCAGCTTGGTCTCGTACATCTGCACCAAGCCCATCTGACCAACGGCCGCGGCGGCCTGCAGCTCGTGCACTTCCTTCGGCCGGGTGGTCCAGCCCAGGCGCTTCATGCCCTCGGCGATGGCACCGCTGGAAACCATGATGACCTCGCGGCCCTGGGCCGCCAGGCCGGCCAGCTGATGGCACCAGTTGCCGATCGCCTCGGCGTCAACACCCTTGCCCTCGTTGGTGACGAGGCTGGAGCCGACCTTGACGACGATGCGGCGCGCGTCCTTCAGCACCGACACGCTCATTGGTGCACCCTTCGGCCTGCGGCCTGTCCCGCCGGGCGGGAGCGAGCTTGCTTGGGGCGGCCCGGCGCGGCGCTCATGCCTCACCGCCTGGCGTGGACTCCTCGGCTGACTGGAAGCGAGGGTCGATCTCTTCGACGATGCGCTGGGCCTTGTCCACATGCTGGTAGATGGCCTGGATCAGACCGGCGCAGCCTTCGCGCGTCAGCGCCGAGATCTCGAACACCGGGCCCTTCCACTTGTAGCGCTTGACGAAGTCCTTCACGCGGGCAGCGCGCTCTTCGACCGGCACCATGTCCAGCTTGTTCAGCACCAGCCAGCGCGGCTTGTCGTACAGGCCCTGGTCGTACTTCTTCAGCTCGTTGACGATGGCCTTGGCTTCTTGCACCGGGTCAACCGAGGGGTCGAACGGCGCTAGGTCAACCACATGCAGCAGCAGACGCGTGCGCTGCAAGTGACGCAGGAATTGATGGCCCAGGCCGGCGCCCTCGGCCGCACCTTCGATCAGGCCGGGGATGTCGGCGATGACGAAGCTCTGCTCCGGGCCTACGCGCACCACACCCAGATTCGGATGCAGCGTCGTGAACGGGTAGTCGGCGATCTTCGGCCGGGCATTCGACACGGCCGTGATCAGGGTGGACTTGCCGGCATTGGGCTGGCCCAGCAGGCCGACATCGGCCAGCACACGCAGTTCCAGCTTGACCTTCTTCTGCTCGCCGGGCCAGCCAGGCGTCTTCTGACGCGGGGCCCGGTTGGTACTGGTCTTGAAGTGCAGGTTGCCGAAGCCGCCGTCGCCACCCTTGACGATCAGCACCGGCTCGCCGTGCACCAGCAGCTCGGTGAGGATCTGATCGGTCTCGACGTCACGGATGATGGTGCCCACCGGCATGCGCAGGATGATGTCCTCGGCGGCGGCGCCAAATTGATCGGAGCCGCGGCCCTGCTCGCCATTGCGCGCCTCGTGCCGCCGCGCATAGCGGTAATCGATCAGCGTATTGATATTGCGGTCGGCCACCGCGTACACACTGCCGCCCCGCCCACCGTCGCCGCCATTGGGGCCGCCGAACGGAATGAATTTTTCGCGACGAAAGCTCGCGCAACCCGCCCCGCCGTTACCGGCTACGACATCGATGGTGGCTTCGTCTACGAACTTCATGGTGTGTGTGCCTCACGCGCTTGGGCAATGGTAATGCAGTGTGAGCCGTCGCCGGGCCGTCCCAAGACGGCGACACCCCCAAGGGGGGCGGACGACGCAGGAGGCCAGGGGGCCTACTGAAATGCAAAAGCCCCGGGCAAGCCGGGGCTCTTTGGCAAACCGCGCCACCGCAAGCGGTGGCTATTCGGTTAGGCCGTCGTCACGAAGACGGTTTGGCGGTTCTTCGGGCCCTTGATGGCAAAGGAAACCTTGCCGTCAACCAACGCGAACAGCGTGTGGTCCTTGCCAATACCGACGTTGGTGCCGGGATGGAATTTGGTGCCTCGCTGACGCACGATGATGCCGCCGGCCGAGATCACCTGGCCTCCGTACACCTTCACGCCCAGCATCTTCGGTTGGGAGTCGCGGCCGTTCCGTGTGGAACCGCCGCCCTTTTTCTGTGCCATGGATTAGCTCCTTGTCTAGTTGCCGAACGATGTTCAGGCCGCGAGCACTGCGCTGATTTCCAGCTCAGTGAACGTCTGCCTGTGACCTTGGCTCTTCTTGTAATGCTTACGACGACGCATTTTGAAGATTCGCACCTTGTCGTGCTTGCCCTGTGCCACCACCGTGGCCTTGACGCTTGCGCCGGCTACCAAGGGAGTCCCAACCTGCAGGTCCGCGCCGCTACCAATAGCGAGCACCTGGTCGATCACGATCTCTTGGCCAACATCCGCAGCAATCTGTTCTACTTTGATCTTTTCGCCAGCAGCAACTTTGTATTGCTTGCCGCCGGTTTTTATGACCGCGTACATATCAGCCCCTTCAATTAAAACCACCTGGCTACTTCCACTGCCACAACCACCCGGCCTTGCGGCTTGACGATTCTGACGGGACCAGGCATGTTCCACGCCCTCATGGCGCAGAGCCGAAGATTCTAGCATGGATTACCTGCATGTGCATTGCAAGTCGCTCGGGCACTGTCCCAGGTTCGCCCTGGCCCTGGCGGTGTTCCGGGATAGGGCCTCAGGTGTTTCTATAATCCTCTCTTTCCTTCACGAGAGCTGAAAGTGCACGTCGCGTCTGCCTCGCCCGCTACTTCCCTGTCCGAGGTCATTGCCGCACTGGCTGTGCAAATGCACGAAGTCGATGCCGTGATCACGCGTCGCCTGACTTCGGACGTCGCCCTGATCAACCAGATTTCCGGCTACATCGTCCATGCCGGCGGCAAACGCATGCGGCCCAAGCTGGTGCTGCTGTTTGCCAATGCGCTGGGTTTCGAAGGCCCCGAGCGCTTCGATCTGGCCGCGGTGGTCGAATTCATCCACACCGCCACCCTGCTGCACGATGACGTGGTTGATGAGTCCTCGCTGCGCCGCGGCAAGGACACCGCCAACGCCCTGTTCGGCAATGCCGCCAGCGTGCTGGTCGGCGACTTCCTCTACTCCCGCGCCTTCCAGATGATGGTGTCGGTGAACCGCATGCGCGTGCTGGAGGTGCTGGCCGAGGCGACCAATGTGATCGCCGAGGGCGAGGTCCTGCAACTGATGAATATGCATGACCCCGACGTCGCGGTCGATCGCTATCTGACCGTGATCCGCTACAAGACCGCCAAGCTGTTCGAGGCCAGCGCCCGCCTGGGCGCCGTCCTGGCCGATGCACCGCCGGCACTCGAAGAGGCCTGCGCCGGCTATGGCCGGGCACTCGGTACAGCCTTCCAGCTGGTCGATGACCTGCTCGACTACGAAGGCGACACCCACGCGCTGGGCAAAAACGTCGGCGACGATCTGCGTGAGGGCAAGCCGACCCTGCCGCTGCTCATCGCGATGGAGCGAGGCACGCCCGAACAGCGAGCGCTGATACGCCATGCCATCGAGCATGGCGAGCTGGAGCGCCTGGCCGACATCATTGCCATTGTGCGCGCAACTGGTGCGTTAGAGGCCACACGCGACGCGGCTCGCGCGGAGGCCGATAAGGCAAAAGAGTGTCTTGGTTTGCTTCCGGATTCAAAATGGCGCGAAGCTCTGCTAGAATTCTGCGTTCGGTCAATTGATCGCTCGTTCTGAGCGGTTGATGCATGGGGTAGCACAAAGCTGCCCCTCAGATCGGGGTGTGGCCTAGTCCGGTAAGGCGCTTCGTTCGGGACGAAGAGATCGGAGGTTCGAATCCTCTCACCCCGACCAAATTTCCCTCATTCCATACGTCCCTGCTGATCACAGGCGTCGCTATCTTGCAGCGGCCGCCTGCGCAGCCGTTTCTGCCTGCTGGAAGCGCGCGCGAAAGCTCGCCAGCTGCGCCTCGCTGACGCCCAGCGTGGTGGCACTGAAGGCACGCGTGTCCGGCGTGTGCATCAGCAGAGCCTGGGTCTCATTGACCATCAACTCCTCGTTGCCGGGATCGTAGTCGTTGCGGGCAAGATAGTCGCGGAACAGGCGGCGTTCGGCATCGGTGAGAGCCTCTTTCCAGAAGGCCCAGCAGGCCTGCTGATAGTCGTTGCGGGTGAAGAACTTGCCGTGACTCAACTCGTGCAGCAAGACCGATTCGCGTCGCTGCAGGTCTATCGTCTCATCCTGCTTGGTGGCCGGATTGTCAGGCTGCACAGCGCTGAAACCTATCACCGCCTGGCGGCTGAAGGCGCTGTAGGCACCGCCCTCCTCGCGCATCACGCCTTCCTGGAGCAAGAGAGTGCGCAGTCGCAGCTCCTGCTCGTTCAGAGTCACCTTCTGACTGGCGGCCAGGCTGAAGAAGCGGGCGATATTGATGCCGGTGTAGTCATGGCCTTGGTAGAAGGTTTCGACGTTGTCACCGGCTCCGGCCACCAACGCTTGCAACTCGGCGTCGCTCAGCACGCGCTCACGGGAGCCACGCGTCTTCTCGAGCAGAGCGGCCGCCCGGTTGAATGCCTGGCCCTGGGCCAGCAGGCTGGGAAATTCAATCACCATCACCGCGGTATTGCCAGCCAGGCGCGCGATGCGCCAATCGGCCGATTTGGGCGCGGCAAGCAGTTGTTCCAGCGTGGCTTCCGGAATCGCCGGGGGCAGCTCGGCTGCTGCGGTCGCGGGCAGCGGCGTTGACGGTTCAGGAGCCTCGGGCCCCGGCGCAGCCGATTGCGCCAGCCATGCCGCCAAGGCCAGCACCAGCAGCAGCGCGGCGCCCCAGACCAGCAGCGCTCGCCGGTGGTGGTGCCACAGCAGCTGGGTTGCCGAGGCGGTCAATACCGGCGGGCTGGGGCGCCTCCTCACCGCCGTGGCACGTTTCTTCGCTGCCTTCAACGACCCATGCTCCCGTGGTTTGCCGACGGCGCCGATGGGATGGAGGCAGACATCAAGGCGGCCGGCCGTGGATTCAGTTCTTCAAGGTGACAATGGTCACGCGCCGGTTCTCGGGCGCATCCAACTGGGCCTTGTTCATCAGCTCGCTGGCGCCTTTGCCCACAGCGGTGAGCCGCTCGGGCAGCACCCCATGACTGGCCACCAGATAGTTGGCCACCGACTCGGCGCGCAGCTGCGACAGCTTCAGGTTGCGCTCGGCGTCGCCCCGGGCGTCGGCATGGCCTTCGACCTTGAAGGCGAAACCTGCCAGCTTGTCGGATTGCAGTGCCCTCGCCAGCATGTCGAGCAGGCCCTTGGTTTCATCGGTCAAGTCGGCCGAGTTCGTCGGGAAGGTGATCAGTAGGCTGGCCTTGCCGGCATTCGGATTGGCCGGCTTGGGTGCGGCGCCACCCGCTGCCGCAGGCCGGAAGCCTCGGGTCTTGGCACCACTGGCCGCAACCTCGGGCGGGTCAATGGCCAGGGCATCGATCAGGGCGTTCTCGCTCACTTGCGAGCCCTTGAGCACGTTCTGGGCCGAGGCAGCGGAGTTCAGAACCAGCCCCAGGCCCAGGCAAGCAACAAGCAGTAGCGTCTTCATGGCGGGCAACCTTTCTAGCAGTTTTGTCCAATACCGGAGTGTCGCAGCTTGGAGGCAAGAATCAATTGCCGACATCCATTCCGGATCCGATCGCGAGCAGGCGCACCGGGCACCCCGCTCAGTTCTTGACCGTGACGATCGTCACGCGCCGGTTCTCCGGGGCATCGATGCGGGTCTTGTTCAGAGGTTCGCTGGCGCCCTTGCCTTGCGGCAGCAGGCGCTCGGGCAGCAGGCCGTGGTTGCTGACGATATAGGCCGCCACCGCTTCTGCTCGCTGCTGTGACAGCTTCTGATTGAGCTCGGCGTCACCCCGTGCATCGGCGTGACCCTCGACCCTGAACGCGAAGCCCGCCAGCTTGTCTGACTGCAGGGCCCGCGCCAAGGTGTCGAGCAGGCCCTTGGTCTCGGGCCCCAGCTCGGCGGAATTGGTCGCAAAGGTGATCAGCAGACTGGCCTTGCCCGCATTCGGATTGGCCGACGCTGCCGCTGCACCGCCCGGCACGGCGGGGCGGAAGCCGCGGGTCTTGGTGTCGCCGGCGGCCGCATCGGCCGGAGCATCGACGACCAGGGCATCGATCAGAGCGGCCTCGGTGACCTGTGAACCCTTCAGCAGGTTCTGCGCCGAGACGACCGGGCTCAGACCAAGCCCCAGCATGAGCAACAGACTGGAAAGCATGAGTTTCATGGTGCGCCGTCCTTTGATGAACTGAAGCTGTGAAACCGGTGTCGCGGCTCAGTTGCTCGACTCCAGCTGGCGCTGCTCGAACAGATAGTCGCCCCCGGCCTGATGGCCCGCCGCGCTGCTTGAGCCGTACTTGGGCCGCTGCGGCAGCTCCTTGGCCACCGCAAACCGCACCCGCTCGAACACATTGCCCCCGGCCTGCCAGCTGCTCACCTGCCTGAGCTGGTTCATCAGGTTCCAGGCAAAAGGCGAGTGGCCGTTCTTGCCCTCGTCGAACACCGGCTCGTTGCCGCCCGACGACATCACCACCACCGACTTGCGCGCCAGCACCGCCTGCGGGTCGGCACCGCCGGGTGTGGCGCGGATGCGCTCGTCCGAGACCAGCGAACCCGAGTAGCAGCTGTCCGAGATCAGCGCCACCTGCGACGCACCGATCTGCGCAATCATGCGGCCGATGTCGGCATTGGACAGCCAGGTCTCGGGCTTCTTGGCATCGGCGTCGGCCAGCTGCCAGTAGCCCAGGCCGGTGGATTCGACCAGCTCGCCGTGACCAGCGTAGTAGATGACGACCGAATCCTTGGGGCCCAGCTCCAGCGCGAGCTTGGTCAGCGCGCTGACCACCGCCTGCTTGCTGGCATTCGGGATGACCACCGTTTCGTAGCCCAGTGCGCCATCGAACAGGCTACCCACCGTCTGTGCGTCCTTCACGGCATTGCCCAGCTGCGGGATGCTCTTGTCCTGGTAGTTGTCGATGCCGATGACGACGGCGACCTTGCGTTCGATCTGCGGCAGCGCAGCGGCCTTGACCTTGCGCTTGTGGCCGAGGTTGACCGTCAGGCCCTTGGGTTCGGGCTGTGCCGCCGCGATGACCCCAGGCCGTGCCGGCGCCTGCTGCATCTGCGCCAGCTCTTCGGACGCCTTGGCGGCCTGGATCTGACGCTTGAGCTCGTCGGTCAGGATACAGTCGCCGGCCGCCACGTCGCGGCCGGTCTTGCACAGGCGCAGGTCGGCCAGCGAGGCGTTCTGCTCCAGCTTGTAGATGGCATCGGCAAAAAGGGCCTTCTTGTAACGGTCACGCGAGGCCAGCATATTGGCCAGCGCGTCCTGCGACATATCGCCCAAACGCACGCCCGCGAACGAGGGCGTGCCACCGGCATTGCCGCCCAGTGTGGACAGCACGGCGGCGCCGGCTGCCGCCTCGGCGCCGGCTGCCGGCGCCTGCAGCATGTTCAGCAGGCCGCCCAGGCCGCTGTTGGTGGGCGCCGGCGGCGGGCTGAGCACGGAATTGACGGCCACCGTTGTGCCCTGGTTCAAGGTGGCCGTAGGGCTGACACCGGTGACGGTGAAGGCGGTGGCATTGCCCGGCGCCTGCGCAAAGCTGTAGTTCTGCGCACTCAGCCCCGCACCCAAGATGGCATAGCTGCCCGCCGCCGTCTGCACCTCGACTTCGCTGCTGAAGTTCAAGGTGCCGTTGGTCGCCGTCTGCTGGGTCTCGCCGCCGACGAAGCCGGTGACGCTGCCGCTCAAGGCCGGCACCGCATCACCGATGGCCTTGCTCACCGGGCTGGCCAGGTACTGCAGGCTGGCCGGGGTGATGCTGGCCGTCAGGCTCGGCGCGACGACTTGGTAGTTGCCGGCGTCTGCGCCCGTGAGGGTGTAGCCGCTGACCGTGACCTGCTTGGCACTGCCAACGTTCTTGTCGCCGAAGCTGGCGCTGGCCGTGCCGCCGACGCTGACGCTGTCATTGGCCAGGGCCTGCACGATGGCATTGCCACTGAGGGTGGCCACCAGGGTGGCGTCATAAACCTTGCTGTTGGCACTGATGCCGCTGATGGTCAGGCTGGCGGGCGTGATGTCGGCCCGGAGATCGGCCGGCGGGTTCAGCGTGTAGTTGCCGGCGTCCGCTCCGCTCAGCGTATAGCCGCTGACTCTGACGCTCTTGCCGCTGCCGACATTCTTGTTGGCAAAGCTGGCCACGGCCGTGCCGCCGATGCTGACGGCGTCGCTGCCCAGGGCCTGCACGGTGGCGCTGCCACTGAGGCTGGCGGCAGTGCTGGCGTCATAGACCTTGTTGTTGGCGCTGACGCCTGTCACGCTCAAGGAGGCCGGTGTGATGCTGGCCATCAGGTTGCCCGGGGCTTGCAGGGTGTAGTTGCCGGCGTCCGCCCCGGTGAGGCTGAAGTTGCCGACGATGACAGGCTTGCCGGCGCCGACGTTCTTGTCGGCAAAGCGGGCGCTGGCGCTGGCCGAGTCGACGCTGACCACATCGCTGCCCAGCGCGCTGATATTGGCACCGCCGGTGAGTGTGGCCGCCGTGCCCGCGTCATAGACCTTGTCAGCCACACCGAGCCCTGCGATGACCAGCGTGGCCGGGGTGATGCTGGCGCTCAGGCCGGTGGGTTGGGTCGCGGTGTAGTTGGCCGCATCGGCGCCGCTCAGCGTGTAGCCGATGACGCTGACGCTCTTGCCGGTGCCGGCGTTCTTGTCGCTGAAGCTGGCCACGGCCGTGCCACCGACGGTGACAACATCGCTGCCCAGCGCCTTGACCGCGGCGCTGCCGGCCAGGGTGGCCGCGGTGCCGGCGTCATAGACCTTGTTGTTGGCGGTGACGCCGCTGATGGCCAGCGTCGCCGGGGTGATGTTGGCACTGAGGTTGCCGATGGGCTGCAGCACATAGTTGCCGGCGTCGGCGCCGCCGAGGCCAAAGCCGCTGAGCACGACGGTCTTGGCCGTACCGACGTTCTTGTCGACGAAGTTGGCCGAACCGGCGTTGAGCGTCACCACATCGTTGCCGATGGCGTTGACCTGGCCCGCGCTGGCCAAGGTGGCCACCGTGGTGGCGTCATAGACCTTGTTGTTCGCCGTCAGGCCGCTGACCGCGATACTGGCCGGGGTGATGTCGGCACTCAGATTGCCCGAGAACGACACGGTGTAGTTGCCCGCATCCGGACCGCTGAGTCCGAAGCCGTCCAGCACCACGGTCTTGCTCGTGCCGACGTTCTTGTCGGTGAAGCTGCCCGAGCCGAACGACAGGCTGACGGAATCGCCCTGCAGCGGTGAAATGCCGGAGCCGCCCGAGATCGACACCGAGGTGCCGCCGTCATAGACCTTGTTGGCCGCGCTCAGATTGCCCCCATTCAGCGCCAGAGGCGTGATGTTGGCCGTCAGCGTCGGCGCGATCAGGTTGTAGTTGTTGGCGTCTTCCCCGCCCAGACGCAGATCGGACACGCTCACCGGCTTGGACGTTCCGGCGTTGCGGTCGCTGAACGACGCCACCCCTTCGAAGGTGGCCAGCGGCGTGATGCCGCCTTGCGGCCCATTGCCCTTGCCGCCGGCGAGCTCGGAATTGTTCTGGAAGAACACGAACACCGAGTCTTCGCCCAAGGCGTTGACCGTCGGATCGCCGCTGAGCGTGGCCGCGGTCGAACGGTCATAGGTCTTGCTGAGCGCCGTGAGGCCCGTGACCTGCAGGTCGGCCCGGGTGATGGCGGCCGACGAGCCGCCCTCGGGCGCAAAGAAGGTGTAGTTGCTCGCCTTGCCGCCGTTGCTGCCGTCCTGCAACTCGATGGCGTCGAATATCACGGTCTTCTCGCTGCCGACGTTCTTGTCCAGGAAGTGCCCGGCCACGACGATGCCCAGCGTCTCATCGCCCACCAGGTTGGACATCGGCGACACCAGCCTGCCCGTGGCATTCGTCGTCGCGTCATACACCTTGCTGTCGGCCGCCAAATTGCCAGACACATGCCTTTTCGTGATCGTGCCCTTCAAGGTGTTTTGCACGGTGTAGCCATAGACGGGCTTGCCGTTCTCATCCTCAAAACCGGTGTTCATCAGCGCGCCGACGTCGAGCGGCTTGTTCTCCCCGGCGTCCTTGTCCAGATAGACGGGCAACGGCGCGGTCGCCAGGCCGGTGGCCACATCGCCCAGCAAGGTGAAGACCCGGGTGCCGCCGAGAACCGTTGCCGAAGTCGTGCCGTCGTAGGCGCGAGTCTCAACCTCCCCCTCTATCAGCGCCGTTTGCGGCACGTTGAACAGAAAGCCGTTCTTGCCCAGATTGTCGATGCCGGGGCCGCCCGAAATATCGGCGAAACCGCGGGAGTCATGCTTGGTGTAGTCGTGGTTCAGGCCATTCGGTGACCAGTTCAGCTGAGGATCACTGGCGTAGATCAGCCAGTTGCCGTTGGGGGTGTTCAGCAGCGCATCGGCTTGGTTGTCGAAGTGGGTCAGCGCGCCGCCGTTAAAGCCACTTAGCCCGATCGCCAGGCCGCCGGCCGTCGAACTCAGCGAGGAGCCAAAACCGTATGACTGCCCGTTGGCCTGCACATCGATAGCGCCGCCAGCCTGGATACGGCTGTTGGTCATGGTCAGGCCGCCCAGGCCTCGGGTGGCCTGTATCAGCACATCGCCATCGGTCACCACGCGGGTATGACCCAGCGCGAGGTTGGGCCCGATCAGGGTCACCGAGCCGCCGCCGGTGGAGTTGATCACCTCCGACGTCAGGTCACCGTTGATGCGCAGCGACCCGGTCTCCGAGCCGCCGGTCGCGTCGATCAGGATGTGGGCGCCATGGGCGGCCACCAGACTGGTCGTCTCGGTGTCGATCACCACGCCATCGGTGCCCTGTCCACGCACACGCAGTAGGTAGCTCGGGTCGGTCACAGGTGTACCCGGATCCAGCAGAAGGCGCGCGCCCCGGCCGGTGCCGGGGTTCATCTGCACGCCCACGCCACCCAGCGACCAGCCCAAGACATCGATCGCGTGAGTGGCCTCCAGGCTGCTGCCGGGGCCAATGGACACTCCCGTACCGGATGAGCCTGCCGAGCCCCACAGCGTGATGCTGCGGCCAATCAGCAAGGGCTGACGCTGCTGGCCCATGCCCGAGCCCTGCAGCACGATGCCATTGCCGGCGCCTGACATTTCACTGGCCCCGCGCAGTGAGAGGTTGCCGCCGCCGGCATCCAGCACCGTGCCGGACTCCAGCGTGATGCCCGCACCGAAGTTTTGCGTGTTCAACGCCGCATTGCCGAATGCCGAGCCAGCGGCACCGCCGCCGATGTCGATGTTGCCGCCACCAGAAACAATGGTTGACGTGCCGAAAAAGGACACCGTGCCGCCCGTCGGTGCATTGCCCTGGGCAGCCACGAAGGTGACGTCCAGCGCGCCGTTGAGGCCCGAGATCGACGAGTCGATCATTTCGATATTGCCATCGGCCAGCAGAGTCAGGCTGCCGCCGATGGCCCCTGAGCTGTGAGCAATGGTGGCATTCCTGATCTCGATATTGCCCTGCTGGCTACCCCCGGTCGAGGTCTTGATGACGACCGTTTGGCCCGCATTCAGCGCATCGTTGATGTCGCCGCTCAGCAGCACCGAATCATCGCCGCTCGGATCGAAGAATGTGCCGGCGGCTATGCGCTCGGTGCCATAGCCATAGCCGGTATCCGAGATATAGATGTTGTACGGATCAATCAGCCACTGGCCCGCCTTGCCCTTGGGGGCACCGGTATCAATGGCGGTCGGCCGGGCATCCAGCCAGCCACCGGAGGTCTCGATGAAGCCGCCGTCGCCGCCCTGGGGCCCGCCCCGGGCGCTGAAGCTGCCGTAGGCCCGGGTCGACTTGTCGCTCCAGACGATGACGCGGCCGCCGTAGCCCTGCTCGGTAGCGTCAGCCTCGATGTGCGCTTCGGGGCCGATGTAGACCGCCTCCGAGTTGGGCACGCTCGCGTCCTTGCCCTCCTGCCCGCCGCCAACCAGCACCTGGCCGCCGCCGGCCGCCCCCGAGGCGCTGACCAGGGCACGGTCCGTCAGGCCCACCTGCCGGCCCAGCAACTGGATCTGGCCGCCCTTGCCGCCATCTCCCCCGTCGGCCGTGGTGCGGCTGTCGGCGCTGAGCATCAGCGTCTGGCTGGCCTTGAGCACGATGTCGCCCCCGCTGCCCTGCAGCGAGTCGGCCCGCACAATGCCCTGCTGGTTGACGATGGCGCCGTGGATGTCGATGCGCCCGCCGGCCGCCGCCAGCGTGCCCAGGTTCAAGGCCTGGCCCTGCGGCGCGGTGACCTTGACGCTCAGATTCGGCGATCCGGTGTCGATCAGCTCCACGCTCTGGCCCGCGGCCAGCAGGATTTGCCCACCCGGCGCTTCGATCAGGCCCTCGTTCTTGACGCTGCCGCCGACCAGGGCGACATGGCCGCCCAGGGTCGTGCGCAGTTCACCCTGGTTGACGATCTCGGCGCTGCTGCCACCAAGCGCCTGGAAGTTGTAGCGCCCGGCCGTCCAGTCCCTGTCGCTGAGGTTCAGGGTGCTGGTGACGAGACCGGCGACATTGATGCGTGCGCCCTGGCCGAACAGCACGCCGTTCGGGTTGAGCAACCAGACCTTGCCGTTGCTGCTGAGCTGGCCGAGGATGTTGGACGGGTCATTGCCCAGCACCCGGTTGAGCACCTGGCTGCTGGCATTGGCCTGCTCGAAGCGCACCGCGTTCTGCGCGCCGATCGAGAAGCTGTTCCAGTTCAGGATCGCGCCGTTCGAGTTGGTCACCGTCATGTTGTTGCCAACGGTGTTGACCAGGGCCCGGCCCTGCACCACGTTCAGGCCGCTGGGCAGCGTCTGCGCCTGCGCCTGCTCCATGCCCGGCCACACTGCCAGCGTCAGCAAGGAACCCGTCGCGAGTGCGGCTGCCAGACGGCGTGGGGCAATGCGTCGCGCGCCCAGGTTGCGGATGACGGCTCGAAGGTTTTGGCTGGACTGGCTCATGATGGACTGCCTCTCGAAATTCGGGTCTGGGCCGGTGGCGCAGCGCTCAATGGAGCCGCCGCGCCCACGGGCTCATTCATATAAAGCTGTAGTTCGCCTGGAAGTGGAAGCCCACATCGTTACGTTCGGTGCGTGCTCCGGCGCGCAGGGCCTGGGCCATGTCGAGCCGGACCTGCAGCGGTCCGGCCCCCAGCCGCAGGCCCAGGCCCACCGAGGCCAGACCGCAGGACACCTGGACATTGCGGCAGGGCATGCCGCGCTGGTTTCTGACCTTGCCGCCATCGACGAAGGCCAGCGCCCGCAGGCTGCCAAGGCTTTCGCTGAAGCGCTTGGCCATATCGGGCGCATAGAGTTCGATGCTGGCCGACAGGCCGCTGTCGCCGAGGATCTCGCGCTCCTCGTAGCCACGCACCGAGTTGGCACCACCCAGACCGAACTGCTCGCCCGAGATCAGGGCGTCGCCGCTGACCTGGCTGTTCAAGCGTCCCTGCAAGGCCCATTGCTGAGGCAGCGCCATGCCGCCGAACAGGTTCAGCCGCAGGCTGGTGTACCGCCGTTTGGCCCCTGTGCGCACGGCCTCAAAATTGGAAGCTGCGCCGTAGCGCCCGCCCAGCCCGAGGTTGTGGATCAGCGAAAGGTTGGCGCCCATCGAGGTGTCGCCCTGCTTTTGCAGGGTGTACTCCAGCGACAGCGGGTGCACGGTCACGCTCTCGCCTGCGGTGCCGCAGGCGCCCGCGGGCAGGCCGGCGATGCTGCAGTCGTTGATGTAGGCACGCTGGTCAATGCCCAGTATCACGCGGTGATCGACCTCGCCCATGCGGGGCAGGTACTTGCTCAGCCGCATGCCATAGATCTGGCCCTTGCCGCTGAACTGCAGCGGTCCGGCCGCCGTGCCGGTGCTGCCGCCGTCGACATTGGAGTGGGCGGCATAGGCATCCAAGGTCATGCCCTGGGCATAGAAGGGCACGCGGTAGCTGGCACTGAACACCGCCACCGACGAGAGCTTCTCCGGCGCGAACTGGAATTGCAGTGAGAGCTGGTGGTCCAGATCCCACAGCGCACCATGCTGGTAACCGACATTGGCACGCAGTCGACCGGTGCTGGCGTTGCCGGTGTTGTCCAGCGCAAGTGTCCAGCGCTGGGCGCTCTGTTCGGTGACGGTGATGTGGGCATCAACCTCGCCCTGGCGCTGGCCGGCCTCCAGCGAGACAGCCACCTGCTTGGCCGGGTTCTCGTTGGCGAGCTGGATCTGCGCATCGATGCGCTGCACCTGGGGCGTCTGGCCCTTGGTCAGCAGCGGCAGGCTGCGCAGGATATTGGCCTCGCTGAACTGCTTGTTGCCGCCGACGTCGATGCGGGTGATGCGCCCCTCCAGCACCGCGATGGTGGCCGTGCCGGCCCCGGCGGTCTGCTCGGGCACGTAGGCGATCACGGCGCCATAGCCTGCCTGGCGATAAAGCTCCTGCACCGCCAGTGCCGCCTGTTTCAGCTCCTCCAGCGTGCGCTCGCCCTTGAAAGGCGTCAGGACGGCGTCGAGGCTGGCCTGCGGCAGCAAGGTGTTGCCGGTGACGGCAAAAGCCTTGACCTGGACACGCGCCGCCGCGCCCTGGGCCTGGGCCGACAGTGCCGTGCTCAAACCAAGCACCAAGAGACTGTGGGAAAGAAGGCGAACAGCTTGCAGCTTCATCGGGATGCCCTGGGTTTATGGCTATGGGGCGAGCGTAGCGACAAATACGCGCACCGGGTCGTTGGTCTGAACCCGAGGCGGGGCTGGTACGAAGCGAACAGGCCCCACAGTCGCCGGCCGAATCCAGCCTGCCAACTGCTGCCGCATGCTAGCCGGGACATGGATTCAAACATATCCCCCATTCGTGCGTCACCCCCTTTATGACGAGAACTTCAGCACGCCTGCCACGCTTGCGCAACGCACCGTCGGCGTGCGTCGAACGGCCGCCGTCAGCGTCCGGAGGTCAATTGATACCGGCCTGATACGCGATGCGCACCGCCCCGGCAAAAAGCACTCGAAACTGGGGGGTCTGCAGATGCAAATCCCGCTATGAGTTGTCATGGCCCGGTGTTACATTGCCCCGCAGAAGCAGGCACCGCGCAGCCCTTGGCTCGACATATTGCGCAGCGGTCCGGCAGTCCCGAGTCGAATAAAACTCAAACAGGTACGACGCAATGGCTGGTGATTCCGATTCTTCCGATACGCAACGTCAACCCGTGGACGGCTGGCTTGAGCCGCTGGACGGCAACGCCTGCGGGGAAGACCTGGAGTACGACCCCAGCTTTCTGGAATTGGACCAGGCCGTTGCCGGTAAACCGGAGACGCAGTTCGCCGCCGCCCAGCCCCCCAGCTGGCCCGAGGCCCGGGGCCTGGCCGAAGACCTGCTAGGCCGCAGCCGCGACCTGCGAGTCGCCCTGAGTTGGGCCCGCGCCAAGATCAATCTCGATGGCCTGGAAGCCCTGCCCGAAGGCCTGCGCCTGATGCATGGCCTGCTCGATCGCTTCTGGGATGGCCTGCACCCTGGCTTGGACCCCGATGACGGCGATGCCTTCGCCCGAGTCAGCGTGCTGGGCTCCATGGACAAGCTCGACGGCTTGCTCGGCGACGTGCGTCAGGCCCTGCTGATCAATGACAGGCGCATGGGCGGATTGCGCACACGTGATGTGGAGATAGCGCTTGACCGCCTGGCCGCGCGCCCGGACGAATCGCCGCCGACGGCTGGCCAGATCCAGGGCATGCTGGGCGACATGCCCGACTTGGCGGCGCGCTTGCGCAGCACCTGCGAAGAGGGCCGCCAGCAAGTCCTCGCCCTGCAACGGCTGATGAACGACAAGTTCGGCATCGAGAACGCGGTCGATGTGAAGGCGCTCAGAGGCATGCTGGAGGCGATCGAGTCGCTGCTGCCCGACCCCGATGCGGGGGGTGACGAGGATGCAGGCGAGGCCGGCGCTTCAGACGACGGCACGCCACGTCCGGGTCGCCGAGGCGGCGGCGGACCGATGAGCATCGAGAGCCGCCAGGACGCCATCAAGGCGATCAATCTGGTCTGCGCCTATCTGGAGCGCAGCGAGCCCACCAACCCGGCCCAGTTGCTGCTGCGACGGGCGGAACGGCTGATCGAAAAGAATTTCCTGCAACTGGTGCGCGACCTTGCGCCCGACGCGATGGCCGAGGTGGCCCGCATCATGGGCGTGGACCCGGATTCCATAGGCCGCGATGATTCGGGTTCCTACTGACATCCATGTTTGTTGCATGCGCCGTAAACTGAAAGATCAAGCGGCAAATACTATTGAAAGCCACGAGATATAAGCCTGTCTCTACCTCGCTTTGCCGCACACCAATACCTGCGCCTGGCGCCGGATTGACCAAGGGCTTGTAGGTTTCTTTGTTTTTCGATCTATTGGAGATCTCATATGGGCAGCAGCCAGAAATTCATCGCTCGCAACCGGGCGCCGCGCGTTCAAATTGAATATGACGTGGAGTTGTATGGCGCCGAGAAAAAGGTGCAGTTGCCCTTTGTGATGGGCGTGATGGCCGACTTGGCGGGCAAGCCCGAGGAGCCGCTGCCCCCGGTGGCGGACCGCAAGTTCCTCGAGTTCGATGTGGACAACTTCGACACCCGGATGAAGGCCATGAAGCCACGCGTCGCCTTCCAGGTGCCCAACACCTTGACCGGCGAGGGCAATCTGTCGGTGGACCTGAGCTTCGAGAACATGGATGACTTCTCGCCGGCGGCCATCGCTGCCAAGGTCGAGGGCCTGAACAAGCTGCTGGACGCACGCCAGCAACTGTCCAATCTCGTCACCTATATGGACGGCAAGGGAGGCGCGGAGGAGCTGATCGCCAAGGTGCTCAATGACCCGGCGCTGCTGCAATCGCTGACCGCCGCGGGCAAGCCCGAAGGCAACTCCTGACCCCTAGATCTGATATCCGGAGCACACACAATGGCTGAACTGGAACAACAAGCGGCGGCATTTGCCGGCGTCACGGTTGAGGGCAACGACTTCGCCTCGTTGCTGAACAAGGAATTCAAGCCCAAATCGGACGAGGCCAAGTCGGCCGTCGAGGCGGCCGTGCAGACCCTGGCGCAGCAGGCGCTGGCCAACGTCAAGCTGATCAGCACCGACACGGTCGCCAGCATCGAGGCAATGATTGCCGCACTGGACAAGAAGCTGTCCGAGCAGGTCAATCTGATACTGCACCATGCCGATTTCCAGAAGCTGGAGTCGGCCTGGCGCGGCCTGCACTACATGGTCAACAACACCGAGACCGACGAGCAGCTGAAGATCCGCGTGATGTCCATCTCCAAGCAGGACCTGGGCAAGACGCTGAAGCGCTACAAGGGCACGGCCTGGGACCAGTCGCCGCTGTTCAAGAAGCTCTACGAAGAAGAGTACGGCCAGTTCGGCGGCGAGCCCTTCGGCGCCCTGGTCGGCGACTACCACTTCGACCACTCGCCGCCCGATGTCGAGCTGCTGGGCGAAATGTCCAAGATCGCCGCCTCGGCCCATGCCCCCTTCATCACCGGTGCCGCACCGACCGTGATGCAGATGGAGTCCTGGGGTGAGCTGGCCAACCCGCGCGACCTGACCAAGATCTTCACCACGCCCGAGTACGCCGCCTGGCGCTCGCTGCGCGAGTCGGACGACGCCCGCTACCTGGCGCTGTGCATGCCGCGCTTCCTGGGCCGCATCCCCTACGGTCCCAAGACCAGCCCGGTGGACGCCTTCAACTTCGAGGAAGACACCGCCGGAGCCGATCACGACAAGTACAGCTGGTGCAACGCCGCCTATGCGATGGCCACCAACATCAACCGTTCGTTCAAGGAATACGGCTGGTGCTCGCGCATACGTGGCGTCGAGTCCGGCGGCGCGGTCGAGAACCTGCCCACGCACACCTTCCCGACCGATGATGGCGGCGTGGACATGAAGTGCCCGACCGAGATCGCGATCTCGGACCGTCGCGAAGCCGAGCTGTCGAAGAACGGCTTCCTGGCGATGATCCACCGCAAGAACTCCGACTTTGCCGCCTTCATCGGCGCCCAGTCGCTGCAAAAGCCGACCGAGTATGACGACCCCGATGCCACTGCCAACGCGGCGCTGGCGGCCCGTCTGCCCTATCTGTTCGCTTGCAATCGCTTCGCCCATTACCTGAAGTGCATGGTGCGCGACAAGGTGGGCTCGTTCAAGACCCGCGACGCAATGGAGCGCTGGTTGAATGACTGGATTCTGAATTACGTCGATGGCGACCCCGCCAATTCGACCGAGCAGACCAAGGCACAAAGACCCTTGGCCGCAGCAGAAGTCGTTGTGGAAGAAGTGGAGGGAGCGCCGGGCTATTACCAGTCCAAGTTCTTCCTCAAACCCCACTACCAGCTCGAAGGCCTCTCGGTTTCGCTTCGTCTGGTTTCCAAGCTGCCTTCGGAGAAATCCTGAGGCACCTTCTTCATTCCCTGAAACCAGTATTGGAGAGTCAGCATGCCAGGTAATGCATTCATCAAGTTCACGGCTGATTCCGGGACCATTCCCGGTGAGTCGCTACAAAAGGGCCACACCGGCAAGGACGGTTGGATCGAAATCGGCGACTGGAGCTGGGACATTGAGGCCGAGACCAGCTTCCTCAAGGGCACGGGCGCGGCCGTGGGCAAACCCACGCCGGGCACCATGTCCTTCTCGCACTATTACGACAAGTCCTCGCCGGTGATCATGAAGATGATCGTGCAGGGCACGCACTTCAAGACCGCACAGATCGACATGTGCAAACAGACCGGCAGCGGTACGCCGGAGATCTATTTCCAGATGGTGGCTGCCGAGGTGTTCATCACCAAGGTTTCCAGCAAGGGCGGCGAAGACGGCAGTGTCAATCAAGACGTGGAAATGGTCTTCAAGTCGGTCAAGTTCGGCTACAAGCGCCAGACCAATGACGGCAAGCTGGGTGCGACCGTGGTGTTCGCCTGGAACATCGCCGAGATGACCACCGACGCGCCCAAGTGCGCGCTGACCATTTAAGGAGCTGAATCATGCCGGGCAATAGTTTTATCAAGTTCGACGGTGTCAAGGAAGGCGAGTCCTTCCAGAGCAATCGTGATGGCAAGCAGGGCTGGATCGAAATCGGCGACTGGAGCTGGGACATCGAGGCCGAGACCAGCTTCACCAAGGGCGGCGGCGCTGCCGTGGGCAAGCCGACACCGGGCACCCTGTCGTTCTCGCATTTCTACGACCTGTCGTCTCCCGTGATCATGGCCAAGATCGTCGGCGGCCAGCACTTTGCCGAGGTCGTCATCGACATGCTCAAACAGACCGGAGACAAGGGCGGCCTGCCGACCCAGTACTTCCAGATCAAGATGAAGGAAGTCTTCATCACCAAGGTCTCGAGCAAGGGCGGTGAGGACGGCTCGGTCAACCAGGACGTCGAAATGGTGTTCAAGGAGATCGCCGTCGGTTACAAGCCGCAGAAGAACGACGGCTCCCTGGAAGCCCCGACCGACTTCAACTGGAATATCGCGCGGATGAACCTGGCGACCTCCATTCAGAACGACTGGAAGTAGCCAAGCTTGGCGCGGCGCTCCCGGGCGCCGCGCGAGTGTTTCACCGCCTTTTCGCCCACGCTCAACCGCAGCCCCCCAAGCGGTTGAGAGGCGGCGAGGCGGTGCAACGCGCTCTTCATATGCCTGGTCCTGGCCGGGCTCACTCCTTTGTCTGGTAGGTCGCCATGTCCGCAACAATGATCTTCCTGAAGCTCTACGTGGACAACAAGCCCATTGCGGGCGAGGGCACCACCGAGGACTATGTCGGGCAGATCGAGATCGAGTCCTTCTCCTGGGGCATGAAGGCCACGCACACCCAGAAGGGTCGGGACAAGGTGTCCGTCGAGGTGCGGCCCGAGAAGATCAGCCTGTCGAAGTATTTCGACAAGTCCAGCACCAACCTGTGCACGTTCGCCGACACGCGCAAAGCGTTCACCACGGCGCGCCTGACCTTTCTGAGCATGGTGCTGAAGACATCGAACCAGAAGCCCAAGCCGGTGATGGAGATGGTGCTTTCCGACGGCTATGTCGAGGACGTGAAGATCACCGCGTCCGAGTCGGGGAAATCAATGTCCTTGAAAGAGGACGTGACGCTGTCCTTCCGCAAGTTGAAGGTGATCTACCACCCGGTCGAGTTGCGGCGCGGCGCGCGGGGCGCCCCCACGACATTCGACCTGGAGCAGCCTTCGGTCGGTGCTTGATTAGGTCGCCACCACCGCTAGCCCCATCCCACCCCTCCCGACGCGCAGCGAGCCGCACCACACATGGCAAACACCGCAAAACTCTTCATGAAGCTGACCGCCGCAGGCTCGAGAGAGATCAAGGGCGAGTCCGAGGCCGAAGGCTTCGAGGGCCAGATTGAGGTCGATGATTGGAGCTGGGAAATTGCCACGACAACAGGCATGAAAGTCGACAAACCCAGTCAAAGCCCGAGGTTCGACGATGCCAATCTGCGCAGCAGCCGCCCTCTGCCCGTCACCGAGAGCGAAACCACGACCCTGCCCTCGGTGTTCCGGTTCAGCAAGATGATGGACCGCTCCAGCACGGCGCTGATGTATGCGATGACCTCCGGCGAACTTCTCACGGCGGTGGTCTCGATGGAAGAGTCGTCCACGGCCGAATTCGAGATCGAGATCACGCTCACCCAGGTACGCGTGACCCACTACGAGGTCAACGGAAAGAACGACAAGGCCAGTGGAGAAATCGAAGAGAAGTGGCACCTCAACTACTCGGACATCAACTTTGACTACCTGCCCACGGCCTTGAAGGACAAAGGCAAGTTGTCCGTGAAGCTGACTCGTCCGGCCGGCGCCTCGACCGACGCCCCGAAGTCCAAGGAAGACCAGATTCTGGAACTGGCCGGCAAGTTCGAACTGCCAGCCCTGGAGAGGCTTTGGGACGACATGAAGAAACGGGCCGGCCAGCCCAAGCCCAAGCCCGTCGAGGGCGAAGCCAAGGGCAAGGTGGGGTGAAAGCCCGCCAAGCGAAACAGGCCACAACGCACACCACAACGCAGACACCAACGACATGGGACTAGAAAACTACCGCGACCTGAGCAAGACCGGCAGCGACCTCTCTGCGGGCTTCCAGTTCGAGTTCTTTTGCGCCCATTGCTCGCGCAAATGGAAGAGCCCGTTCAAGGCCCATCGCATCGGTCAGTTGTCCGGCTTTCTGGCGCGCTTTTCATACATTTTTTCCGATATGCGCACCAGCGTGCGGGCCACCACCGGTGCGGCCGAACTCCGAGAGCGGGGCGCGTGGGACAAGGCCCTGGCCGAGGCCCAGGCGCAGGCGGCGTCGCTGTTCAGCGTTTGCCAGGAATGCAAGCAGGCGGCCTGCGCCGACTGCTTCAGCCCCAATGACGAGATGTGCCTGCCCTGCCTGGAGCAAAGCCGTCGCCAGTCCCATCGCAATGAGGAACAGGCGGCCAGCCAGGCCCGCGAGGGGGCCCGCTTCACCTGCCCGAACTGCGGCACCGGACATGCCGGCGCGCGTTTCTGCGCCGAATGCGGCTTCGACATGGCCAGCACCCACAAGAGCTGCCCTGGCTGCGGCACGATGCAACTGCGCCAGGCGCGCTTCTGCACCGACTGCGGCCATGGTTTCTGATCTCAACACAGCCCCCGAGCACCCCTCACCATGACCGAAGCCCTTGCCGCAGCCGAAGCCGCCGTCCGCGCCGGAGACCCCAAGCAGGCGCTGGTGCACCTGACGTCCGCCGTCAAGGCCGCGCCGGCCAAACCGCAGCTGCGCATCTTCATGGCCCAGCTGCTGTGCGTGCTGGGTCAGTGGGAACGCGCCCACACGCAGCTCAATGTGGTGGCAGACATGGATTCCACCACCGGCCCAATGCGCGAGATGGTCGGTCATGCCTTGCGCTGCGAGCTGATACGCGCGGCGGTGTTCGCCGGCCGGCGCTCGCCGATGGTGTTCGGCCAGCCCGATGAGTGGCTTGCGCTGTTGATCGAGTCGCTGCTGCAATCGGGCCAGGGTACGCCCGAGATGTCCGCCCAGCTCGCCGACCGCGCCTTCGAGGCCGCCCCGGCCACAAAGGGCCAGCTCAATGGCGAGCCGTTCGAGTGGATTGCCGACGCCGACTCGCGCCTGGGCCCGGTGCTCGAAGCGATGGTCAACGGCAAGTACTACTGGATTCCGTTCAGCCGCCTGTCGCGCGTCTCGATCGATGCACCAACCGATCTGCGCGACCATGTCTGGCTGCCGGCGCAGATCTCGTTCAGCAACGGTGGCGAGGCGATCGCCATGATCCCGACCCGCTACCCAGGTTCGCAGTCCAGCGAAGACGCCCAGATCCTGATGGCACGCAAGACCGAATGGCGCGATCTCGGCAATGAACGCTTCGCCGGGCTGGGCCAGCGGGTGCTGGTCACCGACCAGGGCGAACATGACATGCTCAGCGTGCGCTTGATCGAGCTGGAATCCGGCGGCGAGCCGGAGGCCTGACGCCGCAATGGCCGAACTGAACTCCCGCGACCGGCTGCAGCCCTCATTGCTGGACAGGCTGATAGACCACGAGCCACAGCAGCATCAGGAGGGGCTGGACGCCCGCGTATTGACGCGCCAGCAGCTGCGGGCGGCCGTGCTGCGTGACCTTTCATGGCTGTTCAATGCCACGAGGCCAGAGCCCGAGCCGACCTCGGTGCGCCGCGAGGAACTGGCCTTGTGGCGGGGCGCGGACTTTGCCCGCCGCTCGGTGCTCAACTACGGCATGCCGGCCTTTTCCGGTGTGACCTTGTCGTCGATGGACACCGCCGCGATCGAGCGCGGCGTGACCGAGGTGATACGCAATTTCGAGCCCCGCATCGATCCGGACAGCCTGGTCGTCGAGGTCAAGTTCGACCACCAGAACCACCACAACACGATGCAGCTGGTGATACGCGGCCAGATGTGGAGCCAGCCGGTGCCACTGGAGCTGCTGTTGTCGGCCGACGTCGATATCGAGACCGGCAGCACGCGGCTGCGCGAGTTGCGTGCCTAACCCCGATCTCTAGCTGCCATGGACGCCCGCCTCCTCCGTTATTACAACCAGGAATTGCGCTATCTGCGCGAGCTGGGGGGCGAATTCGCCCGTGAATTTCCGAAGATCGCCTCGCGCCTGGGCATGGAAGGCCTGGAGGTCAGCGACCCCTATGTCGAGCGCCTGCTGGAGGGTTGCGCCTTCCTGGCCGCACGGGTGCAGCTGAAGCAGGACGCCGAGTTTCCGCGCTTCTCGCACCGGCTGCTGGAGCTGATCTACCCGAACTTCCTGGCGCCCATCCCGGCCATGCTGGTGGCCCAGGTCACGCCGGTGCCCGACGCCAATCTGCTCAAGGGCCAGCTGCTGCCCCGCGACTCGGTGCTCTTGGGGCCGCGCTCGGCCGTGTCAGAGACGCGCTGCGAGTTCCGCACCGCGCAAGGCGTGCAGCTGACGCCACTGAGCACGGTCTCGGCCGAATACTTCCTGAATGTGTCGGACCTGGGCCTGTCGGCCTATGCCCTGCCCGAGCGGCCGCGCAGCGGCGTACGCATCAGCCTGCAGCTGCCCGTCGGCATGACGATAGACAAGCTGGAGCTGGACACGCTGCGCTTCTACCTCGGCGGCCAGACCGACATCGCCATGCATCTGCACGAGATGGCCCTGTCCAGTGCCGTCGGGGTGCTGGTCGGTGCGCCGGGGCGCGCAGCCACACGCCAGTTCCTCCCGGCGTCGAGCATCACGCCGGTGGGCTACCGCGATGACGAGGCGATGCTCCCGGTGACACTGCGCGGCTTTGCCGGCACCCGGGTGCTGCAGGAGTATTTCGCCTTCCCCGAACGCTTCCTGTTCCTCGACATTGCAGGCCTGCGCAAGGCCTTTGCCGCCACCGCGGGCAACACGGTCGAGATCATCATCCTGTTCTCGCAGCAGGGCCAGGGCCTGGACGGCGCGGTGTCGCCGGAGAACTTCGCCCTGCACTGCGTGCCGGCGATCAATCTGTTCCCCAAGCGGGCCGACCGCATCCAGATCAGCGAGGGGGACTTCGAGTTCCATATCGTGCCGGACCGCACGGCGCCGCTGGACTACGAGGTCTATGACGTGGTCTCGATGATGGGCTATGACGATGAGGGTGGCGAGCGCAGGTTCCTGCCCTTGTACGCCCCCGATCGCAACACGCCCAGCAGCCAGAGCGCCTACTACACGATCTGGCGCGAGCCCCGGCTGATGTCGGAGACGGCGCGGCGCGACGGGCCGCGCTCGGGCTATGTGGGCTCGGAGGTGTTTGCCTCGCTGGTCGACCCCAACGATGCGCCGTTTTCCGAGTCGCTGCGGCAGATGTCGCTGCAGACCCGCTGCACCAACCGAGATCTGCCGGTGTTCATGCCCGGCAGCAGTGGCCAGGGCGAGTTCACGCTCGACTCCGGCGTGCCCATCAGCTCGGTGCGCACGGTGGCCGGTCCGTCGCGGCCGCACACCGCGCTGCGCGAGGGCGGCGTGGCCTGGCGGCTGCTGAACCTGTTGTCGCTGAACTATCTGTCGCTGCTGGACACCGAGGGTGGCGAGGCCGCAGCGGCCCTGCGCGACCTGCTGAGCCGCTTCCCGCAGGGCACCGACCCCGCCGTGCGTCGCCAGATCGAGGCGCTGCAGCAGGTCACGACGCGGCCGGTGGTGCGCCGCCATCCGTTGCCGGGGCCGATTGCCTTCGGCCGCGGCATCGAGGTGCAGCTGACCGTCGATGAGCTGGGCCATGCCGGCGGTAGCGCCTTTCTGTTCGGCGCCGCCCTGCACCACTATCTGTCGCGCCATGCCTCGATGAACAGCTTTGTCGAGACGGTGCTGGTGTCGCTGACCCGCGGCGAGGTGATGCGCTGGAAGCCGTCGCGCGGTGCGCGGCCGGTGTTGTAGCGCAGGGCGAGCACCATGGACAAGCCCGAGCACTACCCCAAGCCACAGTATGGCGTCTGGTTGCAGAACCTGGCGGAGAAGCCTTACCGCTTCGATTTCTACCAGACCTTGCGCCATATCGAGAGCGCCCACCCGCATCTGCCGCGCCTGGGCGAGGCGGTTCGGCCGTCCGACGAACCGGTGCGCATCGGCCAGCCGGCGGAGCAGACCTTTGCGCCGGCACCGCTGCAGGCCTTGCAGTACACGGCCGAGGGCGTGCCGCGGCTGATGCAGCGCATCTTCGGCCTGATCGGTCCCAACGGCCCGCTGCCCACGCACATGACCGAGCTGACCCGTGACCGCGGCCAGCACCATGCCGACCTCGGGCTGCAGCGCTTTCTCGACACCTTCACCCACCGCTTCGGCCTGCTGTTCTACCGCGCCTGGGCCCAGGCTCAGCCGGTGGTCAGCCTGGACCGCCCCGGCGACAACGCCTTTGCCCGCCGCCTGGGTTCGCTGGCCGGCTTGGGCAGCGAGTCGCTGATGGCCCGCGACGCCGTCGGCGATGCCGCCAAGCTGCACTTCACCGGCCGGCTGGCCCGCCATGTGCGGGATGCCGACGGCCTGCTGGCCTGGTGCAAGTCCGAGTTCGATGCCCAGGTGCAGGTCGAGCAATGGTGCGGCCACTGGATGCCGCTGGCCCGCGATGAACGCACCCGATTGCGCAAGCGTGACAGCCAAGGCGTGGGCCAGGGCGCCGTGCTCGGCGCCAGCGCCTGGGATGTGCAGCACAAGTTCCGCATTGTCATCGGCCCGCTGAAGCTGGCGCGCTACCATGCCTTCCTGCCCGGAGGGTCAGATCTTGCCAAACTCCAGTCCATGGTCCGCCAATGGGTGGGCCTGGAGTTCGAGTGGGATCTGAAACTGATACTGGCCCGCCCCGATGTGCCCGCGCTGAGCCTGGGCCGCAGCGGTGAGCTGGGACGCAGTGCCTGGCTGGGCCGCTACAAGCGGGCCGCCGATGCCGACGACCTGATCATCAATGTGGAGCGCACCCTGCATGCGCGCCGCCCGACCGCCAAGCACCCATCCGCATCAGTTTGACAAAGGAAGCACCCATGAGCGAAATCAGCCGCGTTGCCCTGTTCGGCAAACTCAATCCGCTGGCCTACAAGGCCATCGAAGGCGCCACCGTGTTCTGCAAGATGCGTGGCAATCCCTATGTGGAGCTGGTGCACTGGATGGCGCAGCTGGTGCAGAACAACGAGACCGATCTGGACGCCATCATGCGGCACTACCAGCTCGATATGTCGGCCATGGCCAAGGACATGACGACGGCACTCGACCGCCTGCCGCGGGGCTCCACCGCCATCTCCGATTTCTCCGAGCACATCGAGAACGCGATCGAGCGGGCCTGGGTCTATGCCACCCTGCAGTTCGGCGAGGCCCAGGTGCGCACCGGCTATCTGGTGCTGGGCATGCTCAAGACCCCCAGCCTGCGCAATGCGCTGCTGTCGATTTCCAGGCAATTCGAGAAGGTCAAGGGCGATGACCTGGCCGAGAACTTCGCCAAGATCTGCGGCGGCACGGGCGAGGCCAAGCTCGGCGCGCAGGACGGCACCGGCATGGGCTCGGGTGAGCCGGGCAGCGAGAGCGGCGCCATGGCACCAGCCGCCATGGGCAAGGGCGAGGCGCTGAAGAAGTTCTGCGTCGACATGACCGAGCGGGCCCGCGAGGGCAAGATGGACCCGGTCTCGGGCCGCGACGAGGAGATCCGCCAGATCGTCGACATCCTGATGCGCCGCCGCCAGAACAACCCCATCCTGACCGGCGAGGCCGGCGTCGGCAAGACGGCCGTGGTCGAAGGCTTCGCCCAGCGCCTGGCCCGCGGCGATGTGCCGCCGCAGCTGAAGGAAGTCTCGCTCTTGAGCCTGGACCTGGGCCTGCTCCAGGCCGGTGCCAGCATGAAGGGCGAGTTCGAGCAACGCCTGCGCCAGGTCATCGACGAGGTGCAGGCCAGCCCGAAACCCATCATCCTGTTCATCGACGAGGTCCACACCCTGGTCGGCGCCGGTGGCGCGGCCGGCACCGGCGATGCAGCCAATCTGCTCAAGCCCGCCTTGGCGCGCGGCAATCTGCGCACCATAGGCGCCACCACCTGGGCCGAGTACAAGAAGTACATCGAGAAGGACCCGGCGCTGACCCGCCGCTTCCAGGTCGTGCAGGTGCCCGAGCCCGACGAGGCCAAGGCCGTGCTGATGCTGCGCGGCGTGGCCACGGTGCTGGAGAAGCACCACCGCGCCCAGCTGCTGGACGAGGCGATCGAGGCAGCAGTCAAGCTGAGCCACCGCTACATCCCGGCCCGCCAGCTGCCCGACAAGGCGGTCAGCCTGCTTGACACCGCCTGCGCCCGCGTGGCCGTGAGCCAGCATGCGACGCCGGCCGAGGTCGAGGACTGCATGCGCCGCATCGAGGCGCTGGAGATCGAGGAGGGCATCATCGCCCGCGAGGCGGCGGTCGGTGTCCTGGTCGGCGAGCGCGGCAACGAAGTCGCGGCCAAGCTGGCAGGCGAGCGCGAGCGTCTGGTGGCCCTGGAAGGCCGCTGGAAGGAGGAGAAGGCGATCGTCGACAAGATCCTGGCCCTGCGCGCCTCGCTGCGCGGCCCGGACCAGCCGGTGGACAACGACGCCGCCGTGGCACCCGACCGCGAGGGCCTGCTGGCCGAGCTGCACGTCGAGCAGGCCAAGCTGGCCGAGCTGCAGGGCGATGCACCGTTGATCATGCCCTCGGTCGACGCGCAGGCGGTGGCCAGCGTGGTGGCGGACTGGACCGGCATCCCGGTCGGCCGCATGGTCAAGAACGAGCTGGAGTCCATACTCAAGCTGGGCGAGACCCTGGGCCAGCGGGTGATCGGCCAGCAGCATGGCCTGGACATGATCGCCAAGCGCATACAGACCTCGCGTGCGCGGCTGGACAACCCGAACAAGCCCATCGGCGTGTTCATGCTCTGCGGCACTTCGGGTGTCGGCAAGACCGAGACCGCCCTGGCCCTGGCCGAGGCGCTGTATGGCGGCGAGCAGAACGTCATCACCATCAATATGAGCGAGTTCCAGGAGGCGCACACGGTCTCGACGCTGAAGGGCTCGCCCCCCGGCTACATCGGCTATGGCGAGGGCGGCATCCTGACCGAGGCGGTGCGACGCCGGCCCTACAGCGTGGTGCTGCTCGACGAAGTCGAGAAGGCGCACAGCGATGTGCACGAGCTGTTCTTCCAGGTCTTCGACAAGGGCCGCATGGAAGACGGCGAAGGCCGCATGATCGACTTCAAGAACACCATCATCTTGCTCACGTCCAACGCCGGCTCCGAGCTGGTGATGAATATGTGCAAGGACCCCGAGCTGCTGCCCGACCCGGACTCGCTGGCCACCGCGCTGCAGGAGCCGCTGATGAAGATCTTCCCGCCGGCGCTCCTGGGCCGGCTGGTGACGATTCCCTACTACCCGTTGTCGCCCGAGATGATGGGCAAGATCATCCGCCTGCAGCTGAACCGAATCAAGAAGCGCGTCGAGGCCAACCACAACATCCCCTTCATCTACGAGGACTCGGCAGTCGATCTGATCATCAAGCGCTGCGACAACCCCGAGGCGGGCGGGCGCATCATCGACTCGATACTCACCAACACCGTGCTGCCCAAGGTCTCGATCGAGTACCTGACGCGCATGAGCCAGGGTGACGAGCTCAAGGGCATCACCCTGGGCGCGGCCGATGGCGAGTTCACGTACAGTTTTGCGTGAGAGCGTATTGGCCATTAATCGCCCCATATCGGCTGGGAGAACATGATGGCAAATGAAGCCGAGTTCCTGTCGCCGCTGGGCGAGAACGCCCTGCTCTTCAGGCGCATGCATGCGCGTGAGGAGCTGGGCCGCCTGCCCGAATACAGCATCGAGCTGCTGCGCCTGAGCAAGTCGGCGGTGATACCCGCCGCCGACCTGCTGGGCAAGAGCATCAACGTCAAGCTGCTGGTGTCCGAGGGCAAGTACCGCTACTTCAATGGCGTGGTCACCCGCTTCGAGCAGGGCGGCTCGACCGGCCGCTTCGACATCTACCGTGTCGAGATGCGGCCCTGGCTGTGGCATCTGACGCTGGGTGCAGACAGCCGCATCTTCCAGGACAAGACGGCGGTCGAGATCCTCGACTTTGTGTTCAACGAATACGGCTCCTCGTCCAAGATCGAGAAGAAGCTGACCGGGGCCTTCCGCAAGCGCAACCACACGGTGCAGTATCGCGAGTCCGACTTCAATTTCGTCAGCCGGCTGATGGAAGAGGAAGGCATCTACTACTACTTCAAGCACGAGAAGGACAAGCACACGCTGGTGCTGTGCAACAGCGCCAGCGGCCATGCGCCGATCGAGGGCGGCGACCTGACCTGGGGCCTGAAGCAGGCGGACCAGCAGACCCGCGAGGACATCGTCACCGCCTGGAGCCGCACCCATGCGCTGCGCTCGCTGAAGTACACCCACACCGACTTCTCGCCCGAGGCCCCCACCGCCGACATCAAGGGCGACGCCACGCGTGACCCGGGCTATCCGAAGCCGAATGACCTGGAGGTGTTCGACTATCCCGGCGGCTATGACGACCTGACGATGACGCCGGGCAAGACCAGCGCCAATGTGCAGGAGGCCAAGCGGCTGGCCAAGCTGCGGGTCGAGGCCTTCGAGTCCGGCCATGTCATCGCCACCGGCGTGACGCCCTGGCGCCATATGTCCACCGGCTACACCTTCAATCTGGTGGACCATCCGAACAAGGGCGGCTACCTGGTCACCCGCTCCGACTACGAGCTGGAGTTCGCCGGCTACGAGGCCAATGCCGACGACATCAGCAGCGGCTTCAGCTGCCGCTTCGATGCGGTGCCCAAGGCCACCGCCTTCCAGCCCCAACCCTCGGCCACCCGGCCCCGGGTCCATGGGCCGCAGACGGCCACCGTGGTGGGCCCCAGCGGCGACGAGATCCATACCGACAAGTACGGCCGCGTCAAGGTGCTGTTCCGCTGGGACCGCATCGGCAAGAAGGACGAGAAGGCCTCCTGCTGGATACGGGTCAGCCATCCCTGGGCCAGCAAGCAGTTCGGCATGATTGCGCTGCCGCGCATCGGCGACGAGGTAGTGGTCGAGTTCCTCGAAGGTGACCCGGACCGCCCCATCATCACCGGCCGCGTCTACAACGGCGACAATATGCCGCCTTACGAGTTGCCCGCGCAGGCCACCGTCAGCGGCATCAAGAGCCAATCCAGCAAGGGCGGTGCGCTGACCAATGCCAACGAGCTGCGCTTCGATGACAAGAAGGACAGCGAGTACATCTGGTTCCAGGCCGAGAAGGACTATCACCAGCTGGTCAAGAACGACGCCTTCGCCACCATCAAGAACGACCTGTGGGTGGATGTGGTGAAGAACGTCGCGCACAAGATCGGCGAGAACTTCACGATGGACATCGGCAAGGTCACGACCATTGCCGTCAAGGAAGACACCCATGTCAAGCTCGGCGCCGACCTGAATATGGAGGTCACCGGTGCGCTGAATCTCAAGGTCACCGACGCGGTGGCCTTCAAGGGCGCGGCGGCGATGGCCATCACCGCCGGCCAGGGCCTGGACATCTCCGCCGGCCAGGCGCTGAACATGGCCGCCACCTCGACCCTGCACATCAAGGGCATGGGCATCGTCATCGACGGCGGCACCCAGCTGTGCATCAAGGCCGGCGGCGCCTTCATCACTCTCGGTCCCGAGGGTGTGACCATCCAGGGCACGATGACCAAGATCAACTCCGGCGGCGGCGCCGGCAGTGCCAACAGCGCCGCCCAGGCCAGCCCGGCGGCGCCCAAGGAGCCCGCCGCGCCCAAGGAAAACAAGGACCCGCTGGCCAAGTAAGGCCGGCCTGCCTCAAGCCATACGTCACCCCACTCCTCAACCCAGCCCCGTGACCACCACCGAGCCCACCATTGTTCCGATGCCCGCGCTGGCCCCTGCCCAGCACAAGGCGCAGCTGTGGGCCGACGACAGCCAGCAGGTGTTTGCCGTGGTCATGGGCGACCGGGTGCCGGATCTGTCGGCCAGGCTGGCCGAGGCCGATGTGATCGACCATGACTGCCTGCTGCCCGGTGCCCTTGAGCCCGACCTGCAGCGCCGCGCCCCCTACCTGGTGCATCTCAAGCGCGAGTCCGCGTTCACCGACTGGCTGCTGTTCGAGGCCAGCGCCGGGCTGGGCCCCTGGGGCGTGCTGGTCTGCAGCCCGGCCAAGCGCCTGTTCCTGCGCAGTCATCTGCGCGGCCTGCTGCAGGCCCGCATACCCGGGGGCCAGCAGATCGCGGTGGATTGGATGGACCCGCAGATCCTGCAGATCCTGCTGCCCCTGTTCGATGCGGCGGCGTTGAGCGCCTTCATGGGCCCGGTGCAGTCCTATGTGATCGCCGGCAACGATCACTGGTTCACCGCCAGCCTGAACCTGGGGCAGCTGCAGTCGCGCAGCGTGCCGCTGGCCAAGGCGGCCTGAGCACCATGCTGCTGCTGAATGCCGAGCAGACCAAAGCGCTGCAAGCGCTCAAGCTGGAGCGCGACATCCGCCGCCTCTCCGAGGCGCTGGCCACCGGCTTCCCGGAGATTCCCGGCCGCCTGGCCGAGCGCTACGAACAGCTAGTGCGTCACGGCGTTCAGCGCGCGTCCGTACATGGCCTGACGCACGCCGTCTGTGTGGCCCGCTACCTGGCCTGCTGGTTCATGCTCGGCGCCGAGTTCGAGACCCGGCCGGGCTTTGTCTGGGCCCAGGACTTGCTGAGCGATGGCGGTCGCCCCGAGGGTGCCAAGGTGTTCCAGCTGTGCCGCCGCACCCGCGAGGAGCTCGCGCGCCTGGCCCTGCAGGCCGCCCCGCCGCAAGGCCTGATGCCGCCCGCCCTGTTCGACCAGGCGATCGCCGGCCTGGATGCCGCCCTGATGGAGCGCGGCATGCTGGGCTCCCTGCTGCCCGGTGCGCCGGTGCAGCTGGGCGAGGCCTGCGACATCGACGCGCTGGACCTGCGCCTGCTCGAGTCCGGCATGGGACTGCAATACCGTGTCGAGCAGGGCCAGTGGCGCCGCCTGCCCGCCGAGGTGGACCGCAGTGCCATCACGCTCAGCGCCGGCGCCGGTCCGCGCCATCTGGTGCCGCAGAGTACCGCCCCGGATGCCGCGGCCGTCTCGGCCCTGCCGGCGCGGCTCAATGTGCTCAGCCAGCCGGCCGGGCGCGACGTCACCCGCTTGCGCCTGCGCACCCGGGCCGCCGCCTGCTGCGACCCCAAGGTCCATCCGCTGGCGGTGCTCAACGGCCCCCGTGGCGTCAGCGACTGGCGTGGCCAGCATGCCAACGACGTGCTGCTCAACCTCTATGCCGACACCCCGGCCCCACCGCCCGGCGACGCGCTGCAGCCGGTCATTGCCGCCGAGGGACCGGCGCAGATCAGCGTGCTGGAGCTCAGCTCCTGCGGCCTGCGCGATGCCGGCCAGTCCCTGGGCACCCTGAGCACCCAGATCGCCGTCTATCCGGCCGAACAGCATCTGATGGCTTGGAAACGTGAGCCCGGCCCGGCGATGACCTGGCCCGAGACCCCCGCCGCGCCCACCACCACACCGCCGTCGCGCTTCCGCATCGAGCGGGACGGCCTGGCCCTGGAGGCCTCACGCTGGCAGGCCGGCCTGGAAGACCTGGACCGCCAGCTGATCGAAGGCCTGGGGCGCCTGGCCACCGCCTGGGAGCGCGAAAGCGGCGTCAGCCGTGGCAGCCTGCAGGCCCAGCCCATGCTGCTCAGCGGCACCGCCGGCCTCAGCTGGGGCTGGGCCGAGGGCGAGCAGGGCATGCGCTCGATGCCCTTCTACCGCGTCGCCGGCCTTATGGATCTGGTGGCCTGCCAGCTCAATCTGCGCCTGAGTGGAGACCTGGCCCTGCATGGCTCGCTGAGCCGGCTGACCCTGCACTGCGCCGGTTCGGCGCCGCTGCAGCTGAGCTGGCAGCGCGGCGCCAAGGACGCGGATCTGATGGCCACGCTGGCGCCGGCACAGACCCAGTTCCGCCACCCTTTCGTCCTGCAGCTCGAGGCGACGGCCCGCGACGAGCTGGCCGTGCTGGACATCGGCTGCCCGGTGGTCGGCGCCCTGGTCGGCAGCTGCGGATTGCGGCCCAAGGCCGAGGGCCCGGGCCTGCAATGGTTCGCCAAGCTGGAGATTGCACCGGCCAGCGTGATCCTGCTGCTGCACGACCCGCTGCTGGGCCAGCGCGAGCTGGTGCGGCCGCTGCTGCCGGCCATGAAGCTCCTGGATTGGAGTCTCGGCTGATGGAGCGATTGCTGGTCCTCAAACTCGACGCGCAGGGCTGCGAGGCCGAGGCGCGGCTCAATGGCATTCCTGTGGCGCGGGTCAATCCCGCCCGCCCATGCGCCATCGTGCCGGTCCATGAATACACGCTGGCCGGCACCAACCGTCTGGAACTGGTGTTGTGGCCACGTCCGCCCCAGGCGCCGGACCAGGCGGTCGAGCCGCCGCTGCCGCTGGTGGCCAACGGCCTGATACGCGCCCATGCCCGCGTCATGCTGCCACGCGTCGGCAATGTCATCGAGGAGGCCAGTGCGCGCACCCTGGCCCAGCTGGACTGGGCCCCGGCCGCCGGCTTGGCCTATGAGGCGCCGCTGACGCTCAGCGAGGACGTGACCCTGCCGGTGAGCTTTCCGCGCTGGCGCTGGATGGACGCACCGCTGACCGCCGTCAGCCCCGCCCTGCTGCAACAGGCGCTGGCCTTTGTGCAGCGCCTGGCCACCGACCTGGCCGTAGGCGAGACCGACAGCTTCATCGCCGCCACCCGCCTGCGCACCGAAGAACTGGCCGTGGCCTACCAACGCCAACCCACCGATGAGGCCGCCCGGCTGCGCGAGCACTTCCTGGCCCTGCATGCCGCCAAGCGCCTGCTCTGGCAGCCGCTGGTGGCCGAGGGCTTTGTGCTGCGCAGCCTGGCCGGTGGGCGCCTGCTGGAGTGCCTGGACGCCGCCGGCCTGCCCGCCCTGCGCACCCTGCCCGACGAGCTCGGCCAGACGCTTTCATTTCCGCTGCGCTTGACCGCCGTTGAGGGCAAACTGTATGTCTTGCGCTGAGGCTCAGACCTCACCCGACCGCTCCTAGAGGACCCCTGCCCGTGATCACCCTGACCGTTACCTCCTTCAACGGCGCCCCCAGCGACATTCCCTTGAGCGCCAGCTTTGACGAGCTCGGCGGCACCATAGGCCGGGCCGATACCAACCAACTGGTGTTGCCCGACCCGGACCGGGCGATCTCGCGCGTCCATGCCCAGATCGTGTTCCGTGCTGGAGGCTTCGCCGTCGTTGACCGCGGCAGCAACCCCATCCTGGTCAATGGCAAGGCCGTGGGCAGCGGCCGTGAGGCGCCGGTGGCCGATGGTGACCAGTTGCAGATCGGCGGCTATGTGCTGGCCATCAAGCGCAGCGCCACTACAGCCAAGTCCACGCCCGATGATCCCTTTGCCGATCTGCTGGGCCCTGCCGCCGCATCACGCGGACCGGCCGCCGCCCAGGCGCCGGCCGCCCGTACACCTGGACTTGTCGATCCGCTGGCCGCTTTCGGCTTCGAGCCGACGCCGCAGACCAGCCCCGGCATCTACTCGCGGCCGCCGGTGGCCGCGCCTGCGGCCGCCCCGTCGGCCGGCGGCATCCCAGACGACTGGGATCCGTTCGCGCCCGATCCCGTGGCCGCCCGGCCCTCCGCCCAGGACCTGGCCCGCTCCTTGGGCAGCGGCGGCAACTTCGGCCTGGATGCCGGCGCCGCGGCTCCGTCGGCGCTGATCCCTGACCTGCCAGCCTCGGGCCCCGGCAATGACAACTCGCTGGACAATCTGTTCGGCCTGAAGCCCGGCATGGGCGGCGACCCGCTGGCCAACTCTGCGCTGGACGCGCCCATGGCCAAGCCGAATATGGCCGCCAGCCATGACCCGCTGGCCTCGCTGAACAGCGCGCCCAAGGCCAGTGCAGCCAGCGCCTCGGACGCCTTCTCCGATCTGAACCGGCCCTTTGTGCCGCCGCCGGCCATTGGCGCCAAGCCGGTGGCTCCGCCGCCCCCGCCGGTCGAACTGATACCGCCGCTGACCGATATCAAGCCGGCCCTGCCCTCGGGCGCCGTGCTGTCCTGGGACGCGCCCAGCGGCGACGGGCACACGGTGATACGGCCGGCAGCCAAGGCGGACGCAGCCCCTGCTGCAGCCAAGCCACCCACTCCCGCAAAGCCCGCTGCCAAGCCCGGCGACTACGCCCCCACCGGCATGGCACGTCCGGCGGCGCCGCCGGCTGCACCGGTGGCCGCCAGGCCGCCACATGCGTCCGCAGGGGCGGGAAACGCCGACGAGCTGCTGGCCGCCTTCCGCGAAGGCCTGGCCACGCCGACGGTGCAGGTCGATGCGCTGACACCCGAGCTGATGAAGCTGATCGGTCAGCTGATCCATGAATCGGCCAAGGGCACCGTGGACCTGCTGGTGGCCCGCGCGGCGCTGAAGCGCGAGGTGCGCGCCGAGGCCACGATGATCGTCGCGCGCGAGAACAATCCGCTGAAGTTCTCGCCCAGCGTCGAGGCGGCGCTGCAGCATCTGCTCAGCCCGCCGACACGCGGCTTCATGCCCGCAGCACCGGCGATGCGCGACGCCTATGACGATCTGCGGGCCCACCAGTTCGGCTTCATTGCCGGCATGCGTGCGGCGCTGGAGGGCGTGCTGGCCCGCTTCGACCCGGCCGAGCTGGAGGGCCGGCTGAGCCAGCGCTCGGGCCTGATGTCCATCCTGCCCGGCAGCCGCAAGGCGCGCATGTGGGAGGTCTTCATCGAGCACTATGCGCAGATCCGCAGCGATGCCTCGGATGACTTTCATACGCTGTTCGGCAAGGCCTTTCTCGAGGCCTATGAAGAGCATATCGACCAGCTCAAAGGAGATTCGCCTTGAGTGACGCCGGATCTGAGCTTCAAGCGCTGCTGTCCGATTCGGTCGGCACCCATGGTGCCTTGCCGCAAATCGAGCTGGCCATCCTGTCGCGCCGGGGCGGCCGCAGTTACAACGAGGATGCCTGCGGCCACTGGCACTCCGACAGCCATCTGTGCGTCGTCGTGGCCGATGGCGCCGGTGGCCACGGCGGCGGCGACATTGCATCGCGACTGGCCGTCAGCCACATCATCGAGCAGTTCGCTGCGGCGCCCCTGTCCGACGCCGAGGAGGTGAAGGACCTGCTGATAGACACCAATGCCAATGTGATACGCCACCGCGCCGATGGCGAGGCCCAGGCGAATATGCACAGCACCGTGGTCAGCCTGTTCATCGACCTCGACCGCGGCGAGGCGCTGTGGGGCCATGCCGGCGATTCGCGCCTCTATGTATTCCGCAATGGCCAGATGCTGGCCCACACGCGCGACCACAGCCTGGTGCAGTCGCTGGTCGAGGCCGGCATCCTGACCACCGAGCAGATGCGCACCCACCCGAAGCGCAGCGAGTTGCATTCGGCACTGGGCACCGACCCGGCCGATCTGCGCGTGACCACGGCAACAAGGCCCTGGGTGCTGCACCCCGGCGATGTGTTCCTGCTCTGCACCGATGGCCTGTGGGAGTACGCCAACGAGGCCGAGATGTGCGCGGCGCTGAGCCGGGCCCACGATCCGGTGGCCTGGCTGTCCAGCCTCGAACAGCTGGTGCTGCGCAATGCCAGGGAAGCGCAGAAGCCCGGCCACGACAACTTCAGCGGTGTCGCGATCTGGATCGGTCCGCCCTCGCGCTGAGCCGCATTTGCAACAGCAGCAAAGGATCACACCATGCCCCAACAAGTCTGTACCGGCGCGATGATGATGTGCACCTTCGGCGCCGCACCGTCGACCTTCAATGCCACGCCCCGCCCGGTGATGACCAGCAATATGGTGGCCGGCGTGATCACCGACAACATACCGATGATGAATGTGCCGCCGTTCGGCGTGTGCATGTCCTTGGCCAACCCGCAGGTGGCCGCAGCCACCGCTGCCGCCCTGGGCGTGCTGACCCCCATGCCCTGCGTGCCGGTGCTGCCCGCGCCCTGGGTGCCGGGCGCACCGACGGTGCTGATTGCCAACATACCCGCGCTGGACAATACCTGTAAGCTCATGTGTGCCTGGGCGGGGGTGATCAGCATCAGCTTCCCCGGGCAAGTCACCCACCAGATTCCCTGATCCGTAGATCGCTAGATCGGCAACTATGACCTGGTACAACAAAGTCATCTGGACGGAGGGAATGTTCCTCCAGCCCCAGCACTTCCAACAGCACGATCGCTTCCTGGCCCTGCAGTCGCACAGCCGCTTCGGCATGACGGCCGGCTATGGCTGGGGCTATATGAGCCTGGCGCTGGACAGCGCGGCGCTGAACCTGGGCAAGATCGCCGTCAGCGGCGCTCAGGGCGTGCTGCCCGATGGCCTGGTGTTCGACGTGCCCGGGCAAGACGCGGCCCCGGCCGCCTTTGACGTGCCGGCTGATGTACGCGACGAGCTGGTGGTGCTGGCGGCGGTGCTGCAGCGCCCCGGCGTGGCCGAGAGCGACGCCGAATCCGACACCGGCTCGATGCCGCCGCGCTTTCGCTCGGCCGAGGTCGATGTGGGCGACACCAATGTCACCGGCGAGCGCGCCGCGCCGATCCAGGTCGGCCGCCTGAACCTGCGCGTGATGCTGGCCCGTGATGCCCAGGAGGGCTATGCCACCCTGGGCCTGTGCCGCGTGATCGAGCGCCGCGCCGACAACAAGCTGGTGCTGGACACGCAATACGTGCCCCCGACCCTGCATGCCAGCGGCAATGACATCCTCGCCTCCTATGTGCGCGAGCTGCACGGCCTGCTGCACCAGCGCGGCGAGGCGCTGGCCTCGCGCCTGGCCCAGCCCGGCCGAGCCGGCGTGGGCGAGATCGCCGACTTCCTGCTGCTCGAGGCGATCAACCGCACCGAGCCCCTGTTCGCCCAGCTGCGCCAGACCTCGGTGCTGCATCCCAAGGACCTGTACTTCTGCTGCGTGCAACTGGCCGGTGAACTGGGCACCTTCCGCGAGAAGCGGCGACCGACGCCGATGCCAGCCTACCTGCACGACGACCCGGTGCGTTGCTTCAAGCCGCTGATGGACGATCTGCGCCAGTCGCTGTCCATGGTGATGGAGCAGACCGCCATCCCGATCGAGCTGCAGGACCGCAAGTACGGCATACGCGTGGCCATCATTGCCGACGTCGAGTTGCAGCGCAACGCCCAGTTCGTGCTGGCCGTGGCCTCGCAGATGCCTGGCGATGCGCTGCGCGCGCGCTTCCCGACGCAAGTCAAGATCGGCACCGTCGAGCGCATACGCGACCTGGTCAATCTGCAGCTGCCCGGCGTCACGCTGCGCCCGCTGCCGGTGGCGCCGCGTCAGATTCCGTACCACGCCGGCTATACCTATTTCGAGCTGGAGACGCGCGGCAACGAGATGTGGAAACAACTGGAAAGCTCGGGCGGCCTGGCGATGCACATCGCCGGTGACTTCCCTGGGCTGGAGCTTGAATTCTGGGCGGTACGAGCATGAGTGATAACGGCAACGATCCTTTCGCGGCGTTCAATTCCGACCGGACCGTCATCAAGCCCAGCGCGGGCCGCGGCCCCAGGGCCGGCGTGCCCGAGGGCATGGCACCGCCCGCCGGTGGCGGTGCAGGCGGCGGCATGGCCCCGCCAGCAGCTTCCAGCAAGGACGCCCCGCTGGCCATGGACGCGCTGATGACGGCCAGCCTGAACCCGCTGGTCTCGGCCGCCGCGCCGCTGCTGGCCGCGGCACCGCGCGTGCGCACGACGGCCCGACATCCGAACCCGGCCGGGTTGAAGGAGGCGCTGGCCGAGGGCATTCGCAAGTTCGAGGCCCAGGCCCGTGCCCAGGGCCTGCCCAATGAGCAGGTGATTGCCGCCCGCTACATCCTGTGCACCCTGCTCGACGAATCGGCCGCCAGCACGCCCTGGGGCGGCTCGGGCGTCTGGTCGGCGCAAAGCCTGCTGGTGCAGTTCCACAACGAGACCTGGGGCGGCGAGAAGGTCTTCCAGCTGATGTCCAAGCTGGCCGAGAACGTCGAGGCCAATCGCAGCCTGCTGGAGCTGCTCTACGTCGTGCTGGCCTTCGGCTTCGAGGGTCGCTACCGCGTCATCGACAACGGCCGCGCCCAGCTCGACAGCGTGCGCGAGCGCCTGGTGCAGCTGCTGCGCCAGGGCCGGCCCACGCCAGAAAAGGCGCTGTCACCGCGCTGGAAGGGCGTCGAGCAGCAGGTCGCCAAGTTGCGCGACGGCCTGCCGATGTGGGTCATCGCCTCGGTCACCGCGCTGATACTGGCCCTGGTCTTCATGGGCCTGCGCTTCAAGCTCGGTGACAACGCCGAGAGCGTGTTCAACACCCTGCAGGCGCTGGACGCCAAGGCCGCCACGGTGGCCGCCGCCAGTCCGCCACCGCCACCACCACCGGCCCCGGCACCGCGTCTGGCCGGCTTCCTCAAGCCCGAAATCGATGCCGGCCTGGTGCAGGTGCAGGACTTCGCCGACCGCTCGGTGGTGACGATCAAGGGCGACGGCTTCTTCGAGCCTGGCAGCGCCGTGATCTCGTCCGAGGTGCGGCCGCTGCTGCCGCGCATCGCCCAGGCCTTGAGCGACACCCCCGGCTCGGTGCTGATCACCGGCCACACCGACAACCAGCCGATACGCACGCTGCGCTATCCGTCGAACTGGCATCTGTCGCAGGACCGCGCCGACACCGTCAAGGCCGAGCTGGCCAAGACGGTCAAGGTGGCTCGGCTGCGCGCCGAGGGCCGGGCCGATGCCGAGTCGCTGGCCGACAACAGCACGCCCGCCGGCCGCGCCAAGAACCGCCGCGTTGAAGTCACGCTGTTCGTGCAGCAGGCCGCAGGCTCATGAGAGCCTCCTGCCCGTCGCCGACAACCCGATGCCTATTTGACTCGCCCGCAGCATGAAGAAATTTCTGTCTGTCATCTTTTCCCCACTCGCGCTGACCCTCTACGGTCTGCTCGCGCTGGCGGCCCTGATCTGGTGGATAGGCCCCTTGATCGCGATCGGCGAAAGCCGGCCGCTCGATGGCGTCTGGACCCGGGTGATCGTGATACTCGCGATCTTCGGCCTCTTTGCCCTGATCAAGGGCATAGGAGCCTGGAAGCGCAAGCGCGCCAATGCCGAAATGGTGGCCGGCATGAGCGGCGGGGCAAGCGCCAGCGACCGCGAGGGCGAGGTGCTGAACAAGCGCTTCACCGAGGCGCTGCAGGTGCTGGAAGACAGCGCCCGCCAATCGGGCAAGCGCAGCTTCTTCAAGCGCGGACAGTATCTGTACGAACTGCCCTGGTACATCTTCATCGGCGCCCCGGGCTCGGGCAAGACCACGGCACTGATGAATGCCGGCCTGACCTTCCCGCTGGCCGGCAAGATGGGCCAGGCCTCGATCAAGGGCGTGGGCGGCACGCGCAACTGCGACTGGTGGTTCACCGACGAGGCCGTGTTGATAGACACCGCCGGCCGCTACACGCTGCAGCAGTCCGACGAGCGGGCCGATGCCGGCGCCTGGGACAAGTTCCTGGACCTGCTGAAGAAGACCCGCCCGCGCCGCCCCATCAATGGCGTGCTGTTGACGATCAATATCCAGGACCTGCTGCAGCAAAGCCCGGGCGACCGCAAGGAGCATGCGTCCAAGCTGCGCCTGCGCCTGCAGGAGCTGCATGCACGGCTGGGTGTGCGCCCGCCGGTCTATGTGCTGGTCACCAAATGCGACCTGATCGCCGGCTTTAACGAGAGCTTTGGCGAACTGGGCAAGGAAGAGCGCGACCAGGTCTGGGGCTTTTCCTTCCCCTATGACCCGCGCGGCCAGGACACGCCGGTGCAGGAGTTCGGCAGCGAGTTCGCCGCACTCGAGAAGCGCCTGCGCGACCGCCTGCTGGACCGTCTGGAGGCCGAGCGCGACACGCTCAAGCGGGCCGCCATCTTCTCGTTCCCTCAGCAGTTCGGTGGCATCAAGGGCCTGCTGGGCGGCTTCCTCGAACAGGTGTTCGGCGACGGTGGCTCGCTGGAAGAGCGCAGCCTGCTGCGCGGCGTCTATTTCACCAGCGGCACGCAGGAAGGCACGCCTATCGACCGCGTGCTGGGCACACTGGCCCGCACCTTCGGCGTGGACAACCGCGCCGCCTCGGTGGCCTCGTCACGGGGCAAGAGCTTCTTCCTGTCACGCCTGCTGAAGGAGGTGGTGTTCAGCGAGCAGGGCCTGGTCGGCGAGAACCGTCAGGCCGAGGCGGCGCGCCGTCGCTGGCGGCTGATCGGCATGGCCACGCTGGGCCTGGCCAGCATCGCGCTGCTGGCCGGCTGGACCATCAGCTTCATGCGCAACCAGGCCTATATCGCCGAGGTGGAGGCGCGCCTGCCCGAGGTGAAGACCGCCGTCGAGGCGCTGCCACCGGCCAACAACACCGAGGTCGCCGCCCTGCCCCAGGTGCTGGACAAGGTGGTTGCCGCGCCCAAGCCCACCGCCTTCGAGCTCGACCATCCGCCTGTGCTCAATGCGCTGGGTCTGTACCAGGGCGATTTTGTGAAGGCCGGCGCCGACATCGGCTACCAGCATCTGCTGGACCGCGCGCTGCTGCCCCGCATCGCCATGCGGCTGGAGGAGCGGCTGCGCGCCGTCAACCGCGAGAACCTGGAGCTGGCCTACGAGGCGCTGAAAGGCTATCTGATGCTCTACACGCCCGAGCACTTCGATGCCGAAGCGCTGAAGAACTGGGTCACGCTGGATTGGGACGTCAACCTCGCCGGCACCCTGAACGCCGAGCAGCGCGCCGCTCTCGCTGCCCATCTGGACGCGGCCCTGGCCAAGGGCGCGCCGGCCGCGCTGGCGCCGATGGACAAGGCCCTGGTCGCTCAGGTGCGCGAGATGCTGATCGCCTACCCGCTGGAGTACCGCGTGTTCAGCCGCCTCAAGCGCGCCCAGGTGGGCTCCGAGTTCCCCGAGTTCTCGGTCGCTTCGTCCGGCGGGCCCAATGCCATCCAGGTGTTCGAGCGGGCGAGCGGCCAGCCGCTGACCAAGGGCATACCGGGCCTGTTCACCCGCGATGCCTATTTCAAGGCCTTCAAGGGTGCCGTGACCAAGGTGGCCAAGCAACTGGAAGACGAGCAGCGCTGGGTGCTGGGCACCGGCCCCCAGGGCAGTGCCGCCGACAAGGCCCGCGCGCTGGCCACCAATGCCCCCGACGAGATGGACCTGCGCGTGCGCCGCCTGTATCTGCAGGAGTACATCAAGGTCTGGGATGCCTATCTGGCCGACGTGCGCCTGGTCAAGCTGGGTGGGCTGGACCGCAGCCTGGCCGTGGCCCGTGTGCTGGCCGCGCCCGACTCGCCGCTGGCCGCCTATCTGCGCGCCGTGGCCCGCGAGACCCAGCTCGCCGCCGCGGCGGCCGAGTCGGCAGGCTCGGGCCTGCCCGGCGGCAAGCTCGGCGAGAAGGCAGACAAGGCCAAGAAGGACCTGGCCGCACTGATGGGCAAGCAGGCAGAGCCCGCCGGCAAGGCCGCCGCTGGCGCGCCGCTGGAGACCCTGGTGGACGAGCACTTCGCCTATCTGCACCGCCTGGTGGCCGGCCAGCCCGCGCCCATCGACGAAGTGATGAAGATGTTCAACGAGGTGTTCGTGCAGCTCAGCGCCATCGATTCGGCGCAGAAGAGCAAGAGCGCCCCGCCGCCCCCGCCGCCCGGCGGCGGCGCCAAGGCCGCCGCGGCGATGCAGCCCGAGCCGATCAAGTCGATGCTGGAAACGCTCAGCGACGCGGGCGCCAGCCAGAGCCGCACGGCCGAGCGCCAGGGCCTGACCTCGGAGCTGAAGCCGATCTCGGACTTCTGCGCCCGCACGATCTCGGGCCGTTATCCCTTTGCCCAGGGCTCCAAGTCCGATGTGCTGCCGGATGACTTCGGCCAGCTGTTCGGCGTTGGCGGCATGCTGGACGACTTCTACCAGCGCCGTCTCAGCGCCCTGGTGGACATCGGCGCCACGCCCTGGGTCTACAAGCCGCTGACCGACGGCACCAAGCCACCGGGCGGTGCGGCGCTGGCCGATTTCCAGCGTGCCTCGCGCATCAAGGAGGCCTTCTTCCGCAGCGGCGGCAAGACGCCCAGCTTCAAGGTCGATGTGCGCGTGCTGGAGATGCTGGACGGCCTGAAGGAGCTGACCCTGGACCTGGACGGCACGGCGCTGAAGTTCACGGCCGGCAATACTGCGGCGCAGACCATCACCTGGCCCAGCGCCCGCGTGGCCGCGCAAATCAAGCTCAGCGCGCCCGGTGGCGCGGTGCAGCTGTTCGAGGGCCCCTGGGCACTGTTCCGCATGTTCGGTCAGTTCGAGATCCAGCCCTCGGCCCAGCCGGAGCGCTTCACCGTGCTCTTGAATCTGGACGGCAAGAAGGCCCGACTGGAGGTCATCTCCAGCAGCGCCATCAACCCGCTGCGCATGCGCGAGGTGCAGACGTTCAGGTGCCCTGACGCGCTTTGACCGGCAGCCCCAAAGCACAGCGCCCGGTGCCGAACGAATCGGCACCGGGCGCTGTCACATTCCAGGCTTGGTCTCAGCCGCCGCGCGTCAACCTCAGCACATCGACAAACAACCCGGCCGTGATCTGCTCGCGAAGCGGCTGCCAGTCCTCGGGTTCGGCCAGGATCTCGTCGTAGATGGCGCGGGGGACGCTGATTTCCTCCAGCTCGCCATCGGGATCGTCGGGCACGAGCAGCAGCACGAGGGCGGCGTCTTCGCCGTCGCCGGCGGCCTGCGTCAGGCGCAGTTCCTGGCCGGGCGGCAGATCGTCCATGCCGCGCATCAGGGCGATCTTGGTCAGCTCCAGGCCGACGTCATCGAGCCCGGCATCGGCGGCGACCAGCTTCTCGCGCAGGCCGCCCCAGCCGAACACCAGACGGGGCTTCAGCTCGGCGCCGATCTCGCTCGCCGCCGCCCCGGCCTGTGCGCCAAATGCCTTGTCAAAGGCCTGCAGCGCCGCGACCTCCAGTTCGGCCCAGCGGTCTACCCAGGCGCCGGGATAGGCAGCAATCCACTGGCCACGCCCGACATCCAGGTAGTTCAGCTGCGGGTCCAGCCGCAGGCCGGTGCCGCAGTGGGAGCAGCTCTCGCGCTGGAAGCTGCCGTCGAGTATGGCCTCGCGCAGCTCGGGCGCGCGGTCGGCATTGACGCTGACGCTGGCCGAGAACTCCAGCGCCTTGCCGCAATGCGGGCAGTTCAGATTGACGGGATGGTAGAGAGACATGGCCTGACCTCAGGTTGGGTGCAGCAGCTTAGTTGCAGCGCCAGTTAGACGCCGAAAAGATTGTCCAGCCATTCCTTGGCCGGGTGAGCGGGTTTCATCTGCTCGGACTTGTAGGCCGCATACAGCTCGGAGAACCATTCGCCGGGGGCGCGGAACTGATAGCCGGTGATGCCTTCCGCACGTGCCGTCGCCTTGTAGCTGACCCAGCGGTTCGCGTAGGCCTCATGGTAGATGCGATCGCCGATGATGAAACCACCATCCTTGATCGCCTGGGTGCAGCGCGCACCGGCTTTCCAGGGTATCTGGCCATGGCGAATGCCGTCGGCCCAGGTCTTCATCGTCGCCCAGTCGGTGGGCTCCGGCGAGGGCACGGTGCCGCCGTCCAGGTATTTGGCAATCGCCGCTTGGTCAATGCCTTCCAGGTTGAGCGCATCGGCGGCGGCCTTGGCCACGGCCGAGACATTGCCGCCATGGTTGACCCAGGCGCCGTACTTGTCGACGTTCTCGTTGCTGGCCATGAACTTCTTCTTGTCGTCCAGCGCGTGGGCGATCTCGTGCTGCACATTCCAGTCGAAGAAGACCGGCGCCTCCTTGCCGGTCGGCGGTTTGCACTTGTCATCGACACCGGGCAGCTCACCAGGAAGCACCAGCTGGCGCTTGGAGCCTTCGTTCAGGGCATCGCCCAGCACAACGTTGCCGCCGCCATAGGACGATCCACCGGCCGGCTTGCGTGTCACCTGACGCATGCGCGGGTTCTCCTTGGTGTGCTTGTCCGGCACCTCGGCCATCAGCTTGTAGACGCGCTTGAGCACAGCCACCGTGGACTTGTCGGTGCCGGTACCCTCGTCCTTGGCCCCCTGCTTCAGGTTGAAGCGCACGGCCAACGCGGCCAGCACATGGTCGGGGGAGTCGGTGGGGCCCAGGCCGGCTATCAGTGCATCGAGCAGTTGCTGGCCGCCCGGCTGCTTGTTCAAGGCCTCCATCTGGTTCTTCAGCACCAGCGGGTCCGGCGTGGCGGTCTTCAGGAGCTTCTTCACCTCCACCGATTTGCACTGCGCCTTGGCGCTGGCCAGCGCGCTGTCCGCGGCCTTGAAGTCGAACAGCAGCGCCTTGGCCTTGGCCTCGGCCAGGGCGGTGTCCACCTTGGCCACGTCGGCACCAATATTTGGCGCACCGGCCCGCGGCGAAGCGTTGGTCAGGCCCGTCACATCGGGCTCGACCAGCAGCAGGCGGGCGTTGAACTCTTCGCTGGTCTTCTTCAGCGCGGCGGCGTCGGCGATGGCCGCGAGCACCTGGTCCAGCCCGGCCTGGGCGGCCACATAGTCCTGCTTGGCCGCCTGCTCCTCGGCCAGGCGCTTGGCCTCGGTCACCGCCGGCAGCTTGTGCTTGACGGCCGCGTGCTCGGCATCGAGCAAGGCCTGCTGCTGGACCACCTCGCCATCCCGGCGCTTCTCGTAGGCCGCGTGGCGGTCGGCCAGCTGGGCGGCCAGCAGGCATTGATCGGCTGCATCGGTGATCAGCTTCTTGGCCTTGACCAGATCGGGCATGGTGTGTTCCTCCTGTACCGGTGTCAGTCGATCACGCGCTCAGCGCCGTGCCGGCCTCGACCAGCAGCTTCTCGATATCGGCCAGTTGCTTGGCAATGCCTGTGTGACCGTCGCGGACCTTCAGCGCCTCGAGCAGCTTGCGCACCTCGGCCAGCGCGGCCGCCGGCTCGCCATCCAGCCCGGTCAGCGCAGTGTCGCGGGCCAGCTCGTCCTTCTCCGCCTTGGTGGCCAGCGCCTTGCAGCCATCGCAGTCGCCGCCGATGCGCTTGAGCAGGGCAGCGGCGCCCTTGAAGTCGCGGCCGGGGTCGGCCAGCGCCTTGGCCTGCTTCAGGCGCTCGCGCAGCGAGGCCGCCTCGGCGGCACTGGGAGTGCCGGGCTCGTCGGGCACGGTGCTGACCAGGGGCTCGACCCGCGCCAGCTCAAGGGCATAGGCGGCGTGCTCCTGCTTCAAGGTCGTGACAGCGGCGCATTCGAGTTCCAGCGCAGCCAAGGTGGCCAGCGCCGGATCGTAGAAGCGCTTGGCCGCCTGCTTCTCGGCCTTGTCCAACATCGTCTTCAATTTCGCCAGCTCGGTGGTCAGCGCGGTATTGGACGTCACCGGCGCGGCCTTCGCGACCTGCTCGACCTTGGGCTTGACGACGTCCAGGCGCAGCGCGTAGCCGGTGTGCTCGTTGGCGTAGGCCAGCTGCTGTTTGGCGTCGGCGCGAAGCAAGACCATGTCCATCCTGGCGCCGCCGCGGGTGCCAGCCTTGAGACTGGCCCTGGCCGTGTCCATGCGTTTGCGCAATGCGGCGATCTCGGTCGGGAAAGCGCCCGCATGCGCATGGCCCATCAGCGCCATGAAGTCGTCGGTGGCGTCGCTCAAGGTCTGAGCCAGCAAGGTCGAGCCGGTCACCGAATCGCAGTGGGCCTTGACCTGGGCCAGCAGCTCCAGCGCCGCCTGGCGCTTGCCGGCTGTGGCCTGCTGTTCGGCAGCCCCTATCATCTGCGTTTCGGCGATCTTCACATCGACGGCCAGCATGGTCGCCTTGGCCGTGTTCAGCGCGAGCTTGGCGGCGGCCAAAGCATCGGTGTAGGTCTTGGCCAGCAGCTGGGCCTTGGCGCATTCGCCATCGACCTTGCCCAGCAAGACGGTGGCTTCGTCGCGCTTGTCCTCCTTGTGCAGCTTGACGGCGGCGTCGATGAAGTCCTTCTGTATCAAAGCCGCCTCGTCCTTGACCACCGCAGGCAGCTTGGCCACCGCCGTCTGTGCCAAGAGCAGCGCGTCGGCATAGGCCTTTGCCTTGGCCTTCTCTTCGCGTAGGGGCTGCAAGACCTTGCCGATGTCGACGCGCAGCGCCTGGGCCGGCCCCAGCAGCTTGGGCAGTGCCTCCAGATTCTTCAGGCCGGGGCCGGCGACGGCCAGGCCGAGCCCCTTCTCAAGCGTTGCCAGCTTGAGCGCCAGCGGTGCGCTCAGGCCATCGTCACCGATCTCGGCGACCTCGTTCTTCGCCGCCAGCAGCTCCTGGCTCAACGCCAGATGGTCGGGCACCATGGCCTGTGCCTGGCCCAGACGCTGCTCGACCTCATCGACGCTGCCGATCAGCGACATCAGCCGGGACGAGCGGGCTTCGATATCGGGCAGGCCGTCCAGGCCGGTTTCACCACGGAGCAGCTCGTCCAGCGTGCCGATCAATTGCCCCTTCAAGCCGGTGAAAGGCAGCGCATTGACGTCGTTGCGCAGCGCCGCGACCCGATTGCGCAGCCGCTCACGCTCGGGCGTGACGATGTCGCGAGCGTTGCTGCCGTCGCGGATATAGCGCAGCAGACGACCAAACAGGGAACGTGGACCGGCCATAGTGCTACTCCGAATCAGTTGCTCATCGCACGCTGCATCGCCTGCAGCGCGTTGACCATGGGCGTGCGGATGTCTCCATCAATCTCGCACACATCAAGCACGATGTCGTCCTCGTTCACATAACGCATCAGCTCGTTCACCTGCTGCGCGGTGCGTGGCTCGGCGGTCAAGTTCTTCAGCACCGCGCTCATCTGGATGATGGCGGTGCCCGAGTCGGGCAGCTTGGCGTCGGCCACCTCCTTGGCCAGGGCCTTGAGCTTGGTGACGGCGGCGCCGCGCGCGCTGCGCCAGCCTTCCAGCGCCAGCTCGAAGGCTGCATCGCCGCCCTCACCCGGGGCCACCGACGGCGCCGTACCTGGACCCGGCTCGGCCGGATCGCCATCGTCATCGATGTCGTTGGGGTCCTCGCCACGCACGCGGATCTTGTAGCGCTGCCCGGTCTGGTCCAGCAGCGCTTCCTTGATCTTCTTGGCCATGCCGGCGGCCTGAGTCAGCAAGACAAAGGTGTGGGCATTGGCCTCGAACAGGCACTCGCCCGTCACGAACTTGACGCCGCTGGTGGTGCCCAGCTCAGCGGTCAGCAGCTTGCGCCGGGGCGGGCCTATGGGCTTGCGCGAAACCAGCACCACGCAGTCCTTGCCGGCGCTGGCAATCATCACCTGCAGCACCACGCCCTTGGGCACCTCGCGCAGCAGCGGCACCATCTTGGTCGTCAGCAGGGTTGGGCTTTCTTCTTCCTCGTCCTCCTCCTGCTCGGCGTCGGCTTTCCTGGCCTCGGCCTCGGCGAGCTTGCGCTCCTTCACCAGGGCCTTGTCCAGGTCGTCCAGGTAGCCGGTGACTTCCTTGTCGGCCTTGTTGGCCTTGCGCAGCAGGTCCGACTGTTTCTCGATATCGTCCAGCGCCGACAGCTGGTCTTCGGGCGCCTTGGCCTTGTCCAGCTCGCCCATCGCCTTCAGCAGCGCCGCATCCTTGAGGCTGCGGCCCTTGGCAAATTTCTTCCACTCCGCTTCGGTCAGGGTCTTGTCGCTCACCTTGGGCCTCCATCACGCCTGTCAGGGAAGGCGATTGCTGGCCGGATCATAAGGTCGAGCGGACGCGGTGAAGCTCCGGGGAATCACCCAGCCGCGACTGTGGCCTAAACTCCAGCGCCAAAACCTCGAACGGGATATGAAGACCAGCGCACGCAAGACCCAGGCCGCAGCAGCCGGCACCCAGGGCAAGAAGGTCACGTTGGAAATGGTGGCGGCGGCCTGCGGCGTGTCGCCGAGCACGGTGTCGCGCATCCTCAATGGCACGGCCATAGTCAGCCCCGAGAAGCGCGAGGCGGTGGACCGTGCGATCGCGGAGCTGGGCTTCATCCCCAACCCGATCGCCCGCGGCCTGGCCGGCGGGCGCACCCTGAGCGTCGGCGTGGTCACCCAGGCGATCGACAGCCCCTTCTATGGCGTGGCGCTGCGTGGCATCGAGGAGGAACTGAGCCAGGCGGGCTACAGCCCGCTGTTCGTCAGTGGCCACTGGAATGCCGAGGAGGAGCGCCGCTGCATCGAGGTGCTTCGCTCGCGCCGCGTGGACGGCATGATCATCCTGACCGGCCGTCTCAGCGACGACTCGCTGCGCAACCTGGCCAAGACCATGCCGGTGGTGATCACCGGCCGTACCTTGACGGCGCCGGGCCTGTATGCGCTGGACTTCAACAACTTCGAGGGGGCAAGACTTGCCACCCACCACCTGCTGAGCCTGGGCCACCGCAAGATCGCCTTCATCTCGGGCGACCCCATCCACCCCGACGCGGCCGAGCGGCTGCGCGGCTATCGCGCGGCACTGGAGGCTGCCGGCGTGCGCTACAAGCCCGCGCTGGTGATGCCGGGCAAGTACTTCGAAGAGAGCGGCTTGATGGCCGTCGAACGGCTGATCGACAGCCGCGAGCCGTTCACCGCCATCTTCTCTGCCAACGATCAGATGGCGTTTGGCGCGGCGCTGGCACTGCACCGGCGCGGCCTGCGCGTGCCCGACGACATCTCGCTGGTCGGCTTCGACGATCTGGCCGGCGCCGAGCACTCGATCCCGCCGCTGACGACCATCCACCAGGCCGCCCACGAGCTGGGCCGGCTGGCCGCCGTGTCGCTGCTGCAACTGCTGGCCGGGCAGACACCCGAAGGCACCCTGCCCGAGCCGCGGCTGATCGCCCGCGCATCGACCCGCGCGCTCGCCTGAGGGCCCCCGGCACTTACCCTCGATTGACAGCGAAACCCGGTCTGGCTACATTATGAAAGCGCTTTCAAAGAGGCGACAGCGGCCAAGATAATCGAGCCGCTTGCTACGGAGACATTGATGCGGGTTGGTGCGAGAACAGGGGTGAGAATGAGCCGGCGGGGCGGGTTGCTGCTGTGCCTGGGCTTGTTGGCGCTCCAGAGCGCCGCCGCTCAGCAGCAGCTGACCGTGGCCGCCTTCCCCGCCGTCGATGAGATCGTCAAGGCCGCGATTCCAGCCTGGAACCGGCTGCACCCCGGGGTCGAGATCAAGCTGGTGAGCCGCGCACTGACCGACCACCACACGGCGATGACCACGGCGCTGTCGACCTCGGCCCATCTGCCCGATGTGATGGCGGTCGAGGTCGGCTACCTGGGCCGCTTTGCCCAGGGCGGCGGGCTGGAGGATCTGTCCCGCGCGCCCTACTCGATAGCCCAATACCAGAACCGCTTCGTCGCCTATGCCTACCAGCAGGCGACCAACCGCCGCGGCCAGGTCGTCGCCGCGCCCACCGACATCGGCCCCGGCACCCTGCTCTACCGCAGCGATCTGCTGACCAAGGCTGGCGTTGGCGAGGCCGAGCTGACCCGTTCCTGGGAGGGCTACGTGGCCGCCGGTGTGAAGATCAAGGCCGCCACCGGCGCCTATCTGATGGCCCATGCAAGGGACATGAAGGACATCGTCATCCGCACCGGCATACAGCCCGGCGAGGGCCTGTTCTTCGACAGCCGCTCGAACGTGCTGGTCAACACACCGCGCTTTGCCCGTGCCTTCGAGCTGGCCCGCCAGGTGCGGCAGAACAAGCTCGATGCCAAGGTCAATGCCTGGTCGTCCGACTGGACCGAGGGCTTCAAGCGGGGCGGCATTGCCACACAGATGATGGGCGCCTGGCTGGCCGGCCACCTGAACACCTGGCTCGCGCCCGACACGCGAGGCCTGTGGCGCGCGGCCCAGCTGCCCGAGGGCGCGTTCGCGGCCTATGGCGGCACGTTCTATGCCATCCCTCGCGCCGCCTCTGCCGCGCAGAAGCCCATGGCCTGGGAGTTCATCAAGCTGATGACCTTGACGCGCGAGCTGCAGCTCGGCGCCTTCAAGGCGCAGGACGCCTTCCCGGCCCTGCTGGAGACCTTCGACGACCCGTTCTTCGAGCAACCGATCGCCTTTCTGGGCGGCCAGCAGGCTCGCGTAGGCTGGCGCACGGCCGCGCGGCGCATCACCGCCGTCGACGTGCACAAGCAGGACGCCTTTGCCGACGAAGTCATCAACACCGAGCTCGACAAGGTGCTGGTGCGCGGCAAGGACATTGCCACCGCCCTGGCCGACGCCGAGCGCCTGCTGCGCCAGCGCGCCTTTCGTTGATCAAGGCTGACAGACAACACCCATGAAGCTGCCCCGCCTGTCGCCCCGCCAGACCCCCTATGTGCTGCTGCTGCCCTTTGTGCTGCTGTTCATCATCTTCGGCCTGTTCCCGCTGGCCTTCTCGCTGTTCCTGGCCTTCCAGACCTGGGAGCCAACCAGCGGCCTGGGGGCGATGAGCTTTGTCGGCGCCGACAACTTCCTGTTCGCGCTGCAGGACGAATGGTTCTGGAAGTCGCTGAAGAACACCGGCTGGCTGGCCCTGGTCTCGGGTGTGCCCCAGCACCTGGTGGCGCTGCCGCTGGCGGCCTTCATCCATGCCTCGTTCAAGCGTCTGCGCAATGGCGTGGTCGGCGCCTATTTCATGCCCTATATCACCTCGACGGTGGCCATCGCCATCCTGTTCAGCTCGCTCTTCTCGACCGACTACGGCTTGATCAACGTCGGGCTGCAGCTGCTGCGTGAACTGCCGCTGATCGGCGCCCTGGTGCCGGCACAGACGGTGGACTGGCTCAATGACCCCGACTACATCAAGCCGGCCATCGCAACGTTGGTGTTCTGGCGCTATGTCGGCTTCAACGTGGTGCTCTATCTGGCCGCGATGCAGACCATTCCCCGCGATCTGTACGAGGCAGCGCGCATGGACGGTGCCGGCCGGCTGCAACAGTTCTTCTACATCACACTGCCCAGCCTGAAGCCGATGATCTACTTCGGCGTCACCCTGAGCGTGGTCGGTGGACTGCAGCTGTTCGAGGAGGCCTTCATCCTGACCCAGGGCCGCGGCGGCTCGGACCAGGCCGGCATGACCACCGCCGTCTATCTGTACCGCATGGCCTTCGACTTCAATGACTTCGGCGCCGCCAGCGCGATGTCCTGGCTGCTGTTCATCGTCGTGGGCCTGCTGACCTGGCTGACCAACCGGGCCTTCCGCCCGAGCAAGGCCTGACCCCATGAGATCTAACCGTCTGGCGAGAACCGGACCATTGGCCGCCTACTGCCTCGTCGGCATCGGCATGCTGATCATGCTGGCGCCGTTCTACTTCATGTTCGTGTTCGCCACGCACTCGCGCACCGAGATCTTCAGCCTGCCACCGCCGATGTGGTTCGGCGACGACTTCCTGAACAACCTGGCCATCCTGAGCAAGAAGATCCCGTTCTGGCGCAACCTGGGCTGGAGCCTCTATGTGGCCCTGGCCTCGACGGCCCTGACGCTGCTGTTCTGCGCGATGGGCGGGTATGCCTTTGCCCTCTTTGAGTTCCGACACAAGAAGATCTTCTTCGGCCTGGTGATGGGCACGATGCTGCTGCCGTCCTTCATGAACATGATCCCGACCTTCATGATCATGGATCTGCTGGGCTGGATAGACCAGCCGCGGGCGCTCTACATCCCCGGCGCCGCCAGCGCCTTCGGCATCTTCCTGATGCGCCAGTTCTGCACCAGCGCGATCCCGCGCGAGCTGATCGAGGCGGCGCGCATGGACGGCTGCAGCGAGCTGGGCATCTTCGCCCGCATCGTGCTGCCGCTACTCAAGCCCGCACTGGGCACCCTGGGGCTGATCACCTTCATCGCCTCGTGGAACAACTTCATCGGCCCGCTGGTGGTGATGCGCTCGCCCGATATGTACACCCTGCCGCTGGCGCTGCGCAGCCTGCAAAGCCCGGTGGACACCGAGTGGGGCGCGCTGATGGCCGGCTCGGCCATCGCGACGCTGCCGCTGATCGTGCTCTTCGTGCTGTCGTCCCGGCAGCTGATCTCCGGCCTGACCACGGGCGCGGTCAAGTAAACCCTATGACTACAAACAGCATGCACTTCCCTCCAAACTTCGTCTGGGGCGTGGCCACCAGCGCCTTTCAGATCGAGGGCGCAGCCGCTGAAGACGGCAAGGGCCCGTCGATCTGGGACACCTTCTGCCGCCAGCCCGGTGTGATCGCCGATGGCAGCAATGGCGACATAGCCTGCGACCACTACCACCGCTGGGAAGCCGACCTGGACATGATTGCCGGCCTGGGTGTGGATGCCTATCGCTTCTCGGTCTCCTGGCCGCGCGTACGGCCCACCGGCAGCGGCGACTGGAACGAGGCAGGCCTGGCCTTCTACGAGCGCCTGGTCGATGGCCTGCTGGCGCGCGGCATCAAGCCCTATCTGACGCTCAACCACTGGGACCTGCCCGAGGCACTGCAGGCCGGCGGCGGCTGGGCCAACCGCGACACGGTGGCCCGCTTCGTCGAGTATGCCTTGGGCATCCATGCCCGCCTGGGTGACCGCGTGGTCTCGATCGCCACCCACAACGAACCCTGGGTGATGGCCCATCTGGGGCATGAGGCCGGCGTGTTCGCGCCCGGCATCAAGAACCGCCGCACAGCCATGCAGGTCTCGCACCACCTGCTGCTGAGCCACGGCCTGGCCCTGCAGGCGCTGCGCGCGGCCGGCTGCAAGGCGAGCCTGGGCATCGTGCTGAACCTGTCGCCGATGCATGCCGCCACCGACTCTGCCGCCGACCGGGCCAAGATGGCACTGGAAGACGGCCAACTGCTGCGCTGGTATCTGGACCCGCTGTTCAAGGCCAGCTATCCGCAGGATGTGCTGGAGGTGCTGGGCGCCGATGCACCCAAGGTCGAGGCCGGCGACATGGCCCACATCGCCACCGCGATGGACTTCATGGGCGTCAACTACTACTCGCGCTCGGTGGTCAGCGCCGGCGCGCCCTGGGACGTCAATAGCAGCGGCCGCGAGATCACCGACATGGGCTGGGAGGTCTATCCCGAGGGCCTGACCGAGCTGCTGGTGCGCCTGCACCGCGACTATCCCGTACCGCCGCTGTTCGTGACCGAGAACGGCGGAGCCTTCAAGGATGAACTGGTCGATGGCCGCGTCCACGACGAGGGCCGCACCCGCTACATTGAGCAGCATATCGAGGCAGTAGCCGAGGCGATGCGCCAGGGCGTGAACATGGGCGGCTATATGGTCTGGAGCCTGATGGACAATTTCGAATGGGCCTCGGGCTACGAGAAGCGCTTCGGCATCGTTCATGTGGACTACACAACCCAGCAGCGCACCCTGAAGGACAGCGCCCGCTGGTACCAGGGCTTTCTGCAGCAACAAAAGCAAGGCGGTTGAGCATGGGCCAGGTATCACTGCGCGGTCTGCGCAAGAGCTACGACAAGGCGGAGGTCATCAAGGGCGTGGACCTGGAGGTGCGCGACGGCGAGTTCATGGTCTTCGTCGGCCCATCCGGCTGCGGCAAGTCCACCACGCTGCGCATGATCGCCGGGCTGGAAGACATCACCAGCGGCGAGATCCTGATCGACGGCGTGCGCGCGAACGACCAGCATCCGGCCCAACGCGGCGCGGCCATGGTGTTCCAGAGCTATGCCCTCTACCCGCACATGACCGTGGCCGAGAACATGGGCTTTGCGCTGAAGATGGCCGGCCAGTCCAAGGCGCAACGCGCCGAGCAGGTCGGCCGCGCTGCCGAGATCCTGCGCATCATCGATCTGCTGGGCCGCTACCCCAAGGAGCTGTCCGGCGGCCAGCGCCAGCGCGTGGCCATAGGCCGGGCCATCGTGCGCAAGCCCAAGGTGTTCCTGTTCGATGAGCCGCTGTCGAATCTGGACGCCGCGCTGCGCGTGAACATGCGCATCGAGCTGACCAAGCTGCACGAGCAGCTGGGCACGACGATGATCTACGTCACACACGATCAGGTCGAGGCCATGACCATGGGCGACCGCATCGCCGTGTTCCATCAGGGCCGCATCGAGCAGTTGGGCGCGCCGATGGCGCTGTACAACCGCCCGGCCAATGAGTTCGTCGCCGCCTTCATCGGTGCGCCGCGGATCAACTTCGTCGACAGGCCCGCTGCCGGCGGTTCGGCGGAACACCTGGCGCTGTGGCAGCTGCTGACACAGGCCCCCGGCGAGCGCGCGCAGCGCATCGGCCTGCGTGCCGAGCATCTGAATCTGGCGCCTGCCGGCCAGGGCATTGCCGCGACAGTGGAGCTGGCCGAGCATCTGGGCGACACGTCCATCATCTATCTGCGGGTGGTCGGCATTCCTGAGCTGCTGACAGCCAAGGTGGGCAACGGGGGCTCGCTGCATGTCGGCAATGCCGTCGGCCTGGCGCCCGATCCGGCCTGGGCGCTAGGCTTTGACGCCACAGGCAATTTGCTCGGATGAAGGCCTGTTTCGCCGCCCTGCTGGCTCTCACCATGATTCAGGCGAGCCACGCCGACGGCTTCAAATGGCCCGGCGGCGCCAGGGCCGCCGTCAGCCTTTCCTACGACGACGCGCTGAACTCGCAGCTCGACAACGCGCTGCCGGCGCTCAACGCCCATGGCTTGAAAGCCACCTTCTACCTGACGCTGGCCAGCGAGGTGGTGGCCAAGCGCCTGCCCGAGTGGCGCCGTGCTGCGGCCCAGGGCCACGAACTGGGCAATCACACGCTCTACCACCCCTGCTCGCGCTCCAAACCCGGCCGCGACTGGGTGGCGCCGCACCGCGACCTGGACAAGATCAGCGTCGCCCAGCTGCGCGAGGAGATCGTGCTCGCCAACGCCTATCTGCAGGCCATCGACGGCAGGACCGAACGCACCTTCACCGCGCCCTGCGTCGATTTGCTGGCCGCGGGCCAGCCCTATCTGCCGGCGATCCGCTCCGAATTCGTCGCCGTCAAGTCACGGGCCGGTGGTGTCGCCCCGGACATGGCCACGCTGGACCCCTACAACATCGGAACCGCCGGTCCGGAGGGCGCCAGCGGCGAGGCGCTGATCGCCATCGTCAAAGAGGCCGCCGCCAAGGGCACGCTGGCCAGCATCACCTTCCACGGCATTGGCGGGGACCATCTGGCAGTATCGAAAGAGGCACACGAGGAGTTGCTGAAGCACCTGACCGCACACCCGGAGGTCTATTGGGTGGACAGCTTTGTGAACATCATGAGGCATCTGAAGACGCGCCGCGGTGACTGAGCGCCTGCTGTCACAAAATGGGGTCGTCAAACGTCTGACTCTCCATGAACGACAGCACCGATACCTTCAATCGCCTGCGCCCCCGGCTGCAGGCCATCGCCTACCGCATGCTGGGCTCCTCGGCCGAGGCCGAGGAAGTGGTCCAGGACGCCTGGCTGCGCTGGCACGAGGCCGACCCCGCGAGCCTGGACAACAGCGAGGCCTGGCTGGTGTCGGTGACCACGCGCATTGCCATCGACCGTCTGCGCGCCGCCAAGGTCCAGCGCGAGCACTATGTCGGCACCTGGCTGCCCGAGCCGCTGATGAGCGACTCGCCGGTGTCGCCGGAAGCCTTGCTGGAGCGGGCCGATGATGTATCGGTGGCCTTCCTGACCCTGCTGGAGCGCCTCGCGCCCGAGGCCCGGGCCGCCTACCTCTTGCGTGAGGTCTTCGATGCCGACTACGGCGAGGTGGCCGAGGCGCTGGGCAAGACCGAGCCCGCCTGCCGCCAGATCGTGCACCGCGCCAAGACCCAGTTGCAGGACCGGCGGCCCCGCTACACGGTGGCACGCGAGACCCAGCTGCGGCTGCTGCGCGGCTTTGCCGACGCCGCCGTGCGCGGCGAGTTCACCGCGCTGAAGTCCATGCTGGCCGAGGACGCCCAGCTGATCGGCGACGGCGGCGGCATCGTGCCCAGCTTCGGCCTGCCCCTGGTCGGCGGCCAGCGCATCGCCCAGCTCTATCTGGCCACCCATCTGCGCTTTCCGGGCAAGGTGCGCTTCGAGGTGGTGGTGCTCAACGGCCAATGGGGTCTGCTGCGCTTCATTGACGAGACGCTGGAGTCGGCGCAGTCGCTGGAGACCGATGGCGAACGCATCGTCTGTATCCACTCGCAGCGCAATCCGGAGAAGCTGATGCACATTGCCGCCGCATTGGGGCGCCAACTCAACGTCAACACCGACTTGACGCTGGGTGTCACAAGGCCACCCACTCAAACGTCTTGAGTCTGTGTATCCCGCACAGCAACTCAAGGAACCCAAATGAACGAAGCTCGCCTACCCTGGACCCAGATCTCGTCCAGGTCCTACCAAGCCATGGCCGGCGTCAACGCCACTCTGGCCAAGTCAACGCTGGGCCCGCAGCTGATCGAGCTGGTGCAGTCACGCGTGTCGCAGATCAATGGCTGCGCCTTCTGCCTGGACATGCACACCCGCATCCTGCGCGAATCCGGCGAGGGCTGGCAGCGCATCAACAGCCTGTCCACCTGGCGCGAGGTCGGCCTTTACAGCGCCCGCGAACGGGCCGCGCTGAACTGGGCCGAGGTCATGACACGGCTGGCCGACCACAGCGGCCAGGACGCCGCCTTCGAGGCGCTGAAGCTGCAGTTCAGCGATCAGGAGATCGTCGAGCTGAGCTGGACGATTGCATTGATCAATGGCTGGAACCGCATGGCCATAGGGATGCGCGCGCCGGTGGTCGAGAAGCCCATAGACTGAGCGCAACGCTCGCGGCCTCAGCTGTACTTGCTACCCACCTGGGCACGCACCGGGTGGGTGTCGTACATGATGGTCATGCACTCGATCAGCCCATCGGCGTCGAAGTCGAACACGTCCACGCAGTTGAAGTGCACATCGGCGCCGTCCTTCAGCTGCCAGTGGTAGATGAAGTAGGCAATCGCCCGGGGGCCGCCATGGGCGCTGACCAGGATGTCCAAGGTCTCGATGCGGCTTTGCCCCGAGGCCTCGCGGACCTTGATGAAGAAGGGCAGCGGGTCCATCCAGCCCAGAAAGGGCGAGTAGATCTTGGCATTGGGCGCGAACAGCGCTGTGATGGCCTCCACATCGGCGGCCTCCAGCCGCGACAGATAGCGCTGCACCACCTCGACATGGCGGTCAGTTTGCGAGATCGGTTTCATCATTCGTGATCAAAACTGGGCGGCTGCTGCAGATCGGCATCAAAGTCCATCAGCACGCTGGCCAGCTCCAGCGTGCGCCACAGCGGCGCGGGCATCTGCATGATGGCCTCGGGCGTGCGGGCATGGGCCACCCAGGCGCCGATATCGGCATGCTGGTCCGGCGTGAGCAGCTTGAGGCTGAGCATTTCGTCTATCGTTTTCATCTGCGGCCTCGCTGGCGGTTTGGGGACGAAGGGATAGGCAGGCAGATCATGACACGAGGTCGGCGGGAGGATGACCCTCGCAGTCCCCCACTCACGGGGATGCCCTGACAAAACGCAAGCGGGTAATCTCCGACGGCGCGCCCAGGCGCAGCGGCGGGCCCCAGTAGCCGGTGCCGCGGCTGGTGTAGACCCACAGCTGGCGCAGCCGGTGCAGGCCGGCCGTGAACGGCTGCTGCAGCGGCACGAACAGGTTCCAGGGCCAGAACTGGCCGCCATGGGTGTGGCCGGACAGCTGCACGTCAAAGCCCGCATCGGCGGCGGCCGGCGCGCTGCGCGGCTGGTGGGCCAGCAAGACGCGCAGACCCGCGCCCGCTGGAGCGCCGGCCATCGCCCGCTGCGGATCACTGCGCTGGCTGGGCTCGAAGTGGTGGGCCGTGAAGTCGGCCACCCCGGCCATCACCAGCCGGGCCCCGTCATGCTGCAGCACCACATGCTCGTTGCTCAGCACGCGCAGGCCCAGGCTGCCCAGCAGTGCCGTCCACTCGTTGGCGCCGCTGTAGTACTCATGGTTGCCGGTGACGAAGAAAGTGCCATGCCGCGAGCGCAGGCCGGCCAGCGGCGCAACATCATCCCGCAGGTCCGCCACCCGACCATCGACCAGATCGCCGGTGACGGCCACCGCGTCGGCCTGCAAGCGGTTGACCGATTCGACGATGGCCTGCACATAGCCACGCTTGACGGTGGGCCCGACATGGACATCGGTGATCTGCGCGATGGTGAAGCCCTGCAGCGCCGCGGGCAGGCCGGCGATGGGCACCTCGACCTCGCGCACGCGGGCGGTGCGCCGCGCGCCGACCAGGCCCCACAGCGCGGCCAGCAGGGCCAGGGTTGGCACGGCGATGGCGCTTGGCGTGGCCAGCGGCGGCAGGGTGAAGGGCAGAGCCACCAGCAGCAACAGATCGCGCAGCAGGGTTAGCACCAGCAGCATCGAGAACAGCCCCAGGGCCAGCATGCCGGCCCAGGTCCAACGGTCGGCGGTGGCGCGTTTGCTCGCCTTGCGCCCCAGCAGCGCCGCCGGTATCAACGCCAGCGACAGCAGCAGCAGCGCGATGAAGGCCCCCGCCGCCAGCGGGCCAGGCAACTGCGGCGCCACACGCCAGCCAATGTAGAGGTGCAGCAGGGCCAACAGCCAGATTCCGGTCATCGCTGCCAGATGGGGGCAGCGGGGCGGGGTTCAAGCAGGCGGCCTCCATCCGCCTCGGTTGCAGCTCGATGGGCCCAAGCTCCCGTTCGTCACATGGCGCTACCCGTTGCCAGCGGGCGCCCCTAGAGTGCGCTGCAACACGATGCTGACCCAGGAGACAGACATGCTTGAGATGACCCGCACCACGGCCAGGGTGAAAGCCCGCTGGTTGATCACGGCGCTGGTTGCGCTCGCCGAACTGGGCCATCTGGCATGGCAGGTCTTTCATGGCGGTATCCAGCGTCACCACCTGCTCAATCAAGCGGACCTGCCCGCCATCTCCAATGCCTGGGGCGCCGTCTTTCTGCCCCTGCTGGCCTGGTTTCTTGCCGGTAGGTTGCTGAGGCGGGCCACGGGCCCGCAGGCTGCAAAAGGCTTGGCCCTGGCCGCCCTCGGTGCGCTGGTGGCGGGCATCGCCTTGTCGCTGGCATTTGTGAGCGGCAATGCCGACGCCCCGGCCTACATCCTGCTCGGCATCATTCTGGTCGGCCTGGTCCTGCCAACCTATCGAAGCGAGTATGTGCTGGGCTTCGTGCTGGGCATGGCCGTGACGTTCGGCCCCATCCTGCCCGCCCTGGTGGTGAGCTTCATTGCTGCGGTGTCAGCGATGGTCCACTACCTGCTGCGCCCGGCCTTTGGATGGGCGCTGGCCAGGGTCAGGGCGTGACCGCCAAGCCTCATCACTTGGCCGGCTGATAGACCCTCACGTACTCCACCTCCATGCGCACCGGGAAGATGCTGTCGTCGACCGGGCCGCCCAGGTCGCCGCCAATGGCGATATTGAGTATCAGGAACTGCGGCGCATCGAAGGGCCATTGGGCCTTGCCAGTGCCGGCGTTCTTGTAGGTGAAGTGGGTCTTGCCGTCGATGCCGAAGCTGACCTGCTGTGGCGTCCACAGCATCTGGTAGGTGTGGAAGGCGGTACAGGCGTCGCTCACCTGGGTCGCCGCGCCAGCACCATTGCCGCCGCTGCCCGAGGTGGTGTGCGTGGTGCTGAAGACCTTGGTCGGCTCCTTGCCGACCTGTTCCATGATGTCGAGCTCGCCACCGGCCGGCCAGTCGCCCTGGCTGCCCAGCATCCAGATCGCCGGCCAGGTGCCCTTGCCGCAGGGCAGCTTGGCGCGGATCTCGAAGAAGCCATAGGTCCAGTCCTGCTTGCCGGCGGTCAACAGCCGGCTTGAGGTGTAGGGCTGACCGCCCCAGTCGGGCGCCGCCGTCATCTGCTCCTTGCGGGCGGTGATGACCAGACGGCCATCGCGCACCTCGGCGTTCTCGGCCCGTGGGCCGCTGTAGTACTGCTTCTCGCGGTTGTGCCAGCCCTGCTTGTTCATGCCGGTGTCATAGGCCCATTTCGCGGGGTCGGGCAGGCCGGGTTTGTCGAACTCGTCGGACCAAACCAGGGCGTAGCCCGGTGGCAGGGCCAGCACGTCGGTGCTTGGGATGGGTGGGGCAATCGCCTCGGCCGCGCCGCCGGAGCCGCAGCCGCCCAGGCACAGTGCAGCAAGCAGCGAGGTCAAAGGCCAGCGCCGGGTCAACAAGTGGTTCATTTCAACAGTCTCCCTGAGCAAATCATGTCATCGGTGGGCGCGCCGCTCGAGCAGGCGCGCGGCATCTTGCAGCGCGGCCCGTATCGCCTTGCCGCGCTTGAGTACCTGGTCGAGCTCGCTGCCGACCACCTCGTCGGCAAAGCCGTTCTGCTTGTGCACGCGGGCGGCCGAGATGCGGCGCGCGGCCACCCGCCACAGCAGCCGCGCCTTCTGGCCGCCCAGGAAGGCCACGGGCTCGTCGAAGAAGGCGTCCTCATGCGTCTCCAGCAGGGCCGGAAAGGCGTCGTGCGTCTTGAAGGCGGCGAGCTGGCGTTCGCGGTCCAAGGTCATCAGCTGGATGAACTGCCAGGCCAGCACCTTGCGTTCGGGCGCAGCGCGGCGCGGCATCGCGTAGAAGGCGCCACCGTAGCCGGCATTGGCGCCCTCGGGCAGTTGGGCCGCGCGCCACAGGCCGGCCGTCTGCGGCGCCACCCAGTTGCTCAACTGACCCACCAGCCAGGCGCCGCCCAGCTCGGTGGCCAGGCTGCCGCGCTTGAAACCCTCGGCCCACTCGTTGGACCAGGCATTGACCCGCGCATCCAGCCCCAGCCGGCGCACCTGGAGCGCCACCTCGAAGGCGCGCACAAAGCGCTCGGACTGCACCAGCACGCGCGACTCCCGGTCGAAGTACATGCCCTCGCCCGGCTGGATGCCAGTGCGCAAGAGGATGTCCTTGATCTCGCTGACGTGGGCGATCAGGTAGGCCCCGGTACTGCGCTTGATGAGCTGGCCGGCGGCGATATAGCTGGCCCATGAACGGGTCAGGTCTTCGGGATCGACACCGGCGCGCGTGACGATGTCCTGCCGGTACAGCATCGTGCCCGGACCGATGTCGGTGGGCACCGCCACCACCGCACCGTTGCGCCCCAAGGCCTGGTCATAGGCATAGGGCACCAGGCGCGAGCGAAAGCGGCCGATGTCGTAGCGCGGCTGGGCCAGGTCTTCAAGACCGCCGCCCTGGGCAAAGCGGCCAACGAAGCTGGACTCCAGCGCCATCACGTCGGGCAGCAGCGAAGAGGTCGACAGGGCCGTGGTCATGGCCGTGTGATGGTCGGCGTACTGACGGGACACGATCTGGATGTCCACCTCCGGATGCAGTTGCCGCCAGGCAGGCAGGGCCGCGCGGGCGATCTCGTCCACCAGCGGAAAGGCCGCCAGCTGCAGCACCGTGCGCTCGGCCCCGCGCACCGCGGTGGCGCCGAGCAGACCGCAGGCCAGCAGACCGCGCCGCGTCAGGCGCTTCATGGGCACCATGGGCTCAGCCCAGGTCGGCCGCGCAATGCTTGGCAATGAACTCGGCATGGGCGGGCATCACGCCCACACACTTGGCCACCACCTGCTCGACATTGCGCAGATAGGCCTGCACCTCGGCCTCGGGCAACAGGTCGGCGAACGGGTGATGCCCGCGCGGCATCAGCCGCTGACCCACCATCACCTGCAACCAGCTGGTCTCGGCGAACAGCTCGTCGTCATAGCGGTAGATGCGGCCGTTGCTGGCGAACAGATCAATCTTGCGCTGCAGGGTCTCTGGTATGGCCATCGTCCGGCAATGGTTCCAGAACGGCGAATCGTCGCGCGTGGTGAGCTTGTAGTGCAGTATCAGGAAGTCGCGCACCCGCTCGAACTCGAGCCGCGTCAGTGCGTTGTATTCGGTGATGTCGGCAGCATCGAAGCCGCCCTGCGGGAAGAAGCTCAGGATGCGCGCCACCGCCATATGGATCAGGTGGATGCTAGTCGACTCCAGCGGCTCCAGAAAGCCGCTGGACAGGCCCACGGCCACGCAATTGCGATCCCAGAAAGTCCTGGCCCGGCCGGTGCGGAAGCTCAGATGGCGGGGCGGCGCCAGCGCCTTGCCGTCCAGCTTGTTCATCAGGATGGCCTCGGCCTCGTCCTTGTCCATGAAGGCGCTGCTGTAGACATGGCCGTTGCCGATGCGGTGCTGCAGCGGAATGCGCCATTGCCAGCCGGCGCTGTGGGCGGTCGAGCGGGTCAGCGGCAGCAGCGGGCTGACCGATTCACAAGGCACGGCGATCGCGCGGTCGCAGGGCAGCCAGTGGGTCCAGTCTTCGTAGCCGGCCTTCAGCGTCTGCTCGATCAGCAGCGCCCGCATGCCCGAGCAGTCGATGAAGAAGTCCCCCTCGACCCGCTCGCCGCTCTCCATCACGACGGCCTCGATGAAACCGTCCTCCGCGCGTTGCAAGACCTGCTGAACCTTGCCCTCCAGCCGCCTGACGCCGCGCTGTTCGGCAAAGCCGCGCAGAAACTTGGCATAGAGACCGGCATCAAAATGGTAGGCATGGGCGATCTCGCCCAGCGGCGAGCCGGCCATATCTGCCCGGGCGCGCATGAATTTGGCCTGACGCGGCGCCACCGTGTTGATCGAATAGTCGCCCAGCGGTCCGGCCTTGCCCTGCTGCGCCATGCGCAGCCAGAAGTGGTGAAAGGGCACGGTGTCCGCCATCTGCCCGACTTTGCCGAAGCCGTGGGTATAGCGGTCGCCCACCGCCCCCCAGTTGACGAACTCAATGCCCATCTTGAACGAGCCCCGCGTGGCGCGCAGGAACTCGTCTTCGTCTATGCCCAGCGCCCGGTTGAACTCGGTCAGATTCGGGATCGAGGCCTCGCCGACGCCGATGATGCCGATCTCGTCGGACTCGATCAGGCGTATCGAGTACGCCGGACCGAGTGCCTTGGAGAAGGCGGCGGCCGTCATCCAGCCGGCGGTACCGCCGCCGACGATGACGATGTTGCGGATGCGATGGGGGCTCATGACGGCATTCTCTGACTTGCGGGAAGTAAAGGCCCTGCTGAAAAACCATCAGGCGACCGTTTGCGCGCGCCCGCCTGCAGGCGGGCGGTCCTTCGCTGGGCGCCGGACAGTCCGCAGGGACTGTCCTCGGTCCCATCTCAGAACTTGTAGTTCATCCCCAGCAAGGTGGTGCGGCCGAAGTAGCGGATCAGGTTCGGCGTCAGCTGCGTGCCATCCGGTGCGTTCGCCCCCACGTTCTTGTAGTTCAGCGTGGGCTTGTCCAGCACATTGCCGACCTGCAGCAGCAGCGATAGCCCCTTGAACGTGCCGCTCTCGAAGGCATAGCCCAGCTGCAGGTCCAGCACCTTGTCCGCGGCGTACTGCAAGGTCGTCGAGTTGAAGTAGATGTCGCGGGTCGTGGCGGTGAACGGCGAGCGGTAGCGCTGGCTGACCCGCGCCGACAGGCCATGGTTCTCGTAGTAGAAGGTCAGGCTGTTCGAGCGGCCCGACAGGCCGTTCAGCGGGATGGACTTGGCCAGTTGGTCCGGCAGCTGCTCGAGGATGGAGCTGCTGAGCTTGGAGGCGCTGGCGACGACACCGAAGCTTTCCAGCATCGGGTGCACCAGGCCACCTTCGAGCGAGGCTGCGAACTCCAGTCCCTCGACCTTGCCGCCGCTGCCGTTGGTCGGCTGTATCAGCGGGCCGAAGGTCTTGGGCGTCACGCCCGGCGGCACGTTCGAGGGCAGCGGCACGCCGGAGTTGTCTATCACCGTCTGCGCGTTCTGGACGTAACTCAGAAGGTTCTTGCGGAAGGCGGCGGCGGACACATAGCTGCGCTTGCCGAAGTACTTCTCGACCGACAGGTCAATGCCCACCGCGCGCCAGGGCTTGAGCTCGGGGTTGCCGGCGTAAGTCGCCGTCCAGTTGCCGGCATTCGGTGTGCCGGCCTGGTCCTGCACCACATCGGGCGTGCTCCTGCCGGCGCGCATCTCGTTGATGCCCGGGCGCACGATGGCCGTGGCCAGGCCGAAACGGGCGAGCCAGTTGTTCTTGAAGTCGGCGACGAGGTTCAGGCTCGGCAGCACATCGGTGTAGCTGGTGCCGCCCTGGAGCTTGCGCAGCAGGCTCGGATCGGGGAAGTCCTCGTTGCGGCCGAGATAGGCCCAGCCCTCCGAGCTCTGCTTGGCATGCACGATCTGCAGGCCGACGTTGCCGCGCAAGCCGACGCCGGCAATGTCCGTATCGATGTCGAGCTTGCCGAATCCGGTCGTCACCGTCTCATCGACACTGGACACATTGCCGGCCCATTTGTGGAACTGCCCCTGCTCCTGGACGACGGCGCCGCTGGCCACCAGGGCCGGCACATCGACACGCAACATTTGCGGAATACCGGCCCAGCTCATGTCGAACGGCGCGCCGACGATGGAGGTCGGTATCGTGCGGATGAAGTTGCCCTGCGCGTCCTTCTTCATCAGGATACGGTCCTCGTTGCGCTCGACGTCCTTGCTGCGGTGGGTGACGTTCAGGCCGGTCGCAAAGCTGCTGAAGAAGCCATCCAGCTCACGCTTGACCGACAGGCGCAGGCTCTTGATCTCGTCCTTGACCGCGGGCGAGCGGATCGCGCCTATCCAGGCGTCGTTGCCGACCCAGTCCATGCCCTGCACGTCACCAAAGGCCATATTGGCCGGGTTGGACAGGTAGCCTGGCTGCACCGGCGTGAAGGTCTGGGCGCCGCCGGTGGCCGGCACATTCCAGTTGTAGGCGCCATAGGTCCACTGCTTGTTGGCGTTGTCGTAGGGGCCGCCATAGGCCTCGGCATAGCGCTCGTTGCGCTTGTCGCGCGAGTAGCTGAGGTCGGCCACGCCCTTCCACTTGTCCGCCAGCTTCATCTCGGTGTTCCAGCCGACGGCCACGATGTCGTCGGTGCGGCGCGTGTCCATATTGCCGACGTTGGCCACCAGCTGCGAGGTGGTCGCACTGGTCGCGTAGGTGTTGTTGCCGATCTGCGTGGTGCCGACGTTGCTCAGCGCCGGCGCAATGCCGGCCGACCAGTTGCCGAACAGGCTCTGCGCAAACTTGCCGCCGACCTCATGGGTGTCGAACTTCGAGTAATAGAGATCGACCATGCTGTGCAGGTCGTCATTGGGCTTGTACTCGAGCACGGCCATCAGGCCATCACGAAGATTCTTCTTCGTCGAGGTGGTGGCGGTCCAGAACATCGGCAACAGGGCCTGGCCTGTGTTCCCATCTGCCATCGGCTTCAGCGAGGGCTTGTTGCCGCTCAAGGGCAGGCCGAAGGGCGTGAAGTCGCTGTACTCCACCAGCTCGGTCAGCTTGACCTGGGTGGGCGCATCGAGGCGTGCGAAGCCCAGCGCCACGCCTATGGTCTTGTTGGCGAACTGATCGACGTAGGAGGCACTGACACGCATGCCGGTGGGGCTGGTGACGCCGGAGACCAGATTGCCGTTCGAGTTGCGCTCGCCCCGCGCATTCAGCACCACCTGGCGGCCGGTGATGGACAGCGGCCGCAGGGTGCGGATGTCGACGGTGCCCGACAGGCCCTGCCCCACCAACGCGGCGTCCGGTGTTTTGTAGACGATGGCCGAACCCACCAGCTCCGACGGGAACTGGTCATATTCAACCGCACGGCTGTCGCCTGAACTGACCATCTCGCGGCCGTTCAGTAGCACGCCCGAGAACTCGGGCGACAGGCCACGGATCGAGATCCGGTCGACGCGCCCGTCCGGGCCCCGCTGGCCGGTCAGGCCCGGCAGGCGGGCCAGCGACTCGGCAATGCTGGCATCGGGCAGCTTGCCGATGTCTTCCGACGAAATCACTTCGATGATGGAGTCCGAGTTGCGCTTGGCCGTCACCGACGACTCGATGCTGCGCCGGATGCCGGTGACAACCACCGTTTCCAACTGGCTGGCCTGCTGTGCCGTCTGTTGGGCTTCAACGGCCACCGAGGCCAGCATCAGCAGACCGCAGGCCGCGGCCACCGGCTTGACGCGAAACACCGCCGAATGGCTGCGCTGAAGGCGCGGGGAGGTTGAGCACTGCATTGTTTGTCTCCAGCTGTTTTTTGGGAAATCTGGCGTCAACGGCGAGCTTGAACACAACTCGTTGAAAGCGCTTTCATGATGTTGCTCAACCCCTTGGGGTGTCAACTCCAGGCTAACCCTAGGTGTCTGCTGGAGGCCACTGCGCCGCCTGCTCCAGCGGTCTGCTCCAGCGGTCTGCTCAGACGGCCGCGATATACGTGGCGATCGAGCGTGCCGGCAGTTCGGCCACGCCGAAGACATCGTCCAGCCGCAGTGCGAAGCGGATGGGCGCGTCGCTGCGGTTCAGCGCGACGATGGCGATGCTGCCGTCCGGGTTGGCGAAGGCGGTGGTCTCGATGTCCTGCCGCGTCGCCGCGCACAGCAGGCGTTGCGCGCCCGGTCGGATGAAACGGGCGAAGTGCCCGAGCGCGTGGAAGGAGCTCTGGTGCAGCAGCCGGCCTTCCACTCGGTCGGCAAGCACCGGCGCGCTGCACAGATTGCCCACGTGGTTGGGGCCGCCGCTCTCGTCGAGCAGCAGGTTCCAGTCGATCCAGCCCACCGTCCAGCGATTCAGGTCATTGATGATGTTGCGGGCATAGCGCTCGGCCAGCGCCCATTCGCCGATGTGCGGCCCGCCCTCCTGGCAGCCCTCGGTGAACAGGAGGGCCTTGTCGGGCCAGGCGTCGTGGACCAGCTGCACATGGTCGAAGTGATCCTCGCCATACCAGTGGAAGCCGCAGCCCCAGACGTACTGCGCCGCCAGCGGGTCCGAATAGACGACGCTGGCGCGGCCCACCATCAGGTCACGGTTGTGATCCCAGACGACGATCTTGATGCGGGACAGGCCCGCCTCGGCCAGGGCCGGACCCAGATGGTCGCGGACGAAGTCGCGCTCCTCCTCGGCGCTGTAGATGCAGGAGTCCCAGCGCTGGGTCGCGTCCGGTTCGTTCTGCACCGACACACCCCAGACCGGCACACCCTCGGCCTCGTAGGCCTGGATGAAGCGCACATAGCAGCGCGCCCAGGCCGCGGCGTACTCGGGCAGCAGCTTGCCGCCCTGGTTCATCTGGCCATTGCTCTTCATCCAGGCCGGCGGGCTCCAGGGCGAGACCAGTAGCTTGATCGGCCGGGCCGCCACCCGTTGCGCGGCCTTGATCATCGGCAACAGCGCCTGGCGGTCGCGGGCGATGTTGAAGTGCTCCAGCGCCACGTCGCCCGGCACCTCGGCATGGGCGTAATTGCCCAGCGCAAAGTCGCAGCTGTTCATGTGCACGCGGCACAGTGTGTAGCCATGGCCCGTTTCGGCATCGAAATAGCCTTGCAGCAATTCGGCCGCAGCTTGCGGCGGCAGGGCCTGCCAGGTGACCGCCGCCGCCTCGGTGAAGGCACCGCCGAAGCCTTCCAGCGTCTGGAAGCGGCGCGCGCTATTGACCATCAACTGCGGCAGGCCCGCGGCGCTGCCAGCATCAGGCGAGCAGAGCAGCGGCGCCTGCTCGGACAGGCGCTCCGGGCCATCGCGCCGGCTCAGGATGCAGCGCAGGCTGCGGGAGGGGGTCAGATCGGTCATGGCCAGGCCTCGATGCAGGGAGTGAACAGGCGCAGGGGAAACCAGCGCTTGCGCTTTGAAAGCGCTTTCATTAGCATGATACCTCGCTGAAGCACGCTGCTGAAGCTCGTTGGACTCAAGCCAGAACATGCCCATGCCCAGCCCCGTCTATCCCCGCCTGCTCGCCGATGTCGGTGGCACCAACGCTCGCTTTGCCTGGGCCAGCGCACCCGATGCCCCGCTCAGCGTGATTGCGAACTATCGCTGCGCCGACCATGGCTCGCTGCATGCGGCGATCGGCCAGTACCTGCGGGACCACGATCGCCCCGCGCCGCAGGCCTGCGCCATCGGCATCGCCAACCCCGTGCTCGGCGACGAGGTGCGCATGACCAACCACCATTGGTCCTTCTCGATCTCGCAGCTGAAGACCCATCTGGCGGTGGCGCGCCTGGCCGTTGTCAATGACTTCACCGCCTTGGCCCTGTCGCTGCCGGCGCTGCCGGCCGCCGAACTGCGTCAGATCGGCGGCGGGCACAGTGTCGGCGGCGAACCTTTGGCCGTGCTCGGTCCGGGCACCGGCCTGGGGATGTCGGGCCTGCTGGCCCTGGCGGACGGCCACTACGTGCCCGTGGCCGGCGAAGGCGGCCACACCACGCTGGCACCGAATGACGAACAGGAGGCCGCGGTGATCGCCCTGCTGCGCCAGCGTTTCGGCCATTCGTCGGCCGAGCGGGCACTGTCAGGGCCTGGTCTGGTGAATCTGTATGCCGCCGCGGCCAGCCTGGCCGGGCAGCCCAGCCATGACCTGACGCCGGCCGAGGTGATCACCCACGCCCGCGAGCAGGGTGACCCGCTGTGTCGTACCGCCATCGATCTGTTCTGCCGCTTCCTGGGCAGCGTGGCCGGCAATCTGGCGCTGACGCTGGGCGCCCGAGGCGGCGTCTATGTGGGCGGAGGCATCGCGCCCCGCCTGCTGCCCGAGCTGATGGGCTCGCGCTTTCGCGAGCGCTTCGAGGGCAAGGGCCGCTTCAAAGACTATCTGGCCGTGATCCCGACCTTCGTCATCGATGCGGCGGAGTCCCCGGCCCTGATAGGCGCCTCACGGGCACTGGACATCGACAAATTCTGCGCGCCCGGGCTCAGGGCGTAAGCGCCGCCACCAGCGCGATCGGGCAGGGCGCACCGCAGCTGCCGGGCGGCATCAGCAGGAAGCCGGCATTGGCCATCAGGCTCATCATCAGCGACAGCCGCGCCGCCGCCGACAGATTGGCATTGGCCACCGCCGACAGATTGAGCCCCGCCACCGCCGAGGCACTGGCCGAGGCACTGAGGTTGGCATTCGCCGTGGCGCTGGCCATGGCGCTGACACGCAGGCTGGCCAGCGCCGACAGCGGCAGTCCGCCAAGGGCCAGCCTCAGGCTGACCATGGCGTTGGCCGCGAGCAGATCAACCCCCAGCGCGGCCTTGATCGCCGCCAGCAAGGCCATCAGCGCCGACAGATCGGCCAGCGCCGACAGGTTCACATTGATCTGTGGCAGGCCCAGGGTCAGCTTGGCCATGGCCTGGGCCGAGGCACTCAGCGAGGCCGCCGCCGAGGCATTGAGCCCGAAACCCATAGCGGCCATCAGCGAAGCGATCGCCGACGCGCTGGCGGTGGCCGAGGCCATGGCCGAGACCTTGGCAGTGGCCGAAGCATGGGCGTCCAGCCGGGCCTGCAGCGCCGCAATCGCACCGCTGGCGCGCAGGTCAATGCCCAGCGCCACACGCACAGCGATGATCAGGTTGGCCAGATGCAGCAGGTTCAGCAGCGCATTCAGCAGCGCCGACAGACTGGGCCCGCTGATATTGAGCATGCCGGCGTTGGCATTCAGCGAGTTGATCTGGGCCGACAGATTGGCCTGCAGGCTGGCCATCGCCGACACCGACAGCGGTGCCGCCAGGTTCACGCCCATCGCCGCCTTCAGCGCCGCCGTCAGGCTTGCCATCAGCGACAGATTGGCCATCAGCGACGCGCTGGCGCTGGCCGAGGCCGAGGCAGAGACCGCAAGGCCGGCGCCAGGCGCCATGGCGCTGACCGAGGCAATCAGGCTGACCGGGAACGACGGCACCAAGCCAGCAAACGAAGGCATGCCTGACAGCGTGCCGAGCAGCGAACGCAGTTGCAGCGAACACAAACAGGTCATGGGCTTATCGGCTTCCAAGGCGGCAGGTGCGAGTGAGGGTGCACGATTGATCATAACGGCATGCCCCGCTCGCCGGGGGGCGGGCAAGCCCGGCGCCGACTGCATTTCTGGGGGGGCAAAGTCGCGCCGGGCCGGGGGCTTGCCTGCTAAAGTCTGCGCTGTTTCAGCCACCCAGGAGGCACGATGTTCGACCCCGCAACACCCGAGCGAGCAGCCGCCCTGGCGAGCTGACGCCGTCCATGGATCAAGCGCCCGTCGTCGGTTGGTATGGCAAGCTGCCCAGCCTGGGCGACTTTGCCTCGCGCCGCCTGCTGCCCGAGTTCATCGAAGCCTGGGACGACTGGCTGGCCGCGGGCCTGTCCGACTGGCGCGAACGCGAGCCCGACGCCTGGCTGGAGCATTATCTGGCCGGCCCCAGCTGGCGTTTCCTGCTGATGCCGGGCGTGCTCGGCTCGGGCAGTTGGACCGGGGTGCTGATGCCCTCGGTCGATCGCGTAGGCCGCTACTTTCCGCTCACCCTGGCCCAGCCGCTGCCCCTGTTGCCGCCCGATGCCGAGCAGACCGCCAAGCTGCTGGCCTGGCTGCAACAGCTCGATGACCTGGCGCTGGACGCGCTGCAGGACGACTGGACGCTGGACCAGCTCGAGGCCGAGCTGCAGCGCCTGGGCGGGCCACCGGCTCCCGATGCGCCGCAAGACCTGACACCCTCACTTGATGCCGAAGTGATGCTGGAGCTGCACCCGCGCGCCGACGTGGCCTCGCTGCTGGCCGCGATGGCGCGCAGCGACCTGCTGCACAGCCTGCACGGCAAGGTGCTGTGGCTGTGCACCGATGCCCTGGGTCAGCCGCTGCTGCGCGTCACCGACGGCCTGCCCCAGGCCCGGGCCTTCAGCGAGTTGATGACCCGCCCTGTTTCCACACCCACCGAATCCCCTCCCCCTCTTTCATCAGCGAGCCTCCCATGAGCAATGACTGGACCCCCGACTTTGGCGGCATCAGCGTCAACCCGCCCGCCTGGAATGCCAAGCGCCCGGTGCGCATCGCCATACTGGGCGATTTCAGCGCCGGCGCCCTGTCCGGGCGCCTGGACACCGGTGCGGCGCTGGCCAAGCGCAAGCCGCTGAAGGTCGAGTTCGACACGCTGGAAGACGCGCTGGCGCGGCTCAAGCTGAAGCTGAACCTGCCGCTGGGCTCGGATGGCGCGCCGGTGGAGGTCGAGGTCAGCGAGCTGGAGTCCTTCCATCCTGACGAGCTGTATCGCAATCTGGAGATCTTCTCGGCCCTGGCCTCGCTGCGTAAACGGCTGAACACGCCATCCAGCTTTGCCGCCGCAGCGGCCGAGCTGCAGGGCTGGGGTGAGGACGCCGGCGTGCGCGCCTCGACCATCAGCAACCGTGCCCGCGCCCGCGGCGCGGCGCCGTCCAGCGGCGCAAGTCTCGACGATTTCGCGCGCCTGACCGGCCGTCCGTCCGTCGCTGCCAAGGCCGACGATTCGATCGACGCCCTGCTGCGCAGCCTGGTCGGCCCCTTCGTCGTGCCCGCACCCAGCCCGAACAAGGATGCGCTGGTCGCCACGGTCGATCGCGCGCTGGGCGACACCATGCGCGCCGTGCTGCACCAGCCCGACTTCCAGAATGCCGAGTCGCTGTGGCGCGGCGTGGACTTCCTGCTGCGCCGGCTGGAAACCAGCCACCAGCTGCAGGTGCACCTGATCGACATCAGCGCCGAGGAGTTCGCCGCCGACCTGAGCAGCAGCTCGGACCTGTCGGAGAGCGGGCTTTACAAGCTGCTGGTCGAGCAGCCCTCCCAGGATGCCGACGGCGGCTACAGCTATCTGTGCGGCTGCTACCAGTTCGACGCCACCCCTACGCACGCCGAACTGCTGGGCCGCGCCACGCTGGTGGCCGCACACGCCGGTGCGCCGCTGATCACGGCCATCGCCACCACACCGTTCACCGACCGCCGCGAGCCGCCGCACCGCCTGGTGCAGGAGGCCTTCAAGGCGCTGAAGGCGATGCCCGACGCCTCCTACCTGAGCCTGATGGGCCCGCGCTTCCTGCTGCGCCACCCCTATGGCAAGCGCAGCGATCCGATCTCCAGCTTCGCGCTGGAGGAGTTCACCCGCGAGGACGGCCTGCGCGGCATGCTGTGGGGCCATCCGGGCCTGCTGGCCCTGTGCGTGCTGGGCGTGCGCGGCGGCCAGCTGACGATCAACGACCTGCCCTTCCACCACTACGTCGATGCCGACGGCGACAGCGTCGCCCTGCCCTGCACCGAGCGCCTGGTCAACACCAATGCCGCCACCCTGCTGCGCGACTACGGCATCAGCGCCGTGATGGCGCACAAGGGTGAGGCGCTGGTAAGGCTGTCTGGCGTCGAGGCCATCAATGGCGATGGCCTGGCCACGTCCAACACGGCAGGCCGCAAGGCGCCCAGCGACAGCCGCTTCGCCCTGCGCTCCAAACCCGAGGGCGACGGCAAGGTGGCGGTGGACTGGACACCGGCCCAGCGCAGCGGCGGCACCGTCAGTGTCAGTGCGCCAATGCAGCGCCTGGCCCAGGATGAGGACGCGCCTGCCACCGAGGAGGCCGCGGCTGCAGCCCCGGCCGAGGAAAGCGGCAGCGGTGATGCCGAGCTCGACGCCCTGCTGGCCAGCCTGGGCGCCGACGAGGCCGCTGCCGAGGCGCCGCCCGAACCGGCTCCGGCCGGCGAGGAGCCAGCGATGGATCCGGACCTGGAGGCCCTGCTCGCGTCTCTTGGGTGACACGGCTTCGGCGTGCGCTTTGCACGCAGCCAATGCTGGCACGGGGGCAAGGCGCGGCCATAATCGCCAGATGTTCGCCAAGCCCCTGATTTCTGCCACACGATTGGCCACGCTCGCCCTGCTGCTCGGCGGCCTGGCCACGGCCGCCCTGGCCGCGCCGCTAGGCGTGGTCACAATGCTCGAAGGCGAGGCCACGATGCTGCGCGACAACGGCCGGCTGGCGCTGGCCGAGGGCGTGCGAGTGGGCAGCGACGACATCGTCGAGCTCGGCGCCAAGGGTCGGTTCTTGCGCGTCGAGTTCGATGACGGTGCCAGCCTGGCCCTGGGCCCCGAGACGCGCGCCCAGCTGGCTCCGGCGCTGAAGGGCAACCCCAGGGCCTATCTGCTGCGCGGCTGGGCCAAGCTCAGCGCCGCCAAGGGCAAGCCGGCCGCACTGGCGAGCCCCTGGTTCGAATTGAGCGGCCTGACGCGCGACGCGGTGATCTCGGCCCAGGCCGATGGCGCCCAGGTGTTCGCCGAGGCCGGCGAGCTGAGCCTGCGCCCGCTGAAACCCGCCGGCGCCGCCATCAAGATGAAAAGCGGCGAGTTGCTGAGCCAGCTGGGCAGCGCCAAGCCCGAGACCGCGTCGCGGCCCACGCCGGCCTTTGTGCAGGCCGCGCCGCGAGCCTTCCTGGACAGCCTGCCGCCCCGCGCAGACAAGTTCAAGGGCAAGGACGTGGCGCCCAAGCGCCTGGCCGACATCGCCTACGCCGACGCCCAGCCCTGGATAGACGCCGAGCCGGCGCTGCGCCGCGCCAATCTGGCCCGCTGGAAGCCGCTGGCCCGCAACCCCGAGTTCCGCAAGGGCCTCGCGGCCGATCTCAAAGCCCACCCCGAGTGGGAACCCGTGCTGTTCCCGCCACAGCCCGCCTCGACACCCAAATACTGATAAGAGGTCTCCGTCATGAAACTGCTCGTCAAGTTCAACCTGATCTTTCTGCTCGTCTTCCTGCTCGGGCTGACGGTGTCCAGCATCGTCGCCCGCGGCCTGCTGCAGCGCGCCGCCCAGGACGAGGTCACCGACCGGGCCCGGCTGCTGATGGAAAAGGCCAATGTGGTCAGCGCCTACACCGCCACGCAGATCAAGCCGCTGCTGGAAACGCAGATGAAGTACACCTTCCTGCCCCAGTCGGTGCCGGCCTATTCCTCGGCCGAGGTGCTGATCGGGCTGCAGAAGTCCTACCCTGACTACAGCTTCAAATCGGCAATGCTGAACCCGACCAACCCGCGCGACCGCGCCGTGGCCTGGGAAGAGGACGTGATCAAGCAGTTCGGCAGCAACCCCGAGATGAAGGAGTTCGTCGGCCAGCGCGACACGCCGTCCGGCGCCTCGCTGTACATCGCCCGCCCGATCCGCATCAGCAACCCGGCCTGCCTGGCCTGCCACAGCACGCCCGACGCGGCGCCGCAGACGCTGGTGGACCGCTACGGCCCGTCCAACGGCTTCGGCTGGAAGCTCAATGAAACCCTGGGCGTGCAGGTCGTCTCGGTGCCGATGACGGTGCCGCTGCAACGTGCCGACCAGGCGCTGATGGTGGTCATAGGCGTGCTGTCGGCGGTGTTCCTGCTCGTTGGCGCAACCCTGAACTTCATGCTCTGGAAGCTGGTCATACAGCCGGTCAGCCAGTTGTCCGCGCTGGCCGACAAGGTCAGCCTCGGCGAAGAAGCGCCCGAGTTCGTGGTCAAGTCCAAGGACGAGATCGGCGTGCTGGCCGAGTCCTTCGGCCGCATGCGCAAGAGCCTGGCCCATGCGATGAAGATGCTGGAGGGTTGATCCCGTGGCGATGAAAGTTCCGGAGCGCATCGGCAAGTACGCCATCTCCGCCGTGCTCGGTCAGGGCGCGATGGGGGTCGTGTACAAGGGCTTCGACCCTCACATCCACCGGCCGGTGGCCATCAAGACCATACACCGCGAGCTGCTGGGCGATGACGACGTCCACGCCTCGATCGCCGCGCGCTTCCGCAACGAGGCCCAGGCGGTGGGCCGGCTGCAGCATCCGGGCATCGTCGCCATCTACGAGTTCGGCGAGGACGAGAACACCGCCTACATCGCGATGGAGTTCGTCGAGGGCAAGAACCTCGACCAGATACTGGCCGCCACGCCGCAGCTGCCCGAGGGCCAGGCGCGGCGCATCATGGAACAGGTGCTCGATGCGCTGGAGTGCGCACACAGGGCCGGGGTCTGGCACCGCGACATCAAGCCCGCCAATCTGCTGCTGACGGCCAGCGGCCAGGTCAAGCTGACCGACTTCGGCATCGCCCGCATCGAGCACCAGGGCCTGACCCAGGTGGCCTCGATGATTGGCACGCCGGGCTTCATGGCGCCCGAGCAGTACATCGGCGAGGGCATAGACCACCGCGCCGACCTGTTCGCCGCCGGCGTCGTGCTCTACCGCCTGCTGACCGGCGTGCAGCCCTTCACCGGCGCGGCCGAGACGGTGATGTACAAGATCATGAACGAGCATCCCAAGCCGCCCAGCCAGGTCAGCGCCACGCCGCTGTCCGGGGCCTATGACGGGGTGATCAATCGGGCACTGGCCAAGAAGGCCGAGAACCGCTTCCAGAGCGCCCAGGCCTTCCGCCAGGCGCTGCTGGCCTCGGCCACACAGGCAGCGGTACCGGAGAACAATGACGCCACCGTGATCGTGCCGCCATCACACTGGGCGCGCACCGTCGAGGCGGCCGTTGCACCGCCTCCGGCAAGCCCCTCGGGCGCCCGGCCGACCACGTTTGCGCCGACCTCGATGTCCACCGCCATGCTGCCCACCGGCTGGGAGGCCGAGGCCCTGAGCCGCATCGAGCGCCTCTTGGCCCCCCATGTCGGGCCCATGGCCAAGCTGATGGTGCGCCAGGCGGCGCACAAGAACCAGGAGGTGGTGGGCCTGGCGATGGAGCTGTCGCAGCACATCGGCCAGGAGACCCAGCGCCAGCGCTTCATCAGCGAGGCGCTGGCCGGTTCGCAGGCATTGCCGCGCAGTGGCACACAGGCCATCGCCGGCACTGGTGCCAGCGGAGCGCGCCCGGCTGCGGGGACTGGCTCCGGTTCAAGTGCAGCGGCAGCCGAACCGGTGACCGAGGCCATCAAGGCCCATGCGGCCACGGTGCTGACCCGCCACCTGGGCCCGATCGCCAAGATCGTCGTCAAGCGTGCCGCCGACAAGGCAACGAGCAAGGCGCAGCTGTATCAGCTGCTGCTGGAGGCGGCCAGCGAGGTCGATCCGGCCAAGCTGCTGAACGATCTGCAGGCGATGTAGGTCCCGGATCTCAGCGCAACGCACCCCACACGACATACGCGGCCCAGCCGTAAAACGCCACCGGGAACAGCACCACGCAGTAGTGGTCGATGCGGAAGGCCAGCTCCTCCCGGCCGGTGACCTCCAGCTTCAGGCACACGGCCGAGACCAGCAGCGAGGCGAAGATGAAGGCCAGCGCAATCATGTGCACCATATCGGCCACCGTCATCACACCCGAGTCGGGCACCGAGGACGCTGCGATGAAGGCACTCGCCGCCACCGCAAACAGCGCCCCCACGCCCATGCCGAAGCGGGCATCCAGATCCGAGGGCTTGACCATGAAGGCGACGAAGGCCACCGCCGTGGCCAGCAGCACCGTGCTCAGCAGCTTCAGCGCCGAGCCATAGCCGCCGCGGTTGATGTCCATGGCAAAGGTGAAGCGCGAATACTCGGAGCGCGCATCGCTGGGCAGCGAGATGTCGCCGTAATTGGTGCGATAGACCTTGGCCTTGATCTCGGCGGCGAAGTTGGAGGCATTCCAGCCTGCCATGTCGATCTCGTCGCCGAGCCGCGAGTTGGTCTTGTCGGCGACGAACACCATGTCCTTGCTGGTGAAACGACTGTCCTCGATATTGACCTTCATGCTGTGCGCATCGAAGGGGTACTGTGCGAGCTGCCAGTTTTCCGCCATCGTTGCCGAGACGCGCACGGCGGCGTAACTCATGTCGCCGATCTTCTTCTCGTCGATGCTGCTCTTGTTCTCGATCTTGCCGTTGATGATCTCGAAGCTGTCCAGCGGCTTGTAGTCGGCCAGCGGCCCTTCGGCCTTCCAGCGGAACCACAGATAGAAGTCCAGCGCGTACTTGTTCTCCTTGAAGTTCAAGTCCTGGATCTTGTTGACATAGCTGCCGACCACGACCTGTTGTGGCTGGGCCTGTACACCCACGGCCATCAGCACCAGCAGCAGCGTCGCACCCATCCGCCTCAGAAACTCGCGCATTGCATCCTCCCGCAGAGCTGACATCAGCCTGGCGCAGCGATTATGGCCAGACATGGTGAATCCGTGACTACGGATTTACGGCAGGCGGAGCATCTGATACCGGGGAACCATTCGGCAACGGGTTTGACCCTGTGAAACTGCCGCAAAACCGCGCCACAATGCACGCCATGAGCAGCCCGACGCCTGACGACGACCGCACCGTCATTCGCCCCATCAGTGCCAATGCGCCCGAGGCCCATCCCGAGGCACCAGCGCCTGGCGCCGGTGCCGACGGCGGCTTTGCCGCCACCGAGTTCGCCAAGACCAAGATTGCACCGACCGAGTTCGCCTCGACCCAGGTTGCGGGCCGAGCAGCCCCTGGGCCCGGTGCGGCCAGCGCACACTCAAGCGCCGGTGACAGCGGCAATGCCTTGCCGGTGGGCACCTATCTGGGCGAGTTCGAGCTGACCAGCGTGCTCGGCGAAGGGGGCTTCGGCATCGTCTATCTGGCCTGGGACCATTCACTGGAGCGCCGCGTGGCGCTGAAGGAGTACATGCCGGCGGCGCTGGCCGCGCGCACCGGCGACACCCAGGTGCAGGTCAAGTCGCAGCGCCACCGCGACACCTTCGAGGCCGGGCGCAAGAGCTTCGTCAACGAGGCCAAGCTGCTGGCCTCGTTCGACCACCCGTCCCTGGTCAAGGTCTACCGTTTCTGGGAGGCCAATGGCACGGCCTATATGGTGATGCCCTTCTACGAGGGCATCACGCTGAAGGACAAGCTGCGCGAGCTCGGCGCCCCGCCCGACGAGGCCTGGCTGATGACCCTGCTGGCCCCGCTGACCGAAGCGCTGGCGGTGATACATGCCGAGAGCTGCTTCCACCGCGACATTGCCCCCGACAACGTGATACTGCTGAACAGCACCGGCAAGCCGCTGCTGCTGGACTTCGGCGCCGCGCGCCGCGTCATCGGCGACATGACGCAGGCGCTGACGGTGATATTGAAGCCCGGTTATGCACCCGTCGAGCAGTACGCCGAGGCGCCGAACATGAAGCAAGGCGCCTGGACCGATGTCTATGCGCTGGCCGCCTCGGTGCACTTCGCCATCCTGGGCCGCACCCCGCCCACCTCGGTCGGCCGCTTGATGAGCGACAGCTATGTGCCGCTGGAGGAGGCCGCCGAGGGCCGCTACAGCGCCCGCTTCCTGCGGGCCATGGACAAGGCCCTGCGCGTGCGCCCAGAAGAACGCACTCAGACGATAGCCGCGCTGCGTGCCGACCTTGGCCTGGGCGAGGTGGCGATAGATCCGCAGACCTCGCTGGGCCACAACACTCGGCCGGCCGGCATACCGCCCCCCCCTCCTCCGGTGCCCAAGGCCGCGCGCACGCAGATGCCCAGCATGGACACGACGCAGTACGTCGGCGCGGCCGGCGGCGCGGCCAAGGGCGGCGGTGGCAAGGGCTTGTGGATAGGCCTGGGTATGCTGGCCCTGGCCGCAGCCGGCGCCGGCACCTATTTCGCCCTGGCCCCGCGCAAGCCCGCCACCCCACCGGTAGTGACCCAGACCGCACCGGCACCGGTGGTCGCCGCTCCGGCGGTGGCACCGCCCGCTGCCCCGGCCCGCTTCGACATCCGCGACGAGTTCGCCAAGGTCATGAGCGCCAAGACACCCGGCTTCGGCGTCGAGGCGGCTGCCACCAAGCCGCAGCTGCGCATCGGCAAGGATTCGCTGGGCTTCACCGTCAAATCGGCGCGCGACGGTTTTGTCCAGGTTCTGGTGGTCGGGCCCGATGGCGCGGCGGCGCTGCTGTTCCCCAATGCCCAGGCCAGTGACAACCGTATCAAGGCCGGCGAGACGCTGCTGCTGCCCAAGGCCAGCTGGAAGCTGGACACGATAGAGCCCGCCGGCGCGGAACACTTCCTGATCATCGTCAGCGCCCAGCCGCGCGACTACAGCGAGCTCAGCAAGGAGCGCGACTACATCTTCCTGAAGCTACCCACCCAGGAACAGGGCCAGGCCCTGGCCGCCAGCTGGACACGCAGCACGCCGCTGCTGCTGGGCGGCCTGAAGAGCTGCGCCACGCCCGATTGCGACGCCTACGGTGCGGCCCGCTTCTCGGTGGATATTGTTCCTTGAATTCCTGAATCCCCCTGCCCGACGCCGCGCCGTGCAGGGCGCGGTGGGTACCACGATCCGATCGGAGATCCGCCCGTGACTGATACCGCCAAAATCCCGCCCGACACGACGGACGTCGCCGTCCAGTGGTGCATACAGGCCCGCAAGCTGCTGAAGCTCGGCGTGTTCGAGCGCGACAAGCTGGACCTGAAGAAACGGGCAACCGCGGTCAAGGATCAGCTGCAGGCGCTGCGCGCCAAGTTCGGCGACACCCTGGCCAAGACGATGGAGGCCGAGTTCATCACCCTGGCCAAACGCATCGATACCGCGGCCCAGGGGCAAAACCTGGCACAGATCGAGATCGAGGCCGAGCGCCTGAATGTGCTGAACAAGCAGCTGCTGCTGAAGCTGGCCGAGAAGGAAAAGGATCCGGTCAAGGCCAAGGCCAAGGCCCAGATCGAACTGGACAAGGCCAATGAGACGCTGAACGGCAAGCAGGCCGGCGTCAAGGCCAAGTACCAGAAGCTGTTGCTGGAGTCGCAGAACAAGCTGAACCTGCTGCGGGCGATGAAGTACGCCACCCCCGCCGTGATGGAGGCGCGCATCAACGCCGCCGCGCTCAAGGTCGCCACCGTCGGTTCGGAAGACTGGGCTGGCGGCCTGGATCTGCTGAACTCGGTGGCCGGCCTGTATGAAACCGGCAAGTCCGAAGCCGAGGGCTGGCAGGCAAAGGACTTGCTGCATGCGAAGCAGCAGCCGCACTATGAGAGCAAGCAGGTCAAGCTGCAGGAGGTGCTGGATGAGCTGGGCAGCCTGCCCGGCGCCGACAGCTACCGCGAGCTGATCAAGCGTGCGCAGAAGGAAGGCGCCGCCGCGATCAAGCGGCCCGAGGGCAATCCGCTGGAAATCGCCCTCTTCGACGAGGGCTACAAGGCCATCGCGGCGCTGGTGCCCTCGACCAGCGACCTGCTCAACAAGGCCTTGCAGGCCGCTGCCAAAGCGCAGAAGCTGATCAGCAAGGACACCGACATACAGAACGCCGAGGAGGCGGCCCGCGCGGTGCTTGCCCGGCTGCGGATGAGCGGCGCCGAGCTGGTCGGCGAGGCCACCGAGAGCCTGCACGACACCCAGATCGCCAAGGCAGTGCTGCTGTGCGGTGAGACCGGCAAAAAACCCTTCGGCATCCAGCGATTGAATGAAATCAAGGGCCAGCTCGAGGCCCTCGAGCTAGACCGCAAGAAGGTGCGCGACGGCTGCAAGACCCTGCTGGACGCCGCCGAGGCAAGCATCGTCGCCCTGCTCTACGCGCCCACCGACGACGAACGCCTGGCACTTCGCGAACCGCTGGCACTGATGCAGGCTGCGCGCACGCTGAACGCGGCGCTGGAGTTCGACGAGGCCAACGAAATCCTCGTGCCGCTGCAGAAGACGCTCGACGACTTCACTGCCGCCAGCGACCACACGCCGGACAAGATGGAGGCGCAATGGACCGAGATCGCCAAGCCCAAGGGCCGGCTGGCCAAGGCCCGCACCGAGGTGGCGGAGCTGGGCAAGCTGATGGCCAAGGCGGCCATCCCGGGCAATTTGGAAGGCCTCGGCGATCAGATGGCGGATCGCTACAACGGCTACCTGGACAAGATCGTGCAGGCGGCGGCCGACAAGGACTGGACCAAGGCGCTGAAGGATTTCGAGGGCCTCAGCCGCCAGATCACCAGCGACCTGGAGCGCCATGCCAATCTGGACAAGTTCCTGGTCGAGCGCAACCGTCTGGCGGAGCCGGTGGCGGCCGAGATCACCCGTGCCGAGCTGGCGCTGAAAGCGCTGGAAGACGCCCTGGCCCAGGAGCCCGATCCCGGCAACACCCTGGCGCTGGCTAGAGGCCAGCTGGACGACGCCAAGCGCCTGTGGGTGCACCGCGCGTCCCGCGCGATGACCGAGGGCGAACTCGATGCCGGCAAGGCCTTGAACACGTTCAAGGCATTGGCCACACGGCTGGAGAAGCAGACCCAATCGCCCCAGGCCCTGAAACGCGCGCTCACGGCGGGCCGCGACGATGCGGCCAAGAAGGCCTTCGACGCTGCCTCCGCCGAGGTCAAACTCAGCCTGGAGGAACTGCGCACGCTGGACAACGACCTGTACAACCAGCATGCCAAGACCTGGACCGAACTCGGCTACGCCATCTTCAAGGAAGACCTGCACGCCCCGGGCAACCCGAAGGAGCGGATGGCCACGCTGAAGGCCACCGTGCTGCAGGCCATCACCGAGGCGAAGAGGTTGTTGACCGCGGCGCAGACCGCGGCCCAGAACAAATACAAGGAAGTGGCCCTGCAGCTCAAAGAGCTGCGCAAGCAGGCCGACCAGTCGCTGCGCCACCGGCACCGCAAGGTTTTTGCGCCCTTTTTCGACGGCCTCGACCAGGACTTGAAGGACTTGAGCGGCATGGTCGCCAGCCAGAGCATCAAGACCGCCGAGGCGGCGCTGCTCGAACTGACGGCGCTGGCGGCCCGGGCCACCAAGCTCAGGAACGAGATCGAGGCGCAGCCCAAGGAGGGCTCGGACCAGGTCGCCAAATCGCTGCTCGACGCGCCCGAGGAGCCAGGTCTCGACTTCGACGAGATGAACCTGGACTGGCTGTTCAGCGAGGCGCCGGACCAACCCGATCAGCCCGAGAAACCTGCGGCCAACTTCCGCATGGTCATGGAGGCCGTCACCGCCATTCAGAAGAGCCTGACGGACAAGATCCTGAAGCGCTGCCTGCCGGTGCAGCAGCTGATGCTGGAGGAAGACTTCAAGACCGCGCAGCAGGACATCTACAGCCTCGAACCGCAGGCCGCCTTCGACTCGCTGCGCGCGCTCAATCTGCGCGTCAACGAGGCGATTGCCCGTGCCGCCACGGCCAATGAGTTGCGCACCCGGTTCAAGGACGTGGACCTGCCAGCGGTCGAGCAGCGCTTCCTGGCCCTCAGCGGCTTCAAGGCCGACACCCTGCGCGGCAAGCTCAGCAAGCTGCGCAAGGAGCCCGGCGCCTATCTGAAGGAGCTGGAGGCGCGCATCAAGTCGGCCAAGACCCTGGTCAAGGAGCCGCAGAAGGAACAGAAGGCGCTCGATGAACTGAAGAAGATCCTGGACGAGATCAACGCCGTCATCGACAACAACAATGTGCTGCAGCCCGAGCAGCTGGTCGAGCAGGAAAAGGCCGCCCAGGCCCGCGCCTTCCAGAAGGAAAAGGAAACCACGCAGTGGACCGCCCTGGTCAAGGACTTCAAGCGCATGGGGCTGGCGCGCGCCACCACGGCCGTCAACGAGGCCGATGGCGGCGACAAGAGTCAGCTCACCGACCTGAACAAGATGCTCAAGCAGGCCGAGGACATCTTCAATGACACCGGCAACTTCATCGGCGCGGTCGAGCTGCTGAACAATGCCAAGCAGTACGCCGAACGCGTGATCGGCCACCCGATGGGCTTGAAGGCGGCCGCGCGCGACGAGCTGCCCAAGGTCAAGGCGCACTGGAAGGAGGCCGTGGCGGCCTTCAACAGCAGCGTCGACGCGGTGGTCAGCAGCATCAACTCGGCCGATGACGGCGTCGATGTGTCGGGCCTGTTCGACGAGGAGTCCGACGAGGGCGCGCAGGCAAAGAAACGCCTGGACGAGGCGATTGCCAAGTCGATCGCCATGCTGAACAGCCTGAAGACGCTGTTCAACGCCAACATCATGGACGCTCCGATCGCCGTGCTGACATCGAAGCAGGCGGCCAAGGCAGAGAAACGCGCCTCGCGCGAGCTGGCAATGAAGTACATCAACGGCTACCGCGAGGTGATACGCACCGACCCGGTGCTGGTCAAGCTGATGCAGAAGGAGCGCCCCTTCGGCACCGTCGACTTCTACGGCCTGAACACCGCGCTGCGTGACCTGGACCTGAACATCCAGCGCTCAGTTTGATGTCCTTGCGGGACAGACCTTGACGTACCCGGCGAGCTCTGTCCCCAACTGATCGGATCTTTAAGGAATTCCAACATGGCATTCACCGAACCCCAAACCGCGTGGCTGGAGGGCCTGTCCGGCCTGGCCCTGGCCAAGGAACGCGCGGACACCGAGCGCTCGAAGAAGGACCTGCTGGCCACCGAGCGCACGGTCAAGCTGGCACCGGCCAAGGAGAGCATCAAGCGCAAGCTCAGCGCGGCCTCGTTCAAGAAAGGCAAGTTCAGCAGCGTCAAGGTGCTCGACGAGGAAGGCGGACAGGAAGTCGAGTTCGACTACTCCGACGTCAAGGGCGACAAGCAGTTCGAGCAGGAATACCTGGCGATGATGCAGGACGCGATGGAGCAGATCTCGGCCGCCGTGGCCCAGATGCGCGACGAGGTGACCGAGCTGATCGACGAGGAAACCGGCGCCGTGGTGCTGGACAAGAAGGGCAAGCCGGTGATGGTGCCTCTGTACACCGACGAGCAGATCGCCGAAGAGGTCTATATGCCGCTGGTGCGCGAGCGCCTGATGCCGGAGTGGCTGGTGCCGAACAAGTGGAGCAAGACGCAGCAGATGCTGGATGCCAGCGATGCGCTCTACAAGGAACGGCTGGAGCAGTACACGGCCGAGATGGACGAGGAAGACCAGACGCTGCTGGACGCCGGCAAGGACGCCACCACCCGTCTCGGCGGCCTGGCGCAAAAGGCGCTGGCCATGGTGCCTGGGGCCGAGGCGGAGCTGGCCAGCTCCATCGTCGGCCTCGTCACCCTGGGCACGACCACCCTGATCACCGGCGTGCAGATACTGAGCAAGGGCCAGCTGGACCGCTCGCTGAACACGGTGATCGACAACGTCGGCTCCCTCCTGAGCCAGAGCCTGTCGCTGGCCACCGGCCAGGACGATATCGGCAAGCTGGCCGGCAATGCCTTCAAGGCCACCGTCGCCGGAGCCAAGATGGCGGTCAACCTGGCCCAGGACCCGCCCAATGTGGCCGGCGCCATCGACGAGTTCGCCAGCGGCCTGCAGGCGGCGCTAAGCGTGGGCTTCAGCGGCAAGGAGCTGGGCGGCGCCGACCCCAGCCTGGTCAGCGAAGCCGCGGGCAAGTCCGCGGTGATGCTGTTCAAGGCCATTGCCACCGGCATACGGCTGCGCGAGCATGTACTCAACGGCGATTCCGATGCCATCATTGCCGAGCTGACGGCCGCCTCGCAGGAGACCTTGAAGACGGTGCAGTCCATCGTCACCACGGCGATGACCGAGGGCAAGAAGGGCAAGACCAAGGAGGCGATCGAGAAGCAGCAAAAGGAGCTGACCGACAAGATCTCCTTGGGCATAGACCTGGCCCAGGCCGGCATCTCCACCGGCAAGAAGATCGTCGATGCGGTCAAGGTGCGCAGCATCAAGGGCATGGCCGAGGAGATCGTCAACGGCATCGGCGACGTCATCGCGGGCACCGTCAAGCTGGCCGCTCCCGCGGTGGGCGACATCGTTGGCAATGCCTACCGCGCGACCACCAAGACCGGCCTGGTCGCCTATTACCTGACGATGGACCCGCCGGACCGCAGCAAGGCCCTGGAGAGCCTGGGCCAGGGCTTCGAGGCGGCCTTCTCGCTGGCCGGCAGCGGCGGAAGTTCGGCCGACGCACTGAAGGCGGTGGGCAAGGCGGTGTCCACCGCCTTCGTGACGGCGGGCGCCAGCATCGACCTCGGCCAAGCCATCAGCGATGGCAAGTATGGCGATGCCGCCAAGGCCCTGTCCAAGCTGGCCCGCTCCATCATGAGCCAGGCCTTGAAGGTCGACATGAGCGGCGACCCCTCCGTCACCACCGAAGGCGAGGAAGGCAACGAGTTGGTGAAGAACGCCAAGATCGGCGTGGACGCGTTCGACTCGCTCAGCAGCGTCATCACCGAGGCCATCGACGGGCTGAAGGACGAGAAGGCCAAGGCCAAGCTGATGCAGCAGCTCGATGAGCTGCGCACCGCCGACGCGCTGGCCGAGATCGAGTCCAGCAAGGAGGAGATCGAGCGCATCCTGATCCAGGGCGACGAGGCAGGCGGCAAGGCGGCCGACACGCGCTCGATCGAGGTGCTGATACAGGAGATGCAGCGCGACCGCATGATCATGGAGATGGCGCAGAAGCTGATGTCGGCTGGTGCCACCGTCGTCGAGCAGTTCGTGGCGCCGATGGCCGTCGGCGGCGCAGCGATCAAGCTCGCCGCCAACCTGATCAAGGCGACGCAGCGGGCGAGCATGCTCAACACCTGGATCAACAACCAGAAGGACATGCACAAGGCGGTCAGCAGCTTTGAAAGCTCGGCCGCCAACTTCGTCAAGAACCAGGGCGAGCAGTTCTCGCACTACGCGATTCAGGCGGCGCTGGAACTGGCGCGGATGATTGGCGAGATCGTCAGCTGCAGCGGTATTTCCTCGGCCGCCGGCGTGGCCCTGGCCAAGGGTGCGGCGCTGGCCATCGCGGCCGAAGACATTGCCTACGAGTACTACAAGAAGGCCGATCTGGAAAACGCCTGGCGCATCACCCGCAAGGCCTGGGCCAATCCGGACAGCCGCAAGCTGGGCCTGCTGGCGCGCAAGCTCAACCCGACCCTGGCCAAATACACGCTGGCCTGGGGCGCAGCGGTAAAGCGCGATGCAATGGCCCAGGAGGCCATGCGCACCTGCGGCCTGAATGCGCTGACCCTGTCACAGAAGGACAGCAATGTCAGCCAGGTGCAGAAGTTCCTGGAGACCAGCTTCAATGAGGACAACGTCGTGCTCAAGCGCTACACCGTGCCCGACTGGATGCCCGCGGTGGTCGAGCTGACGGCCAAGAGCTGGACCACGGCCAAGCAGCGCGGCGAGACGCTGGGCGGTGTGATGCCGGCGAATGCCGGCGGCGTCGACGAGACACTGGTCCAGATCGCCAGGCTGCGGGTCGAGTTCCAGACGCAGGTCGAGATGATCGTCAAGGTCGGCTATGTCAAGGCCGAGCGCGATGGCCATTTTGCCTCGCTGGACAGCCTGCGCGATGACTTCGAGACGTCCGCCGACCGCTTCCGCGATCTGCTGAACAACTACGATCCGCGCGACAAGAACGGCAAGCAGCACAAGGAAATGAGCGATCTGGTGGCCGAGTTCAAACTCGCCGCCGAGGAGGCAGCCGCCGACATCGATTCGAGCTGGCAGGAACTCTCCGACGCGCTGGAGAAGGTGCGCCCGCCGGAGAACCTGATGAGCCTGTTCGACGAGGAAGCGGAAACCGTCAAGTAAGGAAGGCCAGGCCCGCCGCGGAGGGCCTGGCCTGATCGTTGACTCAGACGGTCATCGCCTCCTCGATCTCTTTCATCGCGTCCAGCGTCGCCTGCTTGAACTTGCTACCGTTCATGAACGGCGCCTTCAGCAGATGGCCGATCACGCTGTCGGTCTCGACGCGCTGGCGCAGGCCCTTGAACATGTCCATGTTGCCGGCATTGATGCCGGCATCGAGCTGGTTCTGCATATCGCCGAGCAGCTTGCTCAGATGGGCCTCGATGGCATCGGTCAGCTCGGCCGGGTTGCCGTCGGTGCCGGCCGACTCCAGGCTCTTGCGCAGGGTCTGCAGCTCGACGCCCAGCTCGGCCGGAATGCGCGCCCAGCGCTCCAGCATGAATTTTCGCTGCGCCACGATACCGCTGGGCTTGGACTCCGCTGCGGCCTCGCGCTTGGCCTCCAGCAGTTGGGCCAGCACGTCGTCGTCGATCAGTTTCTGCAGGATCTGCACGGCATCGCCGTATTTCTCGCCCTCGGCCGCATCGGAGGCACGACCCCAGGTCTGCGTCAGCTTCGCGATCCGGTCGCTGATGTCCTTGCTGTCGCTGCCGCTGGCCTTGATGGCCGCCAGATAGTCGGCTTCGAGCTGGTTGAACAGCTCGAAATAGCGGGCTGCGGCGGCATCGTCCGTCTGCTCCTCGGCTTCGGTCTCGGCCACCCCTTCCTCGACATCTTCCTCGACCTTGGCCTGCACCTTGGCCAGGGCCTGCTCGACCTCGGCCAGCATGGTGTTGGCCGTGTCGAACTCCTTTTTGCGCGCGAACACACCGGCCTCGCTGACCTTGAGCTTGATGTCCTGCGCATCGGTACGGCCGGAGGTAATGGCCTCCTTGACCTTGGGCAGCAGGGCGGCCAGGCGGGCGTTGAAGGCCGCACCCTCGTCGCCGCCCGTGGCCGTGGGCTTGACGGCGGGGGCATCGCCCGGCAGCGGCGGCGCCGGCGGGATGGTGCCACCGCCCTGCCCCAACAGCTTCTCGACTGCATCGAGCAGGCCATTGGCGGAGTCGAACTCCTTCTTGCGCGCGAACATGCCCGCTTCGCTGACCTTGAGCTTGATGTCGGTGGCCGCCTCGGGCGGCCCGCCCTTGATGCGCGGCAGCAGGGCCGCCAGCCGGGTGTTGAACTTCTGGCCCGGGTCATTGGGGTCGACAGGGGCGGTCGTGGCCGGCGGTTTCACCTCGCCACCGGCGGTCGGCCTAGGCGGCGCGGGCGGAATCGCCACCTTGGCCAGATCGACCGGGTTGCCCAGCATGGTATTGAGCATGGCCATGGACTTCAGCGCCGCGACCCAGTCACGGGTCGTCGCCTTGCCTGCCATGAACTCGAACACACCGCGCAGGCGCTGGGCATCCGGGCGCTGCTCCTTCATTGCCTTCAGGTACAGCGGCTCCAGCGTCAGCAGCTTTTCTTCGTACTGCGCCTGCTCGGCGGTGATCGGGCCGTCCTCGTCTTCGTCATCGTCCTGGTCGGCACCGCTTTCGGCCGGCTCGCCGTCATCGTCGATGTCGTTCGGGTCTTCGCCGCGCACGCGGATCTTGTAGCGCTGCTCGGTCTGCTTGAGCAGCGCTTCCTTGATTTTCTTGGCCATGCCGGCGGCCTGGGTCATCAGCACGAAGGTGTGGGCGTTCTGCTCGAAAATGCATTCGCCCATCACGAACTTCACGCCGCTGGTCGTGCCCAGCTCGGTGGTCAGCAGCTTGCGCCGCGGCGGGCCAATGGGCTTGCGCGAGACCATCACCACGCAGTCCTTGCCGGCCACTGCAATCATCGCCTTCAGCACCGTACCCTTGCGCACCTCGCGCAGCAGCGGCACCATCTTGGTGGTCAGCAGGGTCGGGCTTTCCTCTTCCTCGCCCTCGCTCTCCTGAGCCTCCTTGTCGGCCTTCTCGATTTCCTTCTCGATGCTCTTGCGCTCGTCCTTGATCGCGGCGTCGACGTCCTTCAGATAGGCGGCCAGCGGCTTGTCGGCCTTGTTCTTCTTGAGCAGGTCGTCGGCCTCCTCCTGCACCTCGTCCAGCGCCTTGAGCTGCTCCTCCGGGCCGGCCTTCTCGGCTTTGGAGAGTGCCGCCAGGGCCTTGAGCCAGGCCTTGTCGTCATAGTCCAGCTTCTTGCTGAAGTCGGACCAATTCTTCTCGGTCAGGTACTTGTTGCTCATCTTGGGCTCCCGGTACTTCGTTGAGGCTGTGCGGTGGCGCGCACGCCTGCGCCTGAATGCACCAGGCGCAGCATGCAGACTTGTTGTCGTGGCAGCAATTCGGGCGGCCCCTAGGCCATGGGGGGGCCGACGCCGACCACTTTACAACGTCTTGGCCTGAACCCCGCACAGGCTGCCGGCACGGGGTCGGTCGACCTCAGAGCCGACTCGCCATCTGATCCTTGATATCGGCGATTTCCTTGGCACAGGCGCTCACGGCGCTGTCGCAATAGGCCTGCCAGGCCCGGCTGGGCGGGTTGGGTGACTCCAGTCCGCGCAGCGTGACATTCGCAAAATTCTCAAACGCTTCATAGGCAGTGACGGCCCGTTGTCCTGCCTCCTGCCACGCCGCGCCCTTACCCAGCGCCGCCAGAAACTCTTTCTTGGCTTTTAGGGGCTTTTCCACGGCGCTGCTGATGCCGGTGTCCTTGTCCGAGATGAAACGGCCTGAGATCGCGGCCTTCTTGGCCATCGACGTATTTTCCCAGCTGAACCTGGGCATTTGGTTGACCTCCTGCTTCAGCAGATCGCCCTGCGCCTTCATCGCCTCGAAAGCCTGCGTTCCCTTGTCGATTTGCCCGTTCACCAGCAACTCGGCGCGCACCTGCGAGAGCGCCACATCGATGTCTCCCCGCATCGTGGCTGGGAGGCCCCGCCTGAGCCCATCGGCCGTTTCTTCAACCTCAGCCCAGAGGGCCGCAATGTCTGCGGTCGCCGCAAGCCTGGCCAGCGCCAGCTTGGCCTCGTGGAGCGTCGGCACGTCAACGTTGCCGATGGTGATGAGGTACTGGAGCCGCACCTCCAACAAGGCCAGCACGTCCTTGGACTTGATCTGACCCCTGAGCAGGTCAGCCTCTTGCCGGGCCTGCGCAATCAACCGTTCGACCGGCACCAGCTCATCGAGCCGCTCGAGCTTGTTGAGCGTCTTCTCGCCCAGGAACAGCGACTTCGCGTTGTAGCAAGAGTCGATCACATTGCCCAGCATGCGGTCGGCATACCTGACGATGGACGGGTTGCTGACCTGCTGCTGGAAGGCCGCCACCGTGGCCCTGGCCTCGTCGGCGACGGTATCCAGCATCGCGTCATACACTTCGCCGTGCAGCGCCTTCGCAGCCGCCAGCACCGCGCTCGGCGGGCTTGGGCCCAGCGCCTGCGAGACCTCATCGGCCCGGATCTGAAATGCCTTCAGGCCTGGCACCCGGCGCCGTCCGCTGAGCCACTGGGCCACCTCAGACAGCATCCGCTTGATCGACCCGACCAGCACCTCGTCGTCGTCGATGGCATCGTCAGCGTTCGTCAGCTGGTCCTCCAAGGCCTTGAGCGCCCTGTTCTTGTTGTCCGCGCCTAGCACCTCGGCCAGGAACTGGCTGGCCACAGCCCCGTTAGCAGCCGGCAAGTTCGTCAATGCCTGGCGCCTGTCATCCTTCTGGAGTTCCTGCCAGAGTTGCACCGTCTTGAGCGCGCCAACCGGACTTTGGTCGGCCGTCACCCCTTGCGCTTTCAGCCCAAGCAGGATGGTCTGATAGCGCTGCTCGCCACCCAGCGTCTTGAGCTCGGCCCAGTAGTACAGGCGGCGCGCCCAGATCTTTGGTTCGACCGCCACCTTGATGCTGGGGAAGGCCTGGATCACCAGCGCCTTGACCGCCTCGTCGGGCACCGGCAAGTCGTCATCCTTGGGGGCCACGGGCTCGGGCACGGCCGCTGCCTTGACCGGGTTCTTGTTGGGCGTGCCGGTGTCAAAAAGCCGCCATGCCTTGACCGGATGGGTCATGAGGAATTGCTCGGCACTGGGCTTGCCCGTCGCGTCCGGCAGGGTCCAGCCGTTGTCGGCCAGCCATTTGGCCAGCACGCTGACCTGGTCGCGCGGGGCGGTGAACAGATCCTTGTAGCCTTCCTTGAGCGGGATAAATTGCTCGATCACCTCAGCGGCCAGCGCCTCAAAACGGTCGTCCGCAACGTCGAAGAGTTCGCCGCCGCGCCGGCCCAGCGCAATCTGGATCTCGGCCGGGCTCATCCGGGCCTTGGCGGCGAGCTTCATGAACATCATCGAGCGCCTGGACATCTCGAAGCGCTCATCGGGCACCTTGTCCTTGGCCTCCAGCCCCGCATGCACCTCGTCGACGGCATCGCGGTGGGCCTTCATGCCATCGACCATGGCCGCCGGATTCAGCAAGTCCAGCTGCGCCAGCATCTGGGGGTCGAAGGGCTCGTAGGCGGCCGGCAAGGTCAGAAGCTCGTTGACGACCATGACAGTTGGGACTTCGCCTGTGGCCCCGGGCCGGCTGTCAACACCGCCTATGCGGCCCGACACCTTGTCGAAGTCTTTGCGGCTGGGCATGCTGCCGCCGTGGTCGATGGGCACCAGTGAGGGCTGGTTCTTGTCATTGAACTTGACCATGATGTTGCCGGCGTGGCGGTCGCAATTGAGCGACATGATGTCCAGCAGGGCCATCTTGTGCACGTCTTCGGCCGGGACCGTCTTCAGCACGCCGCGCGGCAGCTCGCCCAGTTGGTCCTTGGCCCCGGCGTTGTCTTGTGAAGAACCCACCACCTCCTCGACCGAGCCACCGGAGGCCTTGCCTTTTTCGGTCGGGCCGCCGCCCTTGATCGCGTAGCGGTTCACCGACACCACATGGGTTTCCGGCACGCCCAGATCGATGCCCGTCTGCCGGGCGAACAGCTTGGCGTTCGCACAGGCCAGAGCCTCCTTGATGGCACCGGCACCCGGCTGGTCGTCGCTCATGCCGTCCGGCGCCTTCTCGCCGATGGCGGTCTTGAAGATCGCCACGCGCTTGTTCACCGGCATCGCCAGCCCGTCCGCGTCGTGTCCGCGGCGCAAGTCGCCGGGTTTGGCGCCGGCCACGGCTTCCCAGTCAGCCCCCCTGAGCCAGCGCGACTCAGAGGCGCCCGAAGCGTCACCGCCGTCACCCAGGGTGATCGCGTCCTGGTAGGCCTCGTGGTAGTTGATCTTCGCGCGCACGCTGGCCGCTAGGATCTGGTCCTTCTCGCTCCAGCCGTCGGCCAAGTCCTTGGGGTCTGGAATGGCCTCGAAGTCCAGCGCAATCAGGTACTGCATGGCCGACAGCCGGCCCTCCTCGCAGTAGCGCTTCTCGTGCAGCCGCGTCTCGTCCGCCCGCTGCTGGCGGTCCAGCACATTGGCGAAGTGTGTCAGGTAGGCATCGGCCGCGGCGATCAGCGCCTGGCAGTCGCCCTTCAGGGTCTTGGCATCCGTCGCGGCCGCCTTGTCATTCTCCAGGGTCTCCAGCACAGCCAGATAGCTCTGGAACTGCTGCGACAGGGCCACGTCTCGCTTGTTCATGTCCTTTTCCCGTGCCGGCAGGGCTTGGATGTGCTCGAACTGGCCGACCGGGAAGCTGGCCTTCTTGACGCTGGACAACATCGGCGCCAGGTCGCCAAACAGCGCCTTCTGGCCCGCCACTTGCGCTTGCTTCTGTTCGGCGGCCGACTTGCCGTTGACGAGCTGCAGCGCGGCGATCTTTTGGAAGACCAGCGATTTTTTGGCCTGGCTGGCGTCGTCGGTGCCCCTGGCCACCCTGAAGTTGCGCGACTTCTCGGCGAACTCTTGGCGCAGCTGCGGGGCGATGGTGCCGTCATTGACCAGCAGCTCGGCCCTTTCCAGCAAGGGCTTCGCCTCGGCCTCCAACTTCGGCAACTCGACCCGGATGCGAGCCTCCCGGCGCAGCTGGGGCCGGCGCACGAGCCCGTCGGCCGACTTCTTCTCTTCTTGAAGCTGTAGCGTCGGCTGGATTTGGGGCTGCTCTACCTGGAGCTTGCGCCGACCCTGGGTCCGCGCAAAGCGCAGGTGGCTCAGCATCTGCCGTTGCGAGGCCGTTTGGCCGCCGTCTTCCGAGGCGCTGTCGTCCCGGTCCTTGCCCGAAGGGTCCATGCGTATTCTCCTTTGTCGAGCTCAGGCTCGGTCAGCGGTGGCGGCATCCAGGGTCTGTGCCAGATCCTTCAGCAGCGGCTCAAGCGTGGGCAGGAAGGACAGCTTCACGAAGCCATTGTTGAGGATGTCCTTCACCATGGCGTCGGTGCTCACGTAGTCGAGGTTCTCGTTGACGATGTCCAGCGCCTGCGCCTGCAAGTCACGACGCTCGGCATCGGTCGTCGCGTTCAGCGCCTCGTCGAGCTTGTCGATCAGCCCCTCGTCAAGGAAGTCGAGCATTTCATAGACCACACCGGAGTTGGCCTTGATCTCGGCAAAGTCGGGCTCGTCCTTGGCCCCTTCGAGGATCGCAGCTTCCAGCTGCCGCAGCTCGGCCTGGATCTTGGTGCGCGCCTGGCTCCACAGCAGGCGCGCCTGCATGAAGGCCACCCGGGGCGACACCGGCCGCTTGCGTTTCGGGACGGCCGGCGACGCAGCCGGGGCCGCAGGCATCGCAGCCGCAGGGGCATCGGCGCTGGCCAGAGCCCGGCACTCCGCCAGCTTCGCAAGCGCCAGGGCCATGTCGCCGCCAGGCTTGGACAGCGCGATGGACTGGGCCATCAGCTTGGCGATGGCGGCGACATTCGGCCCCTTGGCCACGATCGCCGCCTTGATGGCCGGCGAACAATCCGCCAGCCTCGCCTTGTATTCGGTGGCCGGGTCACCCGCAGCCGCCGCATTGGCCTGCGTTGCGGCGTCACTGGCGCCGGCAGTACCCGCAAGCGCCCTCTTGATCGCCTCTTCGACGGCGACGAGAAGCGCCATCGCCTGGGGAAAGTCCTTGTTGCGCGAGAAGACTTGGGATTCGCTGAAACGCAATCTAGCCTCGTTTCCGGCAGGGGTGCCCGAGATGATCGCCATCTTCAGATCCTCGGTCAGCGCCTTGACGCGCGCCTGGTAGGCCGCTTCCAGTGCCGGCTGGGCGGACGGGATACTGCCACCGGTCGGGGTGTCCGCTGCAACCGTCGCCGCAGGCGTGGCCGATGCCTCGGCTGGCGGCTGCGGCTCGGCGCCGTCATCCTGTTCATCTTGCTCGAACACCGTGCCGTCGGCATTCCAAAGCACCGCCTTGGCAATCTTGAAGCCGCAGGCCTTGACCGGCGCTCGCACCTTCTTGACCAGGCCGCCGAGCGGTTTGTCGAGCTGCAGCATCAGGCTGCTGCCGTCCACCCATGCCGAACCATAGGCGCCGGTCTTGACACCGGTCTCGGCCTGCAGCTTGGCAAACAGCTTGCGCCCGCTGACCTTGGGACTCAGCGCCAGCACAGCGGGATTCTTGTCCTTGCCGTCGACAAAGCCGAATTGCACGGTGCGCTCGGGGTCGCGTCGGCACAGGGTCAGCTGGGCCAGCAGGCGCTTGGGGTCCAGCAGTGCGCTGCCAGGCTCATCGTCCTCCTCGGCATCCTTGTCGGCCGCCTGCTCCAGCGCTTTGTCGGCCTCTCTGCGCAGCTTCCTGGCCGCTTTATCGATCTCGTCCAGATAGTTGGCCAGGATCTTGTCGCCCTTGTGCGCCTTGAGCAATACGTCGACCTGCTTGTCCAGCTCGTCCAGCGCCGAGATCTGCGCCTCGGGGCCTTGCTTCTCGGCCTTGTCCAGCGCGGCCAGGGCCTTCACCAGCGCTGCGTCCTTGTAGGCCGGGTTCTTGCTGAAGTTCTTCCACTCTTTCTCGCTCAGGTACTTGTCGCCCACAGTGCCATCCTCTCGGAAAAAGCTTGATCCGTGCCCACGGCACCCTGAACCCTGCATCTTGCGTGGATGCAGCGCCAGCGACAACAGGGGTTCGCGCTAGGGCCGGCCAAGCAAGCGGCCTATCCTGCCGCATATCGGTGCATAGACTGGATCAAGTCGGGATCAATTGGGCCGAAGACAGCCTGTGCAGGGCCGCGCAAGGGCTCCGCGTTTTGCAGGATGTACAGTGCGCCAGATAAGGCGATGATTCATCACCCCCGCCCTTGATTTCGAAAGCGCAGACCTCCACCGTGGAAACTCCCTTGGCCGAACCCCTGCAATCCACGCTGTCCGGCGTGGCACGGGTGCTGGTGCACGCCGGCAAGCTGCAGCCCAAGGCGGCCGAGGAGCTGGCGCGCAGCGCCAAGGAGAAGAAAACCAGCTTCGTCGCGGCGGTGATGGCGGCCAGCGCGGTCTCGGCCACCGACCTGGCGCACACCCTGGCCCATGCGCTGGCCCTGCCCCTGCTGGACCTGAATGCGCTGGACCTGCAGAAGCTGCCGCGCAACATCATCGACGCCAAGCTCGCGGCCCAGTACCAGGTGCTGGTGCTGGGCCGGCGCGGCAGCCGGCTGTTCATTGCCGGCGCCGACCCGACCGACCAGGAGGCGGTCGAACGCATCAAGTTCGCCACCCAGCTCTCGCCGGAATGGGTGATCGTCGAGCACGACAAGCTGGCCAAGCTGGTCGAGGGCACGACGACCAGCGCCAACGAGGCGCTGGAGTCGATCTCCGGCGGCGACTTCGAGTTCGACGTCACCGACGAGGAGAATGCCGCCCCCGAAACGGCCGATGTACAGACCGATGTGGAAGACGCACCGGTGGTGCGCTTCCTGCAGAAGATGCTCATCGACGCGATCAATATGCGCGCCTCGGACCTGCACTTCGAGCCCTATGAATACCACTACCGGGTGCGCTTTCGCATCGACGGCGAGCTGCGCGAGATCACCCAGCCACCGATTGCCATCAAGGACAAGCTGGCCTCACGCATCAAGGTGATCTCGCGCATGGACATCGCCGAGCGCCGCGTGCCGCAGGACGGCCGCATGAAGCTGAAGTTCGGCAGCAAGGCGATCGACTTCCGGGTCAGCACCCTGCCCACCCTGTTCGGCGAGAAGATCGTGATCCGGATTCTTGACCCGTCCAGTGCCAAGCTGGGCATCGAGGCGCTGGGTTACGAGAAGATCGAGAAGGAGCGGCTGCTGGCCTGCATCCACCGGCCCTACGGCATGATTCTGGTCACCGGGCCCACCGGCTCGGGCAAGACGGTATCGCTCTACACCTGCCTGAACATCCTGAATCAGCCGGGGGTGAATATCGCCACCGTCGAAGATCCGGCCGAAATCAACCTTCCCGGCGTCAACCAGGTGAACGTCAACGACAAGGCCGGCCTGACCTTTGCCGCTGCGCTGAAGGCCTTTCTGCGCCAGGATCCGGACGTGATCATGGTCGGCGAAATCCGCGACCTTGACACCGCCGACATCGCCATCAAGGCCGCCCAGACCGGCCATATGGTGATGTCCACCCTGCACACCAACGATGCCCCGTCCACCCTCACCCGCCTGCTGAACATGGGCGTGGCGCCGTTCAACATCGCCTCCAGCATCCTGCTGATTACCGCCCAGCGCCTGGCGCGGCGCCTGTGCGAAAACTGCAAGGTGCCGGCCGACTATCCCCGCGAGGCGATGGTGCGCGCCGGTTTTGCCGAGGTGGACCTTGACGGCAATTGGAAACCTTATCGCGCCGTGGGCTGCTCGAATTGCAACAATGGGTATCGGGGCCGGGTCGGCCTGTATCAGGTGATGCCCATCACCGACGCGATTCAACGCATCATTCTCGCCCTGGGCACGGCCGTCGATATTGCCGACCAGGCTCGAAAAGAGGGCGTGCGCGACCTGCGCGCCTCGGGTTTGATCAAGGTCCGTGCGGGTATGACAACCCTGGAAGAAGTGATTTCGGTCACGAACGAATAAGCCCCCCAGCAGGGACAATCGACACGCTGGGGAAGGGACCCCAGGAGGTGATATGGCGACGTCAGCGGCGGTAAAGAATATTCCGGAATTCGTCTTCGAATGGGAAGGCAAGGACCGCAACGGCAAGATCGTGCGCGGGGAAATCCGCGCCGGCGGCGAAGCCATGGTCAACGCCACGCTGCGGCGCCAGGGCATTCTTGTCAGCAAGGTGAAGAAGCGCCGTCTGAGTGGCGGCAAGTCGATCAACCAGAAGGACATCGCCATCTTCACGCGTCAGCTGTCGACGATGATGCGCGCCGGCGTGCCGCTGCTGCAGGCCTTCGATATCGTCGCCCGCGGCAGCCCGAACCCGAAGCTGACCCGGCTGTTGAACGAGATTCGCGGCGATGTGGAGACCGGCACAAGCCTGTCCACCGCCTTCCGCAAGCACCCGATGTATTTCGACGCGCTGTACTGCAATCTGGTCGAGGCGGGCGAGGCCGGCGGTATTCTGGAAGCTTTGCTCGACCGCCTCGCGATTTACCAGGAAAAATCGGTAGCGCTGAAGAACAAGATCCGTGGCGCGCTGATGTATCCGCTCGGCGTGATGGTCGTGGCCTTTATCGTGCTGGCCGTGATCATGATTTTCGTTGTGCCGGCCTTCAAAGATGTATTCAAATCCTTTGGTGCCGACCTGCCGGCCCCAACGCTGGCGGTGATCGCCATGTCGGAGTTCTTCGTTGCCTACTGGTACCTGATATTCGGTTTCCTCGGCGGGGGTATCTATTTCTTCCTGCAAAGCTGGAAGCGCTCCGAGAAGATGCAGAGGACGATGGACCGGCTGCTGCTGAAGATACCGGTTTTCGGCGACCTGCTCTACAAATCGGCCGTGGCGCGCTGGACGCGCACCCTGGCGACGATGTTCGCCGCCGGCGTGCCGCTGGTGGAGGCGCTGGACTCGGTCGGCGGCGCCTCGGGCAATGCCGTGTTCGCCGAGGCGACCGAGCAGATCCAGCGCGATGTCTCGACCGGCTCCTCGCTGACCACCTCGATGCAATCGACCAATATCTTTCCCAGTATGGTGCTGCAGATGTCGTCCATTGGTGAAGAGTCGGGCTCGCTGGACCATATGCTGTCCAAGGCCGCGGAGTTCTTCGAGGATGAGGTCGACGAGATGGTCAAGGGCCTGTCCAGCCTGATGGAGCCCATCATCATCGTCATCCTGGGCACCATGATCGGCGGCATCGTCGTCGCCATGTACCTGCCCATCTTCAAGCTCGGCCAAGTGGTGTAAGCGCGGGATGGATGCAGAGCTGATTCGATTCCTCCTGTCGCCGCTCGCCCTGGGTATTCTGGGCCTGTGCGTGGGCAGCTTCCTCAATGTGGTGGTCCACCGCGTGCCCTTGATGATGGAGCGGCAGTGGCTGGGCGACGCCGCCGACCATCTGAGCGACAAGCCGACCCTGCAGAAGCTGGCCGGACTGAGCGCTGCCGAGGCCGACAAGGTGGCCGGCGCCGCCGCCCTGGTCGGCGCCAAGGTCGAGGCGCTGCCGGCACTGACCATCGCCAAGCCGCGCTCGCGCTGCCCCAGTTGCGGCCATCAACTGGCCTGGCACGAGAACATGCCGCTGATCGGCTGGCTGCGCCTGCGTGGCCGCTGCTCGGCCTGCAAGACACCAATCTCGCCGCGTTACCCCATCGTCGAGCTACTGACCGGCCTGCTGTTCGCGGCCATCGGCTGGCGCTTCGGTGCGCAAGAGCTGACCCTGCTGTGGTGCGCCTTTGCCGCCGCTCTGGTGGCACTGGCCGCGATCGACTGGGACACCACCCTCTTGCCCGATTCGATCAACCAGCCGCTGCTGTGGGCCGGCCTGGTGGTCGCTGCCGCCGGCTGGACCCTGCCGCTGCAGCAGGCCTTGATCGGTGCCTGCGCCGGCTATCTTTCGCTGTGGTCGGTGTACTGGCTGTTCAAGCTGACCACCGGCAAGGAGGGCATGGGCTATGGCGACTTCAAGCTGCTCGCCGCCCTGGGCGCCTGGCTGGGCTGGCAGATGATTCTGCCCATCGTGCTGGGTGCCTCGGTGATAGGCGCGGTGGTCGGCATCGCGATGAAGATGAGCAGCAGCCTGCGCGAGGGCCGCTATGTGCCCTTCGGCCCCTTTCTGGTCGGCGGCGGACTGGTGGCCCTGCTGGCCGGCCCGCAGCGCGTGCTGGGCTGGATGGGATGGGCCTAGGCCTGAAGCCGAGCCCGCATCAGCCGCTGCGCATAGGCCTGACCGGCGGCATTGGCAGCGGCAAGAGCACCGTCGCCCGGGCTTTCGTCGAATTGGGCGCCACTTTGATCGACACCGATGCGATCGCCCGTGAGCTGACCGCTCCCGGTGGTGCTGCCCTGCCCGCCATTGCCGAGCGCTTCGGACCTCAAGCCATTGGCAGCGACGGTGCGCTGGACCGTGCCCATATGCGCGCCCTGGCCTTCGGCGATGCCGGCAACCGCCTGGCGCTGGAAGCCATCCTGCACCCGATGATTGGCGCCGAAACGTCGCGGCGTGCGGCCGAGGCGCTCAGCCAGGTGATCGTGTTCGACGTACCGCTGCTGGTCGAGTCCGGCCGCTGGCGTGAGCGGGTGGACCGGGTGCTGGTGGTGGACTGCCTGGAGGCGACCCAGATCGAGCGGGTGATGCGCCGCTCCGGCTGGACGGCCCTGGCGGTGCAGGCGGTGCTGGACCAGCAGGCCACCCGGCGGGCCAGACGTGCCGCCGCCGACGCGGTGATCTTCAACGAAGGTCTGAGCCTGGCCGAGCTGCAGCAGCAGGTTCAGGCGCTGTATGCCCATTGGCTGCCATCAGCCTGTAGTTGAGCCTTTTTGGCATTTCTTGTTGCCGGCGTGGAACCAATGCGCGCCCTGTGAAACAATCAACAGGCTTGGGTGCGACGTTGTCGGGCCCCGAACTCTCTCCTGCTGCATTGACTGACAAGGAATGGCCGCCTTGGTCCTCTACGAATACCCGTTCAACGAAAGCATTCGCACCATGCTGCGGCTCGAACACCTGTTCGACCGCCTGGCCCAGCTGATACCGCGCGATGCCCCGATGGATCACCACTTCGCGCTGGCCACGATTTTCGAGGTCATGGATGTGGCCTCGCGTGCCGATCTGAAGTCGGACCTGCTGAAGGAGCTGGAGCGGCACAAGGCCCAGCTCAACAGCTACCGCGGCAACCCGTCGATCTCGGAGGCTGCGCTGGACGAGGTGGTGGCGCGCATCGACCATGCCTTCAACGGTCTGAACCAGCTGTCCGGCAAGGCCGGCCACAGCCTCACCGCCAATGAATGGCTGATGAGCATACGCAGCCGCATCAACATCCCGGGCGGCACCTGCGAGTTCGACCTGCCGGCCTATTTCGCCTGGCAGCAGTTCGCGCCGACCAAGCGCCGCACGGACCTAATGCAGTGGATGACCACCCTGATGCCCTTGGCCGAGGCCCTGCAGGTGCTGCTGGGCCTGCTGCGCGATGCCGGCGTGCCCCATATGGTGGCCGCCAGCGCCGGCCAGTACCAGCAAAGCCTGGCGGCCGGTCGCGTCTATCAGCTGCTGCGGATGCGCATCGACGGGGGTCTGGGGCTGATCCCCGAGATCAGCGGCCATAGGCTGATGGTCTCGATACGGCTGATGCAGCAGGACGACGAGGGCCGGCTCAGGCTGGCCCCCAAGGACACCTCATTCGAACTGACGCTTTGTGCATGACAACCGAGACCTCCTCCCCTGCCCCGCGCATCGTGCGCTGCCCCACCTGTGGCGGTGACAGCGTGTTTGCGCCGCAGAACACCTGGCGGCCATTCTGCTCCGAGCGCTGCCGGATGATCGATCTGGGCGCCTGGGCCAGCGAGTCGTTCAGGGTGGAAGCCCACCCCGAGCAGGATGAAACTGATGATCTTGCGGGTCAGACCTTGCCGGGTTCGGCAAGCTCTGACCCCAACTGACTGGGTCTCTTACCGAGTCAACCGCGCCAGCAAGCCCGCGGTCGATCCATCCAGTCCCCTCACATCGCCACCGGCCACCCGTGGCAGCAGAGCGCTGCACAGGGCCTTGCCCAGCTCCACGCCCCATTGGTCGAAGCTGTTGATGCCCCACAGCGCACCGCTGACGAACACCCGCTGCTCGTACATCGCTATCAGCGCGCCCAAGCTCCGCGGGGTCAGCGCCTCCAGCACAAAGGTCGTGCTCGGTCGGTTGCCGGGAAAGCTGCGGTGGCGCGCCACCGTGTGCGCGTCCAGCGCGGCACTGGCCGTCGGCGCGCGCTCGGTCAGCGCCTGCTCGGTGGTCTTGCCCTGCATAAGCGCCTGCGATTGCGCCAGGCAGTTGGCCAGCAGCTTCTGGTGCTGATCGGCCAGCAGGGGCCCCAGCACCGGGGCCAGGCCGGCACCATAGTTGGGCGTCTTCACGGCGACGAACTCGACCGGGATCACATCCGTGCCCTGGTGCAGCATCTGGAAATAGGCGTGCTGGCCATTCGTGCCGGCCTCGCCCCAGACCACCGGGCTGGTGGCATACGCAAGCGCATTGCCATCCAGATCGACCCCCTTGCCATTGCTCTCCATCTCCAGCTGCTGCAGATAGGCCGGCAGGCGCTTGAGCCCTTGGTGGTAGGGGGCCACGCTACGGCTACCGAAGCCGTGGAAGTTGCGGTACCAGACATCGAGCAGGCCCAGCAGGACCGGCAGATTGGCCTCGAGCGGGGCCTGGGCGAAGTGCCGGTCCATCGCATGGGCGCCGGCCAGGAAGGCGCGGAAGTTGTCGGCACCTATGGCCAGCGCGATCGGCAGGCCGATCGCCGACCAGATCGAGTAGCGGCCGCCGACCCAGTCCCAGAAGCCGAAGGTGGTGCTGATGCCGAAGGCCGCCGCCGCTGCAACGTTCGTTGTAGTCGCCACGAAGTGCTTGGCAATGTCGGTACCGCCCTGGGCCAGGAACCAGGCCTTGGCGGCCTGGGCATTGGCCAGGGTCTCCTGCGTCGTGAAGGTCTTGGAGGCGACGACGAACAGCGTGTCATGCGGGCTCAAGCCGCGCAGCACCGGGGCCAGGTCGTGCCCATCGACGTTGGAAACGAAGTGCAGCTTCAGCTCCGGGTGGGAAAACGAGTCCAGCGCCGGCACGACCATCTGCGGGCCCAGGTCGCTGCCACCGATGCCGATGTGCACCACGTGGTGGATGCCGCTACGGGCCGTGTCGCGCACCTGCTCCACATAGGCCAGCAGGCGCTCCAGCACCTCGTGCACCTGCTCGCTGTGCGGGCCCTGGCCCGCAGGCGCGCGCAGGGCCGTGTGCAGCACCGCGCGGCCCTCGGTGTGGTTGATCGCCTCACCGGCCAGCATCGCGTCGCGCTGCGCTTCCAGCCCGCAATCGCGGGCCAGCTGCAGCAGCAGCGGCAGGCCGGCGTCGTCGAGCAGGTTCTTGGACAGATCGGCAAACACCTGGGGCGCCTGCACCGACAACTTGCCGAAGCGCGCCGTGTCGGCGGCAAAGGCCTGGCGCAGATCGAAGTGCCGGCCCTGGGCCTCGAAATGCGCGTTCAGCGCGGCCCAGGCCGGGGTCTGGTCACAGCGCGGATGTTTCATCGCAGCGACTCAATCATCTGATCCAGCTTGCCGGCGTCGATGGCGAACAGGCGTATGCCCTCGGCCAGCTTCTCGGTGGCCATCGCGTCCTGGTTCAGCGCGAAGCGGAAGGTGGCCTCGTTGTAGCTGTGCGCCTCCAGGCTCATGCCCTGGGCCATCTCGGCGCTGAGCTGGCGCTGCAGAGGTGTGTCCAGCGCCTGCAGCTGACCCAGCAGATCGGGGCTGATGGTCAAGAGGTCGCAACCGGCCAGCGCCTGGATCTGGCCGATATTGCGGAAGCTCGCGCCCATCACCTCGGTCGGAACGCCGTACTTCTTGTAGTAGGCATAGATCTGCGCCACCGACTTGACGCCGGGGTCGTTGACACCGGAGCTGGCCACCTCGTCCCAGGCCGCGCCGGCCGACTTCTTGTACCAGTCGTAGATGCGACCGACAAAGGGCGAGATCAGCTGCACGCCGGCCTCACCACAGGCCACCGCCTGGCAGAACGAGAACAGCAGCGTCAGATTGCAGTGGATGCCCTCATGCTCCAGCGCCGCGGCGGCCTGTATGCCCTCCCAGGTCGAGGCCAGCTTGATCAGCACGCGCTCGCGGCCGATGCCTGCCTGCTCGTAGAGCTCGATGATGCGATGGGCCCGGGCAATGCTGCCGGCCATGTCGAAACTCAGGCGGGCATCGACCTCGGTGGATACGCGGCCCGGCACCACCTTCAGTATCTCGAGGCCGAAGCGCACCAGCACCTGGTCGACGATCTCGTCCAGCGGCTCGCTGCTGTGCTTGGCCACCGTTTCGGCCAGCAGCGGCGCGTAGTCGGGCGACTGCACCGCCTTCAGTATCAGCGAGGGGTTGGTGGTGGCGTCACGCGGCGCGTATTGGGCCAGTTGCAGGAAGTTGCCGGTGTCGGCCACCACGGTGGTGAAGGCTTTGAGCTGGTCGAGTTGGTTCATGGCGGAAAGCTGGAGAGTGGCAATGGGACAGCCAAGATTAGAACCTGTCGGCAGCGTCTGACTGCGACATCGCGGTTACAGGCCCGGACCGAGAAAACCCTGACTTTCCCCAGGGAAAACGCAAAAGCCTGGGGTTTGGATTGACGCGGCGATGAAACTTGGCCATCATTAACGTGTAACTAGGTTACATCGTCAGCGATTTTCACACACAACAGCGCTCGCAATCCATGTCTTTCGACCTCGTCTTCTTCGGCGGTACCGGCGACCTCACCTGGCGCAAACTGATGCCCGCCCTGTTCCAGGCCTTTCGTCACGGCAAGCTGCCCGAGGGCGGCCGCATTCTCGCCGTCGCCCGCGACGACATGCCCGACGAGCGCTACCGCGAGTGGCTGAAGGAGCGCTTCCGCGAGGTCGAGGGCCCGAAGCGGCCGACCGACGAGGAGTTCGAGCGTTTTGCCGCGCTGCTGCACTACCGGCGCATGGACCTGTCCCAGCCCGAGCACTACCAGCGCCTGAAGGACTGGTTGGCCGAGCGCAATGCCGACACCGTCGTGCTCTATCTCGCCACCAGCCCGCACCTGTTCACGCAGATCTGCGCGCAGCTGGGCGCCGCCGGCCTGAACGGCCCAAAGATCCGCGTCGTGCTGGAGAAGCCGCTGGGCCATGACCTGGCCAGCGCCCAGGAGATCAACAAGGCCGTGCGCTCGGTGTTTGCCGAGACCCAGGCCTTCCGCATCGACCACTATCTGGGCAAGCCCTCGGTGCAGAACCTGATGGCGCTGCGCTTCGGCAATGCGCTGTTCGAGCCGCTATGGCGCCGCGAGAGCATTGCAAATATCCAGATCACGCTGGCCGAGGGCCTGGGCGTGGGCACCCGCGGCGACTTCTACGACCGCACCGGCGCTTTGCGCGACATGATCCAGAACCATGCGCTGCAGCTGCTGACGATGGTGGCCATGGAGCCGCCCTCGACCAATGATGCCGATGCGATCCGCGACGAGAAGCTCAAGGTGCTGCGCTCGCTGAAGCCCTTCACAGCCGAGAGCGTCGGCCGTGACGTGGTGCGCGGCCAGTACCGTGCCGGCACGGTGGACGGCAAGCCGGTGGCCGGCTATCTGGAGGAGGTCAAGGTGCCGGCCGACAGCGGCTGCGAGACCTTTGTCGCGCTGCGCACCGAGGTGCAGAACTGGCGCTGGGCCGGCGTGCCCTTCTATCTGCGCACCGGCAAGCGCCTGGCCGCCCGCGACGCGCAGATCGTCGTCAATTTCCGCCAGGTGCCCCACCCGATCTTCCCCGGCGGCAATGTCGCCAACAAGCTGGTCATCAAGCTGCAGCCCGAGGACGGTCTGGAGCTGCACCTGCTGGCCGCCAAGGGCAGCTCGCACGGCGAGTCGCTGGCGCCGGTGTCGCTGGACCTGGACTTCGACAAGGCCTTTGCCGCGAATCGCGTCGGCGCCTACGAGCGCCTGCTGCTGGACGCCATCGCCGGCCGGCTGAACCTGTTCGTGCGCAGCGATGAGCAGGAGCAGGCCTGGCGCTGGGTCGAGCCCATTCTCGATGCCTGGGAGCAGGACACGACCGGCCCCCGCCCCTACACCGCCGGCAGCTGGGGACCACCGGCCGCCAGCGCGCTGGTGGCGCGGGATGGTTTTGCCTGGGCGGAGGAACAGTGAGCCCGGCGCCGGGCCGCCCCAAGGCGGGCGAAGTCCCCTCGGGGGACCGCTCGACGTACCCGTTGAGCGAGGGGCTGACATGAGCATCGTGGACCGCGTGCGAGCTGCGCTGCCCGCGCTGCCGCCGGCCGAGCAGCGCGTGGCGCATCTGCTGATCGCCGACGCGCGGGCCTTTGCCACCCTGCCCGTCACCGAGCTGGCCGAGCGCGCCCATGTCAGCAAGCCGACCGTGGTGCGCTTCTGCCGCAGCGTCGGCTATGACGGTCTGGCCGACTTCAAGCTGAAGCTGGCCGGCAGCGTCAACGAGGGCGTGCCCTTCGTCCACCGCGCGGTGGACGAGGACGACAAGCCCAACGTCCTGATCATCAAGGTCATAGACAACGCCGTCGCCGCCCTGCTGCACTACCGCAATGACGCGGCCAGCCCGCTGTTCGAGCGAGCCATCAATGCCTTGGCCGAGGCCGGGCGCAGCAAGCACCGGATCGAGTTCTACGGCGTCGGCAACTCAGGCATCGTGGCGCAGGACGCGCAGCACAAGTTCTTTCGCCTGGGCGTCAACACCATCGCCTGCAGCGACGGCCATGTGCAGCTGATGAGCGCCACCATGCTCAAGCCCGGCGACTGCGCGGTCGTGATCAGCAACTCGGGCCGCAGCCGCGACCTGATCGATGCGGCCGAGATCGCGCGCAAGAAGGGCGCGACGGTGATCATCATCACGGCCAGCGGCTCGCCCTTGGCGCAGATCGGCCAGACCCAGGGCCATGTCTTGCTGGCCGTCGATCACCCGGAGGACTACGACCGCTACAGCCCCATGGTGTCGCGGCTCCTGCACCTGATCGTGATCGACATCCTGAGCACCGGGGTGGCGCTGCAGCTGGGGCAGGAGCTCCGGCCGGTGCTGCAGGAGATCAAGCGCAATCTGCGCAGCAAGCGCTACGCGCCATCGACCGATTGAGCTGCGATCAGGCCGCGGTAGCTTCGGGCCACAGCAATTCGCTGAGGCCAAAGACGCGGGCCAGCTCGGCCAGCTTGGGCGGCGCGCCAACCAGGGTCAGCCGGCGGCCCGAGGCCTGGGCCCGGCGCTGGCATTCCAGGAGCACCGCCAGCACGGCCGAATCGAAGTCCAGCAGCGCCGCGGCGTCCAGTTCAAGCGACGCCTGCGCGGGTGCAGCCTGCATCGCCTCGGTCAGCGCGCCCAACACCTGCTGAGCATTGCCGAGGCCCACCTTCTGCGGCAGCGTCAGCATGGCCGCTTACTTGCCGGCAGGCGCGGCGGCCTTCTGGTTCTTGTCGGCCAGCATCTTGATCAGGCCGTCGATGCCATTGGCACCGATTTCCTGGGCAAAGCTGTTCTTGTACTGATCGGCCAGCCAGATGCCCAGCACATTGACGTCGTAGATCTTCCAACCGCCGGCCGATTTCTCCAGCCGGTAGTCGAGCTGGATCGGGTCGCCCTTGCCGCGCACCTCGGTACGCACCACGACCTCGGTGTCCTCGGCACCGGCGCGCAGCGGCTTCAGGCTGATGGTCTGGTCCTTGACCTGGGTCAGCGCACCGGCATAGGTGCGCACAAGCAGGGTCTTGAACTCGTCCTGCAGGCGCTTTTGCTGCTCGGGCGAGGCCTGGCGCCAGAACCGGCCGGTGGCTGTTGCCGTCATGCGCTGGAAATTGATGTGGGGCATGACCTTGGCGTCGACCAGGGCGATGATCTTCTGCACATCGCCGCCCTGGATGGCCTTGTCGCTCTTGACGGAGTCGATGACATCGGTGGAGACCTGACGGATCAGCGCATCGGGGGCAGTGATGTCGGCCGCCTGGGCCGACAGGCTCAGCCCAAGATGCAGGGCCAGCACGGCCAGACCACGGGCAACAATCGATTTGAACAACATGGATTTCCTCTACTCAATCATTCGCTCCGCCCGGAAGAGCGGTAGCGGTTCAAGACACGGACTCAACGCGCCGCGAGACCAAAAAGTTCACGGCCCCACCTGCGGCGGCGAGATACGTTCGGCCGGAGGCACAGGCTTCAGGTCCTCGTCCTCATCGTCTTCGCCGATGCTGCCGCGCTTGGTCAGGTAGGCGTCGCGGATGAAGGTGTATTTGTCGAGCGCGATCTCTTCCAACATCTGCGAGGCGCGCAGATAGTTGGCGCGGGAGTTGACGGCCTGCAGCGCGAAGATGCTGAACTGGGCCTTGCCGTCGTTGAACACCATGGGCGGCGTGGCCATGCGGTCCAGCGGCATGGCGATGGTGTCGCGCACCGAACCGGGGCCGAAGACAGGCCAGACGATGTAGGCACCGGTCTTGAAGCCCCAGCGCCCCAGCGTCTTGCCAAAGTCTTCATAGTGATGCTCGAGACCCGCCTCGCCGGCAATGTCCAGCACGCCGCCAAAGCCCAGCATGGTGTTGAAGGCGAAGCGCGCCGTGTCCTGGATGCCTGCGCGCCAGCGGCCCTGCAGGAACAGGTTCACCGCAGACCAGCCATCGGCCACATTGTTGAAGAAGTTGTCGGCGCCCTGGCGCAGCGGCCCGGGCACGACGTCACGGTAGACAGTGGCCACGGGCTTCAGCACCGCCTTGTCGACTTCCTCATTGAAGGCGAAGACCTTGCGATTCCAGCGCTCCCAGGGGTCCAGCTTCTGGCCCGGGCCCATGCGGGCCTGCGAAATCAGATTGGCGCAACCGGACAGGGTGAGCACGGCCAGCAAGAGGGCCAGCACGCCCAGGCGCCGCAAGCGTGGGCCGGCGAGTACGAGGTCCGTCACTTCTTCTCTCCCTGGCCGGCCGCCGATCCCGCGTCGGCTGCCTTGCTGTTGATGAACTGACCGATCAGCGACTCCAGCACCACCGCCGACTGGGTCTGCGTGATGACGGCACCGGCGACCAGGTTCTTGTCATCGGCACCCGGCTCCAGGCCGATGTACTGCTCGCCCAGCAGACCGGAGGTGAGTATCTTGGCCGAACTGTCCTTGGGAAAGGCGAAGCGCTTCTGCAGCTGCAGCACAACGCGGGCCTGGTAGCTCTTGTCGTCGAAGCTGATGGCCTCGACGCGTCCCACCACCACGCCGGCGCTCTTCACCGCAGCATGGGCCTTGAGGCCGCCGATATTGTCGAACTTGGCGGTGACGGCATAGGTCTCCTCGAAGTTCAGGCTCAATAGATTGCCGGCCTTCAGTGCCAGGAACAGCAGCGCGGCGCCACCGATCAGGACAAACAGGCCGACCCAGGCGTCATGGCGTGAAGATTGCATAAGCACCGTTCCTTAAATCGAAAACATCATTGCGGTCAGCACGAAGTCCAGTGCCAGCACCGCCAGTGAGGCAACCACCACGGTGCGGGTGGTTGCCTGGGCCACGCCCTCCGGCGTCGGCTGGCAGGTGTAGCCCTGTAGCAGGGCCACAAAGGTCACCGTCAGGCCGAATACCGCGCTCTTGATCACGCCGTTGCCGACATCGGCAAACACGTCGACGCCACCCTGCATCTGCGACCAGAAGGCGCCTGCATCGATGCCGATCAGCGGCACGGCCACCATCCAGCCACCGATCACGCCGACCGCAGAGAACACGGCGGCCAGCAGCGGCATGGCGATCATGCCGCCCCAGAAGCGCGGTGCGAGCACCCGGGTGACCGGGTCAACGGCCATCATCTCCATGGCTGTCAGTTGCTCGCCGGCCTTCATCAGGCCGATCTCGGCCGTCAGCGAGGTGCCGGCGCGGCCGGCAAACAACAGGGCAGCGACCACCGGCCCCAGCTCGCGGACCAGGCTCAGCGCCACCAGCAGGCCCACCGCCTCCGACGAGCCGTAGCGCTGCAAGGTGTAATAGCCCTGCAGGGCGAGCACAAAGCCAACGAACAGGCCCGACACCGAAATGATGGACAGCGACTTGTTGCCCAGGAAGAACACCTGGTCGATGACCAGGCGCGGCCTGGCCAGGCAACGCGGCGTGCGCGCCAGCAGCTCCACCAGGAAGCGTGCGGCGCAGCCCAGGTCGACCAGCAGCTGGCGCACCGCACGGCCAAGCTGGGCGGGATGGAACAGCATCATGCGCCGGCCCCCAGGTGGAAGTCTTCGGCCACAGAGCGGGCCGGATGGTGGAACTGGACCGGCCCATCGGGCTGGGCCATCACGAATTGCTGCACCAGCGGGTCGCTGCTGTGCCGCAGATCGTCCGGTGTGCCCTGGGCAACGATACGACCATTGGCAATCATCGCCACCTGATCGGCAATCAGGAAGGTCTCGTGCAGATCGTGGGACACGACCACGCTGGTCAGGCCCAACGCGTCATTGAGATCGCGAATCAGCCGTGCGGCAATGCCCATCGAGATCGGATCGAGGCCGGCAAATGGTTCGTCATACAAGACCAGATCCGGGTCCAGCGCGATCGCCCGCGCCAGCGCCACCCGGCGCGCCATGCCGCCGGAGATCTCGCTGGGCATCAGATCGCGGGCGCCGCGCAGGCCCACCGCGTTGAGCTTCATCAGCACCAGGTCGCGAATCATCGATTCGGGCAGCCTGGTGTGCTCGCGCAAGGGGAAGGCCACGTTGTCGAACACCGACAGATCGGTGAACAGCGCACCAAACTGGAACAGCATGCCCATGCGCCGGCGTGCGGCATAGAGGCCCTGGGCATCCAGGGGCGCCAGGTCCTGGCCGTCCAGCAAGACCTGGCCCGACAGCGGCTTGAGCTGGCGGCCGATCAGGCGCAGCACCGTGGTCTTGCCGCCACCCGAGGTTCCGATCAGGGCCAGTACCTTGCCCCGCGGAATGCTCAGATTGACGTCCTGAAGGATCACCCGGTCGCCGTAGCCGCAGCTCACCTCACGCAATTCGACGAGAGGCTGGGCAGACACGCTGGCTTGCAGGTTCAGGTTTGGAGGCATGGGCCGGTAGGTGGCGCGGTGCCCGCGGCCTCAGGCCCGGGCACCTCGGATGGGTGCGACAGGCGAGCATCATAGGGGAAACACCGAGCATGCGTCGCCGGCCCCGCCAAAGGCCCGGCCTGCGGCCCGGCTAGAGGCGAAGGCCGCGACTTCCCGCCGGGCGTTCGGCGTCGAAGCGCACCTCCACCCGTATCAGCGACTTGACCGCCTGACCCTGCAATTCGCCGGGCACGAAGCTGGCGCCGAGAAATGACTCGCGTGCCACTGCCTCCAGCGCAGACGGCAGACCATTGCCTTCGACCCTGACCTTTTGCACCACACCCAGTTCATCAATGAACAGCGCAAGAACCGCCCGAAAGTGTCCGCCCTGGGTCTCGGTAGCCTCGGGCCAGAGCAGGGCCACCTGCGAGCGCAGCACCGGGGCTACGCTGAGACGGGCCCGCGGCAGATAGATGTCGTCAGCGCCATTGTCGGCGTCGGCAGCCATTTGCAGGCCTGGCAGCGAGGCCTGGACAAGCTGAAGCTCGGGCGGCAGGCCCCCGGTCGGTACCGGCCCCTCCGACTCGGTCATGGCCTGGAGCGACTCGGCCGCGGCGCTCAGCGACTTGAGCGCGACCGGGCCTGCAGCGGCCGGGCCGATCTGCACCAGCACCGCTCGTGGCAAGGCGCCTCCCGGTGGCCTGGCCGGCGTTGCGGCGCCCAACCATGGCGTACCCAGCACCGCCGCATGCAGGCCCACCGAGGCCAGTACAAAGGCCAGCAACGGTGCGGCACGCAAAGCCATCGGCACAGGTCTCAGTCCACCAGCTCGCGCCAGGAGCTGCGGCGTGCCGCCCCGGCACCGAGCAGGGCCGGCTCGATCGCCTTGCTGCCCGGCTGGCTGGCATCGGTCTTGGTGATGATGGTCAGGCCGGTGCCATTGCTCATCTGCACGGTGCTCAGGCCGGCCACCATGGTGCTGAGAAATTCGGCGTCGCCCTTGCCGGTGGCCACATTGAGCTGGTAGATCCAGGACGTGCCCGAGCTGGCCTCGGTGCAGTCGGTGGCGGTGGTGCCTGGCACATTGCCGGCCACGGTCAGAATGTTGAAGGCCAGCTGCATATCAACGTTGACGCGCTCGCCGGCCGTCACCAGGTCCACATACCAGCCGTTCTTGCTGCTCCAGTCCACCGGGTTGCCGGCGATGACCTTGCGCACCGAGGTGGCCGTCACGGTCTGCGGCACCAGCGTATCACCGGCGCGCACGTCGCCGAGGCCGGTGGCCCCGAGGCTGTCCTTGATCGCGTAAATGCTCTGCTTGCCGGTCGTCGTGACATCGGTCTTGCCGAGATAGCGTCCGGTGCCGACATAGACCACCGGGAAGCGCGCCCCGTGGAACTCGACCTCGGCCAGTTGCGGCGCCACCGTAATCGACTGCGGCACACCCTCGACCAGCAGTTCCGCCAGCTTGAGCGCCGAGCTCTTGGGCTCGATCAGGTCGTCGATATCAAACCGCCAGACATTGCCCAGCAGGTCGCCGGCATAGAAACGCTTGGTGAGGTTCTCGGTGTCGAACTCGACCCAGCCGTTGAGCCGTCCCAGGCCACTCGGTGTGTCGGCCGCGCCGGCGCCGGTGCTGACCTTCTTCAACAGCGCGCCGGTCTCGGCGTTGAGCACGAACAGGTGACCGCCGCCGTCGCCGGGCGAGACATTGTTGTAGCCCGAAGTAAAGGCCACGACCCAGGTGCCGTCCTTGCGCTTGGTGATGATCGGGTTGCCGTAGCTCAGGCCCAGATCGTCATTGGTGAACTCCCAGAGGGCGACCGGGTTGAGCGGATCGGTGATGTCCAGTGCGTAGTAGCCACGGCCACCGGCGTTCAGACCGCCGACCAGGATGGTCTTCCAGCTGCCGTCAGCGGTGTAGATGTCGCCCGCCGTCGACGTTGCATCGACGAAGTACTGGTGCTTGGACTCGTAGTACTGGTCCCCCAGCTTGTACATATTGGGCATCACCATGCTGGGGATGTAGGCCCAGCGTTCCTGGCCGGTCGCGGCATTGATGGCATGCAGCATGCCATCGTTGGCGCCGACATACAGCGTCGGCAGACGGTCCTTCTGGCTGGACTTGAACGTGCCATAGCCGTTCTCGGTGTAGGCAAAGCCCGGTACGCCGACGTAGACAGGTGACGAGTTGACGATGTCACCTAGCACCTGATTGCGGGTGCGGTACTCGGTATGCGTCTGGCCGCGCAGGAAGTCGACCATGTTCGCCCCCGAATTCACCACCGCCTTGGCCGCATCGCTGAGGCCGGAGCATTGGGACAGCTGCGCCGTCGCCGGCTTGGAGCAGACGTTGTCGAACAGGCCGTTCAGACCGTCGGCGGTCAGGTTGGTGTAGGTGAACTCGCGCAGGGTACCGGCATTGCCGCTGCCCTTCTTGAAGTAGCGGATGGTGCCGCGCGTCGAGGGCGTGATCTGCGCCGCCGCCGACCATTTGTGCAGGTCCACCCGGTTGCCCTGGGCATCGATGGTCGAAGTGGGAATCACACCCGTCTTGGTATTGATCTCGTAGGCGCGCAGGTCGCCGGTCCACTCGGAGGAGCGGAACTGAGCGATGTAGACGCCGTTGTCGCCCTCGACCGGCTGCAAGGTGCTGGTGGCCGCCGCCGAGGAGGCGCCGGTGGCCGCCGAGATCGTGTTCAGCGCCGCCTTCAGGCTGGAGATCAGCGAGGCCGGGTCCACCGCGCTGAAGTAGCGCCCGCGGCCATTGACCGCCGCATGCCAGAGGTCATCGATATTGACCGCACCAGCGTCATCGCCGGGCGCAGGCCAGTTCTTGCTGCCCTGGGTGATGGCCAGAAAGTCTGTCTTGGGGTCGGTGTCGTAATTGACGTCGAACTGCAGCGTGCCGTTCATGCCCAGGCTGAGCGTGAAGGTGCTCATGTGCTGCCAGCGCGCGTTGTCCTTGCCCAGCGCCGTGACATTGTTCTCGCACACCGAGGTGCCCAGTGCGCCGATGCAATTGTCCAGCGCGTCGGTGCGCAGATCGGACTGGTAGTAGTACATCGCCACGTCGGCCAGCGTGTCGCTGTTGGCGCCCGAGGTGCTGGTCGTCGTGTTGCTGGTCTTCGTGCCATCGGTGGACGCCGGCGCCGTGGTGGTCACGATATCCGTGCCGTTGGTCAAGGTCGGGCCGGTGGTGACCGGCGTGGTCGCCGGGCTGGTCGAGCCTGAGGTCGTGGGCGACCCGGAGCTCAGCTTGTCGTCGGTCTTGCTCGATACGCAGCCCGAGGTCGAGGTGGTGACGATGGGCGTCGTCTGCTCGATCGTCTTGACGTCCGTGGGCACGTTGGTGACCACCGGTTCGCCGGACACAGGGGTCACGGTCGGCCCGCTGACGGGGGTCACGACCGGGCTGCTGGTGGCGCCGGCCGTGGTGGTGTCCGAGCTCTGCACTCCATTGACGACAATGATCTTGCGCGTCATCGGCGTGGTGGTGGTCAGGCGCTCGACGAGTGTGGAGATGGATACTGGCGTCGTGGTCGTGGTCTTGGTCGTGCGCTTCAGCACTTCGACATCGTCATAGGTCGTGACGGTCTCGACCTGCTTGCCCTGTCCGGCGGGGCAGCCGCTGTTGGACGGATCGGTCACACCGGTGCTGCTCGGCGAGTTCGGCCGTGCGAGCAGTCCGGTCAGGGTGTAGTAGTACTCGTTGCTGTCCTTGCGCGTGATTGTGAAGGTGCCGTCATAGGGGGTCCCTACACCGCGTATCGTCACCGTGTTGCCGGTGACAAAGCCATGATTGGAGCTGGTTTTCACGGTGATGGTGCACTTGCCGCCCGAGTAGTCACCGCTGGCGCAGCGCGTCACGCTGGAGTTGCCCAGCGTCTTGACCAAGGTGTAAGTCTTGTTGGTCCAGCCCATCGTCGGTGTACGCGTTGTCGTCGACGAGGTCGATGTGCTGACGTTGTTCTTCGGCGTGACGGTGGTGCGCTCCCAGCTGTCGGTCTTGGTCCATGTCTCCGTCGTGGTGGTGGTCACCGTGCCGCCGTCGAACATCGGCCGCAGCGTGGCGCCACCGTCCTGCTGACCCACCGTCGCCACACCGTCCAGCGCCAGAGGACCATAGGTTTCGGACTCCAGGCCGGTGTTCCAGTAGCCGTCGGTCGACAAGATGGTGAAGTTCTTCTGGCAGGAGTACTGCACCGGGTCATAGGTCTGGCCGCTGATCTTCTTGGCGTAGTAGCGCCCGACCTTGGACAGCGAGCCGCGCAACGGCGTGCTGCCGCTGGGGTTGGTGGCCATCAGCTTGGTGTAGAAGCTTTCCTTCTGCTTGGCGGCGAAGTCGCGGACGTCCAGGTGCTTGCTGCCCTCGGTCACGCCCTTCTCGCCGATGGTGGTGAAGCCGATGCGGAACTTGTCGTCCATGTCCTTGAACGCGCGGCTCACGCTCGTCTTCATCAGCAGCATGCGGGTGCGGTAGTAGGCATTCCAGTTGGCATAGCGCTGCGCCTCGGTGGAGCTCGGCGTGACAATCTGCGCTGTGAATACCGCATTGCCCGGCGCGACGCCGAGGTCGCTGTTGCACTCCTTGTAAAAGGTCGAGGTGGTGGTCAGCTTGTTGGCCGGGTACTGGAAGTCCAGCGCCTTCTGGCTGCCGCTGTAGGTGTAGTAGACCTGATTGGCCGGTGCGCCTTCGGCCACGACCGGATCGGCCAGGCTGCCCGAGCCCACCGCCATGGCCACGTTCAGCACCAGATTGCCCGTGCCGAAGTCCCAGCTGGTGACCTTGGCCACCATGTACTTGGATGGCGAGCTGCTCGAATACACGGTCACCACCTGGCCCACGAAGAACCAGCTGGCGGCGCGGCTGCCGGACGTGACCTTGACCGTCAGTGCACCGCTGCTCACGATGGACACTGCCGCCACCGTGGTCGGGTAGTCGGTCTCATTGACCGGATCGCCGGCCGTCAGAAAGTCCAGGCTGCCGGCGGCCTGCTCGGTGCCATCGGCATTCATCGGCGGCGCATAGGGGGCGTCGGCGGCCACGGGATTGAACGCCAGGCCATTGCATTGGCTGGTGCGCTTGCCGTACTCCGCAGAGCCGTTCTGATCCGGCCGGAGCTGGAAATTGTTGGCACTGTCCGGCATGTAGTCCCAGGCCATGCTGCCCGAGTCGTCGAGCACGAACATAATGTTGGGCTTGACCTTGGTCGTCGCGGTCGTGAACAGCGGTGCCGAGGCGATGTCGGTCGTGCCGGCCAGCGACGCGGTGCCCAGCCCCAGCGCCAGTGTGCTGGCCAGCAGGCCACGCAGTGTCGGCAGGAACGCGGAGCGTGTCTCAGAAGGCTTCATGGATTTCTCGCAATCGGGACGTTTGGCACAGGTTTCTCGGCTCTGCCGGCACGGGGCCGGCCGGCAAGCGTCAGAAGTGCACCAGGGTTTCGGCGTAAGCCACGGTGCCACGCACACCCACGGTGCGCGTCACGATGCGGTAATAGGTACCGGCTGTCTTGTCTGAAAAGTGTTTGGCCGCGCTGTAGCTGATGCTGCCGCGCTGCGACGAAGTCGTCGTGGAAGCGGTGACCGGTTGGGCACAGTCCTTCAGCGGCGGGTTAGAACCCGGCACGATTTCGCATAGGCGCGTGATCACATAGCGCGAGACATTGCCGCCGCCGACATTGATCGCCGCTGCCGCCTTCAGGCACACGGTGGGCCTGTCATTCCTGCCTGGCACGGCACATTCGCTGTTGTCCCAGTCGACCAGCACCAGCGAGGCAGCGGCGGTCGCCACGGTACGGCCGGTCGGGTCGAGTGCCGCACGGGAGGTCTGGTAGTAGCCCAGGGCCTGGTTGTCGGCATCCAGGGTCGGGCCGACGTTGGCCTGCAACCAGGCGATGGCTCTCTCGGTGGCCACCGAACCGGCCGCCAGCGCATCCTGCTTGAAGCCGAGGTTGCCCAGCACCAGGGCGCCGGTATCGACGGTGCGCACCAGGGCCACCGCGCCCAGCGTAAGCACCACCACCGCAATCAGCGAGAACAGCATCGAGACGCCGCGCTGCAGGCGCATCGCACCGATCGATGCCAGTCGTTGTACGCGCTTCATGATCCGCTCTCCGAGGCCGGGGGGGGAGGTGGCACGGCGGTCTTGAAGTCACTGCGCCAGACCTGGTTGCGCAAGGGCACCAGCACATCGAAGACCTTGTAGCGGTAGTGCTTCCAGTCGTCGGCGCCGTTGACCGTCAGGCTCAGGCACTTGCTGCTGCCGCAGGCCGCGGCGCCGGCCACCGCGGCAAAGTTGCCGACGTCCCAAAGCGGTTGGGCCTGCGTCACCTCGTCCTTCTCGTACTGGGCGCTGCGCGCCACGATGGCCACGCGCACCGCCCGCACCTGCAGCCACTCGGCGTTGTTGGCCGGCGTCGTGGTGTCGAAGGTGTCGACGACGTCGTCACCGTCGGTGTCTTTGCCGTACAGCGCCTGCAGGTTGATGATGTTGGACTGCAGATCCTGGGTCACATTGGTGCGGGTGCTCAGATCGAACTGTGTCTGGCGCAGCTTGTTGTCGGCCGTCACGCCAAAGCTCAGATCGCTCATCGTGCCGAGATTGATCAGGAAAGCCCCGTCGGCCGAGGCTGCATCGGGAAACTGGTTGCTGTTCCAGGTCGCTGAGTCGGTGCGGGTCACCTGACCGGTATCGGTAGCCGTTGCCTGGAAGATCTGGCAGGCCTGGTCGGGTCCGTAAACCAGAGCCAGCAGGTCGCCGGTGGCCATGCCCACGGCAGACTTCACCACCATGCGGGTGCGCTGGTCGCCGGGACCCGCCGGGTTGTAGAAGGGCGCGCTCAGGCTGACCGGCAGCGAGAACCCCGGCGTCGCCGCCGCGAGGATGCGCAGGGTGTCAGGGGCGCCTCCGGCGCCCTGGGTGATCAGCACCGGCGCCAGCGTCGGCGGCAGGCCTGCCACGTTGACACCGGCATACTGGGCGGACAGGACGCAACCCGACACCTGGCCATCGGTGGCCAGGCCGTAGCCGGCCATCTTCAGCTGGCGCTGCACGGCATAGATCGCCAGCCCGCCGTTAATCTGGGCATCGGAGCCGGAACTGGCACTGCGCTTGTTGCCCTCGGAGTAGACCAGCACGCTGGCGATCACCAGCGTGGACAGCAGGCCGATGGTGACACCCACCATCAACTCGACCAGGGTGAATCCGCCTTGGCGGGCAGCGCCGGGACGGCGGCGGGCCTGTGAGAGTAGCTTCATTGCTGCCAGACCATCGAAGAGTTGTAGCGGTTGCGGTCCTGGTCACCCTGGATCCAGGTCAGGGTGACGTTGACCGTACCGGTGCCCGCATCGCCGACCAGCACGATCTCGGCCGAGGGCAGGGTCGCCTCGACCTTGCGCTTCCAGTCGGCGCAGCGCACATAGCCGGCGCAACTTGCATCGCTGTACAGCGACAGGCGGGTGATGTGGTCGGTCTGCACCAGGGCAAACAGATCATTGGCCAGATAGGCCGCGTCGGCGCGTATCTTGGCCGTGGTCTGCGCGCGGGTCATCGAGGCCTGCAGCCCGACCAGACCGAGCACGCCGAAGGCGAAGATCAGCATGCCCACCAGGGCCTCGACCAGGGCGACGCCGTGCTGTCGCTGCTTGCCTGACATGTTCATGCGCTGAGCTCCCATGTTCTGCCGCCTCATAGCACCGGGCAGGCCCGGGGGTCGTCGGCGGCCACATCGCGGTCGCACATGCGCACGGCGCCGCCGGTCTCGACGACGACGCGCAGGCGCCTGCCATCGCCATTGCTGGCCACCACATCGACAACCTGTATCGTGCCGGCCTCGACGATCACCTGGCCCAGCCCATTGAAGCGCACCCGGGTCGCGGCCGCGTCGGTGGCGCTGAGTGCGGTAACCGTCAGGCGGTCGGCACCGGACACCGCGCCGGAGCTCTGCACCAGGCGAGGTCCGGCGGTCATCGAGGGTTCGGCGGCGCAGGCGCCGGCCGGTGTGGTCACGCTGACCACCCAGGTCGCTGCATTCGAAGCCAGATCGCAACCATTGCCAGGCACCTTGGAACTGGCGTCGGCCACCAGCCAGAAGCCGACGTTGCCATTCGTCTTCAGCGCCTCCATGCGCGCCCGCTCGATGCCGGCACGTATGCCCTCGGCCGCATTGCGCACCTTCAGCCCCTGGATCCAGCTGACTGCCTCGGGCATGGCCATGGCCAGCATGAACACCAGCACGGCCATCGCCACCACGGTCTCGATCAAGGAGAACCCGAGCTGGCGGCGCGGCGCGCGGTCGATCAGCATTCGTCCCCCTTGACCAGCCAGCACAGCTTGGTGCTCGCATCGCCCTTGAACTTGGTCGTGGCCAGCACGCCGTTGTGGTTGACGGTGTATTCATGACCGATGGCCGCGCCCGCGGCACCGGTGGCCGTGACGGTGAAGCCCTGGCCGCCATTGCTCAGCACGCAGGCATAGCTGAAGTGCTTGCTGCCGGTACGCACGAAGTTGCCCCAGGACGTGCCCGAGCCACATGTGTCGGTGCCGTAGTTGCGGTTGTCCTGGAAGTACTGCTCCATCTTGACGCGATAGTCGGACAGCGCGCTGGTCCCCTCCGGGATCTGGCCGCGGCGCACATAGTCGTTGTAGGCCGGCAGGGCCACGGCCGCCAGGATGCCGATGATGGCCACGACTATCATCAGCTCCACCAGGGTGAAGCCACGCTGCGGGGCGGCGGAGGAAGCGACGATGTTCATGTGCAGAGGACCTTGTTCTTGATGACCGGTGGGCGCTTTGCGCGGCAGGGCCGGCACGGCACGCCCTTCTTGTTTGGGCTTGACGTCATTTTCGGCAGCAAGCGCCCGGGCTGATGTGCGAAATTGCGCAGTATTCGGTCCTCTATCGACAAGCGGCACGGTGGCTGCGATCAGCGGGCAAGCCCTGGTAACTGCCTGCAACCGTTCGGCGAGCCGCATGCAGGGGCGATCTCTTCAATCTAGGCCAAAAGCGGACGGAAACGAAAAAGCCGCCCGGAGGGGCGGCTTTGGCGACCGGTCGAGCTACAGTCAGCGTGGCAAGACGCTGCTGCCCATCAGGTATTCATCGACCGCACGCGCGGCCTGACGGCCCTCGCGTATCGCCCAGACGACCAGCGACTGGCCGCGGCGCATATCACCGGCGGCGAACACCTTGTCGACATTGGTGCGGTAGGCCTGGGCGTTTTCGGTCGCGGCCTTGGCATTGCCGCGGCCGTCCTTGTCCACACCGAAGGCGTCGATGACCGAGGCCACCGGGCTGATGAAACCCATCGCCAGCAGCACCAGCTCGGCCTTCAGGACCTGCTCGCTACCCTCGACCTCGACCATCTTGCCGCCCTGCCACTGCACGCGCACGGTCTTGACGCCGGTGAGCTTGCCCTTCTCGCCCAGGAACTCCTTGGTGGCGATGGCGAACTCGCGCTCGCAGCCTTCCTCATGGCTGCTGGACGTGCGCAGCTTGATCGGCCAGTAGGGCCAGGTCAGCGGGCGATCCTCGACCTCGGGCGGCTGGGGCATGACCTCGAACTGGGTCACGCTCTTGGCACCATGACGGTTGCTGGTGCCCACACAGTCGCTGCCGGTGTCGCCACCACCGATGACGATCACGTTCTTGCCATCGGCGCGCAGCTGGCCCTTGAGCTTGTCACCGGCATTGAGCTTGTTCTGCTGCGGCAGGAATTCCATCGCGAAGTGCACGCCGTCCAGGTCTCGACCGGGCACTGGCAGGTCGCGAGACTGCTCGGCCCCACCGCTCAGCAGCACGGCATCGAAATCGGTCTTCAGCTTCTCGGCCGAGATGCTTTCCTTGGCCCAGTTGGTGACCTTGCTGCCCTCGGGCAGATTGCCGACGATCACCCCGGTGCGGAACACCACGCCCTCGGCCTGCATCTGGTTGACGCGTCGGTCGATATGGTCCTTCTCCATCTTGAAGTCGGGGATGCCGTAGCGCAGCAGTCCGCCGATGCGGTCGTTCTTCTCGAACACCGTGACGCTATGGCCGGCGCGCGCCAGCTGCTGCGCAGCGGCCAGACCGGCCGGGCCGGAGCCGACGACGGCGATCGTCTTGCCGGTCTTGACCTTGGGCAACTGCGGCGTGACCCAGCCCTCGGCCCAGGCCCGGTCGATGATGGCGTGCTCGATCGACTTGATGCCCACCGCGTCGTCATTGACGTTCAGGGTGCAGGCCGCCTCGCAGGGCGCGGGGCAGATGCGGCCGGTGAACTCGGGGAAGTTGTTGGTGCTGTGCAGCACGGTGATCGCGTTCTTCCAGTCGCCCTGGAATACCAGGTCGTTGAAGTCCGGAATGATGTTGTTGACCGGGCAGCCGCTGTTGCAGAACGGCGTGCCGCAGTCCATGCAGCGTGCTGCCTGCACCTTGGCCTGCTCGTCTTTCAGTCCGATCACGAACTCTTTGTAGTTCTTCAGGCGCTTGGGCACGGGCTCATAGCCCTCCTCGATGCGCTCGTATTCCATGAAGCCGGTGACTTTTCCCATGTGCTTGCTCGTCTTGGATGGGTGGATAGTGACTCAGGCGCGCGCGGGGGCTGCGTCGCTGGCCTTGGCTTGAGCGATGGTCTGCCTGGCCTCGCGGGCCGCATGCAGCTCGCCCAGGGCGCGCCGGTACTCGCTGGGGAAGACCTTGACGAACTTGGCACGCGATTCGGCCCAGTGGTCGAGGATGTGGCGGGCGCGCAAGGACCCCGTCCAGCGGTGGTGGTCCTCGATCAGCTTCTTCAGGATCGCCTCATCGGTCTGCGGTGCGCCGCCGGCCACGCTGTGCCAGATGGCGCGGTCCACGGTGGCCTCCTGCTCGGTGCCGGGCAGCAATTTGTCCAGGCTGACCATGGCCGTGTTGCAGCGCTTGGCGAACTGGCCGTCCTCGTCATAGACATAGGCAATACCGCCGCTCATGCCGGCGGCGAAGTTGCGCCCGGTCTTGCCCAGGATGACGGCCGTGCCACCGGTCATGTACTCGCAGCCATGGTCACCCGTGCCTTCGACGACGGCGCTGGCCCCCGACAGGCGCACGGCGAAACGCTCGCCCGCCACGCCGCGGAAGAAGGCCTCGCCGCTGGTAGCGCCGTAGAGCACGGTGTTGCCGACGATGGTGTTGGCCGCCGCGTCGCCACGGAAGTCGATGCTGGGGCGCACCACGATGCGGCCGCCCGACATCCCCTTGCCGGTGTAGTCGTTCGCATCACCGATCAGGTACTGGGTGATGCCCTTGGCAAGGAAGGCGCCGAAGCTCTGGCCGCCGGTGCCCTCCATCTGCATGAAGATGCTGTGGTCGGGCAGGCCCTCGGGGCGGTGGCGTATCAGCTCGCCGGACAGCATGGCGCCGACCGTGCGGTTGACGTTGCGCACCTCCTGCATGAACTGCACCTTCTCGCCACGCAGGATGGCGGGCTGGCACTTCTCGATCAGCTTCACGTCCAGCGCACGGTCCAGGCCATGGTCCTGGGTGTCCACGTGGATGCGCGGCACGTCGGCCGGCACCAGATCGACACTCGGCTGGTGGAAGATGCGGCTGAAGTCCAGGCCCTGCGCCTTCCAGTGAGCGATGCCCTTCTTGGTGTCCAGCAGATCCGAGCGGCCGATCAGTTCGTCGAACTTGCGGATGCCCAGCTGGGCCATGATCTGCCGTGCTTCCTCGGCAATGAAGAAGAAGAAATTGACGACATGCTCGGGCTTGCCGGTGAACTTCTTGCGCAGCACCGGGTCCTGCGTGGCCACACCCACCGGGCAGGTATTGAGGTGGCACTTGCGCATCATGATGCAGCCCTCGACGACCAGCGGCGCGGTGGCGAAGCCGAATTCGTCGGCGCCGAGCAGCGCGCCGATGACGACGTCGCGGCCGGTCTTCATCTGGCCATCGGCCTGCACGCGGATGCGGCCGCGCAGACGGTTCAGCACCAGGGTCTGCTGCGCCTCGGCCAGGCCCAGCTCCCAGGGCGTGCCGGCATGCTTGATCGAGCTCCAGGGCGAGGCGCCGGTGCCGCCGTCGTGGCCGGCGATCACCACATGGTCGGCCTTGGCCTTGGCCACGCCGGCAGCAATCGTGCCCACGCCGACTTCCGAAACCAGCTTCACCGACACATCGGCACGCGGGTTGACGTTCTTCAGATCGTGGATCAGCTGGGCCAGGTCCTCGATCGAATAGATGTCATGGTGGGGCGGCGGCGAGATCAGGCCCACGCCCGGGACCGAGTAGCGCAGCATGCCGATGTAGTCGGTCACCTTGCCGCCGGGCAGCTGGCCGCCCTCGCCCGGCTTGGCGCCCTGGGCCATCTTGATCTGGATCTGGTCAGCGCTGACCAGGTACTCGGTCGTCACGCCAAAGCGGCCCGAGGCGACCTGCTTGATCTTGGAGCGCAGCGAGTCGCCTTCTTTCAGCTCGTAGTCGGACTCGATCACCTTGGCGCCGATCACATCGCTGACCTTGGTGCCGGCGGTGATCGGTATGCCCTTCAGCTCGTTGCGATAGCGGGCCGGGTCTTCGCCGCCCTCGCCGGTATTGCTCTTGCCGCCGATGCGGTTCATCGCGATGGCGAGCGTGGAATGCGCCTCGGTGCTGATCGAACCCAGCGACATCGCACCGGTGGCGAAGCGCTTGACGATCTCGGCCGCAGATTCGACCTGGTCCAGCGGAATCACCTTGCTGGGGTCGAACTTGAACTCGAACAGGCCGCGCAGGGTCATGTGACGCTTGCTCTGGTCGTTGATCAGCTGCGCGTATTCCTTGTAGGTGTCGAACTTGTTGGCGCGGGTGCTGTGCTGCAGCTTGGCGATCGCGTCAGGGCTCCACATATGCTCTTCGCCGCGGGCGCGCCAGGCGTACTCCCCGCCGGCGTCCAGCATGGTCTCCAGCACCGGGTCGTCGCTGAAGGCCGCGCGGTGCATGCGTATCGCCTCTTCGGCCACCTCGAACACGCCGATGCCACCGACCTGGGTGGGCGTCCCGCGGAAGTACTTGGAGACGAAGTCCTGCTTCAGGCCGATGGCCTCGAAGATCTGCGCACCGCAGTAGGACATATAGGTCGAGATGCCCATCTTGGACATGATCTTGGACAGGCCCTTGCCCACGCCCTTGATGTAGTTGTAGATGGCCTTGTCGGCGGACAAATCGCCCGGAAGTCCCTGGGCCGCGGCGGCCAGGGTTTCCAGCGCCAGATAGGGGTGGACGGCCTCGGCGCCATAACCAGCCAGCACGGCGAAGTGATGGACCTCGCGGGCACTGCCCGTCTCGACCACCAGGCCGGCGGTGGTGCGCAGGCCGGCACGCACCAGATGGTGGTGAACGGCCGACAGGGCCAGCAGCGCCGGGATGGTCACGCGCTCGCGGCTCAAGGCGCGGTCGGTGATGATCAGGATGTTGTGGCCGCTCTTCAGCGCATCGACGGTCTCGGCGCACAGCGAGGCCAGCTTGGCTTCGGCGCCCTCGTGGCCCCAGACCAGCGGGTAGGTGATGTCCAGCTCGTAGGGCTTGAACTTGCCATGGGTGTGGGCCTCGATCTGGCGCAGGCGCGCCATGTCCTTGAAGTCCAGCACCGGCTGCGACACCTCCAGACGCATCGGCGGGTTGACCGCGTTGATGTCCAGCAGATTCGGCTTCGGGCCAATGAAGCTGTTCAGCGACATCACGATGGCCTCGCGGATCGGATCGATCGGCGGATTCGTGACCTGGGCGAACAACTGCTTGAAGTAGTTGAACAGCGACTTGTCCTTGCTGGAGAGCACGGCCAGCGGCGAGTCATTGCCCATCGAGCCCAGCGCTTCTTCGCCATTGGCGGCCATAGGCGCCATCAGGAACTTCACGTCTTCCTGGGTGTAGCCAAAGGCCTGCTGGCGGTCGAGCAGGGTTTCGGCGAAGGGCATCGGGGCGCTGTCCGGCACGGCGATGCTGTCGAGCTTGACGCGCACGTTCTCGATCCACTGACGGTAGGGGCGCGCATTGGCGAACTGGGTCTTCAGCTCCTCGTCGTCGACGATGCGGCCCTGCTCCAGATCGATCAGGAACATCTTGCCGGGCTGCAGGCGCCACTTCTTGACGATGCGGTTCTCGGGGATGGGCAGCACACCGGTCTCGGACCCGAGCACGACCAGATCGTCGTCGGTGATGATGTAGCGAGCCGGGCGCAGGCCGTTGCGGTCCAAGGTGGCGCCGATCTGGCGGCCATCGGTGAAGACCATCGCGGCCGGGCCGTCCCAGGGCTCCAGCATCGCGGCGTGGTATTCGTAGAAGGCGCGGCGACGCGGGTCCATCAGCGTGTGCTGCTCCCAGGCCTCCGGAATCATCATCATCGCCGCCTGGGCCAGCGGGTAGCCGGCCATGGTCAGCAGCTCCATGGCATTGTCGAAGGTGGCGGTGTCGGACTGATGCTCGAAGCTGATCGGGTAGAGCTTCTTCAGGTCTTCGCCCAGCACCGGCGACTTCATCACACCCTCGCGGGCGCGCATCCAGTTGAAGTTGCCCTTGACGGTGTTGATCTCGCCGTTGTGCGCCACGTAGCGGTAGGGGTGGGCCAGCGGCCACTCGGGGAAGGTGTTGGTCGAGAAGCGCTGGTGAACCAGGGCGATGGCCGAGACGGCGCGCGGGTCGGACAGGTCCTTGTAATAGCGACCCACCTGATCGGCCAGCAGCAGGCCCTTGTAGATGATGGTGCGGCAGCTCATGCTGGGCACGTAGTACTCGTGGCTGTGCGTCAGGTTCAGCGCCTGGATGGCACTCGATGCCGTCTTGCGGATCACGTAAAGCTTACGTTCCAGCGCATCGGGCACGATGATGTCGTGGCCGCGGCCGATGAAGATCTGGCGGATCACCGGTTCTTTCTCGCGCACCGTGGGCGACATCGGCATGTCGCGGTCCACCGGCACATCGCGCCAGCCCAGCAAAACCTGGCCCTCGGCCTTGACCGCACGCACCAGCTCCTGCTCGCAGGCCAGGCGGGAGGCGTGCTCCTTCGGCAGAAAGATCATGCCGACGCCGTACTCGCCGGGCGGAGGCAGCTCGACGCCCTGGGCGGCCATCTCGGCGCGATAAAATTCGTCGGGGATCTGGATCAGGATGCCCGCGCCGTCACCCATCAGCTTGTCGGCGCCCACCGCGCCGCGGTGGTCCAGGTTTTCAAGAATCTTGAGCCCCTGCTGCACGATGTGATGAGCCTTGTGACCCTTGATGTGGGCGACGAAACCGACGCCGCAAGCATCATGTTCGTTGGCTGGGTTGTACAAACCTTGCTGCGAAAGGGACTTGATTTCTGCCGCCTGGCTCATGGCGATCTCCACATCAACACTAGGAATGGGGCGAAGATTACTGCAGTGCAACAAACCCGACAAGAATTTTAAATTAGGGTCGGAGTGCTATTCTATGGAGTGAAAAGTTGAAGCCTCATTTAATTGGGGTCGGAGTCATTTTCTATCTGACTGGCATCGCGTTGCTTCGACGCGGCGACTGGCGGTCGTCCCCGCTTGCGCGCCTGCAGAGGCCGACTCGTCTGCCTGGCCAATTGGGCGAGAAAGCCGGCGGAGCCCAATGGCCAACCCTTCAGTACGGCGTCGGTCAGCGACCTCTGTTCGGCAGCACCAAGTTCCGCGTCGAACAAAGCCTTGTACGCAGCATCCCGCTCGAACGGCGTGTTGCCAAGTGCCCAGAACAGCGGGTGTTCGGTGATGATCGGGTCGCTGCGCTGCCCCGTGTAGTGCCCGTGACTGGACCAGGCGAAGTCAAGGCACTGCGCCACGAGACCTGCCCGCACAGGGTTCAGGTCGATATAGCGCATGCAGGTCATGAAATAGCGCTCACTATCGATCAGCGATGTGCGAAACCTGCCCTCCCATAGCGTTCCGCTACGGCCGTGTCGCTGATTGAACCAGGCGACATAGCGCCGCCCCTGGGCCTGCATCATGCGGCTGATGCCGTCGGCTTCATCCGGTGTGACGAGCAGGTGCACATGGTTGTCCATCAGCACATAGGCGTGAACGGCGACCCTGCAGTTGGCCGAAACCTCGCGGAGGAACTCGAGGTACTTGCGTCTGTCCTGGTCTTCCAGGAACACGGGCTGGCGGTTGTGTCCGCGCTGGATAACATGGTGGGCTTGGCCACCCATAACGAGGCGAGGGAGTCGAGCCATGACGTGCGCTTAATTGGAGTCTGACCCCAATTAGAACACGTCAGAACAACTTTCGGCCGGTGAGGCGCTCGTGCTCGCGAATTGCGAAGCGATCGGTCATGCCGGCGATGTAATCGGCAATGCCACGTTCGGCACGGCCCGTCGAGGTGAAGTCGATGGGCATGCCGCTGGGGTCGTTGCGATATATCTCGAACAGGTCGCGTACCACCTGCTTGCCCATGGCCGTGGTGTCGGTCACCTGGGGATGCCGATACAAATTGCCGAACAGAAAGCGCTTCAGGGCGCTGCCGGCTTCGCGCATCGGTTCGCTGAAGCAGATCAGACGGTCGGCATGGGCACGAACCTCGTCCACCGAATCGACCCCGGCCTCGAGCAGACGGGCGCGGCTGGCCTCGATCACGTCATAGACCTGGGCCGAGAGCATGCGGCGTATCGCCTCGAACAGCAGGCGGCGGCCCTGCAGCGCCGGATACTCGCGCCGCACCGCCCGGCTGTGCAGGCTGAACAGCTCGACCTCGTCCAGTTGCTCCAGGCTCAGCAGGCCGGAGCGCACGCCGTCATCGACATCATGGGCGTTGTAGGCGATCGAGTCGGCCAGGTTGCACAGCTGCGCCTCCAAGCTGGGCTGGGACCCATCGAGAAAGCGCCGCCCCACCCCGTTGGGCTCGGTCATCTCCAGCTTGATGGCATTGGTGCGCGAGCAGTGCTTGAGGATGCCTTCGCGCGTTTCATAGCTCAGGTTCAGGCCGTCGTACTCGGGGTAGCGCTGCTCCAGCTCATCGACGACGCGCAGGCTTTGCAGGTTGTGCTCGAAGCCACCGAACTCGGCCATGCACTCGTGCAACGCATCCTGGCCGGCATGGCCGAACGGTGTATGACCCAGGTCATGTGCCAGGGCGATGGCCTCGACCAGATCCTCGTTCAGGCCGAGCGTGCGGGCTATCGAGCGGCCGAGCTGGGCCACCTCCAGCGAATGCGTCAGCCGCGTGCGGAACAGATCGCCTTCATGGTTCAGGAACACCTGGGTCTTGTAGACCAGGCGCCGGAAGGCCGTGCTGTGCACGACGCGGTCACGGTCGCGCTGATAGTCGCTGCGCGTTGGTGCCGGTGCTTCGGCATGCCGGCGGCCACGCGTCAGCGCGGCATCACAGGCATAGGGGGCGAGCCGCACGCTCATCAGCGCCGGCAATTCAAGCTCGCCGAGCGGCGCTTCATGCGCAATTCGCCGCGATCACTTCGGAGACCAGCGCATCCGGTGCGGCGCGCATCGTGGCGTGGCCCAGTGCGTCTATCAGCACGAATCGGATCTGCCCGCCCTCGGCCTTCTTGTCCACCCGCATCAGCTCCAGATAGCGCGGCACCCCGAGCCGGGGGCCGACCAGCGGCAGCCCTGCCCTGCCGATCAGGGTCTTCATGCGCAACAGAAACTCGGCCGGCATCAAGCCCAAGCGCACCGACAGATCGCTGGCCATCACCATGCCGCAGCCCACCGCTTCGCCATGCAGCCATGCACCGTAGCCCAGGCCGGCCTCGATGGCGTGACCGAAGGTATGGCCGAAGTTGAGGATGGCACGCAGGCCCTGCTCGCGCTCATCCTGCCCGACCACCGCGGCCTTGATTTCGCAGGAACGTTGCACGGCATGGGACAGGGCGGCTTTGTCGCGGGCCAGCAGCGCATCCAGATTCCGCTCGATCCAGCCCAGGAAGTCAGCATCAGCGATCGGCCCGTACTTGATGATCTCGGCCAGGCCTGCCGACAGCTCGCGCGCAGGCAAGGTGTCCAGCGTATCAAGGTCGGCGATGACGCGCACCGGCTGATAGAAGGCGCCGACCATGTTCTTGCCCAAGGGATGGTTGATCGCCGTCTTGCCGCCCACCGACGAGTCCACCTGCGCGAGCAGCGTGGTCGGCACCTGCACAAAGGGCACACCGCGCATATAGACGGCGGCAGCAAAGCCGGTCATGTCACCGATCACGCCGCCGCCCAGTGCAAACAGCACGGTCCTGCGATCGCAGCCGCGGCTCAGCAAGGCATCGAAGATCAGGTTCAGCCAGGTCCAGTCCTTGTGGGCCTCGCCGTCGGGCAGATTGATCACCTCGATGCGCCGGTAGTGCGGGCTGAGGGAGTCCTGCAGCTGCGCGAGGTAGAGCGGCGCCACCGTCACATTGCTGACGATCAAGGCGCACTCGGCCTTGGGCAGGTCCCGCCAGGCGTCGGTGCCGTTCAGCAGGCCTGGCCCGATCAGGATCTCGTAGCTGCGCTCTGCAAGCGCGATCGAAACACGAGACACCGGGTTTGGGGGTGCGGACTGAAGGCTGCTGACGGAATTCATGCCCGTCAGTGTACGGCCATCATCCGGGGGTGGGCCTGGCCTGCACCGACGACGGTACGCGCTGGTTGTCCACCAGGCCGGCCAACTCGAGCTGCATCAGAATCATGTTCACCAGCGAATTGACGCTGGGCCGCCCGGTCTCGATCAGAAAGTGCGCGGTGCGCCGGTAAAGCGGGTCGCGCTGCTGGAACAACTCACGCAGCTTGGCCAAGGGGTTGTTGACCTGCAGCAGCGGGCGCTGCGTATCGTGGCGCAGGCGGCGAAACAGTTCCTCGGGCGAAGAGCGAAGGTAGAGCACGGTGCTCCTGGCATGCAGCAGCGCCCGGTTCTCCTCGCGCAGCACCGCCCCACCGCCGGTGGCCAGCACCAGATCCCTGGGCTCGATCAGCAGGGCGGCAAGGGTTTCATGCTCCAACGCACGAAAAGCCGCCTCCCCCTCCCGCTCGAAAAACGGGCGAATCGCTTCGCCCAGTTTCCGTTCGATCTCGGCATCGAGATCGATGAAGTCAATGGCCAGCAGACGCGCCAGCTGCCTCCCGACAGTGGACTTGCCGCATCCGGGCATGCCAACCAGCGAGATGCACAGCGACGGTTGTTGGCTGTTGGCCACCTCAGTTCGGGTTGAGACAGCCGTTGCCGGTATTGCCCGGGATAGGCTCAATGCCATAAGGGCTGACCACGAAGGCAGGCGGCGGTGTTTCGGTCTTGATGGCCCGGGCCTCGCCCGGCAGCAGACCGGAATAGACCGCCGGTGGGCTCAACACCCCGAAAGCGGCCGCCGAGACCTTGAACGACACCCAGGATGCATGGCTCTTCGGATACTCGACCTTCAGGATCGCCGATCCGCTGGCATCCGTTTTGGTCGAGCCGACCATGCTGATGGCCGCGTCGGACTTGCGCGGGTCCAGCGCTCCGTTGCCGTTGACGTCCTCGCCGCTGTCGATGGAACCGTTACGGTTCACGTCCTCGCTGAGGCAGCGCGCGGTCACCGTCGGGATCCAGGCCGACTGTGCCGCATTCCAGGTGTAGTAGCCCTTGCCATAAGCGAGCAGATCAATCGACGGCGTGATTTGCACATTGGGCATCGCATTGCCGGCGGAATCAACGACCAGCAGCACGAACTTCTGGATGTAGGTCAGGTTGCTGGCACCTATCTCAATGGTCTCGTTGGTACCGATGGTGACTGACAATGCCTCCGACACCACCGTCAGCTTGACGCTGATTTCCTTCGATGTGCCGGGGCAAGGTGCGTCGGCCGCGAAGTCGGGAAAATCGATCAGGTCGTAGCAGGCGCGCAGGCGCAGGCCATCCGTGGGGCTTGAGCGGGAGCCAGGAATATAGGCCGTGGTGGCCACGCCATTCACATCCGAATAGCTGGTGCCGGCACCAATCGAGAAGGTGCCCCCGACCGCATTGGTCGGATCGACCTTGAAGCGCACCCGCACATCCTTGATGGCCTTGTTGTTGGCGCCCAGGAATAGAGCCCGCACGTCGATGCGATTGCTGTCGCCCACCGTGTTGACCTTGACGACATTCGACTCCAGCGACAGTGCCGCCGACACCACCGGTCCGGTGGCCGCCGGGATCGAACCGGTGCTCACCAGAATGGTCTGCACATTGGCCGGCGCGCCGCCCGAACTGGCCTTGATGTCATAGCTGCCGGCTGCCAGGGGCGCTGTGTAGCCAAACAGATAGGTGCCGTTGTCGTCGGTCGTCGCATTGGTCACCAAGCTGCCCGGGCCGGTGATCGTGATCGGCACCTGGGCCAGGCCGTTGTTGTTGACGTCGCGCAGCTTGTACTCGACCTTGCCACCGTCGCCGACATTCATCACGGTCGGGTCGGCAGTGCCAGTCAGCTTGGCGCCGCTGACCTGGAAGCCGGCGCTGCGCACCAGGCTGTCGCTCGTCGCAGTGATGGTGACGCGACGGTTGGTGCGGTCGGACCCGATCAACACCTCCGCCGTGACCTGACCCTGTGCATTGGTCGAGGAACTGCCGGCAATCAGGACGGCGTTCTGGTCCACGGTAAAGGCCACCGGAATACCGGCCAGGGCATTGCGCGAGGCATCCACCGCAGTGGCGGTGACCAGCACCTTCTCAAGACCGGAGTTCTGGATGCTGTTGCTGCTCAGGACGAGGGTCAGGTCGGCCGCGCGGGGTACGGTCACCACCGCATCGACCACATCGAACGAGATGCTGCGCGACACGGTGCCGCTGTTGACCGTCACCGTGATGCTCCGCTTGGTCTTCACGCCGCCGAGTTGCACCGAAGCCTTGATCTGGCCGCTGACAGCGTCGGTCGCGGTCTTGCCACCGTCGGGTGTAACGAAGGCGCTGGGATCGACGACTGAAAAACTCACAGGCACGCCACCCAAAGCCTTGCGCGCGGTGTCAAGTGCGGTGACGCTGACGGTCACCGCATCGGCGCCCGAGTTGGTCAGCGTCGGCTTGTCCAGCGTGACCACCAGGTCCGAGGTCTTGCTGCCCGAGATGCTGTCAACCACCTCGAACGACACCGTCTTGGTGATGGAGCCCGAGCGTGCCGTCAGCGTGATCGCCCGGTTGCTCTTGTCCGAACCGATGGCCACCTTGGCGGTGATCTGGCCGGTGCCGGTCGCCGTCGCTGTGCCCGAGGGCGTGACAAAGGCATTGTTGTCCACCGTCACCGCCACCGGGGCCCCACCCACGACATTGCGGGAGGCATCCAGCGCCGTCACCGTCACGGTCGCTTCTTCCAGCCCCGTGTTCGGCACCGTGGTCTTGTCAATCGTCAGACTCAGGTCGGCGGTCGTGACCGTGGGGTTACCTCCACCCGGATTGCCACCCAGTACCGGATCGCCGGCCGCACCGCCGCCGCCGCAGGCGGTCATGGTCAGGCTGCCCAGCAATATCACAGCACCCGCGAGAAGGCGGGTCATGCCAGTGAATGCGCTCATTTGCTTCTAACTCCTACAGTCCCGCCCCAACAGGGTCGAGTGAAATGCAATGACAACGCCTCAGCGCGTGGCCGCCCGCTCGCTCACCACCTTGGGCGTGATGAACACCAGCAGCTCGGTCTTGTTATTGGAACGCGTGCGCGATTTGAAGAGATTGCCCAGCACGGGCATGTCGCCCAGCCAGGGTACTTTGGTGACGTCTTCACGCTCGTTCTGCGTGTAGATGCCGCCGATCACAACGGTGCCTCCGTTCTCCACCAGCACCTGGGTCTTCACATGCTTGGTGTTGATCGTGAAACCCTGATTGGTGGATGCACCCTTGCTGTCGTTGGTAACGTCCACATCCAGGATCACATTGCCTTCCGGCGTGATCTGTGGCGTCACCTCCAGTTTCAGGCTGGCCTTGCGGAAGGTCGTGGCGGTGGCGCCACTGGAGGTGGAGACCTGGTAGGGGATTTCTTCGCCCTGCTCGATCAGGGCCTTGACCTGGTCGGCGGTGATGACGCGGGGGCTGGAAATGACCTTGCCCTTGCCGTCTGCCTCCAGGGCGGACAGCTCCAGATTCAGGAAGCGGTTGGACGAGGCACTGAAAAGCGACAGCGCAAAGGTCGCGGGCGTGCCGCCCTCGATGCCGCCTGCCGGCATATTGATCATCTGCGAGTTGCCAAAGACCGGCACCGTCGAGCCCGGTTGCTTGGTCTGATAGCCGATGGCGTTGTAGTTGTTGCCGGAGGTGATGTAGTTGTTGCCGCCCACATTGACACCCGGCACACCGCCCTGGACGCCGCGCAGATCGGTGGTGCCCAGCTTGACGCCCAGCGAGCGGCCGAACTTGTCATCGGCCTCGACGATGCGGGCCTCGATCAGCACCTGTCGCACCGGAATATCGATCTTGGCAATCATTGCCTGGATCTCTTCGAGCTTGGACGGGATGTCCGACACGAAGAGCTGATTCGTGCGCGTTTCATAGATCACCGAGCCGCGGGGAGAGAGGATGCGGCTGGCCGTTCCGCCCCCCGCGCCGCCCTGCCCGCTCAGGCCCTTGGCGACTTCCTCGGACTTGGTGTAGTTGAGCTGGAAGGACTGGGTGCGCACCGGCTCAAGCTGCGCAATCGCGGCCTTGGACTCCAGGTCGACCTTCTCCTTGGCGGCCAGCTCGTCCTTGGGAGCGATCCACAGCACATTGCCGGACTTGCGCAGACCCAGGCCCTTGGCCTGAAGAATGATGTCCAGCGCCTGATCCCAGGGGACGTCCTTCAGGCGCAGGGTCACATTGCCGGTGACCGTGTCGCTGGTCACGACGTTGAAGTTGGTGAAGTCGGCGATCACCTGCAACAGCGCGCGGACCTCGATGTTCTGGAAGTTCAGCGACAGCTTGTCGCCGGCATAACCTGGGCCCTGAGTCAGCTTGTTCGGATCGACCTTTTGCGGCCGCACCTCAAGCACGAACTGGTTGTCGCTCTGGTAGGCGCTGTGTTCCCAGTCGCCACGTGGCTCGACCACCATGCGCACCCGGTCGGCCGACTGAGTGGTGGTGATGTTCTGCACCGGCGTGCCGAAGTCGCTGACATCCAGGCGGCGGCGCAGGCTTTCGGGCAGGGTGGAGCGTAGGAACTCGACCACCAGGGTCTTGCCCTGCTGCTTGATGTCAACGCCGACCTGGTTGTTGGGCAGGTTGACGATGACCCGTCCGGTGCCGTCCTGACCACGGCGGAAGTCGATGTCCTTCAAGGCCAAGGGGTTCGCATTCATGCTGGGAGCAAAGTGCACCGCATCGGTCGCCGAGGGCAGGGCCGCCGTCTCCAGAATCACCAGTAGGGCATTGCCCTGCAATTGCGCACGGTAGCTGGAAGGCTGCTTCAGGTTCAGCACGACTCGGGTGCGCTCGCCCGATTGCGCCACATTGGCCGAGCGCAGATTGCCCTGATTGACCTCGACGCTGGCCCGACCCATGCCGTTGTTGACACCCGGCAGATCGATGGCAATGCGAGGCGGGGTCTGAATCGTGAAGCCGCGGGGCACTTCGGCCAGCGGCTGGCTCAGCTCGATGCGAATCACCTCCACACCGGACTGCTGGGTGCTGCTGATGGCCTGGATGGCATTGGCGGCCGCGGCCGGCGGCTCGGCGGTCTGCGCCGTCGCGGCCAGAGGCAGGGCCAGCGTCATGGCCAGGGCAAGCGCGCGCCAGTGGGTCATATTGAAGTTCTCCTGCATATTTTTCATCGCCCCTTCTCCTGAAGCTGGAGGGTACTGGTGCGCTCTATCCACTCGCCCGCGGCGTCCTGGACAATTTCTCTCAAGGCGATGTCAGTCTCGGAAATCTTCATGATCTTGCCGTAATTCACGCCCAGGTAATCGCCAGACTTGACCTGGTAAAGCAGGTTGTCCACCTTGAGCAGCGCATATTGCCGACCCTCGCGGGACACGCTGCCGACCATCGTCATGCTGTCCAGCGGAAAGGCCTCCAGAGGCTGCTTGCGACGGCTCATTTCCGAGGTCAGCAAGGAGTTCGGTTGCCGCGCCTCCTGCTTGACTGCCACCGTCAACTTCTGGGCGCTGAACGGCTCGACGCTGGTCTGTGTCTCGTAGGCCTGGGGCAGGAACTTCTTGGGCGGCACCAGCGGCTTGACGGTGGCCTGCACCTCGCGCTTCTGCTGCTCCATCCATTGGCGCAATTCATCCATGTCGGCCGCGCAGCCCATCAGCATGATGGGACCCAGACACAAGGCGCCGACGGTGCGCATCGACAGACGCCTCATTTCTTCGCTCCAGCTTTGCTGGTGGCCTTGCGTTGCTCAGCCACCTCGGTCGAGTCCAGATAGCGATAGGTGCGGGCCGTGGCCTCCATGGACAGGGTGCCTGCGGTGCTTGCGTCCTTGCTGGTGCCTGCCGTCACCACCAGGTTGTGCAGCGTGACGATGCGCGACAGATTGGCCACGTCGGCCGCAAACGCGCCGATATCGTGATAGCGCCCCGACACCCGCACCGAGATCGGCAGCTCGGCGTAATAGTCCTTGACCGCCACCTGACCGGGCCGGAACAGCTCGAACTGCAGGCCGCGGCCCAGACCGGCCTGGTTGATGTCGGACAGCAGCGCATCCATCTCGGCCTTGCCGGGGAGCTGCTTCTCCAGCTGCGTCACATACTCCTCGACCTGGCGCTTTTGCTTGCGCAGCTCGGGCAGGTTGACGGCCTGGCTGAGCTTGCCACGGTAGTCCTGCTTGAGCGTGGGCTCCCGGTCATGCTCCGCCTGCAATTGGGTCTGGGCATCGGCCAGCACCAGATACCAGCTCAGCCCCAGCACCACCACCACCACGGCCAGGAAGGCCGCCAACTTGGGCAGCAGGGGCCATTGGCCGGGCTCGTTGGGGTTGAGTCCGCGAAACTGCGAGGCGGCCCGCTCGAACTGAGCATTCAGGTCGAACTTGGGGGTACTTGCCTTGGTCGCCATGCTTGCCTCAGCTCTTATTGGTCTTGGACGCAGCGCCCGGGGCGCCCGCGGCCTCGGTCTGCGGCTGCTTGATCGAGACGCGCAGCGAGAATTCGTTCAAGCGCTTCTGCTCGCGACTGTTGGTCGTCAGGGTCGAGGCCCGGATCTCGACCAGCTCGGGACGTTCCAGCCATTCCGACGCCCGCGCCGTGTTGCGCAGGAACTCGGAAACACGTTCCTGGGTCTGCGCAATGCCGGTGATCGTGACCACCTGGCCGGCCTGGCGGATGCTGCTCAGATAGACGCCCTCGGGCGTGTGCTTGGCCAGCTCGTTGAGCAGATGCACCGGCGTGTTGCGATCGGTCTGCAGATCCTCGACCGCCTTCTGCCTGGCCTTCAGTGACTCGATCTCGGACTTCAGATTGGCGATGTCCTTGATCTGGATCTCCAGGCGATCGATCTCGGCCTTCAGGTACTGGTTTCGGCCCTGCTGCTCGCTGGTCAGCTGCATCAGCACCGCGTAGCCGACTGCCGCGATGCCCAGGCCCACCAGTGCCGAAACACCCAGACCCACGAAGAACGCGGTCTTGCGGCGTTTGCGCTTTTCCTCCCGGTGCGGGAGCAGATTGATCAAGATCACTGGTGGAACCTCCGCATCGCCAACCCGCAGGCGGTCAGATAGGAAGGCGCCTCACGGCGCAGCTTGCCCTCGCGAATATTGGAGCCCAGCGCCATGTTCTCGAACGGGTTCACCACCATGCAGGCGAAACCGGTCAACTCGGTGACCCGTTCCTTCAAACCGGGCAGGGTGGCTGTGCCACCGGCCAGCATCACGTAATGCACCTTGTGGTGCGGCGTGCTGGTGAAGAAGTACTGCAGCGCCCGGCCGATTTCCTGAGACAGGCTGTCCACGAACGGAATCAATACCGACGATTCATAGTCCTCGGGCAGGTCATTGGCCAGCTTCTTCTGCTCGGCCTCCTCATACGAGAAACCATACTGGCGCGAAATCAGCTGCGTCAGTTGTGAACCACCGAAGGCCTGATCGCGGTCATACAGCATCTCGTCATCGCGCAGCACCTTGAGGCTGGTGGTGTCGGCACCGATTTCGAACAACGCAACCAGAGCATCCTTGCCGGCATTGGGTAAATTCGCCACCAGACGGCCCATCGCCATGCGCGAGGCATGGGACTCGATGTCCAGTATGGCCGGACGCAGGCCGGCGGCCTCGGCCAGGCCCTGACGGTCCTGCACGCGGTCCTTGCGCGAAGCGGCGATCAAGACCTCGACGTCACCGATCGAGGTCGGACTGGGCCCAATGACGCAGAAGTCCAGACTCACCTCGTCGAGCGAAAACGGTATGTACTGATTGGCCTCGGCCTCGACCTGTATCTCAAGTTCCTCATCGCGAAGGCCGGCGGGCAGCATGATCTTCTTGGTGATAACGGCCGATTGCGGCATGGCCAACACGGCCTGGCGGGTGCGGGTGCCGCTCTTGGCAACCACCCGACGCACGGCGTCGGCGACCTCATCGAATTTCTCGATCTGGCCATCGGTGATCCAGCCCTTCTCGAAAGGCTCGGCGGCAAAGCGCTCCAGCACATATTCGCCGGCGGCGTTCTGCCCCAATTCGACCAGCTTGACGCTTGATGAACTGATGTCCAAGCCAATCATCGGCGCATGCTTGCGACCCAGCAGCACGTCAAGAATTCCCATGACGCCTTTCTCCCCAACGCTTCAATGTGCGTCGGACTGTTAAGAAACTACTTCAATGCTAGCAGTAAAGGTGTTGACCCACAAAGGAAATCCGGCCGAGCCAGCCTCTCCTACGTTGCTAAACATACACGCGCAAAGCTGGCCCGGATCGGCTTAGAAGCGCTGAAATCACCGCCCACTTCCATCAAATGCCAAACAGTTCACGAATCCGCCGGGGCCGGGTTGAAGCGCTTCCTATAATCGCGGGCATCGCGCCCGGAGGCCCATGAGCGAATCCAATCAACCGACATCCACCGCATCTCGCCCGAACTCTGGAGGCGCCCTGGCCATGATGGGCCGCATGCTGGCCAAACTGTTCGGCCTGGCCCTGGCCTTGTTGATGATAGGGCTGCTGCTGCTGGGCGTGGCACTGGCCGTTGCCTATCCGAAACTGCCCGACACCTCGGGTTTGACCGAATACCGCCCCAAACTGCCGCTGCGGGTTTTTTCGTCCGACGGCGTGCTCCTGGGCGAGTTTGGCGAGGAGCGCCGCAATTTCGTGCCCATCCAGCAAATCCCCAAGGTCATGCAGGATGCGGTGTTGTCGATTGAAGATGCCCGGTTTTACAAGCATGGCGGCGTGGACTACCTGGGCATCATCCGCGCGGGTTTGGCCAATCTCGCGGAATCCCGCAGCCAGGGCGCCTCCACCATCACCCAGCAGGTGGCTAGAAACTTCTATCTGTCCACCGAAAAAACCCTCACACGCAAGATTTACGAAATCTTACTGGCGCTGAAGATCGAAAGCGAGCTGAGCAAGGAACAGATTCTCGAGGTCTATATGAACCAGATATTCCTGGGTCATCGGGCCTACGGCTTTGCGGCCGCCAGCGAGGTCTATTTCGGCAAGGCGCTGAAGGATCTCTCGATCGCCGAGGCAGCCATGTTGGCCGGCCTGCCCAAGGCCCCCTCCTCCTACAACCCGTTCAGCAATCCGCGGCGTGCCACGCTCAGGCAGCAGTACATCATCGACCGCATGCTGGAGAACGACTTCATCACGGTCGAGCAGCATGACGTCGCCAAGGCGGAGCCGTTGCGCTACCGCCAGGTCTCGGTACCACCGGCCCATGCCGAGTTTGTGGCCGAGACCGCCCGGCAACTGGTCTATGCGCAGTACGGCGACGAGGCCTACAGCCGCGGTCTGAATGTCTACCTGACGCTGCGCGCCGACGAGCAGACGGCCGCCTACCGGGCACTGCGCAAGGGCATTCTGGACTTCGAGAAGCGCCAGGTCTATCGCGGCCCCGAGGCCTATGTCGATCTGCCCTCCGATCCGAAAGAGCTGGATGCCCGTGTCGCCGATGCGCTGTCCGACCACCCGGACAACGACGAGTTCATCGCCGCGGTCGCTCTGGAGGCCAGCCCGAAGAAGGTCGTGGCCTCCTTGCAAAGCGGCGAAACCATCACCATTACCGGCGAGGGCTTGAAACCTGCCACCTCCGGCCTGGCCGAGCGCGGCAACCCGAAGACGCAGATCCGACGTGGCGCGGTGATAAGGGTGGTCAGGGGTCCGGCACCGAAGAACGAGTGGGCCATTACCCAGCTGCCCGAAGTCGAGGGCGCCTTCGTCTCGATGGATCCGCGCAACGGCCAGATACGCGCCATGGTTGGCGGCTTCGACTATGCGAAGAACAAGTTCAATCATGTGACCCAGGCCTGGCGCCAGCCGGGCTCCAGTTTCAAGCCCTTCATCTATTCGGCGGCGCTGGAGAAAGGCTTCACACCGGCCACCATAGTCAATGACGCGCCGTTGTTCTTCGACGCCAGCAGCACCGGCAGCCAGCCCTGGGAGCCGAAGAACTACGACGGCAAGTTCGAGGGCCTGATGCCGCTGCGCACGGCGCTGGCCAAGTCCAAGAACATGGTGTCGATACGGGTGCTGCAGGCCATCGGCGCCGACTACGGTCAGGAGTGGGTCACCCATTTCGGCTTCGAAGCCGACAAGCATCCGGCCTATCTGACCATGGCCCTGGGCGCCGGCTCGGTGACGCCGATGCAGATGGTGCAGGGCTACGCGGTGTTCGCCAATGGCGGGCTCCGGGTGACGCCGCAGTTGATCGCAAAGCTGACCGACGCCCGAGGCAAGCTGCTGCATGAGGCGCCCGAGCCGAAGGTCGGCGAAGATTCGCGTGTCATAGACGCGCGCAATGCCTTCGTGATGAGCAGCCTGCTGCAGGAAGTGACACGGTCGGGCACGGCCGCCAGGGCCCAGGCGACCCTGAAGCGCCCCGACATCTACGGCAAGACCGGCACCACCAACGACTCGATGGACGCCTGGTTCGCCGGCTACCAGCACAATGTGGTGGCCGTGGTCTGGATAGGCTATGACACGCCGCGCAAGCTGGGCACCGGGGAAACCGGCGGCGGCCTGTCACTGCCGGTGTGGATCGACTACATGAGCTTCGCCCTGAAGGGCGTGCCGGTTGACGAACCCGAGGCGCCCGAGGGCGTGGTCAACCATGGCGGTGAATGGTTCTATGACGAGTACGCCGGCACTGCCGGCGTGCGCAGCATCACCAGCGACACCAACGCCGGCCTGCCCAAGTCTGCCAACGAGGAAGAGAAGAAGAGCATTCTCGACTTGTTCCGGCGGTAGACCTACCGCATCAGGCCGGCTTGAATTCCAGCGCCAGGCCCGCCTGGGCGCTGGCATGGGCCGACAGGGCGGCATGAAACTCGCGCCCGTCCTTGGTGTCCAGCCACTGGCCATCGACGTATTTGAAGTGGAAGCCGCCGCCCCGGGCGGCCAGCCACAGCTCCTGCAGCGGCGGCTGCGTGTTGATCACGATCTTGCTGCCATTGCCGAAACTCAGCTCGAGCAGGCCACCGGTGCGGTGGGTGTCGATGTCGACCACGTCTTCGTCCAGCCAGGCGTCCAGGGTGGACTCAATGGCACTGAGCACGGCAAAGGCCTTGCTCAGATAGTCGCTGTCGGACAGCGGAGTGGCAGCAAGAGGAGCATTCATGGCCGGTAGAATCTTTTCATGATCAAGCAAACGCAAAGTGTAGTCTCCACCCATGTCGCCTCGCTGGGCAAAGGGTGGTATGTGGGCGCACTGCTGACGCTGGCACTGTGCAGCGCGGGTTGCGGGCAAAAGGGCCCGCTGTACATGCCCGCGGCGCAACAAGCCACTCTGCCGGCACCACCTGCCTCTGCGGCAAAACCATGAAAAACGGCGCCCTCGGCGCCGTTTTTCATGTGCAGCGAAGCGGCCCTCAGGCGCGCCCCTCGGCGACCGCGTGGCAGGCTATTCGGATGCCCTGAAACTCGGCCAGCACCGGGCGCTCGACCTTGCAGCGATCATTGGCCAGCGGGCAGCGCGGATGGAAGCTGCAGCCGCTGGGCGGATTCAGCGGATTGGGCACCTCGCCCTGCACCGGGGTGCGCGAGCGACCGGTCATGTGGATGTCCGGAATCGCGTCCAGCAGCATGCGGGTGTACGGGTGGCGCGGCTTGTCGAACAGATCCTTCTTGTCAGCCAGTTCCACCAGACGCCCCAGGTACATCACGCCGACCTGATCGGCCACATGGCGCACCACGGCCAGGTTGTGCGAGATGAACAGATAGGTCAGGCCGCGCTCGCGCTGCAGGTCCTTCATGATGTTCAAGACCTGGGCCTGAACGGACACGTCCAGCGCCGAGGTCGGCTCGTCGCAGACCAGGAACTCCGGCTGCGTGGCCAGCGCGCGCGCGATCGAAATGCGCTGGCGCTGACCGCCGGAGAACTGGTGCGGGAACTTCTCCACGTCGGCCGCCGCCAGGCCCACCGACTGCAACAAGGCAATGACGCGCTGCTGCAACTCGTCCGAGCCATTGACCATGCCGTGCTCGCGCAGCGGCTCGCCGACGATGTCCTGCACCTTCCAGCGCGGGTTCAGGCTGGCATAGGGATCCTGGAAGATCATCTGCGTGCGCCGGCGCAGCGTGCGGCCCTCGGGCGTTGCCAGGGTGGCGGCGATATCGGCACCATCGAAGCTGACCACGCCCTGGGTGGGCTTGTACAGGCCGACCAGCAGGCGTGCCACCGTGCTCTTGCCGCAGCCCGACTCACCGACCAGGGCCAGCGTCTTGCCGCGCTCAATCGTAAAGCTCACGCCATCCACGGCATGCACATACATCTTGGGCTTGCGCTCGACGACGCGATTCAGCCAGGGTGCGGACACGTCGAAGATCTTGGCCAGATCCTTGACCTCAACCAATGGATGATTGCTCACGCCCTGTTCTCCTGGCCTTCGGCATGCAACCAGCACGCCACGCGGGTGGCTCCCGCCTGTATCAAATTCGGACGCTCAGCACGGCAGCGATCGAAGACATTGGGGCAGCGCGGGTTGTAGGCGCAGCCGGTTGGAATATTGTTGAGTCGCGGCATCGAGCCATCGATCTGCAGCAGGCGCTCGCGGTCCTCATCCATCGCCGGGATCGAGCCCATCAGACCCGTCGTGTACGGGTGGGCCGGCTTGTGTATCACATCCTGCACCGGGCCAATCTCGGCAATGCGGCCGGCGTACATCACCGCCACACGGTCGCAGGTCTCGGCGATCACGCCCATATCGTGGGTGACCAGCATCACCGCCGCGCCCTGCTCCTTGCAGAGATTCTTCAGCAGCGAAATGATCTGGGCCTGGATCGAGACGTCCAGCGCCGTGGTCGGCTCGTCGGCGACGATCAGCTTGGGCTTGGCGGCCAACGCCAGCGCGATCACCACGCGCTGCCGCATGCCGCCGGAGAACTGGTGCGGGTATTGATCAACGCGCTGGGCTGCGGCCGGGATGCCGGTCTGCTCCAGCAGCTCGATGGCACGCTTGCGCGCCTCCGACTGGCTCATCGGCAGGTGAGTGGTGATGGTCTCGACCAGCTGCCGGCCCACCGTGTACAGCGGGTTCAGCGAGGTCAGCGGGTCCTGGAAGATCGCGCCGATCTGGCGACCGCGGATGCGGCGCATTTCCTCGTAGCCGAGGTTGTCGATGCGCTTGCCCTCCAGGCGGATCTCACCGCTGGCGATGCGCCCCGGGGGGTCGAGCAGGCCGATGATGGCCGCGCCGGTCAATGATTTGCCGGCGCCCGACTCGCCGACCACGCCCAGGATCTCGCCCGGTGCGATGTCGAAGGATATGTCGTCGAGCGCAAGCAAGGTGCCGCGGCGCGTCGGAAACTCGACGCGCAGATTGCGGACTTCAAGCAGTGGAGCAGTCATGCAGTCACTTTGGCGGTAAGAGGGTTAGCCGCGGATTCAACGCAGGCGCGGGTTCAGCGCATCGCGCAGCCAGTCGCCCAGCAGGTTCACGCTCAGCGCGATCAGCACCAGCATCGCGCCGGGCCAGATGGTGATCCACCACTCGCCGGAGAACAGGAAGTCGTTGCCGACGCGAATCAGGGTGCCCAGCGAGGGACTCGTCGGCGGCACGCCCAGGCCCAGGAAGGACAGCGTCGCCTCGGCGATGATGGCAAAGGCGACCTGGATGGTGGCCAGCACCAGCACCGGCCCCAGCACGTTGGGCAGCACATGGCGCACCATGATGCGTGAAGGCTTGACGCCGATCACGCGGGCCGCCTGCACATACTCCTTGTTGCGCTCGACCAGGGTGGAGCCGCGCACCGTGCGGGCGTACTGCACCCAGCCGGAGAGCGAGATGGCCACGATCAGCACCGCATAGGCCAAAGCGTCCGGCGCGTTCGGGAACATTGCCTTGCCCAGGCCGTCGATCAGCAGCGCCACCAGCAGCGAGGGGAAGGACAGCATCACGTCGCAGACGCGCATGATGAAGGCATCGACCTTGCCACCCGCAAAGCCCGACAGCAGGCCCAGGCTGACGCCGACCACCAGGGACACAAACACCGAAGCCAGGCCGACGAACAGCGAAATGCGCGCGCCATACATCAGCGCCGACAGCAGATCCCGACCCTGGTCATCGGTGCCCAGCAGGTACTTGCTCTTGCCGCCCTCGATCCAGGCCGGCGGCAGCCGCGCATCGATCAGTTCCAGCGAGGCGAGATCGAAGGGATTGTGCGGCGCCACCCAGTTGGCGAACAGCGCACAGAACACGCAGATGAACGCAATCACCGCGGCCAGTATGGCCATCGGGGAGTTGCAGAAGGAATGCCACACGTCGCCGTCGAAGAATCGTGCCAGGCGACCAGGCGCCTTCGGTATCACGACCGCGCTACCCGTTGTTGCCCCGTCGGAGGAACTGCTGCTCATGCCATTGGCTCCCATGTTCTCAATGCGCCCCGGCCTTGCCGTCCACGTGCAGGCGCGGATCGACGACCAGATACAACATGTCCACCAACAAATTGATGGACACAAAAATGCCCGACACCAGCAGCAGATAGGCCGCCATCACCGGAATGTCGGCGAATTGCACAGCCTGGATGAACAGCAAGCCCATGCCCGGCCACTGGAACACCGTCTCGGTGATGATGGCAAAGGCTATCAGCTGGCCCAGTTGCAGACCCATGATGGTCAGCACCGGCACCAGGGTGTTCTTCAACGCGTGACCGAAGTGCACCGCACGGTTGTTCAGACCGCGTGCGCGGGCAAACTTGATGTAGTCGGTGCGCAGCACCTCCAGCATCTCGGAACGCACCAGGCGCAGCACCAGGGCCATATTGGCCAGCGACAGGGTGATGGCCGGCAGCACCAGGTGCTTCCAGCCATCGACGGTCAGATAGCCGGTCGTCCACGAGCCGATGGCCACCACGTCGCCGCGCCCGAAGCTGGGCAATATCTTGAAGGTCACGGCAAAGACCAGTATCAGCAAGATGCCGAACAGGAAGGACGGCAGCGAAACACCCAGCAAGGAAAAGGTCATCAGCGCCTGGGACAGGAAGCTGCCCCGCTTCAAGGCCGCATAGACGCCCAGCGGAATGCCCACGATCAGCGCCAGCACGCCAGCCGTCATGGCCAGCTCCATCGTGGCAGGCAGGCGCTCGGCGATCAGGGTCGAGACCTTGCGGCCCTGACGCAGGCTCAGGCCGAACTCGCCCTGCACCGCATTGCCGATGAAGCGGGCAAACTGCACCGGGAAGGGCTCGTCCAGGCCAAGATCCTTGCGCAGCTGGATGCGCTGCTCGGGCGTCGCATCCTGACCCAGCAGGTTGGTCACCGGGTCCCCCACATACTGGAAGATCATGAAGGCCACAAAGGCCACGGTCAGCATGACCAGGATGGCCTGGCCCATGCGCCGGAGAATGAATGCAAGCATGTTGAGAGGGTGTCAGTTGTGCGGCGTGCGCTCAGCCACGATCAGTGCCCGAACGCGGGGCGAAGCAGGCGCCCGCGAGGGAGGGAATGTACATGCAGCACACCAGGAGTCATTGTTTTCAGGGGGTCTGCGGAGGCCAGTGGCCTTGTTTCGTCAGGTTTCGGCAAGCTCCGCATCATGCGCATAAAGTTGCACCCGACCACAGGGGTAAGTCCGAATCGCCAAAGCTGACGATGCCTGCTTCGTCGCGTTAGCGTTCACTGCCCTGTCAGCGTCAGGCCGCCGGGCAGCTCGACGCCAGCCCGGTCCAGCAACCTGATTGAACCGTAGCAGGCTTCGACCCGACCCTTGGTGTTGTCGGCGTCGGTCATCAAGGCCAGGCCAATCAGGGCGCCGGGCGATTCACCGCCATAGACGCGCCGAAAGTCGGCGACCACATCGCGCTCGAAACGCCGCCAGGTGCGCAGGCCCTCGCCGCCGGAAGCAACCACAATCTTGCGCATACGGTCACTGCGGGCACTGACCACCTCGGTACCCACCGGGGCCTTGGCATCCCAGACATACATCAGGGTGGCATAGGGCGGAGCCTCGCCGGTGAGGGTGCGCGCCAGCTCGAACAGCATGCGATTGCGCTGCGAGAGCTCGGCCTCATTGCCATCGAACGCCAGCACAATACGCGCACTCGCGTCGTCATGCGACGCATCCGTGACGCTAGCGCCCTCGGGCATGCCACCCACCCACCAATTGAACTCGATCGAACCCAACACACCGGGCGAGACGTCCAGCTTGCGCCGCCACAGGCTGGCCGAGCGGTGCGCCTGAGCCAACACGCAGTTGTGCCCGGCGCGCTTGGCCATCGAGTAGCGGGTGGCGGGCTTGACCGGCAGCGCGCGCGCAGACCAGGCCTCCATGCCGGCGGCCATCGGAGACGGCGCCTCCCGCGCGAGATGCGCACACCCACTCAATCCGACGACGCACAACAACGTCAAGCTACGGGACAACAGCGTATCAGTCATGTGCACAGGATCGGGGTGGCGGCGCTACAGGGAGCAAGGCGGCCGGAAAAAGTTTCCGGCAATCGATATCCGCTGGGAGAAATAAAAAAAGGGCCGCTGGTGGCGGCCCTTCCATTTACTTGCGGCGGGGCCGCATGCCCCAAGGGGTCAGAAGCGGTGACGCACGCCCATCATGAAGCCACTGCGCTTGCGGGCGCCATTGGCCAGGGTCAGGTTACCGCCGATCTTGGTGTGGTCGAACTCAAGATAGGCATCGGTGCGCTTGGAGAATGCATAGTCAGCGACGACGGCGAAGAAATCGCCCTTGCCATCGCCGGCTGCCACGGTGCCATTCTGCTTGGCGTGCCAGTAGTGCGCACCCAGGTTCCACTGAGCATCCATTTGATAGGTGGCGCCAACGCTCCACATATCGCGATGCTCAGCCAGCGCCGAGGCCGCATTCAGCGCGCCGACGATGGAACCCGCAAGTGCACCGTTGGTCGGAGCGCTGAAACCCGTCTGGAACTTGTTGCGCGCCCACGATGCGGTCAGGTACAGCGGGCCGGAGGTATAGCTACCACCGAAGGTGCTGGCCGTGACCTTCTTGCCGGCACCATCCTTCAGCTGCAGGATGGCACCGCCAACCGCGTACTCGCCTTGAGCATAGCGCAGCAGGCCGCCCATGGACTTGCCACCGGCAGCTGAGCCTTCGCCGGCGCTGACCTGGATCTCGCCGCGCAGACCGCCCGACTCGACCAGATACTTGACCATATTGTCCTGACGCGCGGTCAGCGACATGCCGATTTCGGGCTTGTAGGCCTCGATATAGGGCGAATAGCGGAACGAGGGATAGGTCGAGGTGTAGATGTCGAACAGGATGTTGTACTGACGACCCAGGGTGATGCGGCCGAAGTCGCTCGACTGCAGACCCACCCAGGATTGGCGCCAGAAGTCGGCTGCCGTGGCCGTACCGGTGTCCGACATCAGGCGGTGTTCCAGGTTGGCAATTGCCTTCAGGCCGCCGCCCATGTCTTCGGTCACGTTGATGCCCAGACGGCTCTGCGACATACCGCCTGGCTGCAGGGTCTTGATCGACTTGCCATTGCTGGCAGCATTCGGGCCAGCATTGGTGGTCATGCGCACGGCTGCGTCCACGATGCCATACAGCGTGACGCTGGACTGTGCCCATGCGCCGGTCGTGCTGAGGGCCAAGAGGCTCAAGGCCAAGCTTGCTTTTTTCATCTATGTCTCCTGCTGGTAAGAATCGTTTTCACTATTTTGTGGCCTGGCACCTGTTAGCGGAACCCAGCTGTTGCACCCCATCCACAAGAGCTAACCCTGTCACAAGCGCGACAAGCAGCCGCAAGCCGGGCAATAACAGCACAAATGAAAAAGCCGCCCGAAGGCGGCTCTTGATCATGATCAACCCGCCGCGGCGGGCTCAGGATCAGAAGGTGTGCTTGACGCCCACTTCGAAGCCGGACGATGCCTGACCAGCCTTGACTGCCGGCGAGCCCGAGACGCCGATATTGGCCTTGCCGCTGTTGCTGACACGCGAGAAGGTGCCGTACAGGGCCGAGCGCTTCGACAGGTCATGGATGTACCCGACGGCGAGCTGCTTGGCATCGCCAAAGGTCGAGGCTTCTGCAGCGGAATTCACGTTGCTGCTGGTGTACGAAGCCTTGAAGGTACCCGAACTGCCGACCGGCACCAGGGCGCCGATCTGCATCACGGTGTTCTTGCGCGCTTGCCACTTGCTCTGGGTGTAGACACCCGTCAGCTTGGCCACGCCCAGATCATACGAACCGCCAAAGGTGGTGCGCTTGAAGTTGGACACGGGAGCCTTGCCATTGGCAAATGCGCCGGTCACGTCCAGCGGGCCTGCCTTGTAGCCCAGGCGCACGCCAACGTACTTGTTGCCGTCGGTAGCGGCACCTTCACCGGCAGCGACTTCGGCCGAGCCGTAGATGCCACCCAGATTGCCCGGCAGGAAGTAGCCGACGATGTTGTCGGCGCGGACGTCGCTAGACACGCCGCTGCCCAGCACATGGTGCATCTTGGAGACGCTACCCACACCAACGGTGCCGAACGGATCGAAGTCGAGGTAGGCCGTGAACTGGTTGGTCAGGAAGCGACCCAGACGCACTTCACCGAAATCACCGGTCAGGCTGACCGAGGTACGACGGTGCCAGTAGCGGGCAGCGTTGGTGGTACCAGCATCCGGGTTGATGGCGGCTTCGAGCCAGAAGCCGGCCTTCAGGCCACCGCCGAGGTCTTCAACGCCACGCACGCCCCAACGGCTGCTATAGATACCGTCGGTACCCATGGTCTTCAGCGTCGCGCCGCTGGACTTGGCGTAGCGCAGGTTCAGGTCAACGCCGCCGAACAGCGTGACGGACGACTGGGCCGAAGCGGCACTGGCGAAGGAGGCAAGCACGGCCAGGGCAAGCAGAGATTTTTTCATTGCGTTATTTCCTTAGAGTGAAACCAGAGGTCCCGATCCGGGGTAGCCGCCAGATAAAGATACTGCGACTGATCAGGCCAACCTCCACAGCGGAAGCTGCGCGTATTGCACCAGACGCGCCGCTTTGATGCCAGCCCCGCGGCCCGATATCCCGTCTTGCCGTTGCGATCACACAACGAGCTGGCAAATGACGTTTTGATGACACCCCATGACGACCGGCCATCTGGTTGACAATAGTTAGCACCTGCTAGCACCACCATGACCTCAGTACAACACTCCCGAGTGCAGTTAAGCCCGACCGACAGGCTCATCAGCAGCCTTGACCAGACCCTGCGCGGCCTGGCGGGCGCATATCGCCCAGCTCGCCCGATACCGCGGGCACAGGGGTCGGCCGTCAACCTGGATGCGGAACAGAAGGCGCTGTCCGGCGCGCTGATGCGTGTCAATCATGTGGGCGAGATTTGCGCCCAGGCCTTGTATCAAGCGCAATCGCTGGTCACCCGTGACGCACAGCTGCGCGAGCACTTCCAGCATGCTGCGCGCGATGAGGCCGACCACCTGGCCTGGACCCGTCAACGTCTGGACGAATTAGGGGACCGCGTCAGCCTGCTCTCCCCGCTCTGGTATGCCGGGGCCTTCGGCATCGGCCTTGTCGCCGGGTTGGCGGGCGACAAGCGCAGCCTCGGCTTCGTGGTCGAGACTGAGCGGCAGGTCGAGGCCCATCTGGCAGGACATTTGGATCGCCTGCCGGCGGCGGACCTCGATTCACGAGCCGTCGTCGCTCAGATGCAGGCCGATGAAGCTCAGCATGCGCAGGAGGCTCAGGATGCCGGTGCGACCGAGTTACCGGCCACGGTGAAGCGGTTGATGAAGCTGGCCGCCGGGGTGATGACGCGCACGGCGCATCACATCTGAATCAATTCCACCGAGGTGGTGATTTCGGCCGTCTTGCCGAGCATGATGCTGGCCGAGCAGTACTTGTCATGTGACAGCTGCACCGCCCGCTCGACGACCTCCTGACTCAGGCCCTTGCCGGTGACCGTGAAGTGCATATGGATCTTGGTAAAGACCTTGGGGTCGGTCGTTGCCCGCTCGGTCGTCAGTTTCACCTGACAGCCCTGCACATCATGACGGCCCCGCTTCAATATCAGCACCACGTCATAGGCGGTGCAGCCGCCGGTGCCTGCGAGCACCGTCTCCATCGGCCGTGGGGCCAGGTCTCGCCCACCGCCATCCGGTGCGCCATCCATGGTCAGCAGATGACCGCTGCCGGTCTCGGCCACAAACGCCATGCCGGCGCTGGCCACCCAGTTGATTGTGCATTCCATCACGTATTCCTCTATGAATTCCAATCCCCAAAAGGGTGCGCCCCAGATTGTGCAGCCATGCACCACGCCCTGGAGCGGGCTCTCTAGCAATCTTCGCATCAAACTTGTTGCAGTGCAGCAATAGGGCCGCTAAACTAGCCCCAAGCCGGGCAGAAGACGCCTGGCACCGATTGTCTCCTCCACCGCCTCTAGGGTGGATTCAACCCAGAGCCTCACGGCTCTGGGTTTTTTTACGTCTGAATGCGCCAAAGTAGCCTGCGCTTATCATGCTGCGCTGCAATAGAAACGCTCAGGAGACCGTACATGCTTGGCTCGCCCCGCGCCCGTCGCAAGCCCCAGACTCCCACCCAGCCGGCGCTGACGCCGGCCGATGATGGTTATCTGCAGCGCATTCTGAACGCCAAGGTCTATGACGTGGCGATTGAAAGCGCACTGGAGCCGGCCAAGAACCTGTCGCGGCGCATTGCCAACCACGTGTTGCTCAAACGCGAGGACACCCAGCCGGTGTTCAGCTTCAAGCTTCGCGGCGCGTACAACAAGATGGTGCACCTGAGCCGCGAGCAGCTCGACAAGGGCGTGATCTGTGCGTCGGCCGGCAATCATGCGCAAGGCGTGGCCCTGTCAGCCAAGAAGCTGGGCTGCCGCGCCGTGATCGTGATGCCGGTGACCACGCCGCAGGTGAAGATCAGTGCCGTCAAGGCGCTGGGTGGCGAGGTCGTGCTGGTTGGCGACAGCTATTCCGACGCCTATGTGCACGCACTGGAGATCGAGAAGGCCCAGGGTCTTTGCTTCGTCCACCCCTTTGACGATCCCGATGTAATCGCCGGCCAGGGCACGGTGGCGATGGAGATACTGCGCCAGCACCAGGGGCCGATCGACGCGGTGTTCGTGGCCATCGGCGGCGGCGGCCTTATCTCCGGGGTGGCCGCCTACATCAAGGCGGTGCGGCCCGAGATCAAGGTCATCGGCGTGCAGACGGTCGATTCCGACGCGATGCTGCGCTCGGTCAAGTCCGGCAAGCGGGTGCAGCTCAATGATGTCGGCCTGTTCGCCGATGGCACGGCAGTCAAGTTGGTCGGCGAGGAGACCTTCCGGATCGCCAGGGCCTTGGTGGACGACTATGTGGTCGTGGACACCGATGCCGTCTGCGCCGCCATAAAGGATGTGTTCGAGGACACGCGCCGCGTCCTCGAGCCCTCGGGGGCAATGGGCGTGGCCGCCATCAAGCAGTACGTGGCGGCCAACAAGCTCAAGGGCAAGACCTTTGTGGCCGTGACCTGCGGCGCGAACATGAACTTCGACCGACTGCGCTTCGTCGCCGAGCGTGCAGAGGTCGGCGAGCAGCGCGAGGCCCTGTTTGCCTTCACCATCCCCGAGGAGCGCGGCAGCTTCAAGCGCTTTTGCGAGCTGATCGGCCCACGCAGCGTGACCGAGTTCAACTACCGCATCTCCGACGCCAAGGAGGCTCATGTCTTCGTCGGCCTGTCCACCCATGACCGCGGCGAATCGGCCAAGATCGCACGCAGCTTCATCAAACAGGGCTTTGGCGCGCTCGACCTGACCGACAACGAGATGGCCAAGGAGCATGTGCGCCATATGGTCGGCGGGCGCTCGGAACTGGCCCGGGACGAGCGTCTGTACCGCTTTGTCTTCCCCGAACGGCCCGGCGCGCTGATGCGTTTCCTGTCCAGCATGCACCCCGACTGGAACATCAGCCTGTTCCACTACCGCAACCAGGGCGCCGACTATGGCCGCATCCTGGTCGGCATCCAGGTCGCAAGGGGCGACAAGAAGGCCTTCAAGGACTTCCTCGCGACCTTGAACTACCCCTGCATCGACGAGACCGACAACCCGGCCTATCGACTGTTCCTGAGGTAAGGCCTTGGGGACAGACCTTGCCGTACTCGGCGAGCTCTGTCCCCAACTGACTGGAGAACAGGGGATTAACCGATGCCCGGCGCGGGCGCCAGGCCGCACAATCGAAGGCCGCCCGACCGACGCCAGCCCATGCCCGCCAACGCCACCCCGATCTCGCCGACCGCCAACCCGACCCTGGATCGGGCGCTGCGCGTGACCTTGGAGTACAGGGCCGAGACGGTGGGCAGCATGGGCGAGCTTGAGCCGCTGGCGATACGCCTGGGCCTGGTGCAGGACACCCTGAAGCCGCGATTTCGCAACCCGCACGTCGTCATTTTTGCCGCTGACCATGGCATGGCCGTTGATGGCATCGGCGCGATGCGGGGCGCCAGCAGCAGCCTGAGGGTGCAACAGCTGCTCAATGGTCAGCTGCCGGTGTCGGTGTTCGCCCGCATGCAGGGCCTGCAGCTGACCGTCGTCGATGCCGGCCTGGCCGACCCGATGGAGCGCCACCCCAAGCTGCTTGCGCGCAAGATCGCCCACGGCACGCGCAATGCCCGCGTCGGCGCGGCGATGTCGATGGAGCAGGCCAATGCCGCCATACGCGCCGGCATGGAGATCGCCGACACCCTCCAAGGCAATCTGGTCGCCTGCGCCGGCATGGGCGTGGGCTCGCACGAGAGCGCGGCCCTGGTGCTGTCAAGGCTGGGCGACTGCCCGGTGCGTGATCTGGTCGTTTCCGGGCCGGATATGCGCCAGGACGACCTCGCCCATCTGCTGGTCATACTGCAGGGGGCACAGGGCCGGCACCGTGATACCACAGACCCGATCGAGGTGCTGGCCGCCTTTGGCGGTTTCGAGATCGCGATGATGGTGGGCGTGATGCTGGTTGCCGCCAGCAAGCGGCAGCTGATTGTCGTGGACGGCATGGCCGCCTGCGCGGCGCTGAAGGTGGCCGCGGCGATCGCCTCCCCGGTGACCGACTATGCGGTGTTCTGCCGCAGCCATTCACACCGCGGGCTCGATGAAGCAATGGCCCTGTTCCACGCCTCGGCCCTGCTGGAGCTGGGCATGCAAAGCGCCGACGGCACCGGTGCGACGCTGGCGTGGCCTCTGATACGCAGCGCCGCAGCGCTGCTGGCCGACGTCACCGACGCCGACGACCCCACGCCATCGAAGCCCGCCGACTGGAACGACGCGCCTCAGCGCTGAGGTTCACCACCTGGCCGCATCGGCAACTGGGGCATGGCTGGCGCATCGGGTGCGGTACTCGCCTGGGGCACCGGATTCATCCCCGGCGTGATCGGGATCGCTGCGACACCACCCACGCGGAAAGGCACATTACCCGGCATGCCCATAGGTGCGCCAGAAATCGGGCCGCCCTCGGGCGCTGCACCGGGCCTGGGGTTGACTGCAGGGCTGTTGCCCGCCCCGGGGGGAGGGCTTGAGCCTATGGGCGCATTGACGGCCACGGTCGGCGGGGGTAGTCGCAAGACCATGCGGGCCGATTCGGCGGTGCCCCTGGCTCCGAGCGCGACGCTGTTGGCATCGAGGCTGAGCAACAGCACATCGCCGTCCACCGCCGCGCCGATCCGGACCGGCTTGGCGGGGTTGCCATCGACCGCAATCAGCGCCACGCCCTCGCCCGAGCCACGGTCCTTCTTCGGTGCCACCAGGCCCAGCAGGCGGAAGCGGCTTTCAGCCGCAGGCTCGGCGTTTGCCGCCGGGCCGGCGGCGCTGTTGCCCAGCAGTCGCGACAGGTCCACCCGGGCCGGGCCCCCTTCCGCGGCGGCCAGCACCTGCGAGGGCGCCGGCAGCGGACTTACCGCCAGTTGCAACGCCCAGAACACCAGGCTGCCCGCGAGCAGGGCCCAAACAGCAAATGCGGTGAAGCGTGCGTACATGGCACGATTATGATTCAAGCCATGCCCGCGAACGCGGCGAAACACGGCAGCAATCAAAGCCGTGTACAAGGATCAACTTGGTGCTTGCACCGCCTCAAGACCAGGAACTCGATATGGACAGCACCACCCTCTTGAATCCCCATGCCCGGCACCGCGGCTTCACGCTGATCGAGCTCCTGGTGGTGCTGGTCATCATCGGCGTGCTGGCCGCCCTGGTGGTGCCCAACGTGCTGGACCGCGCCGATGACGCCCGCGTCACCGCGGCGCGCACTGATGTCAACAACCTGATGCAGGCGATGAAGCTGTACAAGCTCGACAACCAGCGCTACCCCAGCGCCGAGCAGGGCCTGGAGTCGCTGGTGCGCAAGCCCACGGCGGGCGTGGTCCCACCGAACTGGAAACCCTATCTGGAGAAGCTGCCGAATGACCCCTGGGGCAGGCCCTATCAGTTCGTCAGTCCGGGCGTGAAAGGTGAGATCGATGTCTACAGCTTCGGGGCCGATGGCCAGCCGGGCGGCGAAGGCAACAACGCCGACATTGGCTCCTGGCAATAAGCTTGGTCATACATTGACAAGTCCCAGGGCCAGCCGCGGCTTCACGCTGATCGAGTTGCTGGTGGTGGTGGCGTTGATCGCCATCGCCACCGCCGTGGCCAGCCTGGCCCTGCCCAACCAGGCCGCGACTCAGCTGGAACGAGAGTCCGCCCGGCTGGTGGCCCTGTTCGAGGGCGCCCGCGCCGAGGCCCGCGCCTCGGGGCTGGCGGTGCGCTGGGCACCGCTGTCCATGCCGGGCGGCAGCGCGGCCGACGCGCAGTTCCGCTTCGAGGGCCTGCCCGAGCGGCTGGCCATGCCGACACGCTGGCTGGGCGACATTGCCCCGGCGGTCGAGATCGTCGGCGCGCGCGCCGTGCTGCTGGGCCCGGAGCCGATGATAGGTGCGCAACGCATCGTCCTTCGCCTGGCCGATCAAGCCCTGACCCTCACGACCGATGGCCTGGGCCCTTTCGTCATCAACCGCGAGGCGGCGCAACCATGAGGACACCGGACCGCGGCTTCACCCTGATCGAGGTGCTGGTGGCGCTGACCATCGTCGCCATCACCCTCGGCGCAGGCATCAAGGCGGCTGGCGCGCTGACCGGCAATGCCGAACGCCTGGCCGCGGTCAGCCTGGCGCAATGGTGCGCCGACAACCAGCTGACGGAGCTGAAACTGCAGCGCTCGGGCCAGCTGCCCGGCGTCGGTGACACTGACTTCAGCTGCGAGCAGTTGGGCCGCAGCTTCAAGGCCAGGCTGGTGATACGGCCGACGCCGAATCCGAACTTCCGCCGCGCCGACGCCATCGTGTTCGACCCGGACGACGGAGCCGCCGAGCGAGCCCTGGTCACCCTGTCCACCGTGCTGGCCCGCTACTGATGGGCAAGACCCGGCACGGCGCCCGCGGCTTCACCCTGGTCGAGGTACTGGTGGCACTGCTGATCATGGCCTTGATGGCCATGATGTCCTGGCGCGGCCTGGACGCCATCATCCGCACCCGGGACATCAGCCAAGCCCATTTGGAGCGCACGATGCGGCTGCAGACGGTGATGGCGCAGTGGGAGCAGGACCTGCTGGCGGTGCAGGACGGCGGCACGGTGCCGGCCCTGCACTTCGACGGTGCCAGCCTGCAGCTGACCCGTTTGCGTGCCGAGGGCATGCAGGTGGTGGTGTGGTCGCGCATGGGCAATGCCTGGACGCGCTGGGAGTCACCGATCACCACCCGCGCCGATGAACTGCAGGAGAGCTATCTGCGCAGCCTGCAGTTGCAGGCCAATGCGCCAGGCATGGTGCGCGCGCTGGAGGGTGTGAGCGGCTGGCAGCTCTACTTCTATCGCGGCAACAGCTGGAGCAACGCCCTGTCCAGCAGCGGAGCCAGCACCACCGCCCCCCCACCGCCCAGCGTGGGTGCGAGCGGGCCGCCGCCGGGCAACGTGCCCACCTCCGCGCTGCCGGCCGCCGTCAAGATGGCGCTCCAGTTCGACGAGGCCAGCGGCTGGAGCGGCACGCTGAACCGCGCCGTCGCGCTGGGGCCGCAGCCATGAGCGGGCGCCGCCCTGAGCGTGGTGCAGCGCTGCTGACCGCGATGATCATTGTCACCCTCGTCAGCACACTGGCCGCGGCCATGGTCTGGCAGCAGTACCGTGCGGTGCAGGTCGAGGGCGCCGAGCGCGCACGCACGCAGGCGGCCTTGATACTGCAGGGCGCGCTGGACTGGGCGCGCCTGATACTGCGCGAAGACGCGCGTGCCAACCAGAACCAGCCGGTCGATCATCTGGGCGAGGTCTGGGCCGTGCCGCTGGCCGAGGCCCGCCTGTCCACGTTCCTGGCCGCCGACCGCAGCAATAACAGCAGCAGCGACGATGGACCCGAGGCCTTTCTGTCCGGATCCATCGATGACGCCCAGTCGCGCTACAACCTGCGCAATCTGGTCGGCGGCCCCAGTGTGCCGCCGGCGGAGTTGCGCGCGCTGCAGCGCATCTGCGACGCCGTCGGTGTGCCGGTGGACGTGGCCACCAAGCTGGCCGATTCGCTGCGCCAGGCGCTGGGGCCGCCGGCGACGGGCCCGCAGGCGCAAAGCACGCCGCTGGCCCCGCCCAGTCTGGACCAGCTCGGCTGGCTAGGCCTCAGCACCGACCATCTCGAGCGCCTGCGCTCGCGAGTCATCCTGCTGCCGGTGGCCACGCCGCTGAATCTGAACACCGCCAGCCGCGAGCTGCTGGCCACCGTGTTCGATGGGATGGACCTGGCCACCGCCCAGCGCCTGGTGCAGGCTCGTCAGAGCAAACCCTTCCAGAATGTGCAGGAGGTGCTGGCGCTGGTGCCGGCCTCGGCCCAGATCGACGGCACGCGGGCCAGCGTCAGTTCCAATTTCTTCGAGATCCGCGGCCGGCTGCGCCTCGAGGACCGCCTGCTGGAGGAACACTCGGTGGTGCAGCGCCGCGGCCTGGACATGGTGGCCATCTACCGTCAGCGTCAGAACCTGCTGGCGCCGACGCCCTGAAGACCCGCCAATGCTGTGACAACGCTGCAACTACCGCCTCTAAGTCCTTGATTTTCTGAGATTCCTCAGCACCCGCCTTCTAGAATAAGATGCCACTCCCTCTATGAGCACCCTGGTCCTGCTGCTACCCCCGCGTGCGCGCCTTCGCGCCCAGGGCGCCGACGCGCCTGCTGCAGCGCAGGCAACGACCGAGTACAGCTATTTGCTGACACCCGATGGGGTGTCGGTGATCGATCAGGGGCGGACCACGGCCAACCGTCTGCCGCGGGCCGAAACGGTGATTGCCGTGCCGGCCGAGTCAGATCTCAGTTGGCACCAGGTGGCCCTGCCCAAGACCGGGCGCGCACGCATGCGCGCGGCCCTGGCCGGCATGCTCGAGGAGGTGCTGCTGGAAGACCCCGAGCAACTGCACTTCGCGCTGGAGACGGATGCCGCCGGCGGTGACAGATCCTGGGTGGTGGTGATGAGCAAGGCCTGGCTGGCCGACCATCTGGCGGCGCTCGAAGCCGCCCATGTGTTTGTCGATCGGGTGGCGCCCATGGCCTGGCCCGAGTCGCCCCCGGTAGGGCACTTCTACGAGATCGAAGCGGCCGAGGACGGGCTCAACCCGCGCCTGGGCCTGCGCTGGAGCCACCCGCAAGGCGTGGCCAATATGGGCCTGGACGGTACGCTGGTGCGCAAGCTGTTCCCGGACGCCGCCGTGCAGGCCGCCCGCTGGACGGCCACGCCGGGTGCCGCCGACGCCGCCGGCCGCTGGCTCGGCGGCGCCAAGGTCTCGGTGCTGACGCCGACGCTGCGAAGCCTCGGCGCACTGGACAGCCCCTGGAATCTGCGCCAGTTCGACCTGGCCCCGCGTGCTCGCGGCGTGCGCGCCTTCCGCCAGGCCTGGCGCACCTATATGCGCCGCGCCTGGCGGCCGGTGCGCCTGGGCCTGCTCGGCTTGGCTGCGGTGCACCTGATCGGCCTGAACTTCTGGGCCCTGCATCAGCGCAAGGGCATTGAGAGCCGCAAGGCCGCGGCCGAGCAGGTGCTGCGCAGCACCCACCCACAGGTGCGTGCGGTGCTCGACGCCCGCGTGCAGATGGAGCGCGAGACCGACCTGCTGCGCATCGCCGCCGGCCGCCCGGGCGAAGACGACCTGGAGTCGCTGCTCGGCGCCGCGGCCACCGCCTGGCCGGTGGACATGGGTCCGCTGGAGAGCCTTCGCTTCGAGCCGGGCCGCCTGACGCTGTCGGCCGGAGGCTGGCGTAATGACCAGGTGGATGCCTTCCGCAGCGCCCTGCGCAGCGAGGGCTGGCAGTTGGAGGTCAGCGAGAACCGCATGACCGTCAGCCGTGTGCGCCGCGAGGGCGCCGCCACGGCCGGGGGAAGATCATGACAGTCAAGCGCAGCAGCTTCTTCACCACCGCCCTGCCGCCGCGCTGGCAGCAGCAATGGCAGCAGCTGATCGCACCGGCTCGCCAGCAGTGGCAGGCGCTGGCCGAGCGCGAGCGTCTGGGCCTGGGCATCGCCGCCGCCGTGCTGGGGCTGCTGCTGGTCTGGCAGATCGCCGTTGCCTCGCCCCTGCGCACGCTGCGCGAGGCGCCGCCGCAGATCGACAAGCTTGATGCACAGCTGCAGGACATGCAGCGCCTGGCCAATGAGGCGCGCGAGTTGCGTGCGGTGGCGCCGGTCAGCAGCGCCCAGGCGGCCCTGGCCCTGCAGGCCGCCACCGAGCACTTGGGCGAGGCCGCGAAACTGACGGTGCAGGGTGACCGCGCCACGCTGACCCTGACCAACGCCAGCAGCGAACAGTTGCGCAGCTGGCTGGGCGAGGCCCGCAGCGCGGCCCGGGCCCGGCCGGTGCAGGCTCAGCTGCAGCGTGGGCCCAAGGGCTATTCGGGCACGGTGGTGTTGAGCCTGGGAGGTTTGCAGTCATGAAGCCCAGAACGCCCTTCAAACCGAAGAAACGCTGGAAACTGCCCTGGCCGTTCCGGCGCGACCCCCATGCACTGTCGGGCCCACCGAGCACGATGTGGGCTGATTCGCGCCAGATGGAATGGGGACTGGTGGGCAAGCACAATGCGCCGCTGCGCTGGAGCGTGGCCGGCCTGCTGCTGGGCATCCTGATCTGCGTGATCGCCTTCGCGCCGGCCTCCTGGCTGGCCCGCACCGTGGACGAGGCCACCGAGGGCCACCTCTTGCTGGCCGACACACGCGGCAGCATCTGGTCGGGCAGCGCCCTGCTGGTGCTGACCGGCGGCCGAGGCAGCCGCGACAGCAGCGCGCTGCCGGGTCGCATCGAGTGGAGTATGGGTGTCTCGGGCACGGCGCTGGCACTGCGTCTGCGCCAGGCCTGCTGCCTCAACGGCGAGGTGCTGTTGCTGCTCAAGCCCGGCCTGGGCACGGCCAGCGTCAGTCTGCCGGCAGGCAGCCAGAGCTGGGTGGCGCGCTGGCCGGCCTCCTGGCTCAGTGGCCTGGGCACACCCTGGAATACCTTGCAGCTGGGCGGCTCGGTCCGCCTGTCGGCCAAGGACCTCAAGATTGATTGGGCGCAGGGCCGCTGGCGCCAGAGCGGCCAGCTGGACCTGGATTTTCTGAACCTGTCCTCGCGCGTGTCCACCGTCGATCCGCTGGGAAGCTACCGCTTCTCGGTCATCGGCGACGGCGCCGGAGCCGGCGTGTCGCGCATGGTGCTGAGCACGCAAGAGGGCGCCCTGCTGCTCAGCGGCGAGGGCACTTTCGCTGCCGGCAAGGCGCGCTTCCTGGGTGAGGCCAATGCCGCGCCCGACCGTGAAGCCGCGCTCAACAACCTGCTGAACATCATTGGACGGCGCCAAGGCGCGCGCTCCGTAATCTCGATTGGATGAGCATGAAACACTGCCCGACCTCCACAGCTCAAGGCTTGCTGGCCCGGGCCTGGCCCGTGGCCGTGGCGGCCTCGCTGCTGTGCAACAGCACCGTCCTGCTGGCCCAGACCCCACCCACCGACCTCCGCAAGAGCAGCAGCGCGCCGCGTGCGCACAGCCCGGCGCTGAAGTCGAACACGCCGATGACCCTGAACTTCGTCAACACCGACATCGAGGCGGTGACGCGGGCCATGGGCGTGATGCTGGACCGGCAGTTCATCGTCGATCCGCGCGTCAAGGGCACCATCACGCTGTACAGCGAGCAGCCGCTGACGGTGCGCGAGGCCTATTTGAACTACCTGGCCGCGCTGCGCGGACTGGGCTTCACTGTGGTGGACAACGCCGGCCTGCTGAAGGTCGTGCCCGAGGCGGACGCCAAGCTGCAGGCGGGCTCGGTCGTGGTTGGAGGTAGCAGCGCCCAGCGCGGCGACCAGATCATCACGCAGATCTTCAAGCTCAACTACGAGAACGCCAACAATCTGGTGGCCGTGCTGCGGCCCTTGATCAGCCCCAACAACACCATCAATGCCAACCCGGGCAATAACAGCCTGGTGATCACCGACTACGCGGAGAACCTGCAACGCCTGGCGCGCATCGTCGCGGCGATGGACAACCCCGGCGCCACCGATATGGAGGTGGTGCCGCTGAAGCACGCCATCGCCTCCGACCTGGCGGCGCTGGTGCTCAAGCTGTCCGACGGTGGTGCGGCGGCGGCCGTGCCCGGCACCATCGGCACCTCGGTCAGCGTACTGGCCGATGCGCGCAGCAACTCGCTGATATTGCGCGCGCCCAACCCGGCTCGGCTGGCGGCAACACGGGCCATCATCGAGAAGCTGGACCGCCCGATGGGGGACGACGCAGCCGGCAACATCCGCGTCGTCTATCTGAAGAACGCCGATGCGGTGAAGCTGGCCACCGTGCTGCGAGCCGCCTACAGCGCGGGCGGCAGCGGCGCCTCGGGCGGCAGCAGCAGCGGCGGCCTGGGCAACACCGGTGGCGTGCTGCCTGGGGTGCTGACCGGTGCGGCCAACAGTGCCGCCGGGGGCGTTGGCGCCAGCGCCGCGACCACGCCCGTGAGCGCCTCGCAAGGCCCGTCGACAGGCGGCTTCGTGCAGGCCGACCCGTCCACCAACTCGCTGATCATCACCGCACCCGAGCCGATGTACCGGCAGCTGCGCGCCGTCATCGACCAGCTCGACGCGCGCCGCGCGCAGGTCTATGTCGAGTCGATGATCGTCAAGGTCAACGCCGACAAGGCCGCGACCTTTGGCGTACAGTGGCAGAACCTGTTTGGCAACAAGGGCGACAGCAGCATCGTCGGTGCCGGCACGAATTTCAGCAGCGGCAATGCCAATATCCTGAATCAGACCGTGGCCGTGGCACAGGGCCGCGCCGGTGTGGCCACCGCACTGGCCAGCGCCGCGCCAGGGGGCCTGAACATCGGCATCCTGAAGAAGGTGGGCGACTTCTACACCTTGGGCGCCGTGGCCAATTTCCTCGAATCCCAGACCGGCGCCAACATCCTGTCGACACCGAATCTGGTGGCACTGGACAACGAAGAGGCCAAGATCGTGATCGGCCAGAACGTGCCCTTCATCACCGGCTCCTTCACCAACACCGGCGGCACCACAGGTGCGACCAACCCCTTCCAGACCATAGAGCGCAAGGATGTCGGCCTGACCCTGCGCATCAAGAGCCAGATCGGCGAAGGCGGCACGGTGCGCATGACGGTCTATCAGGAAAATTCATCCGTGGTGCCCGGCGCCACCAACAGCGCCGGACCGACCACTGACAAGAGCTCGATCGAGACAACGGTGGTCGTCGACGACGGCGCCATCCTGGTGCTGGGCGGCCTGCTGAAGGACGAGTACACCGATGGCGAAGACCGCGTGCCCGGGCTCTCCAGCATCCCGCTGGTCGGCAATCTGTTCCGCAGCGAGAACCGCAAGCGGGTGAAGAGCAATCTGATGGTGTTCCTGCGTCCGGTGGTGATGCGCACGCAGCAATCGGCCGATGAATTGACGCTGAGCCGCTACGAGTCGATACGCGCGCTGCAGCAAACCAACCAGCCTCAGCCCAGCCGCCTGCTTCCGATCAACGAGGCGCCGGTGCTGCCCCAGGCTCCGGGCACGGTACCGGCTCAGACGCCTGCCCCCGTCAAGCGCGAGCCCTGACCCGCCATGGCCATACGCCACCCCCTGCCCTATGCGTTCGCGCGGGCCAACACCCTGCTGCTGGAAGATGATGGCAGCGAGCTGGTGCTGTGGGCCAGCTCCGAGGTGACGCTGGCCGCGCTGTCCGAGGTGCAGCGCCAGTTCATCATCGACCGCTTCGAGCATCAGGACGCGGCCGCGCTGACCGAGCGTCTGGCACTGGCCTATGCCGGCTCCGAATCGAGCGCCGCGGCGGTGGTCGGCGAGGTCGAGAGCGCCGTCGATCTGGGCCGCATGATGCAGGAGCTGCCCGCGGTTGAAGACCTGCTCGAGGCGGCCAATGACGCGCCCATTATTCGCATGCTCAATGCCTTGCTGACGCAGGCCGCCAAGGACGGCGCCAGCGACATCCACATCGAGCCCTACGAGCGTTCGAGCTCGGTGCGCTTTCGCGTCGACGGCACGCTGCGCGAGGTGGTGCAGCCCAACAAGGCCCTTCATGCCGCGCTGATCTCGCGGCTGAAGATCATGGCCGAGCTGGACATTGCCGAGAAGCGCCTGCCGCAGGACGGCCGCATCTCGCTGCGCATCGGCGGGCGTGCGATCGATGTGCGTGTCTCCACCCTGCCCTCCTCGCATGGCGAGCGCGCCGTGCTGCGCCTGCTGGACAAGAGCGAATCGAAGTTCACGCTTGAAGGCCTGGGCATGAGCGGCGACGTGCTGACGAATTTCGACCGCCTGGTGCAGCAGCCGCACGGCATCGTGCTCGTCACCGGGCCCACCGGCTCGGGCAAGACGACCACGCTCTATGCCTCGCTGGAGCGCATCGACGCCAGCACCACCAATGTGCTGACCGTCGAGGATCCGGTCGAGTACGAGTTGCACGGCATCGGCCAGACCCAGGTCAATCCGAAGATCGATCTGAGTTTTGCCAAGGCCCTGCGCGCCATCCTGCGCCAGGACCCGGACGTGATCATGATCGGCGAGATCCGCGACTTCGAGACCGCGCAGATCGCCATCCAGGCCTCGCTGACCGGCCACCTGGTGCTGGCCACATTGCACACCAATGATGCACCCAGCGCGGTGGCGCGGCTGATCGACATGGGCGTCGAGCCCTTTCTGCTCAGCTCCAGCCTGCTGGGTGTGCTCGCCCAGCGCCTGGTGCGCAAGTTGTGCCCCCATTGCAAGCGCGTCGATGAGCAGGGTCTGTACCGCCCGGTGGGCTGCCCCGAGTGCAGCCAGACCGGCTACAAGGGCCGCACCGGCGTCTATGAATTGATGGTGATCGACGACGGCATGCGCGCGCTGATACACAACCGTGCGTCCGAGCAGGCCCTGATTCAAGCCGCCGAGACAGGCGGCCTGCGCTCGATGCGTGAGGACGGCGAGCGTCTGGTCCAGCAGGGCATCACCTCGCCGGAAGAAGTCCTGCGCGTGACTCGAGAATGATGTCAGCCCCCACGCTCACTTTGTTCGCTGCCTGGCCGCCTGCATGCGGCCAGGCCTTCGCCAGCCGCAGGCAAGCGCGCAGGCGCTTGCCTGGTGCGGGCTCAGCCCCCCGAGGGGGCGTTCGCGCCCTTCGGAACGGCCGTGCAGGCGCTCAGCCGCGCCCTCACTGAAGCATGCCTGCCTACAAATACGAAGCGCTGAACAACGCCGGCCGCACGATGAGCGGCCTGGTCGAGGCCGACAATCCGCGCGCCGCGCGCGCCCAGCTGCGCGCCCAGGGCCTGGTGCCGCTGTCGGTGGCGGCGGTGCAGCAGGCCAGCATGGCGGCACGCTCCTCGCTGTTCGCGCGGCGCACCTTCAACTCCACGCTGCTGGCCGTCTGGACGCGCCAGCTGGCCGGTCTGGTGGCTGCCGGCCTGCCGATCGAACGCGCACTGACGGCCCTGGCCGACGAGAGCGAGGATGCGAAGCAGCGCGAGCTGGTGGCCCAGCTGAAGAGCGAGGTCAACGGCGGTGCCAGCTTTGCCGCTGCCCTGGCCACAGCACCGCGCGAGTTCGACGATGTCTATCGCGCCGTGGTCGCCGCCGGCGAGCAGAGCGGCGCCCTGGGCGTGGTGCTGGAGCGTCTGGCCGACGACCTGGAAGAACGCCAGAACCTGCGCGCCAAGCTGATCGGCGCCATGGCCTATCCGGCCATCGTGTCGCTGATCGCCGTCATCATTGTCGTCTTCCTGGTCACCTATGTGGTGCCCCAGGTGGCCACAGTCTTCACGAGCAGCAAGCGCGCCCTGCCGACACTGACCATCGCGATGCTCGGCCTGAGTGCCTTCGTGCGCCAGTGGGGCTGGCTGGTGGTGGCGCTGCTGATCGCCGGCACGGGCCTGCTGAGCTGGATGCTGCGCAACGACGCCTTTCGCGAGCGCTTCGACGCCGCCACCCTGACCCTGCCCCTGGTCGGCAAGCTCGCCCGCGGCTACAACGCCTCACGCTTCGCCGGCACGTTGGCGATGCTGGCGGGCGCCGGCGTGCCCATACTCAAATCACTGCAGGCCGCGGCCGAGACGCTGTCCAACCGCGCGATGCGCGCCGACGCGCTGGAGGCCCTGTCCCAGGTCCGCGAAGGCGCGCCACTGGGCTCGGCCCTGGCCGGCAAGAAACGCTTCCCCGGCATCCTGGCCATGTTCGCCCGCCTGGGCGAACAGACCGGCAAGCTGCCCCAGATGCTGGAGCGCGCCGCCAAGCAGCTCAGCACCGAGGTTCAGCGCCGGGCGATGGCGGCAGCCACCCTGCTCGAGCCCATCCTGATTGTCGCCATGGGCGGGGTGGTGCTGCTGATCGTGCTGGCGGTGCTGCTGCCCATCATCCAGCTCAATACCTGGGTCAAGTAGGCGCCTGGGCTACTCCCGCAGGTACTTGTCGTAGATGGCCCGGTAGCGGCCGTTCTTGCGGATCTGCAGCAGGCCCTGGTTGAAGTCGTCGCGCACCTGTTTGCTGCGGAACACCGGGCGGTAGTCCAGCGGGTTCACGGCCGTGAAGGGATGTTCATCGACGGCCTCCAGCGCGACGCCGCTGCGTTGGAGCTGCAGCGAGAAGTAGCGGAAGATGCTGCGGTCGCTGAGCACCACATCGATGCGCCCCAGCATCAGCATCTTGACCTGGACCGCCTGGTCATTGACCTCCATATAGGCCCCGGACTTCTTCATCGGCCCCAGCCATTCCGGGTAGCGCTTGACGGCGCCCTGGAAGGAGACCAGGGTCAGGCCTTGCAGATCCGCGGGTTTTCTGAGCTGGAGATGGCGGCTGCGCAGGGTGAACAGCACATTGTCATAAAGCACCGCCAGGTCGCCGTAGTGAGCACCGGCAGAGGTCAGGTCCTGCCCCAGATCGGTCATCGCCGCATCGACCGCGCCCTCCTTGAAGGCCAGCGGCACCCGCGCAAACGGGAAATACCGCGGCTTGAGCACATGGCCCTTGACGGCCAGGGCCTCGCCAATGATTTCAAGCTCGATGCCGGAATTCGTCTCTGGAAAGCTGAAGGGCGGGATCTTCTCGCCAAACGCCATGCTGACATCGGCGGCCCATGCCGGCGCGGTCATCACGAGCAGTGCAAATGCCAGCCTTTTCATCGCCAACAGCTCCACGTCCGAACGGGATCAACGCTACCACAATGCATGCGCGGCGAATCGGATCAGGATGCTGCGACAAGCAGGCTCAGAATCAGCATGCACAGCACCACTGGAAACCATAGATTGCGTTCGCGCCGGCTCGGGGTGATGGCATTGACAAGGGTGCCAAGCGCACAGTAGCCCACCACAAGCCAGGCGAGCGCATGGGCGTGTGGCTGAACAAGGGGAACCGCAAAACCCGCACGGGCCAGGATGATGGCGCCAAAGCCAGGCAGGAGCAGCAGCGAAAGCACCGGAATGGCGCGGACCTTGATCGGAAGGGAACCTCTCCACCGCCCACCGAGCGTGAACTCGCCCCATGGCGCGCCCAGCACGAGCGCCAGTTGAAATGCGCTGATGCCAACGGCGATAAGCGTGAAAAGCAGAGCGGCAAATTCCGACATCGTTTCGAATCCTGTGTCAGGGCGTGTCACGTGCGGCCTGAGGGGCCGTCTGTGCGCTGACCAAGGTATTTGGCGGCCCGTTGACGAGCGTGATAAGTGAGCGAAGCCTCAATGCACAGCGCAAGTGCGTCCTGAGGCGCGGCCCCGGTGACCGGCAAAACCAAGGCCCGATCGCCCTCAAAGACAAAGTCATTGGGAAACATCGTCCTGAACGTCTCGACGAGCGTGGTCCGGCAGTTCAAATACAGCGCGTACTGATCCGGGTGCCTGGGCTTCCAATCCATGCGGACCGTGCTACCGCCGCCGTTCTTGGTGAGGTAGGCCGGCTCACCCCACTTCAGCGTCTCTTCAAGCTCACCCACGCCGGGCGTTCGTTCAGCCACCGCGAAGACCAATTCCCGAAGCTCGAGCAAGCGCTGCCTGGCAGCCCGGGGATAGGCCGCGAACTTGGCTTCGACGTCGGGGTCTCGAAACGGCGTCATGGGATCCCGCTTGTTAGTCCACGCCAATTGCTCATTACCGACCTCTGAGCACTCGAAGAAACTTGTCCTCCCGGAAGTACTCCGGGGCGTCGTCCAGCGTGTTCAGGCGCATCCTGAGGGTGTACTGCCCCTCTATCGGCTGGCCATCAAGCCGTTGTGGTTCAAATTCCCAGCCCTCCAGGCTGGCCCGCATGAACTTGCGGACGCTTTCGGGTACGCCGGCCAGTGCAGCAACATCGATTGACCGGCAGCGCCCCTCGACACCCACTGTGCAGACTCCGGTGACGTCTCCTTGCCAGCCACGAGACTGACCCACGTCCCTGGGATAGCTGGCGAAGTACTGCTTGACGGGCAAGGGGCCCATCGCGATTCCATCGACACGAACACTGCCGCCCTGCGCCGTGCGCGTCACGGTGAAACGAAGCTCCACGCCAGTTCGGAGGGTGGTGGGTTTGCCGTCGATATGTGGGGGCGGAATGACGGCACGTGCCAGTCGGACCTTTACATTCTCTGCAAACTTCGCGGGGTACTTGTCCTCATCGACGATCGCATACTCGGCTGGCTTGCCATCGGGCCCGAACAGCAGGCGCGCCCAAACGGAAACGGCGTATGGCTCGTGGCTGTCGCTGTCGCTGTCGCTGGCGAAGCATGGGGTTGCGAACGCCAGTGCAAAAATGGCTGGCAATGCCGCATTCTTAAACACAAAGGTCTCCGGAAGTGACGCAGCCTGACTGAGCCCACGAGCGCCGCGATTCATTGCAAACAACGACTCCATCCCTCGCAAAAGAAACATCATCGGGCCTGGTGGTGCAAGGCGTCCAGAATGCCATAGTTTGCCGACGGTTAGAAATCGGGTTATCGACAAGTCACGGCGCCTTTTCGCATGTGCCGCCTCGACGCCGGTCCGGGCATCAATCCTGCCAGGGCTTTTGATTCAGTCGCGCCGGGTGGCCTGTTTCGCCCACCCGCTATCATCCCCCGATGCCCGCCACACTTGCCGGCCAACTGGTCGTCGCGATCTCCTCCCGCGCCCTGTTCGATTTCGAGGAAGAGAATCAACTCTTCGAGGCCGAGGATGACCGTGCCTATATGCAGCTGCAGCTGGCGCGGCTGGATCAGCCCGCCAGGCCGGGGGTGGCATTTTCTCTGGTAAACAAGCTGCTGGCCTTCAACGGGCCGGGCCAGGCGCAGCGCGTCGAGGTGGTGGTGCTGTCGCGCAATGATCCGGTCTCGGGCATGCGCGTGTTCCGGTCGGCGCGTCACTATGGCCTGGCGGTGCAACGGGGCGTGTTCACGCGCGGCGCACCGCCCTGGCGCTATCTGGCGCCGCTGAAGGCGAATCTGTTCCTGTCGGTCAACGAGGCCGATGTGCGTCAGGCCTTGATGGCCGGCGTACCGGCCGCGCGGGTCTATCCGCATTCGGCCCATGCCTCGGACGCCCATCCTTTCGAGGTGCGCATTGCCTTTGACGGCGACGCGGTGCTGTTCTCGGATGAGGCCGAGCGCGTCTATCAAAGCGATGGGCTGGATGCGTTCCAGGCCCATGAAACACTGCGCGCCGACATGCCCCTGCCGGCAGGGCCCTTCAAGCCGTTGCTGGAGGCGCTGCATCGCTTGCAGCAGGCCCCGGCACAGGGCATGCAGGTGCGCACGGCCCTGGTCACGGCGCGCAGCGCGCCAGCCCACGAGCGTGCGATCCGCACGCTGATGAACTGGAACATCGACGTCGATGAGGCGATGTTTTTGGGTGGCCTGGCCAAGGGCGAATTCCTGCGCGAGTTCGAGCCCGATTTCTTCTTTGACGACCAGACCGGCCACATCGAAAGCGCCTCGGCCCATGTGCCCTCGGGGCATGTGGCCGCAGGCATTTCCAACGCCTGAGCCTGCCGGATCAACCGGCGTGGAACAGCCGCAAGCCGCCCAGATCCAGCACCCGCAGGCCGCCGTACTCGATTCGAATCAGCCCCTGGTCCTGCAGCGTCTTCAGTGCCTGGTTGACGCGCTGGCGTGACAGGCCGACCAGATAGCCCAGCTCGGTCTGCGTGATACGCAGCAGGCTGCCCACACCGGGATACAGCGTCGGATGGAACAGCGAGGCCAGGTTGCGGGCCACGCGCAGATCGGGGTCGGTCATGCGGTCGATCTCGCGGGCGGCGATGAACTGGCCCAGACGCTCGTTGAGCTGGTTCAGCACGAAGCGGTTGAACGGGATCGAGCTTTCCAGCAGCCAGTGGAAGGTCTCGACCGGCAATCCGGCGACGACGCTGCGCCGCAGCGCCTGGATGTTGTAGCGGTAGACCTCGCGCTTGAGCAGGGTGCCCTCGCCGAACCAGCCGCCCGGCGGCACGCCGGTGAAGGTGATGGCGGTGCCGCCCGAGTCGTCATTGCTCATCTTCAGCAGGCCATCGACGACGCCGAACCAGAAGGTCGCAGGCCTGCCGAAGCGGCAGACCCGCTCGCCGACTTCGGCATCGGCCACTTGAAGCTGCGCTATCACCGCCTCGCGCTGGCTGCGTTCCAGCAAGGGCAGCCAGGGAATCTGCGCCAGCTCGTCGCCGGTGGCGGCGCGGGCGCGCAGGCGAAGCGGCGGATGGGCCGAGGCATTCATCGGAACAGTGGAGTCCATCAGGCAGACGCTTCAAAGTTGACAAGAGGCTTACTCGCCACCCCCGGGAAAGCACGCCCCCGTGATACCCCTAGGATTGTCGTCGCAACGACATCTTGACGTCAAAGCCAGGTCTAGCATAGCCCTCAGAAACCCGGGTTGCGACTTCTTTTGAGGTGGCGCTACGGACAGACAGGAGACAACAAGCGTGTCAACGACCTTTCCAAGGCTCTTGCTGGCCCATGTGGCGCAGCGTCCCGACGCGCCGGCCCTGCGCGAAAAGGAATACGGCATCTGGCAGGCGCTGAGCTGGTCGCAGCTGGCCGATCTGGTGCGCGCGCTGGCCCATGGCATGGCCCAGGCCGGCCTGCAGCGCGGCCAGCACATCGTGGTGGTGGGCGACAACCGGCCCCGCCTGTCGGCCGTGATGCTGGCGGCGCAATCGCTGGGCGCGATTCCGGTGCCGCTGTACCAGGACGCGGTGGCCGCCGAATTCCGCTTCCCGATCAACAACGCCGACATCGCCTTTGCCGTGGTCGAGGACCAGGAGCAGGTCGACAAGATGCTGGAGTTGCGCGAGCACTGCCCGCAGCTGACGAGCATCTGGTTCGATGACCCGCGTGGCCTGCGCCACTACAACGAGCCGGGCCTGAGTTCACTGGACGACTTGATCGCCAGCGGCCGCGAGCACATGGCCCGGCAGCCCGGCTTCTTCGATGCCGAGGTGCAGAAAGGCGACGGCGCCGATGTCGCCGCGATGTTCTTCACCTCGGGCACGACCGGCAATCCCAAGGGCGTGGTGCACACGCACAACAGCCTGATCGACCGCGCCCAGGCCGGTGCTCGCTTCGACAAGCTGACCAGCGACGAGGAGGTCTTGGCCTATCTGCCACCGGCCTGGGTCGGCCAGAACATCTTCAGCTATGCGCAGTGGATCGCCTGCGGCTACATCGTGAACTGCCCCGAGTCGGCCAGCACGGTGACGATAGACCTGAAGGAAATCGGCCCGACCTACTACTTCGCGCCACCACGCATCTTCGAGGGCCTGCTGACCACGGTGATGATTCGGATGGAGGATGCCGGTGCCGTCAAGAAATGGCTGTTCCACCACTTCATGAACCTGGCTCGGCGCGTCGGCCCGGCCAAGATGGATGGCAAGCCGGTGTCGGGTCTTGACCGTCTGCACTATGCGCTGGGTCAGCTGTGCATCTACGGCCCGCTGCGCAATTCGCTGGGCCTGAGCCGCGTGCGCGTGGCCTACACGGCAGGCGAGGCCATAGGCCCGGACCTGTTCAGCTTCTACCGTTCGATAGGCATCAATCTGAAACAGTTGTACGGCTCCACCGAAACGGCGGTGTTCGTCTGCCTCCAGCCCGACCACGAGGCCCGCGCCGACACCGTGGGCGTGCCCATCGATGGCGTGCAGATCAAGCTGGCGCCGAGCGGCGAAATCCTGGTCAAGTCGCCCGGACTGCTGAAGGAGTATTACAAGAACCCAGAGGCCACCGCCGAGGTGCTGACGGCCGACGGCTGGTACCACACCGGTGACGCCGGCTTCATCGATGCCTCGGGCCATCTGAAGATCATCGACCGCGCCAAGGACGTGGGCCGCATCATGGGCGGCGCCAACGACGGCGCGATGTTCGCGCCCAAGTATGTGGAGAACAAGCTGAAGTTCTTCCCCTTCATCAAGGAGGCGGTGGCCTTTGGCGACAAGCGCGAGCGCGTCTGCGTCTTCATCAATATCGACATGGAAGCGGTGGGCAACTGGGCCGAGAAGCGCAATCTGCCCTACGCCGGCTACACCGATCTGGCGCAGAAGGCCGAGGTTTACGAGATGATTCGCGAATGCATCGAGAAGGTCAACGCCGACCTGGCGCAAGACGAGCTGCTGGCCGGCAGCCAGATCAGCCGCTTCCTGGTGCTGCACAAGGAGCTCGACGCCGATGACGGCGAGATGACGCGCACCCGCAAGGTCAAGCGCGGTTTCATCAACGAACGCTACCAGGTGCTGGTCGATGCGCTGTACGGCGGCAAGGGCAGCCAATACATAGAGACGCAAGTGAAGTTCGAGGACGGGCGCACCGGCATGGTGGCGGCGGACCTGAAGATCGTCGACACGAAGACGTTTTCACCTGCGCGGAGGGCCGCCTGATGTCTGAACCCAAGGCCGCCGGCAAGAAGATCGGCGAGGTCATCCTCGATGTGCAGAACATCAGCCTGCGCTTTGGCGGCGTGAAGGCTCTGACCGACATCAGCTTCAATGTGCGCGAGCATGAGATACGGGCCATCATCGGCCCCAACGGCGCCGGCAAGAGCTCGATGCTGAATTGCATCAACGGCGTCTACCAGCCGCAGGAAGGCGCCATCACCTTCAAGGGCCAGACCTTCCACCACATGAACTCGCGCCAGGTGGCGGAGATGGGCGTGGCCCGCACCTTCCAGAACCTGGCGCTGTTCAAGGGCATGAGCGTGGTCGACAACATCATGACCGGCCGCAATCTGAAGATGAAGAGCAATATCTTCCAGCAGGCCCTGCGCTTCGGCGCGGCGCAGCGCGAGGAGAGCGAGCAGCGCCTGTTCGTTGAACGCATCATCGACTTCCTGGAGATCCAGCCCTACCGCAAGACGGCCGTCGGCAAGATGCCCTACGGCCTGCAGAAGCGCGTCGATCTGGGCAGGGCCCTGGCGATGGAGCCCACCGTGCTGCTGCTCGACGAACCGATGGCCGGCATGAACGTCGAAGAGAAGCAGGACATGAGCCGCTTCATCCTCGACGTCAATGACGAGTTCGGCACCACCATCGTGCTGATCGAGCATGACATGGGCGTGGTGATGGACATCTCGGACCGCGTCGTCGTGCTGGACTACGGCAAGAAGATCGGCGACGGCACGCCCGATGAGGTGCGCAACAACGAAGACGTGATCAGTGCCTATCTCGGCACGACGCACTGAACCACGTACGAACAGGACGCGACCATGGCATTCTTTCTCGAAGCATTGATAGGCGGCCTGATGGCCGGCATGCTGTATTCGCTCATCGCGCTGGGCTTTGTGCTGATCTACAAGGCCTCGGGCGTGTTCAATTTCGCTCAAGGAGCGATGGTGCTGTTCGCGGCGCTGGCGATGGCCCGCTTCTCGGAGTGGATCCCGCAGTGGCTGGGTTTCGACAACAAGATACTGGCCAATGTGCTGGCCTTCGCCGCGGCGGCCGTCTGCATGATGATCGTGGCCTGGGCGATGGAGCGCTGGGTGCTGGGCAAGCTGGTCAACCAGGAGGGCATCACCCTGCTGATGGCCACCCTGGGCGCGAGCTACTTCCTCGACGGCAGCGGCCAGATGATCTTCGGCAGCGACATCTACAAGATCGATGTCGGCATGCCCAAGGACCCGGTGTTCTTGCTGGAGAACGTGTTCCAGGGCGGTGTGCTGGTGAACAAGGAAGACGTCTATGCGGCGCTGATCGCCGCGGCCCTTGTCGCCGTGCTGGCCCTGTTCTTCCAGAAGACATCGACCGGCCGGGCGCTGCGCGCGGTGGCCGATGACCACCAGGCGGCGCAGTCGATCGGTATTCCGCTGAACCGCATCTGGATCATCGTCTGGTCGGTGGCCGGCCTGGTGGCCCTGGTCGCCGGCATCATCTGGGGCAGCAAGCTCGGCGTGCAGTTCTCACTGCAGTTGGTCGCCCTGAAGGCGCTGCCGGTGGTGATCCTGGGCGGCCTGACTTCGGTGCCCGGCGCCATCATCGGCGGGCTGATCATCGGCGTCGGCGAGAAGCTGTCGGAGATCTATATCGGCCCCTATATGGGCGGCGGCATCGAGATCTGGTTCGCCTATGTGATGGCCCTGCTCTTCCTCCTCGTCAGGCCCCAGGGCTTGTTCGGCGAGAAGATCATCGACCGCGTCTGACGACGTCTGATGACATTGCGGGACAGACCTTGACGTACCCGGCAAGCTCTGTCCCCAACTGACTAGAGGTATTCATGTTCTATAGAGAAAACGGCCAGTTCAAAACGAGCTACAAGGCCGACGAGCAGATCTTCCCGATCCGGCAGGACCGCATCGCCATCGCGCTGCTGCTGGCGATCGCCTTCATCGCCGTGCCGCTGCTGGCGCCGGAGTACCTGTTCCGCGCCATCCTGATTCCGTTCGTGATCCTGTCGCTGGCTGCTATCGGTCTGAACATCCTGGTCGGCTACTGCGGCCAGATCTCGCTGGGCACCGGCGCCTTCATGGCGGTGGGCGCCTACGCGGCCTACAACTTCAATGTGCGCATCGAGGGCATGCCACTGGTGCTGTCGCTGCTGCTGGGCGGCGCCTGTTCCACCCTGGTGGGCGTGCTGTTCGGCATTCCGTCGCTGCGCATCAAGGGCCTGTACCTGGCGGTGGCCACTCTGGCGGCACAGTTCTTCGTCGACTGGAGCTTTCTGCGCATCAAGTGGTTCACCAATGACTCGTCCTCGGGCTCGGTGACGGTGTCGGGCCTGCAGGTGCTGGGCATCCCGATCGAGTCGCCGGTGCAGAAGTATCTGTTCTGCCTGACTCTGGTGACGGTGTTTGCCTTGATGGCCAAGAACCTCGTGCGCGGCGCCATTGGCCGCGAGTGGATGGCGATGCGCGACATGGACGTGGCGGCCGCGGTGATCGGCATACGCCCGGTCTACGCCAAATTGACCGCCTTTGCCGTCAGCAGCTTCATCGTCGGCGTGGCCGGCGGCCTGTGGGGCTTTGTGCATCTGGGCTCCTGGGAGCCGGCGGCCTTCTCGATCGACCGCTCGTTCCAGCTGCTGTTCATGGTCATCATCGGAGGCCTGGGCTCCATCATGGGCAGCTTCTTTGGCGCGGCCTTCATCGTCATCCTGCCGATCTTCCTGAACCAGCTGCCGGCCTGGCTGAACATACCGATGTCCACCGCCACCGCCTCGCACCTCGAGTCGATGATCTTCGGCGCGTTGATCGTGTTCTTCCTGATCGTCGAACCGCACGGCCTGGCCCGCCTCTGGTCCATTGCCAAAGAGAAGCTGCGGCTGTGGCCCTTCCCCCACTGACAAGAACGAGTTTTTCCCCATGCACTGACGAGTGCTTTTTCCACCCCTCTGGAGGCAGACAATGAAATTGAAGTCACTGATAAAAGGCGCGGCCCTTGCGGCCCTAAGCCTGTCCAGCCTGCTCACCGCCCCGGCGGCCCTGGCGCAAGCCAAGGAGCAGTTCTTCCCGCTGCTGGTGTACCGCACCGGTCCCTATGCACCGAATGGTGTGCCATGGGCCAATGGCAAGCAGGACTACATCAAGATGATCAACGCGCGTGATGGCGGCATCAACGGCGTGAAGATCAGCTTCGAGGAGTGCGAGACCGGCTACGCCACCGACCGCGGTGTCGAATGCTATGAGCGCCTCAAGGGCAAGGGGGCGTCGATGATAGACCCGCAGGCCACCGGCATCACCTTTGCGCTGACCGAGAAGGCGCCCAACGACAAGATCCCGCTGGTGACCCTGGGCTATGGCCTGTCGGCCTCGCAGGACGGCGGCGTGTTCAAGTGGAACTTCCCGCTGATGGGCAGCTACTGGACGGCGGCCGACATCCTGATCCAGCACATCGGCAAGAAGGAAGGCGGGCTGGACAAGCTCAAGGGCAAGAGGATCGCCCTGGTCTATCACGACAGCCCCTTCGGCAAGGAGCCGATGCCGCTGCTGGAAGAGCGTTCCAAGACCCATGGCTTCGAGCTGTTGAAGATCCCCGTCACGGCGCCCGGCGTCGAGCAGAAGTCGGCCTGGCTGCAGGTGCGCCAGCAGCGGCCCGACTATGTGCTGTTGTGGGGCTGGGGGGTGATGAACTCCACCGCACTGAAGGAAGCGCAGGCCACCGGCTATCCGCGCGACAAGATGTATGGCGTGTGGTGGGCCGGCGCCGAGCCTGACGTGAAGGACGTCGGCGAGGGCGCCAAGGGCTATAACGCGCTGGCCCTGAACACCTCGGGCCAGACGCCCAAGGTCATCCAGGACATCCTCAAGCATGTGCATGACAAGGGTCAGGGCACGGGTCCGAAGGAAGAAGTCGGTTCCGTGCTTTACACCCGCGGCCTGATCATCCAGATGCTGGGCATCGAGGCCGTGCGCCGTGCGCAGGAGCGCTTCGGCAAGGGCAAGGTCATGACCGGCGAGCAGGTGCGCTGGGGCCTGGAGAACCTCGCGCTGGACCAGAAGAAGCTCGACTCGCTGGGCCTGGCCGGCGTGATGCGCCCGCTGTCCACCTCCTGCGTCGACCACATGGGCTCGGTGACGGCCCGCGTGCACACCTGGGACGGCGCGAAGTGGAACTTCAGCTCCGACTTCATCTCGGCCGATGAGCAGATCATCAAGCCGATGGTCAAGGCTGCCGCCGACAAGTACGCCAGCGACAAGAAGCTGACGCGTCGCACACCACAGGACTGCCAGTCCTAAGCCGGTCCAGGGCCCCTCGCGGGCCCTCTTCCAAGCGCCGCGTGCGGTGCTTGGAAGAGCGAAGAATGCACAGAGAACCAGGCGCATCACCATGACCACACCCAACATACTTCTCAACGTCAATGGCATCGAGGTCATCTACAACCATGTGATCCTGGTGCTCAAGGGGGTGTCGCTGCAGGTACCCGAGGGCAAGGTCGTGGCCCTGCTGGGCGGCAACGGCGCGGGCAAGACAACCACCCTGCGCGCGGTCAGCAATCTGCTGCGCGCCGAACGCGGCGAGGTCACCAAAGGCTCGATAGAGCTGCGCGGCGAGCGCATCGAAAAGCTCTCCACCTCGGAGATGGTCAACCGCGGCGTGATACAGGTGATGGAGGGTCGCCACTGCTTCGCCCATCTGTCGATCGAGGACAACCTGATGACCGGCGCCTACACGCGCCGCGACGGCAAGTCCGCCGTGGCCGAGACCCTGGAGAAGGTCTACAACTACTTCCCCCGACTGAAGACGCGGCGCAGCTCGCAGGCCGCCTACACCTCGGGCGGCGAACAGCAGATGTGCGCCATCGGCCGCGCGCTGATGGCCAATCCGAAGATGGTCTTGCTGGACGAACCCTCGATGGGCCTGGCGCCGCAGATCGTCGAGGAGGTGTTCGAGATCGTCAAGGACCTGAACACCAAGGAGCAGGTCACCTTCCTGCTGGCCGAGCAGAACACCAATATCGCCCTGCGCTATGCCGACTATGGCTACATCCTTGAGAACGGTCGCATCGTCATGGACGGCGAGGCCAAGGCCCTGCGCGAGAACGAGGACGTCAAGGAGTTCTACCTGGGCATGGGCGGTGGTGACCGCAAGAGCTTCAAGGACGTGAAGAGCTACAAGCGCAGAAAGCGCTGGCTGGCCTGAGGAGCGACCGATGAGCGATGACTTTTTTGCGCCACCGGCATTCAAGCCAGATCAGGCCCTGCTGCAGATGCAGCGCGCACTGCGCGATCTTCGGCAGTTGAGCGAGCGCGGCACCGAGTTCCTGCTGAAGGGCCAGACCGTCATTGAGCTGGGCGCCGACGACAGCACCCTGACCGCCAAGCTGGCCAAACGCCCCGCACGCAGCCCCGAGTGGGACACCCGTGTCTGCAAGAACAGCGCCGATGTGCGCACCTTGCAGGACGAGATCAAGAAGCGCCTGGCGCGCTGGACGGACGAAACATCATGAGCAACTTCTACGACGCCCTGGAATCGCGCGACCCGGCGCTGCGCGAACGCGAGTTGATGGCGGCACTGCCGCTGCAGATCGCCCGTGCTCAGGACCTGACCCCGGCATTTGCCGAATTGCTGACTGGTGTCGAACCCGAGAGCATTGTCAGCCGCAGCCGACTCGCCGCGCTGCCGGTGACGCGCAAGCACGAGCTGCTGGAACGTCAGAAGGCCCGGCGCACGCACGATGTGTTCGGCGGCTTCTCCGCCATCGGCTGGACCGGCCAGGTGCGCAGCAGCGGCGCCCAGCGCGTGTTCCAGTCGCCGGGGACTATCTACGAGCCCGAGGGGCAAGGCCGTGATTACTGGCGCTCGGCACGGGCGCTGTATGCGGCCGGCTTTCGCCACGGCGATCTGGTGCACAACAGCTTCAGCTACCACCTGACGCCGGCCGGCGCGATGATGGAAAGCGGCGCGCACGCGATTGGCTGCAGCGTCTTCCCGGGCGGCGTCGGCAACACCGAGCTGCAGCTGCAGGCGATCAGTGAGCTGCGCCCGCATGGCTATGTGGGCACGCCCAGTTTTCTGAAGATTTTGCTCGACAAGGCGCTAGAGGCCGGCACCGCCCTGCCCTCGCTGCGCAAGGCCCTGGTCAGCGGCGAGGCCTTCCCGCCCTCGCTGCGTGACTGGTTGCGCGAGCGCGGGGTCGAGGGCTATCAGTGCTACGCCACGGCCGATCTGGGCCTGATCGCCTACGAGACCCCGGCCCGCGAAGGTCTGGTGCTGGACGAGGGCGTGATCGTCGAGATCGTGCGCCCGGGCACTGGCGACCCGGTGGCCGAGGGCGAGGTCGGCGAGCTGGTCGTCACCACCCTGAACCCCGACTACCCGCTGATCCGATTCGGCACCGGTGACCTCAGCGCCCTGCTGCCCGGCCACTGCCCCACGGGCCGCAGCAACGCGCGCATCAAAGGCTGGATGGGCCGCGCCGACCAAAGCGCCAAGGTACGCGGCATGTTCGTGCACGCCGGCCAGGTGGCCGGGATCACGCGCCGGTTCCCCGAGCTGGGCAAGGCGCGGCTGGTGGTCAGTGGCGAGATGGCCAATGACCAGATGCAGCTGCGGCTGGAGATCGCCAGCGCCCCCGAAGGCCTGGCCGAGCAGGTGGCTCAGGCGATGCGCGACATCACCAAGCTGCGCGGCGAGGTGGTCTTCGTCGCCCCCGGTAGCCTGCCCAATGACGGCAAGGTAATCGAGGACGCGCGCAAGTACGACTGAAGTAAGAGCTTTCCCTGAGCTTGTCGAGCTTACGTAGTTCCCGCAGGGCGCGGCCGCTGCCTCAGCCCTAATATTTGGCACCCCCAGCTATTTCCTTGAGGACAGCGATGAAGAAACTTCTATTGACCGGTGTTGCCGCCAGCCTGTGCGCCGGAGCCGCCCTTGCCGAGTACCCCGAGAAGGCCATCACCATCGTCGTGCCCTTCGCCGCCGGTGGGCCGACCGACAAGGTCGCCCGGGACCTGGCCGAGGTGATGCGCAAATCGCTGGGCAACCAGACCATACTGATCGACAACGTCGGCGGTGCCGGCGGTACGCTAGGCGCCACCAAGGTGGCCAAGGCCGCCCCCGATGGATACACCCTCTTGCTGCACCATATCGGCATGTCCACCGCTCCGGCCCTGTACCGCAATATGCAGTACAAGACGCTGGAGGATTTCGAGTACCTGGGTCTGGTCGTCGATGTGCCCATGACCCTGATCGGCAAGCCCAGCCTGCCGGCCAACAATTACGCCGAGCTCGCCAAGTGGATTGATGCGAACCGCGGCAAGATCAATCTGGCCAACGCCGGTCTGGGTTCGGCCTCGCATCTGTGCGGCCTGCTGTACCAGAGCACTGTCAAGGTGGACATGGTGACCGTGCCCTACAAGGGCACCGCCCCGGCCATGACCGACCTGCTGGGCGGCCAGGTCGATCTGATGTGCGACCAGACCACCAACACCACCTCGCAGATCGAGGCGGGCAAGGTCAAGGCCTTTGCCGTGACCAGCAGCAAGCGCCTGAGCGGCGCTGCGCTGTCCAAGCTGCCTACGCTCGATGAGGCGGGCCTGAAGGGCTTCCAGGTCGGCATCTGGCACGGCGTGTACGCGCCGAAGAACACGCCCAAGGCCGTGACGGACAAAATCAATGCCGCCATGAAGGCCGCGCTGAAGGACCCTGAGTTCATGAAGCGCCAGGAAGCGCTGGGCTCGGTGATCATCAGCGATGCACGCCTGAACGGCGCCGAGCACAAGAAGTTCGTTGAGTCGGAGATCAACCGCTGGGGTCCGGTGATCAAGGCGGCAGGGCAATACGCCGATTGATCGAGCCAACTTGGCAGCAAAAAGCCCATCGGCAGCGATGGGCTTTTTTCATGCCTGCAGGCAAAGCCCAGGTCGTCACATACGGAGCGGTATCGTCACCGGCCCGTCATTTTGCAGGAACACCTGCATATCGGCACCGAACGCGCCAGTGGCCACCAGCGGATAGCGCTCACGCGCCAGCTTCACCACCGTGTCATACAGCCGCCGCCCCTGCTCGGGCCCCGCCGCCGCACTGAAGCCGGGCCGGTTGCCGCTGGAGGTGTCGGCCGCCAGGGTGAATTGCGAGACGATCAAGAGGCCGCCGCCGACATCCTGCACGCTCAGATTCATCTTGCCGGCGGCATCGCTGAAGATGCGCAGCTTCAGCAGCTTCGTGATCAGCTTGTCGGCCTGCTGCTCGGTGTCGGCCGGTTCGGCGCAGACCAGGACCAGAAGGCCTTGATCGATCGCACCGATCACCTGGCCGGCGACTTCCACGCGCGCCTGCCTGACGCGTTGCAGGACGGCGATCAAGGCGCCCGCCTCAGCTGAGGGTGACGCGCGCGAACTTGCGCTTGCCGACCTGCAGCACGACGGTGCCTGCTTCGACCTTCAGCCCCTTGTCGCTGACCGCAGCGCCGTCGATCTTCACACCGCCCTGCTCGATCATGCGCATCGCCTCGCTGCTGGACGGCACCAGACCGGCCGCCTTCAGCAGCGCGGCGATGCCCAGCGGCGCGCCATTCAGCGCCAGCTCGGGGATGTCATCCGGGATGCCACCCTTGGCGCGGTTGTTGAAATCGGCCTCGGCCTCCTCGGCCGCGTGGGCCGAATGAAAGCGCGCGGTGATTTCCTTGGCCAGCAGCACCTTGATGTCCTTGGGGTTGCGGCCCTGCTCGATCTCGCGCCGGAAGCCGGCAATCTCGGCCTCGGCACGGAAGCTCAGCAGATTGAAGTACTTCCACATCAGGGTGTCGCTGATCGACAGCACCTTGGCGAACATCTCGTTCGGCGCCTCGGTGATGGCGATGTAGTTGCCCTTGCTCTTGGACATCTTCTCGATGCCGTCCAGGCCCTCCAGCAGCGGCATGGTCAGGATGCATTGCGCCTCCTGGCCGTACTCCTGCTGCAGATGGCGGCCCATCAGCAGATTGAACTTCTGGTCGGTGCCGCCCAGCTCCAGGTCCGACCTCAGTGCCACCGAGTCATAGCCCTGCATCAGCGGGTAGAGGAATTCGTGCACCGAGATTGGCGTGCCGGCCTTGAAGCGGTCATGGAAGTCGTTGCGCTCCATCATCCGCGCCACCGTGTACTTGGCGGCCAGCGCGATCATGCCGCGGGCGCCCAGGGCGTCGCTCCACTCCGAGTTGTAGCGGATCTCGGTCTTTTCCGGGTCCAGCACCAGGCTGGCCTGGGCGTAGTAGGTCTCGGCGTTGAGCTTGATCTGCTCGGCCGTCAACGGCGGCCGGGTGCTGTTGCGGCCCGAGGGGTCGCCGATCAGGCTGGTGAAGTCGCCGACCAGAAAGATCACCGTATGGCCCAGGTTCTGCAGCTGACGCATCTTGTTCAGCACCACCGTGTGACCCACATGCAGATCGGGCGCCGTCGGATCCAGGCCCAGCTTGATGCGCAGCGGCGTGCCGGTGGCCTCGGAGCGGGCCAACTTCGCCGTCCAGTCGGCTTCTGGCAGCAATTCATCGCAACCGCGCCTGGAAATGGCCAGGGCCTCCAGCACCTTGTCCGTCACCGGATAGCGCGCAGCACCGGTCGCGGCTGGGTCGGGGGCGTTTGCTACGGGTGCTTGAAAGTCGGACATGGCGGTCGTTTTAGGCGTTTCGGGGTTATTCGGGATTTGACGAAGGGGGTGGCTGGGTATACTGCGCCCTCGGCCCAGAAATGTGGGATTGACTGTGCGGTTTCGCACAGGCAACCGGCAGCCGGATTCTAGTGGACGCCTCAGGCGTTTGTTGCCAACCAGGTGAGACCCAGTCAGTACGGGGCGAACCAGAACAGAGCCCTTGCGGCACCCGCCCATAGTGACTGACTGGATCCAGGAACTGAAACTCGCGCTGCATCGCACCGAGACCTTCGCCGCCAAGCACCCCCGCGCCCTCACCGGCACCGTCGTGGGCCTGCTCAGCGGCTTTGCCGTCACCGCCTTCGGTATTGCGCCCTTGTCGCCCGATGCAGCCGACCTGCCGCGCCAGGTGATCACCGAATCGGTGGTCAACATCGATCTGGAAGCCCAGCTGGCAGCCCTGGCCGCCCATGAGCTGGACCTGACCCGCAATGACCTGACCCGCGGCAGCGACACGGCCGACAGCCTGCTGCGCCGCCTGGGTGCCTTCGACCCGCAAGCCGCCGCGTTTCTGCGCACCGACGCTCTGGGCAAACGCATCCTGCAGGGTCGGCCGGGTAAGCGAGTGCAGGTGCTGGCCGACGCCTCCGGCCGCGTCGAGTCGCTGATCGTGCGCTTCCCCGCCGAACGCGCCGAGCAGGCCAACACCCATTTCAGCCGCCTCACCGTAAAGCGCGTTGAGCAGGGCTTCAGCTCGCAGCTGGAAGCCGTGCCGCTGCGCACCCAGGTCAAGCTGGGTAGCGGCAGCGTGCGCTCCTCGCTGTTCGCCGCCACCGACGAGGCCGGCATTCCCGACGCCATTGCCACGCAGATGGCCGATATGCTGTCGGGCGACATCGACTTCCACCGCGATCTGCGCAAGGGCGACCGCTTCTCTGTGGTCTACGAAACCCTGACCGCCGACGGCGAGCCCATCACCTGGGACGGCTCGGCAGGCCGAGTTCTCGCCGCCGAGTTCGTCAACAACGGCCGTGCCTACTCGGCCGTCTGGTTCAAGGACGGCGCCAGCGGCAAGGGCAGCTTCTACAGCTTTGACGGCCAGAACAAGCGCCGCGCCTTCCTGTCCAGCCCGATGGAATTCTCGCGCGTGACCTCAGGGTTCGCGATGCGCTTCCACCCGATTCTGCAGAAGTGGCGTGCCCATCTGGGCACCGACTTCGGCGCGCCAACCGGCACCCCGGTGCGCACCGTCGGCGACGGCGCGGTCGAGTTTGCCGGCTGGCAGAACGGTTTCGGCAATGTGGTGCACATTCGCCATGCCGGCGATCGCACCACCGTCTATGCCCACCTGAGCCGCATCGACGTCAAGAAAGGCCAACGGGTCGAGCAAGGGCAGCGCGTCGGCGCCGTCGGCGCCACCGGCTGGGCGACCGGCCCCCATCTGCACTTCGAATTCCGCGTCAATGGCCGGCACCAGGACCCGCGCCTGATCGCCAAGGCTTCGGAAAGCATTCCGCTGCCCGCCACCGCCCGCGCCCAGTTCGGCGAACTGGTGGCCAGCATCAAGACCCAGCTGACCGTGGCTGAGTCCATAGGCACGGGCGTCAGCGGCGCCGACTGAGCCCGCCGGCCACCCCGGCACTCCCATGGACGAGCACTTCATCGGACTGATGTCCGGCACCTCGATGGACGGGGTGGACGGGGTGCTCGCCTCGTTTGACGGCCCGATTCAGGTGCTGGCGCATTGCCACCAGCCCTTTGACGACGACCTCCGCGGCGAGCTCTTGGCGCTGAACAGCCCCGGACCCAGCGAGTTGCATCGCGCCGCGCTGGCCGCCAACGCGATCGCCCGCGCCTATGCGGCGGTGACGTTCGAATTGCTGCAACTCGCGCAATTGAACCCCACGCTGATCACAGCGATCGGCGCCCACGGCCAGACGGTGCGTCACCAACCCGGGGTCGTCGATGGCGTCGGCTACACCACGCAACTGCTCAACGGCAGCCTGCTCGCCGAACTCGGCGGCATTGATGTCATTTGCGACCTGCGCAGCCGCGATCTGGCGGCCGGTGGTCAGGGAGCGCCGTTGGTACCAGCCTTCCATCGAGCGTTGTTCGGCCGCCCAGACAAGTCGGTGGCAGTACTGAACGTCGGCGGCATCAGCAATATCAGCCTGCTCGCTAGCGACGGCAGCACCAGCGGTTTCGACACCGGCCCGGGTAACTGCCTTATGGATCTGTGGGCGCTACGCCACCTCGGTCGGGCCTATGACGCCGGCGGCGCCTGGGCCGCCACCGGCCAGGTCCTGCCCGAGCTGCTGGCCGCGCTGCTGACCGAACCCTTCTTCGCCAGCCCGCCGCCGCGCAGCACCGGGCGCGATCTGTTCAATGCCGCCTGGCTGGACGCCCATCTGGCCCACCACGCGACCGGCGCCTCACCACAGGACGTGCAGGCCACCCTGCTGGAGCTCAGCGCCGCCTGCGTCAGCCAGGCATTGCAGGCCTACGCCTCGGAAGCCACCGAGCTGCTGGTCTGCGGCGGCGGCGTCTTCAACAGCGCGCTGATGGACCGCCTGGAAGCCAGGCTGCCGAAGCTACAGGTGCTGAGCACCGATCAGCGCGGCCTGCCAGCCATGCAGGTCGAGGCCGCGGCCTTTGCCTGGCTGGCCCGGCAGTTCACGCTTCGTGCTCCCGGAAACCTGCCGCAGGTCACCGGCGCCGCAGGCCCCCGGGTGCTGGGCGCCCTCTACCCCGCCGGCCAATAGAAAAAGCCGCCCGGAGGCGGCTCTTGCGCGATGTAAAGGCAGTTCAGACCGAGAAGCTGGAACCGCAGCCACAGCTGGTGGTCGCGTTCGGGTTCTTGATCACGAACTGAGCGCCTTGCAGATCATCCTTGTAGTCGATCTCGGCACCGGTCAGATATTGCAGGCTCATCGCGTCGATCAACAGCGTGACGCCATTCTTGTGCATCTGCGTGTCGTCTTCGTTGACGACTTCGTCAAACTGGAAGCCGTACTGGAAGCCCGAGCAACCCCCCCCCTGCACGAACACGCGCAGCTTCAGGTCCGGATTGCCCTCTTCGGCCACCAGGT
>JADMJJ010000028.1 GCA_018780645.1 Burkholderiaceae bacterium
CGGCTCATTTCGCCGCCGCCAGGGATGCGCAGCGCGACCACGCGGCCGTCCTTGCTCGTGGCCGGGGTCGAGAAGACCTTGAAGTCCACATCGCCCATCACGTCGGTCAGCTCGGTGAATTCGAGCTTGACGCGCAGGTCGGGCTTGTCCGAGCCGTACAGGCGCATCGCGTCGGCATACAGCATGGTCGGGAAGGCCGGCAGCTTGACGCCGATGGCATGCTCGAAGGTCGAGCGGATCATGCCCTCGAACATCGTGCGTATCTCCTCCTCGGTCAGGAAGGAGGTCTCGATGTCGATCTGCGTGAACTCGGGCTGGCGGTCGGCGCGCAGGTCCTCGTCGCGGAAGCACTTGGTGATCTGGTAGTAGCGGTCGAAGCCGGCAATCATCAAGAGCTGCTTGAACAGCTGAGGGCTTTGGGGCAGCGCGAAGAACATGCCGTCATGCACGCGCGAAGGCACGAGGTAGTCGCGCGCGCCCTCGGGCGTGCTCTTGGTCAGCATCGGCGTTTCGATGTCGATGAAGCCGTTGGCGTCGAGGAACTTGCGCACCTCCATGGCCACGCGGTAGCGCAGCATCATGTTGCGTTGCATGTAGGGGCGGCGCAGGTCCAGCACGCGATGCGTCAGGCGCGTGGTTTCCGACAGGTTCTCGTCGTCCAGCGGGAATGGGGGCGTGACGCTGGCGTTCAGCACTTCCAGCTCATGGCACAGCACCTCGACCTTGCCGCTGGTCAGGTTGGCGTTTTCGGTGCCGGCCGGGCGAGCACGCACCTTGCCGATGATCTTCAGGCAGAACTCGTTGCGCACGTCTTCCGCCACCTTGAACATATCGGCGCGGTCGGGGTCGCAGACGACCTGCACCATGCCTTCGCGGTCGCGCAGGTCGATGAAGATCACGCCGCCATGGTCGCGGCGGCGGTGGGCCCAGCCCATCAGGGTCACGGTTTGGTCCATCAGCTTCTCGCTGACCAGGCCTGCATAAGTGGTTCTCATCAAACTTCTCCGTAATCGGTTCGTGGGCAGCGCCGGGTAATGACCAGGGGCGCTGCAATCAAAAAGGGTGAATAGGGGCGCTGGCGGGCTGGAAAGCCTTCAGGGTTGAGCACTTGCCGGGGCGCTCAACCCGGCTGATTTCGGCCGGCCTCGGGGGCCAGCACCAGGTGCTCCTCGACCGGCGCCACCACGCCCATCGAGATGATGTGCTTGAGCGCCGCATCGACGCTCATGCGCAGCGGGATGACCTCGTCGCGCGCCACCATCAGGAAGAAGCCCGAGGTCGGGTTCGGGGTGGTCGGCACATAGAGGCTGACATGCTCGGTCTGCAGATGCTGGGCCACCTCGCCGCTGGGCTTGCCGGTGACGAAGGCAATCGTCCAGGAGCCGTGGCGCGGGTACTGCACCAGCACCGCCTCGCGAAAGGCATTGCCGCTGCTCGAGAACAGCGTATCGGACACCTGCTTCACCGAGCTGTAGATCGACTTGACGATGGGCGTGTTCGACAAGATGCGGTCCTGCTGGCGGAACCACCACTGGCCGAAGATATTGGCCACGAACATGCCCGTCAGCAGCAGCGCGCTGACCAACACCAGCACGCCCAGGCCCGGGATCGAGCGCAGGCTCTCGACATTGGCATGCAGCGAGGCCGGCAGCAGGGTCTGCGTGGCGGTCAGCAGCCAGGCGAACACACCGTCGATCAGGCCCAGCACCCACAGCAGCACCCAGATGGTGATGGCCAGGGGCAGCCAGACGAGCAGGCCGGTGATGATGTATTTCTTCACGAAGATCCTTAGGCGCGGCGCCGACTCAGACGCTGGAAGCGGGGGCAGGCGGTGGCGGTGCCGCAGGCGCGGCGCTGCTGTCGGCGGCGGGCTTGGCATCGACGGCCGGCGCGCTGGTCGCGGCGGCGCCGCCCTTGAAGTCGGTCGCATACCAGCCCGAGCCCTTGAGCTGGAAGCCGGCGGCGGTGACCTGTTTCTGGAACGACTCGGCCCCGCAGGCCGGGCAGGTGGTGAGCTGCGGATCGGAGATCTTTTGCAACACGTCTTTGGCGTGGCCGCAGGCCGCGCAACGGTAGGCATAGATCGGCATGTCTAAACCCTTGATTTAAAACGCGAAATTATAGCGGCTCACGATTTGTGGCCGGCCGGTGGGACCCGGATTGCATCCGGGCTACCCATTCTCCGTAGCCCGGATGCAATCCGGGGGTGGGAGACGATCAATGCGTCACGCCCTGCAGCTTGTGATGCGAGCCATGATGGTTCTTCAGCGCCTGCGGGCCCAGCGAGCCGACCAGCATGCCCACCACCGCCATCATCACGCCCACCAGCTGGGCCGGGAACTCCTCGCCGGCCGGGGTGAACATGAAGGTCAGCCAGGAGACGATGCCCAGCACGATGGAGAAAATCGCCCCCTGGGTGGTGGCGCGCTGCCAGTACAGGCCGAACACCAGCGGCACGAAGGCGCCGACCAGGGTCACCTGATAGGCACCCGACACCATGTCGTAGATCGAGGTGCCCTGCAGCGCGATCGCATAGGCGCAGACCAGGCAGCTGAACACCAGCACGGCGATGCGCATGGTGCGCAGCTCCTGCTTGTCGCTGATGCGGGGGCGGAACTGGCGCCAGATGTTCTCGACGAAGGTGACCGAGGGCGCCAGCATCGTGGCCGAGGCGGTGGACTTCAGCGCCGACAGCAGCGCGCCGAAGAAGATCACCTGCATCACGAAGGGCATGCGCTCCATCACCAGCGTGGGCAGCACCTTCTGCGGATCGTCCTTCAGCAGCGCATCGGTCTGCTCCGGCATGATGATCAGCGCGCTGACGATCAGGAACATCGGCACGAAGGCGAACAGGATGTAGAACACGCCGCCTATCACCGGGCCCTTGGTGGCGGCCTGCACATTCTTGGCCGACATCACGCGCTGGAACACGTCCTGCTGCGGGATCGAGCCCAGCATCATGGTGATGCCGGCGGCAATGAAGAACACAATCTCCTTGAAGCTCGGCTCGGGGAAGAAGCGGAACAGGTCCTTGCTGGAGGCCAGGGCGATCACCTTCTCGGCGCCGCCGGCCATATTGCCGGCAAACACGGCCAGCACCGTCAGGCCGACGACCAGGATGATCATCTGGATGAAGTCGGTCACCGCCACCGACCACATGCCGCCAA
>JADMJJ010000056.1 GCA_018780645.1 Burkholderiaceae bacterium
CGCTGAGGCTCGCCGGTGCGCCGCAGCCGGTAGTGCACCTCGATGCGCACGGCGGCGGCATCACGCTCGTCCTCGCTGACCTCGACGCGGTCCAGCTGCACGCGCTGCTCGTAGCGGGCCACGGCGGTCTGGATGCGTTCGAGGATGCGGGCGCGCACGGCCAGGGTGTTCGGCTCGTGCAGAAAGTCCTGCAGGCCGGCGCCGTAGTCGGCATGCATCATCAGCTCGCGCGGCCGGGTGGACAGCAGCGCGCGCAGGCCGTCGGACACGCTGCGCTCCAGACCCGGCCAGCGCCACTGGCCGCTGGCGTCCGGGCCGGCCAGCAGGGGCCAGCCTATCGGGCTCTTGAGTTGGCTGTCTATGCTCATGGCGGGCCGCTCATTTCTTGCGCGGGATGGGCAGGCAGATCTTCACGAAGGGCAGCCAGTGGAAGATGATCTCCAGCAGGTGCAGCACGATGTTCAGCACGATGAAGGCGCAGATCGTGATGATGGGAATCGAGAACGAACAGATCCAGCCCAGGCCCAGCTCGCTGCCCTTCTCGGCCTTGCCGGCCAGCATCGCCTTCGGCGAGTTGCGCGCCAGCAGGTTCTGCAGCTCGGGCGGCAGCTCGAAGGCGACATTGGGCGTCATCGCCTTCAGCGAGGCGGCGTTGAGCGACGGCAGGGCGATGCGCGCCTGCGGTGCGCCGGTCGAGGCATGCCAGGGGGCGACCGCGTACAGCGGCGTCATCTCGCTCCAGACCAGGCGTGTCGGGCAACCGGGCTCGCCGCGCACGCGGACAAAGGCGCGGATCGCGAACAAGGATTGATCGTCGTCGTAGCGGCCTTCCAGCGTGCGCGCTTCGGCGCTGCGCGTTTCCAGCACGCCCAGGGCGGCATCGACGAAGCGCTCGATCCAGCCGGGGGGAATGGCGGCCAGTTGGTCGGGAATCGTCACACCGGGCGCGGCGGCGTCATGGACGACACGAGCGCAGGCCAGCAGGAAGGCACCAGCGGCCTCAACGCGAAACTCGACCTCGAACGCCGAGCGGACTGTCGTGATCAACTGCAACTCGTCCAGCAGCGGTACCAGAGCCTCGCCATCGGTCTCGGCGCCCAGGCCGAACTCAAAGGCCAGCTGACGGATGAAGGCGGTGAACTGGGCGCGCAGCAGCGCATCGGTGCCCGGGTCCGGCGCATCGGCGGCCAGCGCATCCTCCTCGGCCAGCCAGGACACATCGAAGCTGCTGCCCGCCGCGGGCAAGGCCCGTGGGCTGCCGGTGCGGCGCAGATAGGGAGACAGATGCGCGATGAAGTCGTCGCGGTCGGGGCCTGGCGCACGGACGGTGCTGTAATCGACGGCCATCCCGCGCTGCAGGCGCTGCGCCTCGCTGCAGGGCACCAGACCGAACAGCAGCGTGCGCTGCGCATGGTCGCAGACCTCGGGGGCCAGCGCATAGAGCTGTTGCGTGGTTTCGGCCGCCGCCTGCGGTGCGCGCGCGGCCAGCGCCGCATCGACGACCGCATTGCCGGTGCGGGCCTGCGGTCGGCGGGCCGGCTCGGGGTCGGCATCGAACTGCTGGGCCGAGGCGAAGCCCTGCCAGCCCAGGCCCTCGCCATCGCGCTCCTGCCAGGCCTGCCAGTGGGCGTGATGGGCCAGCTCGCCGGGGCTGGGCATGCCGGCGTGGGCGTCGGGGCCTATCCAGCGGCGCACGACGAAGCCGGACGACTCGATCTTGCGCGGGTCCAGCCGCGGCGTGCCGAACAGCGCGCAGCAGGTGTCGAGCAGCACCAGGTTGAAGCGGCGGTGTATCGGCTGGAACAGGGCCCGCGGCGCGCCCAGCGGTGCCAGCTGATCGAACGGCAGGGTGGCGGGCCAGCCGAAGCGGGGCCAGGTCGTGCTCTTCAGACCGGCCGACAGCGCGGCGACGAAGTCATCGACCTGCAGATCGACCAGCAGAGCCGGCGCTCCGGGGCGCTGTGCCGACGGGCCGCGCAGGCTGACGGGGTGATGGGGATGGGCAGCCACGTTCATCTCCACCTCACCAGACATTGCCGGCACCCGGCGTGTATGACGACGACACCACGGCGCTGGCGATCAAGGTGTCGCACTTGACGACGCCGGAGAACTTGGACATGCCGGCATCCACCTTGACCATGCCGGCGCTGACATTGACTTGCGGCGCATTGACCGTGATCTTGGCGCTGGCCGTGACCGTGATGCCCGACGATTCGAGCTTGATGCTGTTGCCATTCGAGTCTTCCAGCAGGCACACACCCGGCCCGTCGCTGAGCTTCAGCGATTGACCGCCGGGCGTCTCCAGCGTGATGCTCTCCTGCCCGTCCTGATCGTCCAGCGTGATGGTCACGCCATTGCGCGAGCGGATCACCTTCAGATAGTTGTTGCCGGCCCCGTCCATGCTTTCGGGCGCCGCCGCACCGCCATGCCATACACCGCCCAGCACCAGGGCAATGCGCGCATCGCCCTGGGCGAAGCCAACGACGACCAGATCGCCGACATCGGGCATCCAGAAGGCGCCGCGCTGGTCGCCGGCAAAGCCGCTGACGACCGAGGCCCATACCGGCCCGTCCTGATCGGCGACGCCGGCCGTGGCATGCAGGCGCACCTGCACGCGGGCCAGCGAGTCCGGGTCCTTCAGGTCCATCACCTCGGCCAGGAACAGCCCGCCGGCCCAGGCCGGGCCCAGCACCGGCGGTGTGCAGGCGGGCAGCAGGGACAGGGGTTGGGCGCGGTCCATGGTGTTTGAACTCAGGGCTGCGCCAGATAGGCCGACTGAGCAGTGAAGTCGGTGCGGTAGCCGTGACTCTGGTCGAAGCGGTGGTGCGCCTCGATCACGTCATAGCTGTTGTCGAAGCGCTGGCCGATGCCGCTGATGCGCAACCGCGTGCCAACGCGCAGTGCCGGATTGCCCTCGGTGCTGCCCGCCAAGCGCACGAAGCGGCGGGCGCGCTGGTCGAAGGCGGCATCGACCAGGGCCTGGGCCTCGCCCTGATTCGGCGCGGCCGGACCGCCCAGGTGCTCGCTGCGATTGCCGGGCAGCAGGTCGGCGCCGCTCGTGCCGCTGCCGGCGCCCAGGTGAACGCCGCTGCCGGTGGCGGTGAAGGCCGAACCGCCGGCCACGTCGAAGCCGCTGGCCGTGACGGCACTGACCTGCTGGG
>JADMJJ010000079.1 GCA_018780645.1 Burkholderiaceae bacterium
CGCACGGTGATCGTGCTGCTCGATGCCGAGTCCCGCGTGCTGGTCAGCTCGGACCCGTGGCAGCTGCCGCCCGGCGCGCAGCTACCGGCCACCCGCCAGCACCGCCTGGTGTTCGCTGGCCGCGATTATCTGGCCGTGGCCGCCGCGGCCAGCGGCTACGAGGGCTATCAGGGCCCGGGCTGGTCGGCACTGGCGCTGCTGCCGGTGGAGCATGCCTTCGATGACGGGGAGGCGCAGGCCGGCGTCGATCAAGGCTTTGATCACTTGGCGGCCAGCGTCGATACCCGCGAGCTGTTCGACGCCGAGCTGCGCGGCATTCCGCTGGAGGCACGGCGCATCCAGCGTGACCTGTCGCGTTCGCTGTGGAATGGCAAGCTGCGCAGCCGGTTGACCGCTGCTGCGGGGGAGTCCGGCGGCTTTGCCGTGACCCTGCTCAACGAGGTCGAGCGCACCGGCCAGCAGCTGCGCCAGGTGTTCGAGCAGGCCATCGGCAACTTGCATGGGGCTGCGCTGGCGGCGGTGTTCGACGCGGCGGTTTTCCATGCCCGGCTGGCGATCGACATCATGGACCGCAATCTCTACGAGCGCGCCAACGACTGCCGCTGGTGGGCGCTGGACGGCGAGCTGCAGCAGGTGCTGGCCGGTGGCTCGGCCGAGGCCGCCAGCGCCCGGCTGCGCCATATCAACAGTCTCTACACCGTCTATGCCTTGCTGCTGGTGTTCGATGCCCAGGGCTGCATCGTCGCCGTGTCCGACCCGACGCAGGCGCATCGCGTCGGCCAGCGGCTGGAGCAGCCCTGGGTGGCCGTGGCGCTGGGCTTGCGCGACCGCGAGCGCTTTGTGGTCTCGCCGCACGAGGCCTGCGGGCTGTATGGCGAGGCGGGCGAGCTGCCCACCTATGCGTATGCCGCCGCACTGCCGGCGCCCGATGACGACGCGCGCGTGCTTGGCGGCGTGGCCATCGTCTTCGACGGCGCGCCGCAATTCGCGGCGATGCTGCGCGATGCCTTGCCGCAGGAGGGGCAGGGCACGGCGCTGCTGCTCAGCCGCGACGGGCGCATCGTTGCCTCCAGCGACGCGCGCTGGGTGGTCGGTGAGATCGGTCCCGTGGCGCCGGCTCTGCTCGATCTGGGTGCCGGCGAAACGCGATGCTGTGAGCTGGAGCTTGATGGCGTGGTGCAGGCGGTGGGCATTGCGATGTCAGGCGGCTACCGCGAGTACCGCCGCGGCGCGCCCCGTTCGGCGCAGGATGTAGCCGCCGTGATGCTGGTGCCGCTGGGCAGCCGGCTGGCCCTGGCGCCGGACGCGCCGGCCACCTTCGTGCCGCCCGAGGCGCCGCTGCAGCCCGAGGAGATGCTGGACATCGCCAGCTTCCTGGTCGACGGCCAGTGGCTGGGCCTGCCCGCCCGCCAGACGCTGGAGGCCCTGGAGCGGCCACGCATCGCCGGTATGCCGAACGCGCCGGCGGCGCTGATCGGCATGCTGAGCCACAACGAGCAGATGCTGCCGGTGCTGGACCTGGGCCTCTTGCGCGGCGGCCGGCCCTGTCCGCAGGTGGACGCGCCGGTGCTGGTCTGCCAGGACGGGCGCGGCCAGCGCCTGGCCCTGCGCGTGCAGGAGCTGGGCCCGGTGTTCAGCGTGGCGCTCGCAGCGGCGCGGCCCCGGCCGGCGCTGGGCGGCCTGGTCGCGGCCGGGCGCGAGCGCCTGGTGCGCGGCAGCGGCGATGCGGCGGCGATGCTGACACTGATCGATATCGACGACCTGCGGCGGCGGCTGGCCGCAAGCGCCGACGAGGCCGTGGATCTGATTGGCGTCTGATCGCGGCTCAGACGTCTTCCAGCTTCCAGCTCAGTTTCAGGTTCAGCGTGCCCTGCGTCTGGCCCTGATCCTGGTTCGCCACCGGCAGGCTGACGGTGGCGTTGCCCTTGCGCGGCGCCTGCCGCGTGCGCTCGGCCACCCAGCTGCCGACCCGGGCTATGGCCTGCATCTCGCCCTCGTGCGTCTCGGTGCGGCCGCGCTCGGTGCGGGTGTGGCGGCCCGAGGTCTCGGGCACGAACAGGCCGGCGTCGGTCATGAAGGTATTGGTCTTGGTGTCCAGCACCAGGCTGTGGTTCAGGCACAGCAGGCGCAGCGCATCGGGCTTGAGGCCACCCTCGGCCCTGCTGGTCGAACGCCAGGGCACCGGGCCCTGCACGTCGGCGTACTGGCCCTCGGCCTGGTCATTGACCACCTCGTGGAACTGCGCGCCGCAGCCGTCGAAGCCGTGATAGCTGAGGTAGCGAGGCTCAAGCGGCGTGTCCAATGTGTCGGGCAGCGGAGTCGCACTGCCGCCGGCGGGCAGCACCCGCACGGTGGACAGCTCCATCGCCGCGCGCATCAGGCAGTCCTTGTTCTCGCCGCAGCTGGCCTTGATCTGCTGGGCGCGTTCGGCCATCTGCTGCATCGTCATCGCCTGCGGGGCCTGGCGGCCCTGGGCTTTGGCCTGGTGTTGTGCAACCCGGGCCTGCACCTGGGCGGCACGATCCATCATCTGCTGGGCGTACTGCGGATCCTTGGTGTTGAACTCCTGCAGCTCGCCGTCGGAGCGCAGATAGGTCACCAGCCTGTACTGGCGCTGCGTGCGGCTCCTGGACGAATCGCCGGAATGCTGCCAGCTGATGCCGCCCTCGACGCTAAGCTCCACGGTCAGGCGCACGCGCTTCTCGGTCGTCGCCGCCGCGCCACTGCTCTGCGCCAGGCCCCATAGGCAGACAAGCACGAGCAGCGGCAGCAGCACCGTCCAGGGCAGCAGCGGAGCCGGTTCGCGGTGGGCATCGTCGGGTGTTTCGGTGTTCATGGCGGACCTCGGTGGAGTGGGACGAAGTCTGCCGATCGGAGCTTCGCCGGGCATCGCCCGAAGGAGCCAGTGCGGCCCAGTGCTGGAGCCATGAAAGAGGGCCTGCGCCGTTGCCGGTGCAGGCCCTGAATGAACCGCTCGCCGTTTACTTGAACGAGTAGCTCACGCTGGCATAGACGCTTCGGCCACGCGGGTCGGTGTAGGTCGGGTCATAGCCGGCCAGGAAGTAGTAGGCCTGGTTGGAGAACGGCGGCGCGGTGTTCAACAGATTCAGCACGCCGGCCCTGACCTTGAGCTGCTTGTTGACGTTCCAGCTGCCGGTCAGGTCCCACAGCGAGTAGGCCTTGACCTTGCGTGTGGGCAGCAGCGTGTTGGCCACCGGGTCGTAGGTCGTGTTCTGGTCGGTGTAGCCCGAGGAGAACTGGTTCGCCAGCGTCAGGCCGAAGGGGCCCTGGTCCCAGCCGAAGCTGATGCGGTGGCGCCACTTCTGTATCACCTGATCGTTCAGGAACACCCCCAGATTGCTGCGGTAGCCCTCCAGCGGGCCGAACTGGCGGTCGTACTTCAGCACCAGGGTGCCGGTCATGCCGGCGCTGAAGCGGCCCACCGAAGTGGCCGCGCCCTTGTAGTCGAAGCCCAGGTCCAGGCCCGAGGTCTTCAGCCGGCCCTGGTTCTCCTTTTGCAGGATGATGTTGGTGATGAATCCGTCACCGTCGCGCTGGATGTACTTGCCGTTGTACTTGTCCGGGCTGTCGACGATGATCTGCTCGCCCAGGGTCGAGATCACATCCTTCTTGGTGATGTTCCAGTAGTCGACGCTGAAGCTCAGGTCCTTGCCGGCCTCGAACACCAGGCCCAGCGAAAACTGTGCCGACTTCTCGGGCTTCAGATTCGGGTTGGAGCGCCGCTCCACCGGCCACTGGTCGGTACAGCCGTCTATCGTGTCCAGGCCGTCCTTCACGCATTGCGGGTCGGTCAGGAAGCTGGAGGCGCTGCCATAGGTGGTGGGGCGCTTCAGGTCGGCCAGTGACGGTGCGCGAAAGCCGGTGCCTGCCGAGGCGCGCAGCAGCAGATTCTTCTCGGGCTGCCAGCGCAGGCCTATCTTCGGGTTGGTGGTCGAGCCGACCTCGCTATAGTGGTCATGGCGCAGGGCCAGTTGCAGCTCCAGCTGCTTGGTGATCGGCGCGTTCAGCTCGGCGAACACCGAGCCGACGGTGCGGCTGTCATCGGTGGCCTTCAGATCGGTGGTCGAGCCCGCGGCGAGGCCCGAGTCGCGGTCGCCGGCAATATTGTTCGACAGCAGCAGCGCCGAGGGCGTGAAGGTGGTGTTCTCGCGGCGCAGCTCTGCGCCCAGCGCGAGAGCCAGATCGCCGCCTTCCAGGGCCATCAAGGCCTTGGAGATCTTGCCGTCGATGGCGGTGGACACGCCCTTGGACTTGCGCGCCTCGTCATTGACCTTGATGCTGTTGATCAGGTCCAGGCCTGCCTGGCTCGAGGGACCGAAGGGATTGATCGTGCCGGCGCGCACGCCCGCATCGAACTTGTCGAACAGCACATAGCCGTCGACGTACTTGTCCACCGCCTTGTTCTGCGCGCGGCTCAGGCCCACGTCGTAGTCCCAGCCGGCGACCATGCCGCTGGCGCCCAGCACCAGGCGCTGGGCCGTGCTGGTGACTTCATTGGTGCGGTTGCCCGCCTCGGTCATGCGGTAGCGGATGCCGCTGAAGGTGGCGGGCAGGCCCGCGGCGCTTAGGGCTGCACGGTACTTCTGGGGCAGGAGATTGACCGCCAGATTGCGGATGCGCTGCGGATTCGGGCTCAGCACATAGCGGCTTTCGGCCTCTGACTGCACCAGCTCGGCGAACACCTGATGGTCATTGCCGACCTGCAGGGTCGCGCGGCCGATGAAGCCGATCTTGCTGGACTCGGGGTAGATCTCCGTGTCCTGCATATAGTCGTAGCTGCAGGCCAGCGGGCCGCCAGGGCCGGCCGGGGCAAACACGGTGGCCGGGCCGTTGCAGGTCGGCGAGCTGGGGTTGATGCGGGTGCGCGTCGTGCCGGCCGGCAGCACACCGGCGGCGATCAGCGCATTGCGCTGGGCCGAGCTGATGTCGATATTGGCCGGGTAGGTGTTGCTGGACATCAGGGCCGGCAGATTGCTGGCCAGCGGCCGGTCCTTGATGAAGTCGCGCTGGCTGGAGCGCAGCGCGTCGAGCTGCTGCACGTCGAGCACGCCGAAGACATTGAAGCGGTCGCGGTTCAGGTCACCGAAGCCGCCGCTGATGCTCGCCGTCTTCTTGCCTGCGCCGCCTTCCTGCGTGGCGGCGATCGAGGCGCTGAGGTCCACACCCTGGTAATCCTTGCGCGTGATGAAGTTGATCACGCCGCCGATCGCGTCGGTGCCGTAGATGGCCGAGGCACCGTCCTTGAGGATCTCGACGCGCTGGATCGCGCCGGCCGGGATGTTGTTCAGGTCCACACCGGCGTTGTCGCCGGGCGAGGCGAAATTGGCCAGGCGGCGGCCGTTCAGCAGCACCAGCGTGCTGGAGACGCCGATGCCGCGCAGGTTCGCGCCGTTGAAGCCGCGCTGGCCCGAAGTGCCGTCGGTGATGCTGGCGCCGTCGGACAGCGGTGCCGTGTTGGCGCTGATGTTCTTCAGCAGCTCGGCAGCGGTGGTGACGCCGCTCTTGTCGATGTCCTCGCGCTTGATGACCTGCACCGGCAGCGCGGTCTCGCCGTCAATGCGCTTGATGCTGGAGCCGGTAATCTCGACCCGTTCGAGCTTGGTCGAGTCGCTCTGGGCATGGGCTGCCTGGGCGGCCAGCAGGGCGATGGCCAGGGCGCAGGGTTGCAGCACGAGTCTGGTGCTCGGTGATCGGTTGGATGTGGGGCTGGTCATGGAGGGCCTCGGGTTGAGTCATCGGAAAAAATGCAACACACATTTCTTCGGACTCAGGCTACCCAGAGGCCCCCGGCTTGGCACGAGGGTTGAGCCCCCGCGGACGCAAAGCTGTAAATTGAAGTCGCATGCCTGAAAAGTGACTGTTGCGTGCTCGGCTCAGGGCATCAGCGGCCGCAACTCATCGACGGCGGCCTCCAGCACCGGCCCGCCATCGACGATGCCCAGCTGGCCCCGTGCGCGCAGCCCAGCTTGGTGCAACAGCGCAGCCAAGGTGGTGCAGGAGCCATTGGCCTGACCCAGACTGGCCTGCGCCGCCTCGGGCAGGAACGAGCTGTAGAGCGGATGCTTGGGCAGCAGGCGGCCGATATGGCTGCGCAGCGCCGGCGGGAAGAAGGCATCGTCGGGCGGCAACTGGCCGCTGTAGAAGTGCCGGCCCAGGCCTTGCCAGAACGGCGAGTCCTGGCCGCCATTGCCATTGCCGTCCCCCTGGCCGGGCAGTTCGCAAATCAGCGTCTCGGCGAAGCGCTGTGGCTGGGTCAGCACCTCGTTCAGCTGGGCCTGCAGCAGCAGGGCCAGCGCTTCGGGCGGCGCATTCTCGGCCAGCAGCGGCAGGCGCAGCTCGGCCGCACCGGTCAGGTCATTGCCCAGCACCAGGGTGCCGGCCCGCTTGAACATGCCCATCTCGGCAGAGGCGTGGACGACCTGACCGCTGCGAAAGCTGTAGCGCGGCAGCTCCAGGCCGGTGCTGGCGATCAGGCCGGCGGCGCCCAGCAGCGCATCGCCGCGCAGCAGCACGAACACGCGCATCTCCGCCGTGGGTGTGGCGCAGGCAAAGGCGCGCCTCGACGCGGCCTGCAGGTCGCGGACCTGCGCTTCGTCGCAGCGGCCATGCAGGGCCATGAAGGCCGGCGCGTCCAGCGGTGCCATGGCGCGAACCAGCAGCGCGCTCATGACGGGCTCCCTTCCGGCTGCAGCGGCACCACGCGCACCTCGTCGCCGACCGAGAGCTCGAGCAGCTCCAGCAGCTCCAGCGGCAGGGCCAGGTCTTGTTCGTCGCTTGTCGGCAGGCTGAGCCTGGCCAGGGTGGCGCGGAAGGCTTGCGTCAGCGTGTTGGCGATCAGGCAGGGCAGACCGTTTCCGTTCGCGCCTTCGTCCGCACCGCGGGCGACGCGCAGGCGCCGGTTGTGGCGCAGGCTGCGCAGCTGTGTCAGCGGCGCCTCCACCGTGGGCCCGGCATCGAACAGATCGACATAGGTGTCGGCCTCGAAGCCCTCGTCGAGCAGTATCTTGAATGGCAGTTCGGCGCTCTCATGCAGTTGGCCGATGGCCAGCTGGGCGTCGGGCGGCAGCAGGGGCACATAGATCGGGTACTGCGGCATCAGCTCGGCGATGAAACTCTTGCTGCGCCCGCCGGCCAGGCGCTCGGCCTGCGTGTAGTCGATGCCGAAGAAGCGCTGGCCCACCGCGGCCCAGAACGGTGAATGTCCCGCGGCATCGCAGGGCCCGGGCGACTCGGCCGCCAGGCGGCTGGCGAAGCGTTGCGGATGCTCGGCCATGAACAGCAACCGCGCCCGCGAGAGCAGCTGCGGCCAGGGGCCGGACTCCAGGGCCGGGTCGATGTAGAACGAGGTCAGCAGCGAGGCGCCTGTCAGGTCGTGGCACAGATGCAGCGTATGAATCTTGTTGGCCTCGCCCAGCTCTGCCGAGGCGTGGACGATCAACTCGTTGCGATAGCTGTAGAAGCGGTCGCCGAAGCCGGCCGAGGCGGCAATGCCGCTGGTGCCCATCAGCTGGCCGGTCTGCAGGTCTTCGAGCACGAAGAAATAGATCTCCTCGCCGCTGACATCGACCTCGGCGCCGAAGGCGTGGGACGACATGCGCAGCTTGTCGTACAGGCGCTCGCGGTCGGGCGGCAGCGAGCCGATGCCGATGGCACTGGCCGCGGCAATGCGTTCGATCTGCGGCAGGTCGCTCAGGCGGCCGGTCCTGAACAGCAGGCGCTCGGGTGTTGGCGCATTCATGAGATGTTCGCTCCTTGATCCTGGGGCTGCTTCGTCGCATTCAATCGCTGGCTGCGCTGCTCGCGCGGCGTGATGCCGAAGTGCGCCCGGTAGTTGTTCGAAAAATGCGGGCCCGAGGAAAAGCCGCAGCTCAGGCCCACTTGCAGAATCGACTGGCTGGTCTGCTGCAGCAGCTGGCGCGCGCGGTTCAGGCGCAGCTCCTGGTAGTAGCGCGAGGGCAGGTTGTCCAGGTACTGCTTGAACAGCCGCTCCAATTGGCGGCGCGACACGCCGACGAGGCGGGCAATGTCCTCGGTGGCCAGAGGCTCCTGCACATTGGCCTCCATCAGCGCCACCGCCTCGGTCAGCTTGGGCTGGCCGCCGCCGATGCGTGCCGTCAGAGGCACGCGCTGTGCCTCACCCGGGCCGCGGGGCCGTTCCAGGCCCAGGCGGCCCTGCACCTGCTGGGCCAGCTCGGGACCGTGGCTTTGCGCGATCAGGTGCAGGAACATGTCGAAGGCCGCCAGCCCGCCGGCGCAGGTCAGGCGCTTGCGGTCGGCCTCGAACACATTGGACGAGACCACGACATCGGGGAAGACCTCGGCCAGCAGCGGCGCATAGGCCCAGTGCAAGGTGGCGCGATGGCCGGCCAGCAGTCCGGCGCGGGCCAGCAGCCAGGCGCCGGTGCCAACGCCGCCGAGCAGCGCGCCGCTGGCGGCCTGCTGCTGCAGCAGCGGCAGCACCGCCTCGAATCCGCTTTGCGGCACCGGGGTGTCGCAGACGACGAAAAGACCGTCCAGCGTCGGCAGGTGGGGCAGGGCCAGGTCAACGATCAGGCTGCTGCCATTGCCCGCGCGCACGGGTCTGCCATCGACCGAGCAGAGCAGCACGTCGTACAGCGTTGCGACGCTGCCGGCCGACTGACTCTCGCGCTGGGCGGTGTTGGCCTGGGCCAGCGCGTCCAGCGCGCCGCCCACGGCCATCAGCGAGCAGCCGGGCAGCAGCAGAAAGGCGTGGCGTTCGGCGGGACGCGCGGGCATGGAGCGCATTCTGGCAAGAAACCGGCGCGCTTACTTCAGATTGCCGGACAGGAACTTCTGCAGCCGCTCGCTCTTCGGGTGTTTCAGCACATCGCCCGGGTGGCCCTGCTCCTCGATCAAGCCCTTGTGCAGGAACACGACGTGGTTCGACACCTCGCGGGCGAAGCCCATCTCGTGCGTGACAACAATCATCGTGCGGCCCTCGACGGCCAGGTCGCGCATGACCTTGAGCACCTCGCCGACCAGCTCCGGGTCCAGCGCCGAGGTCGGTTCGTCGAACAGCATCACCTCGGGGTCCATGGCCAGGGCCCGGGCAATGGCCACGCGCTGCTGCTCCCCGCCCGACAGCTGCGAGGGATAGACCTTGGCGCGGTGCGCCACGCCGACGCGCTCCAGCAGCTTATGGGCCCGTGCCAGCGCCAGCGCCTTGCTCTGGCCCAGCACCTGGACCGGCGCCTCGATGATGTTCTCCAGTACCGTCATGTGGGCCCATAGATTGAAGTGCTGGAACACCATCGCCAGGCGGGCGCGCATGCGCTGCAACTGCTTGCCGTCGGCCGCCATCAGGCCGCCGCCCTTGGCGGCCTTAAGCGCCAGCTCCTCGCCGCGGAGCAGGATCCGGCCCGCGTGCGGCTGCTCCAGCAGGTTGATGCAGCGCAGCAGCGTGCTCTTGCCCGAGCCGCTGGAGCCGATGATGCTGATCACGTCGCCGGCGCGGGCGTCCAGGCTGACGCCCTTGAGCACCTCGTTGGCGCCATAGCGTTTGTGCAGGCCTTGGACCTGCAGGGTCAGGGTGCTCATGGTCGGTTCTCAATCACTCGATAGCTTGCCGCTGCGCAGCGGCGTCTGGCCGGCCACCTTGCACAGGCTGCGGCCGGCGGTGGCATAGCGCAGGGTTTCGCGGGCGAACAGCAGGCCGCTGGTCCGGGCGCGCAGCTGCCGGACCTCGCCGCTGAGCGCGTCGGTGACATCGGCCAGGCAATCGCCCACTGCGATGGCGTCGCCCGGCTGTCGGTGGTAGCTGACGACGCCGCTGATCGGGCTGGACAGCACCTCCACCGCATTCAGCGCCGTGGCAGGCTGTAGCAATGGTGGCAGAGCCAGGTCTTGCCCATCCTGATCCAGCAGGCCGCAGTGCTGCAGATAGGCCAGCAGCGCCCGGGCATCGACGGCCGCCTGGCCTTGCTCCACGTCCAGCGAGCCGCGCAGCTCCACCGTCACGCTGGTGCAGGCCAGCGGCACCGGATAGCGGCCCTCGAAGTGCGACTGCAGCTGCCACCAGGTCTGCGAGCAGGCCTCGTCGAAGGGGTTGTCGCCCGAGGCGGTGGCCAGCAGGCTGGCCTGGGCACCCAGCAGGCGGGCCAGCGGCTCGACCGCCGGCCACAGCGGCGTGCCGGTGTACAGGTGCAGCACCGCCTCGCAGTCGCAGTGCAGGTCCAGCACCACATCGGCGTCGCAGGCCAGTCGCATCAAGGCCATGCGCAGGCTGGCCAACTCGTTGGGCACGGGCAGCGCCTGCAGGTGCTCGCGCATGGCCGCGCGTATCGTCTGCACATTGGCCCGGGCATCGTCGCCCAAGCGCTCCTCGAGCCGCGGCAGCAGCGCCTCGAACAGGGCCGGGTAATGCCGGTTGAAGTTCTCGCCACTGGCCAGGTCGAAGCGGCCGACCGGCGTGCGCAGCAGGGTCTGGGCCAGACCGATCGGGTTGGCGACCGGCACGATGACGATCTCGGCGCGCAGCCGGCCGGCCTCCTCCAGCTGCTGCAGCTGCTGGCGCAGATGGTGGGCGACCAGCATGCCGGGCAGCTCGTCGGCGTGCAGGGAGGCCTGGATATAGGCCTTGCGGCCGCTGTCCGTCGGGCCGTAGTGAAAGCTCGTCAGCTGGTGCTGCTGACCCAGGCTGCTGCCGGCCAGGGGGTGGTTTTTGGTATGCATCGGTCAGGAGGGGTCTAGCGGCGGGGCTGCAGATGGAGCAGCCAGCGCTGCTCGGCGGCCCGGAACAGGGCGACCAGCAGCAGGGTCAGGGCCAGATAGAACAGCCCGGCGGTGATGAAGGCCTCGAAGGGCAGGTAGAAGCGCGAGTTCACCTCGCGTGCCGCGCCGGTGAGATCGGCCAGGGTGACGATGCTGGCCAGCGAGGTGCCGTGCAACATCATGATCACCTCGTTGCCATAGGCCGGCAGCGCGCGGCGCAGTGCCGAGGGCAGCAGGATGCGGCGCCACACCGCCGTGCGGCTCAACCCCAGGCTCTGGGCGGCTTCCAGCTCGCCCGGCGAGCCGGCCCGCAGCGCGCCGGCAATGATCTCGGTGGTGTAGGCGCAGGTGTTCAGGCCGAAGGCCAGCACCGCGCAGAACCAGGCGCTGGACAGCAGCGGCCAGGCGGCGCTGTCGCGCACCGCCTCGAACTGCGCCAGGCCGTAGTAGAGGATGAACAGCTGCACCAGCATCGGCGTGCCGCGCATCAGATAGGTGAAGCACCAGGCCGGACCGCTGAGCCAGGGCGACGACGAGACTCGCAGCACGGCCAGTGGCAGTGCCCCGGCCAGGCCGATGGCCAATGACATCAGCAGCAGCTTGACCGTGGTGAGCGCGCCGGACAGGTACAGCGGCAGGCTGGAGGCAACGGCGTCAAGGTTCATAGTGCCAGCGCCTTGAAGCCGAGCGAGAAGCGCTTCTCCAGCACACGCAGCAGGGCCACGCTGACGCTGGTGATCAGCAGGTACAGCACCCCCACGGCGACGTAGAAGGTGAAGGGCTCGCGGGTCGCGCCGGCGGCCTGGCCGGCCTTGTGCATCATGTCGTTGAGGCCTATCACCGACACCAGCGCGGTGGACTTGACCAGCACCAGCCAGTTGTTGGTCAGCCCCGGCAGCGCCAGGCGCAGCATCTGCGGCCAGACGATGCGCCGCTGCACCTGCCACAGGCTCATGCCGTAGGCGCGCGCGGCCTCGGCCTGGCCGCCCGGTATGGCCAGCAGGGCGCCGCGGAAGGTCTCGGTCAGATAGGCGCCGAAGATGAAACCCAGCGTTGCCACGCCGGCCGCGAACGGGTCGATGTCGATATAGCCGTCAAAGCCCAGCTGCGGGGCTGCGGCGTTGATGGCCAGTTGGCCGCCGTAGAAGATCAGCAGCATCAGCACCAGATCGGGCACGCCGCGTATCACCGTGGTGTAGACGGCGGCGATGCGGCGCAGCCAGAGGGCTCGGGCCAGCTTGGCATGGGCGCCGAGCAGGCCCAGCAGCAGTGCCAGTAGCAGGGCGCTCAGGGCCACGCCCAGGGTCAGGCGCGCGCCTTCGAGCAGGCTGTCGAGATAACCGTGCAGCATGAAGGTTGTGGGCCGTGGCGCCTTACTGGCCGTAGACGTCGAAGTCGAAGTAGCGATCCTGGATCTTCTTGTACTCGCCGCTGGCGCGTACTGCCTTGATCGCGGCGTTGAGCTTGGTGCGCAGCGCCTCATCGCCCTTGCGCATCGCAATGCCCACGCCGAGGCCGAAGTAGGCCGGATCGACGTAGGACGGGCCGGTCAGGGCAAAGCCCTTGCCGGCCGGTGTTTTCAGGAAACCGGCGTCCCCTGCCACCGCATCGACCAGCGTGGCGTCCACGCGACCTGCCGCCAGGTCGAGGTAGATTTCGTCCTGCTTGGCATAGCGCACGATGGTCGCGCCGGTGAATTTTTCGCTCGCATAGCGATCGTTGATGGTGCTGCGCTGCACGCCTATCTTTTTGCCCTGGAAGCTGGCCGGCGAGCCGTCTATCGGTGTGCTCGCCTTGGTGATCAGGCGGTTCGGCGTCTTGTAGTACTTGTCGCTGAAGTCCACCACCTTCTGGCGCTCCGGCGTGATCGACAGCGAGGCGACGATGAAGTCGAACTTGCGCGCCTGCAGGGCCGGGATCATGCCGTCGAAGTCCTGCTGCACCTGGGTGCATTGCGCGCCCATCTGGGCGCAGACGGCGTTGGCGATGTCGATGTCGAAGCCCTTGAGCTTGCCGTCGGGCCCGACCGAGCTGAATGGCGGGTAGGCGCCTTCGACGCCGACACGCAGCTTCAGCGGCTCGGCGGCGTGGGCCGAGGCGGCGAACGAACAGGTGAACGAACAGGCGATCAACAGGCCAAGAAGTTTCGTTTTCATGATGGCGGCTCTCAGAGGGGAAGTCAGGGTTTGGCGGCTTGAAGCGGCCGATACAGGGGTTGGCTCAGGGTGATGGGCGTGACATCGAGATAGATGTTGAAGACGCTGTAGTCCTCGCCGCCGAAGGCGCCGGTGTAGTAGCCGATGCTGTCCGCACCCTTGCGGAAGCGGAACTCGAAGCCCAGCTCGGGCCTGGCGGAGCCTGGTCCGCCGAAGGCCAGTGCCGTGACCTCGCGCTGGGCGTTGTCGATCAGATTGCCCATCAGATTGGCGACAGTGGTGTCGCCCAGCGCGTCGGCATAGAAGGCGTCGCGGGTGAAGTAGGGCTTGAAGCCGGCGGCATTGGGATCGACCTTGAGGTCGGCCAGCTTTTCTTTTGACGGCGTGGCCGTGCGGGTGCTGAGCCGGTAGCGGTCGCCGCGGTCCAGATAGCTCAGGCGGGCGTTGCGCAGGTTGAAGGCCGGCAGTCGCGGGTCGCTGCTGGCCTGGCCGAGGTCGGCGATCAGCGCACCCTTGTAGCCGATCACCTCCAGGCTGTCGCCCTGGAAGATGACGGCGGTGTTTTCATCGACACCGACGCCCAGCTGGTAGCCCTTGGCCAGCATCAGCGGCAGCATGCGGCCGAAGCGTCCGCGCTTCAGGAAGTGCTGATCGACAAAGATGTCCGGCCCGACGAAGCCCAGGCCGCGATCGATCTGCCTGCCCTCGGTCATGCCGCCTTTCATCACCTCGAGCACGTCCTGCGCATCGCGGAACATATGGGTGCTCATGATGGCCGCACCGGCACTGCTGCCGGCCACCACGCCGCCGGCGCGGTAGATCTGCCAGATGGCGGCCAGCACCGGCGTGGGCTGGCCTTTTTCGTCGAGCAGGGCCTGGGTGATGCGCTCCTGCGCGCCACCGCTGAAGTACACCCCCCGGGCGGCCAGCACCTTGGCCACCAGCGCGGGATCGCGCGCCGCGGCGCGGTAGTCACTGCCGGCCAGGCGCGGCGCGATCGGCAGCGCCTCGGCCACCGCACCATGCTTTTGCAGCACTTCCACCAGTGTGTCACCTGACTTGCCGGGGTTGCCGGCCGCCGTGGCCAGCACCACCCAGCGGGCACCCTTGCCGCCACTCAGCTCGACGAGCCGCTGCCAGACCGCATCGTTGTCCAGTTTCAGCGCGCCGCCGATGGCCACGGCAATGCCCTTGCCGGACGGGGCGGTCTGGGCTTGCGGCGCAGCGGCCAGGCAGGCAAGCAGGGCGGCGAGCAGCCAGGGTTTGAGTCGGAGCATGGTGGGCAGGGCGTAGCGTCGATGCGGCGCATGGTGTCATGGCCTGCCCGGCAATGGGTCTGCCGCCGTTGGCGGTGGCGGAGTTCTGTAGCTAGGCGTCGCAAATCTGCAAGGCCGCAGCCTCCTGGGCTCAGGCCGCGGCGGACGTTTCGCGCAGCAGCCCGTCCACCTCGCTGAGCACTTGCTCGAAGTCCAGCGGCTTGGTGATGTAGGAGCGCGCACCGGCGCTCAACGCCGCGCCGACGCTGTCGTCCATCACGTCGGCGGAGACCATCAGCACCGGCAGGCCGGGGGCCAGATGCTCGTGCCGCAAAGCTTGCAGGACGTCCAGGCCGCTGCCGTCGGGCAGTTGCATGTCCAGCAGCAAGAGGTCGGGTGTCGCCTGGCGCAGCACCGCCAGGCCATCGCGCACGCTGGTGCAGATATGCAGCGTGATGCCGGGCCGCTTGCTCAGCAGCGCCTGCATCACGGTGGCGTTGACCGGGTCGTCTTCGATATAGAGCACCTGCTTCGGACCATAGGCCGGCATCAGCTCGGGCAGCGGCAGAGGCTGCAGCGGCGTATCGGTGGACAGCGGCAGGGTGACGCAGAACTCGCTGCCCACGCCCGGCGCGCTGCTGACGCTGATCTGGCCCTGCATCAGCTCGACCAGGGTGCGGGTGACGACCAGGCCGATGCCGGTGCCGGCCTTGCCGGAGTCCTCGCGGCCCAGCCGATTGAAAGACTGGTAGAGGTTGGCCAGCTGCTGCGTGCTCAGGCCCAGGCCGGTGTCGCGCACGCGGATCTCGACCGTGCCGGGCGCCCCGGCGAGCACGCTGACGTCGACCCGGCCGCCGGGCCGGTTGTACTTGACAGCATTGCTGAGCAAATTGACCAGCACCTGCTCCAGCCGCATCGGGTCGGCCTGGGCATAGCCCAGGGTCTGCGACAGATCGGCGGGCGCATGCAGGGCCAGGGTGACGTGCTCGCGCTGCGCATCGGCCGAGACAAAGGCAATCGCATCGCGGATCAATGCCGGCAGATCGACCGGCCCCGGCGTCAGCTTGACCTGGCCCGACTCGATGCGCGACAGCTCCAGCACATCGCCGATCATGCCGGCCAGATGCCAGCCGGCGCGGGTGATCAGCTGGATGCGCTCCAGGCGCTGCGGGTCCTCGCGCAGCACCGGGTCGCGCTCCAGCGACTGGGCAAAGCCGACGATGGCGTTCAGCGGCGTGCGCAGCTCATGGCTCATGCGCGACAGGAATTCGCTCTTGGCCCGGTTGGAGGCCTCGGCCCGCTCGCGGGCGCGCTCGGCGGCTAGGCCGCGCACCTCTTCCGAGATGTCGGAGATGACCAGTATCCAGGCGACCTCGGGCGCGCCCAGCAGGGTGTTGGCCTGCAGCAGCGCATCAAAGGCCGGGGCCTCGCGGGGCTGCAGGCGCAGGCGCTGCATGTACTGGCGCTGCTCGGGGAGCTGACGGCTGCTCAACCAGTCCGCCAGGTCCATGTCGGGCGCCTCGACACTCACCTGGGCAAGTCCGTTCAGCGCCTGACCTTCCAGGTTCCGGCAGCCCAGCAGCCTAGCGGCCGCGGCATTGGCAAAGCGGATATGCAGGTGCTGGTCCAGCGCCAGCACGCCATCGCGCAGCGAGCTCAGGATCACCGAGCGCTCATGCAGACCTTCGAGCAGGCGCTGTTCGGCCTCGCGCCGACGTGCCATCTCCAACGCGCGGTCATGCTGGAATTTGTTGACGGCGGTGGCCAGCTCGATGATCTCGTCGCTGCCGCCCTGGACTGCGCCGGCGATCTGCACGCGGGCGCTGGGGTCATCGAGCTTGATGCTGCGCAGCTGCTCGACCAGGGCGGACAGGCGCAGGGTCACCAGGCGGTGCAGCAGCAGCAGTATGCCCAGTGCGATGGCCAGCACCTTGAGCAGCTCCAGCGGCAGGCGCGCCAGCGTGCGGCGCATGATCTGCGCGTCGATGGCGTCGAATGATTCGCTGACGCGCAGGCGGCCGATGCGCTGCATGCCCTCGCGCGTGCGTGCCGGCGCGCTCAATTCCAGCGCGCGCACCTGGGTGGCGGCGGGCAGGTCCTGGCCCTCGCGCTTGAGATCGATCACCGCGGCGCCATCCTCCGACAGCACCTCGACGCGCACGATCGCGCCATCGCGGGTGAGGTTGCGAGCCAGCAGCTCCAGGGCCATGGTGTCGTAATTCCACAGCGCCAGGGCGATCGGGCTGGCGCTCAGCGAGAGTGCGGAGTCCGAGGCACGGCGCGCGGCTTCCGTCAGCTGCACGCGCTCTCTCCACACCTCCAGCGCGCCCACGACGACGAAGATCAGGGCGCTGAATGCTGCCACGGCCACAAACATGCGTGTGACCAGCGAGCTGGCAATTCGCTGCATCTGGCGGATCCTTTGTTGTGGCGGCTCCCTGGCGAGGCTCGGGCCATGCTAGCGCAGCCGGGTACCGGTCGGCGTGCCCCGCCGACCGGAAAGTCACGGATTATTGCCAACTATTGCCTGGACGGGCGGGCATTGGCCGCGGGCAGTTGCGGCGGATTGGGGTGCAGCCGCGCCATGCTGAGCGTGTCCACGTACCGGCCCTGGCGCAGCGCATAGGCGCGGTGCCGCCCCTCGTGCTCGAAGCCGCTGCGCTCGTAGAGGCGGATGGCGCGGGCATTGTCGGCATAGACCGTCAGCTCGATGCGCAATACCTGCCCCCAGTTGTCGGCATAGTCGGTCAGCGCCTCCATCATGGCCTTGCCCACGCCCTGGCCCTGGGCTTCAGGCAAGACCGCGATGCCCAGGCTCATGACATGGCGCCGGCGCAGAGCCTTGCCGACGCCGTGCAGCCCGGCACAGGAGACGACCTCGCCCTTCATCTCGGCCACCAGCACCAGGTCGGTATTGCCCGGCACCTCATTGCCCTCCAGCACGGCCTTCCAACGGGCTTCGCTGGCATAGGGCAGTTGCAGCAGGCCCGGATAGACCCGGTCATCTCCATTCATGCGGGTGATGGCCGCGGCATCACTGGGCAGGCAACGGCGAATGCTGAACGTCATCTCTGGCTCTCCTTTGGTGTGATGAGTCTTGTGGACTCCGACAAACAAAAAGGCCCGCTGGGGTCAGCGGGCCTTTTTGGGGGATGTGCTTGCAACTGCTCCCTAGACCCGCGCTCCTGTATCAATCGTCATGACGACGACTAGCGCTTGCGACGGGGCAAACACAAAAACCTGCGCGGCCGAGGGGGCCAGGCAGGTTTCAGCGGTGGTGGTGTTGCGGCGCAGCATGGATTCAGTATCCGGGCCGCCGCGGGGCCTTGTCAATACTTCAATGCAACGAACTCGGCGCCCCGTGGCACAGCTTGAACTTCTTGCCGCTGCCGCAGGGGCAGGGGTCGTTGCGGCCCGGCAGCTCCTCGACGCGGCGGGGCTCGGGCTTGGGCGCGTAGTGGATCCAGAACAGGCGCATGTCCTGCGCGGCGAACAGGGCGTCGTTCAGCACCTCGTCGGCGCTGACATCGGTGCGCTCGTAGGTGGCCTGCAGGTACTCGTTGCGCTCGTCGCCCTCGGGCAGCATCACGGCGGCAATCGAGTTCAGCAACTCGTCGAACAGCACACCGGCCTCGGACTCGGGATCCTTGATGGTCCAGCTGTCGGCGTGGTTGTCCAGCGCCTGCAGATAACCCTCGGCCCACAGCGCGCCGGCGGCAGGCATCAGCGCCGCGTCCTCGGCCGTCATCAGACCTTTCGCTATCAGTTCGGCATGCAGCTCGGGCGGCAGTTCGGTGATCAAGGGGCTCAGCGACAGATCGTCGGGCGACTGCATCAGCCGGTCCGGGTCGATCTGGCTGGCGATCACATTCCAGCGCTGGGTCAGGAGGGCCACGAACTCCTGCATGTCGGCCGTCTCCTTGAAGGCCGCCGCCCAGTCGTCGCCGAACAGCTCGCTCAGTGCGGCGATAGGCGTCACCACCTTGGGGCCGGAGATCAGCGCCGTCAGATAGCCGTCCAGAAAGTCCAGCGGCACGGCCTCGTCATCGGGCTGGCTGTCGCTGAGATCCTGCAACAGCGTGGCCAGACGCTCCAGCTCTTCGGGGGTAGAGACGAGACGCTTCATGGGCAGACCTTGTTGTTCAGAGCCGCTCGGCCACCCAGGCCTGCACCGAGGCCAGCGCCGCGGGCACGCCGGCCGCGTTGCTGCCGCCGGCCATGGCCATATCGGGCTTGCCGCCGCCCTTGCCACCGACCTGTTGGGCGACGAAGTTGACCAGCTCCCCGGCCTTGATCTTGCCCATCTGGTCGGCGGTGACGCCGGCGGCGATCTGCACCTTGTCGCCATCGACGGCGGCCAGCACGATGGCGGCGCTCTTCAGCTTGTCCTTGAGCTTGTCCATGGTATCGCGCAGCGCCTTGGCATCGGCGCCGACCAGGGTGGCGGCCAGCACCTTGATGCCGCCCAGATCGACGGCCTGGGCCACCAGCTCATCGCCCTGCGACGAAGCCAGCTTGCCCTTCAGCGCGGCAATGTCCTTCTCCAGCTGCTTCACATGGTCCAGCACGGCATGGATGCGGGCCTCGACCTCTCCAGGCGCCGCCTTCAGGGTACCGGCCACGCCGTTGACGGTGGCTTCGAGCTGCTGCAAATAGGCCAGCGCGTTGTCGCCGGTGACGGCTTCGACGCGGCGCACACCAGCGGCCACGCCGCCCTCGGCGACGATCTTGAACAGACCGATGTCACCGGTGCGCTGCACATGGGTGCCGCCGCACAGTTCCTTGCTGGAGCCGATCTCGAGCACGCGCACCGAGTCACCGTACTTCTCGCCGAACAGCATCATCGCGCCGGTTTTCTGTGCGTCGTCCAGTGCCATCACATTCGCCGAAGCGGCGGCATTGGCCAGGATCTCGGCATTCACCAGCGCCTCGACCTTGCGGATATCGGCATCGCTCATCGGCGCGTTGTGCGCGAAGTCGAAGCGGGTGCGCTCGGCATTCACCAGCGAGCCTTTCTGCTGCACATGGGCGCCCAGTACCTCACGCAGGGCCTTGTGCATCAGGTGGGTGGCACTGTGGTTGCGCACCGTGTGCTGGCGCTGCTCGGCATTGACCTTGGCAGCGAAGGTATCGCCAACAATGACCGTGCCTTCGACGACGCGGCCATGGTGGCCGAACACATCGGCCTGGATCTTGATCGTGTCTTCGACGACGACGCGGGTCGTGCCGTTGCGCAACTCGCCGCTGTCGCCGGCCTGGCCGCCGCTCTCGGCGTAGAAGGGCGTGTGGTCGAGCACGATCACGGCGTCGTCACCCGAGTTGGCGGTCTGCACCGGCGAGCCATCGACGTAGATCGCCGTGACCTTGGAGTGCTCGCAGACCAGGTGCTCGTAGCCATGGAACTGCGTCGCTTCGCCCTTGTATTCGAGGCCCGCGGCCATCTTGAACTTGCCGGCCGCGCGGGCCTGCTGGCGCTGGCGCTCCATCGCCACCTGGAAGCCAGCCTGATCGACGGTCACACCGCGCTCGCGGCAGACGTCGGCGGTCAGGTCGACCGGGAAGCCGTAGGTGTCGTGCAGCTTGAAGGCGGTCTCGCCGTCGATCTGCTTGGCGCCGCCGGCCAGGGCCGATTCCAGGATTTCCATGCCGTTGGCGATGGTCTGGAAGAAGCGCTCCTCTTCCTGCTTCAGCACCTCGACGACACGTGTCTGGCTCTGGCGCAGCTCCGGATAGGCGTCGCCCATCTGATTGGCCAGCTCGGCCACGATCTTGTGGAAGAAGGGCGTGCGGGCGCCCAGCTTGTAGCCGTGGCGGATGGCGCGGCGCGTGATGCGGCGCAAGACATAGCCACGACCCTCGTTGCCGGGGATGATGCCGTCGACGATGGTGAACGAGCAGGCGCGGATGTGGTCGGCAATGACCTTGAGGCTGGGGCTGTCCTTGTCGCAGTCTTGACCGCCGGCGGCGTCAACGGCGGCCTTGGCAGCGGCCAGCAGCGCCACAAAGGTATCGATCTCGTAATTGCTGTGCACATGTTGCAACACGGCGGCTAGGCGCTCCAGGCCCATGCCGGTGTCCACCGAGGGCTTGGGCAGCTTGTGCATCACGCCCGCTTCATCGCGGTTGAACTGCATGAACACGTTGTTCCAGATCTCGATGTAGCGGTCGCCATCCTCGTCGGGGCTGCCCGGGGGGCCGCCGGGGATGTCTTCGCCGTGGTCGTAGAAGATCTCGGTGCAGGGGCCGCAGGGGCCGGTGTCGCCCATCATCCAGAAGTTGTCGGAGGCGTAGCGGCCGCCCTTGTTGTCGCCGATGCGCACGATGCGCTCGGCCGGCACGCCTATTCTCTTGTTCCAGATCTCGTAGGCCTCGTCGTCCTCGGCGTAGACCGTGACCCAGAGCTTCTCGGCCGGCAGCATGAACTTGGTCGTCAGCAGCTCCCAGGCGTACTTGATCGCGTCCTGCTTGAAGTAGTCGCCGAAGCTGAAGTTGCCCAGCATCTCGAAGAAGGTGTGGTGGCGCGC
>JADMJJ010000051.1:0-18723 GCA_018780645.1 Burkholderiaceae bacterium
TGGCTGCCGCAGCGGTGGGCGCCACCCAGCTTGCAGGATTGGCGGCATAGCCCAGCGCCTGCTCGGCGTCCACCAGGCCGGTGCCGCAAGTGGTCGGGGTACAGCCGCAGCGGCTGTTGTTGGTGGTGGTCGAGCATTCGCCCAGGTCCGGCACCTTGATGTGAGGTCTGGCCGAGCGCTTCAGGCCATCCTCCAGCTGAGCCAGCGTCAGTGCGGGGTTCTGTGCCAGCATCAGCGAGGCGACGCCGGCCACCATGGGCGCGGCGAAGCTGGTGCCACTGCCGGCGGCGTAGCCAAAGGCGACAGGGGCCTTGGTACCGGTGTTGCTCGTGGTCGTGACGCCGCTGTCCGCCAGCAGGGCATCGCAGGTGCGTCCGTAGTCACCGTCGCCGCCCGGTGCAGCCAGCGCGACCTGCGGGCCGAAGTTCGAATAGATCGACTTGAAGCCCTGGCGGTTCACCGACGCCACGCCCAGCACACCCTCGCAATTGGCCGGGCGACCGACGGCGCCGCGCAGATTGCCCGCGGCCGCCACGATCAGCACGTTCTTGGCGCGCAGCTCCTTGATCGTGTCGCTGTACAGGCGTGCCGCGCTGGCCACATCGGCGTTCGGGTCGCTGACGCTGCAGGAGGTGACACCGGCAAAGCCAACGACCAGAATCCTGGCCGGGTTGGGGTTGACCGGCACGCCGGCCACAGGCAGGCCTGCAGCCCAGCGCATGCCGTCCACCATATCGGCCACCGCCGCGCCGCATTTGCCGGCCACACGCACCGGCAGCACCCGGCCGGCCCAGTTGATGCCGGCCACGCCGGCGTTGTTGTTGGTTACCGCGGCCAGCTGTCCGGCGATCATGGTGCCGTGCCAGCTGCTGTTGGGGCTGACGCTGCAGCCGTCCCACAGCGCCTTGTTTGCGTCGAACTCGGCCTGGGTCAGGGCATCGCCCGGATCCACGGCATCATTGCTGCGGCCCACGCCGTTGTTCGCGTACTCGACCTTGGAGACGAAGTTGTAGCCCTGTCCGACCAGATTGGCATTCAGGTCCGGGTGGCTGGTGTAGCCCGAGTCGAGCACGGCCACGATCGGTGCCGCCCCCGATACGGGAGCGCCTGTGCTGCGGTCCCAGGCCTTGGCGAAGTTGGGCACGCCGGCGTTGGCGGGGACGGCATGGGCTGCCAGCCACCACTGCTCGCTGGCATACAGGGTGTCATTGGGCACGGCGGCGCGCGGTTCGTGCACATTGGGCACCACGTCGAGCACGCGCGGATCGCTGCGCAGGCGTTGGGCCATTGCGCGCGCCTCTGCGCCCTTCAGTGGTGTGGCGCCCTGCAGCAGCTGCCACTGCTCGCCGATGGTGCGCACCGGTCTCAGCGCGAGGGCGTTCTCGTTGATCACGGCCGCCAGGCGATCTGTCGCCGCCAGCGCATGCCTGCGGCCGGGTGTCAGGTCTTGCTTCAGGCGCACGATGAACCCATGGACCGCGGGCTCGCTGACCAGCGCCGGCACGACCGGGGCGGCAGCGCTGAGCGGGCCTGGTGTTGCTGCGGCGAGCAAGAGGGCAATCGCCGCGCCGGTGGGCGAGAGGCGTTTGACCGAGCTGCCCTGATGGAAGCTGCCACGGCCTTGGCCGCGGTGCGTGGTGGGGAGGGTGTGATCTGGACTCATGGGCCAAGGCTAAGGCGCGCTCATGAATAGATGGTGACAGGCGACGAAAAGCGCGCCGCCATGCCGGGGTCCAGCGCCGGATGGTGCTCTCGGTATGGGCCGATCGGCTCATTTCGACACCGCCGCCGGCCATTCACAGCAGCGTCATTTCCGACCAGTAGCCTGCCCGTCCTTGACACATGCCCTTGTTCTGACCATCGCTCACGCCTTGCTGGCGCTACCGCTCCTGCTTTCGTCAGGCCTTGCGGCCGCGCAGGGCGACCCCTCGGCGAGTGCATTGGGCGCCGCCCTGCGCAAGCCCGTGACGCTGATGGTCAGCGGCCGCCCCTTGCGCCAGGTGTTCGAGACGCTGGCGGGCAGCACGGGCATGAACTTTGTGCTCGAACACGAGGTCGCCGCCGACGTCCGGGTCAGCCTGTCGCTGCGCGATGTCACGCTCGACGAAGCGCTGCGCGTGCTGCAGACGACGCAGCAACTCGAACGCAAGATCCTGAACGATCACACCTGGCTGATCTACCCCAGCACTGTCGCCAAGCAACGCGAACATCAGGATCTGCTGGTCGGGCGCTTCTACCTGACGCATGCGGATGTCAGGCAGGCGCAGACCTTGCTGCGCAATGTGCTGAAGGTCCGGGATCTGCATGTCGATGAGCGCCTGAACCTGCTGGTGCTGCGCGAGACCCCCGAGGTGCTGGCCATCGCCGGGCAACTGCTCGCATCGCTGGATCAGCCGGAACCCGAGGTGGTGCTGGAGCTTGAGTTGCTGGAGATGGGGGGCGATCAGCTGGCCTCGTTGGGCCTGAGCTGGCCCACCGAGATTCGATGGGGTGCCGCCGGGGGGGGCGCTGAGGGCGCCGTAACACCGCTGTCCCGGTCCGACGGCCGGCGGCTGCGTGCCACGGTGCTCAACCCGGCCATGTCGGCCCGCCTGAGCGGCATGGCGGGCACCTTGAATCTGTTGGCCCGGCCCAGCCTGCGCGCACGCAACCGCGAAAAGGCCAGGCTGCAGATCGGTGAGCGGCTGCCGGTGTTCAGCAACACTGTCGATGCCGCCAGCGGCGTGTCGACCGTGGTCACCTATCAGGATGTGGGGCTGAAGCTGGATCTGCAGCCCGATGTGCAGGCCGACGACGAGGTGGTCGTCAAGCTGGGTATCGAGCTGGATCAGCTGCTGGGGCAGGTCATTCCCGGCCCCGGCGTGTCCGCCTACCGCGTGGGCACGCGCACCATCAGCACCACCCTGCGGCTGCGTGAGGGGCAGACCCAGTTGCTTGCGGGCTTGATTGGCGACGAGGATCGCCAGGCCATCAGCGGCGTGCCGCGCCTGGCCGAGATGCCACTGCTCGGACGACTTTTCGGCGTGGGCAGCGGCTCAAGCAAGGCCAGCGAGCTGCTTCTGCTGATCACGCCGCATGTACTGCGCAAGCCCTACCTGCCCGGAGCCTCGGGTGTTGCATCGGGTAGCGAGATCTCGCCAGGTGCCGCGCCAATGCGGCTGCGGCCGCAGGCCCGGGTCGCTGGGCCCATGGCAGGGGCGGAACTGATGGGCCAGGCGCTCGACCCCGGGTCGGCTCAGACCGCCGGCGACGCACCTGTGCTTGACAAGAATACGGTGCTGATCGAGTTGAGCACGCCCGTCGAGGTGATTGCCGGCGAGGCCGCCCCGGTGGTCCTGCACAACCGTTCGCTGACAACACTGCGCGGTGTCCTCGAGTTCGATGCCAGCCTGTTCGAGCTTCCAGAGTCCACCGCCGCCGCGCCGGGTCGTATCGCGTTCGAGCTGGCACCCGAGGGCCAGCGATCGCTGCAACTGCGCTCGCGGCCAACGGCCGGCGGCAGCACCACCACCCTCAGGCTGACCGAGCTGAAGGCCGCCGCCCCCGAGGGGGCACCACTGACGATACTGGTTCAGGGCGAGGGCATCGTCGATATATCCAGCCCCTGAGTGCCAGGCTGAGCGGTTCCAATGGCCAGGCATAGGCCGTTCGGATCATGGTCCGCCTCAGGATTCAATTTGCCGTCACCTGCGCTTGCTAGCCTCGGCGATCCCTGCTCCTGCCCACCGGCACCGCCCACACCGTGCATGACACCCTTGCTCTGAAAAACAGTCACGCCGAAGCCATCGTCCGCGTCGTGGAGACGGCCATCGATGTGGGGCGGCGCTACCAGTTCTTCGTCTGGTCGCAAAGCCATCTGCAGGTGCTGCTGCCGCACAAGCTGGCGGTATGTGGCGCTTATCAGCGCACGCGCAAGGAGCTGCAGTTCGAGCTCTTCAACAGCGTGGCCCTGCCCGAGACCGTGCTCGATGCCCTGGTCGACGGGCGCGGCCTGCTGATACAGCAGTTGGTGGGCGCCTGGATTGACCGGCAGGGCAAGTCGCTGGCGATCGATGTTGCCCAGCTGGAAGGGGCGGCCTTTGCGGACCTGCGCCTGGCGCTGCTTGAGGCAGGGCTCCGTGAGCTGCTGGTGCATGGCGTGTCGCGGCCGCAGCGGCCCCGGGAGCTGGAGAGCCTGTTCATCTTCGCCTCGCCAGGGCAGCACAGCAACCCCCAGCAGCGCATGTACCTGGACCTGCTGCTGCCGCATCTGCATGCCACCTGGCTGCGCGTGCAGGCGGTGGAGCGCGAGATGAAGGAGGCTCCGCCATCGGCCCGGGTCACGCCGGGGCAGACGCGCGCGGTGGTGACCGAGCGCGAACGGCAGATCCTGAGCTGGATGCGCGAGGGCATGAGCAACCAGCAGATCGGCGAGGTGCTGGGCATCAGCCCGCTGACCGTGAAGAACCATGTGCACAAGATCCTGCAGAAGCTCAATGCCAACAACCGTGCCCATGCGGTGGCCTGCGCGATGTCGATGAACCTGCTCGGGCGGTCCCGCAGCGATGGCGGCTCGCCCTGAAGACGGACTTCGTTCTAGGGACTTGACGTAGACCGTTCAGTCTGCCCGCGACTCCTGCGCTGACACAAGGAATGTCACGCCTGGATGCGAAAGTTCCACTTGTCGATTTTTGCGACCTTGTTCTTTAGTCTACGGGCCGCCACAGGGGCTCGCTCGCCCAATGTCACCACCTGACGATGGCGCCATTCATGGCATCCCTCAATCAAGTGGCAGACCGATCAGGCGTAAAGCACAGGGATGGAGGAGGGGGTTCGCAGCTCCCATTTGCCGCCCAAGAGATCCACAAACCATTATTGGAGTTCAAGCATGAAATTCTCGAAAATCGCTGCCGCCGCGCTGATCGCTGCCGCCTCGGTGCCCGCCATGGCCATGATCGGTGTGGGACAGCCCGCCAACGCCGAAATGTTCCTGATCGTGGTGGACAAGGACGCCTCCTTTGCCTTCGACACGGGCCTGAAGTTCTCGACCTTCGAAGCCGCCGTCAATGCACAGAACCTGAACGCCGTCTGGGACCTTTCGTCCAACGCCAACTGGAACGCCTACAAGGCCATCGACACCAACCTGAACGACGGCACCAAGAACAACGGCACCCGCTGGTTGTTCGCCGCCGTGTTCACCGACGGCCAGCCGGCCGTTGACCAGGTTGCTTTCGTGACGACCAAGGGCTCGGCTGCCAATCTGGCTGCGCTGACCATGGGCGACTATTACGACAAGGCTGCCCAGGTTCAACTGAACATCGTCAACACGAACCAGCTGCCCGGCCAGCAGGCCGGTGGCGTTGCCGCCAATGGCTCCAGCGTCAGCCTGGTCGGCAAGGCCGGCTACTTCGGCGACCTGATGAACTTCGGCGCGCTGAACTACTTCATCGGCAACAAGGTCGGTGACAGCTCCAGCATCTACTACGAATCGGCCCTGTCCGAAGAGCCGTCGGACGGCATGCAGTCGGTGGCCTATCGCAATTCCAGCGTGAGTTTCGATGGCAACAAGCTGACCGTGACCGTGACCGCCGTGCCCGAGCCCGAGACCTATGCACTGATGCTGGCCGGTCTGGTCGCCGTGGGCGGCATCGCCCGTCGCCGCCGCGCCGCCTAAGCCGCGAGCCTGGGGCGCCGGCGGCTGGCGCGACCGAGAGGTCGCTTCCAGAGACTGGCGCCCGACACCCCCGTTTTATGTTTTATGACGGCGCCAGCCGGCGTCGGGGAGGCGCTCGCCTCCCGTTCTCCACAACCCTCAAGGACTCAAGATCATGATGATGAAACTACGCCTGATTGCCGCCGCCGCCGCCCTGGTCGGCCTGAGCAGCGCCAATGCCATTCCGGTTGACCAGCTGGCCGGCGCCGAGAAGATCTATATCGCCGGTGCCTCGGCACTGCGCCTGTCGATCGGCGCCCATGTGGCCTCGATCTGCAACAACGACCTGGACGTCTACTTCAGCAAGGCCGGCGCCGCCCCGGCCAAGGACGGTGACGATCACCGCGCCTATGCCTGCACCTTGAAGGATGCCCTCAACGGCTTCGCCGCCGGCACCAAGGTGGTGGTCTTCAAGCGCGACCTGGGCGGCTCCGGCCAGGGCGTTGCACCGATCGCCGTGCAGGGCACGTCCGATGCCCGCCGCCTGCAAGCGCACCTGAAGATCGTCAATGACGCCACCTGCGTGCGCACGGCCAATGCCTCGCCCGTCACCGACTTCCAGCTGCCCAGCTATGTCTGCAGCGGCACAGAAAGCGTGGTCTCGCACGCCGGCATCTCCGATGTCGAGCCGAATCTGCTGATGCAAGGTGTGAATCTTGGCAGCGGCTCCGCCGTTGACATCAGCTCGTTGACCAGCAAGCCCTTTGTGCAGGCCCTGTTCGGCGTGATCGTCAACAAGAGTGCCTATGCCGCGCTGCAAAAGGCCCAGGGTCTGGATCTGGTGGACTCGCCGCTGCTGAACGGCGTGCCGGACGCGACACAGAAGGACCTGTTCGAGAGAAACATCCCGTCCGTGCCTTCGACCTTCGCCCGCAGCGCATTCACCTCCGGCGCCACCGGCCTGGCCTCCTCGGCCCGCGGCTGGAACCTGCTGATCGATACCATTACCGATCCCAAGGTCGTTGGCAAGACCCTGAACGTCTGCCGCCGTGTCGCCGGTTCGGGCACGCAGGCCGCCTCGAACGCCTTCTTCGCCAACAACCCCTGCGGTCAGGGTTTCGGTGCCACGTCCAACGTGGCCACGGTCACCGGCACGATCGGCGTGAAGACCAACTCCATCGCCGTCGTCGAGGCCTCAAGCTCGGGCGGTGTGGAAACCTGCGTCGGCACCACCGTCGAGAACGCTGTCCATGCCACCGATGGCAAGGCCTATGGCATTGCCGTGATCGGCCGCGAAAACAACCCGTTCGCCAACGGCGGCGACAAGGGCTATCGCTATGTCAGGCTCGACGGCAATGCACCGTCGCGTGCCAACGCCCTGACTGGCGCCTACCCGTTTGTCTATGAGTCCACCATCCAGTGGAACAGCAACACGGTTGCTCCCGGCAGCACCGTAGAGGCCTTCCTGAACGGCATCGCGACGGCCTCCAAGCCCTCGTCGCTGCTGATCGTGGACGCCGACACCCAGGAAGGTGTGATGTCGCCCCCGACGAGCTACGGCACCCGTGCTTCGCTGTCCACCGACGAGCTGAAGTTCGCCTCGCGCGTGGCGCGCTCGGCCGGCAACAGCTGCTCGGTGTTGAAGCTGAACAAGTAAGTGATGTGATTCCGGGCATCCAGGTGCCCGCACTCGCAAGAAGGGTCCGCCATTGTGTGGGCCCTTCGTCTTTGCGGCATGGTCGGCTTGGATTAGGGGCCGAACGGTCCATGGTCCTTGCTTCACCGACACAGCGCTGTCAAGGCGCGAAGTCAGACTGCAGCCACTGAATCATGGAGCCCGGCCTCGCGCCAGGGCCGGTAGTCATCGCTTATGAAACACACACTGAACCTATTTCTGGCCGCCGCACTGGGCCTTGGTTGCCTAGGCACTGCCCGGGCAGAGGTCAAGACCGACGACAGCGCCGAACTGTTCCTGCTGATCTGGGACCAGACTAACAAGGTGGCCTACAACAAGGATCTGGGCATCGATGCCCGCGCCTTCTGGGTGCAGGCCCAGCAGGATGCCGGTTACTCCAAGTTCATCGACCTGGATGCCGGCACCGACCCGGCCTTTGCCGCCTTCAAGAGCGCCTCGCCCGACAGCAGCAAGCAGGTCTGGGCCGTGTTCGGAGCGGATGCCGTTGGCGGTCTCACTGTGCCGAATGAACAACTCATCTACACCACGGTCCGGCAGGGTAGTGCCGCCGGCGTCGTCAATCCGGACTGGCAGAGCCTGACCGGTCTGACCAATAGCGATGATGCTTCTGGCGGTGGCACCTTGGCGTCTGTGGTCGCCGACTATCTGTCGCCTTCGAATAAGCAGAACCTGGGGGATCTCAACACGCACGGCAGCGTTGAAAACGGCGCTGGCTTCACAAGCAACGCCGACGCCGCCAGCAAGCCGGGTTATATCGGCAATGGCAATTTCAAGTTCTTTGCCAGCAAAGGAGTGCCCGGCTCGATCGGTGAATACATGATCCAGTACCGCCCATTCAACGCGGTCGGCAAGTCGTCCTGGTTCTATATGGGCACGGTGTCCAGCGAAGACAACAACGACACCTTCGCCGTCGATGAGTTCGACAACCTCGGCGCCGACGGCTACTGGGGTCTGGGCGTCGATGGCTCGGGCAAGTATGTGCTGAGCTTCAATATGCCGGCCTACACGCCGGCCGCCACGGTCAGCAGCGCGGAAGGCCGGCTGCGGCTGTCGACGACCGACTATGCCTCGGGCTTTGCCTCGCGCCTGATCGCGACGCCGGCCGATGAGTTCGCGGTGCAAGCGCTGTCACCGGTGCCGGAACCCACGACCGGGGTCCTGTTCGGCCTGGGTTTGTTGGCGCTGGGTCTGGCTGCAGGCCGTCGCTTAGGGTATCGCACTTGAACCTGTGACCAATAGCATCATGAGCAAGACACAACTATGCCGCGGCGCGGCCCTGACCTCGAACCTGCTTGCCTTGCTGGGCATGCTGGCCAGCCCTGCGGCGCAGGCCGCGATAGCGACTGGCAACGACCCCGAGCTGCTGTTCGTCATGTGGGACCCCATTACCAAGGTGTCTTACACCAAGGATCTGGGCATGCGTGCCAACACCTTCTGGATCACGGCACAACAAGATGCCGGCTCTCAGACGCTCGTCAACCTGACCAGCGCAGACAAGAATTTTGCCGAGTTCCTGAAGGTCTCGACCCTGCAGGCCAATCAGCGCTGGGGCATATTCGCCATTGATTCCGGGCCCGAAACGGCGCCGGGCGACACCCGTTTGTTCACCACCCTGACGCAGGGGCCGGCGGAGGGTGTGACCAACCCCCATTGGCTGGACATGACCCGGATGCAGGTGGGCGACCTCACCTACAACGCGCGCCACCTGCCCGATGACCTCTTGCTGGGCGCACTGAATCAGCCCGGGCCGGATGCCAAGCCGAACAATAGCCATTGGGGTGGTGATTTCGCTGCAAATGGCAGCAGTTTCGACACGGCCACGAGCCTTGGCTACTTTGCGGGACGGCGTGGATTCTTCGGGAGAGGCGCTTTGAATCAGGATGGCGACGCTTTCGCCGGGGCCTATTCGATCACCAATGCGGTGGGCTTCTCCTCGTGGTTTTACTACCTGACGCATCCCGCGCAGGGCTCGGTTGTGGCGGTTGACGAATTTGACAACCTTGGCGGCAATGGCTATTGGGGCCTTGCCTTCAAGTCGGCAGGCAACTATCTGCTCAGCTACACCATGGATGCCTACAACCCAACCGCCACCGTGAGCAGCGCCGAAGGGCGCTTTCGCCTGTCCAGTGTGGACTTTGCGGCGGGCTTTGCCGCCAGGCGAATTGATGCGCCCGAAGGCGAGTTCCCTGCTTACGCGGCCGGTGTGGCAGCCGCTGTGCCCGAACCCGCCAGTTGGGCCAGCTTTGGTTTGGGCCTTCTTGCGCTTGCTTGGGTGGCTGGCAGGCGATCGTCCGGACGCTGAACTGACGCCAACACGGCGCCGGAGCGACGCCATCTATGTTGGCCGGGTGCCTGAGGGGCTCGGCTGGCCTTGGTCCGTTCTGCGCGTTGCCTGCATAGACCGAACGGCCTAGGTCTTTTCATCGCGGGTTCACTGTCGCTCGCCACACTCAAAGCCATGAATTCAACTTCGGCCCGCGCTGCTCAGGCGCTTGGGGTCTGCCTCCTTTGTTGTCTGTTGCTGCTGTTGCTGGGCGGGCGTGCTCACGCGCAAGCGTCGGGCACGGCCACCGATGCGCCGCGCTTTGACATCTTCGAGTTCGAGGTCGAGGGCAATACCGTGCTGCCGGTCGAGGCGATAGAGCGCGCCGTGCTGCCCTTTCTCGGCCCGCAAAAGCAGATGCTCGATGTCGAGTCGGCACGCGCGGAGCTGGACAAGGCCTACCAGGCCGCCGGCTTCCTGACCGTGTTCGTCGATGTGCCGGAGCAGCGCATTGATGGCGGGCTGGTGCGGCTGAAGGTGGTGGAGGGCCGGGTCGAGCGCCTGAGCGTGACCGGCGCACGCTACTTCTCGCAGGGCCAGATTCGCGCCACCGTGACCGAACTTGCCGACGGCCAGGTGCCCAACTTCAATACCGTGCAGCGCCAGCTGGCCCTGCTCAACGGCGGCGACGACAGGCGCGTGCAACCGGTGCTGCGCCCCGGCCGCCTGCCGGGCACGGTGGAGGCCGAACTGCAGGTGAACGACAAGCTGCCGCTGTCGGGGTCTATCGAGGTGCACAACGGCCATGCCGAAGGTACCGAGCCGACGCGGCTCAGCGCCAATCTGCGCTACGACAACCTGTTCCAGCGCGGCCACAGCCTGTCCCTGACCGGCATCACCGCACCGGCCAATCCGGCCCAGTCCAAGGTGCTGGTGATGAATTACAGCCTGCCGCTGCAGGAGGGCGCCACGCTGACCGCCTACGCCGTTGCCTCCGACAGCGCCGTGGAGTCGCTCGGTGGCACGACGGTGCTGGGCAATGGCACGACGCTGGGCCTGCGCTATGGCAGGCCCCTTCAAGGGCCGGAGAACAGCTATCACAACCTGACCCTTGGCGCCGACTACAAGGATCTGAAGGAACGGGTGTCCTTCGGCGATGGCAGCATCTCGACGCCGCTGCGCTATCTGCCGCTGCAGTTGGCCTATGCGGGCGGCTGGTCGGGTTCCGAGACCTCGCAGACGCAGCTGGGCGCGACCCTGACGTTCGGCCTGCGCCGCCTGCTGGCGCGCACCGTGGATGACTGCCCGCGCGCCGATGGCAGCTATGGCCCGGCGGATCAATTTGCCTGCAAGCGCAAGGGTGCCGACGGTGGGTTCACGACCCTGCGACTCGATCTGCGCCGCAGCGAGCGTGTGTCGCTGGGCGCGCAAGCCCTGGGCACCATTGCTCTGCGCCTGACGGGCCAGATTGCCAACCAGGCCTTGACCAGCGCCGAGCAGTTTTCGGCCGGCGGCGCCGACACAGCCCGCGGCTACCTGGAGGGCGCAGCCGCGGGCGACTACGGCGTGCTCGGCTCGCTGGAGTGGCGCAGCCCGAACTTCGCCACCCGCTGGTTTACAGCGCCCGAAGGCGGCGTCGCGCTGATCAGCGACTTGACGCTGCTGGGCTTCATGGACGTGGCGCGCACCTATGTCTTCGACCCCGATGTCGGTCAGGCCGGGCATGTGTCGCTGCTCAGCGCCGGCGTCGGCCTGCGCCTGGCCGGGCGCCATGGCCTGAGTCTGAGCCTCGACGCGGCACAAACATTGAAGCGCCTGAGCGCGCAGGGCGGGCGCCAGGCGCGCCTGCACGCGCGCCTGGCGTATCGCTTCTAAGCCATAGCAGTACGAGATCCACCATGAAGAGCCCCAGCAAGCACCGCCCACGCAAGCCGAATCGCCATCGGGCGCCGCTGCTGCTGCGGCCCTTGCTGCTGGCGCTGGCCGCCGCCTTGCCGCTGGTGGTGATGGGGCAGAGCCGTGTGCCGGCCTTGCCGCCGGTGCCGGCAAACACCTTGCCGGTGCCGGCGGTGGGCTGGCGGGTGCATGGGCAGGGCCCGGGCCTGCCGTCCTACACCGATCCGCGCGCCAATATGGTGGTGACGCAGGAGAGCCAGCGCGCCATCTACCGCTGGGACAGTTTCAGCGTCGGCAAGTCCGCCAGCGTGCTGTTCGACATGCCCAAGGGCGGTGGCAGTGCACTGAACCGCGTGATCGGCACGGAGTCGTCGCAGATCTTCGGTTCGCTGCGCACCACCAACGGCGGCGAGCTGTTCCTGATCAACCAGAACGGCGTGCTGTTCGGCAATGGCGCCAAGGTGGACGTGGGCTCGCTGGTGGGGTCGACGCTGAACCTCAATGACGAGGACTTCAAGGCCGGACTGTCGCGCAACATCACCGGCTCGGCACCAGCCTTCGCCTATGACGCGAAGCAAGACAATGCCACCCCCTTTGTCGATGCCAAGCACTTCGTGCGGGTCGAGCCTGGCGCGGACCTGCGCTCGGCCGAAGGTGGCCGCATCTTCCTGTTCGCTAAACGGGTCGAGAACGAAGGCCTGATCGAGGCCAAGGGGGGCCAGGTCGTGCTGGCGGGCGGAGGCGACATCCAGCTCAAGCTGCCCACCGCCGAGGCGCTCTACGCTTCCGAGGTGAACCCGAATGTGCCGGCGCTGCGCGGCCTGCTGGTCGAAGTCGGCAGCGCCCGTGACAGGGACGGCAAGCCCCTGGCCGACGCGGGCGGCAGCGTGCTCAACGCCGCCGGCGGCCAGATATCCACGCCACGTGGCAACGCCACCCTGGTCGGCCTGGCGGTGAACCAGTCGGGGCGCATCAGCGCCACCACCAGCGTGGCGCAGAACGGCTCCATCCTGCTGCTGGCCCAGGGCGCGACGCCGCAGGCTACCCTGGACTCGGTCACGCCCTCGGACAGCCGCTACAAGCGCGCGGGCCAGAGCGGCAGTCTCGTGCTCGGGCAGGGCAGCGTCACCGAGGTGCTGCCCGACAACCAGGGCGCCGACGGCAAGGCGCTGAGCTCGGACGACAACGCGACCTTCGTCAGCTCGCGCATCGACCTGGCAGGGCGCAGCATCGAGCTTCAGCCTCAGGCCAGCGTGCGGGCCCCCGGAGCCGTGGTGAATCTGCGCGCCCAGGGCACGCCGGACTACCGGGCCAATGTGCCGGGCATCAATCCGTTCACGGCCAATGACGCCGGCGCGCGCATCGTGCTCGGCGCCGAGGCCAGCATCGACGTGTCGGGTACCACCGACACCGAGGTCAGCGTAGCGCGCAACTTCGTCACCACCGAGCTGCTGGGCAGCAATGACCTGAAGGATGCGCCGCTGCAGAAGCTCGGGCCGCTGTACCGCAACCGCGTCAACTTCGACCTGCGCGGCGAGGTGCTGGTGCTGGGTGATATCAGCAGCTACCGCCGCGCCGTACAGCGCAGCGCCAGCGAGCGTTTGGCCACCGGGGGCACGGTGTCGATGCGCGCCGAGGGCGCGGTCGTCGCCCATCAGAGCTCGCGCCTGAATGTGTCCGGGGGGCAGGTCACCTTCAGCGAGGCCCAGGTGCGCCCCAGCAGTCTGGTGGCCGAGAACGGTCAGGTCTACAGCCTGAGCTCGGCGCCCAAGGACCTGGCCTATGTCAATCTGCTGGACGCCGGGGTCAGCACCAGCGCCTTTGACCGCTGGGGTGTGGTCGTCAAGTACGGCAGCGTCACCCCGACGCGCCTTGAGGCCGGCTATGTCGAGGGCCGCAGCGCTGGCAGCTTGAGCGTGGTGGCGCCCAGCGTGCTGCTGGACGGCAGCCTGGCCGCCCAGGCGCAGCAGGGCCGGCGCCAGCTTGCCGGCCTGGATGCTGCGGCTTTCGGTGGCCGCCTGGCGCTCGGTGCCGCCAAGAACGGGGTTGACTTCGGCACGGGAAGCTATCCCGGCGCGGTGCTTGAACGCTTCACGTTGAGCGCCGCCGGCCAGCATCTGAGTGACCTTTTCTGGACCGCCCCGCTGACCCAGACGATAGACGCGAGTCCGCGCCTGTCGGCCACGGTGTTCAATCGCGCGGGTTTCGCACAACTCAGTGTCGCCACCGACAACCTGTCGCAGATCGCGACCGGTGCGTCATTGAGACTCCCTGACGGTGGCAGCGTCGAACTGCTGTCCAACCGCGGCGCGGTCGACGTGCGCGCCGACGTGCATGCCGCTGCCGGCAGCATCACCCTGCGCAGCCTCGACGGCGGCGATGTGCGCGTGGCCGCCGGGGTGCAGCTCGACACCACCGGCCGCTGGGTCAACACCCTGCTCGACGGGCCCGTCTCTCGTGCCGCCATCGGCGGGGGCAGCATCACGCTGGACTCGCGTCGCAGTGTCGATCTGGGCGCGGGCACGGTGCTTGACGTCTCGGGTGGCGGCCTGGTGTCGACCAGCGGCGCCATCACCGGGGGTGATGCGGGCAAGATCAAGCTCTCGGCCGGACGCAGCAGCGCCACCAGTGACGCCTCGCAGCGCGTGCTCACGCTCGGTGGCGAGCTGCGTGGCTTTGCCATCGGCAAAGGGGGCTCGTTGAGCCTCACCAGCCAGGGCGTGCGGGTGGGCTCGGCCGCGGCGGGCGACCCCGCGGCCGATCTGAGCCTGATGCCGGAGTTCTTCAGCCAGGGCGGCTTTTCCAGCTTCAGCCTGGAGGGGCGCCAGTTTCTGGACATCAGCGCCGGCACCCAGATCGCCCCCCGGGTGCAGAGCTGGTTGCCCGAGGCCGCAGCACGCCTGGCCCCCAGCGGCGCGTCGACACGCGAGCTGGTGAGCACCGCGCAGGCCGAGCTGCCACGGCCGGTGAGCCTTGACTTCAAGGGCAGTGGGCTCGACAGGACCACCGACGATGGCTGGTTGCGCGTCGGTGCGGGCGCCACATTCGACCTGACCCCGCTGTCCAAACTGACATTCACCGGCGCGGGGCGCCTTGATTTCGCCGGCTCGGTGCATGCCGCCGGCGGCAGCGTGTCGCTGAGCCTGCTGGGCAGCAAGGCCGACAGCCAGGCCCAGTACCTCTGGCTGCGCCCGCAGAGCCAGATCGATGTAGCCGGCGCGACGCTGCTGACGCCGGGCACCGACGGGCTGCGCAAGGGCCAGGTGCTGGCCGGCGGCAGCATCAGCGTCGATGCAAGCCAGGGCTTTGCCAACAGTCTGGTGTGGAGCCAGGGCAGCCGGCTCGATGTGCGCGGCAGCGCCGATACGCTGGACACGGCCTTGCGCGGGGACGCGGGCACGAGCACGGCGAGCCATCGTATCGCATCGGCCGGTGGCAGCGTCAGCTTTGCCGGCAACCAGGACATGCTGCTCGAAGGCAGCCTGACTGCTGCCGGAGGCGACTCCAGCAAGGCCGGCGGCAGCCTCAAGGTGGCACTGCAGACCGGTCGACTGTCCGATGACAACAATCTGCCGCCGCTGCGCGAACTGGTGCTCGGCGCCGAGCGCGGCCAGGCCACGGCGAGCCTGACCGCGGCCGGGCTTAAGCCTTCCGCCCAGTTGACCGGGCGCGCAGTGCTCCCGGCCCAGACGGTGCGCGAGTCCGGCGTCGCTGATCTGACCCTGGAGGCCCACGAACGCGTGCGCATCGATGGCGGCATCTCCCTGGACCTGCCACGCGAGCTGCGCATCGACAGCCAGGCCCTGAGCATGGGCGGCAGCCTCTCGTCGAGCCTGAGCGCCAGCACCCTGTTCGTCGGCAACTCGCGCAAGCTGGTCAGCGTCAACAGCGTGGATCGCGCCTTGCCCGAGGCCTCGGCCGGCACGGCCGGCCTCAAACTCGCCGGTGACCTGCTGGTGCTTGATGGTCGAGTGGCGACCCAGGGCGTCGGCCAACTGGAACTCGCCAGCCGGGGCGACCTGCGCCTGCAAAGCCGCGGCGCACCGGACGGCTCTCTGCAGGGCCAGCTGTTGACCCAGGCAGATCTGGCCCTCAATGCGCAGCAGGTCTATCCGGCCACCGACACCCGCTTCAGCATCGATGCCGGTGCTCACCAGGTGACAGTCGGCGGGGGCTCGGCATCGGCCGACAAGCCGCTCAGTGCCGGCGGCAGCCTGGTCATCAACGCGGCCACCATCACCCAGGGCGGCGTGCTTCGTGCGCCGGGCGGGCGCATCGAACTCAATGCCAGCGGCGGCGTGACCCTGGCTGCGGGCAGCGAGACCTCGGTGTCCTCCAGCGGCCAGACCCTGCTCTACGGCAGCGCAACCGGCTCGACCTGGTCGCTGCCCGGTGCCACCGGCCAGACATTCGCCAGCGCCCCGTCGGCCAAGACCGTGCTGCTGCAATCAGGCACTGGGGCGGTGACGGTGGCCGCCGGTGCCACGCTGGACTTGAGGGCCGGGGGTGATCTGCTGGGCTGGCAGTTCGTGCCCGGCCCGGGCGGCTCCAGCGACATCTTCAGCGGCAGCGACGGTGCGTTCGCCGTGCTGCCCGGCGTCAAGGGTGCCGCCCCGTTTGACAACTCGCTCGCTGGTGCACCCGCCCGCATCGGCCGCCAGATCACCGTCGGCGATGGTGCCCTGCTGCCCGCGGGCACCTACACCTTGCTGCCGGCCCGCTACGCGGTGCTTGACGGTGCCTACCTGGTCAAGCCGGTCGCTGGCGGCACGGCCATGAGTCTGGGCACGGCGCTGAAGAACGCCGATGGCTCGGTGCTGGCCGGAGCGCAGCTGAGTGATGCCAACACAGGCTTCAAGGACGCCCTGCCGGGCAATTGGCTGATCAGCAGCTCCAGCCTGGCGCGCCGCTCGGCCGAGATTCGTCTGAGCAATGCCGACACCTTCTTCACCGCCTTGAGCAGTTCGGCCGCGGCTGAGGCCTCGGTGCCGCGACTGCCGGTCGATGCCGGGGCCCTGGTCATCAGTGCGAACGCCGCCAGCCTTGCCGGGCAGGTGCGCTTCGACACTGCGCCCGCGCTCAACGGCAAGCCGACGGGGCGCGGCGGGCAGGCCTTTTTCGCCGCGGACCGCATCATGGTGGGGGATGCCGCCCAGGCCGAGGCGGGTGCCTTGAACCTTGGCGCGGCGCAGCTCAATCAGCTGGGGGCGCAATCCCTGGTGCTCGGTGCCGTGCCGGCCGCGACCGGCGGCGGCACCTTGCAGGTGCGCGCCAGCCGTGTCTCGGTGGCCGATGGCGGGACCGACCTGAACCAGGCCGACCTGCTGCTGGCTGCGCGCCAGCAGATCCAGCTTGCGGACGGTGTGCACATCAAGGCCTCTGCCTCCAGTTCGGCAGACACCAGGGATGCGGGCGTGTTCAAGCTCGTTGGCGATGGCGCTGCCTTGCGTGTCAGCGCATCCGACCTGGCCCCCGTCGTGCGGACCGGGGCCAGCCGAGCCGAGGGCGAACTGGTGGTGGGGCAGGGCGTCGAGATCGCCACGCCGACGGGTCACGGGTCCGTCACGCTGGACGCTACCCGAAGCACGAGGGTGGCGGCCGATCTGGATCTGTCGTCCGCCCATGTGTCCATGGGCGCGGGCCGCATCGCCCTGACCAGCGCGGATGCAGCCCTGGCCGATCCGCAAACGCTGCGCCTGTCGCCGGGCCTGGTCGCCCAACTGGCCGGCAGCCAGGAGTTGACGCTGCGCAGCTACTCGTTCATCGATCTGGGCGCCGACGCACCCTTGGGCTCGGCCCAGCTGGCCGGCCTGGTGCTCGATGCGCCGGAGCTGCGCGTGCAGGGGCGCGAGGCCACGGCAAGCGTGGCCGCGGGTCGGGTCACGCTGACCAACACCACAGGTCTGGGCACCAGCAGCAGCGCCGCGGAGCGCGCCGATAGCGGCACGCTTTCGATCACCGCGCTGGGCAGTGGGGTTGTGCAGGGCACGATCACGCTGGCGGCGGGCACGCAGGCCTGGGCGGCCCGCGCAGTCGACCTGCACGCAGACACCGTTTTCCAGCTCTCGGGCACCAGCCTTGTCAGCACGGCGGGTGCGCTCAGCATCAGCGCACCGCGCATAGTCGCATCCGCGCTGGCCGATACCGCCATCACGGCGCCGGGCCTGATCGCTGTCAAGGCCGTGGCGGGTCAGCCGCTGCCCGCGGCCGGACCGACCGTGGCCGGTGCTCGCCTGAACCTGACCGGTGGAGCCGTGCATCAGGGGGGCGTGATCGATCTGGCTGGCGGCAGCCTGCTCTTGCAGGCGGTCGGCCCCAACGGCGCCGACAAGGTCTTGTTTTCCGCCGGCTCGGTGACCCGGGTGAACGGGTCGACTCGCGTACTCGACGGCGTCAACGTCGATCTCGCCGCTGGCTCTTTGACCGCCAGCAGTGCCCATGGCAGTGTCAGCGTCGAGGCCGGTGCGCGCATCGAGGCCTCGGCCAGCGGCAAGGGCGACGCGGGCTCGGTGCGCCTGAGCGCGCCGGAGGGCCGCATCGATCTGGACGGCATTCTGGTCGGTACGGCGAGCGGGCCGGGACGCGCCGCAGAGCTGAGCCTGGACAGTGGTCAGACGATCAATCTGGGGCAGATGGCTGGCCGGCTGACCGCGGGCGCCGCGAACAACTTCCGCGGTGGCATTGCGGTGCGAACACGCAACGACGACCTGGTGCTCGAAGCAGGCACCACGCTGCAGGCGCAGAACCTCAGCCTCACCGCCGACGGCGGCAGGCTGCTGCTCAGCGGCCGACTGGATGCCAGTGGCACCGAGGGTGGTGTGATCAATCTCGCCTCGCGTGGCGATCTGGAGCTGCGCGATGGCGCTCAATTGCTGGCGCTGAGCACTGCGAGCGGCGGCACCGCCGGCCGCGTGCTGATGAATGTGGTCGACGGTGATCTGAGCCTGTTGCCGGGAGCGCTGATCGATTTGTCGTCCGCCGGTGCGGCGCCTGCCGCTGGCAGCCTGCTGCTGCGCGCGTCGCGCACCGATCTGGGCGAGCTGAAGGGGCAGGGGGGCGATGTCCGGGTCGCTGCCATCCGGACGACTCTGACTGGTGTCGCGCAGGTCGAGGTAGAGGCGGTGCGCACCTACGACAGGGTTGTGGAGATACGCGAGGGTCAAACCGTGGTGGTGACGACGCCTACGCCTACGCCTACGCCTACGCCTACGCCTACGCCTACGCCTACGCCTACGC
>JADMJJ010000051.1:18823-20582 GCA_018780645.1 Burkholderiaceae bacterium
CGCCTACGCCTACGCCTACGCCTACGCCTACGCCTACGCCTACGCCTACGCCGACGCCGACGCCGACGCCGACACCGCCTGGCCCCGTCGGCGCCGTCTACCTGGGCATGGACACGGTGTGGGCCGACAACCAGCGCGTCGATATCGAGAACATCGCGGTGCGGCTGCTGAACGCCCAGCCCGGCCTGTCGCCAGCCCTGCTGGTGCGTCCGGGTGTGGAGGTGCGGGCCCCGCAGGATCTGAAACTCGTGGCCGACTGGAATCTGCCCGTGCTCGGCACGGCTCAACTCGGCACCTCGCCGCACGCGGGTGAGGTGTCGATCAGCCTTCGTGCCGCCGGTACCCTGGACATTGCACATGGCCTGAGCGCCGGCTTTCTGCCGTCGGTCATCTACCCGGATGCCCCTTCCAGCCAATGGGTGGCAGTGAGTCGCCGTGCCGGCTCACTGACCCTGGTCGGGGGAGCTGACCTGTCTTCGGCGCAGCCGCTGAGCACGCAGGACTTCTCGGCGGGCGCGGCAGCCACTGGCCACGTCAAGATCGGGCGAGCCCTCAGCCCGAACGGTCCGTCGGATGTATCGGTTGCTGTGCGCAGCACGACTGGCCGTATCCAGATCGCGGCCGCCGGTGACATCTCGCTCTTGAATTCGCAGGCGACCGTCTATACGACCGGCACGCCGGTGCTGTCGCTGGACGGTCAGGTCGCTCCGCCGACACCGACACCGACGCCCACGCCCACGCCCACGCCCACGCCCACGCCCACGCCGACGCCGACGCCGACGCCGACGCCCACACCGACACCGACACCGACGCCGACGCCGACGCCGACGCCGACACCTACACCTACACCTACACCTACACCTACACCTACACCGACGCCGACGCCGACGCCGACGCCGACGCCGACGCCGACGCCGACGCCTACGCCGACACCTCGGCCGTCGGTTGGCAATGGCCCGGATACGGACACTCTGCTTCCGCCGCCGGCTCCGACCGGACCTCGCCCGACGCCGACTCCAACGCCGACTCCAACGCCGACGCCGACGCCGGCCCCAACGCCGATCCCAGCCAATCCATCGGTTGGCAATGGCAACGACACCAGTGACAAGCTGCCACCGGCGCCCGGCGGCGGCACCCCGCCGCCAGCGGGTAACCCGTCGGCCGGGAATGGCAATGCAACAACCAAGGACAAGCTGCCTCCGGCGCCTCCTTTGACGCCTGCGCCGACGCCTACGCCTACGCCGACGCCGACGCCAACGCCAACGCCAACGCCACCGCCAACGCCAACGCCGACGCCGACGCCTACGCCGACGCCTACGCCGACGCCGACGCCGACGCCGACGCCTACGCCAACGCCAACGCCAACGCCAACGCCAACGCCAACGCCGTCGGTAGGCAATGGCAATGACACCACCCAAGACAAGCTGCCGCCGGCGCCGCCCTTGAGTCCGACGCCGACGCCGACGCCGACGCCGACGCCGACGCCGACGCCGACGCAACCGTCGCCTGGCAATGGCAATGACACGACCCAGGACAAACTGCCGCCGGCACCTCCGACGGTCTTGCCTTCCGTGCCTCTGGCCATGCCGCAGAAGGTGCTGCCTGCCGATGCCGGCATCTCGGAACAACCATCTGCAGGCAATGGCGCCGACAGCACCAAGGACCAAGTACCGCCGGCTCCACCGGTGACCGGCACGCCGACACCGACACCGACACCGACACCGCCACCGACACCGACACCGACACCGACACCGACACC
>JADMJJ010000090.1 GCA_018780645.1 Burkholderiaceae bacterium
GATCGAACGAAGACTGCTGCCAGCCGGCGTCGGCCTGCAGGGCCTGGCGGTCGCGACGCGCGGCCTCGTCTCGATCGAGATACTCGCCCTGCGGGGCATTGGCAGTGATGCGCCACACGCGCTTGCGTGTGGCCTCGTCGCGGGGGGTATGGGACACGGTGGGTCTCCATGCAGGGTCATGGTTCAGGAAGAAAGTGTGCGCCATTGGCAGGACCAGTTCAAGGTCAGCGCACCCCTAGCTTGTTGGTGTACAGGGACTCAGGGACTCAGGGCGCGTAGAAGTAGTAGCAGCCGAGCAGGCTGGATCGGCCGCGGCCCTTGTCTGCGGTCATCAGAATCGCGGTTCGCTTCTCGCCGATCTCAAGCTCGCAGGCCAGCGTGCCTTCGCTGACTTCGCATTTCATTGACTTGCCCAGCCGCTGCTCCAGCGCCTGGCGAACCTGCTCGGCCGGCGCATTCACCTGCACCGAAAATCCCACGCCCATGCCGACGCTCTCGGGGAACACCTGTTCCACCGGCAGGCCCAGCAGGCTGAGCTTCTGCTTTGGGGTGAACGCCGGGCTGCGCGGCTCCTGGGTGAAACGTGACTGGAAGTCCCGGGCGAAGGCCCCCATGCGCGCCCTGTCGCCGCGCCAGTCCAGCCAGGAGTCTTCGCAGCTGAGCAGGCGCTGCAACTGGCTGTCGTCGGCGGCCGCCGAGGCGGAGCCCGCCAGGCAGGGGGCGAGCAGCAGGGAGAAGAGAGTGGGGAGGGCAAGCTTCATGATGACTGTCCATGCCGGCCCAGGGAGCGGGCCGCTATGGACTGACTGTGAGCGGCGCCGGTATCAGTCGCGTTGCCGGCCTGCGCGCAACGCGTTTCATTTGTTGCCGCCGCGCGCTGCGTACAGCGTTTCGTGAAGCAGCCTGGCGCCCGCTCGCTGATGCCCGACCCCGCAGCGCCTCATCTGACCCAAGATACCGAACTGATCCTGTGGGGCGCCATTGCAACTTCCATAGTTGTCTCGCCGGCACGTTCTTAGTTCGTTAAATGAGCGAGGCAATCATGAGCGACAGCAAGACCTTCCATGGCGTGACGCAGGGCATCTTCAACTGCCTGCGCACCAAGTCCGAGCAGCAGCACGGCACGGTTTATGACCCACCCGATGCGAACTCCGGCAAGACCACCACGAAGGGCACCGGTTGGACGGTGGTGCTCAAGTTCAATTTCAATCCGGGCAACGGCGACCTGTTCTACGAGGTCGAGCAGAAGTCCTGGATCGTGCCGATCAGCGCGGTCTGGAGCGGCATCTCGGACACCATCAACAGTTGCCGGCAGCAGTAGCCCACCGCAGCCGCTTTTCGGTTCATCGTTTCAATCAACAGGGGCGCTCCATGGCCGATGCAATTGCCACTACCCCACCCGGAGAGGATTGGCTGGCGCCGATGCGGCGCCTGGCGGGCCAGACCGGGTTTCTCGGTGCCTGGACGCTGCTGCAGCAAGCGATGCTGGACGCGGTGCGATCGGGCCAGCCCGCGCCTGCCTTGACTCAGGCGCAGCTGCGGGGGCTGATGGCCGCCGACCCGGCGCTCGCGGGGTGTTGCGCCCAGCTGTCTGCCCCTGCGGAGGCCCTGAAGACCACTCCCTTGGCCGCCGGCGCACCGAGCTGGACGACACAGTCCGGCGTCAACGAGGCGAACGGCAGGCCGGTGGCCTGCCTGTCCAGCACCCTGTTCCAGAACTGGGGGCGCACCGTGTCGAACACGCCCGCCCTGACCTGCTTCCCGACCACCAAGGCCGGCGTTGCTGCTGCCGTTCAATGGGCCTGTGCAAACGGCAAGCAGGTGCGCGTGGCCGGCTACCGTCACACCTGGACCGAGTTCTACTCGAACGACAACGAGGTGCTGATCTCGCTACTGCCCCTGTCCGTGGTCAATGATCTGCCCGCCAGCGAGCCGCCGATTGATCCGTCCAACGAGCTGCAAGGCATTGCCATCACGGGCTATGTCAACGAGCAGGGCCAGCAGAAGGCGCTGTGCCGGATTGGCTCGGCAACCACCAATGAGCAGTTCCGGCAGTGGTGCCTGGCCACGTCCGGCGGGGCCTGGAACTGGACCTTGCCGCTGAACGTCATCATGGTCGAAATCACCTTTGGTGGCAGCAATGCGCCGATCTGCCATGGGGCCGGATGGCGCAACCAGACCTTGAGCGATCTGGTCACCGAGATCGAGTTTGTCAATGCGCTGGGTCAGCTCCAGACTGTCAGTGACCCGCAGGTGCTGCGGGCCGCCGCCGGTGCCTTCGGCCTGCTGGGCGTGGTCACGGCGGTGACCTTGAAGCTGGACGCTATGAGCTTCGCCGCACTGAAGCCGGTCAAGACGCGGCTGGCACTGGCCGTGCCACCGCCTGCGGGCTATGTCGTGCCGGCGCAGGTTGACGTGGCGGGCGTCACGCCGCAGGCGCTGGCCGCCGCTCAGCAGGACTTCATCTCGCGCTGCGAGAGTGATTACTACGCCGAGTGGTTCTGGTTCACCTTCCAGCCTGACTGCTGGATCAACACCTGGAAGAACGACGGTCAGCGTGCCCAGGCGGTGGACTACCCCAGCCCGATGGAAACCCGGCTGCAGGAAGTACAGGAGTATCTGGCCGGGCTGCTGGTGGACTCGGGTGTGTTCAACGCCTTGCCCCAGACGCTACAGGCGCTGGCCCTTGGCACGAGCGCAATGAGCTTCCTGCCGGTCAGCGGCGCCACCGCACCACTGATCGACGGCCTGCACTTCCGACGCGGCATCCAGAACATGCGCGTGCTGGACACCGAGTTCGAGATCCCCATTCCCGCCCGCGCCGACAACCCGGCCCTGCCAGATTGGAGTGTCTGCCAGCGCGCATGGTGGGACGCCATAGCCGTTGTCTACAGCACCCTGCAGGCCTCGGGCACGGCACCGATGCGGCTGACCCTGGAGATGCGCATCATGGCCGGCTCCAACGTCACCATGGCGCCGCAATATGGCAACACCCTGGGCACATGCTCGATCGAGGTGCTGACCACCATCAACACCGACAAGGGCGAGTGGACAGGCTTTATGCAGCGGGTGGCGGATGCCTGGTCACAGTACCGGGACGCTGCCGGTCGCCCGCTGAACCTGCGCCCGCATTGGGCCAAGCAGTGGCAGGGCCTGACCCTGGGCGGTCAGGCCATCGAGGACTATCTGCGCACCGTCGCCTACAAGGACCGCCTCCCCGAATTCCGCGACGGGCTGCTGGCCGTGGCCGAAGCCGGTGGCTATGCGCTGGCCGACATGCAGCAGCGCTTCTCGAACCCATTGATCAACAGGGTGTTCGCACCGGTGTTCGGCTGACCTGCTCAGCGCATGCTCATGCCGTAACGCTGGGCCATGCGGGCAATCTCGCCGCTCTTGAGCAGGGTCAGCAGGGCACGGTCGATGGCCGTCAGCGCCCAGTTCGACTGCGGCGAGACCAGGCAGCGGGTATCGACCGAGGAGTAGGCCTTGCTGCTGACCTTGTAGCGCTCGCGCTCATTGGGCCGGGTCTTGAAATAGCCTTCGATCTCGGCTTCGGAGACGATCATCGCGTCGGCAATGCCCAGCTCCAGATGGCGGAACAGCAGGTCAACCCGGGTCTCGTTGACGCGGGTGGCGCGGCCGCTGTCGAACAAGGGCTGCAGTGCCGGGAAGTTGTAGCCCAGCATCACCGCGATGCGCATGCCGGCCAGGTCTTCGGGGCCGCCATAGACCAGGCTTGAGGCCGCCGGCACCACCACCCGCTCGATCTGCGGCAGCAGCGCTATCGTCCAGTGTTCGTCGACGTTCTTGACCCACAGCGGGCTGGAGTAGCAGAGCATGTCGGCGCTGCCGCCGAGCACCGCCTGCTCGACGCGACGGCGCGAATAGACGATGTGCTCGGCCTGGGTGCCCAGCAACTCGGCGACGCGATCGCCAAGCTTCTTCAGAAAGCCGCCACTGACCTCCGACGGGCCGTTCAGTATCAGCAGCGGATAGCCCATGCCCTCGGTCTGGGCGATGCGCAGCCGCGCCGGCTCGGCCAACGCCGTGGCAGGCCACAGCAGCTGCAGGCACAGCAGCAAGGCCATGGCTTTGTGCCAGGCCAGGTGCCGGGCCGGAGCGGGCAGGCTCGTCGCCATCGTCATCTTGCGCATTCCTCGGGGGCAGGGATGCACCAGTATGCAGCAGCTGCGGGTAGGGCCCCTGCGGCCCGCTACGGGCACTGAAACAAATGAAACCCGCGAAACCAGCGCCTTGAAATCAAGCCTAGACGGCGTGCGTCGACACTGTCCGGCAGTCCAAGGCCTTCATCCCCACCACCCGGAGCAACTCACCCATGGCCACCACCCAGCGCTATTTCAGTCTGTCCCTGCTGGCGCTCTGCGCCGCGCTGGCCACGACCCCGGCGGCTCATGCCGGCCCGGTCTGGGCGCAGTACGACGAGCTCGCCGGCGCGCTCGACAACAACTACGTCGGCCAGGTCTCGGGCACGACGGCGACCGTCAGCTTCAGCGCCCAGTCGGTCACGAACACGGGCGCCGAGGCGCGCCATCTGGGCATGTACTTCGGCTGGTCCTGGGTGCGCCCGGAGGCCAATGGCGCCTACCAGTCCATGCCCTGGAGCAATGGGGCCGGAGCCTTCAGCACCGGCAGCCTGAGCCTGAAAGTGGCGCGCACCGATGCGGCCACGCTGTTGCTGAAGCCAGGTGATGTGCAGGGCGATACCTGGGTCGGCAACCCCTGGACGCCCGATGCGCTCAACTACACCGCCATCGCCACCGAGGCCGACTGGGAGCTGCCGCTGTTCGACTTCGGCCTGATGGGCGCCGGCCAGACCGCCTTCTACGACGTCAGCTTCACCTTCGATGGCTTCGCCGACTCGGCCAGCGCCCAGCGCTTCCTCGACTTTGGTGGCTTTGCCAGCTATGCCCAGGGCGTGGCCCAGGTGCCCGAGCCCGCCACGCTGGCCCTGACGGCGCTGGCCGTGCTGGGCATGGCCGTGACCCGGCGGCGCGGCACGGCCGAAGGCTGATAGGCCCGCGGCGGCGCGATTGGCGCGTTGGTTCAAGACGCGCCGCCACCGCCAGCTGACGATCCGGGCTCCCGACAGGAGACCGCATCATGGAATTGCAAATCAATGGCCAGCGGCACCAGGTGGCCGCTATCTGGCAGGACGAGCCACTGCTGTTCGTGCTGCGCGAGGCGCTGGGCCTGGTCGGCGCCAAGCTGGGCTGCGGCCTGGGCCAGTGCGGCGCCTGCACCGTGCTGGTGGACGGCGAGGCCAGGCGCAGTTGCCTGCTGCGGCCGCAGGATGTGCTGGGCGCACAGATCACCACCATCGAGGGCCTGAGCCGCAGCGATGAAGCGCTGCATCCGGTGCAGCAGGCCTGGCTGGACGAACGGGTGCCGCAGTGCGGCTATTGCCAGGCCGGGCAGATCATGTCCACCGTGGCCCTGCTGGGCCGGCAGCCCCGGCCCGACGATGCCGACATCGACGCCGCGCTGGCCGGCAACCTGTGCCGCTGCGGCACCCAGCAGCGCATACGCCAGGCGGTGCGTCGCGCCGCGCAAAAGGCGCAGCCATGAAGCGCCGCGGCTTTCTGGGCCTGGCCGCAGGTGGGCTGACCGTGGCCATTGCGCTGCCCGGCTGCAGCCTGTTGCCGGTGCTGCCCAAGCGCCCCTTGCCCACGGCCGAGGATGCGATGTCCTGGCTGCGCCATGAGCGGGGCCGCTACACGCTCCATCTGCCGCGCGCGGAGATGGGGCAGAACATGCTGACCGCGTTGAAGCAGGTGGCCTGCGAGGAGCTGGGCGTGGACTGGGCGGCGGTGCAGGTCCGGCTGGCGGACACGCGCACCATACGCCGCGTCAAGGCCACCGTCGGCAGCGACTCGATCCGCGAGTTCGCCCTGCCGCTGGCCCAGGCCTGTGCGACGCTGCGCGATGCCCTGGCACGCGGCCAGACGCAGGGCCTGCTGGCCGCCGAACCGCGGCCGGTCGAGAGCCTGCGCAGCTTTGCGGGCAAGGGCCGCCATGTGGGCCGGCCGGCACCGTTGGAGCAGGGCCCGGCCATCGTGCGCGGCGCGCCGCTGTATGCCGCCGACGTGCGCCTGCCCGGCATGGTCCATGGGCGTGTGCTGCGTGCGCCGGTGTCGCCCGAGCTGGCCTCGCGCGTGAAGACCCTGCGCGAGGATGCGGCGCGCGCCGTGCCGGGCTTCGTCGCGCTGTTGCGTGACCCCGGGCTGCGCCTGGGCGGCAGCGAGGGCGTGGGTATCGTGGCCCGCACGCCGGGGGGCCTGGCACGCATCGAGGCGGCGCTGGCGGTCGAATGGCAGGTCGAGGGCGGGTTCGAGGCGGCCGATGTCGATGCGCTGATCAACGTCAACGCCCGGCTGGCCAAGGGTGCCCTCGCGCACCGGCTGCGCAACGATGCCGCCGAGGCGCAGGGGCCATGGGATGTCGACGTGCTGCTTCAGGTGCCACTGGCCGCCCACGGCGCACTGGAGCCGCGCGCGGCGGTGGCGCAATGGTCGCAGCCCGAGGGCCTGCTGCGGCTGTGGGTCGGCAGCCAGGACATCTTCTACCAGCGCGATGCGGTGGCCCGCCAGCTCGGGCTCGACGAGGCCCGGATCAGCGTGCAGGCCTGTCGCATCGGCGGCGCGTTTGGCGGCCGCATGCTGTGCACCGTCGAGATGGAGGCGGCGGTGCTGGCGCGGCGACTGGGCGGCGCGGTCAAGGTGCAATGGAGCCGGGCGCAGGAGCTGCAGCAGGGCTTTCACCGTCCGCCCTCGCAGCACCGCATCCGCGCCCGCCTGCACGAGGGCCGGGTGCAGCAGTGGTGGCATGCCTTCGCCACCAGCCACATCCTGTTCACCAACGCGGCCATGCCGCGCTGGATGCAGACGGTGTCCAGCTTCGTCGGCGATGCCGGCGCGGCGCGCAATGCCCAGCTGCCCTACCGGGTGCCACAGCAGCGCATCGAGTTCGATCTCGCGCGGCTGCCGGTGTTCACCGGGCCCTGGCGCGGCCTGGGTGCCGGCCCCAATGCCTTTGCGGTGGAGACCGCCTGGGACCTGCTGGCCGCCAAGGCCGGCGCCGATCCGCTCGCCTTTCGCCTCGCGCACATCGACGAACCGCGGCTGAGCGCGGTGCTTGGCCAGGCAGCGCGGCTCGGGCGGTGGGGTCATGTCTTGCCTGTGGTGGCGGGCAAGCTGCGCGCGCGCGGACTGGCCTGCGGCATCTACAAGGGCCTGAGCTATGCGGCCACCGTGGCCGAGGTCGAGGTCGATGCCTCCAGTGGCGAGTGGCGTGTGCTGGGCTTGAGCTGTGTGCATGACTGCGGCCACATCATCAACCCCGATCAGGTGCGGGCCCAGTGCGAGGGCAATCTGGTCTGGGGCCTGGCCATGGTGCTCAGCGACGGCCTGCCCGTGGGCGGCTCGGCGGTGGCGGCCGCCAGCTTTGCCGAGGCCCCGATACCGCGCCTGCCCCAGGTGCCGCCGGTGGCCGTGGAGCTGATCGAATCAAGCCAGGCGCCGACCGGCGCGGGCGAAACGGCCATGGTCTGCGCCGCCGCGGCCATTTCCAACGCGCTGGCCGCCGCCAGCGGCTGCCGTGCCACGCGGCTGCCGGTGCTCGCGAGCGATATGCTGGCCGCCATGCAAGCCCAAGCCAAGACCCGACCGTGAGCGACTTCGCCAGCGCCGCGATGGTGGCCGTGATGCAGGCCGGCCTGCAGCGCCTGGGCCTTGGCGCCGGCGGCCCGGCCTTGCCCGACGTGGCTGCAGGCGCCCACGTCGCGCTGCAGACCAAGCGGGCGCTGGTTGCCGCCGCGCTGGCGCAGGGCGGCTGGGCCGTGTTGCCGCAATTGGGCCAGGGCTTTCATGGGCAGGCCCATGCGCCGCTGCATCGCGCACTGGCCTCGGCACCCGATGTCGCCAGCCTGCTGGCACGCTGGAGCCGGCTGGAGAAATACGTGCACTCGCGCCACCGCGTCGAACTGTTGCAGCTGGGTGACCACGAGGCCAGGCTGCGCCATGTGTCGTTGCGCGCCGGCGAGCCGCCCATGGCCGCCGAGAGCCTGGTCGTGCTGGGCCTGCTGTGCGCGCTGCTGCAGTCGCTGGGCCTGCAGCAGGTTCTGGCCCGCGCGGGCGCGGTGCCGGCGTTTCCCCTGGCCGATGGCGAGGCCCTGCGCGCGCTGGCCGAGGCGGGCGCGGCCGGTAGCTGGCATCTGAGTTGGCAAGCGCCGGACAGCGCGGCCGATGCCGGGCCTGCCGCGGCAGCCCGCGCACCCGCCTTGCCGCTGGACCTGTGCCAGGCACTGCCCTGGCCGGAGCTGGCCCAGCACTGCGCCCGGCGGCTGCTGCAGGACCTGATGCATCCGCCCACGGTTGCCGCGCTGGCCCAGGGGCTGGCGCTGTCGCCGCGCAGCCTGCAGCGACATCTGCAGCAGCAGGGCCTGCGCGTCTCGCAATTGCTGGCCGAGGTGCGCCTGCGCGCCGCCGCCTGGTGGCTGCTGGAAACCCGGCACCCGCTCGCCGAAGCCGGCTTTCTGAGCGGCTATGCCGACCAGGCCCACTTCAACCGTTGCTTCAAGCGGCACACGGGCATGGCGCCCGGTGCGTATCGGCAGAGTTTTTCCGGCTGAGGCCGGAGGCGATTCAGTCCGCGGCCCGCTTTGCCCAGGCCGCGGCCAGCTTGTCAAACGCCGGCCTCAGCTCGGCCCAGGTCGCTGCGTCGAAGTGCCTGGGCCTGCGCAGCGCCGTGGGCTTGTAGCGCCGGGCCAGCGAGCCGCGGCAGGCGAACACGATGTTGTTGCAGCAGTCGGCGTCTCCGACAACCAGCACCTCCTCGCCGAAGCTGCGCCGGATGCGTGAAAGAAAGGTGTCATGCTTGCGGTGGCCGGCATGCAGGTTCACGACCAGGATGCCGTTCGGCTGCAGGGCATCCAGGCAATCGTCGTAGAAGCGCTGCGAGCACAGCTCGGGCGGCTGGCCCTCGTTGTCGAAGCCATCGACCATCAGCACATCGACCGGGCTGGGGGCGAAGCGCAGGAACTCGGCCCCATCGCCGCGACTGACCTTGAAGCGCTCGTCGTCCGGCGGCACCCTGAACTCGTCGCGCAGGGCGATCACATGCGGATTGATCTCGACCACCTGGATGCGCGTCCTGGGCAGGTGGTGGTAGCAGAACTTGGCCAGCGAGCCGCCTCCCAGGCCTATCATCGCCAGCGTTTCGGGCTGGTTGTTGAACAGCAGCATGGCCATCATCGTCTGCGTGTACTCCAGGTCCAGTGCATTGGGCCGCTGCGGCTGCATGCGGCTCTGGATCTCGGAGATCGTGAAATGCAGGGCCTTGGACGTCAGCGTCTCGTAGACGAAGGGCTTCACGAAGGCATCGGCGGTGTTTTCGGGCATGGCGGCGGTTCCCTCAGACCTTTTTCACAAACTCCGACTTCAGCCCCATCGCACCGACGCCGTCGATCTTGCAGTCGATGTCATGGTCGCCCTCGGCCAGGCGGATGTTCTTGACCTTGGTGCCGACCTTGACGACCAGGGACGAGCCCTTGACCTTCAGGTCCTTGATCACGGTGACGGTGTCGCCGTCTTTCAGCTCATTGCCATTGGCGTCGCGGATGACGCGGGGGCCTTCGTCGCCCGCCGGGGCCGCGTCTGGCGCCCACTCGTGGCCGCACTCGGGGCAGACCAGCATCGCGCCGTCTTCGTAGGTCAGTTCGGACTTGCACTGCGGGCAGTTCGGCAGGGTGCTCATGGCGGGCTTTCGGGCTGGGGCTGTCATCAAAAGGAAAAGCCTCCAACACCTTGCGATCCTGGAGGCGGTCTGGCGCGCGGGGGCGTCAAAGAGTCAAGCTATTGTAAGAGCCCGGTGCTCAGGCCGTGGTCAGCGCTTCGCCGCCCAGGCAGGGTTCGATGTGGCGCAGCGCACCCGCCACCGACCACGCACCGCGGGGCTGGCAATCGACACGCGCCAGCCGGGCTACTTGACCCGGTAGGCCTGATGGCCAGGCTGCTCAATGTGGTAGTTTTGAACGAAGAGCTTGATGCCGAGCCGGCCACACGGTGCGCCGTATCAACGATTGCGAGGTGTGCCTGTGTGCTCGAACTACCAAACGGTGACGTCTACCGACCGCCTGCTGACCTACTTTGGCGTCGAGCGGCCCAAGGGCACGGAGCCGCCCGAGCTGGTCTTCCCGGGCTATCTGGCGCCGTTCATCGTGGCCGCCAAACACCGGCCAGAGATGGAGCGCGAGGCGCAGCTGGGCCTGTTCGGCCTGCTGCCGTCGTGGGCCAAGGACCTGGCCTTCGGCCGCAAGACCTTCAATGCCCGCAGCGAGACGGTGGCCGAGAAGCCCAGCTTTCGCGACGCCTGGGCCAAGGGGCGGCGGTGCATCATTCCGGCCGAGGCGGTGTACGAACCCTGTTGGGAAACAGGCAAAGCGGTGAAGTGGGCCATCAGCCGCCGCGACGGACTGCCCCTGGGCCTGGCCGGGCTGTGGGGCTACTGGCGCGACAAGGACGGCAAGGAGGTGCTGTCATTCACGATGCTGACGATCAGCGGCGCCGGGCACGAGATCTATGAGCGCATGCACAAGCCGGGCGACGAGAAGCGCATGGTGGTGATACTGGACGAGGCCGACTACGACGCCTGGCTGAACTGCCCGGTGGCCGAGGCCGCGGCTTTCCTGAAGCAATACCCAGCGAGCAAGCTGGACGCGAAACCGCTGGGCTGAGGCACCCGCGAAGCCGTGCCCATGCTTGGCCCGGAGTCGGCCCACTGCCGGCTATGCAGGCCCGCGGCAATGGGCCACGGCGTTACGCCTTGCCGCGGCGGGTGACACCCACGGCCGCGCCAACAGCGAGAGCCACCAGCAGCGGGGTCGAAGGCTCTGGCACGTTCTGGCTCAGCTGCACGGTTCGGTACAGCCACATGTCGTTCGTTGCCAGCCGGCTCGGATCAAGCCCCGTGTCTGCGACATCGGTTCCCGTTGCGCTGTCGATCACACGTGCCCCGGAGGCGCCTCCGCGCGTTCGCGCATTCAGCTCGTTGGACGAGAAGTTGCGCATGAACACCCCGGCGTCCGGCCCGATGCCGTCAAGATCTATGAACGCCGGGGCCCAGATGGAGTTGGCGGCCTGGGTGCTGTGCCCTCCGGCGCCGGCGAAGCCGGGGATGCCGAGATTCGTGAACAGCACGTTCACGTCATCGGTGGTGGCCCAGGTCCACCCGAGGTAGTCAAAGCCATTGACGGCACCGCCACATGCGCCGGTCACGGCGTTGCAGGCAAGTTGGGTGTGATCGGTGGCCTCCATGGCGGTCAGCCACTCTCGGCTGGTCGTCACGTCCACCCAGCCGGCGGTTGCGGTTCCGAGGCTGAGCCCCCCGAGCAAGGTCACCACCAAGTGTTTTAACGAGGCCATCGTTCGCTCCCTGAAAAGGCAGGCTTGAATCGTAGAACCGGGCACGGGCTGAATGCCTCATCAGAATTGACGATGGGCCATGCCTGACCAGCCAGGTGCGCCGGCGCGCACAATGGGGCGCGCGGCCGGACTTTCGACATCAAGGTCGGCATCAAACAGGGGAGCACGCTTGAAAGCACTGCCAACGATCTATCTGATCCGCCATGGCGAAACCGCCTGGACCTTGACCGGGCAGCACACCGGCACCAGCGACATCCCGCTGACCGAACATGGCGAGGCCCAGGCCCGGGCGATGGCCTACCGGCTGATCGACGTCGAGTTCAGCCATGTGCTCGTCAGCCCGCGCATCCGGGCGCAGAAGACCTGCGAACTCGCCGAGCTGGCCTCGGGCAGCGAGGTGGAGCCCAAGCTGGCCGAATGGCTCTACGGTGATTTCGAAGGCCTGCGTGCCGCGGACATCCGCAAAGACAGGCCCAACTGGAGCGTGTGGCAGGACGGCTGCCCCCACGGCGAGTCGCCGGCGCAGATGGCCAGCCGCGTCGACCGCCTCATCACCCATCTGTGCAGCATGCACGGCAATGTGGCGCTCTTCACCCACGGCCACCTGGGTTCCGCCCTGGCCGCGCGATGGATTGGCCTGCCCATCAATGCCGGGCAGCACTTCGTCCTCAACCCCGCCAGCGTGAGCATCCTCGGCCACAACAGCGATCCGACGCCAAAGCGCCTGATCGAGCTGTGGAACGAAACCGAGCTGGTGGCGCGTGCGGCCGAAGAGGCGGAGACGGCGCCGGGCAAGTGAGCAGCGCCCGGGTGCGGCAGCGGCCCTACTGAATGCTCAGCATCTTCATCGCCTTGGCCAGCGTGTCCACCGACTCCTGGTGCTTGCCGGCCTTGTGAAGCGTTTCACCGTCGGCCCGCAGCTTCTTCACCTCGGTCATCTGCTCGGCGGTCAGCTTCGGGCTCTTGGCCAACGCCTCGTCGATCTTCTTCATGTCGGCGGGGCAATGAAACGCGAAGGCCGCGCTCGAAATCATCAAGGTACCGGCGGCGAGGTAGGAACGTAGCTTCATGCGCATCTCCAAGTTGCGGTTGGAAAACGGGAAGGACCGGGCGGGAGTCTAGTCCTGGGCCCTCTTCGCCGTCCCTGCCCCCATTCCGGGTGCGGGTATCCGTCCGTTCAGGCACGGCCCCGGCTCATGGCTGCGCACACAGCACACCGCCAGCGCGCACGAAGTTGCCGCCGCCAAGGTGGTGGATGGTCTGCAGCTCGACGTTGTCATCCCGGAACTGCCAATGGCCGTTCGCAAAAATGCGTTCGTCGGCCGCAGCAGCCACCACCTCCGCGAAGCATGTGTCATAGGCCTCTTCGGCATGCGGCTCGCGAATCAGCCGGCATTCGAGCCAGGCCGCGCAGCCGGTCTCGATCAGCGGCACGCCCAGCACAGGCCCGGTCCGCGCAACGATGCCGTGGAGGGTGAATTTGTCGACAGTGCGGCCGCTCTGGTTGCCCACGGCATAGGTCAGGTCGGCGAGTGCGGTGCCTGGCAGGCAAAGCCCGAAGGCGCCGCTGGCGGCGATCAACTCCTTGGTGAAGGTGCTCTTGTCGATCACCACCGCGATGCGTGGCGGCGTGAACTCCACCGGCATCGACCAGGCGGCCGCCATGACGTTGCGGCGATCGCCCGCCGCACTCGTCACCAGGACGGTCGGGCCGTGATTGATGAGGCGACTCGCGTGCTCGAGCGCGACCGGGCGGAAGTGATGTGTCAATTGAATGCTCCCCATGGATGAGGCGTCAACGATCGATCACTTGGCGAACATCTTCGTGATATCGGCGAAGGCCCTCAGCTCTCCGCCACGGCCATACCGGCCTCAGCTTGGTCGAGGAACCCGATGACCCGTTCTTCGGTGAACTTGTTCTTTCTCATGTCCGCGATTCTCCTGAATTGCGGACCCCTGCTCGTTTAGATTGATACGGCCGGATGGGGCAGGTCAGCCCCACACGCGCCAAGCATGCAGGGCTATTGAGTTCGACTCGCCTACGGTCACCCAGCAAACCGCCCCCGCAAGTGCTCAATGATCGCGCCCGACTCAGTCAACCACTGCACGGACCCATTGGCATTTGTGATCCTCAGGCAGGGCACCTTGGCCGCTCCCGAGCCCTGCAGCAGCGCCGTTCGATTCTGGGCGTCATGCTGAGCGTCCAGCCGCACGATCGGCAGTGACAGGCGGTGCATCTCCTGCCGAACCTTGATGCAGAACGGGCAGGTCTTGAATTGATAGAGCGCCAGGCCATTGCACAGGCTATCGACTTCGGCCTGCTGTTCGGCTGTGCGCTGCAGGGCGGCGGGGCGAGACAGGCGCTCTTTGAGCAGCATGACCGGGCCGAGCAGGATGCGCAGGGTCCTGAAGAAGAGTCGAATGAGTGGCTTCATGTGGGATTGGGTCGGGTGAATGGTGTTGTCGATCTGCTCGGCGCCAAGAAACAGCGCCCCACATGCGCTAAGCAAGCAGGGCGCCATCATCTGGCTCATCGATCGCTACGGGAATGCAGCGTCCTGGCCCTGAATCACGACGTGGGATTGTTCAATGTTCGGACGGAAGCTGGCGGGCAGCCGTGACCACAGATGCGCCTCCACCAGCATGGGCAGCGGGCTGTCTTGAAGGGCTGCCTGCAGTTCGTTCCAACCCGCGACATCGAGCGTGAGGTCGAGAGGGTCGCGCAGCACCAGGTCCAGGTCGCTGCCTTCGTGACTATTGCCAGTGACCCGGCTGCCGTAGGCCCAGACCTCGGCTTTTGGAACGTGCTGCATGAGCAGGCTGCGCAGGACTTCCAGGTGGCGCGGTTCCAGCTGAAGGCGACGCCTGGCTTCAGCTTGCTGCGGCATCGAAGGCCTCCTGCAGTTTGATGGCCAGGCTTCGCACGTCCTGTAGATACATCGGTAGCAATTTGAGCGTGTCATTGGCGAAACCTTCGCCGTAGTCATGCGCGGTGTTGTTGCGGTTGGCGCGATAGGCCAGCCAGCGCCCCACACCGGGCTCATCAAGCAGGCCGTGCTTGCCGGCATGGCGCAGCACATCATTGAACACCAGCGCATCGACCGTGCGTGGATTGCCGGCATAGCCCTTCAGGGCCTTGCGCAAAAGCTTGCCGGCAGTCTCAAGCGACAGTTCGAAGCTCTTGATCGCGGCGTTGCGGAACAGGTCGAACATCACATCCACGCTGCTGGGATGGGACTTCAATGCCAGCAGGGCTTGCTCGAGTGTTGCCGCAGTTCGCAGCAGGTGCTCTACGTTCAGGGCCATCCATCGCTCCCAACAGGCGAGGCCCCTGGGCAGGCCTCAGCGCTGATGATATTCGTGCATGAAGACCGAACTGGCATAAGAAAAAACCCCCAGCACCTTGTGATGCTGAGGGCTCTTCTTTTGGCTCCTCGACCTGGGCTCGAACCAGGGACCTACGGATTAACAGTCCGGCGCTCTACCGACTGAGCTATCGAGGAACAGAGCCTCGCATTATAGACTGATTTTTCGGGTGCTCACAACTGGATTTCCAAACTGGCGCGCCAGGTGCGCGGGGCCAGCGGATAGAGATAGCTGTGCTCGTACTGGTAGGGCGATTCCTTCCAGGCGCGGCGGTTGGTGAGGTTGTCCACGCCCACGCGCCAGGTCAGCAGCTGCTTTTGTTGAAGGCCACCCCAGGTCTGGTCGAAGCGCAGGCCGGCGTCCAGGCGCGTCCAGCCCGGGATGCTGAGGCTGTTGTCGGGCAGCACGGGGCGCGGGCCTTCGTAGACCAGGCCGGCCTGGAGTTGCAGGCCGGGCAGGGCGGTGATGGCCTGGCGGGCCTGCAGCTTCAGGGTGGTCTCGGGCACGTTCTCCTTCTTCAGGCCGTTCAGGCTGGCATCGACGCTGCCCTGGCGGCGTGCCCGCAGCTTCATCGCGCTGGCCAGCAGGCCGCCGCCGGTCCACTTCAGGTCGGCCTGGGCCTCCAGTCCGCGGTGGTGGGCCTCGCCGTCGGCCTGGCGCACGCAGCTGTTGGCCGCGCTGCAGGCGCCGATGTCGCGCCACAGCGGCTGCTTGACGTCGAACCAGTTGACCGACCAGTCCACCGTGTTGCTGCCGGCCTTGAGGCCGAACTCGAACTGCTCGCTCTTCAGTGCGGCCAGGGCCTGGCCGGCATTGCTGTAGCGGCTGCGGTTGGGCACCACCTCGGACTGCACGCCCTGACCCCAGCTGGCATAGAGCATGTGCTGGGCGCTGAGTGCATAGCTGACACCCAGCCACGGCGTGGTGATGCTTTGCCCGTAGCTGGTGGCGCGCGAGCCATCGGTGCGCACGCTGTCGCGGTGCAGCTTCGTGTGGCGCAGACCCAGCCAGGCCTGCCATTGCTCGCTCAGCTGAATCGAGTCGCGCAGATAGAGCTCGGTGCTGCGTTCGTCGCGCAGCGTGTTCTCGTCGGTCAGGCTGGGGTCGGCCGTGGTGGGCACCTGGCCGCTGACATTGCCTGTACCGGCCCAGTTGTAGGCCTGGCGCTGGAAGCGGCTCTTGAAGCGGGTGAACAACACACCGGTGTTGATGTCATGGCGCAGGCCGGCGGTGACGAACTTGCCGGTCAGCGACAGGTCCAGCGCGTCGCTGTTGCGGCGCTCGTCCTCGCTACGGAAGTCGTACATGTCGAAATCGCCATTGGGGCAGTAGCGGTCAGCGTAGTAGGTGCCGTCGGCGGCGCTGCAACCGAAGGGGTAGGCCAAGCGGTCATCGGTGGTGAGGCGCTGCACACCGAGGTGCGCCTGGGCGCGCCAGTCGGCGCTCAGGCGCTGCTGCACGCGCAGCGAGGCGGTCTGGTTGTCGAACAGCACCGGCTGCGACCAGGCCTGGTTGTTCAGGTTGATGCGCGGGTCGATGGCCTTGGGGTCGGGCAGTTTGCCACCCAGCAGGCTGAAGCCGGGCTGGCTGGGCTGGCTCTGGCGGTTCAGCTCGAACTCGGCCTCGACGCGGGTGTCGGGCGACAGCAACCAATCGCCGGCCATGGCCAGCAGATGGCGCTCGCCCTTGGCGTTGCGCAACTGCGGGTCCAGATGCGCGGCGCTGGCGTTGACGCGCAGGCCGAACGCCGGACCGAAGCGATGGTTCCAATCCAGCCCGGCCTCGACCGTGCCGCGTTCGCTATAGCCCAGGCTCAGGCTGGTGAAGTCGGTGGCCAGCGGGCGCTTGACGATCATGTTCACCAGGCCACCGGGGGCGCTGGTGCCGGCCTGTATGCCGCTGGTGCCCTTGAGCACCTCCAGCGTCGACTTATTGCCCAGCGGCAGCGCCGTCTCGGCGTTGATGGGCAGGCCGTCGCGCCGGTAGTTGAAGCGGTTGTCCAAGTCGAAACCGCGGATCTTCAGGTAGGAGACATAGCCCTGCGAGTTGTAGGCGTCGCTGAGGCTGGCGTCGAGCGTGGTGATGCCCGCCAGCGAGCTGATGCCCAGGTCGTTCAGCCGCTCGCTGTTCAGCACGGTGGCCTGCATCGGCAGCTTGGCGATCGGTGTGTCGCCAAAGCCGCCGACGGATACCGGGGTATCGACCGAGCGCCCGCTGACCGATACGGTGGGCAGCGTTTGTGCAAAAGCGGCCGTGCCGCAAACAAGGCCGGCCGCAGCGGCCAGCAGGGACTTCATGGGAATGTGATGTGCCATCTTGGATACAGACAGATGGCAGGTCGGCTCGACAGGGCCCGGGCGTCCGAGAGAAAGGACAGTGTGACGGCGGGCTTGATGCGTGCTTCCCTGCGCGAGGATTACCTCAAGGCCCCTTTTGGGGACTTTGAAGCTCGCAAGCGAGCTCCAATCAGGTTCAAAGGGACTTTCTCAGTCGAACCTTTCGGTTCAACACCCCTAGCGAGTGGCAGCAGGCGCGGGGCCTGCAACGGGTGCGATTGTAGCTGGGGCCGGAATGCACAAAGCCCACGCTGGGTGGGCTTTGTCGGGCAATCGGGGCTGCTCGGCCCCGCATTGCATGCGGGCTACGGAACCGGTTCAGTCGAAGACTGGCGACTCCACGCCGAGCACCTTGTGCAGCTTCGGGCTGGTGGTGGTGTACTGCAGGTGGATGCGCTTTTCCGGGAAGATATAGGGCGCGGCACCGAAGGCGGCGAGCGCTGCCTCGTGGAAGCCCGACAGGATCAGCTTCTTCTTGCCCGGATAGACGTTCACGTCACCGACGGCGAAGATGCCCGGCGTGCTGGTCTGGAATTTCTCGGTGTCGACGACGATCTGCTTGCGGTCGATGTTCAGGCCCCATTCGGCGATCGGGCCGAGCTTCGGGCTCAGGCCGAAGAACACCAGCACCTGGTCGCAGGGCACGACGCGGGTCACGCCGTCACCGCCGGTGACCTTGACCGCGTTCAGCGTGCCGCCGTCTTCGACGATGTCGGTGACCTGGCCGACGATGAACTGCATTTCGTAGTTGTCGCACAGCTCCTTCATCTTGGCCACATTGGCCGGCGCGGCACGGAAGCCGTCGCGGCGGTGCACCAGGATCACGCTCTCGGCCTTGTTCGGGCCGTCATTGACGAAATTCAGAGCCCAGTCGAGTGCCGAGTCGCCACCGCCAACGACCACCAGGTTCTTGCCGGCGAATTGCTCGGGGTTGCGCACGCGGTAGTGCAGCTGGGTGCCGTCGTACTTCTCGATGCCGTCGACCTTCAGGGTGCGCGGCTGGAACGAGCCCACGCCGCCGGCGATGAAGATGGTCTTGGTCAGGAAGGTCGTGCCCTTGCTCGTCGCCACAAAGAAGCGGCCGTCATCCTGTTTCTCAACGGTGGTGACTTCCTGGCCCAGATGGAAGGTCGCGCCGAAGGGCTCGATCTGCTTCATCAGGTTGTCGGTCAGCTCCTTGCCGGTGCACACGGGCACGGCCGGGATGTCGTAGATCGGCTTGTCGGGATACAGCTCGATGCATTGGCCGCCGGGGTATGCCAGCGAATCGATGATGTGGGCCTTGATCTCAAGCAGGCCCAGCTCGAACACCTGGAACAGGCCCACGGGGCCTGCGCCGACGATGACGGCATCGGTCTCAATCGCGCCTTCGTGGGCGAGGGCGGTCTCTTTGATTTCTTGGTTCACTTGCAGGTCCATCGGCGGCTCGTTTCAGCGTATCAGTTCAGACAGTTTGTCGGTGCGATCTTTCCACTCATCGGCATCGGGCAGCGGGCCCTTGCGTTTGGTGATACTGGGCCACTTGCGGGACAGATCGGCGTTGATCTTGATCATGTGCTGCTGATTGCCCGGCACATCTTCCTCGGGCACGATGGCGTTGACCGGGCATTCGGGGATGCACACGGCGCAGTCGATGCACTCGTCCGGGTCGATGGTGAGGAAGTTGGGGCCCTCACGGAAACAGTCGACGGGGCAGACATCGACGCAGTCGGTGTACTTGCAGCGGATGCACGATTCGAGAACGACGTGGGTCATGGAGCAACTCTGATGGAGGCCTGGGTTGCCGCGGCTCAAACCTCCAGGTCTGGCGCGGGTCGTAAGGGAAAACGCGTGATTTTAGACGGTGATGGCCCGGTCTGACCCGTGAGGCATGTCAAGGCCAAGGGACTTTGCGGGCTTTTGCGCCGCAGAATGCGCCGGAATCAACGCTTTGGCGCCCGCGCCCACCGTCACCACGGCCGGCCTGCCCTGGTGCAGCAGGGCTGCCGCGGCCAGGCTGGCTACGGTGTGGTCGCTGGCAATCTGGTCCGCGCAACCGGCGCGTGAGACCACGCAAATGGGCGTGTCGGCCGGCCAGCCGGCCTCCAGCAGCTTGCGCGACAGCACGGGCAGCTGGCGCCCGGCCATGTAGAACACCTCGGTGTCGGCGCTGCGGGCGGCCTGCAACTCGCCCTCGCGCGTCATGGCCGTGGTCAGGCTGACGCTGCGGCCGGTGCCGCGGCGGGTCAGCGGGCGCTGGGTGAGGGCGGCGGCGGCAATCGCGGCGGTGACGCCGGGCACGACTTCGCAGGCGATGTTGACTTCATGCAGGGCCAGCAGTTCTTCCTCGAGCCGGCCGAACACGCTGGGGTCGCCGCCCTTGAGCCGCACCACCTGCTGGCTGCTGCCGTACTTGACCAGCTTGGCATTGATGGCGGTCTGGGCCGTGCTGTCGCAAAAGCCGCGCTTGCCCACGTCTATCCACCGGGCATTCGGGGCCAGGTCGCGCAGCGCCGGGTCCGTCAGTGCGTCGAACAGCACGACCTCGGCCGCGCCCAGCGCGCGGGCGCCGCGCAGGGTGATCAGATCGGCGGCGCCGGGTCCGGCACCAACAAAGACAACGCGTCCGGTGCTCATCAGGCGTCCTTTCGTACCAGCAGCGCGCCGCTGGTGCGGTTGGTGGTGGGATCGACGACGATCAGCGCCCCGCCAACCCGGTTGTCCGCATAGGCCTCCACCGGCAGCG
>JADMJJ010000006.1 GCA_018780645.1 Burkholderiaceae bacterium
GCGCTGCATGCCCTGCAGCACGGCGCGCACGGCCAGCGACTTGTCTTTCAGCACGGTCTGAAAATGGGTTTCCAGGCGGCGGTTCTTGCTCAAGAGGTCGTTGAGGTCGCGGTACAGAAAGCGGTATTGCCAGATCAGCTCGAACAGCATGTGGAAGAACAGCCAGGCGTCCTCGACATTGCGCACGCTGTCGGCGGCCCGCAGCAACTCGTTCAGCGCCGTTTCGTAGCGATCGAACAGCGCGTTGATCAGCTCGTCCTTGGCCGGGTAGTGGTAGTAGAGATTGCCGGGGCTGATTTTCAGCTCGGCAGAAATCAGCGTGGTGGAGACATTGGGCTCGCCAAAGCGGTTGAAGAGGTCCAATGTGACCTCAAGGATGCGTTCGGCCGTGCGGCGCGGCTTCTTGGCTTGCATTCAGCTTGTCTCCTGTGCGCCTGCATTCTGGCATCAAGGCTGCAGTGACCCGATGGCGACAAGAAAAAAGGCCGGCAATGCCGGCCTTGGTGCGATGCGTGACAGCGCTCAGGCGCTGCGGCGGCGGGCGATGCGGCCCACGGCCAGCAGGCCGGCCAGCAAGAGTGCATAGCTGGCGGGTTCAGGCACGGCGCTGACGCTGAGCGCCCCCGCGACCGATGCAGACCCGGGCCCAGGGAAGACGCCCTGCCAGAGCCCGGCCGCGTCGATCTGGTTGACATTTGGCGCATTCCAGCCAAAGAGATACTTATTGTTTGAGTTCTTCTGGGAATAGACCAGCCAGTGAAAGCTGTTCAAGCCGGAATGGGTCCAGTCGGTGACGGCCGAGCCGTCCCAGGTCAGGAAGTAGGGTGCTGCCACGGAGTCGGCGAACGCCCCCATCGTGTACTGACCGCCGGACAGGCTGCCCAGCGCAGCAAAGCCGCTGGCGGTGACCGAGAAGTCCAGCACCTGGTACTGACCCGCCACCGGGCTGCTGCCGTCGGTGACGAATTGCCCTGCCTCCGAGCCGAACGACCAGTTCCAGACCTGATTGGCCTGGGCGCCGCTGACCAACAAGGTCAAGGCGGCGGCAATGCCGGAAAGCTTGCAAACATTCATGGTGGACCTCGGTGCCGGGTTCTATCACTTTGCTCGCTGATATTGACCGGGTGCCATGCCGCCCGCAACCCCTTGTATTGGGGGGCGAAGACCGCACGCCAGCGCCAAGGGCGTGCCCTGCCTACAATCGTCTGCACCATGAGTTCATCCCCCCCGGCTGTATCCCTTCCCGCCCTGCGCTTTGACAATGTCACCAAAACCTACCGCGGCGGTCAGGTCCGGGCCTTGGGCGGCGTCAGCTTCGAGATTGCACAGGGCGAGTTCTTCGGCCTGCTGGGACCCAACGGCGCCGGCAAGACGACGCTGATCAGCATCCTGGCCGGGTTGGCCAGGGCGACGAGCGGCAGCGTATCCGTTCACGGCCACGATGTCGTCAACGACTATGCCGCCGCCCGCCGTGCCCTGGGCGTGGTGCCCCAGGAACTTGTGTTCGACCCCTTCTTCAGCGTGCGCGAGACGCTGCGCATCCAGAGCGGCTACTTCGGCGTGCGCAATAACGAGGCCTGGATAGACGAGTTGTTGGAAAACCTGGGCCTCACCGACAAGGCCAACGCGAATATGCGCCAGCTTTCGGGCGGCATGAAGCGCCGCGTGCTGGTGGCTCAGGCCCTGGTGCACCGCCCGCCGGTGATCGTGCTGGATGAACCGACCGCAGGCGTCGACGTCGAGCTGCGCCAGACGCTGTGGCAATTCGTCGCCCGCCTGAACAAGGAGGGCCACACGGTGCTGCTGACGACTCACTATCTGGAAGAGGCAGAGGCCCTGTGCGGGCGTATCGCGATGCTCAAGCAGGGCCGCATCGTGGCGCTGGATCGCACCTCGGCGCTGCTGGCAGGCACCGCCAGCACGATGTTGCGTTTCAAGCTGGACCAGCCGCTGCCGGCCGGTCTGGCCGAGCGCGCCCGGGTGACGGGCCGCATCGTCCAGGTCAAGGCCCATGACGCGGCCGAGGTCGAGACGATTCTGTCCACACTGCGCCAGGCCGGCTGCCAGATCGAAGACCTGGAGATAGGCCGCGCCGACCTCGAAGACGTGTTCCTGGAAATCATGCAAAGCGAGCCAGCGGCCGCGGAGGCCCGCCTGTGAATACCCATCTCGTCAATCAAAGCAGCCATCCGCTGGCGGGGGCCCGCACGCTGTTCTACAAGGAGGTGCTGCGCTTCTGGAAGGTCGCCTTCCAGACCGTGGCCGCGCCGGTCCTGACGGCGGTGATGTATCTGCTGATCTTCGGCCATGTGCTGGAGGATCATGTAAAGGTCTATGACTCGGTTGGCTACACCAGCTTCCTGATCCCTGGCCTGGTGATGATGAGCGTGCTGCAGAACAGCTTTGCCAATTCATCGTCCAGCCTGATACAGAGCAAGATCACCGGCAACCTGGTGTTTCTGCTGCTGACGCCGCTGTCGCACTGGGCCTGGTACAGCGCCTATGTCGGCGCCTCCATCGTGCGTGGCGTGGCTGTCGGCCTGGGCGTGATGGTGGTCACCGTCTGGTTCGCGCCGCCGGGCATGGCCCAGCCGCTGTGGGTGCTGGTGTTCGCCGTGCTGGGCGCGGCGATGATGGGCACCTTGGGCCTGATCGCCGGCCTGTGGGCCGAGAAGTTCGATCAGCTGGCCGCCTTCCAGAACTTCATCATCATGCCGATGACGTTTCTGTCCGGCGTGTTCTATTCCGTGCATTCGCTACCCGCCTTCTGGCAGGGCGTCAGCCATCTGAACCCGTTTTTCTACATGATCGACGGTTTCCGACGCGGCTTCTTCGGCGTCAGCGATGTGTCGCCCTGGTTGAGCCTGGGGGTGGTCGGAGTCAGCTTCGCGCTTGTTGCGGGAATTGCTCTGCAGCTGCTGAAGTCGGGCTACAAGATCCGCAGCTGACGTCAGCCACTAGAATCTCTCCACCATGGCCGATCCCACCGCAGCTGAAGTTCAGCACTACATTTCCCAAGGCCTTGCCTGCGACACCCTGCAGGTCGAGGGAGATGGCCGGCATTTCTTTGCCACCATCGTCTCGCCCGAATTCGAGGGCCTGAGCCGCATCAAGCGACACCAGCGCGTCTACACGGCGCTGGGCGACCGCATGCGCGAGCAGATCCATGCGCTGTCGATGAAGACGCTGACGCCGGCCGAATGGGCCGCCGCGCCGGTCACGCAGCAGCATTGACAGCGCCTGCGGGCGCTTCGGCCCTGATGGCCACCAACAGGATCACCACATGATCACCCTGGCACTTTCCAAAGGCCGCATCTTCGATGACACCTTGCCGCTGCTGCGTGCCGCCGGCATCGAGGTGCTGGACGACCCCGAGACCTCGCGCAAGCTGATCCTGGACACCAACCAGCCCGATGTGCGCGTCGTGCTGGTGCGGGCCACCGATGTGCCCACCTATGTCCAGTACGGCGGCGCCGATCTGGGGGTGGCCGGCAGGGACGTGCTGATCGAGCATGGCGGCGAGGGCCTGTACCAGCCGCTCGATCTGAAAATCGCCGCCTGCCGCATGAGCGTCGCCGTGCGCGCCGACTTCGACTACCAGGCCGCCGTCAAGCAGGGCTCGCGCCTGCGCGTGGCCACCAAGTTCACGACCATTGCCCGCGACCACTTCGCCGACAAGGGCGTGCACATCGACCTGATCAAGCTCTACGGCTCGATGGAGCTGGCGCCGCTGACCGGACTGGCCGACGCCATCGTTGACCTGGTCTCCACCGGCAACACGCTGCGCGCCAATCATCTGGTCGAGGTCGAGCAGATCATGGACATCTCGTCGCGCCTGGTCGTCAATCAGGCCGCCTTGAAGTTGAAGCGCGAGCCGCTGCGCCGGCTGATCGACGCCTTCGCCTCCGCCATCCCGACCTGAAGCATCTAGCCGTAACCGCCATGAACCTGCGCCAACTCAGCACCTCGCAAGCCGATTTCGAAGCCGAGTTCCAGCGGGTGCTGCATTGGTCGGCCGAGACCGATGACGCGATCGAGCGGCGGGTGGCCGAGATACTGGCCGATGTGAAGGCTCGCGGCGACGCGGCGGTGCTGGAGTACACGGCGCGCTTCGATCTGGTGCAGGCCGATAGCGTGGCCGTGCTGGAGCTGACCCGCGAAGAACTGAAGGCCGCCTTCGAGGCCATCACCCCGGCCCAGCGCCATGCCTTGCAGGCCGCGGCCGAGCGGGTGCGCAGCTATCACGAGCGCCAGAAACAGGCCTGCGGCCTGAGCTGGAGCTATCGCGACGAAGACGGCACCCTGCTGGGCCAGAAGGTCACGCCGCTGGACCGCGTCGGCATCTATGTGCCCGGCGGCAAGGCGGCCTATCCGAGCAGCGTCTTGATGAATGCCATTCCGGCCCAGGTGGCCGGCGTGCCCGAGATCATCATGGTGGTGCCCACGCCTCGTGGAGAGAAGAACGCGCTGGTGCTGGCCGCCGCCTATGTCGCCGGCGTGCACCGTGCCTTTACCGTGGGCGGCGCGCAAGCGGTTGGCGCGCTGGCCCATGGCACGGCGACGATACCCAAGGTCGACAAGATCACCGGCCCCGGCAATGCCTATGTGGCCAGCGCCAAGAAGCATGTGTTCGGCCTGGTCGGCATCGACATGATTGCCGGCCCCAGCGAAATCCTGGTGCTCGCCGATGGCACGACCCCGCCCGACTGGGTGGCGATGGACCTGTTCAGCCAGGCCGAGCATGACGAGCTGGCGCAAAGCATTCTGCTGAGCCCTGATGCGGCCTATATCGCCCAGGTGCGCGAGGCGATTGAGCGACTGCTGCCGGCAATGCCGCGTGAGGCCGTGATCCGCGCTTCGCTGGAGGGCCGTGGCGCCTTGATACACACTCGCTCGATGGAAGAGGCCTGCGAGATCAGCAACCGCATCGCGCCGGAGCATCTGGAGGTGTCGAGTTCCGACCCGCATCGCTGGGAGCCGCTGCTGCGCCATGCCGGCGCGATCTTCCTCGGTGCCTACACCAGCGAATCGCTGGGCGACTACTGCGCCGGGCCGAACCATGTGCTGCCCACCTCGGGCACGGCGCGCTTCTCCTCGCCGCTGGGTGTGTACGACTTCCAGAAGCGCAGCAGCCTGATCGAAGTGAGCGAGGCCGGCGCGCAGAAGCTGGGCCCCATCGCCGCCGAGCTGGCCTATGGCGAGGGCCTGCAGGGCCATGCCCGCGCCGCCGAGATGCGGCTCAAGCAGTAAACGTCACGCGACGCGGAAGGCGCCCAGCGCCTGATCGACGCTCTGCGTCTGCTGGCGCAGGCTTTCGGCCGCGGCTGCAGTCTGCTCCACCAGGGCGGCGTTCTGCTGCGTGCCCTCGTCGATCTCGTGCAGGGTCTGGCCCATGCCGCTGACGGCCTCGCTCTGCGCCCGTATCGCAGCCTCGGTCTGGCCCATCAGCGCGCTGACCTTCTGCACCTGCTGCACTACCTCGTCTATGGTGGCGCGCGCCTCGGCCACCGTGCGGCCGCCGCTCTCGACCTGGTTGACGCTGTCCTGTATCAAGGCCTTGATTTCGCGGGCTGCGGTGGCGCTTCGCTGGGCCAGCGATCGCACCTCGGCCGCCACGACGGCAAAGCCGCGCCCCTGTTCGCCGGCGCGTGCCGCCTCGACGGCGGCGTTCAGCGCCAGGATATTGGTCTGGAAGGCGATGCCGTCTATCACGCCGGTGATGTCGGCAATCCTGTGGCTTGCCGCCTGTATGCCCTGCATGGTCTGCACCACCTCACCGACCGCCGTGCCGCCGCGCGCCGCCGTGCTTGAGGCCTGGCGCGCCAGTGTGTCGGCTTCGCGCGCGCTGCCGGCGCTGTGGCCCACCACGTCGGCCATCGCCTGCATGGCCTGCGCGGCCTGCTGCAGCCGCGCCGCCTGCTGCTCGGTACGCACCGACAGATCGCTATTGCCCACCGCGATCTCGGTGGATGCAAGCGTGATCGTTGAGCTGCCCTCGCGCACGCGCTGGACGAAGCCGCGCAGCTGGCAGACCATGGTGCCCAGTTCGGCCTGCAGCTGACCGAGCTCGTCCCCGCCGTGCAGTGCTTGAGCGCCACCGCGCAGGTCGCCCTTGGCCACTGCGCGGGTGATCTGCATCGCCTGGCGCAGCGGCGACATGACGCTGCGCAGCAGCCACAGATAGCCCAGCAGCAGCAGCACCGACAGCAGCACCGCCACCGTAGGCATCACCCACAGGCCCTGGGTGCGTGTGGCTTCGAAGCCGGCCGTCGCCTGTTCGGCAAAGGTATTGGCCTGCAGCACCGTCTGGTCGACGGCGGCGCGGTGGCGCTCGTAGATCTGGTGCACGGCCTTCAGGCCCTCGCGTGCGGCGGCGGCATCGCCTGCCAGCAGGGGGGCAATCACCTGATTGCGTGAGGCGGCGAGCATCAGCTGGGCCTGCTCATGCTGGGCGCCCAGCAGGGCCCTTTCCAGGCCATGGGGAGGGTTGGCCTGCCAATGCCTGATGCGGGTCTCGTACTCGCTGGCCAGGCGGTCCAGCGTTTCGCGGCCCTGCGCCGGCGTCAGGGTACCCTCGACAGCCGCCGACATCGCCAGGCGCAGCTCGATCAAATACATAGGCGGCGGCAGGATATCGGCCACCAGATCCTTGGCCACAAAGGCCTTGGCGGCATGGAACTGCAACTGGTTGTAGCTCCACAAGGACTGGGCCAGCATCACCAGTGCGGCGCTCAAGCCGACCAGCGCGAGCGCGGCAATGCGCAAGCGCAATGACATCGTTCTCGAACTTCTTGTTGTGGCCATGATTCCCCCGACCGTCCGTTGCGGGCTGTGCCCGTGGCCAGACCGTCTGAGAACTGCTCCCTTGTCGTACTTTCGTCGCTATTCGCACAAAATGAAAATGGAAATCGACCTGGCGAGCAATAGTTAGCCACGAAATCCGTGCAACACGAACTTCGTGTTAACCTGTTGCCATGAAGAACGTCACCGTCACGATGGAAGACGGCGTGGCCGACTGGGCCCGCATGGAAGCGGCGCGGCGCAACACCAGCGTGTCGCGCCTGGTCGGCGAGTTGCTGGCCGAAAAGATGCACCACGACGACGCCTACGAGCGCGCAATGCGCGAGGCGCTGGAGTTCAAGAGCTGGGGCTCCTCCGGCGTCAAGCCCGAGCAGCGGGCCGACAGCTACACGCCAAGGCCGCGCTGATGCTGGTTTTCGTGGACACCGGCCTGCTCCTGAGCTGCTTTGACGACGAAGACGCGGCGCGCCGCGACCGCGCCCGCGACTGGATAGGCCAGTGCTGGCAGCGCCGTTGCGGCAGGCTCAGTACCCAGGTGCTGAACGAGTTCTACAGCAGCGCGCGCCGCCATTTTCCGCAGGCCATCACCGCCGGCGATGCGCGGGCCGAGGTGCGCCGCTACCAGCACTGGAAGCCCTGGTCCATCGACCATCCGACGGTCGAGACGGCCTGGGCGGTGGAGAGTCGCTACGGCGTCAACTACTGGGACGCGCTGATCGTCGCCGCGGCCCAGCAACAGGGTTGCGAGCTGCTGCTCAGCGAGGCCCTGCCTCACGAACAGCGCTACGAGAGCGTGCAAGTGATCAACCCTTTCAGCGTCGGGCCCGAACGGCTCGACCAGCCCCCAGCATGAGCAACAAGATGCAGCAACTGATGGCGCGCAGCCTTCGCGCCGATGTGCAGACGATGAAGGCCTATCCGATCCAGACCTCGGCCGGCCTGGTCAAGCTGGACACGATGGAAAACCCGTTCCGCCTGCCCGAGCACCTGCAGCAGGCGCTGGGCGAGCGCCTCGGCAGGGTGGCGCTGAACCGCTATCCGGCCGAGCGCCTGAACGACCTGCGCGCGGCGCTGGCCGCCCACGCCCATATGCCCGAGGGCTGCGACATCACCCTGGGCAATGGCTCGGACGAGATCATCACCATGCTCAGCATGGCCTGCAATGTGCCGGGCGCGGTCTATCTGTCGCCGCTGCCCAGCTTCGTGATGTACGGCATGTCGGCCCAACTGCAGGGCGCGAAGTTTGTTGGTGTGCCGCTGACGGCCGACTTCGAGCTCGACGGCCCGGCGATGCTGGCGGCCATTGCCGCCGAAAAGCCCAACCTGATCTACCTGGCCTACCCGAACAACCCGACCGGCAGCCTGTGGGACGACGCGGTGATTGAGCAGGTCATCGCCGCCGCCGGCGAGATCGGCGCCCTGGTCGTGATGGACGAGGCCTACCAGCCCTTTGCCGAGCGCGATTCGATGCCGCGCCTGGTCCGCCACGAGCATGTGCTAATCATGCGCACGATGAGCAAGTTCGGCCTGGCCGGCGTGCGCATCGGCTATCTGATAGCCCGCAAGGCGCTGATCACCGAGATCGACAAGCTGCGCCCGCCCTTCAATGTCGGCGTGCTCAACACCGAGGCAGCGCTGTTCGCGCTGGAGCATGTGGGCGAGTATTCGCGCCAGGCCGCCATCCTGCGCGAACAGCGCGAGTTGTTGTTTGCCGAGTTGCAGGCTCTGCCCGGTGTGCAGCCGTTCCCCAGCCAGGGCAATATGATTCTGGCGCGGGTGCCCGACGCGGCCGCCACCTTCGAGGGCATGAAGGCGCGCGGCATTCTGATCAAGAACGTCTCGGCCATGCACCCGTTGCTGGCCAACTGCCTGCGCATCACCGTCAGCTTTGCTGAGGAAAATGCCATGATGCTGTCTGCCCTGAAAGCGAGTTTGTGATGAGTAGCGTTGTGCAACGCATTGCCGAAGTCGAGCGCAATACCAAGGAAACGCAGATCCGCGTGCGCGTCAATCTGGACGGCACCGGCGAGGCCAGGCTGCACACCGGCATCGGCTTTTTCGACCATATGCTGGACCAGATCGCCCGCCACGGCCTGATCGACCTCGATATTGATGCCACGGGCGACCTGCACATCGATGGCCACCACACGGTGGAAGACGTGGGCATCACCCTGGGTCTGGCCGTGGCCCAGGCGATAGGCGACAAGAAGGGCCTGACCCGCTACGGCCATGCCTATGTGCCGCTGGACGAGGCGCTGTCGCGGGTGGTGGTCGATTTCTCCGGCCGGCCGGGCCTGCATATGCACGTGCCCTTCAAGAGCGGCATGGTCGGCGCGTTCGACACCCAGCTGACCTATGAATTCTTTCAGGGCTTCGTCAATCACGCGCTGATCAGCCTGCACATCGACAACCTGAAGGGCGAGAACGCCCACCACCAGGCCGAGACCGTGTTCAAGGCCTTCGGTCGGGCGCTGCGCATGGCGATGACCTTGGATGAGCGCTCGCTGGGCGTGATTCCCTCCACCAAGGGCAGTCTGTAAATGGCCAACAGAACGGTCGCCGTGGTGGATTACGGCATGGGCAATCTGCGCTCGGTGTCGCAGGCGGTGATGCATGTGGCGGCCGGCGAAGGTGTCGAGGTCATCGTCACGTCCAGGCCCGACGAGGTGTTTGCCGCCGAGCGCATCGTGCTGCCTGGCCAGGGCGCGATGCGCGAGTGCATGCGCGAGCTGCGCGAGTCCGGGCTGCAGGAGGCGGTGATGCATGCGGCCGCCAACAAGCCGCTGATGGGCGTCTGCGTGGGCATGCAGATGCTGTTGGACAGCAGCGAGGAGCAGGACACGCCGGGCCTGGGCCTGATTCCGGGCCGGGTGCACCGCTTTCAGTTGGAAGGTCAGACCCAGCCCGATGGCAGCCGCTACAAGGTGCCGCAGATGGGCTGGAACCAGGTGTTCCAGACCAACGCGCAGGCAGAAGGTCAGGCACAGCGGCACCCACTGTGGCAGGATGTGCCCAATCAGGCTTGGTTCTACTTCGTGCACAGCTTCTATGCCCGCCCGTCTGACCCGCGCCACAGTGCGGGCGAGACCGTCTACGGCCAACGCTTTACCTCGGCCGTGGCTAGAGATAATATTTTCGCCACCCAGTTTCACCCCGAAAAGAGCGCCGCCCATGGGCTTGCCCTGTACCGCAATTTCCTGCACTGGAAGCCCTGAGGCAATGCCCAAACGCTCAACCGAACGCCCCTCCGATTGCCCCTCCAATACGGCGGGCCCCTTTTCCTCACTACGACACCATCGGCCATGCTGCTGATTCCTGCGATTGACCTGAAAGACGGCAAGTGCGTGCGCCTCAAGCAGGGCGACATGAATGACTCCACCACCTTTGGCGAGGATCCGGCCGAGATGGCCAGACGCTGGGTCGATGCCGGCGCGCGACGCCTGCATCTGGTGGACTTGAACGGCGCCTTCGCCGGCAAGCCCGTCAACGAGGCGGCAATACGGGCGATTCTTCGCGAGGTCGGCAACGAGGTGCCGGTGCAGCTGGGTGGTGGCATTCGTGACCTGGACACCATCGAGCGCTATCTGGACGGCGGCCTGAGCTACATCATCGTCGGCACGGCCGCGGTGAAGAACCCGGGCTTTCTGCTCGACGCCTGCAGCGCCTTTGGCGGCCACATCATCGTCGGCCTGGACGCCAAGGACGGCAAGGTCGCCACCGATGGCTGGAGCAAGCTGACCGGCCACGAGGTCATAGACCTGGCCAAGAAGTTCGAGGGCTATGGCGTCGAGGGTGTGATCTACACCGATATTGGCCGCGACGGCATGCTCTCCGGCATCAATATCGAGGCCACGGTGAAGCTGGCCCAGGCACTGAAGATTCCGGTCATTGCCTCGGGCGGCCTGTCCGATATGGCCGACATTGAGCGCCTGTGCGAGGTCGAGAGCGAAGGCATAGAGGGCGTGATCTGTGGCCGGGCGATCTACACCGGCGATCTGGACTTCAGCGCGGCCCAGGCACGGGCCGACGAACTCAACGGCTAGCCTGGCCCGGGCTGCTCCGAAACCCGGGTTTTATCGTTTTTCTGCCCGCCGCCTGTGATTTACACACGACTGGGCGGCCATCTCCGGCCATGGCGGTGCAAGTGACATGGTGTAATCCGTGCGCAGTCACCGCCATCACACTCGGAAAAATGGAACACGCCTCGGGCGACCCCGCTGACGACCTGGTCAGCCTGCTGGACGAAACAGACCTGGAGCTGCCCGCACCCAGCAGCAAGGTCTGGCGTGTGCTCGTGGTTGACGACGATCCCGGTGTGCACAGCACGACCGAGTTCTCGCTGCGCGGTGTGCAGATCCTGGGGCGACCGCTGGAATTGCTGCATGCGCACTCGGCCAAGGAGGCGCGTGAGCTGCTGACCCGCGAGGACGATGTCGCCGTTGTGCTGCTCGATGTCGTGATGGAGCGCGAGGACGCCGGCCTTTCCCTGGTCAAGGTGATACGGGACGATCTGGGCTTGAGCGAGCCCCGCATCATCCTGCGCACCGGCCAGCCCGGCTACGCGCCCGAGTTGGATGTGATACGGCTCTATGACATCAACGACTACAAGACCAAGTCCGAGCTGACCCAGACCAAGCTCTACACGGCGCTGACCTCGGCGATACGCTCGTACAAGCAGATCCGCGCCCTGGCCAGCAGCCGCCGCGGCCTGGAAATGATTGTCCGCGCCAGCACCGAGCTGATGGCCGTGCAGGGCCTGCACCGCTTCTCGGCCGGCGTGGTGACGCAGATCTGCGCCTTGCTGGAGCTGCCGCCCGATGGCCTGGTCTGCGTGCAGTCCAGTAGCGACACGCTGGCGCCACGAATCGTTGCCGCGGCCGGCCGCTACCGCGGCTTGATCAATTCGACGCTGGACAATATCGACCACGAAGGCGTGCGCAGCGCGCTCAGCCGCTGCTTGTCGACACAGCGCAGCTTCTTCGATCAGGGCACGGCCCTCTATATCAAGGGCTCCAGCGGCAAGGCGCTGGCGGCCTATATCGACACCGAGCATGTGCTCAGCGACATCGATCACCAGCTGCTGGAGGTGTTTTGCGCCAATGTGGCCGTCGGGCTGGACAATGTGCAGCTGTTTGCAAGGCTCAACGAATCGGTCTTTGTTGACGCATTGACCCGCCTGCCCAACCGCAACCGGCTGATCGCCCTGCTTGACGAGCGCTGCCAGAACGCTGCCGGCAGTACCACACTGGCCCTGGTGGACATCGACGACTTTGCCGACATCAACGATGCGCTTGGCCATGAGCTTGGCGACAGCCTGTTGCAGGCCGTGGCCGACCGCCTGACCCGTGCGCTGAAGGCGCCGGTGGTGGTGGCCCGCGTCTCGGGCGATGTATTCGGCGTGCTGGGCCCGGACGCACACGTCACGCCGTCACTGCTGGCGGCGCAATTCGTCGTGCCGTTCGAGTGTCAGCAGATCAACCAAAAGGACGGCCAGCAGGAGTCCCTGCAGATCACCGCCACCATAGGTTTGGTGCGCCTCGCCGACTCGTCCGGCAAGGGCACCGAGGTGCTGAAGGACGCCAATATCGCGCTGAAGCGCTCCAAGACGCGCCAGCGCGGCGGCCACGGCTATTACACGCAGGACATGGGAGCCGACATCCGCGAGCGCGTCAAGCTGCTGCGCGGACTTCGCTCGGCCTTCGAGAGCGAGCGTCTGTTCGTGATGTACCAGCCGCAGCTGCAGCTGATGGGCAACCGGGTGCTGGGCGCCGAGGCCTTGATTCGCTGGAAGACCGAGGACGGCAAGTTCGTTCCACCCGACCGCTTCATTCCGGTGGCCGAGTACTCCGGCCTCATCGTCGCCATCGGCGAGTGGGTGCTGCGCACCGCCTGCCGCGAACTGAACCGCCTGATCGACCTGGGCTATCCGGACTTCCGCATGGCGGTCAATGTCTCGGTGGCCCAACTGCGCCACCCCGACTTCATCGCCATGCTGCAGGGCGCGCTGGCCGACACCGGCGTCAACCCGGCCCAGGTGGAGCTGGAGATCACCGAATCGATGGCCATGGAGGACGTCAACTTCATCGTCCAGATCGTCGATCAGATCAAGCAGACCGGGGTGACCATCGCCATCGACGACTTCGGCACCGGTTTCTCGTCGCTGAGCCAGCTGCGCCATCTGCGCGTGGACCGGCTGAAGATAGACCGCGCCTTCGTCAATGAGATCGTCGCCATCGACAAGGGCTGCGACATTGCCCGCATGGTCGTCGAGCTGGCACGCAGCCTGCACCTGGAGGTGCTGGCCGAGGGCATAGAGACCGAGCAGCAGGCCGCCGTGCTGCGCGAACTGGGCTGCCACGAGGGCCAGGGCTATCTGTTCGCCCGGCCGATGGAGCCGGCGCAACTGGTGAGCTGGCTGGCCGAACACAAAGTCTGAGCATTGCGGGCTGGACCTTGCTGTACCCGGCAAGCTCCGGCCCCAACTGACTGGGAGCTGCGGGCTGGACCTTGCTGTAATCGGCAAGCTCCGGCCCCGACTAATGAATGGGAGTTGCGGGCGCCCCTGGTTTACCCGGGGCTATACTCGCCGCGCACTCCTGCACGCCCTGCGCCGAAAGTTTTATCCGCATGCTCGCCAAACGCATCATTCCCTGCCTGGACGTGACCGGCGGCCGAGTCGTCAAGGGGGTCAATTTCCTGGAGCTGCGCGATGCCGGTGATCCGGTCGAGATTGCCGCCCGCTACAACGACCAGGGTGCCGACGAGCTGACCTTTCTTGACATCACCGCCACCAGCGATGAACGGGACCTGATACTGCACATCATCGAGGCGGTGGCCTCGCAGGTCTTCATTCCTCTGACCGTCGGTGGCGGCGTGCGCGTCGTCGAGGACGTGCGGCGGCTGCTGAACGCCGGCGCCGACAAGGTCAGCTTCAATTCGGCCGCTGTCGCCAATCCGCAGGTGATACGTGACGCGTCGGACAAATACGGGGCGCAGTGCATCGTCGTCGCCATCGACGCCAAGCGGCGCCAGGGTGACGATCTGGCCGCGCGCGGCGCCGGTTGGGATGTCTATACCCATGGTGGCCGCAAGAACACCGGCATGGACGCCGTGGACTGGGCCCAGCAGATGGCGGCCCAGGGCGCCGGCGAGATCCTGTTGACCAGCATGGACCGCGACGGCACCAAGATAGGCTTTGATCTGGAGCTGACCCGCGCCGTCAGTGATGCCATTCCGGTGCCGGTGATCGCCTCGGGCGGCGTGGGCTCGCTCGAGCATCTGGTCGATGGCATTCAGATCGGCGGCGCCGATGCGGTGCTGGCCGCCAGCATCTTCCACTACGGCCAGCACACGGTCGGCGAGGCCAAGGCGCTGATGGCGTCGCGCGGCATCACGGTCAGAACATGAAGAAGCCTGGAAAGCCCAACGAAGTCCGCATCATTGGCGGCATCTGGAAGCGCAGCAAGCTGCCGGTGGCCGACCGCCCCGGCCTGCGCCCGACGCCGGACCGCGTGCGCGAAACCCTGTTCAACTGGCTGGGCCAGGACCTGAGTGGCTGGCGCGTGCTCGATGCCTTTGCCGGCAGCGGCGCTTTAGGCTTCGAGGCCGCCTCGCGCGGTGCCGCCGAGGTGCAGCTGGTCGAACGTGACAGCCACCAGGCGAGGGCCCTGCAGGCGTCCAAGGAGCGGCTCAAGGCCGAGGGCGTGCGCGTCGAATTCGGCGACGGCCTGTCCTTCATGGGCCGCAGTGCGGCCGAGCGCTATGAGTTGATCTTCATCGACCCGCCCTTTGACGCCGGCCTGGGTCATCCGGCCATCAAGGCCGCGACGCGGCTGCTGGTACCGGGCGGCTATCTCTATGTGGAGGGCCCCGGGGCCGTCGCCGCGCCCGAGGATGGCAGCCTGGAGCTGTGGCGTCAGGATAAAGCAGGGGCCGTGCACTACCATCTGTTCCGTCGCCCGGGATAATTCCCCCGGTTCCTTAGGCACCCCCACCGCAAGGAGCGCCGCTTGACCTCCGTGACCGTACTGACCGCCGTGTATCCCGGCACCTTCGACCCGATGACACTGGGCCATGAAGACCTCATGCGCCGTGCCAGCCGATTGTTCGAGCGGCTGATCGTCGCGGTGGCCGCCGGCCACCACAAGCGCACCATGTTCACGATCGAGGAGCGGCTGGAGATTGCCTCGGAGTTGTCGCAGAAGTACCCGAATGTCGAGGTGATACCGTTTCGCGGCCTGCTGCGTGACTTCGTCGTCGCCCATGGCGCCAAGGTGGTGGTGCGCGGCCTGCGCGCGGTCAGCGACTTCGAATACGAGTTCCAGATGGCCGGCATGAACCGCCAGCTGATGCCCGATGTCGAGACCGTGTTTCTGACGCCCTCGGACCAGTACCAGTTCATCTCCGGCACCTTTGTGCGCGAGATTGCCACCTTGGGCGGTGATGTTTCCAAGTTCGTGTCACCCTCGGTGCGCGAACGGCTGCAGGAACGCATTAAACAGACCTGACGCGCGAAAGAGGAAGTAGCCATGGCCCTGATGATTACGGATGACTGCATCAACTGCGATGTCTGCGAGCCCGAGTGCCCGAATGACGCGATCTCGATGGGCGAGGAGTTCTACCAGATCGACCCGAACAAGTGCACCGAGTGCGTCGGACATTTCGACGAGCCGCAATGCGTGCAACTGTGCCCGGTCGCCTGCATACCCATCCATCCGCAGCATGTGGAAAGCCGCGAGATGTTGATGGCCAAGTTCAATCACTTGCAGGCCCTGAAAGCCTGAGGTGACTCAAACCTACTCGGCCGAGCGCCCGCTGCGCTGGGGCATCATCGGCTGCGGCAATGTCACCGAGCTGAAGAGCGGCCCGGCCTTCAACAAGGCCGAGGGCTCGCGTTTGGTGGCGGTGATGCGCCGCGACGCAGCCAAGGCCGAGGACTATGCTCGGCGCCATGGCGTGCCGCGCTGGTATGGAGATGCCGATGCCTTAATCAACGACCCGGAGGTGGACGCGGTCTATGTGGCCACGCCGCCGGGCAGCCATCTCGACTACGCCTTGCGTGTGGCCAGGGCCGGCAAGCATTGCTGCGTCGAGAAACCGATGGCGCTGAATGCGCCGCAGTGCATTGAGATGATCCAGGCCTTCGAGGCCGCCGGGAGCGGACTCTTCGTTGCTTACTACCGTCGCTCGCTGCCGCGCTTCAATCAGATTCGCCAATGGCTGGACGAGGGCGCCATAGGCCAGGTGCGCCACGTTCACTGGACCTTCAGCCGTGCGCCGCTGGCGCAGGACCTGGCCGGTGACTACAACTGGCACACAGACCCGGCGGTCTCGGGCGGCGGGCATTTCGTCGATCTGGCCTGCCATGGGCTGGACCTGATGATCCATCTGCTGGGCAGCATCAGCCGCGTGGCGGGCATGGCGGTGAATCAGCAGGGGCTGTACACGGCCGAGGATGCGGTCACTGGCAGCTGGCAGTTCGCCAGCGGCGTGACCGGTTCGGGCTTCTGGAACTTCGGGTGCCAGGTCCGTGAAGACCAGCTGGTGATTCACGGCAGCATGGGCCGCATCGAATGCTCGGTGTTCGATGCCCATCCGCTGGTGTTGCGCAGGACCGAGGGCGTACAAAGCCTGGAGATCGCGCACCCGGAGAACATCCAGTTCTTCCACATCCAGAACATGGTGCGCCATCTGAACGGCGAGATCGTGCACCCGTCCTTGGGCCGCGATGCGCTGCAGGCCTCCTGGGTGATGGACCAGATCCTCAGCTCATTCAGACGACAGGGCAGCCGGCGCGTTTAGCGCGGGCTGCCCTGCATGGCTGGGTGGAGAATCAGCCGCGCGGTACGCCGTCCTTGTTGACGGTGATGGTGGCGCCCGGTGCCGAGGTCATCTGCACGCGATGCTCGGTGCCGCGGTAGTTGTAAGTCACGTCCCAGAACTCCGGCTTGGCCTGGCTGGGCACGGTGGTGCAGCGCTGTACGTTCTGGCTGACCTGCTGGTCGCGGTCGCGGCCGACATTCGAGCCGATGGCCGCACCGGCGACGACGCCGCCGACGGTGGCAATGTCCTTGCCCGTGCCGCCGCCGACCTGGTGACCCAGGATGCCGCCGATCAGCGCGCCGGCCAGTGCGCCACCGACATTGGGCTTGCTGCGATCCTGCGTGACCTGTTCACGCTCGGTCCAGCACCGTTGCTCGGGCAAACCCACCACGGCGCGTACCGAGGTCACCTGGGCCTGGTAGAGGCGCTCGTTCTTGCGGCGGCTGTAGTCCACATAGGGTGGCGCGGCCGGAGCGTAGCGATCATCGCTGACCTTGGTTGCGGTGCCCACCATGCGCACCGAGGACACGGCGTCGTCCATGCCCATGGCGGCCAGCGAGGTGTAGCGGCCCGGGCGCAGCACGACGCAGCGCCCTTCGAAGTTCTGGTGCTCGCAGACTTCCCAACGGCCGCTGCGCACGATCGCCGACGAGGCGTTATCGTTGAAGCCGGCACGCTCGAAGTTGCGCGTCTGCTTCTGGGCGGTGTAGGACTGCCCCTCGAAGCGTTCGTGCTCGTAAAAGGTGACTTGGGCCATGGCCTGGGTGGCCAGCGCCAGGCCGGCAGCGGCCAGCAGTGTCTTCAAGTTCGCGTGCATGATTTTTCCTTTGCTTGAGCGTCCGAAGCTGCGGTGCCTTGTCAGGCGCGCAGGTCTTCAGCCGATGCCTCAACTATGGGAAATTCGCGCCGCGGCGCACAGCGGACTCAGCCGCTTGATCACGTAGTCAGTGTCCTACGCCGGCATGGACCATAGCGCACCATAGGCTGGTGGCCCGGGCCATGTGGCTGCCGACGGCACTGCCTGAGCCATGCCCCAGCGCCGCGCCAGCATCCAGCCACCGTGGGTGACTACGATGACATCGCGGGTTGCCGCCTGCGCCGGCGACCAGGCGGCGGCTCGCTGTAGCAGCTGCAGCAGGCTTTCGCCACCGCCGGGGTGATGGGAGGCGAACTCGGCCACCCAGGCATCGACCTCGGCCTTGGCAATGCTGATCCAGGGCTGGCCGTCCCAGGCACCGAAGTCCAGTTCCAGCAGTGCGTGGTCCCGCACGTGCCGCCAGCCCCAGCGGCGCAGCCAGCGGCCCACGTCGGCGCAGCGCCGCAGCGGCGAGGTGTGGACGCAATGCGCCAGGCGCTCCCTGCGGGCCTGCTGCTGGATGCGCCGGGCCAGCCGCTTGGCGCGACGCCAATGCACCGGCAGATCGGTGCCGGCGCCGATGCAGCGACCCGTGGCGCCCTCGGGCCGCGGATGCCGCCATGCCCGGAGCAGGGCATCAGCCATGAATCACGGCCAGGGCGGCCAGCAATGCGACCAGCTCGACCAGTTGCTGGGTCGCACCCAGCGTGTCACCGGTGAAACCACCCAGGCGTTGACGCAACCAGCGCCGCATCTGCCAGGTGGCCAGTAGGGCCGCCACCGCCGCGGCAGCCAGCGCGTGCATCAACTGCGGCTGCAGCCACAGGCACAGCAGGCCGATCAGCAACACCCACAGCAGGGCAACGCCCAGCCCCGCGCCGCTGACCTGCATTGCCATTGGCTTGGCCTTGGCATGCTCCGCGTCACCGGCATAGGGGAGGGCGTGCAGCAGCCACACCGGCGCCGCGCGTGAGGCGGCATGGGCCAAGACCAGGCACAGCAGGGCCGCCAGCGGCTGCGTCTGCACCAGGGCCGTCAGGGTGGCGGCTTTCAGGCCCAGCATCAGCACCAGGCCGATCGCGCCATAGGCGCCGATGCGCGAGTCCTTCATGATCTGCAGCGCGCGCTCGCGGCTGACCGTGCCGCCTAAGGCGTCGCATGTGTCGGCCCAGCCATCCTCGTGAAAGCCGCCGGTCATCCAGATGGTGGCCGCCATGCTCAGGCCCACGGCCACCGATGGCGGAAAGACCAGCAGGGCCAGCCACAGCACCAGCGCGCCAAAGGCGCCGACGCAGGCGCCGACCAGCGGGTAGTGGCGCGCGCAGTCCTGCAGCCAGGCAGGCCCGTAGCCCACCCAGGCCGGAATCGGCACCCGGGTGAAGAACTGCAGGGCAGTGAAGAACAGGCGCAGCTCGTGCAGCATCAGGCGGATGACGAAGAAGAAACTCCGGCCGACTTGAAGCTGGCCATCTCGCGCAGGATGAGGCAGGCCGACTCCAGCAGCGGCCAGGCCAGCGCCGCGCCCGAGCCCTCGCCGAGGCGCAGGCCCAGTTGCAGCAGCGGTTCGGCGCTCACCGCCTGCAGCATCAAGCCATGGCCCGATTCGTCGGACTGGTGAGCGAACACGCAGCGCTCCAGCACGGCCGGCTGCAGCTGGGCGGCCACCAGCACGGCGCTGCTCGCGATGAAGCCATCGACGACGATGACGCGTCGTTCCAGCGCCGCCTGCAGCACCGCGCCCAGCATCATCGCGATCTCGAAACCGCCGAAGGCGGCCAGCGCCTGCAGCGGCTCTTTGGCCTGCGGATGGGCGGCCAGCACCTGGCGCAGCAGGGCGGTCTTGCGCTGTACGCCGGCCTCATCGAGCCCGGTGCCGCGGCCTGTGCATTGCTCGATAGGCGAGCGGGTCAGCCGAGCCAGCAACAAGGCCGCGCTGGAGGTGTTGCCAATGCCCATCTCACCCAGCAGCAGCGCATTGCCAGGGGTCTTGGCCAGCAGCTGGCGGCCGACGGAAATCGCCTGCGCGCATTGCGCATCGGTCATCGCCGGCTGCTCCAGGCTGTCGGCCGTGCCGGGGGCGATCTTGCACAGGGCCAGGCCCTCGCGTGGCGCGAAGTCATGGCGCACGCCGGCATCAACCACGGTGAGGGTCAGTCCATGCTGGCGGGCCAGCACGCTGATGGCCGCGCCGCCGTCCAGGAAGTTCTCGACCATCTGCCAGGTCACATCGCTGGGGTAGGCCGACACGCCGCGCGCCGCCAGGCCATGGTCGCCGGCGAAGACCATCATCTGTGGCGCCTGCAGTTCGGGCGTCTCGCTGCCCAGGATCAGGCCCAGGCGCAGCATCAGCGCCTCCAGCCGGCCCAGCGAGCCCAGCGGCTTGGTCTTGCTGTCAATGCGCCGCTGCAGCGCTTCGGTCAGTGAGGGTTGATCGAGTTCGGGAATCGTCGGGATGAGATCGCGCATGGTCGGGTTTCAGATGGAGTGAGATTGCAGCAGGCCCAGCAGGGCGCCCGGCGTGAAATGGCGATCGGCGAAATCGGCCAGACCGTCGAACACGCTGTCCAGGGTCGGCACACCCGCACCGAACAACGCGCGCATCACCTCGGGTGACTCGAACAGGCCGTGCGCATAGACGCCCAGCACCGAACCCTGGGCCCAGCCGGTGACCTCGCCGCTGTCGCTGAGCAGTGCCTCGGCGGCGGCCAGCAGGCCCGGATGTTGAACGGTGCGGCCATGGTGGATCTCGTAGCCGCTCCAGGCAACGCCGCTGAGTGCGCTCCAGGGCCCTTGCAGCGCGGCAAAGCGGCTGCGGCCGGGGCGCAGCAGCTTGTGGCGATCGAACTGCGTGACCAGCGGCAGCAGGCCCAGACCCGGCGCATTGGCGCCCAGGCTCATGGCCGTGGCCTCGACGCCCTCGGGGTCGGTCAGCGCCTCGCCCAGCATCTGCAGGCCGCCGCACAGACCCAGGACAGGTTTGCCTGCCTGCGCATGGCGGGCAATCGCGGCATCGAGCCGGTGCTCGCGCAGCCAGGCGAGGTCGCTGCTGGTGTGCTTGGAGCCGGGCAGGATGATCCAGTCGGCGGTCTCCAGCGCAGCCACGTCGCGCGCCCAGGTCAGCCTGACCTGAGGCAGGCTGCGCAGCGGTTGAAACTCGTCCAGATTGCTGATGCGCGGATAGGCGACCACGGCAATCTTCAGGCCCGTGCTGGCGCCGGTCGGCGCGTCGTCATAGACCCCGTCTTCCTCGGGCAGGCCATGGCCGCGCCACATCGGCAGCACGGCCAGTGTGGACACACCGGTCAAGGCCTGCAACTGCTCGGGGCCGGGGGTCAGCAGCGAAGCGTCGCCGCGAAAGCGGTTCAGCACGAAGCCGCGCAGCAGCGCGCGCTCGTTCGCCGGCAGCAGCTGATGCGTGCCGTAAAGATGCGCGAAGGCGCCGCCGCGGTCGATGTCGGTGACCAGCAGGCAGGCGGCGTCGGCGGCCAAGGCGGTGCGCATGTTCACGTAATCGCTGCTGTGCAGATTTATCTCGGCCGGAGAGCCCGCGCCCTCGATCACGACCACATCGTTCTCGGCCATCAGCTCGTGCAGCGCCCCGCGCGCGTGGGGCCACAGCAGCTCGCTGCGCTCGCGCCAGGGCATCTCGGTGTAGGCCCGGTTGACCTCGCCCAGCACGACCACCTGGCTGGCGGTGTCGCGCTCGGGCTTCAGGAGCACCGGGTTCTGCCGCACCTCGGGCGTGCAGCGCGCGGCCAGAGCCTGGAAGTACTGGGCGCTGCCGATCTCGCCCATGCTCCCATTCAAGCCAGGGACGACGCGGGCGTTGTTGCTCATGTTCTGCGCCTTGAAGGGCGCGACCTTCAACCCCTGGCGCGCATACCAGCGGCACAGGGCGGTGGCCAGCCAGCTCTTGCCGGCATTGCTGGTGGTGCCCAGCACCATCACGGCTTTGGCTTTGCGTGTCATGGCTTCCATCCTAGGTTATTCGCATGGCGGCGGCGCTCAACGCCAGGCCGGTCGCACTGATCAGCAGCGCTCGCAGCGCCAGGGGCAGGGCCCTTGCCATGGCGGGTGCCTGCGCCGTGGCGGCACCGACGTTCAGCGTGTAGACACCCGGCTTGCCCAGGCGCACGCCCAGGCGCAGAGCCATCGCCGCCATGGGCCAGCCGCTGTTGGGTGAGGCCGTCAGCCGTGCCTGGCGCCGCAGCGGCGAGATCAGGGCAGGGCGCGGGCCAAGCAGGGCGAGGCCGGTGATGCGCGCCGGCAGCCAGGACAGCACATCATCAGCCCGGGCGGCCCATTTGCCGGCCCATTCCCAGCGGCCGCGATAGCCCCACATGGCATCGGCGGTGTTGGCGAATCGGTACAGCGCAGCGCCGGGCAGGCCGGCAATGGCGAACCAGAACAGCGGCGCGACGACCGAGTCGTTGAGGTTCTCGGCCAGGGTTTCTATGGCCGCCTCGCGGACCTCGGTTTCACCGAGCGCCGTGGTGTCGCGGCTGACGAGTCGCGCGAGCTGGGCACGGCCTTCATCGAGCGAGCGCCCCAGCGCATCCTCAACCGCCTGCACTTCGTCGCGCAACATCCGCCAGGCCAGCAGCGGCTTGAGCAGCAGGCCCAGCGCGAATGCCGTCAGCAGGGCGCGGCCGGTGGACTGCCAGGGCCTCAGCCACTGGAACAGCAGCGTTTCAAGGCCCATGGCCAGCCCCGCGCTGAGCAGCGCACCCGCACACCAGGCCAGCGCACCGCCCATGAAGGCCAGCCGCGGCGGCAGGGCGCTCAGGCGCTCGCCGAACAGCCCCAGCCAGCGACCCATCGCAACGACCGGATGTGCCCAGGTCGGTGGCTCGCCCAGCAGCCTGTCCACAGCCAGGGCCACCCCCATCGCGGCAGGCAACAACCAAGGCATCAGGGAATTCAATCCTCAATGCCCCGCTGTGCCGGCACGCCCGCGCGGTAGTGGTGCTTGACCAGGGCCATTTCGGTGACGGTGTCGGCCAGCTCTATCAGCTCCTGCGGGCAGTTGCGTCCGGTCAGCATCACATGCACATGGCTAGGGCGCTCGCGCAGCACCTGCAGCACCGGCTCCAAGGGCAGCCAGCCGTAGCGCAGCGGGTACATGATCTCGTCCAGCACGACCAGGAAGAACTCGCCGCCGCGGATGGCGGCTTCGGCCCGCACCCAGCCATCGCGGGCCAGCTGGGCCGAGTGTTCGAGGTCCTTGCTCTTCCAGCTGAAGCCGTCGCCCAGACCTTCGATGGGCACGCCCAGCTGCTCGAACATGCGGTGCTCGCCGAAGCGGGCGCTGGGCACCTTCATGAACTGGTAGATCTTGACCTTCTTGCCGCGGCCGTGCGCGCGTAGCGCCAGGCCGAAGGCCGAGGTGGACTTGCCCTTGCCGTCGCCGGTGTTGACCAGTATCAGGCCGCGGCGTTCGGCCGTGGGTTCGACGCGCACGCGATCGACCGGGGGGGCTTCAATTTCCATGGATGGGTTCTCCGGGCTGGGGCGCAAGGAACAAGGCCGCGGCGGCCTCGGGGTGGGACGGAAAATAGTGATGGATGTAGCTGGCCGTCAGCGCACCGACGCGGTAGACCGCCTCCTGCGTGCTGCCGCCATTCGGGTTGCTGCCGCGGGCGACCGGCGCCAGCGGCGTCTGCAGGCTCGAATAGTGGAAGCTGTGGCCGCGCAGCTCGCCCGCGGCGTAGCCGACCGCCTGCAGGCCCAGGGCGGCAAAGCGCCTATGCATTTGCGCCTCGCCGGGCAAGAGGGCCCACATCGCGTGGCGCTGGCCGTGCACGTCCCGCAGGCCGTCGAGCAGGCTCAGCAGGCCGCCGCATTCGGCCAGCAGCGGGCGGCCCTGGCGTTGGTGGGCCTGCAGCTGCGCGCGCAGATCCTGCCGGGCCGCCAGCGCCGCCGCGTGCAGTTCCGGATAGCCGCCGGGCAGCCAGACCGCGTCGCAGTCGGGCAGGGCCTCGCCGGCCAGCGGCGAGAAGAAGAGCAACTCGGCCCCGAGCGCACGCAGGCAGTCCAGATTGGCCGGGTAGATGAAGGAGAAGGCGGCATCCTGCGCGATGGCGATGCGCCGGCCCTGCAGCAGCGGCTTCGGTGGGTAAGCTTCCACCGCCGGCAGAACCACAGTCTCGAATTGGAAACCTGGACGCAAGGCCTGACCCCAGGCGTCGGCCCAGGCGTCGAGCTGCGCGTCGAGCCCGGGCAGCTCCATCGCCTGCACCAGGCCCATATGGCGCTCGGGCAGGTTCAGTTCGGGATCACGCTTCAGCGCGGCGACCAGGGGCAGATCGGCGGGCAGCTGCTCACCAACCATTCGAGCATGCCCATCGCTGCCGACGCGATTGGCGACCACGCCGCAGAGGCGCACATCCGGCCGGAAGCGCGCCAGCCCGATGGCCAGCGCGGCAAAGGTCTGGGCCATCGCGCTGGCGTCTATCACTGCCAGCACCGGCAAGCCAAAGGCGGCGGCCAGGTCGGCGCTGCTGGGCGCGCCATCGAACAGGCCCATCACGCCTTCGACCAGGATCAGATCGGCCTCTTGCGAAGCCCGCTGCAGCAGCTGACGGCAGTGGTCCAGCCCGCCCATGAACAGGTCGAGCTGATAGACCGGGTGGCCGCTGGCCCGCGCCAGAATCATAGGATCGATGAAATCGGGCCCGGTCTTGAACACGCGCACGCGCAGGCCCTGGCGGGCATGCCAGCGGGCGATCGCCGCTGTGACGCTGGTCTTGCCCTGGCCGGAGGCCGGGGCGCTGATCATCAAGGCCTGGCTCATGGGGTATGCGGCAAGGCCAGCCACTGCCCCTCGACCTGCAGCAGCTTCAGCCGCCGGTCGAACACGTCCTGCAGCGCCGCATGGGTGGCCGCATCGGCCGGCAGGCCCTGGTGCGCGACCCGGCCCTTGGCCATCACCACCAGCTCGTCGGCCTGCAGCGCCATATTCAGTTCGTGCAGCACGCTGATCACCGTCTGGCCGCGGGCGACCAGCTGGCGCACGATATTCATCCAGTCGGCCTGGTGCGGCGGGTCCAGATGGGCCAGCGGCTCGTCCATCATCAGCACCGGGGCCTGCACGGCCAGCGCGCGGGCCAGCAGCACGCGCTGGCGCTCGCCGCCGGAGAGGGTGCCCAGCGAACGCTCGCGCCAGTCCCAGCTCTGCGTCTGCAGCATCGCCGCCTTGACGGCCTCGCTGTCGTGCTCGCTGGGCGGGGCCAGCCAGGCCTGGTGCGGCAGACGGCCCAGCATCACCACGTCGTGCGCGGTCAGGTCATCGGCGCTGGCCTCGTTCTGGCCCAGCCAGGACAGCGTGCGTGCACGCTCCTTGGCCGGCCAGCCCTGCAGCGGCCGGTCCAGCAGGCGGATCTCGCCGCTGGACGGGATCAGCCCGGTCAGCGCCCGCAGCAGCGTCGATTTGCCGGCACCGTTGGGGCCGACGATGGCCGTCCAGCGGCCCAGCGGTAGCTCAAGGGCAATATGGCCCAGCACCTCGTGGCCCTGCAGGCGCACGCTTTGCAGGGTGCTGGAGATGGCCGCAGTCATACCGGCCTCCTGCCCGTGCGCCGGTGCATCAGCCACAGCAGATAGCTGCCACCGAGCAGGGCGGTAATGATGCCCACCGGCAGTTCCTGCGGCGCGAACAGCCAGCGCGCCAGGATGTCGGCGGCCAGCAGCAGCACGCCGCCGGTGCAGGCCGACAGCAGCAGCAGCTTGCCATGGGTGGTGGGGCAATGGTTGCGCACCAGATGGGGCGCGACCAGGCCGACGAAGGCAATCATGCCGGCCTGGGCCACGGCTGTCCCGGTGCCCAGCGCGAAGGCGCCAATCATCACCACGCGCACGAGGCCCAGGCGCACGCCCAGCGAATGGGCGGTGGCCTCGCCCAGGGTCAGCGCGTCGAGCGCGCGGCTGCCACCCATGGCGATCAGCAGGCAGATCAGCAGCGCGATGGCCATCAGGATGACGCTGTTCCAGCCCAGCAGGCCGGTCGTGCCCAGCATGAAGGCCTGCATCGAACGCATGATCTCGGGCGAGTTGAGCATGATTAGATTTGTAGCGGCGGTGAGCACCACGCCGACGACGACGCCGGCCAGCAGCAGCCGCAAGGTGTGCTCCACGCCCCGCGCCAGCAGCAGCGTGGCCAGCACGCCGCCGACGGTGCCGACAAAGGCCACACCGGTCAGGCCCAGGCGGTCCAGCCACAGGCTGCTGGCCGGCGACATGCCGATGAAGGCCAGCGCCAGGGCCACGCCCAGGCCTGCACCCGAGGCACTGCCCAGCAGATAGGGGTCGGCCAGCGGGTTGCGGAACAGCCCCTGCGCGATGGCGCCGGCCAGGCCCAGCAGCGCGCCGGCCGTCCAGGCGCCCAGCGAGCGGGGCAGGCGTATTTCCCAAACTATTTGCCAGAGGATCTGCCGCGCCATGTCGTTGTCGGCATGGATCCAGTTGAAGGCAAAGCCGGTGCTGCCGACGGCCACACCGAGGACGGCCAGACCGGCGCTGAGCAGCAGCAACAGGGTCAGCAGGGGGCCGGGTCTGCTGATCATGGTTTCTTCTCACCGACTTTTTCACTCATCTCGCGCAGGCAACGCGCCATGATCTGCGCCGCCTCGGCAATGCGCGGGCCGGGTCGGCCCAGCATATCGCTCTGCTCGCGGCTGAAGATGCAGACCTTTTTGTCGCGTATGGCGGCGATCCTGTCCCAGCCCGGGCGCTGGTAGATGCCGCCGGCATCGCGTGATCCCATCATGATCAGCTGCGGATTGGCGCGCACGACGAACTCGGGGTTGATCTTGGGGAAGGGGCCCAGGCTGGCCGGGATGATGTTGCGCGCGCCCAGCTTGGCCAGGGTCTCGCCCATGAAGGAGGTTTCGCCGGCGGCGTAGGGGCCGCTGGCGACTTCGTAGTAGACCAGGGTGCCCTTGGCGGCGGGCGGCATGGCCTGCGCTGCGGCGGCGACACCGGCCTCGATCTGGCGCCACAGGCGCGGCGCATCGGGCGCGGCCAGCAGCTCGCCGACCTTGCCGAGCACGCGCTGCACATCGGCATAGGACTTGGCTTCCAGGGTCACGACCTTCAGCCCCAGGCTCTGCAGCCGCTCGGTCACGCGTGACGAGGGCGCGACCAGCACCACATCGGGTTTCAGCGCCACGATCATCTCGACATTGGTGTCGTCCAGGCCGCCGAGCTTGGGCAGGGCGTTCACAGAGGCCGGGTGGTTGGAATAGCGATCGACGCCGATCAGCCGGGCGCAGGCGCCGAGTTCGCAGACGCTCTCGGTCAGCGAGGGCAGCAGGCTGACGATGCGCTGCGGCGGGGCGGCCCAGCGCGTGGTCTGGCCCACATCGTCCTTGATGAGGACATCGGCGGCCAGTGCGCTGCCCTGCGACATCAGCGCGGAGAGCAGTACAAACAGCGGCTTCATGGCAATTCCTTTGCTTCGACTTCGCGGGTCCAGGCCTGGCCGGCCACCATCAGGGTCAGCTTCGCGCAGCGCTCCGCCACCTGCTGGTTCAGACGCCCCAGCTCGTCGACGAAGTCGCGCACCTCGCGCGACATCGGCACGATGCCCCAACCGACCTCGTTTGAGACGAAGAGCAGCGGTGATGCCAGCGCCGGCAGAGTGTCGAGCAGGGACTGCCGGGCCAGTTGCCAGCCTGCCTGATCGACTCGGCCATGGATTGGCATCAGCCAGTTGGTCAGCCACAGGGTCAGGCAGTCAACGATCAGCAGGCGCCCCGGTGCGGCGGCTTGCGCGAGCGCAGCGGCCAGGTCCAGCGGGGCTTCGATGGTGGCAAAGTCGGCCGGGCGGTCCTGCCGGTGCCGGGCGATGCGCTGCTGCATCTCCTCGTCATGGGCCATGGCCGTGGCCACCACCGTCACGCGGTGAGCAGCATCCGCGCGCCGCCAGGCCAGCGCCAGGCGCTCGGCCTGGCGTGACTTGCCGCTGCGCTGCCCGCCGACGATCAGATGGTGGTCTGCCATGGTGAGGCCCTGCTTACAGCTTGGGCGTGTAGCGCAGGCCGGCGAACACCGCACGCGGCGAGCTGGCATAGCCATTGGCCGTCTGGTAGGCGCGGTCGAAGGCATTGTCCAGCTGCAGTTGCAGGCGCAGGGTCGGCGTCAGGCTGTACTGTGCGTCCAGGTTCAGCAGCGCATAGCCGCCCAGCTTGACCGTATTGGCCGCATTGTCGAAGCGCCGGCCGCTGATCAGGGTCTGCGCACCCAGGCTCCAGCCCCATAGCTCGATGTCGGCGCGCAGCGAGGCATGCTTGTTGCTGCGCCGTGCCAGCAGCTTGCCGTAGTTGGCATAGTTGGGCGTGCTGGTCACGTCCTTGGGCGCCTGCAGGTCCAGGGTGCCCGACAGGCGCACCGCAGCCACACGGGTGCCGGCTCGCAAGGTCAGGCCCTGCAGCCGCGCCTGGCCGACGTTCTGATAGCAGCCGAACTGGCTGTTGCAGTTGCCGGCCGAGCCAAAAATGATCAGGTTGTTGATCAGATTGCGGTAGGCGGTCAGGCCGAACTCATTCGTGCCCTGCTTGTACTGCAGGCCCAGCTCGGTGTTGCGGCCGCGCTCGGCCAGCAGCGGCGTGCCGCCCTTGGTGGCATCGGGGCCGTAGGGGCTGAAGCTCTGGTACAGGGTGGGTGCGCGGAAGGCCGTGCCGGCCGAACCGATCACACGCCAGGCCGACGACAGGCTGTAGCCCGCCGCCAAGGTGCCGGTGGTGGCGCCGCCGAACTGGCTGTCCCGGTCATGGCGCAGATGGGCTTGCAGGCCCCATTCCTTGTTCTGCCCCGCCTCCAGGATATAGCCGGCCGCCACGGCATTCTGATGTCGGTCGGCCTCGCCGGCCGTCTGCGTCTGCGTCAGGCCGGTGTTCAGCAGGAGGTCTTCGCGGCGCTCCACCAGGGTGTTGAGCTGGCCGGGGCCGATCTTGAATGTGTTGTTCCAGGCGAAGTTGCGGATGCGGGTCTCGGTCAGATAGACGGAAGGTGCGGTCTCGTAGCGGTCGCGCGACTCGCCGGCGCTGAGCTCGCTGTGCCAGCCGGGCGTGAACTGGGCCGACCAGCTGCCGCGCAGCGCCTGCATCTCGTTGAAGTTCTGGTCGTCCACCTTGGGCTTGGCGGCACCGTCGTACTGCGACCAGATGAGGCTTTTCATCGCCACCACTTCGAAGCGGTGCTCGCTTGTCACCTGGGCACCGAGGCGCGCGGTGGCACTGTGGCTGCGGTGGCCGTCGCTGTCGGGGATGTAGGCCGGGTCGTTCAGCACCGGGCGCGAGTTGAAGCCGGAGCCGCGTTCGCTCGCCAGCGATACGGCATAGTCGAACAGGCCGCTCTTGCCGGTCAGCGAGGCATCCAGCTTGGCCAGGCCCAGATTGCCGATGCCGGCGCCGAACTCGAACTGCGGTGTGCCGTCGCCTTTGCGGGTGAATATCTGCACCACGCCGCCGATGGCGTCGGAGCCGTAGATGGCGCTGGCCGCGCCGCGCACAATCTCCACGCGCTCGATCTGGGCCAGAGGAATCGACTGCCAGCTGGCGCCGCCGGTGGCCTGTGAATCAACGCGAACGCCGTCCACCAGCACCAGCGTGTGGCGGGTGTCGGCGCCGCGCACGAACATCGAGGTATTGGCGCCCGGGCCGCCGGTGCGCACCATCTCGAAACAGGCCTGGGTGCGCAGGAGGTCGGCCAGGCCGCCCAGCGCCTGACGTTCGATGTCGGCGCGCGTGAGCACCGTGACATCGGCCAGCACCTGGCTCAGATTCATCGGGCTGCGCGTGGCTGTGACCATCACGGCGGGCAGCGAATTCTCCTGAGGAGCCGCCAGCGCGGACGTGGCCAGGGCGAGGGTAGACAGCGCCATGCAGCAGCGCAGGCCAGTAGGGTGGAACTTCGAAGTCATGAGATACCGCAACAAGTAAGTACGGTCGCCAGCTCTCCCGCAGGCTTCCGTGGTGTGAGGGCGCGGTGAGGCGCCATCGCTTGTTGGCCGGTATCCGGGCTGGCGGAGCTACCCGTGCATCCTTCCCAGCGGCCTTGGGGCCACCAGTGGACTGTGCACACGAGCGGAAGGTCTTGATCAGGCCTTCGTCCGCTTACCGTTGCGGGGACAGCTCAGGTTAGGCTTCGGCAGGCTTGCCGCGATCCATTCTGATTCCCGTTTAACTGCCCAGGCGCAATGCCTGTGCGAGCACCAACAGCGCGCATTCTATGCGGTGTTGCTTCACCCTGGCTGATCAGGCTCAAGGTTTGGGCGCCGGCGCCGGCTTGCGTTCCTTGGCGGGTTTTGCCGTGGTGACCGTGAAACCCTCGGGCTTGGCCGGGGCCTTGGCCTTTTTGGCGGGCTTTTTTTCGGGCCCTTCCGCCGCCTTGCCTCGGCCATGGATGCCGGCGGCGCCCTGCTGCTGGCGCGCCTCCTCGGCCTCGCGCTGGCGACGGTCCCGCTCCAGCTGGCGGGCCAGCTGCGCGTCGCGCCTGGCGGCCTCCGCGGCCTGGCGGCGCTGCTCGGCGTCCGGCTGATCGATCTTTGGTGTCAAGACCTGGCCCCCGTTGTCGCAGGGCTTCTGACTCAGCTCGCGGCCCTCGGGCCCGCAGCGATAGACCTTGGTGTTCTGAGCCAGCCCCGGCTTGGACAACACGATCAGCGTGCAGGCGACAAACAACAGGGCTGGCAGGTTTTTCATGGCACGACGGGTGTTGGCGCCGCAGGGCGGGGCGGCTTGGGGCGGGGCGGCTTGGCGTGTATCTTCATCATCGCGCGCTCCATGTCGCCGGCGATCAGCAGGTCCAGCGCATCGGCGATCGACTTCGTTATGCAGTCGTGGATGGCCTCGCGCTCGGCCGCCGGTGGCTTGCGCAACACGTAGCTGGCGACTTCGGCCTTGTCGCCAGGATGGCCTATGCCCAGCCGCAGCCGCCAGAAGTTCGGCGAGCCCAGCTGGGCCTGCATGTCCTTCAGGCCGTTATGACCACCGTTGCCGCCGCCCTGCTTGAACTTCATCTGGCCCGGCGCTATGTCCAGCTCGTCGTGCACGGCCAGAATCTCCTCGGGCGCGATCTTGAAAAAGCGCGCCAGCGGCGCCACAGCCTTGCCCGACAGGTTCATATACGTCATCGGCTGCAGCAGCCAAATCGGACCGGCGGGCAGATTGATGCGCGCGACGCGACCGAAGTAATTGCGCTCGGGCACCCAATGGCCACCGAGCTTGCGTGCCACCTCGTCCACCCACCAGAAACCGGCGTTGTGGCGGGTGTCCTCGTATTCAGGGCCGGGGTTGCCCAGGCCAACAAAGAGTCGAATCATGGGGGCGATTATCGGCGCTGCTGCGGGTTCCCCGTATGGGTCCGCAGCCGGGCGGCGCTAGTATGGATTGATGAACAAGCACGCTGCCCTGATCGAAAGCCTGGACATCGCCAGCCTGCAAGCGGCCTTGGCCCGGCGCATCGCCTTCCGTACCGAGAGCCAGCTGCCCGAGGCCGCGCCCGAGCTGCGCCGCTATCTGACCGAGGAGATGGCCCCCAGCTTCGCCGCCCTGGGTTTCCAGACCGAGATCTGGGAGAACCCGGTCGATGGCGGTCCGCCCTTCATGTTCGCCGGCCGGCAGGAGGAAGCGGCGCTGCCGACGGTGCTGATGTATGGCCACGGTGACGTGGTCCCCGGCGACGAGGCCCGCTGGCGCAAGGCCGCCTCGCCCTGGGCGCTGGAGATCAAGGACGGCCGCTGGTACGGCCGCGGCAGCGCCGACAACAAGGGCCAGCACAGCATCAATCTGGCCGCCATCGGCCATCTGCTCAAGCATCAGGGCAGGCTTGGCTTCAACGTCAAATGGTTGCTGGAGATGGGCGAGGAGGTCGGCTCGCCGGGCCTGCAGCAGATCTGCGAGCAACACAAGCCGGCGCTGGCGGCCGATGTCTTCATCGCCTCCGATGGCCCGCGTCTGCGCACCGAGGCGCCGACCCTGTTCCTGGGCTCGCGCGGCGTGATGAATTTCAAGCTGGAGCTGATCGCCCGCGAGGGCGCCCATCACTCGGGCAACTGGGGTGGGCTGCTGGCCAATCCCGGCGTGATTCTGGCCAGCGCGATTGCCAGCATCGTCGATGCCCATGGCGTGATCCAGGTCGAAGGCCTGCGTCCGCCGCCTCTTCCCGATTCGGTGCGCCAGGCGCTGAGCACGGTGCAACCGGGTGAACCCGGCGGGCCGATGATCGATACCCAATGGGGCGAGCCGGGCCTGAGTCCGGCCGAGCGGGTGTTCGGTTGGAATTCGGTCGAGGTGCTGGCCTTCCGTGCGGGCAATCCGGACCGGCCTGTAAATGCCATTCCGCCCCGTGCGGTGGCCTTCATGCAGATACGCTTCGTCGTCGGCAAGGATCCACAGGGCTTCATTCCGGCCCTGCGCGAGCATCTCGACGCCAAGGGTTTTGGTCAGATAGAGCTGTCGCAGGAGGGCTCGGAGATCATGCAGGCCACCCGGACCGATCCCGACAGCGCCTGGGTGCGCTTCGCCGTGCGCTCGCTGACCGAGACCACGGGCCAGGCGCCGGTGCTGCTGCCCAATCTGGGCGGCTCGCTGCCCAATGACTGCTTTGCCGGCACCCTGGGCCTGCCGACGATCTGGGTGCCCCATTCGGCGCCGACCTGCTCGCAGCATGCGCCCGACGAGCATCTGCCCGCCTATTCCGGCGAGCAGGGCCTGGCCATCATGGTGGGGCTGCTGGGCGATCTGGGTGAGGGCTGGCCGGAGGGTGTCAGCCCGCGTCGCGGCGTCTGAATTCGGTTCACTCGGGCAGCCATTTGTCGACGATACGCTTGGCCGTGCCATCGTCGGCGATTGATTTGAACACCGCATGGACCTGGCTCTCCAGCGCGGCCTGCGGTGCCTTTTTCGAGAACGACACCGACAGCACGGTGGTGTTGAGCACCAGGGTCTCGCCGAACTCGTCCTGCACGCCCATGTTTCTGATGATGTGGTTGATCGTCAGCAGGGACCCGGCCACGGCCTGGGAATCGCGGCGCAGGGTGGTCTTGCGCACGCCGGTGGTGTAGTCGCGCACAAAGTCCTTCTTCAGCGTCTGATCGGCGTCGAAGCGCGGATCTATCTTCAGGCCGCGCGAGGCACTTATGGTGATGTCCTTGAGCGAGCCATAGTCCTTCAGCGCGATGCCCTTGAGTGCGCGCACGCCGAAGTGCAGCGGCGCCAGCACCGCGCCGCGGTTGGCATAGGCTCCACGCGCCTCGCCCCAGGCCATCAGCGAGAAGTCGATATTGCCGCGCTCCAGATCCAGCTCGACCCGGGCATAGGGTGTCAGGGTTCGCTTGGTGGTGTGGCCGCTGCGTCGCTCGAACTCGTTCAGCAGGTCCACCACGATGCCGACATGGGGCTCGGGACTGGTCCGGTCGGGGTTGGCCATGGCCCAGAAGTCGAACTGGATCATGTCGACCGCGAACTCGGCGGCAAGGGCCGGGCGCGGTGAGAGTGACAAAAGGCCGAGCAACAGGGCCAGCGCACCCAGACGCATTGAGTTCATGGTGCTTTCGCGTCGAGCCATGAGGGTGATGGTACGGCTTCGGAATAGAAAAAGCCCCACCGAGGTGGGGCTTTGCTGGAGATCGCGGTGCCGTCGCATCACGAAATACATCGAGTCAGTTGGGGTCCGAGCTTGCTCTTGATCTGTTGGGGACGGAGCTTGCCGCATACGGCAAGGTCCATCCCACAATGGATTGAGCTTTGTCTGTCCCGCAAAGAACTTATTTCTTGCCCTTGCCCTTGGCAGGGACCGGTGCTGCGGCCACAGGAGCCACAACCACTTCTTCCTCGACCTTGGCCGTCACGGAGACGATCACGGGGTTGGGCTTGCCGTGGGTCACGACCTTGGTGCCGGCAGGCAGCTGGATGTCGTTCACGTGCAGGGTCGTGCCCTTGGTCAGCTGACCCAGGTCCACGGTCAAGAACTCAGGCAGTTCCTTGGCCAGGCAGGTGATCAGCAGCTCGGTGACCACGTGATTGACCAGGCAGCCTTCGGTCTTGACGGCCGGCGACGACTCTTCGTTGATGAAGTGCAGCGGGATCTTCTTGGTGATCTTGGTCGTGGCGTCGACGCGCTGGAAGTCCACGTGCAGGATCAGCTGGCGGTACGGGTGCATCTGGAAGTCGCGCAGCAGCACTTGTTCCGTCTTGCCGGCCAGTTCCATTTCCAGGATGGTGCTGTGGAAGGCTTCCTTCTTGATGGCGTGGTACAGCGCGTTGTGATCGAGTTCGATCATCGCGGGCTCGCCGGCACCAAAGACGATACCAGGCACCTTGCCTGCGATGCGCAGGCGGCGGCTCGCTCCGGTCCCCTGCAATGTGCGCTCAAAAGCGGCAAATTTCATGATTGACTCCAAGTATGGAAGGGCGCCCGCGACCAGGTCGCCCAGAAAAAACGGCCTTGCGGCCGCGGCTTTATCAACCGCCCCACTTGCGCAGGGCGGTCAAGAATCAGAAATTATTGTTCTGGTCAGAGAACAGCGAGGTCACCGACTCGCCATCGGAAATGCGGCGTATCGTCTCGGCGAACAGGAAGGCCACCGACAGCTGGCGGATCTTGCCGCAGGCCTTGGCCGCATCGTTAAGCGGAATGGTGTTGCTGATCACCACCTCGTCCAGCTGCGAACCCTGAATGCGCTCGATCGCCGGGCCCGACAGGATGGGGTGGGTGCAATAGGCGAACACGCTCTTGGCGCCACGGTCCTTCAGCACCTCGGCGGCCTTCACCAGTGTGCCGGCGGTGTCGATCATGTCGTCCATGATCACGCAGTTGCGGCCGTCGATCTCGCCGATCACGTGCATCACTTCGGACACATTGGCTGCCGGGCGGCGCTTGTCGATGATGGCCAGATCGCAGCCCAGCTGCTTGGCAAGGGCCCGGGCGCGGACCACGCCGCCGACGTCGGGGCTCACCACCACCAGATCCTGGTAGTTGCGGCTCTTCAGGTCGGACAGCAGCACCGGCGAGGCGTAGATATTGTCGACGGGAATGTCGAAGAAGCCCTGGATCTGATCGGCATGCAGGTCCATCGTCAGCACGCGTTCGACGCCGACGGTTTCCAGCAGGTTGGCGACCACCTTGGCCGAGATCGGCACGCGCGTCGAGCGCGGGCGGCGGTCCTGGCGGGCATAGCCGTAGTAGGGGATCACGGCGGTGATGCGGCGAGCGCTGGCGCGCTTCAGGGCATCGACCATGATCAGCAGCTCCATCAGGTTTTCGTTGGTCGGCGCGCAGGTCGGCTGGATCACGAAGACATCGCGAGCCCGCACGTTTTGCTGGATCTCGACGGTGACTTCACCATCGGAGAAACGACCGACCACGGCCTTGCCGAGCTCCACACCGAGGTGGGTGGCAATTTCCTGGGAGAGAACTGGATTGGCGTTCCCGGTGAACAGAACGGTGTTGAACAGCACGCGCCCTCCGGCTTTAGGCTAAGGGCCGCTGGCTTCACATGGCGTGAAACCGACTGGGCCGGGACAGAGAAAAAATTTGGCAGGGGCGGAAGGATTCGAACCTGCGCATGTCGGAATCAAAATCCGATGCCTTAACCAGCTTGGCGACGCCCCTACACTGGAATTCCGCTGTTGCGAAACCCCGTAACTTTCAGTCTGCAGCCCAACCGACCAGCGGGTGCAGCTGCAAACTCCGGCATATCCGACCCACCCATCCGGGAGCAAGCTCCTCGGGAATTTTAGGTGATTCGGACATGCCCTGAATCTCATTCATCTCGTTCAACCTTGCAAACACCGCACTGCCCGAGCCCGTCATCCGGCTATTGCCAAACCAGGCCCTCAGCAGTTCCAGCGCTTCGACCACCTCGGTACATTGACTCTCGGCCGGTGGCTGCAGGTCGTTGTGACCGAAGCCTTGGGCGATCATCTCCGCGGTGATTTCCTTCAACTGGTTTGAAGAAGTGTCTGCAGGAAAGCCCGCTACTATAACAGCAGGTGCGTCACGTGCCAAGAGGGGGCTCGAAAAAATTTGAGCAGTGGGCAGCGAGGCCTGCGGTTTGAGCACCGCGAAGCGCTGCTCGGGCAGCTGCAAGGGCGTGAGGATTTCGCCAATGCCTTCGACGAAGGCGGGCCGGCCGCCAAGGAAGAAGGGCACGTCGGCGCCCAGGCTCAGGCCGATGGGCAGCAGACGCGACAGCGACCAGTTCAGACCCCACAGGCGGTTCAGCGCCAACAGCGTGCTGGCCGCATCGGACGAGCCGCCGCCCATGCCGGCGCCCGAGGGCACCTGCTTGGCAATGTGGATGTCGGCGCCGAAGCTGCAGCCGCTGGCTGTTTGCAGCGCGCGGGCCGCGCGCAGGCACAGGTCCTCGGCAGGCAGTGGCTCGCTCAGGTCGTGGCGGGCCAACTGGCCATCGCTGCGGCGCTCGAAGTGCAGGGTGTCGCACCAGTCGATCAGCACGAACACCGATTGCAGCAGGTGATAGCCGTCGGCGCGGCGGCCGATGACGTGCAGGAACAGATTCAGCTTGGCCGGTGCGGCCACGTCATACAGGGCCAGCATCAGCGGGGTTCCGGCGGGTCCAGCCGGGCGCGCAGCGTGACCTCGGTGGGTTCCTTGCGCCGGGCATTGATCAGGCCCTCGGCATAGCTGGACAAGTCCACCGTCCAGCCCAGCTGCCGGAAGCCGGGCTTGCCGTCGATCAAAGGGTGGCTGGCGGCTCCCGTCCAGGGCCGGCCCTTGAGCCAGTCGAACAGCGCGGCCACCGGCACGGCCTCGCCGAGCAGGTCTCGGGTCAGCGCGTCAAGGTCGGCATAGCGCGTCTCGGTGTCCGAGCGCTGCAGCAGCGCCTGTCCGGGCTGCCAACTGGCCCTTGCGGCCAAAGTGCCCAGCGGCGTGCTCAGCTCCAGCTGACCGGCCTCGGGCATGCCCTGCAGCTCGAAGGCGGCAGCGCCGCCCTGGGCCGTGCCGCCGCTGTTGTGGGCCACCTGCACCGATAAGCGGCCGCTCAGCCTGTCGCCGGCAAAGGCTGCGGGCTTGGGCGGGGTGGCGCAACCCCATATCGAGGCGCACAGCAGCAGCAGGCCCAGTGGTCTGGCAATCGCGAGCCCGCTCACAGCGACACACGCAAGCGCGCCAGCGTCTCTTTCAGCACTTCGTTCGTGCGGTCGCGGCCCGCGCCCTCGCGCCAGACACGTTTGGCCTCCTCCTGCTTGCCCGTCACCCACAGCACCTCGCCCAGATGGGCAGCGATCTCGGTGTCGGGTCTTGACTTGTAGGCCTGTTGCAGCAGGCGCAGCGCTTCATCCTTCTGACCCATCCGGTACTCGACCCAACCCAGGCTGTCCAGCAGGAAGGGTTCGTTGGGTGCCAGCTCCAGCGCCTTCTGGATCAGGCGTTTGGCCTCGTCCAGCCGGGTGTTGCGCTCGGCCAGCGAGTAGCCCAGTGCGTTGTAGGCGTGGTGGTAGTCGGGCTTGAGCTCGATCACCTTGCGCAGCAGGCGCTCCATCTCGTCCATGCGGTTGAGCTTCTCGGCCAGCATCGATTGCTCGTAGAGCAGGTTGGAGTCGTTTTCGAAACGCTTGTTGGCCGTGCCCAGCACGTCATAGGCCGCCTGCCACTGCTTGGCATCGCGTAGCAGCTGGGCCTCGGCGGTGAGCTTGGCCTTGATGTCATCGTCGTTCTGCTCGGGCAGGCTTTGCAACAGTTTGCGGCCCTGCTCCAGCTTTCCCTGTCGCGCCAGCACCGAGGCGCGGCGGTATTGCACCTGCAGCAGTTCCTTGGTGTCGCCGACCTTGGCCAGCCAGGCCTCGGCGGCCTTCAGATCGCCTTTCTGCTCGGCCGCCTGGGCCAGCAGCAGATAGGCTTGCTGACGCGCCTCGGGGCCGGCTTCGGGATTGCTCTTGCCATCCTTGTCGTCCTTGATGGCGGCATCAGCGTGGGTCAGATAGGCGTTGAGTGCGGCCTCGGCCTCGGCCGGGTGGCGCAGATCAAGCTGCAGCGCGCCCAGGCTCATCCAGGCGCTGAGCAGTCCGGGGCTGGAGCGGGTGACGGCGATGAGCTCGCGGATCGCGTCGCCATGGCGCTGCGCCCGGGCCAGGCCGCGGCCATAGGCGAGGCGCACAAAGTCGCTTCCCGGCTTGGCTTTCAGGTGGGCTTGCACCAAAGCCTCGGCATCGGGCTCGCTGCCCAGCATTTCCAAGGCCACCAAGGCCGGTCCTTCGGCGCCCGGCTCCCTGGCCGAGGCGGTTTTCAGCAGGGCCAGCGCCGCTGGCGTGTCGCCGGCCGCCAGGGTCAAACGGGCCAGGCTGACATGGGCGGCGATCGCGGTGTCGGGCTGCAGCAGATAGGGTTGCAGCACCGGCTCGACCGCCGACAGCACGCGTTTCGATTCGGGCAGCCGCTGCAGCAGGCGGGGCAGTGCGGCAATCGCGCCTGCGCGCTGGTCGGGCGGGGTCAGCCTGATCAGCGCTCCCAGTGGCTCGCTCAGGTCAGAGATGCGGTTCAGGCCGAGCAGAAGTTGCACCGTGGTCTGCAGCGCCTCGGTGGATTCGGGTGCAATCTGACGCCAGGCCCGGGCGGCCATCAGGGCCTGGTCACCGGCGCGCGCCTGCAGCGCGATGCCGACAACGCGGCGGAACAGCGCCTCGTCTCCGGTGCGCCGGGCGGCGTCCAGCAGGACCTGGAAGGCATTGCCGGGCTCGCCCGAGCGCAGTTCCATTTCGCCGATCAGTAGCTGGTAGAACAGCGGCGCGTCCAATTCCGAGTTGTAGACCGGAGCTGGCGGCGCTGGGGGCGCCTCGGTGGCGGGCTGCTCCTGGGCATGGCTGCTGGCGGCTGCCAAGGCCGAGCACATCACGGCGACGGTCAACCCTTGAGACAGCAAACGGGCAAGGGTTGTACGGCGAAGAAAGTCGGGCATGCATGCTCCTGGGCGAATGATCCATTCTAGGAGTTGGCCGTCACGGGATAATTCCCCCATGCCCGAACTCCCCGAAGTTGAAGTCACCCGCCGCAGCTTTGCCCAGCGCATCGCTGGTGCGCGCGTCACCGCGGTCCGCCTCGGCAAGCCGCTGCGCTGGCCAATGGGTCGCGCACCGGGTGATCTGGTCGGGCTGACGGTGGGCGAGGTGACGCGCCGCGGCAAGTACCTGTGGTTGCCCTTGGCGCCCGGCGGCCTGCTGCTGCACCTGGGCATGTCCGGCTCGCTGGCCTTTGGCGAGGGCATGGCAGCCCCAGCTGCCCATGACCATTTCGATCTGGAGACGACCCAGGGCACCCTGAGGTTGACCGACCCGAGGCGATTTGGCGCCGTGGTCTGGTCCGGCGGCTTGGATCAGGAGCCGGCTGTCAAGTTGTTATCTAAGCTTGGTTTCGAGCCTTTTGACCCGCTTTTTGGCGGTGCCTATCTGTATTCGGCGTTGCGCGGCCGCCGTGTGGCCATCAAGCAGGCGCTGCTGGCGGGGGATATCGTCGTCGGTGCCGGCAATATCTACGCCTGCGAGGCCCTGTTCATGGCCGGCATAGACCCACGCCTGGCGGCACACAAGCTCAGCCAGCCGCGCAGCGAGCGTCTGGCCAGGGCGGTGCGTCAGGTGCTGGGCGAGGCCCTGGCGGCCGGCGGCACGACCCTGCGCGACTTCAAGGACTCGCACGGCGTGGCCGGCAGCTTCCAGATGCAGGCCCAGGTCTACGGCCGCGAGGGTGAGCCCTGCCGTCATTGCGGCACCGCCATACGGCGTATTGTTCAGGCCCAGCGATCTACGTACTTTTGCCCAAAATGCCAGATTCGCTGATTTTTGGCCCCTATCGACCCTCATTTCCCCTGCCGTGTCCCCGCACAAACCCGCTGATTGGTCTATCCCTAAGGTGAACCCCGCACAGAATCGTCATGGGATTGCGCTAGCATGCCCGCACATGAATGGCAGCCCACGCTCACTGGCGCAACGCTTGGATGGCTTGAATGCCTGGCGCGCATCCCTGGATGCGGCGCTGGCAGAGCTTGTCCAGCACCTGGCCGGCCAGGGTCTGCTGGACGAAACCGTCAGCGAGCAGCTCGACCGACTGCGCCTGCGCGTCGGGGGCGACAAGCTGGTGGTGGCCTTTGTCGCCGAGTTCTCGCGCGGCAAGTCCGAGCTGATCAATGCCATGTTCTTCAGCGACACCGGCCGGCGCGTGCTGCCGGCCACGCCGGGGCGCACGACGATGTGCCCGGTGGAGATGTCCTATGACCAGGGCGAGCCGGCGATGCTGTCGCTGCTGCCCATCGAGACCCGCATCGAGGGCCGTTCGCTGTCCGATCTGCGCCTGCGCCGCAGCATCTGGACCCATGTGCCCTTGGACGATCTGAGCCATGAAGAGCTGGCGCTGACCCTGATGGAGGTGACGCGCACCCGTGCGGTCAGCGTCGAGGAGGCGCGCAAGCTGGGTCTGTGGAGCGACGAGCCCGACGCCAATGACAAGACCTCGCCGTCGCCCGACAACCCGCCGATTCGCGAGGATGGTCTGGTCGATGTGCCGGCCTGGCGACATGCGCTGATCAAATACCCGCACCCGCTGCTGGCCCAGGGCCTGGTCGTGCTGGACACGCCGGGCCTGAACGCCGTCGGTGCCGAACCCGAGCTGACCCTGAGCGTGATACCGGCCGCCCATGCGGTGGTCTATATCCTTGGCGCCGACACCGGCGTGACCCGCTCGGACATGAACGTCTGGCGCGAGCACCTGAACGAGGGTGCGATGGCGCGCTTCGTCGTGCTGAACAAGATTGACACGCTGAACGATCCGCTGCTGCCGGTGGATGTGGTGCAGGCCCAGATCCGCAAGCAATGCGCCAATACCGCCCGCACTCTGGGTGTCGAGCCGGACCGCGTGTTCCCGCTGTCGGCACGTCAGGCCTTGACCGCCCGCTTGCGCGGCGACACCAAGGGCCTGGAGGCCAGCCGTCTGCCGGCACTGGAGACGATGCTGGCCAAGGCTCTATTGCCGCAGCGCGGCGAGTTGCTGGCCAAGGCCGTGCAGGAGACGGTGCAGGGCGTGCAGAACCATGTGCAGCGTCAGCTGACCCTGCGCCGCCGCCACAACACCGAGCAGGCCCTGGAGCTGCGCGGCGCCCGCGGCAAGAACGCGACCAGCCTGCGCGCGATGCGCGACCGGGTCGATCTCGAAGGCCAGCGCTTCGAGCTGTGCTCGCAACGCATGCAGGCACTGAAGGCCATCCACAGCCGCTCGCTGAAGGAGCTGCTCGACGGCCTGGCCGGCGAGCGGGTGCGCGAGCAGGTGCGTCAGATGCAGCTGGGCATGGACGCCTCGTTCTTCCATGTCGGTGCGCGCAAGGTCTTTGTGGCCATGTGCCGCGAGCTGCACCAGCTGCTGAACCAGGCCCAGGTGCGGGTCGATGAAATGCAGGGCATGCTGGTCTCCAGCATCCAGATGCTCAACACCGACTACGGCTTTGCGCTGGCGGTGCAGCAGGCGCCCGACTTCTCGCGCTGCTCGCGCGAGCTGGAGATGCTTGAACGCAGCTATAGCCAGTACCTGGGCATACGCTCGGCGCTGCGCCTGCTGCAGCCCGACTTCATGGAGCAGTTCCGCCGCATGTTGCTGGCCAAGCTGCGCGCCGTGTTCGATGCGGCCCGCGTCGAGGTTGAGCGCTGGAGCAAGACGGCCACGGTGCAGATCGATGCACAGTTGCGCGAGCGCCGCGACACCTTTGTGCGCCGACGTGAGGCATTGACTCGTATCGAGGCCGAGGCCGGCGAGCTCGAAGCGCGACTGACCCAGCTGGTGGCGCTGGAGCAGCGCCTGAGCCTGGCTCAGGTGCGCATACAGCCGGTGGTCAATATGGTGCTGGCCGCGGCGCAGTCCATGCCCACCCGCGGTGATGATGGCGAGTTCGAGTTGGCTACGGTTGCCGCTGGCGAGTTCGACGCCAGCTGGGCCCAGGTCGCGGCCGAGTAAGCCGTCGATTCCCGCTGTGACCGACGCTTCGCGGCCCCTGCCGCTTGATCCCTCATTGATTCAAGGATTTGCTCCGGCGTTGATCGCCTGGCAAAAGGTCCATGGCCGCCATCAGCTGCCCTGGCAGAACACGGACGACCCCTATCGCGTCTGGTTGTCAGAGATCATGTTGCAGCAGACCCAGGTGACCACGGTGCTGGGGTATTACGAGCGCTTTCTCGAGCGCTTCCCCGATGTGACGGCGCTGGCCGCCGCCCATCTGGACGAGGTGCTTGCGCTGTGGGCTGGCCTGGGTTACTACAGCCGCGCACGCAATATGCACCGCTGCGCCCAGGCCGTGGTGGCGCAGTTCGGCGGCAGCTTTCCGACCACGGCCGAGCTGCTGACCACCCTGCCCGGCATAGGCCGCTCGACGGCAGCCGCGATCGCCTCGTTCTGCTACGGCGAGCGGGTGGCGATACTGGACGGCAATGTCAAGCGCGTGCTGGGACGCGTGCTGGCCTTCGATGCCGATCTGGCCAAGCAGGCCAACGAGCGCGAGCTCTGGTCCCTGGCGACCCAGCTCTTGCCCGAACAGGACATGCCAGCCTACACCCAGGGCTTGATGGATCTGGGCGCCACGCTGTGCAGCCGTACTTCGCCGCAATGCCTGCTGTGCCCGGTGGCCGAGTTGTGCCTGGGGCGCAAGACGGGCCAGCCGGAAGACTATCCGGTGCGCATACGCAAGCTCAAGCGCAGCCGGCGTGAGAACTGGTGGCTGTGGCTGGAGCACGAGGGCCGCATCTGGCTGACACAGCGGCCCGACACCGGTGTCTGGGCCGGGCTCTGGACGCTGCCGCTGTTCGACGACGAGGCCGCGCTGCAGGCCCAGGCGGGGGCGCTCGATGTCAAGCTCTCTCGTCTGCCGACGATAGAACACAGCTTGACGCACTTCGACTGGGTACTGCACCCCCGCCAGGCCAGCCTGAGCCAGGCCCCCGGCGAGGCCCTGCCCGGCCCCGGCATCTGGGTGGCCCGGGAGGCGCTGGCCAGCTATGCCGTGCCCGCGCCGCTGAAAAAGCTGCTGACTTGATTGGACAGGGCGGCCCCAGGCCTGCTAGGCTTGCTGGCCTCGCACCTTGACCCAGAACAAGACCAAATCAATGAAGCCAGCCGTCAAAAGCGCCATCGAATCCGCCGCCCTGGCCCTGTTGGTGGCCGCCTGCAGCCTGTGGTTCCTGATCTCGATGAACGAGTCCGAGGTCGAGCACACGGCGGCCAAGATCACGCTGGTGGCCATCACCTTGGCTGCCTCGCTGATCCTGCACCTGGTCTTCGTCGGCCTGGCCGTGCAGCGCGACGGCCGGCCCCTGGCTGGCTGGATGGCCCTGTCCATCCTGATGTGTCCGGTGGGTTCCATCATCACGATGGTGCTGATCGGCTGGCTGTCGGCCGAGCGAGAGCGGGCCCAACCGTCGGCCTAGGCTTGGGCTATTCCAGCACGCCCTTGCCGCGCAGGAACTCGTCAACGATCTGCAAGCGCATCAGCGGGCTGTCCAGCTCCATCAGTTTTTGCTTGGCCGCCAGCGGTATCGGCAAGATCTCGCACCAGCGGTTCGCCACCCAGGCCGCGTCGTCAAGGCCATAGGGCTCCAGGAATGGTTTGTTGCCCTGCTCGGCCAGGCTCTGTATGGCCTTGGCCAGGCCCTCGGCCGCGGGTCTGAGTTCGGGTGGGATGGCCTGCGGCGCGTCGTCATCCAGCCACTGCACCTGGCCCATCCACAGCCCGTCGGCCGCCTGCGCGCAAGCCTGCAGCTCGAAGCGCCGCCTGCCGCAGCAGCGCACATGGAGGATGCCGGCCTGCTCGCCATCGACCTCCAGCAGCTCGGCCGCCACGCCCACCGGTTCGAATTTCACGCCGGCCTCGCCGCGGCCCACCTCGCCGCCCTGACGCAGCGCGATCACGCCAAAGGCCGATTGCTGGCGCAGGCAGTCGGCCATCAGGTCCAGATAGCGGGCCTCGAAGATCTTCAGCCTCAGCTGGCCGCCCGGGAACAGCACCGTCTGCAACGGGAACAGGGGCAGGGCTCGCGTTGGCACCGTGGCTCCCTGTGCGGTTTCAATCCCGGGCATCGAGCTCGCGGTGGCGTATCAAGGTGGCGCCATGGTGGGCGAACTGGCGGGCCAGCGTCTCGACCATATAGACCGAGCGGTGCTGGCCGCCGGTGCAGCCTATGGCCACCGTCAGATAGCTGCGGTGGTCGGCCTCGAAGGCCGGCAGCCACTGGGTGAAGAAGGCGCTGATCTGCGACATCATGATCGCGACCTCGGGCTGGGCCTCCAGATAGGCGGCCACTGGTGCATCGCGGCCATTCTGCGGGCGCAGCTCGCGGATGTAATAGGGGTTGGGCAGCACACGCACGTCGAATACGAAGTCGGCGTCGAGCGGCACGCCGTGCTTGAAGGCGAAAGACTCGAACACCAGCGTCAGCGAGGTGCCGCTGACCTGCACCAGGTCACGCACCCAGGAGCGCAGCTGGGCCGGGCGCAGCGCGCTGGTGTCCAGCACAGTGGACTCGACGCGCATGCTGGCCAGCAGCTCGCGCTCCAGCTCGATCGCATCGATCAGGATGCGCCGTGCATCGCCCGACTCCTGTTCGCTCTTGCTCAGCGGGTGGGCGCGGCGTGTCTCGGAGAATCGGCGCACCAGCGCGTCGGTACTGGCGTCGAGAAAGATAGACCGCACCCGCACACCGCGCGCTCGCAGCTTCTTCAGGGTAGGCAGCAGATGGGGCAGGGAGCCGGCGCTGCGGGCGTCCATCGCAATCGCCACATGGCGCTGCTCGCGTTGTGATTCCAGCTTCAGGAAGGAGGTCAGCAACTCGGGCGGCAGATTGTCCACACAGAAATAGCCGGCGTCCTCCAGCGCATGCATGGCCACCGACTTGCCCGAGCCCGAGATGCCGGTGACCAGCACCACGTCGCGTGGCGCCAGTGCCTCGGCCAGGCCGCCAAAAGCGGTGTCGGATTCAACGGCGCCGGTCATGATTTGGCCTTCTTTGCGGGGACAGGTTTTGCGGGACTCACGGCAGCCTGCTTGGACAGGTCCAGCATCTCCTGCGCATGGGCAAGGCTGGTGGACGACAGGCGCTCGCCACCCAGCATACGCGCGATTTCCGCCACGCGGGCCTCGCCGGCCACCGCCTGTACGTCGCTGGAGGTGCTGCCGCCCGAGGCCTTCTTGGCGACGACGAAATGATGGTCGGCACAGGCCGCCACCTGGGGCAGGTGGGTGACGGCCAGCACCTGGCGGTCGCGGCCCAGCTGCTTCATCAATCGGCCGACGGTCTCGGCCACCGCGCCACCGACGCCGGAATCGATCTCGTCGAAGATCAAGGTGCCGGCACCGGCCTCGCCCCCGTCCTTGCCCTCAAGCTGGCAGGTGGTGACGGCAATCGCCAGCGCGATGCGCGACAGCTCGCCGCCCGAGGCCACCTTGCCCAGCGGCCGCGGCGTGCTGCCGGCATGGCCGGCGACCAGGAACTCGGCCGACTCCAGGCCGAAGCTTTGAGGCTCGGCCTGAGGCAGCAGGGCTACCTCGAAGCGGCCGCCGGCCATGCCCAGCTGCTGCATCGCGCTCGACACGGCATCGGACAACTTGGGCGCTGCCTTGGCGCGGGCCTGACTGATCTTTCTGGCCTCGGCCGTGTAGGCGCTCAACGCGGCCTTAAGCGCGCGCTCCAGGCCCTCCAGATCGCTGGCCGCATCAAGCGCGGCCAGCTCGGTGCGCCACTGCGCATGCAGGGCCGGCAGGTCGGCCGGCGTGCGGCGGTAGCGGCGGGCCAGGCCCATCCAGGCCGACATCCGTTCGTCCAGCTCCTGCAGCCGCTCGGGCTCCAGGTCGGCGTCCGACAGATAGCTGGCCAGGGTGTGGGCGGCATCCTGCAGCTGCGATTGGGCGCCGGCCAGCGCCTCTATCACGGGGCCAAGGCGCGGGTCGTAGTCGGACACCGAGTTCAACGCGTCGATCGCCTGGCCGGTCAGGCTCTCGGCGCTGGTGTCGGCTTCGCTGGCCGCGCTCAGCGCCACGCGGGCGGCGTCCATCAGGCTTTGCGCATGGGCCAGGCGCTGGTGTTCGGCGCTGAGCGTCTCCCACTCGTCGGCGCCGGGGGCCAGGCGGTCGATCTCGGCAATCTGCCAGGCCAGGCGTTCGCGTTCGGTCGCCAGTTTGTCCTGGCTCTTGCTGGCCTCGGCCAACTGCTCGCTGGCGGCCTTCCAGTGCTGCCAGGCGCTGGCCACGGCGCTGGTGTCAAGCCGGGCATAGGCATCGAGCAGGGCGCGCACCGAGGGCGCGCGGGTCAGGCCTTGCCAGGCGTGCTGGCCGTGAATGTCCACCAGATGATCGGCCAGCTCGCGCAGCTGGGCCACGGTGGCGGCGCTGCCATTGACCCAGGCGCGGCTCTTGCCCTGGGCGTCGATCACACGCTTGAGCAGCAGGCTCTCCTGCACGTCGAAGCCGGCTTCCTCCAGCCAGGGCGCGATGGCCGCCGGTGCATCGAACTCGGCGCTGATCTCGGCCCTGGCCGCACCCTCGCGCACCACGCCGGCATCGCCCCGGCTGCCCAGCGCCAGCTGCAGCGCATCGATCAGGATGGACTTGCCGGCACCGGTCTCGCCGGTGAGGACCGAGAAGCCGCCATCGAAATCGACCTCCAGCGCGGTGACGATCACAAAATCGCGCAGCGACAAGCGCCTCAGCATGACAAGAACTCCGAAGTGATCTTCATATTCTCGAGTACCAGGGAGTCATCAACTGACCCCTTCGTTCCAGCGCAGCTTGCGGCGCAGGGTGGCGTAGTAGCTCCAGCCGCGCGGGTGCAGAAAGCAGACCTCGTGCTCCGAGCGGCGCACGGTGATGCGATCGCCGTGCAGCAGGCTGGCCAGGCTTTGCATATCGAAATTGACGCTCACATCGCGCCCGGCCACGATCTCGACGCTGACCGTGCCGGTGTCGGGCAGCACGATGGGTCGGTTGCTGAGCGTGTGCGAGGCGATAGGCACCACCACCCAGCCGGCGATGCTGGGGTGCAGGATGGGCCCGCCGGCCGACAGCGCATAGGCGGTGGAGCCGGTCGGCGAGCCGATGATCAGGCCGTCGGCGCGGAAGTTGGCGACGAACTCCTCGCCCACGTCGACCTTCAGCTCCACCATGCCCGAGGTACCGCCACGGCTGACGACCACATCGTTCATGGCCAGCGCCTCGAAGATGCAACGCTCGTCGCGCCAGACGCAGCCCTCCAGCATCGAGCGGTGCTCGCGTTCGAAGTCGCCGGCCAGCATCGGCAACAAGGTCTCGCGGTATTGGTCGATGGCGATGTCGGTCACAAAGCCCAGTCGGCCCTGGTTGATGCCCACCAACGGCACACCAAAGCGTGCCATCTCGCGGGCAAAGCCCAGCATCGTGCCGTCGCCACCGACCACCACGGCCAGGTCGCATTGCGCGCCCAGCTCGTCGGTCGAGAGGCTTGGGAATTCGGTGATGCCCGTGTTGAGCGCCGTCTCACGCTCCAGGGAAACATCAAGACCTTGCTGCGCCAGAAAATGGGCGATGTCCTCCAGCACGGGGCGAATGCCCCGGGCCTGGAACTTGCCCACAATCGCCGCATGACGGAAGCGCTTCGCCATGGGCGGGATTACACCACAGCGCCGGGCCCAAACCGGGCCGTAAAAGCCTCACACTCCGTACAATGAAGATCATGCTCGACGAGCGCTCCAAATCACTGCTGAAAACCCTGGTTGAACGCTATATCGCGGACGGTCAGCCGGTGGGCTCGCGCACGCTGTCCAAGGCCTCGGGCCTGGAGCTGTCGCCGGCCACGATACGCAATGTGATGGCCGATCTGGAAGAGCTGGGCCTGATCGCGAGCCCCCACACCAGCGCCGGGCGCATACCTACGCCGAAGGGCTACCGTCTGTTCGTCGACACCATGCTCACCGCCAAGCCCGCCGGCTCCGGGATGGGTGGCGGCGCGCTGGAGCCCCATCTGCAGCCCGACCAGCCGCAGCGAGTGATCGCCAATGCGGCGCAGATCCTTTCCAATCTGTCCAGCTTTGTCGGCGTGGTCACCACGCCGCGCAAGGCCTCCGTCTTCCACCACATCGAGTTCCTGCGCCTGGGCGAGCGGCGTGTGCTGGTGATACTGGTGGCACCCGATGGCGATGTGCAGAACCGCGTCATCTTTACCGCGCAGGACATCAACCAGGGCCAGTTGCTGGAGGCCAGCAACTACATCAACGCCCACTACGCCGGCCTGACCATTGAGGCGGTGCGCGAACGGCTCAAGCATGAGGTCGATGCCCTGCGCGGCGAGATCGCGATGCTGATGCAGGCGGCCGTGCAGGCCGGCACCGAGGTGATGGAAGGCAACCAGGAGCAGATGGTCATCTCCGGCGAGCGCAATCTGCTCACCGTGCAGGACTTCAGCCACGACATGGGCAGCCTGCGCCGCCTGTTCGACCTGTTCGAGCAGAAGACCCAGCTGATGCGCCTGCTTGACGTCTCCAGCCGCGCCGAGGGCGTGCGCATCTATATCGGCGGCGAGAGCCAGGTCGTGCCCTACGAGGAGCTATCCATCGTCTCCGCCCCCTACGAAGTCGACGGCCAGATCGTCGGCACCCTGGGCGTGATCGGCCCCACCCGCATGGCCTATGACCGCATGATCCAGATCGTCGATATCACCTCGCGGCTGGTGACGAATGCGCTGTCGCAGAAGTAGCCGCCCGAAAACCCCGCCACTTGCCCCTACAATCCACGCCTTCGGCACACAGCCGGACCGCAGTTCCCGGGGGGCCGTTAGCTCAGTTGGTTAGAGCAGAGGACTCATAATCCTTTGGTCGTAGGTTCAAGTCCTACACGGCCTACCAAAATTATGTGAGAAGAATCAAGGGCTTGCGTTCGCAGGCCCTTGGCTTGTCCGGCTCTGAGTCTGCCGCTGCGGCAGAGTTGGGACAACGCTTCCGTCATTGCAGCCTCATCCTGAAGAACGACAGAATCTCGTCTCGGGCCGCCAACGTGGGCTGGCCCGCTTCATCGATCAGATGGGTCGTCACCACGCTGTGCGGGCTGGCCACCACCTGCTCGAAGAAGGGCGGCAGGTCTGTGCGATTCGCCGCGCTGTCGGGCAGTATGCGCGCGACGAATCGATCGCCGAGGACCTCGGCATAGGCTGCGAAGCGCTCGGCCTTGCAGTAGCGGTCACCGTCGAAGCGATAGGCCAGGGCGGTCAGATCGTCCCGCTCCAGGCGGCTGCGCACGGCGGTGAGTTCCTCGGGTGCGATCTCCAGCCCGGCGGGGTCGTCGAACGGCAGCGAGGGCTGGCACAGCACGGGTGCCAGCAGAGCGGGCTCAAGCATCATCGTCAGCGCGAAGTTGCCGGTGAAGCACATGCCTATCGCCCCCACGCCGGGCCCTCCGCACTCGGCGTGCACCAGCCTCGCCAGTGCGCGCAGCCACAGCGTCACCGGGCTGGCCTTGTTGGCCCCCTTCTTGTTGGCAAAGGCGCGGAACTCGGCACTGACGCAGGCCTTTTGCATGATGGCCATGCCCTCGGCGGCAGCCGGCACGGCGCCGTCGCGGCCGAACAGCGAGGGCATATAGACCGTGAAGCCGGCATCCCTGACCCAGCGGCTGAAGCGGGCGACCTGGGGGCTGATGCCGGGCATCTCGGTCATCACGATCACGGCCGGGCCGGTGCCAGCGACGTGCACGACTTTCGATGCACCGTCCAGGCTGATGTCGCGGGGCTCGAAGTCTTCGAGCGCATCGTGTTCGTTCATATTGCGATGGGTCATGGGCGGACGCTCCTGTGTCGGACTCCGGCTTCAGCTTGCAACAAAGCCCTGCTGAAAGACGGCCACGCCGTCTGGGATGGTGACCCAGGCGCATTTGGACCGCACCCAGACATGCCTGTTAATGGTGAACCAGCCCGGCTCGTCGAAGGTGCCGGCGGCGATGGTGCGCATGCCGGCCCGCAGCTCGCTGCAGTGAGAGACCGTGGTGCCGCAGCTGCCGCAGAAACTCATTCTCAGCCAACGGCCGCTCTCGTCGGAGCGATGCTCGTACTCGAGTGGCTGGCCCTGGGTGAGCTCGACGGCGGCTTCGGGAAACGTCGCGAAGATGGCAAAGGCGCTCGCCAAGCGCCGCTGGCAGAAGGTGCAATGGCAAACGCCCCCGGCCGTGGGGCGGCCGCTGACTCGGTAGCGGACGGCACCGCAAACGCAGCCGCCGGTATGGACTTCGGTCATGGGTTCTCCTGTGAGTATGGATTCAGGCGCAGAACGCAGCGAGCAGCAGCCAGGATGCGACGTTGGCGGGATTCAGCCACGCACAGAACGCCAGCAGACACAGCGCGGTCAGCAGTGCCCAGCCGGCGGCGGCGCGCCAGCTCATGCCACCGCCCCGGCCTTGGGCAGGCGCACCAGCTGGCGGTCGTCGATCGGCCAGTGCAGCAGGGCCGCCAACAGGCCCAGGCCCAGCGCGCACAGCCAGATCAGGTCGTAGGATTGGGTGATCTCGAACAGCAGGCTGCCCAGCCAGACGCCGAGAAAAGCGCCCAGCTGGTGGCCCAGGAATACAAAGCCGAACAGGGTGGTGATGTAGCGCACCCCGAACACCTGCGACACCAGGCCATTGGTCAGCGGCGCCGTGCCCAGCCATACAAAGCCCATCACCGCAGCAAAGGCGTAGAGGCCCAGCGGGCTTGGCGGCAGCAGCAGAAACAGCGCCATCGCCGCCGTGCGCACCAGATAGATGCCGGCCAGCAGATGCTTGCGGCGGTAGCGCGCACCGAGCAGGCCGCTGTAGTAGGTGCCGAAGATATTGGTCAGGGCAATGATGGCCAAGGCGGTGACGCCCTCGGACGGCCGCATGCCCCTGTCCAGCAGATAGGCCGGCAGATGCGTGGCGATGAAGGCAAGCTGGAACCCGCAGGCCAGGAAGCCCAGGTTCAACAGCCAGAAGCCGCGATGGGCGAAGGCCTCGCGCAGGGCAGTTGCCAGGGGCAGGTCGGCATCGCTGCGCGTGGCGGCCTGCGGTTTCTCCTGCAGTGCCCGCGCCAGCGGCATCGCCATCAGCATCACGAGGGCCAGTGTCATCAGGGCGCCGCTCCAGGCCCACAGGCCCAGCAGTTCCTGCGTCGCCGGCACCATCACGAACTGCGCGAGCCCGCCAATGGCGCCCGCCAGGCCCAGCGCCCAGCTGCGCCGTTCGGGCGCGACCAGCCGGCTGAGTGCGCCGTAGACGGCGCCGAAGGTGGTGCCCGACAGGCCTATGCCTACGCACACGCCGGCGCTGAGCATGAAGCTGGTGGTGGTGTCGGCCTGCACCATCAGGTAAAGGCCGGCGGCGTAGCAGGCCAGGCCCGCCGCCACCACCTTGGCCGACCCGTAGCGGTCGGCCAGCATGCCGGTGAACGGTTGCGCAATGCCCCAGGTCAGGTTCTGTATGGCCATGGCCAGGCCGAAGGTTTCGCGGGACCAGCCTCGGTCCATCGTGATGGGCAGAAAGAACAGCCCCTGCACATGGCGCACGCCCAGGGCCAGCCCCATGACGATGCCGCCGGCCAGCACCAGGGCCCAGGCCTGTTGCCACCAGGCCGTGGATGGGGCGGAGGAGGCGCCGTCGGGGCGGGGTAAGGGGGCTGTTGTCACGGTGTCTCGTCCTTGGCTGGCTATGCGTCGATTTGAGGCTTTCGGGCGCTGTGCTTCAATCGATTCTTCGGCCGCTTCACATGAGCATCGGTAATGTCACTTCCGCTGGTTCGCCTGTCGTCTCTCGATCTGATCCGAGGCTTTGTCGCGGTCGGGCGTCGCATGAGCATCACGCTCGCGGCCCAGGATCTGTGCCTGACCCAGTCTGCGGTGAGCCGTCAGATCCATGCGTTGGAGGAGCAGCTGGGCCTCAAGCTGCTGGTGCGTGGCCATCGCTCCATCGCGTTCACGGCCGAGGGCGAGCGCCTGTTCCGCAGTGCCGATGGTGCCGTGCAGCAGTTGCAGGATGTGCTGGGCGAGCTGCGTGCCGACGGCGTGCAGCGCCCGGTCATGCTCAGCGCCAGCATCGGCTTCACCGGCCTGTGGCTGCTGCCGCGGCTGAGCCGGCTGCAGGCCCTGCATCCGGAGGTGGACCTGCGCGTCTCCGCCAACAACCGCATCGTCGATCTTCGCCACGACGGCATCGACCTGGCCATACGCTACACCACGGCTGCGCTGGCGCCGGCGGGTGCCACCCGCTTGTTCGGCGAGTCGCTGGCGCCTGTGGTCCATCCCGCGCTGGGCCTGCGGTCCATGGCCGAGGCGCTGAGGCAGGTGTCGCTGCTGGAGTTCGACAACCCGCTACATCCCTTCCTGCAATGGGGCGATTGGCTGCAGGCCCAGGGCCTTGGCGAGGCACGGCCCAAGGGCTTTCTGCGCTTCAATCAGTATGACCAGGTGATACAGGCGGCCCTGGACGGGCAGGGTGTGGCCCTGGGGCGACTGGAGCTGATACAGCCGCTGCTTGATGCCGGCCGCCTGCAACGGCTCACGCCACCGGAGCTGAGCATCGCCACGAGCCATGCCTACTGGCTGATTCGCGCCAGCGAGCCGCCGCGCCCCGATGTGCAGCGCGTGGCCGCGTGGATAGAGTACGAGGCGGCGCTACCAGTTGCCGCGCAGGCTCAGCCGCCAGGTCCGTGGCGCCTCGGCCCAGGTGAACAGGCCTGAGCGCTCGGCCAGCTGGGTATTGCCCAGATTGGTGACACCCAGATCCAGCGCCAGCCGCGGGCTGAAGTTCCACCCGATACTGGCATTGCACAGGGTCAACGCCGGCACCGCCTGGGGTGGCAGGCCGACGACGGTGGAGGCCAGCAGCTGGCCGGCGCTGTGCTCGGCGCGCAGGCTGGCGCGCCAGGGGCCAGCGGCCCAGTCGAGGCCGGCGCCGAGGGTGTGGCGGGGGCGCTTTTCGAGCCTTGCGCCTTGGCCGTCCAGCGCGTCGAGGTACTGGTAGTTGGCGGCCAGGCTGAAGCCGCTGGCGAGGCGCCAGCGGGCCGAGGCCTCGAGGCCGCGCAGGCGGGCGCGATCGACATTGGCGAAGCGGAACAGGCTGCGCGGGCCGGTGGTGCTGACCAGCACCGGCACGATCAGGTCGCGCACGCGGTTGTCGAACACCATCAGCTGGGCCCCGGCGTCCTGCGTGTCCCAGCCCAGGCCCAGCTCGACGGCGCGGTTGCTCTCGGGGCGCAGGGTTGGGTCTGACTGGTAGGTGTAGGGGCCCTCGTCCTCCTGGTAGCCGGGGCTGATCTGCTTGAGCGTCGGTGGCTTGTAGCCATGGCTGGTGCCGCCCTTGAGTGTCCAGTGCGGGGCCAGATGCCAGACGCCGTACAGGCGCGGGCTCCACTCGCCGCCGAAGCGTTCGTGGTGGTCGCGGCGCAGGCCTGCGGTGATGGTGAGCGCGGGGCTCAGCGTCCACTCGTCCTGCACGAACACCGAGCGGTGCGAGGCGCTGGCCTCGCCGCCGACCAGGCCCTCGTTGCGCAGCTTCTCCTCGCGCAGCTCCAGGCCGGTGGTGAGCCAGTGGGCGGCGCTGAGGCGGCCGTTCAGATTCGCCTCCAGCACCTGGTCGTTCAGCGTGTTGGGACGCAGCGAGGCCACGCCGTTGCTGCGTAGATTGCTCATCGCGACACGGCTGGCGTAGGCGCGCAACATGCTGTTCCATTCGCGGGCGGCGCCCCAGTTCGCCGTCCAGCCCAGCATCGCATGGCTGCGCTCCAGCAGCGTGTCACTGGCATAGACGCGCTTCTTGCCGCTGCGCTCGACTGCCAGTGCGTCGCGTTCCTCGCGGCCGCTGCGGCCTTCCAGCTCCAACTGCTGGCCGGGGTTCAGCGTCCATTGCAGTGCCAGGCCGGCATCCTGCTTGTGGCGGCCCTCGATGTCGGAGATGCGTGGGTCCAGGCCGGAGGCCACCGCATCGCGGCGGCTGTCGGCAACTGTCAGCGAGGCCGCCAGGCCCGCGGCCAGCGGGCCGGTCAGGCGGACCGATGCGCGGTGGCCATCGCCGCCACGGCCGCCGTCGGCCCATGAGCCTTCCAGTCTTGCGCTGCCCTGCCACTGCTCGCCGGGCTGGCGGGTGATGATGTTGACCACGCCACCCATCGCCTCGGCGCCGTAGAGCACCGACAGCGGGCCACGCACGATCTCGATGCGCTCGATCTCGTCGGCGGCCACCCAGTCGAGCTGGAAGTCGGAGTGGCCGATCACGCCGTCGCTGGCGCCGATGCGCTTGCCATTGACGAGGAACAGCGTGTGTCGCGCATCCATGCCGCGCAGGCTCACCGTCTTGCGGCCACTGATGGTGCGGCCGAAGACGCTGATGCCGGTCTCGCCGCGCACCGCCTCCAGCACGTTGTCGGCGCCGCGCTGGGCAATCTGCTCGGCGGTGATCACGGTCACTGCGGCCGGCGCGTCGACCAGCGCCATCGCATGGCGCGTGGCCGAGACCAGCACGATGGGTAGTTGCTCTGGCTCGGCCCTTGCCGTGCCAAGGCAGGCGAGTGCGGCCAGGGCCAGCAGGCTGTGGGTGTACTTCAGGGATCTCATGGCGGTGTCCGTTGACCAGTGTTGGCGCCAGCATGCAGACAAAGATCAAGGCGCGCCTTGACCCAGTTCGGGTTTGCCCATGCGGCACGCAGCAAGCCAGCAACAAGCGGGCAGCAAGCGAGCAGGACTTGAACCAGTTCAAGGACGCACGGCGGCGTGCGCGGGACGATGCCTTCACAAGCTGGATACCAAACCCCTAGGAGTCACCATGAAGAAACTGCCCACCGCCAAGCTGCTGATGCTCGCCGCGGCCTTTGCCGTACTGCCGGCCCAGGCACAGGAGAAGAAGGACGTCAGCCCCGGCGATGTGAAGTACCACGCCGCGCCGTCCGCCCTGAGCGACGTGCCGATGGTGCAGAGCACCAACCCCAAGGCCCCGGCGATGACCCAGGCCGAGTTCGACGTCGCGCGCAAGATCTATTTCGAGCGCTGCGCCGGCTGCCACGGCGTGCTGCGCAAGGGCGCCACCGGCAAGCCGCTGACACCCGACATCACTTTGGGCAAGGGCACCGACTATCTGAAGGTCTTCATCGCCTACGGCTCGCCGGCCGGCATGCCCAACTGGCAGACCTCGGGTGAGATGACCGAGAAGGAGGTGGACATCATGGCCCGCTACATCCAGCATGACGCGCCGGTGCCGCCCGAGTTCGGCATGGCCGACATGAAGGCGACCTGGAAGGTCATCGTGCCGCCTGATCAGCGGCCGAAGAAGAAGATGAACTCGTACAACATCGAGAACATTTTCTCGACGACCCTGCGCGACACCGGCGAGGTGGCGCTGATCGACGGCGACACCAAGCAGATCATCAACATCGTCAAGACCGGCTATGCGGTGCACATTTCGCGCACCTCGGCCTCGGGGCGCTATCTGTTCGTGATCGGCCGCGACGCCAAGATCAATATGATCGACCTGTGGATGGAGAAGCCCGACAACGTGGCCGAGATCCGCATGGGCCTGGAGGCCCGCTCGGTGGATGCCAGCAAGTACAAGGGCTTCGAGGACAAGCTGGTCATCGCCGGCGCCTACTGGCCGCCGCAGTTCGTGATCATGAAGGGCGACACGCTGGAGCCGCTGAAGATAGTCTCCACCCGCGGCAACACCGTGGACAAGCAGGAATACCACCCCGAGCCGCGCGTGGCCAGCATCGTCGCCAGCCACTTCCGGCCCGAGTTCGTGGTCAACGTGAAGGAGACGGGCCAGACGCTGATGGTGGACTACACCAATCTCGATGCGCTGAAAATCACCAGCATAGGCACCGCCCGCTTCCTGCATGACGGCGGCTGGGACAGCACCAAGCGCTACTTCATGGTGGCGGCCAACCAGAGCAACAAGATTGCCGTGGTCGATGCCAAGGAAGACAAGCTGGTCAAGCTGGTCGAGGTCAGCAAGATCCCGCACCCGGGCCGTGGCGCCAACTTCATCCATCCGAAGTTCGGCCCGGTCTGGAGCACCGGCCACCTCGGTGACGAGGCGATCTCGCTGATCGCCACCGACCCGATCAAGCACAAGCAGTATGCGTTCACCGAAGTGGCGCAGATCAAGGGCCAGGGCGGCGGCGCCCTGTTCATCAAGACCCATCCGAAGTCCAAGCACCTGTACTCGGACACGCCGCTGAACCCGGACGCAGCGATCTCGCAGTCGGTGGCGGTGTTCGACATCAACGCGCTGGACAAGGGCTTCAAGGTGCTGCCCATTGCCGAATGGGCCGGCCTGAAGGACGACGGCGCCAAGCGTGTCGTGCAGCCCGAGTACAACAAGGCGGGTGACGAGGTCTGGTTCTCGGTCTGGTCGGCCAAGAACAAGCAGAGCGCCATCGTCGTGGTGGACGACAAGACGCTCAAGCTCAAGGCCGTGATCAAGGACCCGCGCCTGATCACCCCCACCGGCAAGTTCAATGTCTACAACACCCAACACGACGTGTATTGACCCACCCCCGAGGCGCTGACGCGCCTCCCCCTCAAGGGGGCGTCGCCAGTGGCCCGGCAAAGCCGGTTCCACGGCGCCCGCTGGAGGGGGCCCGGGGCTGAGCCCCTCGGCTTCTGGCATGCGAAAGGAGATTGAACTTATGCGTACTGCAATGATTCTGCTGGCTGGTCTGTGCCTGTTGGCTGGACCCGCCGCCCGGGCCGATGAGGCCCTGCTCACCAAGGGCGGCTGCATGGCCTGCCACACCAAGGACAAGAAGCTGGTGGGGCCGGCGTTCAAGGACATCGCAGCCAAGTACAAGAACAGCGACAAGGGCCAGGACGTGGTGGCCACCCTGGTGGCCAAGGTGCGGGCCGGCGGCAAGGGCGTGTTCGGCCCGATCCCGATGCCGCCCAGCGGCCCGGACAAGATCAGCGACGCCGATCTGCAGGCCTCGGTGGGCTGGATACTGAAGCAGTGAGTCGGTGAACAGGCGTCTGGCGCTGGCCCTGTTGCTGGCGACCCCAGCACTCGCTCGCGCGCAGGCCCTCGTCAGCAATGCCGAGGGCTTGCGCCTTTCCTCCCAGGGCCAGCAGCTGATCTTGAGCGGAGTTGATGGCACCGAGCTGCGCCGCTGGCCGGTGGCCGATGTGCGCGGCCGCCGCACCACCGTGCAGGCGCTACGAGACGCCAGCGCGCGGCGCAGCTTCATCGTCGTGCTCAGCGGCCTGGCCGAACTCTGGGAGATTGCCTACGACCCCTCCGCCGCACCGGTCTACGAGGGCCTGGTGCATGACTACCGCATGGGCGAGGGCATTGCCAGCCCGGGCTATCTGACGCCACGGCGCATGCCGCTGGATGCGCCCATCGGCGCCATCTTCTTCGATCCCCGCATGCCCTGGCTGCTGGCCGAGCAGGGCGGGCAGCTGGTGGTGCTGCATCTCGATGTGCGGCGCCGCATCGCCAGCCTGGGGGCGGCCGATATCGGCAGCGCCAGGCTGCTGCAGCGTGAGGGGCAATGGCTGCTGAGCCTGGATCGCGGCGAGGGCCAGGTCTTGTTCGATACCCGGCGCTGGCAGCCGGTGCAGGCCGTGTCCGCCTACTGAAGCGTGTAGCTGGCCAGGCTTTGCGGGCGCAGGATGCGGATGTCGCGGCGCGAGATGGCGATCAGGCCCTCGTCCTCCAGCTCGCGCAGCACGCGCGAGAAGTACTCCGGCGTCAACGACAGTCGCGAGGCTATGGTCGCCTTGCTGACCGGCAGCGACACCGTGTGCGGCAGGCCCGCACCGGGCTGCGGCGGCGCATGCCGGCCCAGCAGGAAGCCGGCCACGCGCTGCACGCCGCTGTGCAGGCAGTAGGACTCGACATCGCGCTGCAGGCTCTGGATGCGCTGCGAGGCATGGTCCAGCAGGCGCAGCGCAAAGGCCGGGTCGCGGCTGATCTGCGCCGTGATCGCGGCCTTGGGCAGGCGCAGCAGCAGAACATCGGTCAGGGCCTGGGCGTTCACCTGATGGGCCTGCTCATGGAACATCAACGTTTCGCCGACACTTTGCCCGGGCCCCACCAGCTCCATCACCTTCTCGCCGCCGTTGCTGGCCAGCGCAAAGAGCTTGAGCTGACCTGTGACAACGATGTGGAAGCACTCGCTGCCCTGCGGACAGACCTGGGGTAGCGGCTCGCCACGCACCAGGCGCAGCAGGGCACAGCCGTCGGCGGCGATGCGCTGCAGGTCGGCCTCGCCCAGACCGCTGAACAGCGGCTGCAGGGACAGATAGCGTGGCAGATCGAAGCTGGCCGGGTGCTTGCTGACGAACATGGATATTACCTCGCTGATGAGCAGCATTGCCTGCTCTGCGGGGCGATTCTGTTCAGCCTCCCTGCCCGGTTGTTGATCAAGGTCAAGCGCCGGCCGACGCTAGGTCCACAGAACGAGGGCGCCTAGTTCCAAAGGAGTAGGCCCTCAGGCCGCAACGGCCGGATAGCAGGCCAGGCGGCGGGCGTCGAGGATGCGGATGTCGCGCCTGTCCACCTCGATCAAGCGGGCCGACTCCAGCTCATGCAGGACGCGGGAGAAGTACTCGGGCGTCAGGCTCAGGCGCGAGGCCACGGTGGCCTTGCTGACCGGCAGCGAGACGGTGATGATGTCGCCGCTGACACAGTCCTCGGCCTCATGGTCGCGCAGCAGATAGCCGATCACGCGCTGCACGCCGCTGTGCAGCGCATAGGCCTCGACGTCATGCACCAGGCCGTGCAGGCGGCGCGAGATGCCGGCCAGCATGCGCAGGGCAAAGCGCGAGTCATGCTCGATCTCCTTGATCACCGCCGCCTTGGCGACGCTGAGCAGCAGGCAGTCGGTCAGCGCCTGGGCGTTGATGATGTAGGGCTTGCCGGTGAACATCAGCGCCTCGGCAAAGCTGTGGCCGGGGGCGACCAGCTCGATCACCTTCTCCTGGCCCGCGGGCGAGAGGGCGAACAGCTTGACCTGGCCGGTCACCGTGACATGAAACTCCTCGCAGGGCTGGCCGACATGGAAGATCGACTCGCCGCGCAGAAAGCGCCGCAGCTGGCAGCCGCCGGCCAGGCGCAGCAGCTCGGGCGGGCTGAGATCGGAGAACAGCGGCAGGTTCGAAAGATAACGCGGCAGATCGAAGGCGCGCATGTCCATGGCAGGTCTCCACAAGGCAGCGCATTGTGGTCACCGGGACCTGCGGCCCGGCTTGACCTCCGTCAAACGGCGCGCGTCAGCCGGGCATAGACCGCTGCCAGGCGCAGCGGCAGCTCGGACGGCTGGCGCACATGGGCCCAGCCCTGTTGTCCGAACAGATGGGGCAGGTAGTCATGGGCCTCCTCGTCAATGCTCAGGCAGAAGGGCAGCAGACCGGCGTCGCGGGCCTGCTGCACGGCATGGCGGGTGTCCTCGATGCCCCAGCGGCCCTCATAGACGTCCAGGTCATTGGGTTTGCCGTCGGTCAGTATCAGCAGCAGGCGCTGGCGCTCGGGGCGCTCGGCCATGCGGCGTGTGGCCAGGCGTATGGCCGCGCCCATGCGGGTGTAGTAGCCGGGCTTGATGGCGCCCACGCGGGCCTGCACCCCGGTGTTCCAGGCCTCGTCGAAGCCCTTCAGATGCTGGATGCGCACATGGTTGCGGCGCACCGAGCTGAAGCCCAGCATCGCATAGGCGTCGCCCAGGCCTTGCAGCGCCTCGCCAAAGACATAGAGGCTGTCGCGTATTACGTCGATCACGCGCGCGTCGTTGCTGATGTGCGCGTCGGTGGACAGCGACAGATCGGCCAGCAGCAGGGTGGCCAGGCTGCGCTCCCCGCGCTGTCGACGGGCATAGACGGCCGGATCGCCCCACTGCGGGCCGGCACCGGCCGAGGTGGCATGGCGCACCCAGGCGTCCAGATCGATGGCCTCGCCGTCGCTGCAGCCGCGCTGCCAGTGCGGTGCGGCGCGCAGCAGCTCCAGGCCGCGGCGCACGCGGCGCGCCGTGGCACGCAGGCTCGGCGGCGGCACAAAGCCCTGGGCCGGGCAGGCCGCCAGCGTCTGGACGCGGCAATGATCGGCCAGCAGCCGTTGCTGCTTCCAGTCCCACTCGGGCAGGGCCTCGCCGGGGCCCAGCGGCCGGTCGTCGGCACTGGCACTGGGCAGATCGAGGTCGAACTTGACTCGCGAGGCCGAGGCCTTGCCATCGCGGCTCAAGGTCAGCCTGTCCATGTCGTCGGCGGCGGCCTCGGCCTGGCCGTCGTCCTCGTCGTCGGTGCCGCGGTCCAGCGGCACATGCTCGCTCCAGGTCAGGATGGACTCGACCTTGGACGGCAGCAGCAGCGGCGCGCGGCCCTGCGGCTGGGCCTGGGTGCGCGTGCGGCGGCGGGTGTTGTTGCCTGACCGGGGTTTGGCCGCGTCGTGGGCCGTGGCGTCGTCGGGCTGGCTGCGGGCGGCAGCGGCGGGCCCATCCGTCCAGGGCTCCAGCCAGAGCCAGACGGGGGCCAAAAGCGTGCCATCGAGTGTCACGTCGAGTGTTTCACCGCGCAGCAGCGCCTGCAGCTGCCGCTCGGCCTGCGCCGCTTCCGCGCCCAGGCCGGCCGGGTCGGGGCGCTGCCGCAGATGGGCGGCGAGCAGGCGCTCGTAGCGCGGGCGCAGGCCCGGGCAGCGCTGCAGCGCACGGGCGCTGGCGGCGAGGTTGGCGCCGGCCCAGCCGAGGCCCGGCTCGAACGAGGCGGCCAGCGCGGCCAGCCACAGATAGAGGTCGCGGTTCAGGCCGGCGTCATTGAACACATCGATCTGCGGCGGCAGGGCCAGCGTTTCGGCGTCCAGGCGCGGTCGCGCGGCGCGTTGACCGGAGCCGGCCAGGCGCTGTAACCAGCCGCGTGGCCCGGCAATGCGCTCCTGGCTGGCCGGCACTATGCGCACCGCGCTGGCGCCGCCGGCGGCGCGGTAGAGCAGGGCGGCGGCGCGCTGCACCTCGGGCAGGCTCACGGCCTGGCCCGGAAAGCCGCTCTGCGCGGCCCGGTTGATGAAGCGGTGCCACCGCTCGCCGACCCACTCTTCCATCTCAGCTACTCCACCGCGCTTGGCGCCACACACGACACATTTGAAATGCCAGGCGGCAGGGACGAGGGCGCGCCGGCCGCTGCGGGCTGAAGCCTTGTCCGTCCCTGAACGGGTCGAACCCCGGCTTCTTTATGCCCGCTGCGACCGGCACGCCCTCGCCCCTGCTGCAACGTGTGTGCAGGCTCGCCAATCCGCAAGGCACGCGCATGAGGCAGAGATGGCGGCCACCAGCGTATCCGCAGATGGGGTGGGGGGCCGGCCACGGCGGGCATAAAGAAGCTGGAGGTTGGTCCGTTCAGGGCCGGCCCAAGCTTCAGCCCGTCGTGGCCGGCCTCCCGCCCCCTCTGCCGCGCCAACAACGCGAGGTGGCCAGCACCGACACCCAGTAGCGATCCGATCAGTTTCACTTCAGCGTCCGTTGTCGGCGCGGCGCTGGCGCAGCGTCTCGCGCAACGCGTCGACGCCCACCGTCCACTCGAGATTGGGGTTCGCGCCGCGCGGAGCATGCGAGGTCTCGCACTCGGTCACGCACTGGCCGCACTGCACGCAGGAGAACATCAGGCGCTTGACATTGCGCGGCTTGAGCCGCATCGGGCAGGCGGTATCGCAGGCCGCGCCCTCGGGGGATTGGGCTGTGCTGCAGTCGCGGCAGTCGCGGGCGCGTTCGCGGGCGAAGGCCACCACCAGGGCGCGCGGATTGGCCATCCAGGCCAGGCTCTGGAACAGGCCCACGGCGCAGCCGAAGCGGCAGAACAGATGACGGGCCAGCAGCAGCTCGGCGCTGAACACGGCGCCAGCTATGACGATGAAGCGAGCCTGGTTGGGCGTCAAGGTGCCGCTGAAAAGGTTGCCCCAGATCAGTGCCGGCGGCAGCAGATAGGTCAGCAGGGTGATGGACCACAGAAAGCCGAAGAACAGGCAGCTGATCAGGAACAGGGGCCACCAGCGGCGCTGCGGGCTGCGGCCGGTCTTGGCCGTGGCCTGCCTGTCCCACAGGCTGAACCTGCCGGTGGCGCGGTGCAGCAGGTCGTTGAGCGTCTCGACCAGCGAGAAGTGCGGGCACAGCCAGCCGCAGTAGATGCGGCCATGGCGCCAGGCCACCGTCATGAAGCCGGCCACGAACAGCAACGCTGGCAGGATGCCGCGCAACAGTATCGAGGCCGCCGCCTCATTGGCACTGATCTCGCCGCGCACAAAGGCATCTATGCCAAGCGACCAGCGAAAGCCCAGGAACCAGAGCTGGGTCTCGCCCAGGTCGAAGCGCAGCAGGTTCAGCGCCGGAGCGAGCAGGAACAGCGCGAAAAAGCCCAGCTGGGTGGCGCGGCGCAGGCGCTGCAGGCGCGCCATGCGGCCCACCTGCGTCGAAGGCGGCGCGGCCAACGCCATCTCGGCTGCTCCCCGGCGCTTGGCGCTACACATGACGCGTTCGAATTTTGAGGCGGCAGGGACGAGGGCGCGCCAATCCGCAAAGCACGCGGGGGCGGCGGCCACCATCGCATCCGCAGAGGGGGTGGGGGGTCGGCCACTGCGGGCATAAAGAAGCTGGAGGTCGGGCCGAAGGGACCGGCCCAAGCTTCAGCCCGCAGTGGCCGGCCCCCCGCCCCCTCTGCCGCACCAACAAAGCGAGGCGCCATGGACCGGCAAGTGGCGGCGAATCGATCCCGTGCACTTCAGGCACCACCAACCACCGCCGCCACCACCTCGGCGAGCGCGACAGCCGTTTCGGCATCATCGGTCAACGCATCGACGATGGCTGCCTGGCAGGCCTCATTGAGCGGCAGCCCGGCCACGGTCAGCCGGGCGGCCATCACAAGCAGGCGGGTGCTGGCGGTTTCTTCCAGATCGTGTTCGGTCAGCCGCCGCAGTGCCTGAGCCAGGCGCACCAGCCGGCTTGCTTGCTCGGCCGTGCAGCCGCTCTCGGCCTGGACGATGGACTGCTCCACCTCCGGCTTGGGATAGCCCAGGCCCAGGGCGACGAAGCGTTGGCGGGTGCTGGGCTTGAGCCCCTTGAGCAGATTCTGGTAGCCGGGGTTGTAGCTGATCACCAGCATGAAGCCCGGCGCGGCGTCGAGCAGCTCGCCGGTGCGCTCTATGGGCAGCTGGCGGCGGTCATCGGCCAGCGGATGCAGGACCACGGTGGTGTCCTTGCGCGCCTCGACCACCTCGTCGAGGTAGAGAATCGCGCCCGTTCGCACCGCCCGGGTCAGCGGGCCATCGCACCATCGCGTGTCACCGCCGATGATCAGATGCCGGCCCACCAGATCGGCGGCGCTGAGGTCGTCGTGGCAGCTGACCGTCACCAGCGGACGGCCCAGACGTGCCGCCATGTGTTCGACCAGCCGCGTCTTGCCGCAGCCGGTGGGGCCCTTGATCAGCAGGGGCAGGCGACTCGCGTGCGCTCGCTCGAACAAGCGGCACTCGCCGGCCTGTTCGGCGTAGAACGGTGGCGCGGAGGGCAGCTCGCCGAGGAGCCGCGCGCTGCTCATTTCCATCACGCGGTCCTCAGCCTTGCATGGGCCGGCACCTCGTCTTCATCGGCACCGGCGCCTAAGAAGAAGCTCGCCAGATAGACCAGCAGGCCGGCCAGGAACATCACCCCGCCGCCGACGCGTATCCAGTAGAAGAAGCGCAGCTGGTCCTGGGTGGCCATGAAGCTCATCGCACCCTCGGTGGGCATCCGTTGCAGCCAGATCTGCAGCACGCCGGCGCCGGTCAAGGCCAGCACCATCACCGCCATGCCGATCGTCATGATCCAGAAGCTCCACATCTCGTAGCCCTGGGCGCGGCGCGAGTTGGCCTCGCGGCCACGCAGTATCGGCATCGCATAGCTGATCATCGCGATTACCACCAGCACATAGGCGCCATAGAAGGCCAGGTGGCCGTGGGCTGCGGTGATCTGGCTGCCGTGGGTGTAGTAGTTGACCGGGCTGAGCGTGTGCAGAAAGCCCCACAGGCCGGCACCGAGGAAGCCCATCACCGAGCAGCCGACGGCCCACAGCACGGCGGCCTGGTTCGGATGTTCGCGCTTGCGACGCTGCACCATATTGAAGGCGAACAGGGTCATCATGAAGAAGGGCACCGGCTCCAGTGCGCTGAACACGCTGCCCACCCAGTGCCAGTAGCCCGGCAGGCCGATGAAGAAGAAGTGGTGGCCGGTGCCCAGGATGCCGGTGACCAGGGCCATGGTGACGATCAGGTACAGCCACTTGTCTATCACCTCGCGGTCCACGCCGGTGGTCTTGATCAGCACGAAGGCCAGCAGCGCGCCGAGGATCAGCTCCCAGGTGCCCTCCACCCAGAGGTGGACGACGAACCACCAGTACATCTTGTCGCGCACCAGATTGCTGGGGTTGACGAAGCTGAACAGGAACATCAGCGCCAGGCCCCACAGGCCCATCAGCAGCACCAGGGTGATGGCGGTCTTGCGGCCCTTCAGCACCGTCATGCTGATGTTGAACAGAAAGGCCAGCGCGACGATGACGATGCCGACCTTGGTCGGCAGCGGCTGCTCCAGGAACTCCCGGCCCATGGTGGCCAGGAAGTCATTGCCTGTCATCTGCGCCAGGGTGGCATAGGGCACCAGCAGATAGCCCAGTATGGTGGCGGCACCGGCGGCCAGGAAGACCCAGAACAGGATCTTGGCCAGCAGCGGGCTGTAGAGCTCGGTCTCGGCCTCTTCGGGCACCAGGTAGTAGGCCGAGCCCATGAAGCCCATCAAGAGCCACACGATCAGCAGATTCGTGTGCACCATGCGGGCGATGTTGAACGGTATGGCCGGGAACATCAGGTCCCCGATCACATACTGCAGGCCCAGGGTCAGTCCGAAGGCGATCTGGCCGACGAAGAGCGCGAGCGCGCCAATGAAGTAGAGCTTGGAGACGGACTGCGACTGGAATTTGAGGGTGGCGGTTTTCATTTTGATCTCTCCTCAACCTTCGATATTGGGTGGCCACTTCTCGGTGTCCACGCCGTTGGTCCATTTGAGGAACTCGACCATGTCGTCGAGCTGCGCGTCGGTCAGATTGAAGTTGGGCATCTGGCGGCGGCCCGGGGCGCCGGTGGGCTGGGCCTTGATCCAGGCCTTGATGAACTCGGGCCCGCGGCGCTTGTAGACATTGCCCAGCTCGGGCGCGAAGTAGGCGCCCTCGCCCAGCAAGGTGTGGCAGCCGATGCAGTTGCGCGTCTCCCAGATATGCTTGCCGCGCACCACGGCCGGGGTGATGGCGGCGGCGTTCGATCGCTCGGGTATGCGTTGCTCGGTATCGAAAATCAGCACGGCGAACAGCAGCACGAAGAACAGGCTGCCGCCATAGAAGATGTTCCGTGCCATCTGGCTGGTGAAGCCTCGGCTCATGGTTTTGCTCCGATGTGGGATGAGATGTCAGTAGCCTAGTGATTTGCTAGGGAATTTCCTTGAACAGGAACAAGGAAGCGGGAGCTTGGGTCTGCCGCGGGCCGGTGTCTGCGTCTGTGCTGGTCGGCCTGACCGGCCTGCTTGTCCTGGCCCGGCTGCGCTCGGGCGACGCGGCAGATCTCGCTGGGCGGCAGGTCCACCACGCGCGGGCTGGCACGGACGCTGAGCAGCAGCGGGCTGGCGGCGGCGCAGGCCAGTGCCAGCAGCGCCGCCATCGGTCGTGGCTTGAACATGAGGGCTCGCTACATGCGGCTGTCGTGCAGGGCGCCGCCGCTGAGGTCCACCATCTCGGGCTTGACCTCGGCATAGCGCAGCATGCGACCGCCGTAGCCGGCGATGAATTTCTGCGCGTCGGCCTCCTGCTTGAAGCTGGCCACGGTGGGGCCCATCGAGCCATGGCGCTTGCTGCCCAGCACATAGAAGCCGGTCTTGGCATCGAACCAGTGGCCGCGCGGCTGCTCCCAGTCGGCCTGGCCCATGTCCTGCACATAGACGGCCAGGATGGGCCTGACCTGCTCGGGCCTGAGCAGCGTGTTGAACATCTCCACGGTGTCGCAGTACCAGGTCGGCTTCGGCGTGCCGCTGAAGTGGATCTGCGCCTTGGGACCGGGGTAGTCGGCCAGCAGCATGCCGTCCAGGTCGCAGGTGCTGCTCGGGTCTATCTCAACGGCGGTGAGTTGGGTGCCGGCCTTGTCGCCGCAGGCGGCGAGCACAGCGCTGCCGGCAAGAGTGGCGAACAGCCACTGACGACGGGTGAGGATGTTCATGAGCGGAATCTCCAGGTAGCGAGGGCCAGGGGCGCGGCGATCCAGGCCAGCATGGCGCCGCCCATCAGCCAGGGATTGGCGAGGGCAGGGGGCACGATGCTGGCCAGGCCGTAGAGGCTGCGCACCTGATCCAGTGAAAAGACATTGAGGATGCGGAAGATGTCGGTCGGGTTCAGCAGCAGCAGATAGGCCAGGGCCTGGCCGCCGCTTTTTCCAAATACCTCGCCGCCGCTGGCCACCAGCAGGCCCAGCATCAGCAGATCGAACACCAGCACCAGGCCGAACCACAGCGCGATCGCCAGGCCCGAGGCCTTGGTGCGCTCGCGCGTCAGCACCGAGATCAACAGGGCCAGGCTCAGAAAGGCCAGGCCCAGCAGCACCGAGCTGAACACGAAGCCGAGGTAGTGGTAGAGGCCCGGCCAGCCGAACTGGCGGAACAGCAGCAGGCCGTCCAGCGCAAAGCCGATCACGGTGGACAGCGTCAGCGCCGCCGCCAGGCCCAGGAACTTGCCCAGCAGCAGCTCCAGCCGGGTGATGGGCAGGGCCAGCAACAGGTCCAGCGAGCCGCGCTCGCGTTCGCCGACGATCGCGTCGAAGCCCAAGAGCAGGGCGATCAGCGGGATCAGATAGATCACCAGGCTGACCAGGCTGGCGATCGTGAACTCGATCGAGCGCGGCCCGAGCTGGCCCTGCTGGGCCGCGCCGAAATAGGTGATGACCAGGGAGAACACGGTGAACACCAGCGCGACGGCCAGCACCCAGCGGTTGCGCATGCGGTCGCGGAACTCCTTGCCCGCCAGGGTGGCGAGCTGGCGCCATTCGATGTCAGGCATGGGTTCCTCCTGAGGAAGCGAAGGGCCGCTCCCGAGCTTCCTCACCCCCCTCGGGGGGCCTGACGCGAAGCGGCAGGTCTGGGGGCGGCGTTCTCAGTCCGAAAAAAACATCCTCAAGCGAGGGCTCCTGAATCTGCAGATCGAGCAGCAGGTCGCCCAACGGTGCGAGTGCGGCCAGCACGGCCATCTTGGCCGGGCGCGGGCAGCTGACCAGTTGCTGCCCCGGCTGGCCCGCCACGGCGCTCAGGCTCAGACCGGGCACTGCCGCCAGGCAGCTGCGCAGCAGCTCCAGCGCCGAGGGCGGCAGGCGCAGCAGGATGTGCAGCGGCATGTCCTGCTGCTCGCGCAGCTCGGGCACGCTGCCCAGCGCCTGCACCCGGCCGCTGACCATGATGGCCAGCCGGTCCACCCGCTCCTGCAGCTCGGCCAGGATGTGCGAGGTGATCAACACCGTCACGCCCTGGTCGCGCAGCTCGTGCAGGATGGCGTAGAACTCGCGTATCGCCGCCGGGTCCAGGCCGTTGCTGGGCTCGTCGAGGAACAGCACCTGCGGCGCGCCGAGCAGGGCCTGGGCAAAGCCCAGTCGCTGGCGCATGCCCTTGGAGTATTCGCGCACCGGACGCCTGGCCGCAGCGGCCAGGCCCAGGCGCTCCAGCAGCGGCGCGCAGCCGGCGAGGTCCGCGACCTTGAGTTTGGCGAAGAAGCGCAGCGTCTCGATGCCGCTGAGGTTGTCGTACAGGGCCAGGTGCTCGGGCAGATAGCCGATCTGCCGTCGCGCGGCGCGGAAGTCGCGGCCGCGCACCGAGGCGCCGGCGATCGCGATCTCGCCGCTGCTGACTGGCAGCAGGCCCAGCATCATCTTGAACAGCGTGCTCTTGCCGGCGCCGTTGTGGCCGATCAGGCCGAACAGCTCGCCGCGCTTCACGCTCAGGGTCACGCCATCGACCGCATGCACGGCGCCGAAATGCTTGGTCACGTCACGCAGCGCGATGGCCGCGGGCACCTCATTGACCGGGGTAGTGCTTGTCACGCCAGTGGCTCCAGTTCTTGTGGGTCGGCTGCATTTGCGGGTGGGCGTCAACGACGCTGGGCACGCGCAGCACAGGGAATTGCTGACCGACCAGGCGCAGCGCCTGCACGGCCGGGCTGGCCAGCAGCAGCTTCATGCTCGGGTGCCGGAAGCTCAGCCGGTCCACCATGTCGTTGGCCTCGTAGGGCAGGTCGCCGACGCCGTCGCCGTTGCGGTCCCAGCCGAGGTAGTTGCTCCAGTGGTTGCCACCGGTGCTTGCACCCGCCTTGGCGCCCCAGGGTTCGTCGCGCGCGCCGACGTAGCGCACCTGCTCGCGGTTGGCGATGAAGTCGTTGCCCTGGACGATGTTGCGCGTCGAGCCGGCCGACAGATGCACGCCGACATGGTTGTCGACGACCAGATTGCCGCGCAGCGTCGCGTACTCGACGTCGTAGATGAACAGGCCGCGGTTGTTGCCGGCGACCACATTGTTCTCGACCACCGAGTCCTGGATGGTGCGCAGCATGATGCCGTGGTCCGAGTTGCCCCAGGTGCGGTTGTTGCGCACCACCTGGTTGCGCACCTCCATAAGGGCCAGGCCGCCGCGGTTGTAGTAGCTGTCGTTGTCCTCCCACAGGTTGTAGTAGGAGTTCATGTAGTGGCTGCCGTAGCGGCTGTGGTGCAGCTTGTTGCCGCGGAAGATCGCCTGGTGCGACACATCCACGTACAGCGCATCGCGCACGAAGCCGATGTTGTTGCCGATGATGCGTGCGCCGGTGGTGTTGTAGAGCTGCACGCCGTTGCCGCGCTGCGAGGAGTTGTACTCGCGCTTGCCGGTGATCAGATTGCCCTCGATGCGCACATCGTTGGCCTTCTCTATCCACAGGCCGAACAGGTTGTAGGTCAGGTCGCAGCGCTGCACCACGGCGCGGTGGGCACCGGGGCGGATGTAGATGCCGGCGTTCTGGTCCTTCAGGCTGTCCCCCGAGTCGCGCACGATCAGGCCTTCGATCACCACATCGGGCGCCGTCACCCGTATCGTGTCGCCTCGCTGGCCACCGCTGAGCGTGGGGCGCTGGATGCCGCGCAGGGTCAGCGGCTTGGTGATCAGGAAGTTGCCGGTGTAGAAGCCGCGCTCGACCTCGACCACATCGCCGGCCTCGGCCGCGTCCAGCACCGGCTGCAGGGCCTCGCCAGGCTTGACGCGCAAGGTCGCGGCCTGCGCACTCAGTTGCGTCAAGCACAGCAGCAGGAGGGCCAGGGTCAGTCTCATGCCGGCACCAGTCCCAGGGCCTTCAGCGTCAGGAACAGCGCCGCGCCTATCAGCAGGTTCTTGAAGCCGACATAGCTGAGCATGTCCATCACGCTGGCGCGGCGGTAGTGGCCTTGCCACCAGGGGCCGTCCTTGACGTAGCGCTTGCCGGCCAGGCGTATCAGCACCTCATAGACGCTCCAGCCGAACCACCAGCCGATGATGGCGCTGGCCGACAGCCGACCGGTGCCGGCCAGCACCCAGGCCAGGCTGGCGGCGACGGCCAGCGAGAAGCCAGCGATCTGCAGGCCGCGCTGCGTCTTCCAGCCTTCGGCACTCCAGGGCCAGAGGTGGTCGACCAGTTCCAACCACAGCCACTTCACTCCAACGGCATCGGCCTTGTGCGGCGGCGTCACCGGATCGGTGGGCATGCGCGGGTCGGGACCGTTGGCCACCTTGGGGTTCATCGCCGGCATCGGATGGATGGGGATGAAGTAGCCGTCACGGCCGATCGGCGTGATCTCCAGGCCGTCGCGCTCGCGCCGCTTGCGCTCCTTGGACAGCGGCGGGCAGCCCTTGACATCGGTGTAGAGCACCATGCAGTCCAGGCAATGCAGGCATTCGCGGTGGTCGATGCGGCCGTCGGCGTCGATTGCCTGGGCGCCGCACCCGACCGCACAGGCCTTGCAGCTGTTGCAGTCCTGCTTGCGCTTGAGACCGAACCAGCGGAAGGTGCTGGGCATGGCAAGCGAGGCGCCCAGCGGGCAGATGTATTTGCAGTAGGGCCGCTCGATGAACAGCGACACACCCAGTATCGCGGCCACGAAGAGCCCGTAGGGCCAGGCGCGGTTCGTCACGCCCACCAGGAAGGTGGTCTTGAAGGGTTCGACTTCGGACAGCTTCTCGGCCAGGCCCATGTCGAACATCGAGACCGCCAGCAGGGCGAAGAAGATCGCGTACTTGAGCCATTTGAGCCGGTCGTGCACGGCCTGCGGCACGGGCTTTTGCCAGCGCTTGAGGCCCAGCTTGCGCCCGATCTTGAAGATCGCTTCCGACAGCGAGCCGAACGGGCACATCCAGCCGCAGAACAGGCCGCGGCCGAACAGGAACACGGTCAGGATGATGAAGATCCAGAACAGGAAGATGAAGGGGTCGCTCAGGAACAGCGACCAGGTCCAGTTGAACAGCAGCGAGTGGAACCAGGTCAGCACCTGGGTGATCGAGGGCTGGGCCATCGCGCCGAAGCCGACAAAGCCAATGCTCAAGCCCCAGGCGCTGTACTTGAAGGCATTGACCGGCCACTTGTTCTTGTGCGTGGACAGCCGGGTCAGGGTTTCGCGGAAGGCATAGACCACGGTCACCGCCACCAGCAGCAGGGCGAACAACGCGATCTCGACGGCGCGCGTCTTCCACACCTGCACCCAGGGCGCGGCGGCCTCCTGGATGACGGGTCGGCCGCCCTGCAGCAACTCGTCGGCCAGCCAGTAGTTCGCATCGAAGACGGTGAAGCTGCGTGTGCCGGTGGCACGATCCACCCGGTTGCCCAGGAAGGCCAGCTTCCACGGATAGGAAGCGGAGAAGGCCTTGCCCCGGATGACGAAGATCGCCGACTCGCTGAAGGTCGGCGCGCCTATCGCCTGCAGGCCGTAGAGGTTCAGATAGTCGAGGTCGCGGAAGGTGAAGGAGTCGGCGCCCTGCTTGACCTGCACGCGGTCATAGATGCCGCCGCGCACAAATCCCGAGCCCTTGAACGATTCGACGCCACCGGTGCGCACGACAAACAGTGCATGCTCGCCCGGCTTCAGCTGCCCCTGCAGATTGCTGCGGCCCAGCTCGCCCAGCAGGCTGCGCGCGAGGTCGGGGTGGTTCAGATCACCGAACCACAGCTCGATGAAGGGCTCGCCGGAACGCTCAAGGCCCACCTGTTCGGGTTTGACGAGCAGTCGCTGCACGGCGCCGAGCTTGACCAGCTCGGCCCAGCTCAGCGGCTTGCCGCGCTCCAGATACCTGGCCGGCTCGCGCACGGTCGGCGCGAGTATGCCGACCTGGCGGGCCACGGCGGTGCCCGAGGTCATCATCACCTGGTTCTGCGCGATCACGGTGACGGTGGCACCCGAGATCGCGTCCACGCCCAGCACGCCCTCGTCGGGGCGCGACTGGCCGACCTCGATCTTGTCGGCCACCGACTTGCCGAGATACTGGTCATTGAATTTCAGCAGCGCCGATTCCGGTATGCCCAGCAGCAGGATGGGCTCGGAATGCTTGAGCACCTTGACGCCGACAAAGCGGCCCTTGATGTCCATGCCAATCAAGGTGACGACCGGCTTGCCCGAGTAGGCGGGGGTGTCGGTGATGTCGGTGGACAGCATCACATAGCCCAGCAGCGGTTTCTTGCCGGCCGCCACATCGCCATAGGCCTCGACGTAGGGCGGTGAGCCGATGCGCTCGGAGAAGCTCTTCGCGCCGGGGAACACCGCGGCGCAGGGCAGCAACGCGCACATGTCCTTGGCCGTGGCCAGGTCGGCGGGCAGCTCGGCCTCGTAGGCGCCGCCGGCCGCATGGACGCGGCCGCCGCTCAGCAGGAGAGCCAGAAAAAACGCGGCCAGCAAGGCCGCGAACCGGTAGTGTTGAAGCTGCATTTCTATCCCTGGCTGCGCCCCTGTGGCCGCGTGTGCTCGAGACACGCGGCCTGGGGCTGGCTCTATCAGGCTTCAACAATCATGCGAGTGCGCATCTCGAGGTGCAGCGCATGGCAGAAGTGGGTGCAGTAGCACCAGTAGACGCCCGGCTTGTCGGCCACAAAGCTGACCGAGGCCGTCTCCTGCGGATTGACGATGAAGTTGACGTTGTATTTCGGGATCGCGAAGCCGTGCGTCAGATCCTCGACCTTGTCCAGATTGGTCAGGATCAGTGTCACCTCGTCACCCTTCTTCAGCTTGAACTCGCGCAGGCTGAAGGCCGGTGCCTGTGAGGTCATCTTCACGGTCACCTTCTTGCCGTTGCGCACCACGCCCGACTCTTTCGGATCCTTTACCGCCAGCGGGAACTCGTCCAGCGTGTAGACCTGCTTCGGCCGCACCAGATCGCGCTTGAAGATGATGAAGTCGTGGGGCTCGCCGCGCACCGGGTGGTCGGCCATCAGCACCATCTTCTCGCCCGAGATATCGATCAGCTGCTCGTTCTCCGGGTGCAGCGGGCCGACGGGCAGGAAGCGGTCCTTGGAGAACTTGCAGCCCACGGCCAGGTACTTGCCATCGGCCGCGATGGTCTCGGACTGCGAGGCGTTCAGGTGGCCCGGCTGGTACTGCACATCGATGCGGTCGACCACGTACTTGGCGCTCTTGTCGCCCTTGTGGAAGGCGATGGCCTTCTCGACGTTCCACTTCACCACCTGGCTGTCCAGGAACAGTGTGGTGTAGGCATTGCCGCGGCCGTCGAAGGCGGTGTGCAGCGGGCCCAGGCCCAGCTCGACCTCGGCCACGATGGCGTCGTCCAGCTTCTCCAGCTTGCCGTCGAACCAGTCCAGCACCTTGGCCAGTTCGATCACCGTGCCGGTGGGCGACAGCTTGCCGGCGCAGATGAAGTACTTCTGGTCCGGGCTGGCGTTGACGCCGTGTGGGTTCTTGGGCACCGAGACATAGGCGGTCAGCGCGGTCTTGGCGTCCTTGTTGGCCTCGTGCGTGCCATCGACCACCGGCACCTTGGAGTCACCATAGGTCTTGAACTTGCCGGCCTTGACCGCGGCCTCGATGCGGGCGACGTTGAAGAACAGGCAGGCGTCGCGCTCGGCGGACATCATGTCCTCGTACTTGGCGCCCATCTCGGTGTTGTACTGGTTGGTTGCGGCCAGCTTGCCGTCATACGAGGTGGCGGTCAGGTCGCAGTTGCCGTCGATCAGCACCTGCCAGCGCACCTCCATCGACTCGGCGTCCACGCAGGTGAACATCGAGTGGTACTTGCCGGCGTCGTCGCTGCCGCTATTGGGCAGGGGGATCGAGAACTCGGCCCCGCAGAACACCCGCGTCGTGTAGTTGATGGCGGGGTCGACCGGGTCACGCTTGTCCGGGAAGATGCCGTGGAAGCCCTGCACATTGGGCAGTTCGGTGATCTTGTCGCAGACGAAGTAGTCGAGCCGGATGCGGGCGATGCGGCTGTTGATCTTGTCGTTGATCCAGGCGTAGCGGCCGTCGTAGTTGCCGTCCTTGTAGGAGGCATGGGTGTGGTGGCTGTCGGCCACCATGTACTTCAGGTTGCCGTCGGCCTTGGTGCCCATGATCTTCTTGGACTCGTTGGTCACGCCCCAGCCGACCAGCGCATCCGGCACGAAGCAGGGAATGCGGTGGATCTCGCGGCCCGAGGGCAGGCCCAGCACGCGCATGTCACCGGTGTGGCCGCCGCTCCACAGGCCGTAATAGGTGTCCAGCTCGCCCGGCTTCAGGTGCGTGGCGTTGCCGGCGGCGTGCGCGCCACCGGCGGGTGCCGAACCGGCGGCCGCTGTGCTGGACGATGTGGCCGTGGCGGCGCTGCCGCCCTTGTCGGTACAGGCGACCACGCCGGCCAGGCTGGCCAGGGCGGCGGTGTTGATGAATTTGCGGCGGCCCGGGATGGTGGGGGGCAGGCCTGCGGTGTCTTTGCTCATGAGAAATCCTCGAAGGGTTGCCGGCACCTGGCGGGTCCGGTCTGGTTTGAAATATTCGTTGGCAGGCCGATGTTCGTGTTTACCGCGATTTAGGGAATTGATGTGGATCAATTGCTTTCAAAAAGAATGGAATTTATGCACCTTTAATTTAAAGGGGTATGTGGACGCAGGCCAAATGGTTTCTAGAATCGCGTCAAACCTTCACGGAGAACCCCATGAGCCTGAAAACCAAAGCCCTTTTGTCGATTTGCAGTGCGGTATTGATGGCCTGCGGCAAGCAGGAGGCCGCGGCACCTGTAGCAGCACCCGCTGCAGCCCCTACGCCGGTGGCCGCAGCCCCGGCCGAGCCCGACAACGCACTGGGCAAGAGCGTGTTCGGCAAGACCTGCGCGATGTGCCATGCGGCCGGCGTGGCCGGTGCGCCGAAGCCGGGCGACAAGGCCGACTGGGGCCCGCGCATCGCCCAGGGCAATGACACGCTCTACAAGCACGCGCTGGAGGGCTACACCGGGGCCAAGGGCATGATGCCGCCCCGCGGCGGCGGCACGACGCTGAAGGACGAGGAGGTCAAGGCCGCGGTGGACTACATGACGGCCCAGTCACGCTGAACGACAACTCCCCATGAAATCGCTGTCGAACGTCGATGCCGCCCGCCGCCGCTGGCTGGCCGCGCTGCCGCTGCTGGCCACCGGCCTGTACCTGAATCCGGGTCTGGCCCTGGGTCAGGCGGCCGGGGTGCACCAGGCCGCGCGCCTGCTGATGGGCACGCGGCTGGACATCACCGTGCAGGCCGATGACGCTCTGGCCGCGGGCCGGGCAATGGATGCTGCCTTCGTCGAGATGGGCCGCCTGGCCGACATGATGAGCCGCTATCCCGGCAGCCGCGCCACGAGCACGGTGCACGCCCTGCACGAGGCCGCGGGCCTCAGGCCGGTGCCGGTGGCACCCGAGATGCTGCAGGTGCTGAATATGGCAAAAACGATCTCGCAGCGCAGCGCCGGGGCTTTTGATATTACCGTCGGGGTATTTGACGGCTGGGGTTTTGATCCAGCTCAAAAAACGATACCGTCTATCGAAGATATTGCAAGAGAAATACCGCTGGTGAATCACAGGGATTTGATCGTCGATAATAAATCAGCCAGCGCTTATTTAAGGCGCCCGGGTATGCGTATCGATCTGGGCGGTATTGCCAAACTGCCTATATTGCGGGCCGGCCTGCGCGTATTGCAGGCCCATGGCATGGTTAGCGCGATGCTCAATGGCGGCGGTGACGTGCTGGTCAGCGGCCAGTTGCAAGGCCGCGACTGGCGCGTCGGCCTGCGCGACCCGCGTGACCCCAGCCGCCTGCTGGGCGTGGTGGGCTTGAGCGAGGGCTTTGTCGCCGCCTCGGGTGACTACGAGCGCTGCTTTGTGCGCAATGGCCGCCGCTACCACCACATCCTCGACCCCAAGACCGGCCAGCCGACGCAGGGGCCGCACGGCGTGACCCTGGTGTCGCGCCAGCTGGAGGCGATCAACGGCCTGGGCGCAGCCATCATGGTGGCAGGTGCCCGTGCCGGCCGCGAGCTGCTGGCGCCGCTGGCCGGCGTCGATGCGCTGATCGTCGAGGCCGATCAGCGCTTGTGGCTGTCGCCGGGCATGGCGCGCCGTCTGCAGGCTTGAGCCCAGGCCATGCGGCAACTGATGCGGGACGTACAGGCGCCGGTCGCTGACACGCCGCATTGGCAACTGGGCCGCCTGCTGGCCGCTCCCCACCGGCTGGCCTTCGGCGCCGCGGCCGCGATGCTGGGCTTGAGCGCGCTGTGGTGGTGCCTGGCCCTGGTAGCGCAAAGCCAGGGCCGGCCGCTGGCCTGGACCGTCGCCCCGGTCGTGGCCCATGGTCTGCTGATGAGCTTCGGCTTCATGCCGCTGTTCTTTGCCGGCTTTCTGTTCACCGCCGGCCCGAAGTGGCTGGAACAACCGGCCGTCGATGCCCGCCGGCTGCTGGCGCCGGTGCTGGCCCAGCTGGGTGGTTGGGGCGTGTTCCTGCTCGGCGTACACGGGCCCGAGCCGGCCTTCGGCGCGGCGCTTTGCGGCTTCGGCCTTGCGGCGGTTGCTCTGGGCTGGGGCCAGGTCTTGTGGCGCTTCATCTACTTGCTGATGCGAAGCCGTGCCGAGGACCAGCTGCATGCCCGGCTGATCGCCGCTGGCGGCCTGCTCGGCGCCCTGGCGCTGTGGGCGGCCGTCTTCGGCCTGGCCACCGCCCGCGCAAGCCTGGTGCAGGCCGCCACGCAAATCTCGCTGTGGGGTTTTGCCGGCACCGTGTTCGCCACCGTGTCGCACCGCATGATTCCATTCTTCTCGTCAGCGGCGCTGCCGGCGCTCGACGCCTGGCGGCCGCGCTGGCTGCTGTGGTGCTGGACCGGCCTGTTCGCGCTGGAGGCAGCGGTCTTGCTGGCTGAGCTGCAGTGGGGCCCCCTGTCGCCGGCCCTGCGTTGGCTGCAGACGCTGCTGGAGGGGGGCGCCGGCATCGGCCTGCTCGCGCTGGCCCTACGCTGGGGCCAGGTGCAGGATATGAAGCTGCGCCTGCTGGCGATGCTGCATCTGGGCTTTGTCTGGCTTGGCACTGCACTGCTGCTGTCGGCCGTCTCGCATGGCCTGATGGCGCTGAGCGAGGGTCGGCTGTCGCTGGGCCTGGCGCCCTTGCATGCCTACACAATGGGCTTTCTGGGCTCGACGCTGCTGGCCATGGTGACCCGGGTCAGCTGCGGCCATGGCGGCCGCACGACCACCGCCGACGACTTCATCTGGCGCCTGTTCTGGCTGCTGCAGCTGGCTGTGCTGCTGCGCGTGCTGGGCGGCGTGCTGCAGGCCACCGGCCTGGGTCTGATCCCCGTGCCGCCGCTGCTGGCCTGGACGGCGCTGATCTGGGCGGCGGTCTGCATCGCCTGGGCGCTGCGCTATGGCCACTGGTATGGCCTGCCGCGCAGCGACGGCAGGCCCGGCTGACCCGACGATCGCTGTCAGCGACGTGCGGAAGGCGTGACCAGCAGCCTGGCCGCAGGCAGCCTCAGCCCCTTGGCCGATGCCCCGGCCGCCGGCACCTCGGCCCAGTTCGATTCACCGACAGCGCAGACCTGGCGCACCTTGAACCACAGCTCGCCGGGCTGCTCCGGCAGGCCAGCGCGCAGCTCGAATTCGTCATACCAGGCGTCCTGCAGTTGGTCGGCCTCGGTCTGGGCCGTCCAGGTCACCTCGGCCAGGCCTTCGGTGACTGGTTTGCCGTGGCTCTCGAACGGCTGGGCCAGCTTCTCCATGCGCAGGCTCAGGCGCCAGCCGGGCTTGGGCACCGGCTTGGCGCTGCGCAGGCCGGCGGGCAGGGTGACGACCAGCTGGCGCGTGGCCGAGCCATCGCAGCCATGGCCTACCTTCAGGACGGCCTTGTAGCTGCTGCCGGCCTCGGCCTCGCGTTGCTCCAGCACGACGTGGGCTTGCGCCGTGCCGGCCAGGGCCAGCAGGCCCGCGATCAAAGTCTTGTTCATGGTGCTTGTTCCTTGGTTCACAGATCGAAGCTCAGCTCGGCGCTGTAGCTGCGCTGGGGATAGGGGTGGAAATTCCAGTACTGGTAGTTGTTCAGGTTGTCGATGCCGGCGGCCAGGCTCCACTGCCTGTTGATCTGGTAGCGCACACGCAGATCGGTGGTGACGAATTTCGAGAAGGCCTGGTAGGCAATGCCGTTGGGGTCGCTGTTGTTGAGCGTGCCGTACTGCTGGCCGGAGTAGCGCATGCCGTAGCTGGCCGACAGCGCCGGCGTCACTTGGTAGCTGGCCAGCAGGGTGGCGCGCCACTTGGGCACGCGCGGCTGCTGGCGGCCTATCGTGTCGCCTGGTGTGGTGACGAAGCCGCTGTTCTCCTTGATCGTCGAGTCGGCATAGGTCAGGCTGGCCTGCAGCTCCAGGCCCTTGACGAACAGATCACCGGCCTGCAGCGCCACCTCGAAGCCGGTGGTGGCGATACGGCCTATGTTCTGCACACTGGAGACCGTCCTGCCGTCGATCACGCTGGACTGCGAGTACAGCGCGTCGCGGGTGTCTTCATGAAACAGGCTGGTGCGCAACTGGTGGGCGCCCAGGCTCCAGGTGGCGCTGAGCTCGGTGGTCCAGCCCTTCTCGGGTTTGAGGTTCGGGTTGGTGGCCGGATCATTGGGCACATAGGCGCCGGTCGCGCTGACGCCGCCCTGGTAGAGCTCGCCGGCCGTGGGCATGCGCACGGCGCGGCCGGTGGACAGTTTCAGGGTCAGGTCTTGCGATGCCTGATAGCCGATGGCCGCCTTGGGCGAGAAATAGGTCTCGCTGCGGGCGGCGTAGGCCACCGTCGTGCCATTGGCGGCGGTCTTGCTGCCGCCCATGGCCTGCCACTGTTCCAGGCGGCCGCCCACCATCGTCTTCAGCTGCTCGCTGAGCTCCCAGGTGTCCTGCGCGTAGGCGCTGCGCAGCTGGGTCTTGCCGCTGAAGGCGGTGAACAGGGCGGTCGGGCCGCCGGCGGCCCAGTCGCCGGCGTCGCTGGTCAGCTGGCGCCATTGGTAGCGCTCCTGCTGGGCGCCAAAGTCCACCTGATGGGCATCACCGACCGGGCGCCAGATGCCCTTGGCGGCCAGGGTGGTCCAGCCTGTGCCGGACAGGTTGACGATGCGGCCGGCGCCGCTGCTGTCGGCGCCCGGCCTGGCCCACAGCGGCGAGCGCGCCAGGTCCTTGGCATAGTCGTACTGGCTGGCGGCCAGCTCCCAATCGAATTCGCCGCCGCCATGACGCTTCAGGGACAGGCCGTGCATGCGGTGCTCCAGCGCCTCGCGGCCCTGACCGAAGTCATTCGCAGCCAGCGTGTAGGCTTTGCCGTCGATGCTGATCGGCGTGGCCTTGGCCGTGCCGCTGTTGGCGGCCAGCGCGTAGAACGGGTTGTCGGCGGCGTCGCGCAGATAGCTGGTCGAGCGGCCGGCCGAGGCATTGCGCCACAGGCCGACCGTGTAGCTGGCGCGCAGAGCGGGGCTGAGGTCGTAGGCGAGCTTGAGCTTGGCGTGGTCCTGCACCGTGTGGTACTGGGTGCCGGCGCCGATGATGACCCAGGGGATATTGCTCTTGTCCAGGCCGGGAAGGCTGCCGGTCACGGCAGTGGCGCCTGCGGCGGCCGGGGTGGTGGAGACCGGCTTGGTGATGAAGGTCAGCGGCTGGCCATCGCTGTCCAGCCGGTTCACATTGATCCACCAGCTGAGGCCGCCCTCGCGGCTGCCGACCGAGGCGCTGGCTTGGTGGCCGCCATAGCGCTCGTGGGTGCTGTACAGATCGAAGGGCTGATGGAAGACGCCGACCTTGGCATGGGCCTCGAAGGTCTTGGGCATGCGCGTCTGGTAGTCGACCACGGCGCCCACCGAGTTGCCCGAGTAGGCGGCCGAGAAGGGGCCGTAGAGCACATCGACTCGGGCAATCTCCTCCGGGGTGACCAGGCCCCAGCGCGGTGTGAAGCCGGCACCATTGCCCAGCAGATTGCTCAGGAGGATGCCGTCGGCATAGACCAGCGAGCGGGCGCTGTTGCCGGTGCCCGAGGCGCGGGTGGACAGCACCGCATGGTTGTAGTCGCCGATATAGCGCTTGCGCACCAGCAGGCTGGGCAGGTATTTGAGCGCGTCCTCGGCGTCGGTGGCATTGATGTGGCGCTCGATCTCGGCGGCGTTGATGCCCTCGATCGTGGTCGGGATATTGGTCGGCAGCGAGGTCGGTGCGCTGCCGTTGACGCGCACCAGGCCCAGTTGGCGCACCGGGCCGCCGCTGGTGGCCAGGGTGGTCGAGGGGCTGGCCTCGGGCTCGTCATCGCCGCAGCCCTCGCAGGCGTGGGCAGGGTGGATGGCAAGAAGGGCGCAGGCCTGGGCACAGGCCAAGGCCACGCTGCGCAGCGTGGCGGGAATCGGGGTGTTCATGAGAAATCCGTAGAAAGCCGAGTGCGTCCGGCGCCAGGCGCGCGAACGACGATCGCGCAGCGCCTGCCGTCAAGGGCAGGGCGCACGGCGCGTGGTAGCTCAGGCCTTCAGAGGTGGGGCGCGGGCCGGCGCGGCGCGCCAGGCGTGGGCCGTGTGCGGCGCGCTGTAGAAGCGCTCCGGCATGGCGAAGTCCATACCCTCGAGCAGCAGCACCGAGGCAGCGGCCGGGGGCGGTGCCAGGTCGGCATGGTGCAGATGGCACATCGCGCAGTGGCCGCTGAGCAGCATGTCCAGCGCCTCGCCGGGGCCCTGCTGCTGCTCGTCGCCGGCCGCTTGCGGGCTGGCAGCGCTGCGGCAGATCTCCTGCCAGCGGTAGTCGCTCTTCAGATGGCTCACCGCCGCGCTGATGGACGGCGCAAGCATGCCCAGCAGCAGGATCGCGATGGCGAACCAGGCTTGCAGTCGGTGGGGGCGATTGAGGCTGTGCACGGGGCGCATTCTAGCCATGGCTGTGCCGGCGCCGGGTGAATCGGGCCCGCGGAGCCGGGTCTTGGCGCACCGGTCTGGGCCGCGCATGATCTGCATCAAACCGCCGTCCAAGGGGCTTATTAATATAGGTACACTTAAAATGCACCTTTAGGCCAACCATGACCCAGACCACCGCCATCGACGTTCGCAGCATCGCCCCGCGCGACCGCCATCCGACCATTTTCTCGACCTTCCGCGGCCTGGCCAGCGGCGAGGCCATCGAGCTGGTCAATGACCATGATCCGCGCCCGCTGTACCACCAGCTGCAGGCCGAATTCCCGGCTGGTTTCAGCTGGGACTACCTGGAGGCCGGGCCGGCCACCTGGCGCGTCAGCATCACCCGGCTCGGCGACGCACCCAAGAAGAGCGGCTGCTGCGGCTGCTGCGGCGGCGGGGGCTGAGCCACCGTCAGAATGACAGCATGAAACTCACCAGCTTCACCGACTACAGCCTGCGCGTGCTGATCTATCTGGCGGCCGAGCCGCAGCGGCGCGCGACGATTGCCGAGATCGCCCAGTCCTTCCAGGTCTCCGAAAACCACCTGACCAAGGTGGTGCACTTCCTGGGCAAGAGCGGCTGGCTGGCGAATGTTCGCGGCAAGGGCGGTGGCCTGGCGTTGGCGATGGCGCCAGACCAGGTCGTCGTCGGACGCGTGGTGCGTGACACCGAGGGCGCGGCCCTGCCGGCCGAATGCTTCAGTGTCGATGGCGGCCATTGCAGCATCGCCCCGATCTGCCATCTGCGCGACGTGCTGGCCGAGGCCGTGAACGCCTTCTACCTGGTGCTCGATGCCTACACCCTGGCCGATCTGGTGCACAACCGCGAGGCCCTGGCCGGGGTGATGTTCATCCGGCCCGCGCAGGCGGGACCCCCGTCATGAATGCCGACGCGCCACCCTATCCCTACAGCGGCCCGGAGGCACTGCGCGAGCCCATCCTGCAAGCGCTGACCCGGGTGGTGGACCCCGAGGTCTCGTTGAGCATTGTCGATGTCGGCCTGATCTACGGCGTCACGGTCGATGACAGGCGCGCCCATGTGCTGATCACCATGACCTCGGCCGCCTGCCCGGTCACCGACGTGATCCTCGACGAGGTCGAGGCCGAGCTGGACCGCGTCGTGCCCGCCGCGCTGCAGATCGCCGTCGAGCTGGTCTGGGAGCCGCCCTGGCACGCGGATCGGATGAGCCCCCATGCCAAGCGCTTCATGCGCTGGTGAGAACCTCGTGAGAACCCGCTCCACCGGCCGCAGGCCGCAGCCCCTCACCCGGCTGATCAAACCCCTGCTCTTGCTGCTGGTGGTCACTGCACTGCTGTCCGGCATTGCCGGAGGCCTGCTGCGCGCCGGCCTGCCGCTGCCGGGGGCCGGAGGCGACTGGGTCGGCCGCGCGGCCCTGGCCCATGCGGCGCTGATGATGGTCGGCTTTCTGGCCAGCGTCATCGGCATCGAGCGGGCGGTGGCGGTGAGGCTGGGCTGGGCCTTTGCGGCGCCGCTGGGCAGCGGCCTGGCCGGTATCGCGCTGCTGCTGGGCCGCGCCGAGCTGGCCGCCGCTCTGGCCGTGCTGGCGGCGCTGGTCTTTGTTGGCGTCAACTGCGTCGTCGTGTCGCGCCAGCGCGCGGATCACACCGCGCTGCTGCTGGTCTCGGCCCTGGCCTTGCTGACGGGCACGCTGCTCTGGGCCGCGGGCCTGGGCGGCGAGGCCGTGCTGCCCTGGTGGTTTGCCTTCCTGGTGCTGACGATTGCCGCCGAGCGGCTGGAGATGACGCGGCTGATGCGTCGCCGCCCGTCCGCCCAGCGCTCGCTCTGTCTGTTGATGGCCGCGCTGCTGGCCGGTGCGGCCCTGTCAGCGGTCAACGCAGGTCTTGGCGGCCTGCTGTTCGGCGCCACCTTGAGCCTGCTGGCGCTGTGGCTGATGGTGTTCGACATCGCCCGCCGCACCCTGTTTGCCCATGGGCTGAGCCGCTATATGGCCGTCTGCCTGCTCGGCGGCTACGGCTGGCTGGGCCTGGCCGGCGCGGCCTGGGCGGCCACCGCGCTGGGTGGCCCCTGGCGCGACGCCGCGCTGCATGGGTTGGGCCTGGGTTTCATCATCAGCATGGTGATGGGCCATGCGCCGGTGATCCTGCCGGCGGTGGCGCGGGTCAAGCTGGAGTTCGGCCCGTTCTTCTTTGTGCCGCTGGCGCTGTTGCATCTGTCGCTGGCGCTGCGCCTGGGCGGCGGGGCGCTGGTCCCGCAATGGCGGATGCTGGGCGCCGGCCTGAATGCCGCCGCCATCGCGCTGTTCGCATTTACCGTGATCGCCGCCGCGTGGCGCTGGCGCATCAACCATGGCGCCTTGAGTGCCAGAGAGAGTCAAGCATGAGCTCATTCATCAAGATCGAGGAGCCGGTGCGGCCGGTGCCTGCGAACGGAGCCTCGCGCCCGTCAGCGCTGTGGAAGCTGGGTTTCCGGCCCTTCTATCTGCTGGCCAGCGGCTTTGCCGCGCTGTCGATCGCGCTGTGGGCGCTGCAGTTCTCGGGCTGGCTGGGCCGGCCCTATCTGCAGGGGCCGATGTGGCATGCGCACGAGATGTTGTTCGGCTTCACGCTGGCCGTGGTGGTGGGCTTCTTGCTCACCGCCGGCAGCAACTGGAGCGGCCGGCCCACGCTCAGCGGCAAGCCGCTGGCCGCGCTGGCCCTGCTGTGGCTGGCCGGCCGCGTGCTGGTGCTGACACCATTCGGCTGGACGGCGGCCCTCGTCAACGCGGCCTTTCCGCTGTGTGCGGCGGTGGCCCTGGGCATCCCGTTCTTTGCCTCGCGCAACCGCCGCAACTACTTCTTCGTCGGCCTGCTGCTGCTGATGTCCCTGGCCCAGCTGGGTGTGCATCTGGCGCAGCTGGAGGTGCTCAGGCTGCCGGCCTGGGTCGGCATCCAGGTGGCGCTGGACGTGGTGCTGTTCATCATGGCGGTGATGGGCGGCCGGGTGATTCCGATGTTCACCAACAATGGCGTGCGCGGCGCCCAGGCCCAGCGCCAGCCCCGGCTGGAGCAGCTGACCCTGGGCTCAACCTTGGCCGTGCTGGCCGCCGATCTGCTGCAGCTGCCGGGACCCTTGCTGGTGCTGTTGCTGGGCCTCTGCGCCGCCGCGCATCTGGCGCGCTGGGCCCTGTGGCAGCCCTGGAAGACGCTGCGCGTGCCCATTGTCTGGATACTGCATGCGGCCTATGTCTGGATACCGCTGCACCTGCTGCTGCGCGGCCTCGCGGCGCTGGGCTGGGTGGCAAGCTCGACCGCCGTCCATGCGCTGACCGTGGGCGCCATCGGCGCGCTGGTGCTGGGCATGATGACGCGCACCGCACGCGGCCATACGGGCCTGCCGCTGCAGGCGGGCCGGGCCGAGATCGCCTGCTATCTGATGGTGTTGCTGGCCGCGCTGGTGCGCGTGTTCGTGCCGCTGGCCTGGCCGGTGCAGACGGTCAACGCGGTGCTGCTGTCGGCGGTGTTGTGGTCCGCCGCCTTCGGCCTGTACTTCGTGCGTTATTGGCCGATACTGACGCGGCCGCGTGTGGACGGCAGACCGGGTTGATCGAACACTGCGATGGACTACTTTCTTGTCAAGACGGTGCATCAGGGGGCCGTGCTGCTGTCGATATTCGGCTTCTTTGCCCGCGGCCTGGGCAGCCTGCTTGGTGCGGCCTGGGTGCAGGGCCGCCTGGCCAGGAGCCTGCCGCATGGCGTCGACACGGTGCTGCTGCTGTCGGCGCTGTGGCTGGCCTGGACCCTGCGGCTGACGCCCGACGAGGCGCCCTGGCTGCTGGCCAAGCTGATCGGCCTGCTGGTCTATATCGCCCTGGGCATGCTGGCCCTGAAACCTGGCCGGCCCTGGGGCATGCGCGCCGCAGCCTGGCTGGCGGCGCTGGCCACCGTGGGCTGGATGGTCTCGGTGGCCCTCACCAAGAACCCGCTGGGCTTCTTCGGCTGATTGCCTGGACGAGCCGCGGCGGCGGCGCCTGGCGCGGTCGCCGCTCCACGGCCCGCACCATGAACACGCCGGGGTCGTGGGCCAGGTCCAGCAGCAGATGCCGGACCCGCTGCTGCCACAGCCGTCCCATCAGTGCCAGCTCGTCGGCGGACAGGGTGCTCCTGGCATAGCTTGCCAGCAGCGCGTCGAGTGCGGGATCGGCCGGCGCCAGGGCCAGATCGGCCTGAGCGTCGACGGCGGCCTGGTTGTCCAGTCGCGTGTAGCGCAGCGACAGCGGCAGGTCGGGCGCGAAACGCTGCAACCCGACGCGTGAATGACGGCCGGCCAGGCCCTTGAAGCCGCTGCGGCCGGCCGCGCCGGTGAGCATCTGCACGACGGTGGCCACGACACCGGTGCTGCCGGCGCGGGCGTCGTCGCGGAACTCGACCTTGATGCCGCCGCGCTCGGGCAGGCCCTCGGGGTAGAGCTCGCGCAGGGCCAGCCAGGTCAGCCAGTAGGCGGCGGCCACGGTCGGGCAGGAGTGGCCGGCCAGTCGAACGGCGTCGTCATAGCCGTATTCGAGAATGCCGCCCTCGGCGCAGGCCAGGGTCTCGGCCAGTGCGTCATGAACGCGCAGCCTGGGCACCTCGGCATAGAAGTCGGGGAGTTGCATGGCGCCGATTGAGACACTTGGCGCCATGCCCGTCCTTGATGCAGGACAAGCCTGTGCCGCGAGTTCGGCATGCTGGCGCTGCGTTGACACACATCAAACTTTGCGACAACACGGAGGCCTCTGGCCCTTATCTCGCGCCGCGCAAGACCGATGGCAGGGCATCACTACTTGAGAACAAAATGAATGCACTGAAGAACTTCAAGCTCGGCACGCGTCTCGGTCTGGGCTTTGCCATCGTGCTGACGATGATGGCAGCCATGCTGCTGCTGTCCGTCTCCGGCTTTTCCCGTCTTGGCGGCGAGACCGACAAGATCGTCCATAAGGACTGGGCCAAGGCCGAGGCCGCGGCCAACATCAACACGCTGGTGCGCGCCAATGCGCGTCGCACGATGGAGCTGTTCTTCGCCACCGACAAGGCGCAGATGGACAAGATCCGGCAGTACATCGACAGCAACAAGGCTCAGATCAGCGAGGCACTGGCCACACTGGACGAGCTGGTCTATCTGCCCGAGGGCAAGGCACTGCTGGCGCGTGTGAAACAGTCGCGAGCTGCCTATGTGAGCTCGTTCTCGGCCGTTGACCGCCTGATAGGCGAGGACCAGCGTGATGCCGCTACCCAGCGCTTGCTGACCGAGACCCTGCCGGCGATTGATGCGCTGCAGGCCGATGTGGCCGCGATGACGAAGCTGCAGAACACCCTGGTCGATGCCAGCGGCGCCAAGATTGCAGCCGACATTGTTGCCACCGAGCGCCTGATGCTGGCGCTGGGCAGCGCCGCCCTGCTGGCCGGCCTGGGCCTGGCCTGGGCATTGACCCGCTCGATCACCGTGCCCATCGAGCAGGCAGTGAACCTGGCCGAGACGGTGGCCGCCGGTGACCTCAGCGTTCGCATCGAGGTCAAGGGCAGGGACGAGACCGCCCGCCTGCTGCATGCCCTGCAGGCGATGGCGGCCAGCCTGTCGGCGACGGTGAGTCAGGTGCGCGAGAGCTCGGACTCGATCGCCACTGCCTCCAGCCAGATCGCCAGCGGCAATGCCGACCTGAGCCAGCGCACCGAGGAGCAGGCGGCCAATCTGCAGCAGACCGCCGCCTCGATGGAGCAACTGACCGGCACCGTGAAGAGCAATGCCGACACCGCTCGCCAGGCCTCGCAACTGGCCGGTTCGGCCAGTGATGTGGCGGCCCAGGGCCGTGAGGTGGTCGGCGAGGTGGTGCAGACGATGGAGGACATCAATGCCTCCAGCCATCGCATCGTGGACATCATCTCGGTGATCGACGGCATAGCCTTCCAGACCAATATCCTGGCCCTCAACGCCGCGGTGGAGGCCGCACGGGCCGGCGAGCAGGGCCGCGGTTTTGCCGTCGTGGCCGGCGAGGTGCGCAGCCTGGCGCAGCGCAGCGCCCAGGCCGCCAAGGAGATCAAGACCCTGATCAACGACAGTGTCGAACGTGTCGAGAAGGGCAGCCAGCTGGTCGGCAGCGCCGGCCGCACCATGGGCGATATCGTCAACCAGGTGAGGCGGGTCAGCGATCTGATTGCCGAGATCAGCGCCGCCACGCAGGAGCAGACCACCGGCATAGGCCAGGTCGGCACGGCCGTGCAGCAGTTGGACCAGGTGACGCAGCAGAATGCCGCCCTGGTCGAGGAGAGCGCGGCGGCGGCCGACAGCCTCAGTCAGCAGGCGGCGGAGCTGGTGCGCTCGGTCGGCGTGTTCAAGATCGCCGCATTGACCTGAGTTGGGGCGGCGCCGCCGCGACTGGCGCTATGCTCCTGCCAAGAAGGACCCGGCCGCGTGCCGGGTCTTGTGGTTTTCGCATTACCGTTTCCATTGCCATGCTAGCAATCCTGCCTCCCTTCCTGCTGGGCTGCCTGTCGCTGACCCTGCTGATACTGAACACCCTGTTCTGGTGTGCATTGCTGTTCAGCTTTTCGCTGGTCAAGCTGCTGCTGCCCTTTCACGCGGTGCGGGTGCGCATCGATCCGCTGCTCAATGCCATCGCCACCGCCTGGATCACCTGCAACAGCTTCTGGTTCGGGCTGATACAGAAGCGGCCCTGGCAGGTGGAGGGCGTCGATGATCTGCCCTATGCCGGCTGGTATCTGGTGAACTGCAACCACCAGTCATGGGTGGACATCTTCGTGCTGCAGCGGGTGTTGAATCGGCGCATCCCGATGCTGAAGTTCTTCTTGAAGCAGCAGCTGATCTATGTGCCGGTGATTGGCCTGGCCTGGTGGGCGCTGGACTTTCCGTTCATGAGGCGGCATTCGAAGGCGGCCCTGCGGCGCAATCCCGAACTGCGCGAGCAGGACCGCGAGACGACCAAGCGCGCCTGCGAGAAGTTCGCCCTGGTGCCCACCAGCGTCATGAACTTTGCCGAGGGCACGCGCTTCACCGCGGCCAAGCACCGTGACCAGTCCTCGCCCTACCGCCATCTGCTCAAGCCCAAGGCGGGCGCGATGGCGCTGGCGTTGAATGCGATGGGCGACAAGTTCCGCTCGCTGGTCGACGTGACCATCGTCTACCCGGGCGGCACGCCGACCTTCTGGCAGTTTCTCTGCGGCCAGACCGCCGGCGTGGTGATGCAGGTGCGCCAGCTGCCGCTGCCTATGGAGTTCAGCACCGGCGACTATGGCGGCGACTCGGCCTTCCGCAGCCGCTTCCACCAATGGCTGGCCCAGCTGTGGGAGCAGAAGGACCAGCAGATCGCCGACGTGCTGGCCGCCGATCAGAAGCGGTGACGGATACCCAGCGAGTAGCTGGCGCCGCTGGACAGGCCATCGATCTTGTCGCTCATAAAGACGGCGTAGAGGTCGGTGCGCTTGGACATCAGGTGGTCGTAGCCAAAGCTGAAGGTCTTGCGCTTGGCGCCGGTTGACGGCGAGATCAAGCCATACTGCGCCAGCCACTTGCCGCTACCCATGGGCACCGTGGCGCCAAGCGACGTCAGACGGTAGTCGCGCTTGGTGCTCAGGTTGTCGACCTTGCCGAACTGGCCAAAGAGCTTGGCCACGCCCAGATCGTAGGCGGCGGCGAGCTGCCAGGTCTTGGTGTCGTCCACGGCGGTGGCGCCGTCCTTGGCGACCTTCTGGAACACCGCGCTGGCCGAGAAGGCGCCCTCGGAGTAGCCGGCATTGGCGCCCCAGTTGCGGCCACCGGCGCCTTCACCGGCGGCGACGATCAGCCCGAAGCCGAAGCCACCGAATTTGGGGCTGGTGTACAGCACCGAGTCGCTCCAGCCCGAGTCACCGCTGACGGTGCCGCTGGTGAAGTACTGGCGGATGCTCGGTGAATAGCCGAACGAGTCACCGAAGGCGTTGTAGACCAGCGTCGTGACGAACAGCGGCGTGGTGTTGCGGCCCAGCTTGATATTGCCGTAGTCCTTGTGCCCGAGGCCGACGAACGCATTGCGCGCCCAGTAGCCGTCGCCATTGAAACGTCCCGAGTTGCCGACGTCGGCGCGCAGGAAGGAATCCAGCGTGAAGAAGGCGCCGAGGCCGTCGCCGAGATCCTCGGTGCCCGACAGGCCGAAGTAGCTGGTGCTCATCTTGCCGCTCTCGGCGCCCTTGACGGCCTTGCCACCGGGGTTCTTGGTCGAGCCGGCGCTCATGTCCACCAGGCCGTAGAGCCTGACCGAATTCTGGGCTTGAGCGGTGCCGCAGCACAGCAGGGCGGCGGCAACGGCGAGTCGTATCTTCATCATGCTTGGGGTCCTCGTTTCAATGGTGGATTTGTTGTCGTCAATGGTTCTCGCCACCGCGGTGGGCCCAGCCGGTCAGGCGCCGCTCCAGCACGGCGAACAATTCGTACATCAGCATCGCCATCGCGCCGACGACGACCAGGCCGGCGAAGGCCAGGCCCATCTGCATCGAGGCGCCGGCCGAGATCAGCAGATAGCCGATGCCCTCGTTGGCGGCCGTCATCTCGGACACCGTGGTGCCGACGAAGGCCAGGGTGATGGACACCTTCAGCGCGGCGAAGAAATAGGGCATCGAGCGGGGCAGGCCGATCTTGGTCAGCACATCCCAGCGGCTGGCGCCGAGCACGCGCAGCACGTCCTCCAGCTCCGGCTCCAGCGTGGCCAGGCCGGTGGCGATATTCACCATGATGGGAAAGAAGCTGATCAGAAAGGCAGTCAGCACCGCCGGCCCCGCGCCAATGCCGAACCAGACCACCAGGATGGGTACGAAGGCCGCCTTGGGTAGCGCATTGAAGCCCGTCATCAGCGGGTACATCGCGCGGTAGGCCAGCCGCGAGCTGCCCATCAGAAAGCCCAGGAGCACGCCGACCACGATGGCGATGCCGAAGCCCAGCAGGGTCACCCAGAAGGTGCGCCAGGCATGGCCCAGGATGGCGCTGTGGAACTCGACCAGCGCCTGCCCAATGCGCCAGGGGCTGGGGAAGATGAAGTCCGAGACCTGGAACAGCGTGCAGACGCCCTGCCAGAACAGCAGGATCAGGGCCAGCAGCAGCCAGGGGGCGTAGCGTTGCACGAACGAGGTCTTGATCATTGCGCCACCTCGCTGCCACTCTTTCTGAGGGCTCCGATATGGCCGCGCAGCTCGTGCACGATCTCGGTGAAGGCCGGTGTGTAGGTCACCTCCAGGTCGCGTGGGCGCGGCAGATCAATCTTGCGTGCATGCAGCAGCCGGCCGGGGCTGCGGCTCATCACATGCACGGTGTCGGCCAGGAACACGCTCTCGCGCAGATCGTGGGTGACGAGAATGACGTTGAACTGCTTGGCCGCCTGCAGGTCGCGCAGGGTGCACCACAGCTCCTCGCGGGTGAAGGCGTCGAGCGCACCGAAGGGCTCGTCAAGCAAGAGCAGCTGCGGCTCATGGATCAGCGCGCGGCAGATGCTGGCGCGCTGCTGCATGCCGCCCGACAGCTGCCAGGAGAACTTGTCCTCATAGCCGGCCAGGCCGACGCTGGCCAGCAGCGCACGCGCGCGGGCCTCGAATTCTTGGCGCCGGGTCTTGAGTTGCGAGCGGAAGGGCTCGACGATCTCCAGCGGCAGCAGCACATTGGCCAGGGTTGTGCGCCAGGGCAGCAGCGAGGGCGCCTGGAAGGCCATGCCGCTGATCTTCAGCGGGCCGATGACCGGCTGGCCGTCGACGAAAATCTCTCCGCGGCTGGGCCGTTTCAGCCCGGTCGCCAGCTTCATGAAGGTCGATTTGCCGCAGCCCGAGGGCCCGACGATGGCCACGAACTCGCCGCGCTGCAGCTGTAGCGAGACGTCCTCGACGGCAAACCTGCCCTGCGCCAGCAGGGCCTCGTTGTAGGCCAGCCAGACATTGCGGAACTCGATGAAAAACGAACTCATCAGCGCTTGGCCGGCAGGATGTTCAGCTCGGCCTTGCCCGGCAGAAAGCTGCCGTTCCACACCGCGTCGGCATTGACGCGCGTCTTCGTGCCATAGGCGTCGGAGATCTGGCTGGCCATCAGCGCCAGGCGCGGGGCCAGGATTTGACCGAAGCCCTCGCTGCGTGCGTCGGGGCTGGCGATCACGGCGTCTATGGCCAGGCGTAGGCGGCGCTTCTCCAGCGCCTCGTTGATGATGCCGTCGCGCTCCTTGACGAAGGCAATCGCGGCGTCGGGGTTGGCCATCACCTCCTTGGCACCGCGGGTAAAGGCGAGCAGGAAGGCCTTGATCAGCTCCGGTTTCTCCTTGATCAGCTTGGGGCTGGCGATGATGGCGTTGCCGTAGAGCTTGACGCCGTGGTCGGCATAGGGGAACACCACCACGTCCTCGGCCTTGACGCCGCGCGCCTCCAGATTCAGCAGCGAGGTGAAGGAGAAGCCGGTGATGGCATCGACATCGCCGCGCATCAGCATCGTCTCGCGCAGCGGCGGGTCCATGCTGGTCCAGGTCACGGGGCCCAGGCTGTTGGCCTTGGCGAAGATCGCAAAGCCGCGGCGGCCGGCGTCGAACACCGGTGCGCCCAGCTTCTTGCCGCTCAAGGCGGCGACCGTGGTGATGCCGGATTTCTTCATTGCCAGCACCGCGGCCGGGGTGTTGTTGTAGACCATCATCACCGCCACCGGCTTGTTCGGCGCGTCGGGGTTGTTGGCGTGAAACTCCATCAGCGCGGCCATGTCGGCAAAGCCGATGTCATAGGAGCCCGAGGCCACGCGGGTGACGGCCCCGCCCGAGCCATTGCCGGCGTCGACGCTGACATCGAGCTTGGCCTCCCTGAAATAGCCCTTGGCGACGGGCAGCAGGAACAGCGCCGCCGGGCCTTCGAAGCGCCAGTCGAGCTGGAATTTGAGCGGGGTGGTCTGTGCGTGGCCGAGCTGGCTGGTGAACGCGAGTGCGCCGGCAAGGGCAGCGGCCAGCCAGGTGCGGCGGGCGGGGAAGCGGGGCATGGGGAGTCTCCGTCAAAGCAGATGTTGAGTTCCCTGCTCGCAAGCTCCGTGCCAATGACCCTAGGGCGGGGAGGGGATGCCCGCTAAAACGGTATACAAAACAGTGGCTTCACTGTGTACGAACCCGCGTTGACCGCAGGATGGCCGATACCGAGGCATGCAGGCCTCGGGAACTCGGTGCACCAGTCTGGTGTGTCTGCAGTCTTGTCGGCGCACCACCGTGAACGGTGGGGCAGGGTCAGAAGGCGTAGCTCAGGCCCACCTGGATGACCGGCGTGAAGCGCAGGTCGCGCAGCACGTCGTCCAGGCTGCGGGCGAGGCTTGGATTGCGGCCCAGGCGCAGGCTGTTGCTGGCGCCGATGCCGACCAGGCCGAAGTCGGCCTTGAAGCCCCAGGTGCCCTGCGCCGACTGGCCGGTGTAGCCGATGCCGATATAGGGCAGGGTGGTGTTGGGGTCACCGCCGTCATTGCCGGGGCCCCACAGACTCATCGCTTGGCGGCTGACCGACAGGCCGCTGGGGGCGCTCAGGCCGCCCAGCGTCAACGAGCTCGGCCCCATCAGCAGGCCGCTGGTGGCGCGCAGGCCGCCGCTGGTGCGCGAGCCCAGCAGCGAGCCGGTCAGGTAATAGTCGCCCAGCAGGCTGGCGCTGAGCAGGCGCGGACCGCCGCTGCGGTGCTCGCCATCGACCGTGTTCAGCTGGAGCCGGCCCTGCCAGCGTGGCCAGTCGGCCTGGTTCAGGCTGAGCTTGGGGCTCAGGCCATCGGCCGCCTGGGCGGGAGTGAAAGCGCCAGCCAGGAGCAGGCTTGACAGTGCTGCCGTGAGCGAAAAACGCGCGAACTTCATGGCGGTCTCCTGGGCTAGATGTCTAAGGATGTCGAGGGCTGGCGGTTATGACCCGACCCCGGCGCTTGAGTTCATGCTACCCCGCACAGACCTGGCCTGTCTAACTAGTTGCGTGCTTTTTTGGGCACTGTTGCGGCTTTGCCGCCCCCCCGCTTGAGGGTGTTACCGCGGGTATCGGCCGCCGGTCACCCGCGGCTGGTCGCCCAGGTCCCGGCGGTTCGCTATGGCCTCGAAGCCGGCGCGGGCCAGCATCGCTGCCACCGGCCCAGCCTGGTCGTAGCCATGCTCCAGCAGCAGCCAGGCGCCGGGGCGCATGCGCTCAGGCGCGCCATCGATGATGGCTTGCAACGATGACAGGCCATCGCCGCCGGGCGTCAGCGCCAGCGTGGGCTCATGGCGCAGCGCTGGCAGATGGGGGTCGCCGCCGGCGATATAGGGCGGATTGCTGAGGACCAGGTCGAACAGCTGATCGATCGGCAGCGCGTGCCACCAGCTGCCCAGATGGGCACCTACATCCAGCCCCAGGCGGTTGGCGTTGGCCTTTGCCACGGCCAGCGCGTCCGGGCTCACGTCGGCCATCTGCATGCTGATGTGAGGTGCACCATGCTTGATGGCCAGGGCGATCGCGCCGCTGCCGGTGCCCAGATCGACGACCCGCGGCGCCGGCTCGGCGGGCAGTGTCTGCAGGATTTCCAAGGCCCAGTTCACCAGCATCTCGGTGTCGGGCCGGGGCACCAGCACGGCCGGGCTGACCTGCAGGCGCAGGCCATGAAACTCCTTCTCGCCCAGTAGATAGGCCAGCGGCACGTCCTGTGTGCGCTCACTGACTTGGCTGGCAAAGGTCTGGCGCTGGGCCTCGCTCAGCACCTGATCATCGTGGGTCACCAGCCAGGCGCGGTCCACCGCGAACATCTGCGCCAGCAGCAACTGGGCGTCCAGCCGGTCCACCCCCTGGCTGCGCGCCCAGGCCTGGGCCTCGGCGATGGTGCTGAACATCAGGATTTGCCTTCCAGCATCGCCAACTGCTCGGCCGCCTGTGCGGCCTGCAGGGCCTGGAACACGTCGCCGAGGTCGCCGTCCATGATGGCGCCGAGCTTGTACAGGGTCAGATTGATGCGGTGGTCGGTCAGCCTCCCCTGGGGGAAGTTGTAGGTGCGGATGCGGTCGCTGCGGTCGCCGGTGCCGATCAGGCTCT
>JADMJJ010000045.1 GCA_018780645.1 Burkholderiaceae bacterium
GGCATCAGCCTGACCAAGAAGCTGCGCGACAACCCGAAGTTCAAGACCACGCCGATCCTGATCCTGACCACCGAGTCCAGCGATCAGATGAAGCAGGCCGGCCGCGCCGCCGGCGCCACCGGCTGGCTGGTCAAACCCTTCGATCCGGCCAAGCTGATCGAAGTCATCGGCAAGGTCATTCGTTGATGCGTCTCACGATCACAGGGGTACAACACCATGGGTGAGATGTCCGACAACGCCAGCATGAGCGCTGGCATCGACCTGAGCCAGTTCTACCAGGTCTTTTTCGAGGAAGCCGGCGAGAACCTGGACAGCATGGAGCAGCTGCTGCTCAATCTGGACATCGACGCCGCCGACGATGAAGAACTGAACGCGATCTTCCGCTGCGCGCATTCGATCAAGGGCGGCTCGGCCACCTTTGGCTTCAGCGACGTGGCCGAACTGACGCACCAGATGGAAACGCTGCTGGACAAGCTGCGCCGCCATGAACTGAACCCGACCTCGGCGATGGTCGACGTGCTGCTGCAGTCGGGCGACGCCTTGCGCGCCCAGTTGGCCCGCCACCAGGGCTCGGGCGGTGACGTGGTGGACACGGCCGACCTGCTGGTCAGCATCCGCGCCATGGTCAACGGCCAGGCCGCACCGGCGGCCCCTGCCGCCAAGCCGGTGGCCGCCCCGCCCCCCCCTCCTCCTCCCGCTGCCCCTGCGGCCGCTGCGCCGGCTTCGTCGGCAGCCTCCGGCGTTCGCCAGCTGGAGCTGCAGGTCGGCCCGCTGGAAGACACGGCACAGGCCGACAATCTGGTCGAGCTGTTCAAGGAAATCACCGATCTGGGCACGATAGAGCCGCTGGACGGCGGCCAGGCCGCCGACGGCATGCGCCGCTTCAAGATCATCACCAGCAGCAGTGACAACGACCTGCTGGATCTGTTCACCTTCCACGTCGCCCGCGAACAGGTGGTGCTGATGCCGCTGAGCTCGGGCTATGGCTTCCATGCCGGCGCGCCGGGCGCACCGGCGGCCGAAGCGGAGACGGCGGCCGACAAGGACCCTGGCTACGGCTTCTTCGCCGACGCCCCAGGCGCGCCGGAGACCACGGCCGCACCGGTGGCCGTGAGCCACGAAGCCTCGGGCCAGAGCCAGGCGCCAACCCCCGCGCCGGTGGCCAAAGCTGCCGCCCCCAAGGCGGAGAAGGCTGCACCGGCGGGCATGGAATCGACGACGCTGCGTGTGTCGGTTGAAAAGGTCGATCAGCTGATCAATCTGGTCGGCGAACTGGTCATCACCCAGGCGATGCTGGCTCAGAACAGCCGCAATGTGGACCCGGGCCTATACCAGCAGCTGACCTCGGGCCTGGCCGATCTGGAACGCAATACCCGCGATCTGCAGGAATCGGTGATGTCGATTCGCATGATCCCGATGTCCATGGTCTTCAGCCGCTTCCCGCGCATGCTGCGTGATCTGGCCGCCAAGCTGGGCAAGAAGGTCGAGCTGGTCACGCAGGGCGAAGCCACCGAACTGGACAAGGGCCTGGTCGAGAAGATCACCGACCCGCTGACCCATCTGGTGCGCAACAGCTGCGACCATGGTATCGAAATGCCCGCCGACCGCCTCGCCAAGGGCAAGGGCGAACAGGGCACCATCACCCTGGTGGCCTCCCATCAGGGCGGCTCGATCGTGATCGAGGTGCGAGACGATGGCCGCGGCCTGAACCGCGAGAAGTTGATCAAGAAGGCCCGCGAACGCGGTATCGATGCCCCCGATTCGATGACCGACTCCGAGGTCTGGAACCTGATCTTCGCGCCGGGCTTCTCCACCGCCGACGAAGTGACCGATGTGTCGGGGCGCGGCGTCGGCATGGACGTGGTCAAGCGCAACATCACCTCGCTGGGCGGCACGGTCGAGATCGACTCGGCCGAAGGCTATGGCATGAAGGTGTCGGTGCGTCTGCCGCTGACGCTGGCCATCATGGACGGCATGAGCGTGGGTGTGGGTGAAGAGGTCTACATCCTGCCGCTGTCATCGGTGGTCGAGTCCTTCCAGGTCACACCCGACACCATCAAGACCGTCGGCGGCTCGGGCCGTCTGGTCGAGGTCCGTCAGGAGTACATGCCGGTGGTCGAGCTGGAACGGGTGTTCAACGTGCCTCGCTTCGACTTCGAGCACGTCAGTTCCATCATGGTGGTGGTGGAGGCCGAAGGCGGCCGCGTCGCCATGCTGGTGGACGAATTGCTCGGCCAGCAGCAGGTGGTGGTAAAGAACCTCGAAGCCAATTACCGCAAGGTGCCCGACGTCTCGGGCGCCACCATCATGGGCGATGGCCGGGTCGCATTGATTCTTGACATCGGCAGCCTGGTGCGCCGCTCTCGCCACTGAGCAGGGACGACCGACGCAGGCTGCTCAGGCACCGAGAACCCAGGGAATACAACAAAATGAATCTCAGTCATCTGCTGCGGCAGTTCAGTATCCGAACGCGCATGATCGGCGCCATCGGCATGGTGCTCGTGCTGCTGGCCGTGGTCGGCAGCGTCGGCATTTACGGCATGCATCTGCTCAAGCAGCAGAACCGCGAGTTTGCCCAGTCCTCGTTGGCCGACTCCCATGACCTGACCCAACTGGTCACGACGCTGGGGGATCTGCGCCGCTACGAGAAGGACATGATCATCAGCTACGAGAAGCCCGAGGCCGTGAAGGCGCACCGGGCCAAGTGGGATGCCACGCTGGTTCAATTCCGCACGGTCGCCAAGCACATGCTTGAAGGGCCGGAAGACCTCGACAACCCCATCGTGCAGAAGATGGGTCCGCAGCTCGATGACTACGTCAAGCAGGCAGAGCCCATTCTCAAACAATTGGAGGCCGGCGCCTACGACAACGCAGCAGTGGCCGACAAGCTGCTGGGACGCGCCAAGGACGCGTTCACATCGATCGAGAAGTCGCTGGCCGAGTTGAGCGTCGCGATGGAGAAGGAGTCCGTCCAGACGCAGGCCGGCATCGACAGCACCCAATCCAATATGCAGCTGGCCTTCATGATCATCCTGGCCTTCAGCGCCCTGGTGGTGGTGCCGCTGACCCTGCTCAATATGAATAGCATCTGCGGGCCGCTGGTGGACGCCGAAGGGCTGGCCAGCGCCATTGCCAACGGCAATCTGCACAGCAAGGTATCGGCGATCGAGGGCCAGGACGAAGCCTCGCATCTGATGCGCTCGCTGCAGGCCATGCAGCAGTCCTTGCAGCGCCTGGTCGGCGAGGTGCGCTCGTCGGCGGACCATATCCGCACCGCCTCGGTGGAAATTGCCTCGGGCAACCAGGACCTCTCCAGTCGCACCGAGCAGACCGCGTCCAATCTGCAGCAAACGGCCTCGTCGATGCAGCAGCTGACGGCCACCGTGCGCCAGTCCGCCGACGCTGCCCGCACCGCCAACCAGCTGGCGTCGTCGGCCGCCGAGGTGGCCTCACGCGGCGGCAATGTGGTGTCGCAAGTCGTCACCACGATGGACGAGATCAACACCAGCTCGAAGAAGATCAGCGACATCATCGGCGTGATCGACGGCATTGCCTTCCAGACCAATATCCTGGCGCTGAATGCCGCCGTGGAAGCGGCCCGTGCCGGAGAGCAGGGCCGCGGCTTTGCCGTGGTGGCCGGCGAGGTGCGCTCGCTGGCGCAGCGCAGCGCCGAGGCGGCCAAGGAGATCAAGACCCTGATCGGCGCCAGCGTCGAGCGCGTCGAGACCGGCGCCCGCCTGGTGCAGGACGCTGGCACGACGATGAACGAGATCGTCGCCAGCGTGCAGCGCGTGACCGACATCATGGGCGAGATCACCGCCGCCGCTTCCGAGCAGAGCGAGGGCATAGGCAGCGTCAACCAGTCGGTGTCCCAGCTGGACCAGATGACACAACAGAATGCCGCGCTGGTGGAGGAGTCCGCCGCTGCCGCGGAAAGCCTCAAGGAACAGGCTCAACGTCTGGGCCAGGTGGTTGATCAGTTCCAGCTTGCCGAGCACCATGCAGCCGCCCCGCCGCCGCCCACCACATACAAGCCAGCCCCAACACCGGCCGCCAAGCCGGCGCAGCTTGCCAGCAAGGTGCTCAGCAAGGCCAAGGCCAGCGCCAAGACATCGGGGTCTGCCTCGGTGAGCAAGCCGGCCAGCAAGCCCGCAAGCACCCCGGCACCCAAAGTCGCGACGCCCAAGGCGACGGCACCGACCTCAGCCTCCAGCTCCGATGGCGACTGGGAAACCTTTTGAGCCCGCCACCGTGCCCAACTCAACAACCAACACAGATCACTAAGTCGAGGTAAGCCATGGAAATGATCCAAGAAAGCAGCTCCACCCAGTTGGCCCGGCAGGGCAGTGGTCGCGCGCTGCAGGCGCAGAGCCCCAGCAGCGGCGAGTTCCTGACCTTCCGCCTCGGTGCCGAGGAATATGGCATCGACATCCTGAAGGTGCAGGAGATCCGTTCCTACGAGCCGCCCACGCGAATTGCCAACGCCCCCGACTTCATCAAAGGGGTGGTCAATCTGCGCGGCGTGATCGTGCCCATCGTCGATCTGCGCCTGAAGCTGGGTTGCGCATCGGCCGAGTACAACGGATTCACCGTGGTGATTGTGCTGAATGTGCGTGGGCGTGTCGTCGGCGCCGTGGTGGACTCGGTGTCCGATGTGCTGGAGCTGACCAAGGATGCGATTCGCCCGGCACCCGAAATGAATGCCAGCACGGTGGACACGAGCTACATCACCGGCATCGGCAGCGTCAATGATCGCATGCTGATACTGATGGACATCGAGGGGCTGATGAGCAGTGCCGACATGGGCCTGATGGACCAGTTGGCCTGACGGGCCGCAGGGCTTGCCCATCAATCTGGAGCTGCGCGCGTCCACGTCGCCTCAGGATGTGCGACGCCATTCATCCCGCAAAGAAAAGATTCCCCGTTGGAGCCCTTCATGACCACCCAGGTTGCCTCGATTGCCCGACGTGTTTCCTTGACCGGCGTGATCACCATCGCGGTGGTGCTGCTGGTGGTCAGCACACTGCTGACGGTGCTGACCACCAAGCTCTCGCGCGAGCGTGTGATCGCCCTGGTGGGCGCACAGGCCCAGGGCAAGCTGGATTCGATTGAAGCCATAGACATGACCTCGCGGGTCCAGGTCGAGAGTCTGTTCACCGCCTTCCGCCAGGAGTTCGGACCCAGCTTCACCCTGGAGCCCTCGGGCGACCTGCGCGACTGGGGTCCCAAGCTGAACGGCAATTTCACCCAGGTGGACAAGTTCAGCAGCGCCACCGGCGGCGTGGCCACCGTGTTCGCGCTCAAGGGTGACGACTTCGAACGCATCACTTCCTCGCTCAAGAAGGAGAACGGCGAGCGGGCCATGGGCACGATGCTGGGTAGCCAGCACCCGGCCTTCACGGCGCTGAAGGCCTCCAAGCCCTATACCGGCCGCACGGTGCTGTTCGGCAGGCCCTACATGACGCGCTATGAGCCGATCAAGGATGACGGCGGCAAGTTGGTCGGCGCACTCTTTGTAGGTTTCGACCTGACCGCGTTCGAGACGCCGCTGGCCAAGATCGTGGCCGAGACCAAGTTCTTCGAGTCCGGTGGTCTGTACATGGTCACGCCGGCCAAGGATCTGGCCAATTCGGTCTTCTTCATGCACCCCACGGCCAAGGGCAAGAAGGTCACCGAGGTGGCGCCGGGCATGGACAAGGTGCTGGCCGAGCTGGCGGCCGCACCGGATGGCTATCTGGCCAAGGTGCCCAGCGTGCTGGGTTCCAGCCAGAGCGATCTGTTTGCCGTGCTGCGCAAGAGCGAGGCCACCGGCCAGTGGGTGATTGCCGAGGTGCCCGACAGCGAGGCCATGCGATCGCACTGGGCCGCGCTGGTGCCCTTCTGGCTGCTGTTGACCGGTGCCACCGTGGCCCTGGGTGCCGGCCTGTTCTGGATGATGCGCAACTGGGTTGCGGCGCCGCTCAAGCAACTGAGCCAGGCCGTCTCGGCCGTGGCCCAGGGCGACCTGACCCAGCCGGTCAGCAGCAGCCGCAGCGATGAGATCGGCGCACTGATGCGTGACACCGAGGCCATGCGTCTGCGCCTGGCCCAGATGATAGGCACGGTGCGACACTCGGTCGACTCGATCAGCACCGCCAGCGTCGAGATCGCCAGCGGCAATCAGGATCTGTCCATCCGCACCGAGCAGACTGCCAGCAATTTGCAGCAGGCGGCCTCGTCGATGCATGAGCTCACTGCCACCGTCAAGCAGAGCGCCGATGCCGCACGCACCGCCAACCAGCTGGCCTCGTCGGCGGCCAGCGTGGCCTCACGCGGCGGTGAGGTGGTGTCTCAGGTCGTCACCACCATGGACGAGATCAACACCAGTTCGAAGAAGATTTCCGACATCATCGGCGTGATCGATGGCATTGCCTTCCAGACCAATATCCTGGCGCTGAACGCGGCCGTGGAAGCGGCACGTGCCGGCGAGCAGGGACGCGGCTTTGCCGTGGTCGCTGGCGAGGTGCGCTCGCTGGCCCAGCGCAGTGCCGAGGCGGCCAAGGAAATCAAGACGCTGATCGCCGCCAGCGTGGACCGGGTCGAGACCGGCGCCCGCCTGGTGCAGGACGCCGGCGCCACGATGACCGAGATCGTCGCCAGCGTGCAGCGCGTCACCGATATCATCGGCGAGATAACGGCCGCCTCCAGCGAACAGAGCGACGGCATCGGCACCGTCAACACCTCGGTCGTGCAACTGGATCAGATGACGCAGCAGAACGCCGCCCTCGTCGAGCAGAGCGCCGCCGCCGCCGAGAGCCTGCGCGAGCAGGCGCACAGGCTGTCGCAGGTGGTTGGCGTGTTCCGTCTGAACGAGAGCGACAGCCGCGGCCAGGCCGAAGCTCCGGCTGCAGGTGCCGCAACCGGCGCGCAGGCCGCCCCGGCACCGCGCCCGCCGGCACCGCAGTCTGCGGCGGCGAAGCCAGCGCCCAAGACGGCAGCCAAGACGGCAGCCAAGAAGGCGCCACCGAGCAAGCCTGCGGCGGCCCAACGGCCACCCGCCGTCGCACCGGCACCCGCCCCCAGGCCGGCACCCAGTGCGGCAGGTGGTGAAGGAGATTGGGAGAGTTTTTGAGCCAGTCCCTACCCAGGTTCCAGTCAAAACGCCGGCACCGCAGCCGTGGTGAATCAGAGCGCGAGCCAGTCCCGGGGTAGCAACCTAGGAAGCCTCCATGTTTGGATCAATCAAGAACCGACTGATCGCAATCTGCATCGCCGTGGTCGTGCTGACCCTGCTGGTGTCGACCATCGCCAACTACAGCGTGGTGCGATCCCATACCAACGAGCAGATCACCCGCGAGCTCGACGGATTGGCCAGCGCCCATGCCGCCGACATCGGCCACTGGGTACGCCATCAGCGGGACATCATCACCGCGCTGCTGCCGGTCACCGGGCAGGCCGATCCGGTGCCGTTTCTGGTGCAGGCGGCCAAGTCGGGGCGCCTGGATGCCGCCTATGTCGGCTTTGCCGACAAGCGCATCCAGTTCAACACGCCGCAGAATCTGCCGGCCGGCTATGACCCGACGGGCCGCCCCTGGTACACACAGGCGGCAGCGGCGAGCAACACCATCATCACCGAGCCCTATCTCGACGCGGCCAAGAACCTGCTCGTGGTGACCTTTGCCCAGGCCGTCAAGGACGGCGGGCAGACCAAGGCGGTGGTGGCCTCCGATGTCTTCCTCGACGATGTGGTGGCGACGGTCAAAACCATCAAGCCGACCACCAGCGGCTTTGCCTTCCTGGTGTTCAAGGACGGCCGCATCATCGCCCACCCTGATGCCAAGCTGGCGATGAAGCCGACGACGGCGCTGTCCAAGGGTCTGGACGCGGCCATGCTAAAGCAGCTCGCCAGCAGCGGCACCCAGGCCCAGGTCGCCGAGTTGCCTGAGGGCAAGTTCCTGCTGCGCGCGGCCGCCGTGCCCGAGACCGACTGGCTGCTGGTCACTGCCGCCGAGCGCGGCGAGGCCTTGAGATCGCTGAGCTCGCTGCTGCGCGCCTCCGGCCTGGTGCTGGTGGTGGTGTCCCTGTTGGCCGGCCTGGTGGCCGCCTTCCTCGTCAGCGCCATGCTCACCGGCCTGGTCCGCGTGCGCAAGGCCATGGACGAGATCGGTTCCGGCGGCGGCGACCTGACCCAGCGCTTGCCGGTCACCGGCAAGGACGAGATCTCGCAGATCGCGGCCTCGTTCAACCTGTTCGCAGAGAAGATCGCCCACATCCTGATGGACGTGCGCTCGACCAGCAACTCGATCTCGACCGCCTCCAGCGAGATCGCCATGGGCGCGCAGGACCTGAGCCAGCGCACCGAGCAGACGGCTAGCAATCTGCAGCAGGCTGCATCGTCCATGGTCGAGCTGACCGCCACCGTGCGCCAGACGGCGGACTCGGCCCGCACCGCCGACCAGCTCGCCTCATCGGCCGCCAGCGCCGCAGCCAAGGGCGGCCAGGTGGTATCGCAGGTGGTGTCGACGATGGACGAGATCAACACCAGCTCGAAGAAGATCAGCGACATCATCGGCGTGATCGACGGCATTGCCTTCCAGACCAATATCCTGGCGCTGAATGCCGCCGTGGAAGCGGCCCGTGCCGGAGAGCAGGGCCGCGGCTTTGCCGTGGTGGCCGGCGAGGTGCGCTCGCTGGCGCAGCGCAGCGCCGAGGCGGCCAAGGAGATCAAGACCCTGATCGGCGCCAGCGTCGAGCGCGTCGAGACCGGCGCCCGCCTGGTGCAGGACGCCGGCAGCTCGATGAGCGAAATCGTCACCAGCGTGCAGCGCGTCACCGACATCATCGGCGAGATCACCGCCGCCGCCTCCGAGCAGAGCGACGGCATCAGTACCGTCAACCAGTCGGTGGTGCAGCTGGACCAGATGACGCAGCAGAACGCCGCCCTGGTGGAAGAGTCCGCCGCGGCGGCCGAGAGCCTGAAAGACCAGGCGCACCGGCTGTCCCAGGTGGTCGGCGTGTTCCGGCTGTCCGACGAGACGCCCGTTGCGGCCTATAGCCAGGCCCCGCGCCCGGCAACGGCACCCAAATCAGGTGCAGCACCCGCGGCGGTCAAGGCCAAGCCGCTTGCGGCGGCCAAGCGCCCGCCAGCCGCGTCCGGCGCCAAGCCGCATGGGTCGACCCCTGCGCCAGCGGCGCCCCCCGCCGCTGCCGCCGCTGCCACCGCACCAGCACACGCGCCAGCCAAGCCGGGCAGCGGCGGCGAAGGGGACTGGGAAAGTTTCTGAACCCCAGGCGGCCTCAGTCCATCGATGCTCGCATCGAGTTGATCATTACACGCGCATGAACTAATCCCCCTTGTCCCGCAGTTCCAAGGAGTCAGGCCATGATGTCTTTCAGGTCCATCACCATCAAGGCACGGCTGTTCGTGCTGCTCGGGTTGGTGTTGCTCACGGTGGCTCTGGTCGGAGGCATCGGCTACGCCGGCCTGTCCAGCCTGCGCGACGGCATGCAAAGCTTTGCCGAGCACGAGTACCGCAACGCGATCGCGCTGGGCGAGCTGCGCGAGGCGATGGGCAATATCCGACGCTACGAGAAGGATGTGCTGATCAATATGCAGGACAAGACCGCCGTCGAACGCTATCGCAAGGAGTGGATCGAGGAGGTCGAGAAGACGCGCAAGCTGATTGCCGGGCTCAGCAAGAGCCTGGACAGCACGGAAGAGCAGCAGAAGCTCAAGGACCTGGACGGGCGCCTCAGCGCCTACCAGCAGGCCACCCAGCCGGTGTTCGATCAGGTGATGGCAGGGCAGTTTGCCGACACCGCCGCCGTCAACAAGGCGCTGGATGCCTCCAAGGCACAGATCCGCCCGGCCGAGCAGCTGCGCTCGGAGCTCTCTGCCATCATCAGCAAGGACGGCACCGCGGCCGCCGAAGCGGCCGCGACGGTGGCCAACAGCCAGGTGGCCAAGATGGCCATCACCGTGCTGGTGGCGCTGGCCCTGCTGACGCCCTTCATCCTGATCAGCATCCGCAGTGTCGTGCAGCCGCTGCGCAAGGCCATCACCTCGGCCGAGCGCATCGCCGCCAAGGACCTGACGGAAGTGATACGGGACAGCGGCCGCGACGAGCCCGCGCAGATGCTGGGGGCCCTGGTGGCCATGCAGGGAGCCTTGCGCGGCGCCCTGCTGGAGGTGCGAGCGTCGGTGGGCAATATCGGCACGGCCAGCACCGAGGTAGCGGTCGGCAGCCAGGATCTGTCACAACGCACCGAGATGACCGCCGCCAACCTGGAGGAGGCGGCCAGCTCGATGGAAGAGCTTGCCAGCACCATGAAGCAGTCGGCCGACTCTGCGCGCTCGGCCAGTCAGCTGGCCGCATCGGCGTCGGACATTGCCGCACGCGGCGGTGCCGTCGTGGCCCAGGTCGTGGCGACGATGGACGAGATCAACACCAGCTCGAAGAAGATCTCCGACATCATCGGCGTGATCGACGGCATTGCCTTCCAGACGAATATCCTGGCGCTGAATGCCGCGGTCGAATCGGCCCGGGCCGGCGAGCACGGCCGGGGCTTCGCCGTGGTGGCCGGTGAGGTCCGCTCGCTCGCCCAGCGCAGCGCCGAGGCCGCCAAGGAGATCAAGAGCCTGATCGGCGCCAGCGTCGAGCGGGTCGACGCTGGCTCGCGCCTGGTCGCCTCGGCGGGCAGCACGATGGACGAGGTGGTGACCAGCGTTCGCCGCGTCACCGACATGGTGGGAGAGATCACCGCGGCGACCTCGGAGCAGAGCCTGGGCATCACCCAGGTCAACGAATCCGTGGCCCGGCTCGACCAGATGACACAGCAGAACGCCGCCCTGGTCGAAGAATCGGCCGCCGCCGCCAGCAGCCTGCAGCAGCAGGCACAGCGGCTCAATCAGGTGGTGGGGCTGTTCCAGCTGGGGGCGAGTGCCTCCTAGCCGGCTTTGGCGCCAAGGCACTCAAGCCTTCGCTCGCGCCCTCTGTCGCTCGCGCACCTGCGCCAGCCCGCTGCTGAGTGCGGGCCCTGCACCGCAAGGTGCAGGGCCTCAACACGACAGCTGACCGCAAGCGGCTCAGCGCGTCGGCGTCCAAGTGGCTCGTCCCGACAAGACAATATATGAACTAATCGATAATTATCGTAATAATCGCAAACTGATGCGACACCTACGAGTCCCATGCGATGACAATGCGCCACCCGGCCTTGCCTTAGGTCAACGCCCTGGTCGGACCGCACCGCAACAACCCAACCAAAAGTGTATGAACATCAACATCAAGCGCTTGCTGATCGTGGCCTGCCTGGCCATTTCGCCCACCGTCTGGGCTGACAAGCCCGAGACGCCAACCAAACTGGCCGGAGCCAAGGTGATCGGTGCCGACGAAGGAAAGGCGCTGGCAGCCGCCAAGACCGCCGCATTCATCGATACCCGTAACCCTTTGAACTTCGGCAAGGGCCATGTGCCGGGCGCGGTAACCGCAGCCTACAAGGAGAAAAGCGAGCCGACCGAGAACTTCGACGCCAGTCTGGACAGCTTCACGATGGACAAGTTGCCGACGGACAAGAATGCAAAGGTCGTCTTTTACAGCGATGGCCCTTCAGGCTGGAAGTCCTACAAGGCGGCCGTGATGGCGGTCAAGGCCGGCTACAAGAACGTCATGTATATGCGGGGAGGCTTCACCGAATGGGAGTCCAAAGGTCTGCCGGTCGAGCGTTGATTCAGCAGCGTCACTGAGCCACCATGAAAACTCGCCAGATTCTCCAATTCGGTTTCGCAGGAGCCGCGGTGCTCTGCATCGTCGTCGGCATTTCCGGCAGCGTTGCCCTCAAACAGGTTCACGACATCGACTCCAGCGTGCAGGAACTGGAGCGTCTGCAGCATCGGCTTAACGCTGCGCTGCGCGCTGGAGGCGATCTGCTGATGACCAGCGGCTCGCTTGACACACGAAAGGCCTTCGACTCGACTCGCTCGCAGTTGCGCGGCATGCTGGACAACACCACGACGCAGAGTCTCGAGCCCGAATTGGCGAAGCAGCTGCTCACGCTGACTGACCAGATCGACGGATTGGCCGCCATCAAGAAGCCAGCTCCGGACGATGACGATTCCCTGATCGCCTATGGCAAGCTCAATGCCACAGCTGTCCGGGTTCTGCAGGCCTTGGATGATGTCAAGACAATGCAGGACGCACAGGCGGACTCACGCATGCGCAAGGCCATTGTGGTCGCAGGCGTCGTCGCGCTGCTGGCGACGGCCTTGGTATTTGTTTGCGGCTCCTTTGTCCGCCGCCGGCTTGAGAGCCGCCTTGGCGGGCAGCTTGAGGACGCGCTGATGCTGATGCGCCGAGTTGGCGGGGGCGACCTCAGGCCAGTGCTCACGGACGCTCATCCGACCAGCGTGGTCGGCGTCCTGGCGTCGATGACACAGGGTTTGGGACAGTTGATCGGTGCTGTGCGTGACACGGTGGACCAGCTGTCATCAGCGTCGACTCAGATCGCGAGCAGCAATACCGATCTGAGTCAACGCACAGAAGCCGCGGCCAGCCGTCTGCAACAGACATGCAGTTCGATCACGCAGTTGTCCGGCAACGTCGGCGAGACCGCGGAGTCTGCCCGCGCCGCCAACCAACTCGCGGAGTCCGCAGCCAGCGTGGCCGAGCGCGGTGGCAACGTGGTCTCGGAAGTCGTCGCGACCATGGATGAGATCCAGGCCAGCAGCCGGCGCATCGGCGACATCATCGGCACCATTGACGGCATTGCGTTCCAGACCAACATCCTGGCCCTCAACGCCGCAGTGGAAGCCGCACGGGCGGGCGAGCAGGGCCGCGGCTTTGCTGTCGTTGCGGCCGAGGTGCGCGCCCTTGCGCAGCGCAGCGCTCAGGCGGCCCGCGAAATCAAGGGCTTGATTGGCAGCAGCGTCGAGCGCGTCGAGGCCGGTTCTCGGCTGGTCAGCGCCGCAGGATCAACGATGGGCGAGATCGTGGCAAGCGTGCAGCGCGTGTCCAGCATCATCGGAAAGATCACCACGGCCGCCGGTGAACAGAGCAGTGGCATCGACGAGGTCAACAGCGCGGTGTCCGAACTTGAGGGTATGACACAGCAGAACGCCGCCTTGGTCGAACAGTCGGCGGCCGCCGCCGAGAATCTCAAGGAACAGGCCCAGCGACTGACGGCTTCGGTATCGGCATTCCGCATCGACGCCGGACAGACCGCCCTTGACCGCGCCTGAGCGGCGGGCTGGCCTGCGCGTCAGTATCAACTGTCCCCCGCCTCCCGCAAGGTGGCCACCACCGGCCGGGTGAGCACCCCGCGCAGGCCCCACCAACCCGCCGCCAGAGCCAGCAGGGCACCCGCGCCCATGGTGAACAGCGGCACCCAGGGCGAGGCCGTCCAGCGGAACTCGAACACATAGCGCGCCAGCAGACCGCCCACCACGACGGCGGCCGTGCCGGCCAGCAGGCCGGCCAGAGCCCCCATGCCGAGCAGCTCGGCGCGCTGCACCTGGGCCAGCAGCTGGCGGCCGGCGCCCATGGCCCGCATCACCGCGAACTCGCGCGTGCGTGCCTCGCGCGTCGTGCTGACCGCCGCCAGCAGCACCACCAGGCCGGTGGCCAGGGTGAAGGCGAACAGGAACTGCACCGCCTGAATGACCTGGTTCAGCACCGCCTGCACCTGCTGGATCTGCGCCGACACATCGACCATGGTGATATTCGGGAAGTCATGGCTCAGTGCGTTGTCGAAGCCGGCCCTGCCCGGCGCGCGGAAGGCGGCGATATAGCTGGCCGGCAACTCGGCCATCTCGGCCACCGGAAAGATGACGAAGAAGTTGGCACGCATCGAGGTCCAGTCCACCTTGCGCAGGCTGGCTATGCTGGCCTCCACGGTCTGCCCGGCCACGTCAAAGCGCAGCCGGTCGCCGAGCTTCAGCCCCAGGGTCTCGGCCAGGCCCTCCTCGACGCTGATGGCGCCGGCCTCCTCCACCTTCCAGGCACCGCCCACCACCTGGTTGTGTTCGGGCATCTTCGCGCTGTGGCTCATATTGAATTCCCGCTCGACCAGACGGCGCGCCCGGTCGTCGGTGAACAGCTCGGGGCCGGCGGTCTTGCCGTTGATGGCCACCAGCCGGCCGCGGATCATCGGGTACCAGTCGTAGCGCGCCACGCCAGCGCCGGCCAACGCCGCGCGGAAGGCCTCGCCCTGCTCGGGCTGCACATTGATGACGAAGCGGTTCGGCGCGTCCGGCGGGGTGGCATTGCGCCAGCTGTCGATCAGGTCGGTGCGCAGCAGCACCAGCAGGGCCAGGGCCAGCAGGCCCACGCTCAGCGCGGATACCTGCAGCACCGCATAGACCGGGCGCGCGGCGATCTGGCGTGTGGCCAGCAGCAACCAGCGGGGGCCGCCGGCTTCTGGCACCCAGCGGCGCAGCGCCATCACGGCCAGCCAGGCCAGGCCGGCGAACAGCAGCACGGCCACGGCAAAGCCGCCGCTGGCGATCAGGCCCAGGGTCAGGTCTGATGACACGGCCATCAGCAGCGCCACAAAGCCCAGCGTGCCGGCGGCCAGCACCACCAGGGAGCTGGCCTTGAGGTTGCCCACATCGCGGCGCATCACCCGCAGCGGCGGCACGCGCGCTAGCTGCAGCACCGGTGGCAGGCCGAAGCCCAGCAGCAGGGTCATGCCCACGCCCAGGCCGAACAGCGCCGGCCAGACGCTGGGCAGGGGCAGATCGACGGCGATCAAACCGGACAGCAACCAGACGAAGCCATGGTGCAGCACGAAGCCGAGCAGCACACCGGCGAGGCTGGCGGCCAGGCCAACCACGGCGAACTCCAGGCCGTAGGACCAGGCGATGCGCCGCTGCGACTGGCCCAGCACACGCAGCATCGCGCAGTCGTTCAGATGGCGCCCGGCGAAATCACGCGACGCCAGGCCTACCGCCACCGCGGCCAGCAGCGCCGACAGCAGGGCCACCAGCTTCAGAAACTTGCCGGCGCGGTCGAGCGTCTGGCGCATCTCCGGGCGGCCGCTCTCCAGCGACTCGACGCGCACGCCGCGCAGGCCGTCCTGCTTGATCTGCTCCTGGGCGCGTTGCACAAAGGTGGTGACGGCAGGTCGGTCATTCAGCGCACCGGCCACGGCCAGACGGTAGGTGACGCGGCTGGCGGGCTGGATCAGCCCGGTGGCGGGCAGATCGGCCTCGTGCAGCATCACCCGCGGCGCAAAGCTCATGAAGCCCGCGCCGCGGTCCGGCTCGTTGACGATGATGTGGCTCAGCCGCAGGCTCAGTTCACCCAGCATCAGGGCATCGCCCACCTTCAGGCCCAGCTTGTCCAGCACCTCGGCGTCGGCCCAGACCGTGCCGCGCTCGGGCGCCTCCTTGAGCGCCTGCGTCGGCCCGCCGGGCGCCTGGCTGACCGTGATCCGACCCCGCAGCGGATAGTCCTGCCCCACCGCCTTGACGGACACAAGCCGACTCGCGCCGCCCTTGTCGTCCGGCGCACGCGCCATGCTCGGGAAGCTGGCGCTGCGCGTGCTCTGCAACTTCAGTGAAAGCGCCAGGGCCTGCACCTTGTCGGGCAAGGGCTGGTCGCTGGCCACCACCGCATCGCCGCCCAGCAGCTGGGCGGCATCCCGGGCCAGGCCAAGGTCCAGCCGGTCCGCCAGAAAGCCCACCGCACACAGCGCCGCCACCGCCAGGGTCACGGCCAGCACGAGCAGGCGCAGCTCGCCGGCCCGCCAGTCACGCCACAACTGCCGCCAGGCCATCGCGGGCACGCCGGGGCGGCTAAAGGGGGGCGTGGGTACGGCTGCGGTCATGAACAAACTCCGGAAGGCATCACAGCCCGCACGGTAGCAGAGGCTGAGCTGTCAAGCAGCGTGCAGTCGGCTTGAACCCTGCGTGCAAAGCGGCGCAAGCGCGCGGACGCCACGCGATGCTTCAATCAGCCCATGGACACCCCCACCCTCCCCAGCCTGTTCATCTCCCATGGCTCGCCGATGACGGCGCTGGAGCCCCGCGAGGCCGGCGCCTTCATGAAGGCTCTGGGCCCGGCGATAGACGCCCGCTTCGGACGGCCGCGGGCCATCGTCGTGGCCTCGGCGCACAGCACCGCCCGCGAGCCAGTCCTGCTGGCCGCCGCGCGGCACCAGGCGGTCTATGACTTCGGCGGCTTCTCGCCCGAGCTCTACACCCTGCGCTACGACGCCCCCGGCGCCCCGGCGCTGGCCGCCCAGGTGCAGGCCCTGCTGGCAGCCAGCGGCATCCGGGCCCACTGCCTGCCCCAGGGCGGGCTTGACCATGGCATCTGGACACCGTTGCGCTATATGTACCCGCAGGCCGACGTACCGGTGTTGCCGCTGGCCTTCGTGCCCAGCCAGTCGCCGGCGCAGCAGTTCGCCCTCGGCGAGGCGCTGGCCTCGCTGAGCCGGCAGCGCGTGCTGGTGATGGGCACCGGCAGCATCACCCACAATCTGTCCATGGTGTTTTCCGGTGGCCAGCCGCCGGCCATCGATGCGCCGGAGATCGCCGAGTCCAAGGCCTTCCGCGACTGGGTGGAGGCCCGCAGCCTTGAGCGCGCCTGGGCCGCCTTGCTCGACTACCGGCGCCAGGCGCCCCATGCCGCACTGATGCACCCGACCGACGAGCATTGGCTGCCCTGGTATGTGGCGGCCGGCGCTGGCGGACGCGAGCATGCGCCGCAGCGCATCCACGCCAGCCTGACCTTTGGTTGCCTGGGCATGGACGCCTATGCCTTCGGGCCCGGGGCCGAAGGGCTCAGCGGCCTGATCTGACCCGGCAATGCCCTATATTGGGCAAGCCCGGTCTGCGCCGCCGACCGACCCGCCGAGAAGTCATGGCCTTTCTGATACCGCGCTACGACCCCGCCATCGTCGCTGCCTCGCTGCTGATCGCCAGCTTTGCGGCCTATGTCACCCTGGATCTGGCCCAGCGCGTACGCGCCACCGACCTCGCCGTGGCCAGGGCCTGGTGGATCGGTGGCTCCATCACCATGGGCACCGGCATCTGGTCGATGCACTTCGTCGGCATGCTGGCCTACACCCTGCCCATTGCGCTGGGCTATAGCGGCCTGCTGACCCTGCTGTCCTGGGTTGCGGCGGTGGCCGCCGCGGCCGTGGCCCTGTGGCTGGCGGGGCGCGGGCAGCTGTCACTCCAGCGGCTGGCGGTCGGCGCCCTGCTGATGGGCGCGGGTATCTGCGTCATGCACTACACCGGCATGGCCGCACTGGACATGGCGCCGCCCATCGTCTGGCGCTGGTCCCTCGTGGCGGCTTCGGCCGCAATTGCCGTCGGCGCCTCGGCCGCCGCGCTGCTGATCTTCTTCTGGCTGCGCCGCTTCGGTGACCATGGCGACAGGCGCTACCAGGCCCTGGCCGCGCTGGTCATGGGCGCGGCCATCAGCGGCATGCACTACACCGGCATGGCCGCCGCCCAGTTCCCCGAGGGTACGGTCTGCCTGAGCAGCGACGCGCTGGGCGGAGAGCAACTCGGCACCCTGGTGATACTGGCCTCGACCGTCCTGCTCGGCCTGACCCTGTTCACCTCGATGCTGGATGCCCGCATGCAGAGCAAGTCGGCCCGCCTGACCGCCTCGCTGCAAAGCGCCAACAGCCAGTTGCAGGCCGCCAACGAGGAGCTGCAGCAGCGCGCCTTTGTCGACAACCTGACCGGCCTGCCCAACCGCCTGTTGTTCGAGGACCGGCTCAAGCACGCATTGGCCCGCCACCGACGCAGTGGTCGGGGCGAGCGCATGGCGGTGCTGTTCGTCGATCTGGACGGTTTCAAGCCCGTCAACGACAGCTTCGGCCATGCGGTCGGCGACGGTGTGCTGCAACAAGTGGCCGAGCGCCTGCGCGGCGCTGCACGCGGCAGCGACACCGTCGCCCGCATCGGTGGCGATGAGTTCGTGCTGCTGCTGGAAGACATGACCGATGCCGGCGACGCCACGGCGCTCGCCCGCCGCGTCGTGCTGGCGCTGAACCGGCCGATGCTGCTGGCCGAGCGCACGATCCATGTCTCGGCCTCGGTCGGCATTGCCCTGCACCCCGACCATGGCGAAGGTGACAAGCTGCTGACCCAGGCAGACGCGGCCATGTATGCCGCCAAGCGCGCCGGGGGCAACAGCTATGCGCTGTTCGAGGCCCATATGGATGCGGGAGTCGCCCAGCAGCTGGGCCTGCAGTTCGATCTGCGCCAGGCCGTGGCCGGCGGCCAGCTGAGCCTGCACTACCAGCCCAAGTTCGACAGCCGGCGGGCACGCCTCAGCGGCGTCGAGGCGCTGCTGCGCTGGCAGCACCCCCAGCAGGGAAACATCCCGCCCAACCAGTTCATCCCGCTGGCCGAACGCTCCGGTCTGATCAACGAGCTGGGCAACTGGGTCATAGACGAGGCCTGCCGCCAGATGCAGGCCTGGCAACGCAATGGCGTGCACCTGCGCGTGGCCATCAATCTGTCGGTGCATCAGCTGCGCCAGGACGACCTGGTCAGCCGCATCGAGCAGGCGCTGCAACGGCACGAAGTGGACGCCGCCATGCTGCTGTGCGAGATCACCGAGTCGGCTGCAATGGAGGACATCAAGACCACGCAACAGGCCTTCGAGGGCTTAAGCCGCATCGGCGTGTTCCTGTCCATCGACGATTTCGGCACCGGCTACTCCAGCCTCAGCTACCTGCGCCAGCTGCCGGCCAAGCAGTTGAAGATAGACCGCAGCTTCATCCACGACCTCGAAACCAGCGCCGATGCCCGCGCCGTGGTCGACGCCGTCGTCCGCCTGGCCCATGCGCTGGGCCTCAGCGTCGTCGCCGAGGGTGTCGAGACCCAGGGCCAGTGCAACATCCTGCTGCAGCTGGACTGCGACGAGCTGCAGGGCTTTCTGTTCGCCCGCCCCATGCCCGCCGACGAACTGTTCGCCTGGGCCAGCGGCCACAAACCCGACGCCGCCATAGGCTTCTCGCCCTCGGTCTTCAGCGGCCTCGGCCCCCTTCCCAAGGCCGGCTCCGGCACAGGCTAGAATTCGCTGCAACACGCGGGTGTAGTTCAATGGTAGAACTTCTGCTTCCCAAGCAGATAGCGTGGGTTCGATTCCCATCACCCGCTCCAAAAAGCCCAAAGGCCATGTCTCATTGAGACATGGCCTTTGGGCTTTTTGGGGTGGGTGTTTGGGTTTGAGATCCACCTGGGTTCGCTCAAGCCATGCCAGCGGCATGGCTTGGACGTCGCCGACCCGCCGGGTCGGCCGACGGGCCGAGGCCCTAAGCCGAGGCCGAGCCACAGGCCTGAGCCTGTGGCGGGCATTCCCACTGTGCACACCACGTGCAGCACGCTTTGAAGCCCACCTGTTAAAGCAGTCATTAACAAATGAGGCCCCAATGAAAGCCCGCTTGCATCGCCCTCACCTCAACCCACCCCCCTTCCCCGACACCGCCGCCGGCACCTGCGCCACAAACCGCGCCAGCTCGAAGGGGCTGCTGAAGAGCTTGATGGAGCCGTCGGGCAGTTCGGCGCGGGCGGTCCAGCGGCCATCGGGGCTGAGGGTCACGGCCAGGCGCAGCGCGAGGGTGAGGGGGCGGGGCTCCATGGCGTTCCGAAGTCCTTGCGGGATGAACGCACGATAGGCGGCGGCCGTTGCGGCGCCGTTGCCGAGGTCGCCCCGGTCAGGCCGTCGCCGCCCAGCGCTGGCGAAAGGCCTGTTGCCGCTCGGGTTCGGCGGCGAGGCTGGCGCCGAGTCGGTCGATATGTGCGGCCAGCAGCACCCCGG
>JADMJJ010000037.1 GCA_018780645.1 Burkholderiaceae bacterium
GACATGACCCACCTGGGCGGCGAGACCATCATGAAGCGCCTGCCCAGCGTGTTCGAGATCGGCCACAACTTCGCCAACGTCGACATCACCAAGGAACCGATTCCCGTGGTGCCGACCATCCACTACCAGATGGGCGGCATCCCGACCAATATCCACGGTCAGGTGGTCGTGCCCAAGGACGGCCAGCCCAACACGGTGGTCAACGGTCTGTACGCGGTCGGCGAATGCGCCTGCGTCAGCGTGCACGGCGCCAATCGCCTGGGCACCAACTCGCTGTTGGACCTGCTGGTGTTCGGCCGCGCGGCCGGCAACCACATCGTCGATTCGGGCCTGAAGGGCAAGACGCACAAGCCGCTGCCGGCCGACGCGGCCGACCGTTCGGTTGCGCGTCTGGCGCGTCTGGATGGCAGCAGCTCCGGTGAGTACGCACAGGACGTGGCCAATGATCTGCGCAATGCCATGCAGCGCCACGCCGGTGTGTTCCGCACCCAGGCCATGCTCAACGAGGGCGTGACGCAGATCGCCGAAATCGCCAAGCGCGTGAAGAACATCACCCTGAAGGACAAGTCCAAGGTCTTCAACACCGCCCGCATCGAGGCGCTGGAGGTCGAGAACCTGATCGAGGCGGCGCAGGCGACCATCGTGTCGGCAGCGGCCCGTACCGAAAGCCGCGGCGCCCACACGGTGGACGACTATGCGGACAGCCCCGAGTTCCCGAACGGCCGCAACGATGTGCAATGGATGAAGCACACGCTGTGGTACTCCGAGGGCAACCGCCTGGACTACAAGCCGGTGAACCTGAAGCCGCTGACGGCTGAATCGATCCCGCCCAAAGTGCGCACGTTCTGACGAGTGCTGCGAGCGAAGCCCGAACATACCTAGGAATTCAAATGACCAAGCGCACCTTCCAGATTTACCGCTACGACCCGGACAAGGATGCCAAGCCCTATATGCAGACGCTGGAAGTCGAGCTGGACGGCTCAGAGCGCATGCTGCTGGACGCCCTGGGCAAGCTCAAGGCGGTCGATCCGACGCTGAGCTTCCGCCGCAGCTGCCGCGAGGGCGTGTGCGGCTCGGACGCGATGAACATCAATGGCAAGAACGGTCTGGCCTGCCTGACCAATATGCTGACTCTGCCCGGCACCATCGTGTTGAAGCCGCTGCCAGGTCTGCCCGTGATACGCGACCTGATCGTGGACATGACGCAGTTCTTCAAGCAGTACAACTCGATCAAGCCCTACCTGGTCAACGACACGCCGCCGCCCGACAAGGAGCGCCTGCAGCTGCCCGTCGAGCGCGACGAGCTGAACGGCCTGTACGAGTGCATCCTGTGTGCCAGCTGCTCGACGGCCTGCCCCAGCTTCTGGTGGAACCCGGACAAGTTCGTCGGCCCGGCCGGCCTGCTGCAGGCCTATCGCTTCATTGCCGACAGCCGCGACCAGGCCACCGGCGAGCGACTGGACAATCTTGAAGATCCGTACCGCCTGTTCCGCTGCCACACCATCATGAACTGCGTGGACGTCTGCCCCAAGGGCCTGAACCCCACCAAGGCGATCGGCAAGATCAAAGAGCTGATGATCAGCCGCGCGGTCTGAGCCAACGAGTCACAGGGATCAAGCAGTACCCACCATGGATACCCTTCTGAGTGAGCGCTCATTGAGCAAGCTGCGCTGGCGTTGCCGGCGCGGCCTGCTAGAAAACGATCTGCTGATAGAGCGGTTCTTCAATACCTATGCCCATACGCTGACCGAGGCGCAGGGGCAGGGCATGAATACCTTGATGGAACTGGCCGACAACGACCTGCTGGACCTGCTGCTGTCGCGCAAGGAGCCCGGCCCCGAGTTGGACTTGCCCGAAGTTCGTGAGGTGCTGGGCATGCTCAAGCCTGTATCTCATCCGTCATTCCCCCCGATACCACGAACCCCAGAGGAATCAATATGATGACCCCGTCCGACGTGAAAGCCACCCTGTCGTTCTCCGACGGCAGCCCCAGCATGGATCTGCCCCTGTACAAGGGCAGCATCGGTCCGGACGTGATCGACATCCGCAAGCTCTACGCTCAGACCGGCAAGTTCACCTACGACCCGGGCTTTCTGTCCACGGCCTCGTGCAACTCGACCATCACCTATATCGATGGCGACAAGGGCGAACTGCTGTACCGCGGCTACCCGATAGAGCAACTGGCCACCAACTGCGACTTCCTGGAAACCTGCTACCTGCTGCTCAAGGGCGAACTGCCCAATGCCGAGCAGAAGCAGGACTTCGTCGGCCGCGTCACCAATCACACGATGGTGAACGAGCAGATGCAGTTCTTCCTGCGCGGCTTCCGTCGCGACGCGCACCCGATGGCGGTGCTGACCGGCCTGGTCGGCGCGCTGTCGGCCTTCTATCACGACAGCACGGACATCAACAATCCGCAGCACCGCGAGATTGCCGCGATCCGCCTGATCGCCAAGCTGCCCACGCTGGTGGCCATGGCCTACAAGTACACCATCGGCCAGCCCTATGTGTACCCGAAGAACGATCTGGGCTACACCGCGAACTTCATGCGCATGATGTTCGCCACGCCCTGCGAAGAGTACGTGCCCAACGAGGTGCTGGTGCGCGCGATGGACCGCATCTTCATCTTGCACGCCGACCACGAGCAGAACGCCTCCACCTCGACCGTGCGCCTGTGCGGTTCGTCGGGCACCAACCCGTTCGCGGCAATTGCCGCCGGCGTGGCCTGCCTGTGGGGCCCGGCCCACGGCGGCGCCAACGAGGCAGCGCTGAACATGCTGGAAGACATCCAGCGCAATGGCGGCGTCGAGAAGATCGGCGAGTTCATCAAGCAGGTGAAAGACAAGAACTCCAGCGTCAAGCTGATGGGCTTCGGTCACCGTGTCTACAAGAACTACGACCCGCGCGCCAAGCTGATGCGCGAGACCTGCCACGAGG
>JADMJJ010000118.1 GCA_018780645.1 Burkholderiaceae bacterium
CTTCATAGAACCAAGCGAGCCAATGCGCCTGCGGCGACATCGCTGCGGAGGTGCCCATAGTGTTTCTCGATCATCGCCACGCTTGTGCCTGAGATCTGCGCGACCGTGAGTAGATCGAGACCGTCATGCACCAGGTCACTAATGACACTGTGCCGCATCGTATAGGTCGTTGCTCCAGGCGGCAGCTTTGCCGCCGCCGCTGCGGCCTTCACAGGCCACTTCCAGGAGTCCTTGTTCCAAGCTACCCCATCAGCGCGGCATAGCAGGGGGGCCGCTGTTGCTTTGTCCTTGGCTGCCGCTTCAAAAAAAACGGCGGTCGCATCGGGCAACTTGATCTTGCGATCCTTGCCAGCTTTGTCTTTACCGATTTTGAGTACTTTGAGTCTGCTGTCGTAGTCTCCTACCGTGAGTGCCGCCAGTGCGCCAGGGCGCAGGGGCAACTGGGCTAGGCCGCGCAGGAAAGCGGCAAGGTCGGGAGGAGCCCGTTCGACGAATTGCAGTCGCTGCGCACGGTCGAGGTACAGCTCGCGACGCTGATCGACGTTCTTCAGTGGCCTCAATTTGCTTCGCCACGCGAAGTCTGAAGTGACCAAGCCATCGCTGTATGCCAGGTTCAATGCAGCACGAAAGCACGTCATGTCACGGTTCAAAGTGCTAGCGGATCGCGCCTTCCCGCGATTGGCGCCGCTACGGGTTGGCAGCTCGCGTAGCGCCTTGCGCCAGGCTTCGAGTTGACTCGGCGTGACCTTGGCGAGTTCGGTGGTCGCGAGCTTGCCGTGGTTGAGCACATAGTTCTTGAACCGAGCTTCGGCATCGTTTGCTGCACGCTCGGTCTTCGTGGCGCGTAGGTGCTTGATGTACCTGTCACATGCATCTTTGACGGTCGTGATGCCGACTGCTCCGCCGCGACCGAGGTGATCCAACCAAGCCAGCGCAGCTTTCTGCGCTGAGTCGAACCGAAGGTGATCTGGAAGCTCGGATAGATCCCCCAAGGCTTTGTAGGCCTCCTTGCGGGTGGCTTCTTGCATGGCCCGAGCCACCCAATTGCCATGTCCAGCCGTGCTCATCTTGCGGAAGCCGAGATAGCAGCCCTTCGACAATCGATGCCAGTACGGCTCTCGCCGAGGCTTGAGCCGGTCGCGAGCGGAAACGGTGTCAATCTTGGTTGCCATGGCCAATCCGGAGTACGGAAAAAGTACGGAAAAAGTACGGAAAACTTTTCCGTACTCTACCGAACTTCATGGGACATGAAAACACTGTTTTCATAGGTAAAACGTCGTCCCAAGGCGTCCAAAGAAATGCCATTTCCCCGCCTTGACATGGTGGGGGTCGTTGGTTCGAGTCCAATCGCGCCTACCAAAACGGTAGGATCAAAAAGCTCCAGACTTTCATCGGTCTGGAGCTTTTTTGTTATCCGAATCAGGTCGGCGTTGCGGCGTCATGGCGGGTGAAGCGTTGACGCCTCAGACCGCGAACGACCACTCGCCGAAGGCGGCGTGCTGTGGACGGTGCTCGCGCGCGGCCCGCGCCTTGGCGGACTCGACCCAGCGTTTCGCAAAGGGGAAGGGGCCGAAGCCCGATTCGGTGTTGATATGGCCCACCGCCCCAAGGTTGGTGAAGGTCGAGCCCCAGCGGCTGGCCCAGCGCAGCGCGCTGGCGGCGCTCATCCACGGGTCGTTCTGACTGGCCACCAGGGTGCTGGGCAGACTCAGACGCTGGTGCGGCAGCAACTCGGACAGGCCGAACTTGTCGGGCTCGGCGGGTGCCACCAGCAGGGCCTGGCGTATCGGTGAGTCCGGGTGCTCATGCAGATGGCGTGCCAACGCCATGCAGCCGAAGCTGTGGGCCACGGCGATCCATTCGCCGCTGCCGGCGTTGTCCAGAGTGATCTGGATCCGGTCGGCCCAGCGCAGCAGATCGGGTTGGCTGAAATCGCGCTGCACGACGCGGCGCGCATCGCGGTACTGCTGTTGCAGCCAGGTCTGCCAATGGCTGGGGCCGCTGTCGCGCAGGCCGGGGACGATCAGCAGACGAGGCGGACGATAGGGTGTGTTCATGGTGACTTCTTGGCTGTTGTCATGGCCAGGTCAGCTTGCCAACAACCGCTCGTTCAGGGAACGATGGTTTTTGTATTTGCAAATCCGTCATAAGCTCATGAAGACTCCTTTGCTGCCTGCATCACATCTGCCCTGACCATGACGCCCATGACTACATATCAACTCCCCGTCATCAATGTCCAGGCCCTGTCTGACCCGCAGGCCAGCGCCGAGGCGCTGGGCGCCGTGGCGCACCAGATCGCCCTGGCCTGCCGCGCGCACGGCTTCTTCTATGCCATCGGCCACGACGTGCCGCAGCCGCTGATAGGCGAGCTGGAGCGCCTGAGCCGGCAGTTCTTTGCGCTGGACGAAGCCACCAAGCTGCAGTGGCGCATGGCATTGGGCGGGCGGGCCTGGCGGGGCTATTTCAAGACCGGCGGCGAGCTGACCTCGGGCGTGCCGGACTGGAAGGAGGGCCTGTATCTGGGCAGCGAGCTGGGCGCTGAGCATCCGCTGGTGCGCGCCGGCACGCCGGTGCATGGCCCCAATCTGTGGCCCGATCTGCCCGGTTTCCGAGACACGGTGCTGGCCTATCTGGAAGCCGTCGCCGGCCTGGGCCATGCGCTAATGCGCGGCATTGCGCTGAGCCTCGAACTGCCGGCCGACTACTTTGCGAGCCGCTACACGGCCGATCCGCTGATACTGTTTCGCCTCTTCAACTATCCCAGCCGGCCGGCGCCTGAGGGCTCGGGCGTGGCCTGGGGTGTCGGCGAGCACACCGACTACGGCCTGCTGACCCTGCTGTACCAGGACACCACCGGCGGCCTGCAGGTCAAGACGCGCGAAGGCTGGATTGAGGCGCCGCCGCTGCCGGGCAGCTTCGTCTGCAATATCGGCGACATGCTGGACCTCATGACGGGCGGTCTGTACCGCTCGACGCCGCATCGCGTGCGCCTGAACACCTCAGGTACCGACAGGCTCTCGTTTCCGTTGTTCTTCGATCCGGCCTTCAATACCCGGGTGCAGCCCATCGCCGGCCTGCCGGCGCCCGAGGACGACAGCGGCTCGCGCTGGGACCAGAGCAATGTGCACACCTTTGCAGGTACCTACGGCGACTATCTGCTGGGCAAGATAGGCAAGGTGTTCCCGGAGCTGCAGCAGCAGGTGCTGTAGCGCTGAGCGAGCCCTGGCCTCTCAGGCCAGACGCTGGCGTGCCAGCGCCACGCCGCGGCCCAGCGCCTCCAGCTTGGCGATGGCCACGGCCCGCGACATTGGCGCCAGGCCGCAGTTGGTGCAGGGGCGCAGCCGCTCGCGGGGCACGAACTGCAGCGCGCGGTCTATCGTGTCGGCCACTTCCTCGGGCGTCTCGATCTGGCTGCTGGCGACGTCGATCACGCCGAGCATCACGTCCTTGCCCTTGAGCAGGCTCATCAGCTCCGGCGGCACGTGGGAGTGGATGAACTCGAGGCTCACCTGCTGGATGCTGCTGGCAGCCAGCGCCGGGAAGAAGCGCTCGTACTGCCGCCACTCCTCGCCCAGCGAGTTCTTCCAGTCGATATTGGCCTTGATGCCATAGCCGTAGCAGATGTGCACGGCCGTGGTGCAGGTCAGCCCCTGCGCGGCACGCTCCAGCGCCTGAACGCCCCAATCGGCGGCCTGGTCGATATAGGCATTGAAGGCCGGCTCGTCGAACTGGACGATGTCGATGCCATCGGCCTGCAGGGCCAGCGCCTCCTGGTTCAGCAACTCGGCAAAGGCAAAGGCCAGCTTGATGCGGTCGCCATAGAAGCGGTCGGCCACGGTATCGACAATGGTCATCGGGCCGGGCAGGGTGAACTTGGTCTTCTTCTTGGTGCTGGCGCGCAGCAGGCGGGCCTCGCTGGCATGGACGCGGCCCTTCAGGCGCAGCGGGCCAACGACTTGGGGGACCATGGCCTTGTAGCGGTCGTCGCGTATGCCCATCTCGACCTTGTGCTCGAAGTCTATGCCCTCGACCTGCTCGACAAAGCCATGAACGAAGTGTTGGCGGCTTTGCTCGCCATCTCCAATGACGTCGAGCCCAGCATCTTCCTGGGCCTTGATCCAGAGCAGGGTGGCATCAAGCTTGGCCTGCTGCAGCTCGGGCCCCTCGGCCTTCCATTTGGGCCACAGCTTCTCGGTCTCGGCCAGCCAGGAGGGTTTGGGCAGGCTGCCCGCTATGGTGGATTCGAACATGGCACGTACCCTCTCGATCAAAGGCCCGCCGACCTGACCCTCGGCGGGTTCGGCCGGAACTCGACAAGACGCTATCCAGAATACTCTGATTCACCCCCTAGAACGAAGTCGCTGGCGCCGCGGCGGTTCGCATCCGTCGCGCCGGGGTCCGCGTACGGTGATTGAGCGCGTTGCCATGGGCGCTGCTCAAGGTTCCGTGCCTGCTGTGAAGCAGGCCGGGAAGGCCAATCACTTCGAGGACCAACGCATGAAAACCTTTGACTCAACCGCGTCGCGGCGGCTGCTCGCCGCGCTGTGCCTGGGCGTTTGCCTGGGCAGCTATCTGAGCGGCGCGCAGGCATCCAGCCACCGCGAGGCCCCGTTCATCACCACCCAGCCCAAGGTGGACGCCGCCGACTTCTATATGTTCAACAGCTACGAGGGGGTGGCCGCCGACGGCACGGGCGGCCGGGCCGGCTTCGTGACCCTGATCGCCAACTACCTGCCGCTGCAGGACGGCTATGGCGGGCCCAACTACTTCTCGCTGGATCCGAACGCGCTGTACGAGATCCACATCGACAACAATGGTGACGCGCGGGAAGACATTACCTTCCAGTTCAAGTTCAAGAACACGCTGAAGTCGATTGCTCTGCCGATCAACAGCAAGTCTGTGCCGATACCGATCATCCAGGCCGGTGTCGTTAGCGCGCCGAATGCCGCGGCGCTGAACCTGAACGAGAGCTTCAGCGTCAACATCATTCGCGGCGACCGCCGCAGCGGCCTCAGCGCGGCCCTGACCCATGTCGGCAACGGCTCACCGGTGTTCGACAAGCCTGTAGACAACATCGGCAGCAAGACCATCCCGGACTACCCCGGCTATGCCGCCCAGCATGTGCATGAGGTCAACATCCCCGGTTGCGCCACGCCGGGCCGGGTGTTCGTTGGCCAGCGCAAGGACCCGTTCGCCGTCAATCTGGGCGTGATCTTCGATCTGGTCAACGCACCGCTGGGCGTGATCACCGACCCGAGCCTGATCAATGCCGGCAAGGACGATCTGGCCGACAAGAACGTCACCGAACTGGCGATCGAGGTGGCGGCCGGCTGCCTGGTGGCCGATGCCACGCACCCCGTGATCGGCGGCTGGACCAGCGCCAGCCTGCGTCAGGGCCAGTACCTGACGCCCAGCCCGGCCAAGGGCCATGGCACGACCGTCATTCCCGGCGGTGGCTGGACCCAGGTCTCGCGCCTGGGCATGCCCCTGGTCAACGAGGTGGTGATAGGCCTGCCCGACAAGGACCGCTTCAACAGCTCCAGCCCCAAGGATGATCTGCAGTTCGCCGACTATGTGACGAATCCGACCCTGCCGGCCCTGATCGAGGTCGCCTTCGGTCAGGCTGCCGGCGCCTTTGCCCCCAGCAATGCCGGGCGCAATGACCTGGCGACGACCTTCCTCACCGGCATCCACGGCGTCAACCAGCTGAGCATGATCACGCCGTCCGAGATGCAGCGCCTGAACACATCGATACCGGCCGTGCCGTTTGCGAACCAGAACCGGCTGGGCATCGTCGGCAGCATCCTGGCCGGTGGCTCGGACTTTGCCGGCTATCCGAACGGCCGGCGGCCCAAGGACGATGTGGTCGATATCTCGCTGATCGCGATGATGGGCGGCCTGTGCATGGCCAATGGCAATGCCAACGCGCTGGGCTTCGGAGCCAGTTGCAAGCCGGCTGCTGTGCCGTTGGGGGGCACCGCCTTCAGCCTGCACGACGCGGTTGACCAGGGGACCCGGCCCTTGATGCCGGCCTTCCCCTACCTCGACACGCCTATCCCGGGCGCCAAGTGAAGAAGGAGGCCATCATGAAACTTCATCAACGCTTTCTCTGCGCCATCGCCCTGGCCGGCGCCACCAGCCTGTCATGGGCGGCACCGCCCGATCCTGTTCCGCTGATGCCGGCCGGGCCGGGCCTGTACTTGGGTGGCTTCACCCAGGCGGTTGACGGTCTGTTCATCGACACCTTCAGCTTCATGCCCGCGGCCTTTGATGGTCTGGTGTCGGTGACCCTGTCCAGCCTTGCCGGGCCGGTCAGCTTCTTCACCGCCAGCCTGAACGGGCAGGACTTCAGCTACTTCCCCGAGCTGGGCCAGACCGACTTCATGTTTCAGGCTCAGGTCACGAGCAGCATGCCGTTGAGCCTGACCGTGTTCGGCGCGGTGCTGGACGGCGACGGCAACCCGCTGGGCGCCGGCTCGTACAGCGGCGCCATCACCGTGGCCGTGCCGGAGGTGCAGAGCTATGCCTTGATGCTGGCTGGCCTGGCCGGTCTGGCCTTGGCCGCGCGGCGTCGGCGCAAGGCCTGAAAGCTCCACCCAGCGCCCGCTGGAGGGGCCCGCACGGGTAAACCCTTTCGGGGGCGCTCGGAGCGGGCTCCTAGAATCTTTGCTGCACTTGCACAAGGAGCTTGCTACATGGTCACTGCTCGCCGCAGCGCGTCTGCGGACGCCAAGGACGAAACCGCATCGGCCAAGCCGGGGGTGCGCATCCTCAAGAAGTACCCCAACCGCCGTCTCTACGACACCCAGACCAGCAGCTACATCACGCTCGCCGACGTCAAGAAGATGGTGCTCGACGCGACCATCTTCGAGGTGCGCGACGCCAAGACCTCGGAAGACCTGACGCGCAGCATCCTGCTGCAGATCATCCTGGAAGAGGAAACCGGCGGCATGCCCATGTTCAGCACCCAGGTGCTGGCCCAGATCATCCGTTTCTACGGCCATGCCATGCAGGGCATGATGGGCGCCTATCTTGAAAAGAATATGCAGACCCTGGTGGACCTGCAGACCAAGCTCAGCGACCCGACCAAGGGCCTTTACGACCCGAAGAGCTTCAGCCCCGAGATGTGGACCCAGTTCCTCAACGGCCAGGCGCCGGTGATGCAGGGGCTGATGGGCAGCTATCTGGAGCAGAGCAAGAACCTGTTCGTGCAGATGCAGGAGCAGATGCAGAAGCAGGCTGGCAGTCTGTTCCCGGGCGTACCGGGTTTCATACCGCCGGGCAGCAAGGGCTGACCCGCGGCTTGTTGAACCGCGGGCCTGCGGCGCTCAGCCGCGGCGGCGTGCGAGTGCGCCCACCAGGCCCAGGCCGACCAGCAGCAGGGCGTAGCTGCCGGGCTCGGGCACGGCGGCCGTGATGCTCAGGCTGTCGATGCCGAAGGCGGTGCTGGCGCTGTAGTCGCCGACGTCGACCACACCGAAGGCCACGCTTATGTTGCCGCTGCGCTGAAAGGTGTAGTCGAAGCGGCCGGGCGCGGTGGCCCAGGCATAGGGCGGGCTGAACTGCGTGCCGGCGCTGCTGGCGCTGGCCAGGCTGATCAATTGGCCGTCGATCACGGCAAAGCCGTAGTCCAGACCGAAACCGGCGCCGGTGTCGTTGGTGACCAGCAGCCAGTCGACGCCGAGCTTGTCGCCGGCCTTGACGTTGAAGCTGCGCTTGATCGCCGAGCCTTCGGTGGCCTGGCTCGCGTTGCTCAGGTCCAGCGCGCCTTGCGCAAGGCCGACAAAGGCTTCGAGGCCGGCGGGGCCGACATGGGTCTCGACGGGGTTGTTGCCGGACAGATTGGCGTAGTCTCCCTCGCTGGTGTGTGCCGTGGTGACGACGCCGTAGCCGCTGTAGGCGGTGACGTCGCCCAGCAGGGTCCAGTTGGCAAGGCTGCTGAAATCGTCGTTGTACAGTGGGGCCGCCTGGGCGGCCCCGCTCAGACCGAGGATGGCAGTGAGCAGGGTGGGGGTGAATTTCTTCATGATGGTGAAGTTCCTCTGGCTTGTGGGTGACTGGGGCAGGGCCTGCTGCAAACAGGGCAAGCCAGCCATCCTCGCCACGCGGCGTGACAGCCCAAGGGCAGCTAGGCCCGCGGCCTGATCCGATCGGCTCAGGCCGATCCGCGGTTATTTCGACAGGTCTTGGCTGCCCGGTGGGGCCCCGACCGCCCAGATCGACGAAAATAGCGTGATGAGCGACATCAACACGGCCACCGCGGCCCCCAAAATCGGCTTCGTCAGCCTTGGTTGCCCCAAGGCCTTGACCGATTCCGAGCTGATCCTGACGCAGTTGCGCGCCGAAGGCTACGAAACCTCCAAGACCTTTGCCGGCGCCGATCTGGTGATCGTCAACACCTGCGGCTTCATCGACGACGCCGTCAAGGAAAGCCTGGACACCATTGGCGAGGCGCTGGCCGAGAACGGCAAGGTCATCGTCACCGGCTGCCTGGGTGCCAAGGCCGGTGCGTCCGGCGGCAATATGGTGCGCGAGATGCACCCCAGCGTGCTGGCCGTGACCGGGCCCCATGCCACGCAGGAGGTGATGGACGCCGTGCACCTGCACAGCCCGAAGCCCCACGACCCCTTTGTCGATCTGGTGCCGGCCCAGGGCATCAAGTTGACGCCCAAGCACTACGCCTATCTGAAGATCTCCGAGGGTTGCAACCACCGCTGCTCGTTCTGCATCATCCCGAGCATGCGCGGCGACCTCGATTCGCGCCTGATCGGCGAGGTGCTGGGCGAGGCGCAGCGCCTGTTCGAGTCCGGGGTGAAGGAGTTGCTGGTCATCAGCCAGGACACCAGCGCCTACGGTGTGGACATCAAGTACCGCACCGGCTTCTGGGACGGCAAGCCGGTCAAGACCAAGCTGTTCGATCTTGTCGCCTCTTTGGGTGAGATGGCCAAGAAGCATGGCGCCTGGGTGCGCCTGCACTACGTCTATCCCTATCCGCATGTGGACGAGATCATCCCGATGATGGCCGAAGGCCTGGTGCTGCCCTACCTGGACGTGCCCTTCCAGCATGCCCATCCCGAGGTGCTCAAGCGCATGAAGCGCCCGGCCAGCGGCGAGCGCAATCTGGAGCGCATCCTGCGCTGGCGCGAGATCTGCCCCGAGATCGTCATCCGCAGCACCTTCATCGCCGGATTCCCTGGCGAGACCGAGGAACAGTTCGAGTCGCTGCTGGACTTTCTGCGCGAGGCGCAAATCGACCGCGCCGGCTGCTTCGCCTATTCGCCGGTGGGCGGCGCCACGGCCAACGACCTGGACGGCGCCCTGCCGCAGGAAGTGCGCGAGGAACGCCGCGCCCGCTTCATGGCGGTGGCGGAAGCCGTCTCGACCGAGAAGCTGAGGCGCCGCATCGGTGCAACCCTGCAGGTGCTGGTCGATTCCGCGCCGGCCATGGGCCGCAAGGGCGGCATCGGCCGCAGCTATGCCGACGCGCCCGAGATCGACGGCGTGGTGCGCCTGCTGCCGCCGGAGAAGGCTTCGAAGACGCTGAAGGTGGGTGAGTTCACCCGGGCTCGTGTCGTGTCCACCGACGGGCATGACCTCGTCGCTCAACCCATCTGAGCTGACGTAGCCCGGATGCAATCCGGGGGCGTCTTGCATGCACGGCCCCGGATTGCATTCGGGCTACAACACCTTGGACACGAATCGATGAAGCGCGCCCCCAGCACCGAACAGATCCACCATCCCTACCAAGCGCCCGAAGGCTATGCGGCCATCCCGACCGGCGTGTTCAAGGCCTCGACGATCCTGTTCAAGGACTGCGCCGAAATGCGCCGCCCGGTGGCGCGTGACGAGGGCTATATCTACGGCCTGCATGCCACGCCGACCAGCTTCACCCTGATGGCCCGCGTGGCCACTCTGGAGGGCGGCAAGCACTGCCTGCTAGCCCCCAGCGGCCTGGCCGCGATCACGACCATCAACTTCGGCCTGCTGCGCCCCGGCGACGAGGTGCTGATACCGGACAACGTCTATGGCCAGAACCGCGTGTTCTCGGAAGGCCTGATGGAGGACTTCGGTGTCACCCACCGTGTCTACGACCCGCTGGATGCGGCGGCCTTTGCCGCGATGCTGACCCCGGCGACCAAGCTGGTGTGGATAGAGGCGGCCGGCTCGATCACGATGGAGTACCCGGACCTGTTGGGCCTGGTGCGCGCCTGCCGCGAGAAGGGCGTGCTGGTGGCGCTGGACAACACCTGGGGGTCGGGTCTTGCCTTCAACCCCTTCGACCTGGGCCAGGGTCTGGCGGTCGATGTGTCGATGAATGCACTGACCAAATACCCCTCGGGCGGCGCCGATGTGCTGATGGGCTCCATCGTCACCGCGGACCACGCCCTGCACAAGCGCATCAGCCATGCCCACCGCCAGCTGGGCGTGGGCGTGGGCATGAATGATGTCGAGCTGGTGCTGCGCGGCCTGCCCAGCACCGAGCTGCGCTACCACGCTCAAGATCGCACGACGCGGGCCCTGGCCGAGTGGATGGCCACGCGCCCCGAGATCGCCCGGGTGCTGCATCCGGCGCTGCCCGGCTCGCCCGGCCACCAGTTCTGGGCCGAGACCTGCGCCGCCGCGGGCTGCCTGTTCTCGGTCGTGTTCAAGGCCCACTACACGCAGGATCAGGTCGATGCCTTCGTCGATGCTATGCAGCTGTTCGGCATCGGCTATTCATGGGCCGGGCCGATGAGCCTGGCCGTGCCCTATGACATGACGCACAGCCGCAATCTGGCATTGCCCTATACCGGTGGTTGCCTGGTGCGCTTTGCCATCGGCCTGGAAGCCGAGGCCGATCTGCGCCAGGATATTGATGCGGCGCTGAAAGTATTTGCCGCGCCATCGCGCCTGATGCCAGAATGAAGTGACTGAGCCGAGGCGAGTTCGTCCGACTGGGTAGGCCAATCGTGTAGCTTTGGCTGGAGCCGATCATGGTGATGGGAATTGAAGGCAGGGCCAAGCGCGCCGCCATGGTTCTTCTGTCTGTTCTCGCCCTGGCGATGCCTGCAACGGCTGAGACGCTGCTGATCTTCGGAGACGACGCCTATGCGCCGGTGTTGTTCCAGCGGCCGGGCGGCATCCCGGACGGCGCACTTGCGCAGACGCTGCGGCGCGCCGAGCGCCTCACCGGTGATCGCTACGAGCTGCAGTTGATGCCTTGGAAGCGGGCCTACGAATTGGCTCGGCGTGGTGATGGTGGGCTGATCGGCGTGTCCCATACCCAGGAGCGCGCGGCGATCTTCGACTACTCCAAGCCGATGTACGACGATGACATCCGCATTGTCGTGGTGAAGGGCCGCGAGTTTGCTTTCAGTGAGTTGAGCGACCTGAAGGGCAAGCTGCTCGGCGGTGTGCGCGGGGCCAGCTACGGCGAGACGGTGGACAAGGCCATCGCGACGGGCTTGCTCAAGGTCGATCGCGATATCGGGCAGGTGTCACGCCTGCGCAAGGTACTCGCCGGCCGGCTCGATGCGGCGTTGATCGGCAACGGCCAAGCCGGTCTGGATGCGGTGATCGACAGCCACGCGGAACTGCAGGAGAACAGGGACAAGTTTGTGGTGCTGGACAAACCGCTGGCGCGCGACCCGCTGTACCTGGCCTTTCCCAAGCAGTTGGGCAAGTCGGAGGCGCTTGGGCGCTTCAACGAGGCGCTGGACAAGCTCCGCAGGGAAGCGGCGAAACCCGTTCGCTGAGGCGCGGCCGATCCGCTTCTTCAGGCCTTGTTGGTGACCTTGTGCCGCATCAGCTGGCCCTTCTCGCGCTCCCAGTCGCGCTTCTTCTCGGTGTCACGCTTGTCGTGCTCGGCCTTGCCCTTGGCCAGGGCGATCTCGACCTTCACCCGCGCGCCCTTGTAGTGCAGGTTCAGTGGCACCAGGGTGAAGCCGCGCTGCTCGACCTTGCCGATCAGACGCTTGATCTCGGCCTTGTGCATCAGCAGCTTGCGGGTGCGGTCGGCCTCCGGGTTGACGTGGGTGGAGGCGGTGCGTAGCGCATTGATGCGGCAGCCGATCAGGTAGAGCTCGCCATTGCGTATCGTCACGTAGCCGTCGGTCAGCTGCACCTGACCGGCGCGGATCGCCTTCACCTCCCAGCCTTCCAGCACCAGGCCGGTCTCGAAGCGTTCCTCGATGTGGTAGTCAAAACGGGCACGACGGTTTTCTGCGATGGACATGGGAGCTTAATTTGTGGCGTAGGGCGCCAATACAATCCCTGCATTGTATGAAGCACGTGAAGAAGTCAGTTTTGCTCTGGTACTCGCCGCGCGAGATGTACACCCTGGTCACCGGTGTGCGCGAGTATGCGCAGTTTCTGCCCTGGTGCGACAGCGCCGAGGTGCTGGCCGAAACGGATGCCGGCATGACCGCCCGCCTGGGCCTGTCCTACGCCGGTGTGCGCCACGCCTTCACCACCCGCAACGAGCACGAGCCGGACCGGCGCGTCAGCGTGCAACTGGTCGATGGCCCGTTCTCGCTGCTCGATGGCACCTGGCAGTTCCTGCCCCTGGGCAAGCCGGGAGGCGATGCCGAACAGGCCTGCAAGATCGAGTTCGACCTGCGCTATGCGTTTTCCAGCAGGGCCCTGGAGGCGGTGCTGAGCCCGGTGTTCGACCGTGTGGCCAATACCTTTGTCGATTGCTTTGTGCAGCGGGCCGAGCAGGTCTATGGACCACGCTGAGACTTTGTTGGCGATCGAGCTGGTGCACAGCCCGGTCGCAGGGCGGGTCGAGCGCCTTGAACTCACTGTGGCGCCCGGCACCAGCCTGGCCCAGGCGCTGGCGCAAAGCGGTGTGGTCTTAGCCCCGGCCTTGAAGATCGGCATCTGGGGTCGCGTGATGCCGCTGGACACGCTGCTGCGTGACCGCGATCGCATCGAGATCTACCGCCCGCTGACTGTCGATCCCAAGGAGGCGCGGCGCCTGCGCTACCGCAGCCCGGGCGACAAGAGCAAACGAGTGAGGCCGAATCCGCGCCGTTAGGTCTTCACTGTGGCTTGGCGCAGTCGCTGCCCACCACCCCGCGGGCGCGCTGGATCTCCGCGGACCGCTGCTTGTCGTCAAGGATCTCGCGCTCACCCTTGTCGTTGGTGCGCGAGACCCGCATGCCGTCTTCCAGGGTACGCAGGTAGCTGCGTGCCTGGCTGCAGTTCTCCTGCTTGATCTGGACGTTCTTCTGCTCATCGGCCTTGGCCTTGGCCTGTTGCTCCTGCTCCGCCTTGCGGCGGCGGGCCTCGAGTTCGGCATCGGCCTTGGTCTCGACCTTGGGTTTGGGTGCGGCCTCGGCAGGCGCCGAGGCAGCGCCGCCGAGTGGCACGGTGCTGATGACCTGAATGCGCTTGGTCGCCGAGGCGGGCTGCTGCAGGATGTCCTTCTCGGCCACTCCTGACGGGGGCGGGCGGTCGCTGTACTGGACCTTGCCGTCGGCGTCGCGCCACTTCCATTGCGCCGCGGCGGGCTGGCACAGGGCCAGGCCCAGCAGGGCGAAGATCAGATGCGCGCGCACGGTTGTCATGTGTTTACAGCCCGAGAAAAGACACGGGCCAGTTTAGCCCTCGCCAGACGGCCAGACAATGCGCGGCGCGTGACTTACACCACGTATCAAACCGGGCCTCAGCGAAGGTCTCGACGCCTTCCGTATAATCCGCTTTTGCGTCAGGAGCCTCTCTCATGCGCCTTTTAGGAAAAGCGCTCACTTTCGACGATGTGTTGTTGGTGCCAGCGTACTCCCATGTGTTGCCTCGCGACACTTCTCTTGCCACCCAGTTCACCCGCAATATCCGCCTGAATCTGCCGCTGGTTTCCGCCGCGATGGATACGGTCACGGAGTCCCGCCTGGCGATCGCCATCGCGCAGGAGGGTGGCATCGGCATCATCCACAAGAACATGACCGCGCAGCAGCAGGCCGCGCAGGTCGCCAAGGTCAAGCGCTATGAGTCCGGCGTGCTGCGTGACCCGATCACCATTACACCCGATGTGACGGTGCGTGCGGTGATGGCACTGTCGGCCCAGCACGGCGTGTCGGGCTTCCCGGTGCTGGAAGGCAAGACGGTGGTCGGTATCGTCACCGGCCGCGACCTGCGCTTCGAGACCCGCCTTGACGCTCCGGTGCGCGACATCATGACGCCGCGCGAGCGCCTCATCACTGTCGGCGAACGCGCCACGCTGGAGGAGGGCAAGGCGCTGATGCACAAGCACAAGCTCGAGCGCGTGCTGGTCGTCAATGCCGAGTTCGAGTTGAAGGGCGTGATGACCGTCAAGGACATCACCAAGCAGACCAGCTTCCCGAATGCCGCCCGCGATGCGCAGGGCAAGCTGCGCGTCGGTGCCGGCGTCGGCTTTGGCGAAGACACCGAAGAACGGGTGGCGATGCTGGTCAAGGCCGGTGTTGACGCCTTGATCATCGATTCGGCCCACGGCCACAGTGCAGGCGTGATTGATCGCATCCGATGGGTCAAGCAGAACTTCCCCGGGCTCGATGTGGTGGCCGGCAATATCGCCACGGCGGCGGCCGCCAAGGCGCTGGTCGAGGCCGGGGCCGACGCGGTCAAGGTCGGTATCGGCCCAGGTTCGATCTGCACGACGCGCATCGTCACCGGTGTCGGCGTGCCCCAGATCATGGCCATTGATGCCGTGGCCCAGGCGCTGAAGGGCAGTGGCGTGCCGGTGATTGCCGATGGCGGCATCCGCTTCTCGGGAGATCTGGCCAAGGCCATCGCGGCTGGCGCCGACAGCGTGATGATGGGCGGCATGTTCGCCGGCACCGAAGAGGCGCCGGGCGAGGTGATTCTGTACCAGGGCCGCACCTACAAGGGCTATCGCGGCATGGGCTCGATGGGCGCCATGGCGCAGGGCTCGGCCGATCGCTACTTCCAGGACAATTCGAGCAACAACCCCAACACCTCCAAGCTGGTGCCCGAGGGCATCGAAGGGCAGGTGCCGTACAAGGGGTCGGTCGTGTCCATCATCTTCCAGATGGCCGGCGGCCTGCGCGCCTCGATGCACTACTGCGGCTGTGAAACCATTGAAGACATGCAGACCAAGGCCGAGTTCGTCGAGATCACCTCGGCCGGCATTCGCGAAAGCCATGTCCACGATGTGCAGATCACCAAGGAAGCGCCCAATTACCGCATGGAGTGAGAAGGGCGCCTGTGTCTGATTCTTCGATAGCCATCCCGGCGGCGGGCAAGGGTGGCCGCCAGGCTGCCATGTCCTTCATCATGATCACGGTGCTGATCGACATGGTGTCGATCGGCCTGATCATTCCCGTGCTGCCGCCGCTGGTGGGCACCTTCACCGCGGGCTCGCAGGCCGATCAGGCCTTCTGGTTCGCGGCGGTGTCCTTTGCCTTCGGCATCGCGAACTTCTTCGGCTCGCCGGTGCTGGGCGCGCTGTCCGATCGCTATGGCCGCCGGCCGGTGCTGCTGATCGGTTTCAGCGGCCTGGCCCTGAGCTTCTTCGTCACGGCCATGGCCACGGCGCTGTGGATGCTGATCGCGGTGCGCTTGTTCTCGGGTGCGATGCAGGCCAATGCGGCGGTGGCCAACGCCTATGTGGCCGACATCACCCCGCCCGAGGACCGGGCCAAGCGCTTCGGCCTCCTGGGCGCGATGTTCGGCATGGGCTTCATCCTCGGGCCGGTGGCCGGTGGCCTGCTGGGCGAAATCAATCTGCATCTGCCCTTCTTCGTGGCTGGCACCCTGGCGCTGATGAACTGGCTGTACGGCTATTTCGTGCTGCCCGAGTCCCTACCGGTGGAGCGTCGGCAGACGATCAACTGGGCCCGCGTCAACCCGATCAGCTCGCTGAGGGCGCTGAGCCAGTTGAAGGGCGTCGGTGGCCTGGTCGCGGTGATAGGCCTGAGCGCACTGGCCCAGTTCGTTCTGCACTCGACCTGGGTGCTTTACACCCACTTCAAGTTCGGCTGGGGCCCCAAGGAGAACGGCCTGTCGCTGTTTGCCGTGGGCATCACCTCGGTGCTGGTGCAGGGCTTTCTGCTGGGCAAGCTGCTGAAGATCTTCTCTGCCCAGCGCCTGGCCGTGCTGGGCCTGCTGTCCTCAAGCCTTTGCTTCGCGCTGTGGGGTGCGGCCAGCGAGGGCTGGATGATGTATGCGGTGATCTTCTGCAATCTGCTGGGCTTCTCGGCCGCGGCCGCCATCCAGAGCCTGTTCTCGAACGCGGCCGACGCGAATGCTCAGGGCGCCACGATGGGCGCGATGGCCTCGCTGAACAGCCTCATGGCGGTGGCTGCTCCGGTGGTCGGCGGCGGCCTCCTGACGCTGGTCTCCGAGCTGCCCAAGGGCCACTGGCTGATCGGCCTGCCCTACTACTTCTGTGCGCTGCTGCAACTGGCGGCGATGCTGCTGGCCCTGCGTCACTTCTCCCGCGAGCGGGCCCGCAAGGCCGTTCTGGCCGCCGGCCACGCGCTGTAAAAAATTTTGGACTCCAACATGCATGACAAGATCCTGATCCTCGATTTCGGCTCCCAGGTCACCCAGCTGATCGCCCGCCGCGTGCGCGAAGCCCATGTGTTCTGCGAGGTCCATCCCAACGATGTGTCGGACGAGTTCATCCGCAGCTTCGGTGCCAAGGCCATCATCCTGTCGGGCTCGCACGCCTCGACCTACGAAGAGCACGATCTGCGTGCACCGCAGGCGGTGTGGGACAGCGGCGTGCCGGTGCTGGGCATCTGCTACGGCATGTTCACGATGACGGTGCAACTGGGCGGTCAGGTCGAGGCCAGCACGCACCGCGAGTTCGGTTATGCCGAGGTGCGGGCCCACGGGCACACCGAGCTGCTCAAGGGCATCGAAGACTTCGCCACGCCCGAGGGCCACGGCATGCTCAAGGTCTGGATGAGCCATGGCGACAAGGTCACGGCGATGCCCCCGGGCTTCAAGCTGATGGCCTCCACCCCCAGCTGCCCGATCGCCGGCATGGCCAATGAGGACAAGCACTACTACGCCGTGCAGTTCCACCCCGAGGTCACGCACACGGTGCAGGGCGCGGCGCTGCTCACACGTTTCGTGCGTGACATCGCCGGCTGCAAGGGCGACTGGATCATGGGCGACTACGTCAACGAGGCGGTGGCCCGCATCCGCGAGCAGGTCGGTGACGAGGAGGTCATCCTGGGCCTGTCCGGGGGCGTTGACTCCAGCGTCGCAGCAGCGCTGATACACCGCGCGATCGGCGACCAGCTGACCTGCGTGTTCGTTGACCACGGCCTCTTGCGCCTCAATGAAGGCCAGATGGTGATGGACATGTTCGTCGGCCAGCTGCATGCCAAGGTCATTCATGTTGATGCCAGCGAGCAGTTTCTGGGCCATCTGAAGGGCGTCTCCGACCCGGAGCAGAAGCGCAAGATCATCGGCCGCGAGTTCGTCGAGGTCTTCAAGGCCGAGGCCGGCAAGCTCAAGGGGGCGGGCGCCAGGGGCGCCAAATGGCTGGCCCAGGGCACGATCTACCCGGACGTGATCGAGTCGGGCGGGGCCAAGACCAAGAAGGCGGTCACGATCAAGAGCCATCACAACGTCGGTGGCCTGCCCGAGCAGCTGGGCTTGAAGCTCTTGGAACCGCTGCGTGAGCTGTTCAAGGACGAGGTGCGCGAGCTGGGCCTGGCCCTGGGCCTGCCCGAGGCCATGGTCTATCGCCATCCGTTCCCCGGCCCGGGCCTGGGCGTGCGCATCCTCGGCGAGGTGAAGAAGGAGTACGCGACGCTGCTGCAGCGCGCCGACGCGATCTTCATCGAGGAGCTGCGCAACACCATAGACCCGGCCACCGGCAAGACCTGGTACCAGCTGACCAGCCAGGCCTTCACCGTCTTCCTGCCGGTGAAGAGCGTCGGCGTGATGGGCGACGGACGCACCTACGACTATGTCGTGGCCCTGCGTGCCGTGCAGACCAGCGACTTCATGACCGCCGACTGGGCCGAGCTGCCCTACGCGCTGCTGAAGAAGGTGTCGGGCCGCATCATCAACGAGGTGCGCGGCATCAACCGTGTGACCTACGACGTGTCGAGCAAGCCGCCGGCGACAATTGAGTGGGAGTGATCTAAGGTAGTGCCGGGTCGTCCAACAGGATCCGGCACCTTGGAAAAAACCTATGAGTGACAGGGACTTAGTGCCCCAGGCGCTCTTAGAGCATCCTAGCCAATCTCGCACTTGCAGTCGGTACCCGGAGCGGTATCGTGGCGCTGGTTCCAGATGACCCGTTTCGCTACCGTCAGGCCCCCTGACGGTACTGCCAGCGGTATCAGACGGGAGAGCCAGATGCTCACTGACATGCAACTGCGGGCGCTAGAGCCCACAGGGAAAATCTACAAAGTCGCGGACCAGCAAGGGCTGTACGCCGCCGTCACGCCTACGGGCGTGATCAGCTTTCGCTTCGACTACCGGATCCACGGTCGACGGGAGACGTTGTTCATGGAAAGGTACGACAGTTTGCGCGGCGCGAGGCAGTCGCGAGATGCTAGTGCGCTTGCCTACGGACAGGCGGTGACCATGGCAGAAGCTCGCCTGCTGCTTGGGCGGGCTCGCCGATCTGTCGACCTGGGCGAGAGTCCGTCGCGCGCAAAGATCGATAAACGTCTGGAGGCTGAGCAGCGCCGAACACCTTGACTACGCGAGCCAGTGCCGACTCCGTGCCGGCGCGCATGTCCAGCGGCTCGACCGTCATCCATACAGAGTCGATGCGGATCAACGCAGCAGCTCACGGGTCCGGGCGGCAAACTCGGCGGCAGCCGATGTCGGCCAGTTGATCGTCATGGCAATGGCGCCACGGCGAAGTTCAATCTGGATGTCAGTGCCGGCGATTGGCGGTGATGCCGAGGGCGTCGTGGCAAGCGACCCCGGAACAAACCCGCGCAGGATCGCGGGAACCGATGGCCTGCCCTCGCGCAGCAACTGCCGCCAGCGGTGCACGATATTGGCATTGATGCCGTGGGCCAAGGCGATGGTAGGTGCACGACCGCAGCGGGTCGATTGCGCGATGTCGCCGGCCTCCGCGGCAGTCTTCCGGCGGCGTGATGCTCGGTATGCGTCCGGCCATCCCGCCTTGAATAGACCCCTCGCGACCGCAAGGATCGTGTCCACGTAATCACAGGTGGACACGATGGCAAGCGACAAGCCCGCGAAGCGAAGGACGTACACCGAGGCGTTGAAGGCACAGGTGCTGGCCGAATGCGCAGCGCCAGGCACCTCGGTGGCGAAGGTGTCGGTCGGCAGTTATGTGCCCAAAGCCGACGTCCAATTCCAGGGTTAACGGTCGCCACGACAGCTAGTGCGGTCGCTCGCGGCTGGGCAAACTGGACGTGCCTTGGCCATGAGTTCGGATGCCGATCAGCGGTCATTGGCGAGGGCCGGCGATCGACCCG
>JADMJJ010000012.1 GCA_018780645.1 Burkholderiaceae bacterium
ATGAGCACCGCCCAGGTGGCCCGTCTGGCCACCGAGCAGATCGCCAACCTGACCACCGATGACCTGAACGCCCTGGGTACCGCCCAGTTCGCGGCTCTGACCACCGGCCAGTCCAGCGCCCTGAGCACCGCACAAGTCTCCACCCTGGAGACCGCCGATCTGCGTGCCGTCAGCACGGCCGCCCTGCGTGCCCTGTCGTCTGACCAGATCAGCGCCATGACCACCGACCAGGTGGCCGCACTGACGACCGCCCAGATCGCTGCGCTGACCACCAACCCGGACCAGTTCCTGGGCCTGAACACCGCCTCCATCGTGGCCATGGGCTCGGCCCAGATCGCCGCCATGGGCTCGGCCCAGGTCGCCAATCTGAGCACCGCCCAGATCGCCTCGATCGAGACCGCCGACCTGCGTGCCATGACCACGGCCGGTGTGCGTGCCCTGAGCTCGGCTCAGCTGGACGCCCTGACCTCCGACCAGCTCCAAGGCCTGGGCTCGGCCCAGATCGGTGCCCTGTCCACCGGTCAGCTCACCTCGCTGAGCACCAATGACCTGAACACGCTGACCACGGATCAGTTCGCCCGCATGAGCTCGGCTCAGGTGTCCCGTCTGGCCACCGAGCAGATCGCCAACCTGACCACGGACGACCTGAACGCCCTGGGCACCGCCCAGTTCGCTTCGCTGACCACCGGTCAGGCCATCGCCCTGAGCACCGCGCAGGTCTCGACGCTGGAGACGGCCGATCTGCGTGCCATCAGCACCGCAGCTCTGCGTAACCTGTCGTCCGATCAAGTCCTGGCCCTGACCACCGACCAGGTCGCGGCCCTGACCACCGGCCAGATCAACAGCCTGACCACCGCCCAGATGCCGGGCCTGGAGACGGCCGACATCGTCGCCCTGAGTTCTGGTCAGGTCGCCTCGCTGACCTCGGCCCAGATCGGCAACTTCGCCACCGCTCAGATCGCTGCCATCGAGACCGGTGACCTGCGTGCCCTGGGTACCGCCGCTGTCCGTGCGTTGAGCTCGGACCAGCTCGATGCGCTGACGTCCGATCAGCTCCAAGCGCTGACGTCTGCCCAGATCACCGCGCTGTCCACCGGCCAGCTGACAGGTCTGTCCACCAACGACCTGAACACGCTGACCACGGATCAGTTCGCCCGTATGAGCACCGCCCAGGTGGCCCGTCTGGCCACCGAGCAGATCGCCAACCTGACCACCGATGACCTGAACGCCCTGGGTACCGCCCAGTTCGCGGCTCTGACCACCGGCCAGTCCAGCGCCCTGAGCACCGCACAAGTCTCCACCCTGGAGACCGCCGATCTGCGTGCCGTCAGCACGGCCGCCCTGCGTGCCCTGTCGTCTGACCAGATCAGCGCCATGACCACCGACCAGGTGGCCGCACTGACGACCGCCCAGATCGCTGCGCTGACCACCAACCCGGACCAGTTCCTGGGCCTGAACACCGCCTCCATCGTGGCCATGGGCTCGGCCCAGGTCGCGGCCCTTGGCTCGGCACAGGTGGCCAACCTGGGCACGGCACAGATTGCCGCGATCGAAACAGCCGATCTGCGCGCCCTGAGCACGGCCGCGGTGCGCAGCCTGGGCTCGGCCCAGCTTGATGCACTGACCACCGACCAGTTGCAGGCGCTGAGCTCGGCCCAGATCCTGGCACTGTCCACCGGCCAGATCAGCGGCATGAACACCGCCGACCTGGGCACCTTGACGAGCGACCAGTTCGCCCGCCTGAGCACCGCTCAAGTGGTTGGGCTGAGCACCGAGCAGGTGCAGAACCTCGGCACCGACGACCTCAATGCCCTGGGCACCGGCCAGTTCGCCGCGCTGACCTCCACCCAGACGGCCGCGCTGAGCACGGCCCAGATCTCGACCCTTGAGACGGCCGATCTGCGTGCCATCAGCACCGCGGCACTGCGCGGCCTGAGCTCCGACCAGATCAAGGCGATGAGCACCGAAGAGGTGGCCGCCCTGACCACGGCGCAGGTCAATTCGCTGACCAGCGACCAGGTCGGCGGCCTGGAGACGGCTGACATCGTCGCGATGGGCTCGGCCCAGGTCGGTGCGCTCACCTCGGCACAGATAAGCAACTTCTCGACCGCGCAGATCGCTGCCATCGAGACCGCGGACCTGCGCTCGATGAGCACCGCCGCCGTGCGCGCCCTGAGCTCGGATCAGATGGATGCCCTGACGTCCGATCAGCTGCAGGCCTTGAACTCCGCCCAGATCACCGCACTCTCCACGGCGCAGGTCAGCGACCTGAGCACGGCCGATCTGAACATGCTGACGACCGACCAGTTCGCCCGCCTGACCACCGCCCAAGTGGCCGCGCTGGACAGCGCACAGATACAGAACCTGAGCACCGAGGACCTGAATGCGCTGGGCGTGACGCAGTTCGCTGCGCTGACCTCGACGCAGACCGCGGCCCTGAGCACGGCCCAGATCTCGACCCTGGAGACGGCCGATCTGCGCGCCATCAGCACGGCCGCGCTGCGCGCCTTCGCCTCCGACCAGATCGCGGCCATGGAGACCGATGCCATCGCGGCGCTGACCACGGCTCAGATCAACTCGCTGAGCAGCGACCAGCTGCCGGGCCTGGCCACGGCCGATATCGTGGCACTGGGCTCCGCCCAGGTGGCCTCGCTGAGCTCGGCGCAGATCAGCAACTTCTCGACCGCGCAGATCGCTGCCATCGAGACCGCCGACCTGCGCGCCCTGAGCACGGCCGCCGTGCGCAGCCTCAGCTCCGACCAGCTCGACGGCATGGGCTCCGACCAGTTGCAGGCCTTGAGCTCGGCACAGATCACCGCGCTGTCCACGGCACAGATCAACGGGCTGAGCACCGGTGACCTGAACACGCTGGGTTCGGAGCAGTTCGCCACCCTGGCCAGCGGCCAGATCGCCGGCTTCAGCACCCTGCAGATCGCCTCGCTGGACACCGTCGATCTGGTGGCCCTGAGCACCCAGCACTTCGCTGCGCTCAGCACCACCCAGGTCGTGGCCATCACCACGGCGCAGATCTCGGCGATCGACACCCAGGACCTGCGGGCCCTGGCATCGACCTCGCTGCGTGCGCTGACCGACGAGCAACTCGCCGAACTGACGACCACCCAGCTGACCTCGCTGGCCGGCCAGGTCACTTCGCTGACCACCGCCCAGGTCTCGGGCCTGGCCACCGAGGACCTGAACGCGTTCACGAACTCGCAGTTCGCCTTCATGACGACGGCCCAGGTGCAGAGCCTGACGACGACGCAGATCGCCAACCTGGAGACCGCCGACCTGGCAGCCTTCAACTCGGCCGGCATCGCCGCGCTGACCACCGAGCAGTGGACCTCGATCACCACCGACCAGATCTCGGCCCTGACGGCGAATCAGATCATCAATATGACCACCGCCCAGGCGGCCGCGATCACGACGGAACAGATCGTCGGCCTGACCACTCAGCAGGTGGTGGCGCTGGAGACCCGTGACATCGCCGCGATGACGATGACCCAGGTCAACGCCTTCGAGAACGAGGACGTCCAGGCCATGAGCTCCAACCAGCTCGCGGCACTGTTCTCGGTCACGCCGATCGTGCTGGACCTGGATGGCAACGGCATCCAGACCACGGCCGCGGCCCAGGGCGTGAACTTCGACCTGACCGGCACCGGCAATGTGAGCAAGGTGGGCTGGACGGGCGGCGGCGACGGCCTGCTGGTGATGGACCGTAACCATGACGGCGTCATCAACAATGGCTCCGAGCTGTTCGGCGTCGGAACCATACTGGCCAATGGCAAGCATGCCGCCAACGGCTACATGGCCATGGCCGAGGTGGATGGCAACCAGGACGGCAAGCTGAGTGCCCTTGACACCGGCTTCAGCGACCTGCGCGTCTGGGTTGACGCCAACCGCGACGGCAAGACGGATGCCGGCGAGCTGAAGCTGCTGACCGAGTACAGCATCCAGGATCTGAGTCTGGATGCGACCAAGGGCACGGAAGTCGACAATGGCAACCTGCTGGGTCTGGTCTCCAGCTACACCACGACCGATGGCACGCAACATGCGATGGCCGACGTCTGGTTCAGCAAGGACAAGGCGGCCGAGGCGGCAAGCGATGTGCAGTTGTCCGATCTGCTTGCGGCACCGACGGCCGATGTGCTGCACGGTGGTGCCAGCCCGGCGGCCACGACGCCGGCGCCGACCAGTCATGCGGTTGACAATCTGTTCCTGGCCCAGCGCCGACTTGATGAGGACGACAACAAGCATCTGCCGCTGATCTGAGGCTTGCTTGCCTGAGATCCCGGGATGCAAACTCCCGGGAACAACGGCCCGCCGTTTCAACGCGGCGGGCCGGTGGCTGGTCGAAAATTGCCGAGCAAGCTCCATAGCTCCATGCCCCAAGCTGCCATGAATTCATCGCAAGGGCGTCCATCACCACGGCGCGCCGGAGCGCAGCCATGCTAGGTTGGCTGAGCAAGAAGCTGCTGGCGCTGTTCAGCGCCGCGCCCCAGCCCGATCCGCTGGCCATCAGCGATGCCGAGGCGGCCGCGCTGACGTCGGCGCAAATAGCGGCCATGAGCACGCAGCAGCTGAATGCGCTGAGCACGGCGCAGTTCAACAGCCTGACGACTGCCCAGGTGCCGGGCATCACCACCCAGCAGATGGCGGCGCTGCAGACCCAGGATTTGGCGGCGCTGAGCACGGCCAATCTGCGCTCGCTGTCCACCGCCCATATCATCGCGCTGACCGATGCGCAGACGCCGGCCCTGACCACCGATCAGGTCGCCAATCTGTCCACCGTGCAGATCAACAGGCTGGGCACCGGCGACCTCAATGCGCTGAGCACCACCCAGTTCGCCGCGCTGGCCACCAACCAGGTTGCGGCGCTCTCCACCGCACAGGTCCGCGCGCTGCAGACGGCAGATCTGGCGGCGCTGAACACCGAGGCGGTGAGCGGCCTGGGCACCGTGCAGATGGCGGCCCTGACCACGGCCGAGGCCGCGGCGCTGACTGGCGCGCAGCTGCCGGCGCTGAGCACACGCGCGCTCGACGCGATGGGCAGCGCCCAGTTCGCTGCGCTGAGCAGCGGCCAGGTCGCGGCGCTGACTACCACCCAGATCCGCTCTCTGGAAACGGCCGACCTGCAGGCGCTGAGCACGGTGGCCCTGCGCGGCCTGGGCACCGACGACATGGCGGCCCTGAGCACCGGCGAGATGATGGCGCTGAGCAGCCAGCAGATCGCCTCGCTGAACGGGCTGCAACTGGCCGCGCTGACGTCCACCCAGCTCGGCGCGATCGACAGCGCCGACATTGCCGCACTCTCGCCGGTAGCCCTGCGCGCCCTGTCTGCCGAGCAGCTCGATGGCCTCAAGGCGGCCCAGGTCGGCGCCCTCAGCGCCGCCCAGCTGAACAGTCTAAGCGCCGAGCAGTTGTTGTCGCTGAGCACTGTGCAGGTCGCTGCCCTGGCCACCTCGCAGCTGCCGGGCATAGCGGCCGGACAGCTGAATGCGCTGGACGCTGCCCAGTTCGCCGCCCTCACCAGCGCCCAGGCCTCGGTGTTGACGGCCGCGCAGCTGCGCAATATCGAGATGGAGGACCTGGCCGCCCTGCGCACTTCGGCCATACGCGCACTCAGCGCCGACGCCATTGCCGCGCTAAGCGCCGAGGCCATCATCACCTTGAGCAGCGCCCAGATCTCCGCCCTGGGTTCGGCCCAGATGAGCGCGCTCAGCGCCCAGCAGATTGGCGCCATCGAGCCGGCCGACCTCGCCGCCCTGAGCACCACCGCCCTGCGTGCGCTGAGCCCGGGTCAGATGCAGGGGCTGAGCGCCGATCAGATGATGACCTTGAGCACCCGCCAGGTCGCCTCGCTGGGCACCGACCAGGTGGCCTCGCTGAGCAACCAGGCGCTGAATGCCCTGAGCACCGGGCAGTTCGCCTCGCTGACCAGCGCCCAGGTGGCGGCGCTGACGCCGGCCCAGGTCGGCGGCCTGGAACCGGAGGACCTGGCCTCGCTGAGCACCGCCTCGATACGCCTGCTCAGCACCATGGCCATAGAGGCGCTCAGCGGCGACGCCATCATTGCCCTGAGCTCGCGCCAGTTCGCGGCGCTGAGTTCCAGCCAGATGGCGGCACTGAATGCGCTGCAGATCGCCGCTATCGAGACCCAGGATCTGGCCGCGTTGAGTACCAATGCCATCCGTGGCCTGGCCCCCGAGCAACTCAGTGGCCTGATACCCGAGCAGATGGCGGCGCTGAGCACCCGTCAGGTGCTGGCACTGAGCACGGTGCAGATCGCCGGTCTGGGGCAGGAGGAGTTGAATGGGCTGAGCACCCGCCAGTTCGCCTCGCTGGGCAGCGCCCAGGTGGCGGCGCTGACAACGGCGCAGATCCCGTTGATGGAGACGGCCGATCTGAACGCCATCAGCACCGTCGCACTGCGCTCCATGAGCACGGCCGCCTTCGCAGCGCTGACCCCCGAGGGCATTGCCGCGCTGAGCAGCAGGCAGTTCGTTGCGCTGGGCTCGGCCCAGACCGCGGCGCTGAGCTCGGAGCAGATTGCTGCCATAGAAACGCAGGACATCGGTGCGCTATCGGCGGCCGCCTTTCGCGCCCTGTCACCGGCGCAGTTCGGTGGCCTGACGGTGGCCCAGATGGGCTCGCTCTCCACCGCCCAGGTGGCCACCTTCACCAGCGCGCAGCTGAGCGCCCTGGCCACCGGCACCTTGAATGCATTGGGAACCCAGCAGTTCGCCGCACTGACCAGCGCGCAGGTCTCGGGCTTCACCACTCAGCAGATCCAGGCACTGGAGTCCGCCGATCTGGCGGCCCTGAGCACCGGAGCCATCGGCAGCCTGAGCCTGGCCGCCGTCGCGGTGCTTGGCACCGATGACATCATCGCGCTGACGACGCGGCAGTTCGGCGCCTTCAGCTCGGCGCAGGCGGCCTCATTCAGCTCCGAGCAACTCGGCGCCATCGAGACCCAGGATCTGGCCGCGCTGACGCCCAACGCCCTGCGCTCGCTGAATCCCACGCAGCTGACCGGGTTCAGCACCCAGCAGATGTCGGCTCTGACACCGGCCCAGGTCTCCACCCTGACGACCGACCAGGTCGCCGCACTGAGCACCGAGGACCTGAACGCGCTGGGCACGGCACCGTTCCTTCGCCTCACCACCGCCCATATTGCGGCACTGAGCGTCGATCAGATCGGACACCTGGCCACCGATCACTTTGCCGTGCTGAGCACCGGCCAGATATCCGCGCTGACCACCGCCCAGGCCCGCGCGCTGAGCACCGAGAACATCGTCGCTCTGACCACGCAGCAGGTGCCCGGCCTGGAGACGGCCGATATCGCGTCCATGGGCACACACCAGATTGCCGCCTTCGAGGGGGCCGAGGTGTCGGTGATGTCGGGGGCGCAGCTGGCCGCCTTCTTGCTGGCCACACCGCTGATGCTGGATCTGGACGGCCATGGCATCAACACCTTGAGCGCGGCCCAGGGCGTCAACTTTGATCTGCACAACATCGGCCAGGCGGGTCGCTTCGGCTGGGTCGCCCCGGGCGACGGCCTGCTGGTGATGGATCGCAATCTCGATGGCAAGATCAATCACGGTGGCGAACTCTTTGGCGGCGCCACCCTGCTGCCGGACGGTACTCGAGCCACGAATGGCTTTGCGGCCTTGGCTCAGCACGACAGCAACCATGATGGCAAGCTCAGCGCCGCCGACGTCGCTTTCAAGGACCTGCGCCTCTGGGTCGATGAGAACCACGACGGCATCACCGATGCCGGTGAGCTCAAGCTGCTGAGCGAGCACCAGATCGTCTCGCTGGACCTGCACACGCAGGCAGGCACGCAGACCGATAACGGCAATGTGCTGGGTCTGGTGTCCAGCTACACCAAGGCCGATGGCAGCCAGCATGCACTGGCGGACGTCTGGCTGGCCGGCCAGGCCCCCGAGGCGGCCAAGACTGCGGCCACACCGGCTCTCAACGAGGTGCTGGCCGCGCCGAGCGGCAGCCTGCTGCCGGTAGCACCGGGAGCGCATGAGGCAGTGCCGGCGGGCGCCGGCGCAGAGTCAGTGCCGGGCGCGCTGCTGCATCCGGTGCTGGAGCTGCACCTGTGGCGCGATGACCGCCACCACTGGATGACGATGATTTAGGGGAAGGCCTGCGCGATCACATCGCGGATGTCCCGCTTCTTGATCGCGTCATAGCCCGCCTGCGCATAGGCCGCGCGCGCCGCGTCGTCCTCCACCAGGGCCTGGCAGGTGGCCAGGATGTCGGGCGTCTTGACGAAGCGCAACACGCCATGCAGATCGGGCTCGATCTCCAGCTCCTCGGTGTAGTCGCAGACCACGGCCTTGCGATTCGCCATCAGATAGGACACGCGCACGATCTCGAACAGATTGCCGCGCGAGAAGTTGACGACGACCTTGGAGCGGGCGATGAACTCGTCGCGCTGCTTGCCCCAGACATTGCACAGTGTCATCACCGACAGACCGGTCAGGTCACGGCGCAGCGCCGCTATCTTGTGCAGGGACTCCGAGCGGTCCGGCGTGATGTTGCCGTAGTACAGCACGTCGATGTCCTGCTCGACGGCGGCCGGCACCTTCTCGAGATTCGGCGCATAGGCGGTCTTGGCATAGAAGGCCGGGCGGCGCGGCTGCAGCGAGTTCCAGGTCGCGACATTGCCCTCGGCATAGTCCCAGAGCCAGTACTTGCGCGCCACATACTCGGCCGCCGTGCCGGCCAGGTTCTGGCCTGCATAGCGCTCCATATTGAAGAAGATGGTGTTCTCGGGGAAGCTATCGATCAGCCCCAGCTGCAGCGGGATCTGGAAGCCGAACACGATATTCACCGCCTCCGGGTCGAAGTGGTTCATGCGCCGGTCCACCTGATGGCCCAGGGCAGCAAAACCCCAGTGGTAGGACTCCACCACCTCGTTGTAGGCGTCGAGAATGCCCACCTTGGGATAGAAGGGGTTGTACTGGACCAGGCAGACTTTCATGGTTTCTCCGTGAACGGCCGCTAACAGTCAGTCGGAGCCAGAGCGCGTCGCGCTCTGGCACACGAGACCTCAGCTAGGCAGCAAATCTTGTGTATGGGGCCGCACCAGATAGCGCTCGGCGCTTTGCACCAACACCAGGCGCGCATTGACACTCTTGCAGTACTGGAAATCGACCAGGGTGTTCCAGACGAAATGGACCTGGCCGAAGAAGGCCGCCATCAGGTCAGAGAAACCGACGTCGTAGGAATAGCTGTCGCCGAAGATCACCACCGCCTCCTGTATCGGCGCGGCCGGGTTCTGCAGCACATAGTGGTTGCCGATATGGCGGCCCGTGGTGGCCATCAGGCGGTTGTCATAGACTGTTGCCGAGCGCCGGGGAATGGCGATCACGCTCTCGAAGCATTCCTCGTTGACGAACTTCAGGAGCAGGTCGTGCCGCCACCAGCTGCGCGCCAGTGGCACGTGTTCGAAGTCGAACTCGCGCTCGGGCCAGACGGCCTGCACCAGCTCGCAAAAACCGAACCAGGCACCGCTGGCGCACCAGTGGCTGTTGCCACGAAAGGCCAGCTCGGCGCGCCAGGACTCGGCATGCAGGCGCTCGACCGGGTAGACCAGGCCCTGCCGTATGGCCTTCTGCATCTGCTGCACCGGGCGGTCGGCCACAGCCTTGGGGGCAGGCACCGCGCCGCCGGCCGGCCAGCGGGCTCCCGGAAAGATGGACTGCTTCTCCGGCACGACCAGATGCGCAAAGTGCGCGCCTATGCTGTGCGCCGCCGTCAGCCGGCGCTCGAAGGCGGCCTGCCATTGCTGCAATCCGTCGGGCGCCAGTTGCATCTGGCCCAGATACTGCTGCTCCCAGGCGTTGTTGCCATTGGCGATGTACTGCCAGCCGTCAACGCCGGCTATCGCCACCTCGTCGCGCGACAGGCTCCCCACCGGCTGGCCATACTGCGTGGCCAGGCGCTGGTGGTTGGCCTGCGCCAGCTCGCGCTCGATGGCCAGGAAGTCGTCAAGTCTGCCCATCGCTCAACCCGCCAAGGCGTGCAGCGGCCTGCGCGCAGCGGCCCCGCTATACACCTGCCACAGCGCCAGGAAATCGTTCTCAGCTGAGGCATCGCCGCCCGCCAGCGCCGGCATCACAGCGTTCAGCTCGGCCAGATCGGCCTCCTGGCCATAACGTTGCGGAATCAGCGGGCACAGCGCGGCCAGCACATTGTTGCACTGCTCGGGGGTCAGTTGCTCCAGCCGGCGCCCGGCGATGGCCAGGGCCACATAGGCCAGATGGGCCAGCTTCATCGGCCGCCCCATCGGGTCGGCCGAATGCTGCTCACCGCTGGTGCGGAAATAGCCCAGGTGGTCGTTGATATAGCCCACCGGCCCGTGCAGGCTGGCTTTCAGAAAGGCGCCCAGGTCTTCGAGGCCGGTGAAGCAGATGCCGTCCAGGCTGGGGTCGTCCAGCTCTGCGGCCATGCCGGCGCGGAAGGTGGCATTGGAAAACTCGCCCAGCCAGTTGGCGCTCATGCCGGCCGTCTGGTTGAACAACAGCTGCGACTTCAGGCCCAAGAGGCGCTGCGGATGCGTGGCCACGGCCGCGGGCACCGGCAGATCGCGTATCGGCTGGCCGGACTCCAGCGCCGTCCAGCGCCGGCTGACCGCGCAGTGCACGGCGCCGCTGCTGTGCGCCTGCAGATGGCGCTCGTAGAAGCTGGGGTAAGGGATGTCGTCGTCCAGCAGCAGATGGAACAGCTCGGTGGGCTGCTCGCCGAACAGCTGCAGCAGGCGGCGGAAATTGTTGTAAGCGCCGCTGCGCGGGCCGGGCAGCACGGTCACGTTCAGGTCGGCGATGGCGCGTTTGATCGCCTCGTCGGCCAGCATGGCCACAAAGGCCTGGTCGGGGCTGTCGTCCGAGATGATGACGCGCGCCGGCTTGACGGTCTGGTGGCGCAGCGCCGTCAGCAGCTCGATCAGGTACTTGGGCTTGTAGGCCGGAACCAGGGTGGTGAATTGCATGGTGCTGCGCGTTTCAGCTCAGCGTCGCGCGGATCACGGCCGCCACCTGGCCGACGTCCTCGGCCGTCATATAGGGCGCGATCGGCAGGCTCAGCACCCGCTCGGCCAGCCGCTCTGCAATCGGCAGCGCGGGCCAGGTCTGGCCGGCATAGGCCTGCTGGCGATGGCAGGCGATCGGGTAATGCACCAGATGGCCGATCTGCGCCTGGGTCAGCGCCGCCTGCAGGTCGGTGCGCCTATCGGTGCCGATGACGAACAGATGCCATACCGGCTCGGCGCCATCGGTCACCGCAGGCAGATCCAACGGCAGGCCGCGCAGCGCCTCAAGGTAGAAACCGGCGACACGGCGGCGCGCGTCGTTCTCGGCATCCAGCGCCGGCAGCTTGGCGCGCAGCATCGCCGCCTGGATCTCGTCCAGACGAGAATTCACGCCGGCCATCTCATGGTGGTATTTGATGCTGGCGCCGTAGTTGCGCAGCATGCGCAGCTTGGCGGCCAGGGCGTCGTCATCGGTGGTGATGGCGCCGCCATCACCCAGCGCGCCGAGGTTCTTGCCGGGGTAGAAGCTGAAGCCGGCGGCATCGGCCAGGCCTCCGGTGCGTCGGCCTTGGAAGCGCGCGCCATGGGCCTGTGCGGCGTCCTCGATGACCTTCAGGCCATGGCGGCGGGCGATGTCCATGATGGCCGACATCTCGGCAGGCTGGCCGTACAGATGGACCGGCATGATGGCCTTGGTTCGCGAGGTGATCGCGGCCTCGATCAGCGCCGGATCGATATTGTGGGTGGCGGCGTTGGGCTCCACCGGCACCGGCGTCGCACCGGCCTGGCTGACGGCCAGCCAGGTGGCGATGAAGGTGTTGGACGGCACGATCACCTCGTCGCCGGAGCCGATGTCATAGGCGCGCAGTATCAGGTGCAGCGCATCCAGCCCGTTGGCCACGGCGATGCAGTGCCTGACCTCGCAATAGGCCGCGTACTCGCGCTCGAAGGCCGCGCACTCGTCGCCGAGGATGTACCAGCCTGAGTCCAGCACGCGGTTCACCGCCGCGCGGATGGCCTCATCATGAGCCGCGTTGACCCTCTTCAGGTCCAGAAAGGGCAGGGTCATTTGCTCCACCTCGCCAGCATGAACTCGGCATAGTCGCGGTAGTAGTCGGCCTCCTCGTACTTGGTCGAGGCCAGCACCATGCAGACGGCGCCGGACGAGAAATTGTCCAGCTCGCGCCAGATCATCGGGCAGACGTAGAGGCCGTTGTAGCTGCGGTTCAGGTGGACGCGCTTCTTGTCCTTGCCGTCGTCCAGCACGACGTCGAAGCTGCCCGACATCGCGACGATGAACTGGTGCAGTTGCTTGTGCGCATGGCCGCCCCGCTCGGAGCCGCCGGGCACGTCATAGAGGTAATAGACGCGCTGGATATCGAACGGCACGTGGACACCGCCTTCGATGAAGGTCAGGTTTCCCCGCGGGTCTTGAATCTTGGGCAGATCGAGGATCTGGCATTGATCGATGGACATGGCACACCCTGTAGCTTTGCCGTCGATTGTGGCCGCTGAACGCGCCCTTTCAATGCAGGAATAGCCGGATTTCAGCGTCGCATCTTCTTGAAACGGGCGGAGTAGATCTCCTGGTCCAGCAACTCCACCTTGGCCGGCACCTTGAAGGCCGCCAGCTTGGCCAGGCAGGCCTTGCGCAGGCGCAGGCGCAGCGCGTCGGCCGCCTCGGGCTCATGCACCACCACCTTGGCCACGACGATCTGCCCCAGCAGCGCATGCTTCTCGCCGACCACCACCACGTCGGCGATATTGGGCTGGGCCAGGATCACGTCCTCGACCTCGGCCGGATAGACCTTTTGGCCGCCGACATTGATCAGGTCGGTGACACGGCCCAGGATGCGGAAATAGTCGCCATCGACCTCGACCCGGTCCTGCGTGTTGAACCAGCCCTCGGCGTCGAAGCCCGAGGGGGCGTTCAGGTAGCCGATCATCCGGTAGTCCGACCGTATCCACAGAATGCCGTCGCGCACCTGGGTCTCGAAGCCCGAGCCGCCGATGCGCACCCACAGCGACCCGTCGGGACGCGACTGCGAGCGCAGCACGCCGACCTCGGACAGGCCATAGGTCTGCTGCAGCTCGACACCCGGAAAGCGCGCGCGGATGCGGTCCAGCGTCGCCTGCGGCATCGTCTCGGTGCCGTAGGTGATGCGCTTGAGCGATGTCAGGTCGTAGCGCTGCGACAGATCGGTGGCGGCCAGCAAGGTCAGAAAGGACGGCGTGGTCGGCAGCAGCTCGACCTTGAAGTCCTGTATCGCCTGGCAGATGGTGGCGATGGCACGGTTCTCGGCCGTGACCACGGTGCCCAGACTGGCCGTGATGGCCAGAATGGTGTTGATGCCGCCGAAATGGTCCAGCATCAGGAATGGAATGGCCACGATGGGCGTGCGCGCGACCAGGAACTTGTCCATCACCCGCTCGAAATCGTGCAGCATGCCCTTCGGTTTGCCGGTGGAGCCCGACGAGAACAACACCAGACCGGCCTTGCCGGTGGCGCGGAACTCGGCCAGCATCGGATTGGGCGCCGGAATCGAACGCGGCTCCAAGGTCCAGCTCAGGCCATCGGGCGCGAAGTCGATCGCATGGTCGCAGCCGGAGATGGACAGCGCCTCGCCCTCCTCGATCACCGAGCCGCGTGTCATCGGCACGACGATGGTTTTCAGCGAGGCCAGGGCCAGGATCATGCAGAACACATCAGGCGCGTAGTCGGCCAGGATGACCACGGTCTGGCCCGGCTGCACGCCTCTTGTCTTCAGTTCTCCGGCAAAGCGCGCAATCGTTTCTGAGACTTGGCCGTAGGTGGTGATGCGGCCCTTGTGAACGAAGGCCTTCAGCCCGGGGTCGGCTTTTGCGAAGCGCTCAAGCAGCCAGTCCATGGTCAATGTCCCCGTTGAACGAGTTGAAGGTTGAGGCGGCAGGGACGAGGGTGTGCCGGGGGCCACCAGCCGCTCCGCAGAGGGGATGGGGGGCCGGCCACGGCGGGCATAAAGAAGTTGGAGGCCGGTCCGAAGGGACTGGCCAAAACTTCAGCCCGTCGTGGCCGGCCCCCCGTCCCCTCTGCCGCCCCACAGCCGCGAAGTGCAAAGAACCGCCACCCACTGAAGAGCCGATCAGTTCCACTTCAGCCCGCAAGCTGCTCTTCGAGCACAAGGGCCAGCAGCTTGTACGAGGTCGCGTTGCCCGCGTCTTCGTCGGGGATGGAGACGCCAAAGCTCTCCTCCAGCGCCAGCACCAGATTCATCTGTTTCAGCGAATCCCAGCCCGGCACGTTGTCCATGCTGGAGTCGTCGTTGAGGCTGGCCTCATCGACCTCCAGCACCGACGCCATCACCTTCTTCACCAAGCCACGATCAAGCATTGCGCAACTCCACCCAAGCACTCTCGGCCAGCTGGACGGTGGCCAGCGGCGCTTCGTATGAACGACTGCCGTCGTCCGCCTCATTGGTCCGGGTCAAGCCCAGCCTGTCATAGAAGTCTGCCACGAGCGCGTTCTTGGCGGTCTTGCGATAAGAGGCGCGCAGGCGCTGCTTTCCGCGCGCCAGCGCGTCGGCCACCACCGCCCGCCAGATCGCGAACTCGACGCCGCGGCCTATCACCCGGCAGCTCATCAGGAAGCTGTGGACCACGGTGTCGCTGCCCTCATCGACGGTGATCAGCACGCCGGTCAGGCCGTGCTCGGCCAGGCGGTCGCTGACCGAGAAGGAATAGACGGTGGCGTCCGCCCGCTCCATCAGTGCGGCCACATCGCCGGCCTGCAGCCGCGTCGTCGTCAGATTGAACTGGTTGGACTTGCCTATCAGCTCGGTGATGCGCGCCACCTGGGCGCTGGCGTCGCGCTGCAGGCTGATGCTCAGGGCCAGCGAGCGCAGGTACTCCTCCTGGCTGCCGAAGCTGGCCTGCAGCTGTGCGGCCTCGGCCAGGCTTTTGTACTGCTGCGTCTTCGAGCGGCTTTCGGCGCTGACGCCGCCGGCCAGGAACAGCGGCATCACCTGCTCGCGCACCAGGGCCGGGTAGTCGTGCAGCACCTTGGGTACCTGGAACACCGTCACCTGGGGCAGTTGCTCGCGCACCGCCTCGATCTCGAAGGCCGAGTCGTCGATGAAGACAAAGCTGTCCAGGCCCAGATTCAGCTCGGCCGCCAGCGCGCGCAGATTGCTGGGCTTGTCGTCCCAGTTGACGCGGCGGGCGACGATGTGTCCGTCCTTGAGCGCCATGGCTGGATGCTCGCGCATCAGCTCCTCGACATCGGCCGCGTTGTTCTTGCTGTTCAGGCACAGCAGCACGCCCTGTGCTTCGAGCGCCTTGAACTGCTGCTGCACGGTCCAGAACACATTGCCGGGGAAGCTGTACGGGTCGAGCTTGACGCCATCGACACCGTCTTCGCCAATGATGCCGCCCCACAGCGTGTTGTCGCCGTCCAGCACCAGCACCTTGTGGAACACGCTGCCGAACTGCCGCGTGGCCATCGCCACCTCGCGCGCCAGCTGGTCGATGAAGGGGGCCGTGTACGGCGCCTTGGCGCGCAGGTAGAAGCGCGCATCGAAGGCCTGGCGCGTGCCGACGCGGGCCAGCAGGCCGGCGGTTTCGAGCAGGCGGGTGTTGGCGTGAGCCGCCGCAGCCTCGGCCAGGCCGGCGTTGAAGGCGTCCAGCGCCTGCTGCTGCGGGCTGCCGTGCGCCACCTGCGGGTTCCACAGATGGGCGCCCAGCAGCAAGACCTGGCCCACACCCTGGGCAGACTGCAGGGCCAGCCGCAGGCGGCTCAGATAGTCGGCCTGCGGGGCCTGACGCGTGCCGGCGTCCAGCGTCTCGAGCTGAGTCTCCCAGGCCGGTTGCAGATTGTCGAAGAACGGCACAATCAGCAGCAGGTCCACGCCGGCCTGCGCATGGGCCTGCACGTCGCCGACCAGATCGTCGTAATTGCCCTTGGCCACTTCGAGCCGCACACCGGCCAGATAGGCGTGGCGGCGCAGGTAGTTGGCCAGCAGATCGACCGTGATGTTGGCGGCGATGCCGACCTTCAGCGTGCGAAAGGCGGCGGTGCTTTGGTCCAGCGTCTTCAGCGCGCCCAGCACATCAACCATGGCGGCGTCGGTACGCGCCAGCACGGCACGTGCATCACGGTCCGCGGTCACCATGCCATCGATCCCCCGCCATTGACGCGCAGGTTCTGGCCGGTGATGTAGGCCGCCTGATCGGAGGCCAGAAAGGCCACAGCGCCGGCAGTGTCCTCCGGCTCGGCCAGGCGGCGCAGCGGCGTCTGGCGCGCCACCATCAGCTGCTGCTTCTCGGACACATTGGAGATGAAGGCGGTGTTGGTCATGCCCGGCGAGACCAGATTGACGGTGATGCCCTGCGGGCCCAGCTCGGCCGCCAAGTAGCGGGTCAAGGTGGACAGCGCGCCCTTGGCGATCGCATAGGCCGTCCAGCCAGCCACCGGCGTGCCGTCCCAGCTCTGCGAGCCCAGCGAGATGATGCGCCCGCCGCCCGCCGCCACCATCGCCGGCTTGCAGGCCTGGATCATCAGCAAGGCGCTCTTCAGCTGCACATCCAGCTGCTGCTGCACCTCGCTCCACGCAAGGTCCTCGACCTGCCGCGCGACGATGCGCGGCGAGGCCGCATTGACCAGCACGGTGACGCCGCCAAACTGGGCCTGCGCCTGCTGCGCCAGCTTCTGCGCACCGGCCTCGGTGGACACATCGGCCTGCACGGCCGCGGCCCGTCCGCCGGCTTCCTTGAGTCTGGCCACCAGCGCCTGCGCCCGCTCCTGGCCCGAGTGGTAGTTGACGACAACGGCAAAGCCGTCGGCCGCCAGCTTCTCGCAGATCACCCGGCCGATGCCGCCGGCACCGCCGGTGACGATGGCCACCTTCAGTCTGGTCTCGGCCGCCGCCGTCTTGGGTTTGGGTGGCTCAAGCAGCTTGACCTTGCCGCCGCCGCTCAGCACCACCTGGCCGTGCTGGTTGGTGATGCGGGTGTCCAGCTCCAGCAGGCGGTCGCGGGCGTGCTTCTTCAGCACCGTGCAGGTGACGGTCAGCGTGTCGCCCAGGCGCACCGGCAGATTGAAATCCATCGCCTGAGACACCCACAGCGCGCCCGGACCCGGCAGCTTGGTGCCGATCACCGTCGAGATGAAAGAGGCTCCCAGCATGCCGTGAACGACGATTTCCTTGAACGAGGTTTCGGCCGCGTAATCGGCATCGACATGCAGCGGATTGTCGTCACCGGTCAGCTCGACGAAGCGGCGGATGTCGGCCTCGGTGATCTGCTTGACCAGCGATTGCTGGTCGCCCTCTTTCACCGCATCGAAATCGGCAAACGCGCTCATCGCGGTGCTCCCAGTGTCCAGCGCCAGACGCTGGCCGCAAAGTTGAAGCCGGCACCGACGCCGGCCAGTGCCACCATATCGCCATTCTTGATATGGCCGGCCCGCACCGCCTCGCTCAGTGCGATGGCCAGCGAGGCCGAGCCACTATTGCCGACCGTCGCGACATTGGTATAGGTCTTGTCCAGCCCCAGGCCCATCTTGCGTACCAGGTACTCGATCAGCCGCAGATTGGCCTGGTGGAAGACCATGAAATCCAGCGCCTTGACCTCGATACCGGCCTTGGCACAGGCCTTGCGAATGGTGGGCGGCAAATGGGTGATGGCCTGCTTCCAGGTGGCGATGCCGTTCATCTCCATCAGGTCAACCGCCGCATCGAAGGGCCGGCCGTTGTTCGGAAAGGCCGCGCCACCGCCGCGCAGCCGCACCGCCTCGTAGTTCGACGGGTCGGTGTGGAAGGCCGATGCCTGTATGCCCTGCCCCGGCTCGGCCGGGCCCAGCACAGCGGCACCGGCGCCATCGCTGAGGTAGATGGCGGTGTTGGCATCGGTGCGGTCGATATAGCGCGAGCAGAACTCGACGCCGACGACCAGCGCGTAACCCACCGTAGGGTCGACACGCATCCGGTCCGAGGCACTGGTGAGTCCGGCGACGAAGCCCGAGCAGTTGGCCTGCAGGTCATAGATCTGCGCGTTCTTGGCACCCAGCTGCTGCGCCACCTTGGCCGACAGCGGCGGGAACTGATAGTCGCCCGAGAAGGTGCAGCAGATGATCATGCCCAGCTGCTCAGCGCTGACGCCGGCCATCTCCAGCGCCTGCTGCGCCGCGGCCACCGAATAGCCCCAAGCGGTGTCGTCGGGCGCGGCAATATAGCGGCGCTCGATGCCGGTCTTCTCGACGATCCACTCGGGCGTCACGTCCAGATTGCGGCACAGGCTCTCGTTGTCCTCGAACTTGGCCGGCAGGTGGTGACCGACGCCGATGATGGAGACGGCGGGCAGATGGGGGTTCAAGACAGTCATGAGCTCGTATTTCAGGCAGGCATGGCAGCCGACATGAAGGCGCGCAGCGCCTCGTTGCCGGCATGGATTTCATCAATGGTGGCCGTGCCGCCGTGACCGGGTAGCACCAGCACGTCGCCGGCGATCCAGCCGAACAGCTGGCGCAGCGAGGCACGCAGCTGGTCATGGTCTTCGCCGGGCAGCTTGGACAGGGCGGTGCGGCGCGCATACAGCGAGTCGCCGGAGAACAGCAGGCCGTCCACCGCAATGCCGGCACTGCCGGGCGTGTGGCCGGGCAAGGCATGGAAGATGAAACGGCGGCCTATGACCTCAACCACGGCACCATCGTCCGGCAGCAGCGTGAACTCGGGCAGCGCGATGCGGGTCTTCAGCTTGAAGGCCGCCATCATGAAGTTGGACAGCTTGGCCAGCTTCAGATCGGCACTGCGCAGATAGACCGGAATGCCATAACGCTGCTGCAGCACGGCCGTGCCGCCGACATGGTCGAAGTGGCCGTGGGTGCAGAGCACGGCGACGGGTGTCCAACCGCTGTCGACAATCGCCGCCGCCACGCATTCGTGATCCAGGCCCGGATCGACGACGACGCAGGCGCCGCTCTGCTGCGCATCGGCCAGCAGATAGGTGTTGGAATGCAGATCGGTGTTGGTGATGCGGCGCAGCGCGCCGTCCAGCAGCAGTTCGACCGCTTCCGTCTTCATTGCGCTTGCTCCACCTTGGGTCGTTCTACACAACCCATATTTGCTGTGGGGCGGCAGGGACAAGGGCGCGCCGGCCGCAGCGGGCTGAAGCATCGTCCGGCCCTGCACGGACCGGACTTCGGCTTCTTTATGCCCGCTGCGACCGGCACGCCCTCATCCCTGCTGCAGAGGTTGTGCCAGCGGCCACCAGCGTCTCCGCAGAGG
>JADMJJ010000042.1 GCA_018780645.1 Burkholderiaceae bacterium
CGGTCGATCAGCCCGCTCTTGCCGTGCGTGCCCTTGTTCCAGTTGTCCATCTTGTCCAGGGTCTCGTCGCTCTGGTGGATGGCAAACACCGGGCCTTCGACACGATGGTTCAAGTTGGCATCGGTGACGACCACGGCGATCTCGATGATGCGGTCGATGTCGGGGTAAAGACCGGTCATTTCCAGGTCGATCCAGATCAGGTTCTGGTCGCTGCTGGCCAGGGTTGCGGCTTCGCTCATGGGCATTTCCTCGTGTATTGCTTCAAGCCGGATTGTCGCAGCCCTACACTCCGCCCCATGCTTTCCACCTTTTTGCCCCCTGTTGACGCACCCACGCTGACCGCCCTGTTCGTGGCCGCGCTGGTCGCCTCCCTGCTCGTCAAGTTCTGGCTGTCCACCCGCCAGATGCGTTTTGTCGCCCAGCACCGCGGCACCGTGCCGGCCCCTTTTGTCGGCACCGTGTCGCTGGAAGCCCACCAGAAAGCCGCCGACTACACGCTGGCCAAGGGCCGCTACGGACTGCTGGCCACGGCCTTCGGCGCCGCCGTGCTGCTGGGCTGGACCCTGCTCGGTGGTCTGGAATGGCTGAATCTGGCCGTGCGCGATGTGGTGCAGCCGGCCTGGGGAACGATGGCCTATCAGCTGGCGCTGCTGACCGCTTTCAGCCTGATCGGTGCGCTGCTGGACCTGCCCTGGGAGCTGTACAACACCTTCCGGCTGGAGCAGCGCTTCGGCTTCAACCGCACCACCTGGAAACTCTACGTCAGCGACGCCTTGAAGGGCCTGCTGGTCAGCGCGCTGATCGGCCTGCCTATCGCCGCGCTGATGCTGTGGCTGATGGGTGCGGCCGGGGCCTACTGGTGGGCCTGGGCCTGGGGAGCCTGGATGGCCTTCAACCTGATCATCCTGGTGCTGTACCCGACCGTGATCGCGCCGCTGTTCAACAAATTCGAGCCGCTGGCCGACGAGGGTCTGAAGGCCCGTGTGCAAGCGCTGATGGCGCGCTGCGGCTTTGCCGCCAAGGGCCTGTTCGTGATGGACGGCAGCCGCCGCTCGGCCCATGGCAACGCCTATTTCACCGGCCTGGGCCCGGCCAAGCGCGTGGTCTTCTTCGACACGCTGCTGCAGCGGCTGAACGCCGGCGAGGTCGAGGCGGTGCTGGCCCACGAGCTGGGCCACTTCAAGCACAAGCATGTGCTGAAGCGCATCGTCTCGATGTTCGCCTTGAGCCTGTTGGCCTTCGCGCTGCTGGGCTGGTTGTCGCAGCAGGCGGGCTTCTTCGCCGGCCTGGGCGTGCGGCCCAACATGGCCGCACCGAACGACGCGCTGGCCCTGCTGCTGTTCCTGATGGTGGTGCCGGTGTTCGGCTTCTTCTTGACGCCGCTGAGCGCGATGCTGTCGCGCAAGCACGAGTTCCAGGCCGATGCCTATGCCTGCGCCCAGGCCAGCGGCCAGGACCTGGCCAATGCGCTCTTGAAGCTGCATGAAGACAATGCCGGCACACTGACGCCCGACCCGGTCTACGCCCGCTTCTACTACTCCCACCCGCCGGCCAGCGAACGCTTGGCCGCGCTGAGCCTGCATGGAGGCCACGCCGTATGAAGCTTGCCGATCTGCCCACGCATTGCTCGAACCAGGTCACGGCCCTCAGCGAGGCCGAGGTCCAAGACTTGCTGGACCAGATCAGCGGCTGGCGGCTGACGCAGGGCGCGCTGGAGCGGCGCATCAACTTCCCCGATTTCCACAAGACCATGGCCTTCGTCAACGCCGTGGCGCAACTGGCCAACGAACAGGATCACCACCCCGATATGCACATTGCCTACGGCCGCTGCGTCGTCCGCTTCAACACCCATTCGGTCAAGGGCATCTCGGTCAATGACTTCATCTGCGCCAAGCTGGTGAACGCCTTGCAGCCTACGTCCGCATGAGCCGGTTCAGCGATCTGGACATCGGGCTGGTCGTCGTCGGCCATGGCCGCCACTATCTGGTAGAAACACCCGAGGGCCGGCGCGTCAATTGCCGGCCTCGCGGCAAGAAGAGCGATTGCGTCGTCGGCGACCGCGTGCGATGGGCCATCACCGGTGATGAGGGCGTGATCGAGCAGGTCGAGCCGCGGCGCAATCTGCTGTTCCGCCAGGACGAGTGGAAGACCAAGAGCTTTGCCGCCAATCTCGATCAGCTGCTGATACTGGTCGCGGTGGAGCCTGTGTTCAGCGAGTCGCAGCTGGCCCGCGCGCTGATCGCCGCCGAGAGCGCCGGCATCAGCACCACGATCGCGCTGAACAAGACCGACCTGCCCGGCGTGCAGCTGGCGCGCGAACGGTTGGCGCCCTACCGCGCGATGGGTCAGGAGGTGATCGAGGTCGCCTTCAAGGCAGACCCGGTGGGCTCCACCGCCCTGCTCCAGCCCTGGCTGCAGGACAAGGCGACCCTGGTGCTGGGCCCCAGCGGCACCGGCAAGTCGACCCTGATCAATATGCTGATACCCGACGCCAATGCCCAGGTCGGCGACATCTCGCAGGCGCTGAACTCCGGTCGCCACACGACGACGACGACCAAGTGGTACTGGCTGGACGACGAGCGCAAGACCGGATTGCTGGACTCACCGGGCTTCCAGGAATTCGGCCTGCGCCAGATCGAACCGCTGCAGCTGCCGGGCCTGATGCCCGATCTGCGCAAGCACGCAGAAACCTGCAAGTTCTACAACTGCACCCATCAGCACGAGCCGGGCTGCGGCGTGCGCGCGGCGCTGGAGCGCGGCGAGATCAATGCCTCGCGCTACCGGATCTACGGCGAGATTCTGCAGGAGCTGGGTGGGAAGCGGTACTGAGCTGTTGGCGGCCCCGGATTGCATCCGGGCTTGTATGTTTGGGGCAGCACCTTCAGACGCAGCGA
>JADMJJ010000077.1 GCA_018780645.1 Burkholderiaceae bacterium
GCCGAACCGCCGGCCACGTCGAAGCCGCTGGCCGTGACGGCACTGACCTGCTGGGCCAGATCGGCGATCACGCGCACCTGCTGCAGCTGGCTGTACAGGGCCAGGCTCAGTGTGCCGCGATCACCTTCGCCACAGCGGCGCACCTGCAGGGTGCGGCCGCTGACCTGCAGGTCGCAGTCATGGCGGGCCAGCACGCGGCGCAAAAAGGCCAGATCGCTCTCATTGAGCTGCGCCCAGTTGCCGCTGCCGCTGGGCAGATCGCCCAGATCGCATTGCAGGCCATGATTGCCGGCAATCGCCTGCACCAGGTCACCAACCGATTGACTCTCGTAGAAGGCGGTGCGGCGCGCACAGCGCAACGCAAACAGATCATCCTCGGCCAGCAGCACCAGCTCGGGCGGCGTGCCCACCGAGCCCCTGGCCTCGATCGCGTGGACATCACCCTCGAACAGGCCGCAGGGCGCGCTGGTCTCGCCGAAATAGACCTTCAGCCGCGTGCCCAGCTGCAAAGGGCCGCCGGCGTCGAACGGAAAGCCGACCGAACCGCTAGCGACGCCCCAGTTCGACAGGCACAGCGACAGGCTGCTCATGCCGCCCTCCTGCTCGCTGACCACACAGGTGCGCAGGCTGGCGTGGACGTCGCTGCGCTGCTGGCCATCGACGAACACCGTCGGCCGCACCGCATAGGCGGCGCGTTGCGAGACCGGGGCTTCCTGAACGTCGTTGGGCATGGTCTTGGCTCAGTCCGCCAGCAGACGCTCGCGGCGTTCGATGGCCAGGCGCAGCTGCTCGTCCAGCGCACGCGCCAACTCGGCCGTCCAGGCAGGGCCTGCGGCCGCAGCCGGGCCGGCGACCGGCGCCGAGGTCGATTCGCCGCTGGGCACATCGACTATCACTTCATCGATCACTACGGGCATCTCAATGCTCCATTGCGCTTGGCGCGTCTGATGACGCGTGGAGCGGCAGGGACGAGGTCGCGCCGGCCGCTGCGGGCTGAAGCATCGTCCGACCCTGAACGGGCCGAACCTCGGCTTCTTTATGCCCGCTGCAACCGGCACGCCCTCGCCCCTGCTGCAGCGGGGGTGCAAGCTCGACGTCGGCAAGACGCGCCCCGCTCCGGGTTGGTGGCCACCAGCGCATCCGCAGAGGGGCCGGGGGGCTGGCCACAGCAGGCATAAAGAAGCTGGAGGTCGGTCCGTGCAGGACAGACCTAAGCTTCAGCCAGCTGTGGCCGGCCCCCCGGTCCCTCTGCCGCCCCAACGCCAACGCAAGCACGTTCACTTCAGTCTCCTTGGCAAATCAGGCGTCGAAGCGCAAACGCGCTGACAGCGGAGTGTTCTGGCCCACATCGCTGCGCAGGCCCGAGGGGCTTTGCGGCAGCGCGCGGCCGTCGATGGAAAAGCCGGCGCCAACATCGGTGGCCAGGCGATTTCCAGGCTGTTTGCTGGTCAGACGGCTGGCATCGAAACGCAGCGCCGGAGCACTGACCGAGACGCTGCCCTCGGCGACGAAACCGACGGCCTCGCGCAGCTGGATGCCGGCCTCGACCGACAGCGTCTTGGCGCCGCCGAAACGCAGGCTGAGCTCGCCGTTGGCGCCGGCGATGGCCCGCGCGGCGCGCAGATCGCCGCCCATGCTGGCCACGCCCGCCGCGCCGCTCAGGCCCTGCAGCTCCGATGGCACCTGGAAGGCATTGCCACTGGCCGCGCCGCGCGGATTGGGCCGCTCCAGCGCAGTGAACTCGTTCGGCTGCTCCTTCAGTGCCAGCACCACCTGGGCACGCAGCGGTACACCGTCGGCGGAGAAAAAGTCCAGGGTCTCACGATAGGAGTCGGCAATGCCGGCGAACATGAAGGTGCCCCACTGGAACACGATGTGGGGCGGCACAAAGGCAGCGCCGGCTTCGCTGGAGGTGCCATTGCTCTGGTCGGGTGCACGCACTGTGGCGCGCAGGGGTCGGGTCTTGTTGCGCACGTCCTCGCCGCTGGAGCTGGTGTCGAACAGCAGCTCGAGATTCATCTTCGCGCTGGACTGGGTGGCGACCTGGGTTGTGGCACCGCTGCCGCCCTGCGGGCTGGCACTGTTCGTGATCTCGACCTGCAACGACACCGGATTGAACTGCACGGTGATCGTTTCACCACCGATGGCGAGTTCGGCCTTGGCCAGCTGCTGAGCACTCATATCGAATGCTCCAGTCCTTCGTGGACCACATGCAGCTCCTCGACGCCGACATCGCTGCCCCGCGCGTTCAGATCGGCGGTCTTGAACTTGACCGGCAGCGCATGGCGCAGGGTCCAGCCCATCACGCGCCGGCCCTCGATGTCGCGGATCTCGATGTCGGCGCGCAGCCGGGCCGCATAGGTGCCGCTGCCCATCAGCTCGAACCACCACCAGAGGTCGCGGGCGGCGGTGATGCCGCGCTTGAACACGACGGTGGCAAAGCTGATCTGGCCGGCACGCTGGTGCTGGCCCCAGTTGCGGCCGCCCTCGCGGATGGCGCGGGGCTCCATCGTTGCCTCGAGGCCGGTGACCTCGGCGAAGGCGCCCTGGCACAGCGCCACGTTCTCTGTGCCGCCATCACCCTCGACCTCGTCGCGGGCAAAGCTGACGTGAAAATTGAACACACCCAGCGGTGCGTCGCGGGCGGCGCCGGGGTTGCCCATCATGGCGTCAGCTCCGCGACCGGGTCGGCATCGGCCCACTGCACGCCGCCGTCCTCGGCCAGGGCGAGAGCCACGCGCAAACGGGCAATCGCCAGCTGCGGCATGAAGTCGATCAGCACGACGACGCGACCGTTGTCGATATCGGCCTGGCTCATCACCGTGCGGTCGCAGCGCACGCTGAAGGCCTCGGCGGCACTGGTGCCACGCAGCGCACCGGCCTGCCAGAAGCGGGTCAGCATGTCCTCGAAGCGGCTGCGCGTGGCCGTCCACAGCGCCTCGCCGGAGGGCTCGAAGACCAGGGTCTCGCCGACTCGACGCGCGGTACGTAGCAACTGGCCCAGCAGCCGCACGACGCCGGCATGGCTCCAGCCTTGCGCACGGCTGGCGCTGCGGTCGCTGAGCAGGCGCACGCCATCGGGCGTGGGGCCGAACAGCGCGCAGCGGGTCAGCAGGGTATCTCGCTGGTCGTCACTGTCGGCGAAGCGGCGCAGCAGTTCGTCGGCAGGTGCCGGCGTGACGCCCAGCACACCCAGCGGCGCCTGGCCTGCCGCGGTGGCGGCGGCGCCGCGCGCCAGCACCCGGGCTGCCACCAGGCCGGCCAGCGCGCCATCGGGCGGCAGGAGGCCCTCGGCCACACGCTGCTCGCGCGTGGGTCGCAGCCAGGGCGTGGCCAGCTGCAGCATGCTGGATTGCAGGGCGGGCACGCGGTTCAGGGCCGCCATCGGATCGCGCGCCGCCAAGGCCCGAGGCGTGGCCAGCGGCAGGGCCAGCAGCAGCATCAGATCTCGCCGGCGCTGTGCGATACGAGCGCGCAGTGCTTCGGCGTACTGCTTCCACAGCGTCCAGGCCTCGTCGTCCAGCCGCGGCGCGCTGACGCGGCGCACGCCGGCCACGGCCGCATCGCCGACCAGATTCACGCCGCATTCGACGAACACCTCGGGTACGCCGGGCACGACCGCCGGCTCGGCCGCGACGGCGCCGCGCGGGCTGGCGCAGAGATCAGGCAGATCGGGCACCAGCACCAGGCTGACATCGTCCAGCGCCCAGGCATGCTCGATGCCGTGCAGATGCTCGTTCTGCCAGCCGGAGATGCCGGCCAGAGGCAGCAGGCGGCGCCACTGTGCCTCGCGCGAGTCCGTGTCGAGCTCGGTCAGCACGCTCCACGGCGCCGCCAGACACACGACATAGCACTTGCGCCCGCCATTGGCGAAGAAGTCGCGCACGGCCAGGCCCAGATAGTCATCGGCGGCTTCGGCGGCGCCCTCGTTCACCGGCCGGGCATGCCAGTCGAACAGCCCGTTGAACACCTCCCAGCTGTCGATGGGCAGCGGCGCGTCCTGCCAGGCGTCGGCCGGGTAGCGGCGCTCGCGCAGCCAGTCGGCCACGGCGCGCGGCAGCACGGCACCAGCGCGCCGCGTCGTCCAGCCGACGAACAGCGCCACATCGGCGCGCGCGGGGTGCGTGCGCTCGGCGGCTGCGGCGTCGGTGAAGCTGAGTCCGAACATGGTGGGCTGCCGTCGGTGAGGGTCAGGCGGCTTCGATCTCAAGGCCCTCGGCGCTGAGCACCAGCTCCTCCATCGCCACATCGCCGCCGCCCTTGGCGGCCAGCGTCGGGCCGGTGTACTTCATCGGAATGACCTTGCGCAGCAGCCACTTCTGCACCGCCTTGCCGGCCTCGTCGAGCAGGGTGATGGCCACGTCCTTCTGTGCATTGACGCCGGTGGTGCGGGTGCTCTTGATCCAGTCCCAGACCGGGCCCGAATCGATGATGCCGCGTTTCAGCGTGACGTCGCCGACCTTGTGCACGCCGGGAATCTTGCGCACATGGTTCTCCTTGTCATTGCCGTAGCGGTACTCGGCGACGGTGATCTCCGAGCCCAGGCCGGAGACATCGGAGAAGCCGCCGAAGGCCTCGGCACCATCGAAGCTGACGGTGAAGTTGAAGGCACCGTAGGGAACATTGCGGTTGGCCATGGGTTTGCTCCTGAAGGGTGTCAGTCACGCGCGTCGGCGGTCTTCTGGCCGATGCGGAAGATCACGAACTCGGCCGGCTTGACGGCGGCCACGCCGATCTGGCAGACCAGGCGGCCGTTGTCCAGATCGTTCTGCGACATCGTCGAGCGGTCACAGCGCACGAAGAAGGCTTCCTCGGGCCGCGTGCCCAGCAGCGCGCCGCTGCGCCATTCGTTGAACAGGAAGGAGGCCACCGTCTCGCGGATGCTCGCCCACAGGCGCTCGCCATTGGGCTCGAACACCGCCCATTGCGTGCTGCGGTCTATCGAGGCCTCGAGGTAATTGAAGTAGCGCCGGATGTTGACGTACTTCCACTCGGGGTCGGAGCTGGCCGTGCGCGCACCCCAGACGCGGTAGCCGCGGCCCGGGAAGAAGCGCAGGCAGTTGACACCCAGCGGATTGAGCATCTCCTGCTCGCCAAAGCTGATGTCCCGCTCGAAGCGCAGCGCGCCCAGCACGACCTCGTTGGCCGGGGCCTTGAAAACGCCGCGCTGGATGTCGTTGCGCGCATAGATGCCGCAGATGAAGCCCGATGGTGGCAGCGCGATCTCGCGCGGAATGTCGTCGCGGCCCGGCCGCGCGTTCGGGTTGGCGATCACCACCCAGGGGTAGTACATCGCCGCGTACTTGGAATCGATGGTCGAGCGGGCGATGCGGGCGTCGCCGGCATTGAGCCCGCGGTCGGTGTCGAGCACGGCGATGCGGTACATGCGCCGGCCCTCGGCGTGGCTGATCAGCGCATTGCGGATCGAGTTGCGCTCCGGGTAGGCGCTGGAGCCGGGCGCGGCAACGATGGCGATGTCGTCGATCTTGGCCAGCGCAGCAAAGGCCGGAGCAAAGGCCGCCTCGGTGGGCATGGCGCCATCATCGCCGCCGGTCAGCGCGAACGAGCCGCGGCGGCCGCTGAGGCGGGTCGCGGCCGTGCTCTGCGCCAAGGGGAACAGGGCCGCCTGCAGCTGCGCCGCATTGACGGCCGTGCCTATGCGGGCGGCATACAGGTTCTCGATCTGGTCGGCACGCCGGTTGGGCGTCTCGGCCATCACCGTGCCCAGCCAGCGCGGATGGTCGCTGTCATAGCCGAGGTCGTCCATCGCCAGGCTGCCGCCATCGGCATCGGTGGTGATGATGGCCAGCGTGATCAGCGACACCGAGGCCAGCTCGTCGCCCACCAGGCCGTCATCGGGCTCCGCTGCGGCGCCGTCAGCACCGGTGGCCGTCAGCGCCCGCCAGACGCCGGCGCGCTTGACGAAGTAGGCGAATGCCGCCTCGGTGCTGCCGGCGCGCACCAGCGAGCCATTGGGTGCCATGTCCAAGGTGCGGCGCGGTGCCGGGGCGATGATCTCGCGCGTCTGTATGCCTCTCAGGCCGGGCAGCTCGGTGGTCGGGACCGCGCCATCGCCGCTGCGGCCCGGGAAGCGGGCCGCGAAGCGGATGCGGTTGGTCTCGTCCTCGGCGGGCAGCGGATCCACCTCGGGCACCGAGCGCAGATCGGCCGTGCTGGCCCGCCCCCCATCGCCGAGGAATACCCGCGCCACATAGAGCCGCGAACCGCCCTCGTTGAAATAGGCCCGCACCGCATGGGCCAGGTAGTTGGTCGGTACGGCCGCCGTGGCGGCCGGCGGGGTCGGCGCCAGATCGGCATAACCGCCGTAGATGCGCTCGAAATCGGCGTAGCTGGTGAGGATTTCGGGTAGCAGCTCGGCCGTGGCGATCGGGCCCTTGCGGGTCAGGCCGGCAAAGCCGGTGGTGCTGGTGCCCACGCCCTCGATCGAGCGGGCACGGAAGCTGGTCTCTTCGACATAGACGCCTGGGGCTAGATATTCGGGCACGGGACACCTCCGGGGTTTGATGGGTTCATGGCAGCGCAAGGGCGAGCGTTTCGACGCGCCCGCTGGCAACGCTGCGCCGCAGGATTCGGCGAACGACGCCGGCGCGCAGCGCCAGCGCATCGGGATCTATGGGCAGCAGCGGATCGGCGGCCGGATCGAAGCTGACCGTCAGATCGGCCTCGATCTCGCGCTCGACCACCAGCTCGCCCTGGCCCACGGTGACCTGGGTGATGCCGGCAGCGATCAACAGGGCCTGGCCGCGCGCATCGCTCATCGCCCGTCCCAGCAGCTGACCGCCGGCCACCCGGTGCAGGCGCAGCACGGCGTGCGCTGCCGGCCGGCCGGCATGGGTGACGCTGACATACAACGCCGCCCAGCTGCCGAGCAGCGGCACGGCGGGCGAAGGGTCGAGCATCACACCGACCGGGATGAATCGATCGGCCAGGCGGCCGGCGGGCAGCTGGGCCCGCGGCAGATTGACGGTGAACAGGCGCGGCAGATAGCGCCCGGACGGATCACTGACCCGCCCGCCCACCGCCAACGCTGGCACCGCCGGGGCCAGCTCGAATGCGGCCTCGTAGCCGGCCAGCTGCGCGGCAAGACCCGGCGGTCGATCGGCGGCGTCCAGCAGGGTTTCGTCGAGCTCGGCCAGCACATGAAGGCCGGACAGATTGCGCACCCAGCGCGCGCCGCGGGCGCTGACCTGCAGCGGCACCTCGACGGTGCGCTGAGACGGCCCATCGACAAAGCGCACCGCGGCCCAGATGCGCCGCACATCGCTTTCGATGATCACCGCCTGCGCCGCACTCATGAAACGACCCGCCCATAGTCAAAGCGCCGCGCGATCACCGGTGCAGCCTCGTCCTCCTCGACATCGAGGCTGACGATGCGGGCCACAAAGGGCGCGCTGAGCCGGTAGCCCGGGGCGATGGCCTCCCAGATGCGCATCATGTCCTCGACCGACATCTCGGCCTGTATCAGCTGCACCACCTCGTCGGGCCGCCAGCCGCCATTGGTCGAGAGCGAGGAGGCATCGAGCAGCGGGTCGCGGTGCAACTCGCGCAGCATCCAGGCAAAGATCGTCAGCTCGCTGTCGGCGCTGCCGCTCCATACCGACAGCAGCAGGTGCACGTCCAGCGACAGCGGCCGGTTGCGCCGGCCCGGCGTCGGCAAGGGCGCCGGCCGGCTGTTGCGCACCTGCTCGTTGACGGTAACACGGTGCGGCCAGACGCTCAGCACCGCCCCGCCCTGCCCGCCCAGATCGGCCAGCAGGCCACCACTGCCCACGGCCTGGAAGGTGCAGGCATGCAAGTTGCGCAGCGCATCGGGATAGGCATTGGCCAAGCGATTGGCCAGGGAGTCGGCCAGCGAGATCAGCGCGAATTCATTGGCCATGAGCTCAGCCTTCGCCACCGTCATCACGACCACTGGCGACGACGCCGCCACCGGCCGGCCGCAACTCGCCATACTCGGATTCGAAGCGGGCCATCGCGCTGTCCAGCAGCTGCAGCAGCGCCCTCGCGTACGAGGGCGTCATGATGATGCGGGCCTGGTCCACCTGGGCACCGGCACCTTCGTAGGCCTGGGCAAAGCGCAAGAGCACCTCCTCGCGGCTGTAGCCGACCTCGAACTGATTCACATAGACATAACCCCGCGCCTCGGCGGCAGCACCGAACACCGTTGCGTCATGGGGTCGCCGGGCATCCATGGCAGCGGAATTGCAAGCACCGTGCCATCGCGGGGGCGGGATCACAAAGGCAAGTGGATCAAGGACTTGGCGGCGTTTTTGCAAGTGGTGCAGCGTGCAGATGTCACAGCCGCGATGTGACATCTGCCGGGGCTATTCCTTGAAGAATCATGCACTTGCTGTGTCACATCGCGATGTGACAGTGCACGTTACCGCGAGGGCTCGATGTGGAACTGCTTCATCTTGCGGTACAGCGTCATGCGCGACCAGTGCAGCAACTCGGCGGTCTTGCTGCGGTTCCATTCGCAATGAGTCAGCGCCTCAAGAATGCGGGTGGACTCGCCGGCCTCGGCGGCGGGCGCCAGTGCCAGGTCTGCCGGCTCCAGCGGCCGGCCATCGAACATGATGCCGGCGGCCTCCACCAGATTGCGCAGCTCGCGCGCATTGCCCGGCCAGTCGTGCTGGCACAGGCGCTCCAGCGCGGCGGCGCTGACACGCACCGGCCCGGCCAGATTGCCGGCACCCAGCGCTTGCGCAAAATGATCGAATAGCAGGCCCACATCCTCGGGCCGCTCGCGCAGCGGCAGCATCTCGATGCGGGCCACATTCAGGCGGTAGAACAGATCGGCACGGAAGCGCCCGTCGCGCACCGCTCGCTCCAGCGCGCAATGGGTGGCGGCGACGACGCGCACGTCGATGGCGCGGCTGCGCAGCGCGCCGATCGGGAACACCTCGCGCGTTTCGATCACGCGCAGGAGCTTGGCCTGGGCATGCAGGGGCATGTCGCCGATTTCGTCCAGGAAGAGCGTGCCGCCCTGGGCCAGGCTGATCTTGCCCGGGTAGGCCGAGGTGGCGCCGGTGAAGGCACCACGCTCGTAGCCGAACAGTTCGCTGTCCAGCAGGCTGTCGGGCAGGGCCGCGCAGTTGATGCTGACCAGCGGCCCATCACGGCGCAGGCCCAACTCGTGCAGGGCGCGCGCCGCCACGTCCTTGCCGGTGCCGGTTTCGCCGGTGATCAGCACGCTGCAGCTGGAGCGCGCCAGCAGCGGCAGCCGCTCGCGCAGGGCGCGCAACGAGGGACTGATGCCGACGATGGCATCCAGCGCACCCAGATGCGAGCGTGGCGTGGGCGGTCCATGCGCCACGGGGCGATGGGCCATCGGATGCGGTTCGGACATTGCTGGGCTCCCTGCGTCGGCCGGTGCCCGGATCAGGCGCCGGCCGACAGACCTCGCTTTCTATGCCCAAGCCCGGGGTTTACCCATCCCTAAGGCATAGGAGTATCGGGCCTTGAATCCGCCGCAAGTGCTGTACTTCGGCAAGGAGTTCAATGCAGCAGCCTGGGGTCCGCGCTCAGTGCCTCGAACAGGAACTGCGTGAACGCGCGGATGCGGGCCACCTGGCGCAGATCGGGGTGGCTGAGGACCCAGATCTGCGTGTCCAGCGCGGGCTCGGGCGGCGCCAGCTGCACGAGACCCTGCCGCAGACCGGCCAGCGGACACAGCAGCAGGCCCACGCCCAGGCCCTGGGCCACGGCGTCGGCCATGCCGACCAGGCTGTCGGCACGCAGGGCGATGCGTTCGTCGGGCACGCGCTGGTGCAGCCACTTCAGTTGCTCCAGGTGGGCCAGCGATTCGTCCGGCGCCACCCAGCTGTAGTCGTCGAAGCCCGCCCCCTCACCCAGGGTCTGCAGATAGGTCTCGGAGGCATAAAGGGCGGTCTGAATGTCGCCGACGCGGCGCCCGAGCAGATTCTCCGGTGGCCGGTTGGTGCCACGCAGCGCCACATCGGCCTCGCGCCGGTTCAGGCTCAGAAAGCTGTTGTTGGCCACCACCTGGATCTGCACACCCGGATGCAGCGCGCGAAAGCGCTGCAGCAGGGGCATCAGCAGCGCATGGACCAGGGTGTCGGGGGCGGTGAGCCGTATCGCGCCCCTGATCTCCTCGTCCAGCCCCATCAGCCGGCGCTGCGCCGCCTCGATCTGCTCGGCCACGCCGCTGGTCTGCTGGGCCAGCGCCTCGCCCGAGGCGGTCAAGACATATCCACCGGGCAGCCGGTCGAACAGGCGCAGGGCCAGCGTCTGCTCCAGACTGGCGACGCGGCGCAGCACAGTCGAGTGATTGACGCCCAGCAGGCCGGCCGCCCCCGAGATCGAGCCGGAGCGGCAGACGGCAAGGAAGAATTGCAGATCGTCCCAGCTCAGGAGTCGTTCGGGAGGGAGGGCCGCCATCGTGCCTGCTTCACTTCGTTATGCGAATTCGCATATCAATAATGCGTACACAGCGAATTGTCGTGCAAATCAGCGGAACCTACAGTCTCTTTCACCGGCGCCAAGCCACCAACCCCGTGAAAGGACTCGATCATGAACCTCGCCCTGCCCCGACAAGCCTCGCCCGCCCTGGGCGCCGCCCTGCTGCGCATCGCACTGGGCCTGATGTGGCTCAGCCACGCCATCCTGCTCAAGCTGATGACTTTCGGCATTGCCGGCCTGGCCGCCTGGATGGCCACGCAGGGCCTGCCGCCGGCCCTGGCCTGGCCGCTGGTGATTGCCGAGACGCTGGGGGGCACCCTGATCTTGCTGGGCCTGCATGGCCGCTGGGCCTCGCTGGCCCTGCTGCCGGTGCTGATCGGCGCCACCGTCATCCATGCCGGCAATGGCTGGGTCTTCACCAGCGCCAACGGCGGCTGGGAATACCCGGTGTTCCTGCTCGTCGCCTCGGTCGCCCACATCCTGCAGGGAGATGGCGAACTGGCCATCAAGCGCAGCCAGGCCTGAACGGAGACCTTCATGACAACCGATCTGGAACTGGTCAGCCATGCGCTGTGCCCCTATGTGCAACGCGCGGTGATTGCGCTGAACGAAAAAAAGGTGCCGTTCACGCGCACCGATATCGATCTGGCCGCCAAGCCCGAATGGTTCAAGGCCCTGTCGCCGCTGGGCAAGGTGCCGCTGCTGCGTGTCGAGGGCGAGGTGCTGTTCGAATCGGCGGTGATCGTCGAATACCTGGAAGACACGCAGGCACCGGCGCTGCACCCCAGCAGCGCACTGGCTCGCGCCCGCCACCGCGCCTGGATCGAGTTCGGCTCGACGGTGCTCAACGACATCTGGGGCTTCTACACCGCCGCCGATGTCGCCCAGCTGCAGACCAGGCGGGAGCTGCTGCGCGCCAAGTTCGGCCGGCTGGAAGCGGCCCTGGGCGCGGGGCCGTTCTTCTCCGGCGAAAAGTTCAGCCTGGTGGATGCGGTGTTCGCGCCGGTGTTCCGCTACTGGGAGCTGTTCGACCGCATCGCCGACTTCGGCATCTTCACCGGCCTGCCCAAGGTGCAGGCCTGGCGCCGGGCGCTGGCCGAGCGGCCCTCGGTGAGGGGCGCCGTGGCCGCCGACTATATCGAGCGACTGGGCGCCTTCGTACGCGGGCAGGACGGCGAGCTGGCGCGGATGATGTCTGCCATCGAGCCGGCTTGAGCATCGCGACACGCCCGCTCGGCTCGTGTGGATGCTGGCGCTTGACTCTGGAGTAGATACGGAGTTTCAAATGCCGGCATGCACTCGACACCGCCCCCACCACCGTCCGCCACCGAGCTGGCCCTCTGGCAGGTGCCCACCCCGCTGCTGGACTTCGAACAACCTGCCATCGCCGCCCTGTTGCACCAGCGTGGCTGGCGGCAGCTGCCGCAGCAGCAGCGGATCGGCGCGGCCTACGACTTTGTGCGCGACGAGATCGCCTTTGGCTACAACCGCTCCGACGACCTGCCCGCCTCGGCGGTGCTGGGCGACGGCTATGGTCAGTGCAACACCAAGAGCACCCTGCTGATGGCCCTGCTGCGCGGTCTGGGCATCGCTTGCCGCTTCCACGGCTTCACGATTGACAAGGCCTTGCAGCGGGGGGCCATCACCGGCCTGGCCTACTGGCTGGCGCCGGCCAGCATCATCCACAGCTGGGTCGAGGTCTGGACCGGCGAGCGCTGGGTCAAGCTGGAGGGCTTCATCCTCGACCGCCCCTATCTGAGCGCGCTGCAGCAGCGCTTTGCCGGCCACCGCGGCGCGTTCTGCGGCTATGGCGCGGCCACGCCCGATCTGCAGTGCCCTCCAGTCGAATGGCGGGGCGGCGATACCTTCATCCAGAAGGACGGCATCAACCACGACTTCGGCCTGTTCGACAGCTCGGATGAGAGAGGCTCGAAGGTCTCTGCATCGCTCGCCAGGAGTTGTGCAGAGCTTCCCACGGAGATCGGGGCGACTGACTTCTGATCAAGTCGGCGTGAACTTGCCTGCGGCTCAATGAACCCGCAGCACCTCAAACAGCTGTCGGATTGGCGCGACCTGTATCGACACCTCATCCCCCTCGCGCTTACCCAGCATGGCCCGGCCCAACGGGGCTTCGCTGCTGATGACCTGAACGAGCTGATCGCCGCAGACCAACTTCATGCTGCCCCCATCCGGGCCGACAAAGAGCTGTTGCTGCTTGTCGTCGGAATCGACCAGGCAGACCAGCGCGCCGAGCTGTATACCTTTGCTGGCGTCGTAGGGGCGGGGGCGGAATTGGCGCCAATTGGCCATCGCCTGGCGGATGGCTTCGGCGCGACGAGCTTGGCCGGTGGCCAGGTAGGCGGCTTCGAGTCCCAATGTGTCGTATTTGTTTTCGGCGATGTTTTCTTCGTGAGTCGCCGTTTCATGGGCCGCCCGCGTTGCCTGTTCGGCTTGCAGCAGGTCTTCGGCGAGCCGTTCCAGCACCTGCTGCTGCAGCAAGAATTTATCCATGATGAAAGGTAGGCATCTCGCACAAGCGGGGGGGCAGACTTTGATTCTGAAGGGCTGCATCAGCTTTCGACGCTTCTGTTGGCGGGCGCTTAGCTTTGGCTAGGGGCACGAAGCCACCGCCTCTCAAGCCTTCACTTCGACCACCTGTTCGAAGCCGCCGAAGATCATGCGCTTGCCGTCGAAAGGCATCGGCGGATTGCCGGGTGTGGACGGATCCATGCGCGGGTCTTCCGTCATCTTCTTCATGGCTGCATCGCGCGTGGCCTTGTCCGGCCATTCGACCCACGAAAAGGCCACCGTCTCCTCGGCCGTGGCCTGGACTGCGCGGCGGAAGTCGGTGACTTTGCCGTCGGGGACGTCGTCGCCCCAACCTTCGATGACTCGGAGCGCGCCCAACTCGATGAACAGCGCATCGAAATGGCGCGCGTGCTCGATGAACTGCTGCTTGTTGGCCTTGGGCACAGCGATCACGAAACCGTCGATGTATGACATGTCTTCACTCCTGTTAGGTTGATTGGTCGGCGTGCCCGCCTGAGGGCGCCTCGTTTCCCAACGACGAACGACAGGCAGCACGCTGGCGCGGCCCTTGGAATCATGAACTGAGCGCCGCAAGCGGCGATGTGCTGGCCAGACTGTAAAGCGTGAGTGTCACGCCGACCGGCTCACCGTCGAGCCGGTCCGTGCTTTGCAACGCGGGGGCAGCACCGACCGCCGTACTGGACCACGACGCGCCAAATCGCCTCAGCCCGTGAAACGAGCGGCCAAAGGGGTCAGACCAGCTTGCTGATCGCCTCCTTCAACAGGTCCAGTCCGAGGTCTATCTCCACATCGCTGACCGTCAGCGGCGGTGCGATCCGAAAGATGCCGCCCATGCCCGGCAGTTGCACGATGTTCATGCTCAGGCCGAGCTTCATGCACTCGCGGGTGATGGCCGCTCCCAGATCCGGTGCGGCTTGCTTGCAGGCCCTGCTCTTGACGATTTCGATGCCCAGCAGCAGACCTCGCCCACGCACGTCGCCAATGCAGTCGACACTGTCCTGGAGCGCTCGCAGACCCGCCTCCAAGCGTTGTCCTGCAGATCGCGCGCGGTCCACCAACTTGTCGCGCTGCACCACCTCCAGCACCTTCAGGCCGACCGCAGCCGGCAACGGGTCCGACACGTGCGTCGTGTAGAACAGAAACCCGCGGGCGTGGCATTCCTCTTCGATCACGGCCGACGTCATCACCGCCGCGAGTGGCAGGCCTGCGCCGAGCGTCTTCGACAGGGTCAGGATGTCGGGCACGACGCCGTCGCGCTCGAACGCGAACATCATGCCGGTGCGGCCGACGCCGGTCTGCGCCTCGTCGAGGATCAGCAGCATGCTGCGTTCGCTGCACTTCTTTTTGAGGGCAGCCAAATAGCCCAGGGGCAGATCGATCAGGCCGCCGGAACTCAGGATCGGCTCGGCAATGAAGGCCGCAAGGTTGCCGCTCGACTGGCGATCGATCAAGTCGAACGCATAGTCGAGTTCGGCCTGCCAGTCGAACTGGCCGTCGCGCTCAAAACGGGGCCGATACGGGTAGGGAGCGGGGATCGCATACGAGCCGACCGCTGCCGGGCCGTAGCCCTTGCGCCCGGCGCTGTAAGTCGCTGATGCCGCGCCACCGGTCATGCCATGCCACGACTGCGCGAAGCTCACGATCTCGAATTTTCCGGTGTACAGCTTGGCCATCTTGATGGCGGCTTCGTTGGCCTCGGCACCGGTGGTGAGCAGCAGGACCCGGTCCAGCCCCGGCGGCGTGATCTTGGCCAACTGCGTCGCCAGGTCGACCACCGGGCGGCTGAGCATGCCGCTGAACAGATGGTCCAGGTTGCTCGCATGCTCCGCCACGACCGCGGCGATCTCCGGGTGCCCGTGCCCGAGCAGTGAACTCATCTGCCCCGAAGTGAAGTCGAGAATCGCCCGGCCGTCGGCGTCGTACACAAAGCTTCCCTTGGCGCGCTCGATGATCATGGGCTCGAAAGTTCCACCGTAGCGAATGAGATGTCCGCGGGCGTGGCTCCAAAAATCAGGGTCGTCGTTTCGAGACATCGTGTGCTCCAGTGGTCACAAACGACCCAGCATACGGATGCGCTCGCATTAAGAAAACCTAATAATGCTGAAGTCTGCTATCAGTTGAGCCAATACCTTGAGACACCTGCCGATCGAGTTGCTCCACACCTTTGTAGCGATCGCTGACACACGGACTCTGAGCCGCGCCGCCGATCAGATCGGACGCACGCAGGCGGCGGTGAGCATGCAGGTGAAGAAGCTCGAGGCCCTGCTGTGCCAACCGCTGCTCAACCGAACCGGTCGCGGCGTGACGCTCACCCTGCATGGCGAGCGGCTTCTCGGGCATGCTCGAATCATTCTTCGTCACCACGATGCCGCCATTGCCGACATCTCGGGCGCGGGCCTGTCGGGCACGTTGCGCTTCGGCTGCCCGGACGACTATGCGACGGCGTTCCTTCCACACATCCTGCGCAGCTTTGCGGGTCGGCATCCGCAGGTTTTCGTCGAGGTCTGCTGTGCGCCCACGCCGCGGCTGATGGAGCGTTTCGCCCAGCACGCGCTCGACCTGGCCCTTGTCTCGGCCGCCGACGGTGACCGTAGGAGCCCCGTCATTCGCCGCGAACCGCTGGTGTGGGTCGGAAATAACCATGACCATGCCTGGGAGCACGAGCCGCTTCAGCTCGCGCTCTCCGACCCCGACACGCTCGACCATCGTGCGGGGTGCGAGCTGCTCGATGCCGTAGGTCGCCCCTACCGCGTGGCCTATTCAAGCGGCGGAATGTCCGGGCTGCTTGCGGTTGTGCGTTCGGGCCAGGCCATCGCAGTGCTGACACAGTCCGCTGTGCCCACCGACCTTCGAATACTGACAACGGAAGAAGATCTCCCACGTCTGCCCTCCGTGGGCCTGACGGTTAAATACGATCTTGCTCGCCCGCCCGCGCTGGTGACAGAGTTTGCGGAACACCTGCGGCGAATCGTACCGTCCCTATAGAAACTTCGAGGTCGGCTCCTTCGCCGGTGATGCAGCTCGTTCAGCGACGCGAAGATGACGACGGCCCTGCTGGACCGGCTCACGCACCATTGCCACATCGTCGAGACCGGCAACGAGTCCTGGCGCTTCTGGCGATCATCCCTGACTACTGTATGGCCGCCAGGCCACTTTGTGCCGTGTTCGCCCCGATTAGGGGCCGACTAAGGTGTCCATTTGACTCCCGACGCGCGGAATGGCCGTCAGCCTCAAGGACCGACGGACGCAGCGACGCGTCAGATCCACTGCAAAGCGCAAAGGGTCGCAAAGCAGTGGCTCCTCAAGAATGAGTGCGCCAACTATGTTGGCAACTTTGTTGCTATGCGTTTGAAAAAAGTTGGCAGCTTTGTTGTTTGGTTGGCAACTCTATTGTGCCCAACCAACTCAACAGCGCCTCGGTCGATCACTCAACCGTCACGCTCTTGGCCAGATTGCGCGGCTTGTCCACGTCCGTGCCCCGCGCGCAGGCCGTGTGATAGGCCAGCAGCTGCAGCGGCACCGTGTGCAGTATGGCCGACAGGGCGCCGTAATGCTCGGGCATGCGGATCACGTGGACGCCGGCTTCGCTTTCGATCTTCGTGTCGCTGTCGGCGAACACGAACAGCTCGCCGCCACGAGCGCGCACTTCCTGGATATTGCTCTTCAGCTTCTCCAGCAGGGCGTCATTGGGCGCCACGGTGACCACCGGCATCGCGCTGGTCACCAGGGCCAGCGGGCCATGCTTCAGCTCGCCGGCCGGATAGGCCTCGGCGTGGATGTAGCTGATTTCCTTGAGCTTGAGCGCACCTTCCAGCGCGATCGGGTAGTGCAGGCCGCGGCCCAGGAACAGGGCGTTTTCCTTGCGCGCAAATTCCTCGCTCCAGGCAATGATCTGTGGCTCCAGCGCCAGCACGGCCTGCACGGCCACCGGCAGGTGGCGCAGCGCCTTCAGGTGCTCGGCTTCCTGCTCGTCGCTCAGGTGGCCGCGGGTTTGCGCCAGCGCCAGGGTCAGGAGGAACAGGCCCACCAGCTGGGTGGTGAAGGCCTTGGTAGAGGCCACACCGATTTCGGCGCCGGCGCGGGTGATGTAGGCCAGTTTGCATTCCCGCACCATCGCGCTGGTGGAGACGTTGCAGACCGTCAGCGTGTGCTCCATGCCCAATGAACGGGCATGCTTCAGCGCGGCCAGCGTGTCGGCCGTCTCGCCGCTTTGCGTGATCGTCACGACCAGGGTGCGCGGGTTGGGGACGCTGTCGCGGTAGCGGTACTCGCTGGCCACCTCGACGCTGGTCGGTATCTTGGCCATGCTCTCGAGCCAGTACTTGGCCGTCAGGCCGGCGTAGTAGCTGGTGCCGCAGGCCAGGATCAGCACCGAATCGACGTCCTTGAACACCCGGTAGGCGCCGTCACCGAACAGCTCGGGCGAGATGCCCTCGACCGAGTCCAAGGTGTTGGCAATCGCCACCGGCTGCTCGAAGATCTCCTTCTGCATGTAGTGGCGGTAGGGGCCCAGCTCGGCCGCGCCGGTGTGCGCGTGCACGGTGCGCACTTCGCGCTGCACGGCCTGGTAGCGGCCCTGGGCGTCGCGGTTGGAGATCCAGACCTTGCCCATTTGCAGGTCGACCACGTCGCCCTCTTCCAGGTAGACGATCTGGTCGGTCACGCCGGCCAGAGCCATCGCGTCGGAGGCGACGAAGTTCTCGGTCTCGCCCACGCCCAGCACCAGCGGCGAGCCATGGCGGGCACCGATCACGCGATGCGGTTCGTCGCGGCAGAACACGGCGATGGCGTAGGCACCGCGCAGTCGCAGCAGGGCCTGCTGCACGGCTTCGAGCAGATCGCCGTTGTAGAGCTGGTCGACCAGGTGGGCGATCACCTCGGTATCGGTCTGGCTGTCGAACTGGTAGCCACGGGCCTTCAGCTCCGCGCGCAGCTCATCATGGTTCTCGATGATGCCGTTGTGCACCAGGGCTATACGGCCCGGCCCCTGCGGGTCGACGCCGGGGCCCTTGGAGAAGTGCGGATGGGCGTTGTGCACCGCCGGCACGCCGTGGGTGGCCCAGCGGGTGTGGGCAATGCCGGTGCCGCTGTGGATATGGTCTTCCAGCACCTGGGCATCCAGCTCGGCCACGCGCGAGGTGCTACGGGCGCGCTTGAGCTCGGCATCCTGGTGCACGGCCACGCCGCAGGAGTCATAGCCACGGTATTCCAGCCGCTTCAGGCCCTCGATCAGGATGGGAACGATGTTGCGATTGCTGACTGCGCCGACGATGCCACACATGGTTTGACTCCGGTGAATTGAACTCTGGCGGCATCGTAGGCAGACTTGCCAATTAGTTGCTTTCAAAATTAGACTCAAATTGCAATAATCAACCACCGAATGCAATTCGTGATGAATTAATTCACACATCGATGACATATGAATGATTCCGTCACATCACCAGAACTCGACGCCACCGATCTGCGCCTGCTGGATTTGTTGCAGCAGGATGCCTCGCTGTCCAACCAGGATCTGGCCCAGCGAGCCCATGTCTCGCCCGCCACCTGCCTGCGCCGCGTCAAGCGCCTCACGGACAGCGGCGTGATCGAGCGTCGCGTGGCCCTGCTGTCACCCGAGAAGCTGGGCGTCGGCCTCTCGGCCATCGTCGAGATCACGCTGGACCGCCAGGGTGCCGAGCATCTGCAGGCCTTCGAGCAGCGCGTGCTGCAGGACGCGGCGGTGCAGCAGTGTTACCGCGTCGCACCCGGCCCCGACTTCGTGCTGATCATCCAGGTGGCCGATATGCCGGCCTATCACGCGCTGGTGCAGCGCCTGTTCACCCAGGACGCCAATGTGCGCAATGTGAAGAGCTACTTCAGCGTGCACCGGGCGAAGTTCGAGCCGCGGGTGATGCTGCCCAGCCTGTCCTGACCGGACTTCGTAGCCCGGATGGAATCCGGGGATTCATCGCGCAAGGCCGCCCCTGACCCGGATTGCATCCGGGCTTGTATGTTTGGGGCAGCACCTTCAGACGCAGCGACT
>JADMJJ010000019.1:0-86502 GCA_018780645.1 Burkholderiaceae bacterium
GCCCTCATCCCTGCTGCAGAGGTTGTGCCAGCGGCCACCAGCGTCTCCGCAGAGGGGGTGGGGGGCCGGCCACGGCGGGCATAAAGAAGCTGGAGGTCGGGCCGAAGGGACCGGCCCAAGCTTCAGCCCGCAGTGGCCGGCCCCCCGCCGCCTCTGCCGCCCCATCCCAGCACCACCGATATTCATTTCAGTTGACCCCGCCCAAGAACACCGTCTGCGCCGTGACATAGCCGCTGCGTTCCGAAGCAAAGAAGTCCACCACGTTGAAGATGTCCTCGGCCGTCGCATAACGCGGCAGCGGCAAACCGGCGATCACGGCGTCGATCTTGTCCTTGGGCAACTGGCCCAGCATGTCGGTCTCGATGGCGGTGATGCCCAAGGTGTTGCAGGTGATGTTCATTGCCGCGAACTCCTTGGCCATCACATTGGCCAGCGTGGCGATGGCGGCCTTGGTGGCGGCGTAGATCGAGTCGCCCATAGGTTCCAGGCTGGCGGCCATGGAGCCGATGTTGATGATGCGGCCCCATTTGCTCTTGCGCATCAGCTTGGCCGCCTCGCGGGACACGAGGAAGGTGCCCAGGATGTTGGCATCCAGCATGCTCTTGGCCGCACCGGCCGGCATGATCATCGCGTACTGCGAGGTCAGCACGGCGGCATTGTTGACGACGATGTCCACCCGGCCGAACTGCTTGCGCACCTGCTCGAAGCCGCGCGCCACCGATTCGGGATCGCCCACATCGACGGCCAGCGGCGTGTAGCCGGACAATTGGGCCTCATCGTCCTCATGGCGGCTGAAGCCTATGACCTGGGCGCCCTGATTCAGGAAATGCTCGGCCAGCAAGCGGCCGACGCCGCGGCGCGCGCCGGTCACCAGGACGATCTTCCCTTCATATTTCATCAGGCCAGCAGCTCCAGGATGTAGGTCTTCAGCGCACCCACATCGGTAAAGGGCACCGGGTCGCGGCTCATCGCCTTGTCATCGGTCAGGCTGATGGTCTTGCCGAACTGGTCTGACACCGAGGTCTCCAGATCGACGATCACCGACACCAGGGATAGCGAATCCAGCGCCGAGCCCTCGCCGAACAGGCAGGTGTCGGGGCCTACTGTGATCTGCTCGTCCAGGCCGCGCTCTTCGTTCAAAGTGCGCAGGGCCTGGTAGATCGCTTCCAGCACGGCGGCTTCTTGGGTGTTGCTGCTCATCTCGACTCCTTCGATTATTTTGTGGGCGCGCCGCCGCGCGGGCGCCCGGCGGCAATCAACGAATTCATTCTCGGCAGGGCCTGGGCCCGGTACTCGTCCTCCAGCATGCCGAACAGTACCGCGTCCTGGAAGTGCCCATTGATGAAGTAGTGACGGCGCAGGCGCCCCTCCTCCTTCATGCCCAGAAACTTCTGCCATTTCATCATCAGCAGATTGTCGGAGGCGATGGTACCGAAGATGCGCAGCAGGCCCAGCGAGTCGAACACCAGGCTGTAGACCAGCTTCATCGCCTCGACGGCGGCCGGAATGCCGCGCACCGCCTCCTCGTCGCCGATCAGGAAGCGGCCGGGCTCGCAGTGGCGGTGCAAGGTGTCGATGCCGCTGACCGAGACCATGCCCACCGGCCGGCCGTCCTTCAAGGCGATGATGAAGTTGTACTCGGCGGCCGGCCGCGAGGCGATCCAGGCCGCCTGCTGTTCGACCGTGGCCGCGCCGCGGTTCAGGTTGGCGGCCCGCTCGCCCTGGCGCCAGGCAAAGGTCAGCGCCGCGTGCTCGGGCGTCAGCGGGATCAGATCGACGAACTCGCCGTGCAGGTGAATAGCAGGCATCGCGTTCAGGCCTTCGGCGTCAGCACCATGGCCAGCGCCGAGGGCACCGGCAGGCCGGGCTTGGCCGGGGCATAGGCATTGGCGAAGAAGCAGTGCTCCAGGTGCAGGCCGGCGGCCTCCACCTGGTTCAGCACCTGTTGCGGGTGACTGTAGAGATAGATGTGGTCGGCATGGGCCGCGTTCAGCGCTGCGGTCACGAAGAGCTTGCCGTCGGGCGTGCACAGGCCCTTCAGGCCCTTGAGCAGGGCCACCGGGTCTTCCAGATGCTCCAGCACCTCGACACAGACCACGGCACGGAAGCGCTGCGCGCTGGGCTCCTCGATCACGTTCTGCTTGCGCGCCTCATAGCGCCCGGCAAATCCAAAGCTGGCCACATGGGCCGCAGTGAACTCCAGCGACAGCGGGCTGATGTCGAAACCGACACCGCGCAGCTCGGGCAGATGCTGCAGGGCCAGCCGCGAATAGATGCCGGTGCCGACCCCGACCTCGGCAAACTCGGCCACGTTCTGGCGCTGCAGCCAGGGCAGGAAGAAACCCTTGAAGTATTCGATCTGCTGGTAGTGGTGCGTCCACAGATAGTGCGACAGCAGCAGGCCCGGCAGGTACTGGCGGCGCATGTAGTCGTCGTTGTAATAGACCTCGGCGGCGGCCTCGGCATAGGTCTTGGCCGGGTAGCTCAGGTCCTGCTCGAAGCGCTTTTGCCTGCGCATCGAGTCCATGACGAAGGCGCCATAGCCCTTGACGGCATCGAGCAGGGCCGCGTCGCTGCCGTAGAAACGCTGCAGCATCGCGGCGAAGTCGTCCTCCCAGGCCGGGCCGAACTCGGCGGCGGCGCGTTTCACGCTGTCACGCGCAAAGCGGGCCGAGCCCTCCATCAGCGTCAGCAGCTTGCCCAAGGTCTCTTGGCTTGAGGACATGCGTGTTCCCATGGTTTCCATCCCTCAAGTAGAACCCAAACCGGACCAGGGCAAATCGGCAAGTACCGGTTCCTATCCGGTTCAGTTCGCCGGCGGCATCAGGCCCACGTTGACGCCCTGCCCCAGCGACCACATCTGCGCCACCGCCTGCTGGCCGTCGAACAGCGCGTTGACATGGGCGACGCGCAGCGAGAAGTAGTCGCCCTCGGCAGCCATCACGTCGAACAGCGAGCGCCGGCCCAGCTGCTGCCATTGCTGCTGGGTGAAGCTGCGCAGCCGTTCGCTGTTGCGCAGGATGTCAACGATCTGGCGCGCGCGGTCGAATGACGAGGCGGCCGACTCGAAGGCGTCGGCCAGCCGGTACTTGCGCGATTCAACCGAGTCCTCGCGCTGCAGATAGCTGGCGTCGGCGCGTTTGCGTGCGGCGCTGGCGCCCGGGTCCAGCGTGGCATTGAACAGCGGCAAGCTGATGTTGACGCCGGCCACCACGCTGTTGTTGCGTCCGGTGCCGGCGGTGGCGCCGCCATTGACGACCAGCGAGACCTGCAACTTCTGTGAGGCCACAACCGAGCGGGCATAGCTGTCGGCGGCGCTGGCCTGGGCGGTCAGCTGGGCGATCTCGGGCGCGCGCTCGACGTCCTGCTGCATCGCCACCAGATCCGGCACCTTGACCAGCACCGAGGACAGGCTGGCCGGCGGCGGCAGCACGTCGCCGACAAAGCGGCGCAGCCGGTTCTCGGTCTGCCGGAACTGCGACAGCGTCGAGTCCAAGGACAGCTCGGACTGCTGGAAGCTCTTCTGTGCCTGCACCAGCTCGCTGGCCCGGCCCTTGTCGACCTTGACCACCTGCTCCAGCGCTTCGACCAGACAACTCATCTTGCGCGAGTACTGGCTGTAGACCTGGGCCTGCAGCAAGTAGCGGCTGCGCTCCAGCCCTAGCGACACGGTCTGCAGCGCCACCTGTTCCTCGGCGCTGGTCTGGCCCAGCTGGGCGGCCTCCAGCAGCTTGGCGCGCCAGTTGTTCAAATAGGTCTGACGACCGGCGTCATACAACGATGCGCTGGCGGTCAGCCCGCCGCGTGCCTGGGTGCCGCGCCCCTGATCGATGCCGCCCACGCTGCTGGCCACCGCATTCAACGAGCCATTCAGATAGACCTGGGGCAGGCGGCCGGCACGGGTTTCGTCCAGATCGGCCTTGGCGGCCTCGGTCAGCAGGCGCACGGCACCGAGCGACTGGCTGCGTTGCACGGCCATGCGCACCAGGTCCTGCAGATGCAGGCGCGGGTCTGCGCCGGAAACCTGGGGCAGGCGAACCTCGCTTTCGCTGCGCGCCGTCGATGAGGTGTCCGTATCGACGCAGCGTTGAGCTGCGGCAGGGAGGGCCGCACAGGCAGCAAGCAAGGTCGCCAGACAGGCTTGCGTGCGAAAAATGAGACCGGACATGGGTGTTGCTCCTCGTCGGCACCCAACGGTGCGACAACACCCTCACTAGACCATGTGCAGGCACCGCTCAATGCTCGGACTTCAAGGGTAATCAGGCCTCAATTGCGCCGGCAAGCTGCCGTTAACGCCGGTCCCTCCCGGGACATCAACGCTCCCGCAAGGCCTCTTGGGACTTCATCACCGGCCGCAGCAGGAAGCTCAGCACTGTGCGGTCGCCGGTCTTGATCTCCAGGGTGCCGGTCATGCCCGGAATCACCGGAAGCTCCTTGCCCTTGAAGCGCAGGGTCGAGATCTCGGCCGGCACCATGGCGCGGTAGTAGCCGCCGCCCTTCTCGGTGTCGCCCAAGGCATCGGGGCTGATGTACTGCACCGTGCCCTTGAGCCCGCCATAGACGTTGTAGTCATAGCCGGTGACCTTGATCTCGGCATGCTGGCCCACGCGCACGAAGCCGATGTCCTTGGGCTTGATGCGCGCCTCTATCATCACCCGAGGCCCCAGCGGCACGATTTCCATGATGGGCGCACCGCCGGCCACCACGCCGCCGGTGGTGTTGACGCGGATATTCTTCACCAGGCCCGCCACCGGTGACTTGATCACGGTGCGGCGCATCACGTCCTCGCGCACCACCAATTGCTCGTCGAGCTGCGACAGCTCCGTCTGCACCCGCACCAGATCGCTGCTGGCGTCCTGGCGGAAGCGATTGATGCGCTCGTTGCGCTGTTGCTGCAGCTCGTTGACCTGGCGGCTCAGGCGCATCACCTCGACGTCGGAGATCAGACCCTTGGAGGCCATCGCCTGCGACATATTCAGCTCGCGCTGCAACAGGCCGATGCTGCGGTTGTTGCCACCGGCGGCTTCTTCCAGCAGATGGCGGCGGGCGTTGTAGGCGGCCGTTTCACCATCGACGATGCTCTTGGCCTGGGCCACATCGGGCGGAAACTTCAAGGGCGTGCCATTGGCCTCGGCCGTGAGCCGCGCCACGGTGGCGCGCATCGCCAGGCGCTTGGCCTGGCTTTCATTCTGCTGCGCCTCGACGCGGGTTGGGTCCAGCAGGGCCAGCTCCTGCCCCGCCTCTACCCGCTGTCCCTCGGTCACCAGCAGTTGGCGCAGGATGCCGCCTTCCAGGCTGGCGATCAGCTGCTCGCGGCCATCGGGCACGATGCGTGCGTCGGCGCGGGTGATCTCCTCGACCTTGGTCACCGACGCCCAGGCAATCGCGCTGACGACGATGATCAACATCAGATACAACGCCCAGCTGGAGCGCGGCAGCGCCTCGTCGATCTGCGCGGCATGGACGCCGGTCAGAAAGGCGGCATCGCCGCGCACGATGGCGGGGTTGCTGGAACCGGACTTGGAGCGCCAGAACATAAGGCTCAGAGCGTCGCCTCACGCTGCTGCGGCTGCGCGGACGGGTGCATGTGCACATTCGGCGCGGCCGGTGTCGGCGTGGCCGGGCGTTGGCCAGACAGGGCAGCCAGCACCTGCTCCTTGGGGCCGTCGAGCACGACGCGGCCGGCGTCGACCACCATCAGGCGGGCCACCAGTTCCAGCACGGCAGGCCGGTGCGTGACCATCACCAGGGTGCAGCTGCCGGCGGCGTCTTTCAGCTGGCGCAGGAAGGCGATTTCGGACTGGGCGTCCATCGAGCTGGTCGGCTCGTCCATCAAGAGGATCTGCGGCTTGGTCACCAGGCAGCGGGCCAGGGCCACCAGCTGACGCTGGCCGCCCGACAGCAAGGCGCCCATCTCGCCGACCGGCAGGTCCCAGCCCAGCGGGTGTGAGGCGACGAGGCGGTCCAGGCCGGTCAGCCGGGCGACCTCGGTCAGCTGCGAGGCATCGGCGCTGGCCCGGCCCAGCAGCACGTTCTCGCGCAGGGTGCCGTGGAACAGCCGCGGCTCCTGCGACACAAAGCCCACCTTGCTGCGGAACTCGGCCGGATCGATCTGGCGCAGATCGACGCCGTCCACCTCGACCCGGCCCTCGGTGGGCAGATAGAGGCCGGCCAGCAGCCGCAGAATCGTTGATTTGCCGCTGCCGATGCGGCCCAGGATGGCCACCCGCTCGCCCGGGTTCAGGCGCATGCTGACGCCCTTCAACACCTGGGGCGGGTTGTCGGTGCCGGTCATCGGGTAGGCGAAGCTGACCTCCTGCAGGGCCATATGGCCGTGGAACTGCGGCAGGCCCACATAGTTGCGGCCCGGCTCGCGCTCGACCGGCTTGTCCATCATCGAGTCCAGCGACAGCAGCGCGGCACGCGCGCCCTGGTAGCGCGTGGCCAGGGCCACCACGCTGCCCAGCGGGCCGATCGCGCGGCCGGCGAACATCACGCCGCCGATCAGCGCGCCGGCGGTGATCTGGCCATCCTTGATCAGGTACACGCCCCAGACCAGCATCACCATGGTGATCAGCTGCTGCAGCGCGGCGGTGACGTTGTTGCTCCAGCTCGACATCGAGCGCGCGCGCATCGAGGCCTCGGCGGCGATGGCCGTGCTGGTCTCATAGTGGCGCAGGAAGCGGCCCTCGGCCCCGGCGGCCTTCAGGTCCTCCAGGCCCTCGACCGCCTCGACCAGCACGCCCTGCAGATCGGCCTGCTGGGCCATATTGGCGCGCATCGAGCGGCGCAGCGAGCTCTGGATCACCACCGCCAGGGTCATGATGATCGGTATCGCGATCACCAGCACCCAGCCCAGCGGGCCGCCTATGATGAAGGTCATTGCCACGAAGAGCACGACAAAGGGCAGATCGGACAGCGCCGACAGCGAGGCCGAGGCAAAGAATTCGCGCACCAACTCGATCTGGGCCAGGTGATGGGCATAGGTGCCGGCCGAGGTGGGCCGGTGCTCCATGCGCACACCCAGGGTGTGGCGGAACAGCATAGAGCCGATGATGAGGTCGGACTTGCGGCCGGCCAGGTCGATCAGATGGCTGCGCAACTGGCGCGCGATCAGGTCGAACACCAGGGCGATGAAGGCGCCGGTGGCCAGCGTCCACAGTGTGACCATGGCCTGGTGCGGAATCACCTTGTCGTAGATCACCGAGGTGACCAGGCCGGTCACCATCATCAGCACATTGGTCAGCAGCGCGGCGATCAGCGAGGCCCTGTAGTACGGCAGGAAGCGCTTCATCGTGCTCCACAGCCAATGCCCGCCAGACTGGTTCAGGCTGGCCGCGCTGGGCACGGCACCGGGCCCGACCAATTGCGGCGAGGCCAGAAGCACGAAGCCGGTGTACTCGGCCTCCAGATCGGCCGCCTCGGCCACGCAGCTGTGGCTTTGCGGCCCGGGAAACACAACCTCGTAGGACTGCAGCTGGCCCGGTTGGCCCTCGATGCGGCGCACCAGCACGCAGGCGTCGCCATTGTTCAGCAGCAGCACGGCCGGCAGCAGCAGGCTGTGGATGTCGGCAATGCGCCGCTGCACCATGCCGGCATTGAAACCGGCCTCGCGCAGCACCCGCATCGCCTGGTCGGGCCCCAACGGCCCCTCCATCGGCATGCCGGCCAGCAGCGACTCGACCGACCTCGCCCGACCATGGTGCTTGGTCAACCAGCTCAAGGCCTGCGCCAGCGGATCGTCGCGCGCAGGCCCGGCCTCGGGCGCGGTGCCCGGGGCTTGAGGGTCGAAGAAGTCTTGGTCTGACATCGTGAATCAGGGCGTGCGGCTCAGGCCGCGCGGCGTTCCAACGCCATCCGTTCGAACTCGTTCTCGAGATCGCGCACCAGGCCGGGAATGTCGAACAAGGTCGAGTTGCGGCCCTGCTCGGTCAGATAGCGTTTGTAGGAGGTGGCCCGCAACGGGTTGTTGCCGATCTGCACCGCGCGCTGCTCGTACTCGGCCAGGCTATAGGTGATCAGGTCCGGCAGACCCACGTGGGTCAGCAGGCTGCCGGCCATCCTCGAAATATAGGTGCGGCCGGAACGGGTCAGTATCGGTGTGCCCATCCACAGCACATCGCTGGCCGTGGTGCCGGCATTGAAGGGGAAGGTGTCCAGGAACAGATCGGCCAGCTGGAAGCGGGCCAGGTACTCGGCTGGCGTGACGCGCGGTGCGAAGATCAGGCGCTCGGGCGCGACGCCGTGGGCCTGGGCGGCTGCCAGCATATTGGCCTGCGACCAGGGATTGTCGGCCAGCAGCCACAACACGCTGTTGGGCACCGCCTTGACGATGCGCATCCAGCTGTGGAACACCTCTTCGGTGAACTTGTGGTTGTTGTTGAACGAGCAGAATACGAAAGCGTCTTCGGGCAGCTGGTACTGGGCCCGCGTTGGCGTCGGCGCGACATCGCGTTTGCGGTCGCTGACCTGGTAGCAGGTGGGCACGTAAAGCGGCTTCTCGGTGTAGTAGCGCAGCGACTCGGGCGGCATCACGAAGCGGTCGGCGATGATCCAGTCCACGCCGGGCAGTGCCGAGGTGGCCGGCAGGCCCAGGTAACCGGCCTGAATCGGCGCCGGTCGGTGCGCCAGGATGACGGGCCGGGCGCCATTGGTCAGGCCCTGCAGGTCCACCAGCACATCGACACCCATCTGGGCGATCAGCCGGGCGGCGCTGTTGTCGTCCAGGCCGCCGATACGGAATACCTGGTCCATGCCGCCGAGGATGCGCTGGCGCTGGGCGGTGCCATCTTCGCGGCTCCAGCAAAAGCCATAGACCTCGAAACGGCTGCGGTCGTGCAGCTCGAACAGTTCCGGCGTCAGCAGGCCAACGGCGTGCATGCACAGGTCGCCGGACAGATAGCCGATCTTGACCTTGCCGCTGCGCGGCGTGCGCGCCGCGAACACCTCGTGCAGCGGCGGTGTGGCGGGTTTCGTGATGCGTTCGTTGACGAAGCGCTGCGCCGCCAGCAACTGCAGCGCCGGGTCATCGGTTGCGCTGAGCGTGGCCAGGGCCGAGGTGCCCAGCAGCAGCTGATTCTGCGTGACCTCGCCCACCGTCTGGTACAGCGGCCATTCGCATTGCTTCTGGCGGATGTGCACGTAGTGCTGGATGACGTCGGACTGATCAGGCTTGAGCTTCAGGCTCTCGACCATCAGCGCTTCAGCCTCGTCGAGGCGGCGCAGCAGTTCCAGCAGCCGCGCGCTGTTGTTCAGGGCATGGAGGCGGAACTCCAGCATGGCCGGGCCGCCGCCGGCCGTCATGTCCAGCACCTGGCGCCACTCGGCCAGGGCCTCGTCGGGACGGTGCAGGTGCTCGATCTGGTGGCCCAGGTTCAGCCGGGCCTGAGGAAAATCTGGGTTCAGCTCCAGCGCATGGCGATAGGCCTTCTCGGCCTCGGCATGGCGGTTCAGATTGCCCAGCACCGTGCCCCAGTTGAAGCAGGCGACATGGCGGTAGGGCGAATCGGTGCTGGCAATCCACTCCTCGTACAGCTTGGCCGAGGCCTCGGCCATGCCCCCGTCGCTGAGCGCCTGGGCGCGGGCGATCAGATCACCCAGAGGCAAGGCCGCAGGGTTGACCGGAGGCTCGGGCTCGATGGGCGCAGTAGGCATAAGGGCAGGAGTGTCCATGGGTCAGGGCGTGGGAGCGAGTACCCCTCCATGTTAGGAGCGAGCCGGCCGAAGCGGCCACGGGATTAGGGCTGCAAAAGCGCAGCTAATCCCACCCTGTATCGGCAAGCCACTCCATGCCTTGAGCCTCTTAAATGGGGTCGGAGTGCAATTTCTGACGGCAAATCATGGCGCCGGCTGCAAGCTCAGCACCCTGCCCGGCTGGCCATCGCCCCACAGCGGCACATCCTCGACCTTAGCCCAGGTGGCCACGAAGTCACGGTAATGCGGCGAAAACGGCAGGCCGGACTGCCCGGTCGAGTGCACAAAGCGCGAACGGCTGAGGTCGCCCAGGTCGTACAGCGCCCGCAGCGAGGGGCCGTGGTCGTCCAGGTAGAGCTCGCCGGTGGTCGCGTCGGGCCTCTGGTTGACCCGGCCGACATTGACGCTGAAGGAGTCGCCGCCCACGGGCACGCGGGTTTCGAACCAGCCGGCCAGCGGCTTGACGCGGCTGAATGGCCGGTGTTCCGAGCGGGCCTGGTGCACCCTGCCCCAGCGCCAACCCGCCACATCGCCACCGAGCCGCGCCTGCAACTCATCCAGCGCCCGCGTGAAGGCGGCATCGATCTGCGCCTGGCAATCGGTCTTGCACCACCAGGCGTCGTTGCGCTCCAGCACCCCCTCCAGCGCATCGCGAAAGCTGCGCGCACCGAGCAGTTTCTGCATCGCCACATCGCCGCCAACCCTGTCGGTGAACAGCCCCAGGGTCAGCTGGCGCGACCAGGCCCACAGCAGCGTCGGCGCCACGCGATCAGCGCCCAGCACGCCGTCAAAGCCCTGCAGCTGGGCCTGGGCGGCCGCGGCGAGCGAGTGGCTCGACTTGGCTTTTTGCAGGTAGGGCAGAAGTTTCTGCGTGCCCAGCGACAGCTGATCGGCCTGGATGGCCCGCAGGCTGGCCAGGTCATGCTTGGCCGTCGCCTGCAGCAGTTGCTCGATCCGCTGCTGGCGGTAGGGCACGGCCCATTCGCTGGTCAGATAGTGCGGATAGTCGGGCCCGTGGATGCGCTGGTTGGCGGTGGCGATCCAGCCCCGCGCCGGGTCGATCTCGCGCGGGGTCTCTCCGGCGGGGATGAAGCCCGCCCAGTCATAGCGGGCATCCCAGCCGGGCGCCGGTACCAGGCCCTTCAGATCGTTTTCGGGCTTGCGTATGGGCACCTTGCCGGGTGCCACCATGCCGATATGTCCATCACGGTCGGCCACCGCCATGTTCTGCATAGGCGCCGACCAGGCGGCCGAGGCATCGATATAGGCCTGCACCGAGGTGGCGCGGCTCATCACCAAACCGGCGGCCACGGCGTCGAACTCGGGCTCCAGCGCCACCCAGCGCATGGCCAGCGCGTAGGTCGGTTTGCCTTTCGGGCCGATCAGTCCCTCGGTCACACCGGCGTCGGAGATCACCGGGCCGTGTCGCGTGGCGCGCAGGGTCATCTGCACATCGGGCTTGCCCTTGACCCTGATCGTTTCGGTCAAGGTGGTAAATGCCGCCCAGCCGTCCGGCGTCTGGTACTGGCTCGCGTCATCGGGCTTGATACGCTCCAGATACAAGTCCTGCACATCGGGCGCAGTATTGGTATAGCCCCAAGCGATGTGCTGGCTCTGCCCCAGCACCACCAGCGGCAGGCCCGGCAGGGTGGCGCCGGCCTGCTTGAAGCCGGGCGCCTCCAGCCGCGCGAAGTACCACAGCGCCGGGGCGCTGAGCTTCAGATGCGGGTCATTGGCCAGCAGCGGCTTGCCGCTGACCGTGTGGCTGCCGTGCACGACCCAGTTGTTGGAGCCCACCCCCTCTATGCCCGAGGGCGGCGCGCTATTCAGCGCCTGCTGGCCCAGCTGGCCGTCGATGTTGAGCTCTCGATAAAGCGCCGCATAGTCGGCCGTGGCCAGCGGCTTCTCGCCCGGATAGGGCGGAATCAGCTCATTGATGCGTTCGACGGGCAGACTCAGGGCCAGGCGCATGCGCTGCAACTCGGTGGTCCAGTTACCGCCCAGATCCCAGGCCATCATGATGCTCCAGGCCAGGCTGTCCACCGGCTCCCAGTCCTCGGGCTGCAGGCCCAAGATCAGGAACTCCGGCGGCCGTGCGCCCAAATGGCTGCGCACATAGCGGTTCACGCCGGCCGCATAGGCGCTCAGCAGGGCCCTGCTCTCCGGCGAGGCCAGCGCCCATTGGGCGGCAGCGGCGCGCCGCACACCCAGGGCGCGCAGAAAGCGGTCGCTCTCCAGCGCCGCCTCGCCAAAGGCCTCGGCCAGACGGCCCGAGCCAATGCGCTTGTGCGTCGCCAGTTGCCAGAGCCGATCCTGTGCATGGACGAAGCCCAGGCCAAAGACCAGATCTTCCATGGAGCCGGCCTTGATGCTGGGAATGCCGTGGGCATCACGCTCTATCGTCAGCGGCGCCTTCAGGCCGACCACCGTCAGCATGCCCTCGGTTTGGGGCAAGACCTGACGGCTATAGAGCCAGAACGCCAGGGCCAGGCCCAGCAGCAAGACCAGCACCACTGCCGCCAAACGACGCAACCAACCCATGCTCAACCCTTTGAAGTGAGGCACCAGACTAGCCGCAGCCGCCGGCCGGCGCATCGGTGCTTATGCCATTTGTCACGAAATCTGGCCCCTCATTGGGCGGCTATTCAAGCTTTCAGGGTCAGGCCGGTCTGCCCAGAATCAAGCCATGCTGAATCGAATACTGACCCGCTGGCTTCGCGCCGCCGCTCCGCCGACGCGCGAACGCGTCGGCCTTGGCCGCTGGCAGGCCAGCATCAACCCGCCGGCCCTGTACCGGGGTGACTCCTTCTTCCAGACTCTCATGCGTTGGATGCCCGGCGAGACCGATGCCTGGGATGCCATAGGCAACGGCCGCGGCATCGGTGCCCATGACGAATTGCCCGTGGTGCGGGCGCGCTTCATCGCCCAGCTGGACGACATCCATCGCGACGATGTCGAGGCCCTGCTGGCCCGCATCAAGCGCAGCCGCTCGCTGCGCGACCTCTGGCATCTGCGCCCGGCCCTCTACAACATGGTGGCCCGGGCCCTTGACCAGACCGAGGCGGAACACCGCATGAACTGCCTCAACCAGCTGTTCCCGGCGCGGGCGGGCGCCGTCAAACCCGGACGCCGGGTTCGGCACTGACTTCACCGACACCCAAGGAGCACGCCATGGACATGAGCATGAGCATGGAACTGACGCTGCGCGACATTCCCGCCTTCCTGCCGCCCTGGACCTTTGCCAAGGTGGGTCGGCCCGACGAACGGCGCGCCCGCCAAGGCGCCCGCCGCGGCTTCGTCGACCTCAAGATGAGCTTCATGCGCGCCGCGGCCGAGGTGCAGGGCGCAGAAGGCCAGGCGCTGCAGGAACATGTGCGGCAGGCCGCCGAGCCGATCGAGCTGTGGCTGATGCACACCCGCCTGCTGGCCAGCCTGCCGCTGGACCATCTGCGCGGCGACCAGCACCGCCAGGCGCTGCAGGAAGCACTGGCGCGGGTGTTTCCAGTGAAGAGCATCTGAGCCCTACTCAACCACCAAGAAAATCCTTCTTGCCCAACTCCACCCCCGCATGCCGCAGCAAGGCATAGGTCATGGTCAAGTGGAAGTGGAAGTTGGCCAGCACGAAGTGCTTGAGATAGGTCTCGCCGTCAAAGCGCAGGGGCTCGCCGCTGCGCGTCGGGATCTCGATGGCGCGCTGCTCCGAGCCGTCGATCTGCGCAGGCGTCACCGACTGCACAAACGCTATCGTCTTGTTGATGCGCTCGCGCAGGTCGGCAAAGCTGGCCTCGTTGTCCTCCCACTTCGGGTTCTCGATGCCGGCCAGGCGTGCCACACAGCCCTTGGCGGCGTCGCTGGCGATCTGGATCTGGCGCGTGAAGGGCAGCATGTCCGGCGCCAGGCGCAGGCTTAGGTAGACGCCGGTGTCGAACTTCTTGGCCTCGGCATAGTGTTCGGCCTTGTCCAGCCACTTCAGGGTGTTGCTCAGCAATTTTACGAATACGGGAACGCTGGCTGAGTACATGGAAATGGTCATCGGAGTCTCCGTGGGTGTGGGGTGCGGCAGATGGTAACGACTCGTCTGCTTTTGTGCAGGTCAGGGCCGTAACACCCTCAGGTGCGGGCAGAATGTCGCCTACACACCATGAATATCATCATCCTCGACGATTACCAAGACGCAGTGCGCAAGCTGCGCTGTGCCAGCAAGCTGGAACCCTTGAATGCCAAGGTATTCACCAACACGGTCAAGGGCATAGGCCAGTTGTCGGTGCGCCTGCGCGACGCCGATGTGCTGGTGCTGATACGCGAACGCACCCAGTTCCCGCGTCAGCTGCTGGAAAAGCTGCCCAAGCTGAAGCTGATCTCGCAGACCGGCCGCATCGGCTCGCACATCGATCTGGACGCCTGCACGCGCCAGGGCATTGCGGTGGCAGAAGGGGTCGGCTCGCCGGTGGCGCCGGCCGAGCTGACCTGGGCACTGATCATGGCCTCGATGCGCCGACTGCCGCAGTACATCGGCAACCTCAAGCACGGCGCCTGGCAGCAGTCGGGGCTCAAGGCCGCCGGCATGCCGCCCAATTTCGGCGTCGGCCTGGTGCTTCGCGGCAAGACCCTGGGCATCTGGGGCTACGGCAAGATCGGCCAGATGGTGGCCGGCTTCGGCCGCGCCTTCGGCATGCAGGTGCTGGTCTGGGGCAGCGAGGCCTCACGGGCCAAGGCCGTGGCCGACGGCTACCAGGGCGCCGACAGCCGCGAGGCCTTTTTCGAGAGCTGTGACGTGCTGAGCCTGCATCTGCGGCTGAACGAGGATACCCGCGGCATGATCAGCCTTGAAGACCTGTCGCGGATGAAGCCCGCCGCCCTGTTCGTCAACACCTCGCGTGCCGAGCTGCTGCAGGAAAACGCTCTCGTCTCGGCGCTGAACCGCGGCCGCCCAGGCATGGCCGCCGTCGATGTGTTCGAGAGCGAACCCATCCTGCAGGGCCACCCCCTGCTGCGCCTGGAGAACGCCGTCTGCACGCCACACATCGGCTACGTCGAGCAGGACAGCTACGAGCTCTACTTCAATGCCGCCTTTGACAACGTCGTCAACTTCGTCAATGGCACGCCCAGCAATATCGTCAACCCGGACGCCTTGAAGGTCCTGCGTTGACCGATACGCCCCACCCCGCTCCAGCATCGGTCTGGGTACTGTTCTGGGCCTTCAACCGGCTCGCTCTGCAGGGTTTTGGTGGTGTGCTGCCGGTGGCGCAGCGGGAGCTGGTCGAGCGCCTGGGCTGGCTCAGCCAGGCCGAGTTCGTCGAGTTGCTGGCGGTGGGCCAGGTCTTGCCCGGGCCCAACATCGTCAATATGTCGCTGATGGTCGGCGACCGATTCTTCGGCTGGCGCGGCGCCTTTGCCGCCTGCGCCGGCATGCTGCTGTTCCCCTCCTTCATCGTGCTGGGACTGGCCGCCCTGTATGGCGAGCTGTCCAGCCGGCCGGTGGTGGCGGGCGCGTTGCGCGGCATGGGCGTGGTGGCGGCCGGCCTGGTGCTGGCCACCGGCCTCAAGCTGCTCCCCTCGCTGAAGCTCAATGTACTGGGCCTGACCCTGTGCCTGGGTCTGGCGGTGCTGACCTTTAGCGCCATCGCCCTGCTGCGCTGGCCGCTGATCTGGGTCATCCTGGGTCTGGGCAGCCTGGCCATGCTTGCCGCCTGGACGAGGCTCAAGCCATGACGCCGATCGCGGTGCTGAGCCCGGCGGACCTGTTCCAGTTGTTCGCACACTTCATGCTGCTGTCCATGCTGGCAGTGGGCGGCGCCATCACCACCACGGCCGAAATGCACCGCTACCTGGTGGTCGAGCAGCAATGGATTGGCGACACCCAGTTCAGCAGCTCCATCGCGCTGGCCCAGGCCGCGCCAGGCCCCAACATCCTGTTCGTCGCGGTGCTGGGCTGGAATGTGGCCGGCCCGCTGGGCGCACTGGCGACGATGGCCGGCATCCTGCTGCCCTCCACCACCCTGGCCCTGGTCGCTACCCGCTGGGGCCGGGCGCGGCGCGAGACCCGTGGCGTGCGCGCCTTCACCCAGGGCCTGGCGCCCTTGATACTGGGCCTCCTGATCGCCACCGGCTGGGTGCTGGCCGCGCCTTATCTGCGGGACAGCTCGCGGCCGGCGGCGGCGCTGGTGCTGCTGGCCGTGACGGTGGGGGTGATGCTGAAGACGCGTATCAGCCCGGTGTGGCTGGTGCTGCTGGGGGGCTTGGTCGGGGCGCTGGGAATGGTCTGAACCCGGATTGCATCCGGGGCAGGCGAACTCAGCCCTCCTTGGTTCCGAAGATTTTGTCCCCGGCATCCCCCAGGCCCGGGATGATGTAGCCGATCTCGTTCAGATGGCTGTCGATGGCCGCCGTCCAGCAGCGCACATCGGGATGGGCGGCCTGCAGCGCCTTGACGCCCTCGGGGGCAGCCACCAGCACCAGCGCTCGGATGTCCTTGCAACCACGGCTCTTCAGCAGGTCGATGGTGACAATCATCGAGCCGGCCGTGGCCAGCATCGGATCCACGATCAGCGCGGTGCGCTCGTCCAGATGTCCGACGAACTTCTCGAAATAGTGCTCGGGCTGCAGGGTCTCGTGGTTGCGCGACAGGCCGACGACGCTGACCTTGGCATTCGGGATCATGTCCAGCACACCGTCCAGCATGCCCAGACCGGCGCGAAGTATCGGCACGACGGTGACCTTGCGGCCCGATATCTGGTCCACCTCGGTGGGGCCGCTCCAGCACTGCAGGGTGGTTTTTTCCAGCGGGAAGTCGGCCGTGGCCTCATAGGCCAGCAGGCGGGCGATCTCACCGGTCAGCTCGCGGAACTTCTTGGTCGAGATATTGTCCTCGCGCAGCAGGCCGATCTTGTGCTTGACAAGCGGGTGGTGGACTTCGATGACGGACATGGTGGTGTCTTTATTGGGTCTGGGATGGTCCGAGTTTAGTCCCCGGACAGGCCTAAGACCTCACTCGAACAACAGCGGCAGCACCGACGCAGCCGTGCCGCGCAAGCATTGATGGGCCACGCCGTCCAGATCGCTGGCATAGGGGTTGACGATGATGACCATGGCCCCGGCGTCACGCGCCAGGCCGGCCAGGCCGGCCGCTGGATAGACGGTGCCCGAGGTGCCGACCACCAGCATCAGATCGCACTGCCGGGCCAGGCCTTCGGCACGGACCAGTGCATCAGGCGGCAACTGCTCGCCAAACCAGACCACGGCCGGCCGCACCAGATTGCCGCAGCGGGCGCAATGTGGCGGGCGCTCGGGCTCGGCCGTGGCCGGATCGCAGGGCTCCAGCTCGCGGCAAGGGTCCAGCCAGCGGCTTTGCAGGATGTCGCCGTGCAGGCGAATGACATCCGGGCTCCCGGCCCGCTGATGCAGGTCGTCAACGTTCTGCGTGATGATTTGCAGCCGGCCCGGGTGCGTCACGGCGAAGCGGGACAGCGCCAGATGGCCGGCATTGGGCAGGGCGGCGCGCACGCCGGCGCGTCGCTGGGCATACCAGTCCCACACCAGGCGCGGATCGGAGCGAAAGCCCTCGGCGCTGGCCAGCTGCATCGGGTCGAAGCGGGCCCACAGGCCGGTCTGGGCATCGCGGAAGGTCGGTATCCCGCTCTCGCTGGACATGCCGGCGCCGCTGAGCACGACAATGCGGCCGGCCGCAGCGACGGCCTCATGGGCCGCTTGGATCGCCAGACGGGCCTGCTCGCGCATCGGCATCGATCAGGCCTCGCGGGGTTCCCGCTGACGCAGCGCCTCGTACAGGCAGACGCCCGCCGCCACCGACACATTCAGGCTCTCGACGGCGCCCTTCATCGGCACGCGCACCAGTTCGTCGCAAGTCTTGCCCGTGAGCTGACGCATACCGGCGCCTTCAGCGCCCAGCACCAGGGCCACCGGCCCCTTCAGGTCGAGTTCGTAGAGCGATTTGGTGGCGGTGTCCGAGGTGCCTATGACCCAGATGTCGCGCTCCTTCAACTCATTCAAGGTGCGGGCCAGGTTGGTGACCATGAAGTAGGGCACCGTTTCGGCCGCGCCGCTGGCCACCTTGGCCACCGTGGCATTGATGCCGGCGGCATTGTCCTTGGGCGCGATCACCGCATGGGCCCCGGCGCCATCGGCCACACGCAGGCAGGCGCCCAGATTGTGCGGATCGGTCACGCCGTCCAGCACCAGCAGCAGGGCCGGGCCCTCGACGGCGTCAAGCACATCGTCCAGCGAATGCTGCTGGGCCAGTGCCTGCACCCGGGCCACCACGCCCTGGTGGCGGCTGCTGCCGCAGATCTTGTTCAAGCGGTCATCGTCACTGTCGAACAGCTTCACGCCGGATTCTTTGACGCGCTCGACGAATTGGCGCATGCGCTGGTCGCGCCGGGTCGCGTCGACGTGGACTTCAACGATCGATTGGGGGGCGGTCTTCAACCGCACGGTCACGGCATGGAAGCCGAACAGGATTTTTTGAGCACTCATGCGCTATGGTAGCCGCAGCCACTGCAGCAGCGACAGCGCCCCGATCAACACCGGCTGGTGCAGCATGTAGTAGCTCAGTGACCAGCGGCCCAGCCAGGCCAGCGGTGCGAGCGGCTGCGGCACGGGGCCTTCCAGCCAGCCTGCGCGGGCAGCCAGCCAGCGGCCGAGCACAAACCCCAGCAGCATCACGCCCAGCCAGGGCAGCACCGGCACATAGTCCTCGGTCACAGGCTTGTGGGTGATCAGGCCCAGCCAGTTGGTCCAGCGGGTGTCGAACCAGGGATGTGTCCAGAAGCTGGGCGCCGCCAGGGCCAGCAGGGCCAGCGCCAACAACACCGCACTGGGCAGCCGCGGACCGCCCCAGCGCAGCAGCAAGAGCATCACCGCCATGCCATGCAGCACGCCAAAGCTGATGAAGCTGCGGGGGAACATCAGCCAGGAACCCAGCGAGACCAGTAGCGCGCATGCCGCCACCCGGCCCCAGCGCCGCCAGAAGCGGGGCCAGGACTGACCCTGCCCCACCGCCACCGCCTGACCTATGCCGGCACACAGCAGGAACAGGCTGACGATGCAGCTGCGCTGCCAGGTCCAGAACGGGTCGCGGTAAAAGTCCGCTCGAATCCAGCCGAAATGATTCAGGTCGAAACCGAAATGGAACAGCGTCATCCAGACCATGGCCAGGCCACGCACAGCGTCCAGCCGCGCGTGGCGAGACGACGCGCGGTCTGAAGGCGTGGGCTGGAAATTATGGTGGGCGGGGGTCAACACCGGGGCAGTCTAGCCGCAGCCTGTGATACCTTGAGCCCAAGCCCCCCGACATGCGCCGAGGATGACCCGCCCACCGCTGCCCCAGCCCGTTCCGGCCACCTGGCCAGGAAGGCCATGGGCATACTGGCCGGTGCTGCTGAGTGCGACGCTGACCGCGCTGATAGTGATCGTTCTGCTGCGCCTGCACCAGCAGAACGACGTAGCGCAGGCGCGCAGCCGGGTCGAGGCCGAGCTGGCCCTGATGCGCTTGAAGCTGGAGGCCACGGCACAGGCCACCTTCAGCCCGACCCAGAGCCTGGAAGCCATGATCCAGCTCGATGGCGATCTCTCGGCCCAGCGTTTTGCCGACCTGATCGCCCGCGCCATCAGGCATCTGCCCCATATCCGCAGCGTCAGCGCCGCACCTGACGACGTGGTGCGCCATGTCTTCCCGCTGCGGGGCAATGAGCAGGTGCTGAATCTGGACTATCGACGCCTGCCCGAGCAGTGGCAGCAGGTGCGCGAGGCCCGCCGGCTGGGGCGTCCGGTGATTGCCGCTCCGCTGAAGCTGATCCAGGGCGGCCAGGGCATCATCCAGCGCACGCCAGTGTTTCTGCGCGATGCCGGGCTTCCCGAGGGCCGACGCTACTGGGGCGCGGTGTCGGTGGTGGCCGACTTGCAACAGTTTGTCGCGAGCAGCGGCCTCAGCGACAGGGGGCCGCTGGAGCTGGCCCTTTTCGAGGCCGACACACCGGGCCGCCCAGGCAAGCACTTGTGGGGTCCGGCCACGCTGCGCGATGCAGCACCGGTGATACAGATGGCCCAGCTGCCCGGGGCCACCTGGGCCCTGCTGGCGGCGCCCCAGGGCGGCTGGCAGACCGCCGCGAACTGGCTGGCACCCGATGTAGTGGCCGCCCTGCTGGGTGGCGCCCTGGTGACCGCCCTGCTGGGCCTGCTGGTGCGCCAGCAGCTCGCGCTGCGCCAGCGCAACGCCGCCTTGTTCGCCGAGATCGAGCAGGGGCGCGTGGCACGGGAGCAGCTCGAAGAGTCGCAGGCGAGGTTTCGCAGCATGGCGGCGCTGGCCAGCGACTGGGTCTGGGAGCAGGACGCCGATCTGCGCTTCACCTTTGTGTCCCGCGCCGCCGAGGAGTCCACCGAGGTGCCCACGCAGAACGTGCTGGGCCACCGGCGCTGGGAGGCTCCCAATCTGGTCCCCGGCATCGATTGGGACGAGCACCGTTCACTGTTGCTGCAGCGCCAACCGTTTCGCGACTTCGAGTACGCACAGTACGCCGGCAACGGCGAGCTGCGCTATCTGAGCGTATCGGGTGCGCCGGTCTTCGATGCCGAGGGCCGCTTCCAGGGCTACCGCGGCACCGGCCGCAATATCACTGCGGCCAAGCGGGCCGAGGCCGCCCTGCGCGAGTCGCAGGCTGCGCTGCTGCAGGCGCGCGACCGTCTGCAGGCGGTGCTGGATGCGGCCGTCGAGGTGGCCATCATCGCCACCGACATGGAAGGCCGGATGATTCTGTTCAACCGTGGCGCAGAACGCATGCTGGGCTATGCCGAGCACGCGATGCTGGGCCGCAACCCGGCCCTGCTGCATTTGCAGCAGGAGGTCGAGGCGCGCGCTGCGGAGCTCAGCGCCCAGGTCGGGCGCAAGGTGCAGGACTTCGAGACCTTTGTGCTGCGGGCCAGGGAGCAAGGCAGCGAGACCCGGGAATGGACCTACCGTCATCGCGACGGACACCTGCTGCACGTGTCGCTGAGCGTGTCCCATGTGCGCGCGCCCGATGGCAGCCCGCTGGGTTTTCTGGGCGTGGCCCGAGACATCAGCGCGCAGCGCGCTGCCGAGCAGCAATTGCGGCAGCTCAATGCCGAGCTCGAGTCAAGGGTGGAGGCCCGCACCGCCGAACTCAGCGAGGCGCTTGCCCATCTGAGCCAGGCCCAGGACGAGCTGCTGCGCTCCGAGAAGATGGCGGCACTGGGCTCGCTGGTGGCAGGAGTGGCCCACGAGCTCAACACGCCGCTGGGCAACTGCCTGACCACCGCCTCGACGATGGACGAGCGCACCCGGGAGGTGCGCCGCCACTTTGCCGACAACAGCCTGCGCCGCTCGGCCCTGGAGGCCTATCTCGAGGACGCCGGCACGGCCGCCAAGATCATGCTGCATGGCCTGGGCACGGCCAACGAGCTGGTGGCCCATTTCAAGCAGCTGTCGGTTGACCAGACCAGCGTGCAGCGCCGCCGCTTCACGCTGCAGTCGGTCGTCGATGACGTGCTGAGCCTGATGCGCGCCCGCTGGAAGTCAACGCCCTACCGCATCGAGACCGCGATCGAGCTGGACGCGCCGCTGGACGGCTTCCCGGGCCCGCTGGGCCAGGTGCTGAGCAATCTGATGCTCAATGCCTTGCTGCACGGTTTCGAGGACCGCGAGCAGGGCCTGCTGCGCATCAGCGCCCGAACACTGTCGGCGCAGGACTACGAGCTGGTGGTCGAGGACGATGGCCTGGGCATGAGCGAGGAAGTACGCCGCCGCGCCTTCGACCCCTTCTTCACCACCAAGATGGGCCGCGGGGGCACCGGCCTGGGCCTGAACATCGTCTACAACATCGTCACCGGCGTGCTCGGCGGCCAGGTCGAACTGCACAGCGCGCCGGGCCAGGGCTGCCGGTTCGTGTTCCGCCTGCCCCGGGTCGCCCCGGAACTGGCCCAACAAACCTAGGCGATGAACGCCCGCGCATTGCGGAACATCCGCATCCAGGGGCTTTGCTCATTGATGTCGCCGGGCGTCCAGCTCATCAGCGCATTGCGGAACACCCGCTCCGGATGCGGCATGAGCACGGTGAAGCGGCCGTCGGCGGTGGTCACCGAGGTCAGGCCGCCGGGGCTGCCGTTCGGGTTGAACGGATAGGCCTCGGTGGCGGCGCCGAAGTTGTCGACGAAGCGCAGGGCCTTGATCACCTTGCTGTCGTCGCCGCGCTGCGAGAAGTCGGCATAGCCCTCGCCGTGGGCGACGGCGATCGGTAGCCGGCTGCCGGTCATGCCCTGGAAGAAGGCGGACGGGCTGTCCAGCACCTCGACCATGGCCAGGCGGGCCTCGTACTGCTCGCTCTTGTTGCGGGTGAAGCGCGGCCAGGCCTCGGCGCCGGGGATGATGGGGGCGAGTGCGGCCATCATCTGGCAGCCGTTGCAGACGCCCAGCGCCAGCGTGTCCTGACGGGCGAAGAAGGCAGCGAACTGCTCGGTCAGCACCGGGTTGAACATCACCGAGCGGGCCCAGCCCTCGCCGGCACCCAGGGTGTCGCCATAGCTGAAGCCGCCGCAGGCGACGAAGCCCTGGAACTGATCCAGCCGTGCGCGCCCGGTCTGCAGATCGCTCATGTGCACGTCGAAGGTGTCGAAGCCGGCCTGGTCCATCGCATAGCTCATCTCGACATGCGAATTGACGCCCTGCTCGCGCAGGATGGCCAGCTTCGGTCGCGCCTTGCCGATGAAGGGCGCGGCCGGGTTGACGGCCTCGTCGAAGCTCAGATGCTGATGCAGGCCGGGATCGTTGGCGGCGCCGGCGGCGGCGTGCTCGGCATCGGCGCAGGCCGGGTTGTCGCGCAGGCGGGCGATCTGCCAGGACACCTGATCCCAGCTCTTGTGCAGCGACTCCAGCGGCGCCTGGAACACCTGCTTGGCGTCGCGCCAGACCTCGACGATGCCGCTGTCATTGGGCTTTCCGATGACATGGCTGTGTCTGGACAGGCCGTGCTCGCGCAGGGTCTGCAGCACGGTGTCGCGGTGGCTGGTCGCCACCTGCAGCACCACGCCCAGCTCCTCGTTGAACAGGGCCTTCAGGGTCAGTTCTTCACGACGCGCACTGACCTGGGCGGCCCAGTTCTTCGAGTCGCCATGATCGGCGCGGCTGTCGTTGATGCCGTCGCTCTCGGTCACCAGCATGTCCACATTGAGGCTGACGCCGCGGTGGCCGGCAAAGCCCATTTCGCAGACCGCCGCCCACAGGCCGCCGTCGCTGCGGTCGTGATATGCCAGGATCTGGCCGCGCTCGCGCAGCTGATTCACCGCCAGCACCAGGCGCTTCAGCGCATCGGCATCGTCCAGGTCCGGCACCACATCGCCGCTCTGGTTCAAGACCTGCGACAGGATGGAGCCGGCCATGCGGTTTCTGCCCGCGCCCAGGTCCACCAGCAGCAGGGTGGTGTCGCCGACCTTGAGCTGCGGCGTCAGCGTGCCTTCGATGCTGTCCAGCGAGGCAAAGGCGGTGACGATCAGCGACACCGGGGCGGTGACCTGCTTCTCGACCCCCGCCTCGGTCCAGCGCGTGCGCATCGACAGGCTGTCCTTGCCCACCGGCACGCTGATGCCGAGTAGCGGGCACAGCTCCATGCCGACCGCCTTGACGGTGTCGTACAGCGCGGCATCTTCGCCCGGTTCGCCACAGGCGGCCATCCAGTTGCAGCTGAGCTTGACCCGCTCCAGCTGGAACGGCGCGGCCAGCAGATTGGTGATGGCCTCGGCCACCGCCATACGGCCCGAGGCCGGTGCGTCCAGTGCGGCCAGCGGCGTGCGCTCGCCCAGGCTCATCGCCTCGCCGCGCAGGCCAGAATAGTCGGCCAGCGTGACCGCGCAATCGGCCACCGGCACCTGCCAGGGACCGACCATCTGGTCGCGGTGGTTCATGCCGCCCACCGTGCGGTCGCCGATGGTGATCAGGAAGCGCTTGCTGGCCACGGTCGGGTGGCGCAGCACGTCGAAGGCAAGCTGGTCGAGCTTGAGGCCGGTCAGGTCCAGGGCAGGTGCCGTGCGCTCGACCCGCTTGACGTCGCGATGCACCTTGGGCGGCTTGCCCAGCAGCACGTCCATGGGCATGTCGATGGCGCGTTCACCGCCCTCGCCGTCTTCAAGAATCAGGGCCTTGGCCTCGGTGGCCACACCGACCACCCCGAACGGGCAGCGCTCGCGCTCGGCCATGGCCTGGAAGATGGGCAGGCTCTCGGGCGCGATGGCGATGACATAGCGCTCCTGGCTCTCGTTGCACCAGATTTCCTTGGGCGCCAGGCCGGTTTCTTCCAGCGGCACCTTGCTCAAGTCAAAACGCGCGCCCATGCCCGCGCCGTCCACCAACTCCGGGAAGGCATTGCTGATGCCGCCGGCGCCCACATCGTGGATGGCCAGTATCGGGTTCGCCTCTCCGAGGCCCCAGCAATGGTTGATGACCTCCTGCGCCCGGCGTTCGATCTCGGGATTGCCGCGCTGCACAGAATCGAAGTCCAGCTCGGCGGCATTGACGCCGGCCGCCATTGAGCTGGCCGCGCCGCCACCCATGCCTATGCGCATGCCGGGGCCGCCCAGCTGAATCAGCAGCGTCCCTGCAGGGAACTCGATCTTGTGCGTCTGGCCGGCGCTGATCTGGCCCAGGCCGCCGGCAATCATGATGGGCTTGTGATAGCCGCGCATCACGCCGGCCACGTTTTGCTCATAGACGCGGAAGTAGCCGGCCAGGTTCGGGCGGCCGAATTCGTTGTTGAAGGCGGCGCCGCCCAGCGGGCCGTCGATCATGATCTGCAGCGCGCTGGCGATGTGGCCGGGCTTGCCATAGGGCCGCTGCTCCCAGGGCTCGTTCGTGCCCGGCAGATAGAGGTTGGAGACCGAGAAGCCGGTCAGGCCCGCCTTGGGCTTGGAACCGCGGCCGGTCGCGCCCTCGTCGCGGATCTCGCCGCCGGCACCGGTCGAGGCGCCCGGGAACGGCGAGATGGCGGTCGGGTGGTTGTGCGTCTCGACCTTCATCAAGACATGAGCCACCTCGTTGCGCGCACCGTACTGCGGTGCGTTGGTGTAGCCCAGCGGCGCCCAGCGCTCGATCGGTCCGCCCTCCATCACCGAGGCATTGTCGGAGTAGGCCACCACCGTGTGCTGGGGCGCCAGCGCATGGGTGTTGCGGATCATGCCGAACATCGAGCGCTCCTGCGCCACACCGTCGATGGTGAAACTGGCGTTGAAGATCTTGTGGCGGCAGTGCTCGGAATTGGCCTGGGCAAACATCATCAGCTCGACGTCGCTGGGGTTGCGCTTGAGCTTGATGAAGGCGGCTTCCAGATAGTCGATCTCGTCGGCGGACAGGGCCAGGCCGAAATCGCTGTTGGCCTTCTCCAGCGCCGTGCGGCCCAGACCCAGCACATCCACCCATTCCATCGCCTGGCCGGCCTTGTCGTCGAACAGGTGCTGAGCTTCGTCGCGGGCCAGCAGCACGCTCTCGGTCATGCGGTCGTGCAGCAGCGCCGCACAGTCCAGCAGTTCCTGCTCGGTCAAGGTCTTGACGCCACCCAGCAGGCCGGTCTTCAGTGTCAGGCGGAACTCGGTCACGCGCTCGACGCGGTGCACATTCAGCCCGCAGTTGTGGGCGATATCGGTGGCCTTGGAAGCCCAGGGCGAGACCGTGCCCAGACGCGGCGCCACGACGATAAGCGTGCCCTCGGTGCTGCCGGCGTAGGCATCGCCATAGCTCAGCAGCGCGGCCAGCTTGTCGAGTTCAGCACGTTCCAGCGCCTCGTCGCTCCAGACCCAGTGCACATGCCGGGCCGCCACCGCGGTGATCCGTTCGTTGACAGCCTGCAGCTTAGGGCAAAGCGCCTGGGCGCGAAATGCGGACAGGGCGTTGCCGCCTTCGAAGTGATTCAGATGCTTGTGAGCCATGGGGTCCCGATGCTGGGTGGGCCAGGAAAAGTACGGGATTTTACGGGGTGCGCCCGGGTCTATGATTCGAGCCAGCCCAGCGCCACAAAAAACTTCATGAGCGAATCGAGCGAGCCCGACCCGTCGCAACGGGAGTTCGGTGCCCAGTTGCGGCAGGTCCAGCAGTTGCTTGCGCAGCGCCTCGAGTTCGAGGCCGATGCCGCCCTGCAGCGCCTGGAGGCACTGCAGACCAGCGATGAAGACCGGCTGTGGTGCCGCATCCTGCGACTGCAATGGCGCAGCATGCATCCCATTCATCCCGAGATGCTCAAGGAGGCTCAGACCCTGGTCGGCGACAGCACCCGGCTCGGCGAGCCGTCACTGCGGGGGGCCAGCCTGCGCCTGCGGGCCGCCCTGCTGAACAAGTGCAGGCTCTTCGAGCTGGCGCTGAAGGAGCTGGGCATGGCCAATGCCGTGGCGGCACGGGCCGGCCTGCGCGAGGAGGAAATCAGCACGCAGATTCAGGTGGCACGCGTCCTCTACGACGCCGAGATGCATGAGCAGCGCATCCGCCATGGCGAGCAGTTCCTGCGCGACTATCCCGATGCCGAGCCCATGCATCGCGCGACGCAGCTGAACTACATTGGCGGCGCCCACAAATGGTTGGGCCGTAACGCGCTGGCGATCGATTTCTACCGGCGGGCCCTGGCCGAAGACGCCGGCGAGAGCGGCCTCGCGTCGATGGTAATGACCAATCTGGCCAACGCCCTGGTCTGGGCCGGCGAGCTGGACGAAGCGAGACAGCTGCTCGACCAGGGCGAGGCCAGCCAGCCGATGCAGGGTCTGGCCCCCGACGCCCAACTGTGGCGCCTGCAGGCCGGCGCCCTGCTGCGCTGGAAGCTGGGCGACTTCGATGCCGCCTTCGACTACTTCACCCGGGCCGCGGCCATCGGGCGCAGCGATCCGCAATGCCGTGTCGGGCTGATCGCCGTGCTGACGCGCACCGCAGAAGCCGCCCGCGAGTGCGGCCGACTGGGCCTGGCCCTGGACGCAGCAACCGAGCTGTTGCAACTGACCCAGACGCGGGCCAAGGAGCAGATGAGTGTGACCGGGGCGGCCCTGCTGGAGATTGCCCGCGCCGCCCAGGCCCGCGCCGAGCAGGACGCACTGCAGCACCACAGCCAGTTGCTGGAGCAGGAGGTGCAGGCGCGCACGGCCGAGCTGTCGCAGGCGCTGGCCCATCTGCAGGCCGAGGTTGAGATGCGCCGCGCCACCGAGGCCGCTCTGCAGCGTGCCCACGATCAGCTGGAACTGCGGGTGCAGGAGCGCACGGCCGAGCTGCGCCGGGCCATGGCCGTGCTGGTGCAGCGCGAGAAGCTTGCCGCACTGGGCAGCCTGGTGGCCGGCGTGGCCCATGAGCTGAACACGCCTATCGGCAATGCCCTGCTGGCCGCCTCGACCCTGACCACCCGCACCCAGGCCTTCCAGGCCCAGCTGGGCAGCCAGCCGCTGCATCGCAGCGAGCTGCTCAGCTTCGTCGAGGTGGCCCAGGACAGCGGCCAGCAGATCGAGCGCGCGCTGGAGCGCAGCGCCACCCTGGTCAGCAGCTTCAAGGCCATGGCGGCGAACGAATCGAACCAGCTGCGCGTTGAGTTTTCGCTACGCGAGGTGCTGGAGCAGGGGCTGACGGTGCTGGGCCCCTCGCTGCGCCGGCAGGCGATCGGCTTGCGGTTCGACTGCCCGCCGGAGCTGCGCTGCCTCAGCCATCCGGGCGTGCTGACCCGGATCCTGAGCCAACTGATCGAAAACGTGCTTGTCCACGCTTTCGCCGCACCGCCGGCGGAGGCGCTGCTGAGCGTACAGGCGGTCGATCGGGACGGCTGGGTGGATCTGACCGTCGGCGACAACGGCGCCGGCATCGCACCGGCCATCATCGGCCGCATCTACGACCCCTTTTTCACCACCCGCCTGGGCCAGGGCGGATCGGGCCTGGGCCTTCACCTGGTGCACAGCCTGGTCACCGGCACCCTGGGTGGCGAGATCCAGGTGCACAGCGAACCGGACCGCGGCACCGTCTTCACGCTGCGATTTCCCTGCATCAGCCCGGAGTAATGGCGGAGCCGACCGGGGAAGGCGGATGCCATGAGAGATAATCCGCCCCATGACGATCACGATCAAAACCGGCGCCGACATTGACGGCATGCGCGTGGCCGGACGCCTGGCCTCCGAAGTCCTGGACATGCTGACGCCCCATGTCGTGCCCGGCATCAGCACCGAGGCGCTGGACAAGCTGGCCCACGACTACATCTTCAACGTCCAGCAGGCGATTCCCGCCCCGCTGAACTACGCCCCGCCGGGCTACACGCCCTACCCCAAGTCGATCTGCACCTCGATCAACCACCAGGTCTGCCACGGCATTCCGAATGACAGGCCGCTGAAGAGCGGCGACATCGTCAACATCGACGTGACGGTGATCAAGGACGGCTGGCATGGCGACACGAGCCGCATGTTCGTCGTTGGCGAGGGCTCGATCGCCGCCAAGCGCCTGTGCCAGATGACCTACGAGTCGATGTGGAAGGGCATTGCCAAGGTCAAGCCGGGCATGCGCCTGGGCGATATCGGCCACACCATCCAGACCTTTGCCGAGAACCTCGGCTTCTCCATCGTGCGCGAGTTCTGCGGCCACGGCATAGGCCGCAAATTCCATGAAGAGCCCCAGGTCATGCACTACGGCCGCCCCGGCACGATGGAAGAGCTGGTGCCCGGCATGATCTTCACCATCGAACCGATGGTCAACGCCGGCAGGCGCGAGATTCGCGAGATGGGCGACGGCTGGACCATCGTCACCAAGGACCGCTCGCTATCGGCCCAGTGGGAACACACGGTGCTGGTCACCGAAACCGGGTTTGAAGTGCTGACGCTCTCGGCCGGCAGCCCGCCCCCGCCCGCCTTCGTCACCGCCACCGCGACCTGAGGCGGCCCATGGCCGAGCCCGTGGTCACCTCCGGCGCTGATCCGGTGCCAGCCCCGGCCCAGCATGGCGTGGCCGCGCTGCGGCAGAGCTTCCGGCAGGGCAAGCAGGCGCTGATACAGCACTTCCGCGCATCGAGGGCCACCGCGCCGGCCGCGTTGCGCCTGCTGCGCGCGCTGAGCCGCCATGTGGATGGCACGCTGTTCGAACTCTGGCAGCACGCGGTGATGCCGCCCCATGCCACGCTGATTGCCGTTGGCGGCTACGGTCGCGGCGAGCTCTATCCCTACTCCGATGTCGATGTGCTGGTGCTGCTGCCCTCGGGCAAGGCGCTGACCAATGCGGCAACCCGCGCCTCGATCGAGGGCTTCATCACCGCCTGCTGGGACATCGGCCTGGAGATAGGCTCCTCGGTGCGCACCATCGACGAATGCCTGCAGGAGAGCGAACGCGACCTGACGGTGCAGACCTCGCTGCTGGAATCGCGCTTTCTGTGCGGCTCGCGCAGCCTGTTCCGCGAGTTCCGCGGCCAGCATGCCCAGGCGCTGGACGCCAAGGCCTTCTTGCGCGGCAAGACGCTGGAAATGCGCCAGCGCCACACCAAGTTCGAGGACACGCCCTACTCGCTGGAACCCAACTGCAAGGAAAGCCCCGGCGGACTGCGCGACTTGCAGGTGGTGATGTGGCTGTCCCGTGGCGCGGGCCTGGGCAAGAGCTGGGGCGAGCTGTGCGGGCGCGGGCTGATCACGCCGTTCGAGGTCAAGCAGCTGCAGCGCAACGAGGGGCTGATCAAGCTGATACGGGCCCGGCTGCACATGGTCGCCGGCCGCCGCGAAGACCGGCTGGTGTTCGACCTGCAGACGGCGGTGGCCGAGAGCTTCGGCTACCAGTCGACCAAGACGCTGCGCGCCTCCGAGATGCTGATGCGCCGCTACTACTGGGCCGCCAAGGCGGTGACGCAGCTGAACCAGATCCTGATGCTGAACATCGAGGAGCGCATCAACGGCTCGCAGGACGCGCCGATGCGCGTCATCAATGGGCGCTTCCTGGACCGGGCCGGCATGCTGGAGGTGGTCAGCGACGAGCTCTACACCGAGCACCCGCACGCGATCCTCGAAACCTTTTTGCTGTACCAGCAGACGCCGGGCATTAAGGGCCTTTCGGCCCGCACCCTGCGCGCGCTGTACAACGCCCGCGGCCTGATGGGGGCGGATTTCCGCCGCGATCCGCAGAACCGCGCGCTGTTCATGCAGATGCTGCAGGAGCCCGAGGGTCAGACCCACGCCTTCCGGCTGATGAACCAGACCTCGGTGCTGGGGCGCTATCTTTGGGTGTTCCGGCGCATCGTCGGCCAGATGCAGCACGACCTGTTCCACGTCTACACGGTGGACCAGCACATCCTGATGGTGCTGCGCAATGTGCGGCGCTTCTTCATCCCCGAGCACACGCACGAGTACCCGTTCTGCTCGCAGCTGGCGGCCCAGTTCGACCGGCCCTGGGTGCTCTACATCGCTGCCCTGTTCCACGACGTGGCCAAGGGTCGCGGCGGAGACCACAGCGAGCTCGGCGCGGTCGAGGTGCGGCGCTTCTGCCGCGAGCATGGCATTGGCAAGGAAGACACCGAGCTGATCGCCTTCCTGGTCAAGGGACATTTGACGATGTCGCGCATCGCGCAGAAGGAAGACCTGTCGGACAGCGATGTGATCGAGGGCTTTGCCGCCACCGTGGGCAACGCGCGCGGCCTGACCGCGCTGTATCTGCTGACGGTGGCCGACATCCGCGGCACCAGCCCCAAGGTCTGGAATGCCTGGAAGGGCAAGCTGCTGGAGGAGCTCTACCGCTCGACCTTGCGCGCCCTGGGCGGCGCCAAGCCCAATGCCGACGCGGAGATCGAGGCCCGCAAGCAGGACGCCCGCCACATGCTGGCCCTGCATTCGATGCTGCCCGACACCGAGACTCCGCTGTGGCAGACCTTGGAGCTCAGCTATTTCGCCCGCCACGACGCGGCCGATCTGGCCTGGCATGCACGGGCGCTGTGGCGCCATGTGCAGAGCGAGGTGCCGGTCGTGCGCGCCCGACCCTCCCCGGTCGGAGAAGGCCTGCAGGTGCTGGTATATGCGCCCGACCGACCCGATCTGTTCGCCCGCATCTGCGGCTATTTCGACGGCGCCGGCTTCAACATTCTTGACGCCAAGGTGCACACCACCCGCACCGGCTTTGCGCTGGACACCTTCCAGGTCATCAGCCCCGACCTGGATCTGCAGTACCGCGACCTGGTGTCCCTGGTCGAGTCCCAGCTGAGCCTGGCGCTGAAGGCCCAGGGGCCGCTGCCCGAGCCTCGCAAGGGCAGGCTCTCACGGCGCGTCAAGTCGTTCCCGTTCACGCCGCGCATCTCGCTGCGGCCCGACGAACGCGCCCAGCGCTGGCTGCTGAGCATCAGCACCAGTGACCGCACCGGCCTGCTGTACGCCATCGCCCGCGTGCTGGCCCAGCACCAGATCAATCTGCAACTGGCCAAGATCACGACCCTGGGCGAGCGGGTGGAGGACACCTTTCTCGTCGACGGCCCGGCACTGCAGCAGAACCGGGCCCAATTGCAGATCGAGAGCGAGTTGCTGGATGCGGTCTCGCCGACGTTATGAGCAGCACCCCGATCGACATCACCGAGGCACTGGCGCAGCCCTTCGACGCCATCATCGACGTGCGCTCGCCGTCCGAGTTCGCCGAGGACCATCTGCCCGGCGCCGTCAACTGGCCGGTGCTCGACGACGAGCAGCGCCGTGTCGTCGGCACCATGTACAAGCAGGTCTCCGCCTTCGAGGCGCGCAAGGTCGGAGCGGCCATCGTTGCGCGCAATATCGCCGCCCACATCGACCGCGAGGTCGCCAATATGCCCAAGGGCTGGAGGCCGCTCGTCTATTGCTGGCGCGGAGGCCAACGATCCGGCGCGATGGCCTGGTTCCTGGGCCAGATCGGCTTCAACAGCCGGCAGCTGACCGGCGGCTACAAGGCCTTTCGCGCCCAGGTGCGGCACGATCTGGAGACGGTGACCGTCACAGCCCGTTTGCGCGTGCTGTGCGGCCGCACCGGCTCGGGCAAAACCCGGCTGTTGCAGGCCTTGGGCCAACAGGGCGGCCAGATCCTGGACCTGGAAGGCCTGGCCTGCCACCGCGGCTCGGTGCTGGGCGGCCTGCCTGACCAACCCCAGCCCGGCCAGAAACGCTTCGAGACCTTGATCTGGCAGGCTCTGCGCGGACTGGATGCCAGCCAGCCCCTGTACCTGGAAAGCGAGAGCCGCAAGATCGGCCAGCTGCGCGTGCCCGAGCAACTGCACCTGGCGATGCGAGAGCACGGCCGCTGCTGGTGGGTGCAGATGCCCGATGCCGCCCGGGTGCAGCTGCTGCTGGAGGACTACGGCCACTTCGCGGCCGATGTCGAAGGCTTCTGTGCCCGGCTGCAGGCCCTGGTCGAGCTGCGCGGCAAGGAAACCGTTGCACGTTGGCAACAGACCGCACGTGCCGGCGAGTGGGCCAGCCTGTTCGCCGAGCTGATGCGGCTGCACTACGACCCCGGCTACGAGCGCTCGCTGCGCAGCAGCTACCGCCAGCTCGACCAAGCCCCGGTGCTGGCGATGGAAGATGGCGGCTCCGCCAGCCTGGCGCGCGCCGCCCAGGCCCTGCTGCAAACCGTTTGACGTTGATCAAGGGGCATTCTTCAAGCTCGTCGGAGCATCAGCCTGGCATCAGATCGCGGGAAATACGGCGAAAAACCCTCGCAAATTGAAGGTTTGGAGAATTCGGCCGATAGATCCCCCATTGACGCGTTCTCAAGCTTCCAGGCCGGCTCCCGACCCTCGCACAGAACGCAATATGTTTGCTTCCTGCATCGGAGTTCATCATGAGCTTGAATGGATTACCCGGCATCGCACCGCCCAGCCGCACGGACGCCGTGCCGTCGGCCACCCAGGCCAGCACCAACCCGGTGCGCGTTGAGCGACAGGCCGATGCCTACGCCACCACGGCCAAGGTCAGCGGCAGCCGCGGCAGCGGCGGCCTCGCCGATGCGATGGAGCTGACCTTCCAGCAACTGGGCCTGAGTTCCGGCACGACCGAAGCCGCCAGCCAGGCCGACGAAGCCGCCAGCACCCAGCGCAAGACCGACCTGGGCCGGCTGATGCAGGCCCTGTTCCAGGCCGTGCACGCCCATTCCCCCCCGCTGACCACCGGTGAATCGTCAAGTTTCGCCGCAGCCCTGGCCTCGCTGACCTCGCAGCTGTCCAGCGGCGACTCGGTCAGCTCGCTGGAAGCGGCCCTGGGCCGGGTGCTGCAGGACTTGCAGAGTTCCCAGACCGGCAGCGCCGCCAGCCTGCCGACGACGCAGGACCTGCTCAACACCCTGCAGCGCAATCTGGACAACCAGACCAATGTGGTCCACACCAAGGGCAATGTGCTGAACGAGCGCGCCTGAAGCCTCAACGATTCATTCAGGGATTCAAATCGCCCGCCAGGCGGGCCAGGGTTTCCGGCGCAATCTGCACATGGGCCGGGTAATGGGTGTGGTCGCAGCCTAGCTTGGCTCCTGCACCGGCCAATAGCGCCTCACGGGCTGCCTTGGGGAACTCGAAGCGCACGAAGTGCACGGCCGAGGTCTTCTCGTCGTTCTCCCGGTCCAGGTCCTCGTCGGCAATGGCATAGACCCGCGGATGCCCTTCCACCTCGACGAACATCCGGTCCTCAACGCCGATCAGCCTTGACAGCTCGCGCTTGCGCTCATGCGGGTCGGGGTATTCGATCAGCATCGTCGCCTTCCAGTTCGAGCCATCGGGCACCAGCGGCGCATAGGCCTCGATCTCGCTGCGGATGCCCTCCTCCTCGAAGATCTTCTCGATGCGCAGCATCTCCTGGATCTGGTAGCGCACCGTCTGTTCGTCCTCGAACTGCAGGTTCAGGTGCTCACCGAGCTGCACGCTGCGAAGGCGCCGGTAGGCAATCACCCGGGGCTTGGCCTCCTTGCGCTGGCGGGTGTAGGCCTCGAGGCTCATCAGGCTGTCTATCGTGATGGTCATGGCAAGACTCCTCAACTCAGCCCGTAGGCCAAGCGCATCAAACTCAACGGGTGCTGCAAGTTCTTCGCTGGCGTGCCCGCCTGCGCCATGCCCTGCGCGATGTGGTGGCCGGCCAGCGCGCAGTCGCTGCTGATGTAGTCCGGCTCGTCCTTGGCCATGGACTTGAACACCGGCTTGCCTATCTTCATCGCGATCGGGTGATAGAGCGTCTTCACACCATAGGTGCCGGCATGGCCCGAGCAGCGTTCCACCGTATTGAGCTTGACCTCGACGCTGGCACCAATCAGCTTGAACATCTCCTCGGTCTTCTTGCCTATCTTCTGCACGCGGCCGTGGCAGGGGATGTGATAGCTGACCTTGCCCAGGGCCGTCTTGAAGTCCAGCTTCAGCAGACCGTCCTTGTGGCGGGCGATCAGGTACTCGAAGGGGTCGAACATCGCCGCCATCACCGCCTGGGTGTCGGTGCAGTCCGGGAACATCAGCGGCAGCTCCTGCTTGAACATCAGGGTGCAGCTGGGAATGGCGCTGACGATGGCATAGCCCTCCTTGGCATAGCGCGCCAGCACCGGCATATTCGCCTCCTTGTGCCGGGCCACCGACTCCAGGTCCCCCAGCTCGAGCTTGGGCATGCCGCAGCAGCTTTCCTTCTCGACGATCGTATAGGGAATCGCGTTGTGCTCCAGCAGCTTGATCAGGTCGTGGCCGATGCCGGGCTCGTTGTAGTTGACATAGCAGGTGGCGAAGATCGCCACCTTGCCCGGCGTGCGCTCGCCGTTGGTCACCACGGTCGCTGCGCCGAATGACTTGGCGCCCCAACGGAAGCGCTGGCCGGCCAGTTCGGGCATCCAGGCCTCGGGGTGCACGCCCAGGGCTTTGTCCAGCAGCTTGCGCGCCAGGCCCGTCTTGTTGACGGCGTTGACCGTCTGCACCACCACCGGTATGCCGGCGAACTGGCCGTGCACATCGGTCGAGGCCAGGAAGCGCTCGCCCGCCTTGACCTCACCCTTCCTGAACTTGATCGCCTTGGCGCGCAGCATGGTGTGCGGAAAGTCCAGATTCCAGGGATGCGGCGGCACGTAGGGACACTTGGTCATGTAGCAGAGGTCGCACAGATAGCACTGGTCCACCACCTTCCAGTAGTCGGCCTTGGCCACACCGTCGACCTCGCCGGTCTTGCTCTCGTCGACCAGATCGAACAGCGTCGGGAACGAGTGGCACAGACTCACGCAGCGCCGGCAGCCGTGGCAGATGTCGAAGATGCGCTCCAGCTCGTGCAGGCACTTGCCTTCGTCGTAGAACTCAGGGTTCTTCCAGTCCAGCGGATGCCGGGTCGGGGCTTCGAGATTGCCTTCGCGTGTGCTCATCGGGGGGCTCCTGGCTGCCAAGCGACTGCGGCGCCCGAAAGCGCCGCATAACCGTTGAAGTGCTTACATCGGCATATCAGTCGACCAGGGCGTCCAGTGCCTTCTGATAACGGTTGGCATGCGAGCGCTCGGCCTTGGCCAGGGTCTCGAACCAGTCGGCAATCTCGTCGAAGCCCTCGTCGCGGGCGGTCTTGGCCATGCCGGGGTACATATCGGTGTACTCGTGCGTCTCGCCGGCCACGGCGGCGGCAAGGTTCTGCCGGCTGGAGCCTATCGGCAGGCCGGTGGCCGGATCGCCCACCGCCTCCAGAAACTCCAGATGGCCGTGCGCATGGCCGGTCTCACCTTCGGCGGTGGAGCGGAACAGTGCCGCCACATCGTTCTGACCTTCAATATCAGCCTTGTTCGCGAAATACAGATACCGGCGATTCGCCTGCGATTCGCCCGCGAAGGCATCCTTCAGGTGCTGCTCGGTCTTCGATCCTTTCAAGCCCATGATCGCTCTCCAGTTGAAGTTCGTGGTGGTGTTCCAAAGCGGCTGCCGACTCAACGTGGTGCCTCAGCAGCACCCGCAGACGGTAACCCAGGCCGTGCCTTGCCGCAATACAAAGCCTCAATGCTTGCCATAGGTCGCCGCTATCCCTGCCGCCGCTGCGTCCAGGCCCAGCAACTCGTTCACGAGCAGATGGCAGCGGCCCAGCGGATCGGCCAGGTCGTGCAGGATGGTCAGGTGGTTGCAGTCGGCTATCGGCTCGCATACCGGCACCGCCTTGGCGCCCCAGGCCTTGCGTATCAGCCGGTTCTGGCGCAGGAACTCTTCGCTCTCCAGGCCGCCGGCCACCGCGTACAGCGGCGCTTGCGGCGCCGGCAGATAGGAAGGGCTGAGCTTGCGCACCAGGGCCGGCGTCAGATGCAGATCGGCCTGCAGATAGGGCGAGCGCCGCACCGGCTCCAGATCATGCAGGCCCGAGATAGCCATCGCCCCCTTCACCAGGTCGGAGGGCAGGTCCGGGGCCAGCAGCGGCCACAGGCAGCACAGCAGCATCGCGGCCAGCTGCCCGCCGGCCGAATGCCCGACGACCACGATGCGCTGCGGATCACCCCCGTGCACCGCTGCGTTGCGGTAGGTCCAGGCCAGCGCCTGCGCCGTCTGCAGCAGGATGCGGTCCATGCTCGTCGCCGGGCACAGGCTGTAATTGGGCACCACGACCAGCGCGCCATCCTCCACGAAGGACGGCGCGACGAAGGAGTGGTCGGCCTTGTCCAGCGAGCGCCAATAGCCGCCGTGCAGGAACACCAGCACCGGCGCGGCCGCGCGGGTCGTGGTGAACAGGTCCAGGCGTTCATCAGGCCCGTCGCCATAGGCCAGGTCCAGCCTGCAGGGGGAGCGCTCGCGCGACAGCGCCGAGGCGCGCTGCCAGCGCTGGAAGATGTCGGCACTGTCGGCAATGCGCGCGCGGTTGTTGTACTGCGCATCGAGCCAGGCGGGATCAGGCTCGGGATCGGCGTAAGGGGGCATGGGCACTCACGGGTTGGTTCGGTCTCGACAAGCAGTGTCGCAAAAATGGCGACTATCGGGTCTCGGCCCCTACACTGATCGCCCACAGTCACCCCGGGGTCCGGCCGGCGCCGGCCCCTCAGAACCATGAAATTGCTTGTCATCGGCGGCGGTGTATTCCTCGGCTCGGCCTTCGTCAGCGCCGCCCTCGCCCGCGGCCACCAGGTCACCGTGTTCCAGCGCGGCAGGAGCAGCTCCGTCCCACCGGCTGGCGTCGAGCGCATCCTCGGCGACCGCAAGACCGACCTGGCTCGCGCCGCTGGCGACTGGGACGCCATCATCGACACCTGCGCCTACCTGCCCGCCGATGTGCGCGGCGCGATCGAGGCACTGCGGCCGAGCTGCCCCTATCTGCTGGTGTCCACCATCTCGGCCTTCGCCGCCCTGCCCGACCCCGGCATGACCGAGAGCACTCCGTTGCACGACCAGGACATGAGCAGTGTCGAAACGGTGACCGGCGAGACCTACGGCCCGCTGAAGGCCGCCTGCGAGCGCGAGTTGCTGGCCCTCGCGGCCCACCCCATCATCGTCCGCCCCGGCCTGATCGTCGGCGAGCAGGATCCCTCCGGCCGGCTCAGCTACTGGGCAGACCGCGTCGCACGCGGTGGCGAGGTGCTGGCCCCGGTAGCCCCCGAGCTGCCGGCCCAGTGCATCGATGTGCACGACCTGGCCGCCTTCATGCTGACGCTGGTGGAGCAAGGCGCCCGCGGCGACTTCAATGCCAGCGGCAGTGCCGACCTGACCCTCGGCGAGTTGCTGACCACCGCCCAGACAAGCTTCGGCAGCGACACCCGCCTGAACTGGGTACCCGAGGCCTTTCTGGAGCAACAGGGCGTGGGCGCCTGGGTCGAACTGCCGCTGTGGATACCCAGCGCCGATGCGAGCCTCGCCGGCATGCTGCGCGTCGATTGCAGCAAGGCCCGCGCCCACGGCCTGCACTGCCGGCCGATCGTCGACACGCTGCGCAGCACGCTGGCCTGGGTCAAGACACCGGCAGGCCAGGCCAGCCTCGCCCGCCAGCTCAAGCCGGAGCGCGAACAGGCGCTGCTGGCCGCCTGGCATGACACCCGTCAAGCCTCGGGTTGAACCGGTGTCCGGGCGCAAAAATCCCGCGCTATACTTTTCCACGGTTCGGGGGGGTAGCTCAGCTGGGAGAGCGCCGCGTTCGCAATGCGGAGGTCGGGAGTTCGATCCTCCTCCTCTCCACCAACCAGCAAAAAGCCGTTGTGAAGCAACGGCTTTTTTGTTTTCGCGGTCAAGCAGGGCTCCGCATCAACAAACCACGATGCCACCACCCTTGGCCTTCGCCCGGTACATCGCACCGTCGGCGCGCCCGACCAACTGCTCGCCGGTCGTGCCATGCTGGGGATAGATGGCGATGCCCATGCTCAACTTGATGCCGAGTTGCAGAGCGCCGAATGTGATCGGCTGCTCGAGCTGGTTCATCACGAGCCCGGCCAGGCGTTCGATGTTGCCGGCGTCGCCCGGGTTCAGCAGCAGAAAGAGGAACTCGTCGCCGCCATTGCGGCAGGCGGTATCTTCCTCGCGGGATTGTTTCAGCAGCCGCGCGGCGACTTCTTTCAGGACGGCGTCGCCCGCCGCATGGCCATGGGTGTCGTTGACGGCCTTGAAGCCGTCGAGGTCGAGAAACATCACCGCCAGGGTCCAGTGGTGGCGGGCAGCCAGGGCAATCGCCTGCTCCAGCCTGTCATCGAACAGCTCGCGGTTGGGCAGACCGGTGGCCGAGTCGTGCAGGGCCCGTTGGCGGGCCTGTCTCTCGGCCGCCTGAGATGCCGCCAAGGCGGCCTGCGTCTGCGCCAGTTCCTGCTCGGCCTGACTCAGGGCCGCGGCCGTCAGCTTCTGGTCGTCTATGCCCTGGCTCAGGGCCTCGGTCGCGTCATGCAGGTCGTCGGCGACCTCCTGCACACGCCCCTCGACCGCCTCGCTCTCGACCAGCACGGCATGGGCGGACAGCAGCTGCGTGCCCTCGGCGATGGCTGTCTTGGTGGCGTCATTGCTGCTGGACAGATCCTCCACGCAGGCCTCGACCTTGGCCTTGACCTGCTGGCTCTGTTCCAGAGCGAGCTCCAGCGCCGCCAGGGCCACGGGCGGCGGTGGTATGGGCTTCGAATCGGATGGCATGGGATGCTTGTACGCCGCAAGCCAGACCTCGTCTGTGCGCCAGCGCACAGCCAGGCACGATCCGTCAATGCCTAGCGCGGCGCGGATGGTCGAAGAAGAAGCGCAGCATCTCCCGGCTCGCGTCCGGGCCCTTGGGGTCGGTGTACGAGCCCGCCGCCCGGCCGCCGGCCCATGCGTGGCCGGCCCCGTGCAGCAGCCAGTGTTCGGCCGCGACGCTGCCATCCGGCCCCGTGTAGAGGCTGCGGGTATGGCAGCGCCCCTGGGCGGACTCGCCCCGCTCGACGTGCGCGGCCGTGCCTCCCGGGCCTGTTGCGGCCCTGATCAGTTGCTCGCCGTTGCGGGGATGGACCGTCGGGTCCTGATCGCCATGGAAGACGATCACCGGCAAGGCCAGCGGCACCTGGGCATGGGCTGCGGCGGCCCCGCTCTTCATCGCCGCCATCGCCTCGGGCAAGGTGCGCGCCGCGCCGGGGGCCAGGCCGGAGTGCACACCGAGGGCTGAAAACAACTCCGGGTGCGCTGCGGCAACAAGGCCAGCCATCGCCCCACCGGCGGACAGACCGGCGATGTAGACCCTGAGCGGGTCCGTGCCCTGCCCCTGCATCACCGCCCGGGTCAGCGCAGCGATCAGAGCGGCCTCGCCGCGCTCGCGGGTCTGATGGCTGTGCTTGAACCAGTTCCAGCAGCGTGACGGATTGGCGTCCTGCCCCTGGGCCGGGTAGAGCACGCAGAAACCCTGCTCGCGGGCGAGGGTGTTCATGTCGGTGCCGGCGGCAAAGTCATCGGGGTTTTGCGTGCAGCCATGCAGCATCACAACCAGCGGCAGCGCCTGCCCGAGCCGGCCCGGTGGCACATAGAGTTTGTACTGGCGGGTCAGCGACGCATGGGTAAACGAAGCGCTGCGGAATTCTCTGGCATCGGCGCGCTCCGGCGCGGGCCGAGCGCCGGAACGCGTCGCCGGTGACTCGAACACGCAGCCCTCCAGCACCTCGCCGGCAGCCGCGACTGGGGTGGCGGGCGCAGCCATCGGTGCAAGGCCGACCAAGGCGCGCTGGATCGCCGCAGTGGCCTCGCTCAGGCGCCCGGTCTGTGTCAGTCGGGCGGCGTCGCGCATCAGGTCCTGCAGTCTGTGGTTCATTCAATCCTTGAGGGGGTGGAGTGTTGCGGCTCAGCGCTGGCGATCGGCCAGCGCGGCCTTGACGGCGGGGCTGGCGTGTAGCGCGCCCAGCACATCCAGCGAGTCGATCGTGGCCCGCGCCAGCTCCGGGCTGACGTCGTCGGCGATCGTGGCCAGGCCCAGCACCCGCACTTGCAGCGTCTGCCCGGCGGCCTGCACCGCACGCAAATCGCTGGCGCTGAAGTGCTGCAGCCCGAGCACCAGCATCTTGCGCGCCACCGCCTGCTTGACGACGTCGGCATGGCAGGCCGCCTGATTGCGAATGGCCGTGCGGATGAAGTCGCTGCGGTTGCCGTAGAAGCCCTCGGCCACCAGCAGGTCGATCTGGCCCAGATCGACGAAGCCGAGGTTGATGGTGATCTTCTCCGAGTCGGCGGGCTTGGTCTTGGCCGGCGGAACAGGTGCTTTGAGGTTCATGGCCCATGCTATCACCATCCACATGGATGGCGTGGGGATGTTCAAACCACTCAACTCAGGCCTGCCCAGCCTCCAACCGTATTGCCCCCTTCTTGACGTAGCCCTCGAAGTCGCTGCGCGGCATCACGGCAGACAGGCGGTCGTCGCCGTCCTGCCAACCGAGCGTTGCGTCAGCGGCGGTGAGCTCCAGTTCGCACAGGCCGGGGCGTATCAGCATCATCGGCCCGTCGCCCTCGCGGTAGCTGACCTCGCCGACGATGGTCACGTTGCTGGACATGGTTGGGCTCCTGGGGTTGCGGTGGTGCCCTCTTATAGCCGTGTCCAGCCCCGGCGTCTGTGCGCTGACGCACAGGCGCCGGCCGGCCAGGCGAATCAGCCCGGAGGCGTCAGCCCAGGGCCTGCGCGAAGTCGGCGATCAGGTCGGCCTCGTCTTCCAGCCCGACCGACAGCCGTATCAGCCCATCGGCGATGCCCATCTCGGCGCGCACCTCGGGCCCAGCTTCCCAGAAGATCGTCGGGGCGACCGGGATGATCAGGCTGCGGGTGTCGCCCAGGCCGGTGGCCTTGATCGGCAGTTGCAGGCGGTTGAGCACGGGCACCAGGTCCGCCGGGTCACGCAGCTCGAAGCTCAGCAGCCAGGAGCCGGCCTTGAACAGCTCGGTGGCGCGGCCATGGTGAGGGTGCGAGGCCAGGCCGGGGTAGTGCACGGCGGCGATCTTCGGGTGGGCCTGCAGCCAGACGGCCAGGGCCAGCGCGGTGGCACTCGTCTGGCGGACACGCAACTGCAGCGTCTCGGCGCCGACGCTGATGCGGTGGGCCGCGTCAGACGACAGCGTGCCGCCCATATCGCGCAACCCCTTCTTGCGGATCTGCTGCAGGCCCCACTGCCTGACATCGCCCTTGCGGTAGGCCGCAAAAATATTCGGAAAACCCTGCCAGTCGAACAGTCCGGTGTCGGTGACGGCGCCGCCCAGCGCATCGCCATGGCCGGCCATGGTCTTGGTCAGCGAGTTGATGACCAGACTGGCGCCGACCGAGCGCGGCTGGAACAGCGCCGGTGAGGTGATGGTGTTGTCCACCACATAGACCAGGCCGCGGGCCTGGCACAGCGCGCCTATGGCCACCAGGTCCGGCACCTGGGTGCCGGGGTTAGCCACGGTCTCGACGAAGACCATGCGGGTGTTGGGTCGCAGCGCGGCCTCGACGGCGGCGGCCGAGCCGGCGTCAACCTTGCTGACCGCCACGCCCAGATCCTCCAGGGTGCCCAGCAGGCTGTTGGTGTTGCCGAACACATAGCGGCTGGAGATGATGTGGTCGCCCGCACGCAGCAGGGTCAGAAAGACGGCCGAGATCGCCGCCATGCCGGTGGCGAAACTGATCGTGCCCAGGCCCTGCTCCAGCAGGGTGATCTTGGCCTCCAGCGCGGCCGTCGTCGGCGTGCCCTGGCGGGCGTAGTTGTAGCCGCCCTTGAGCGTGCCCTGGAACACGCCTATCAGGTCTTCGACGCGGTCGAAACCGTACTGCACCGAGGTGTGAATCGGCTTGTGGATGGCGCCATGCTCGACGCCGAAGCGGCGATCGGAATGAACGTTGTCGGTACTCGGGCCTTGCTTGTCAGGTGCAGTCATCGCCCAAGAATACCAGCGGCCCGGATTCCGATACACAATTGACAAGACACCGAAGGAGCGCGATTGCCTAGATCCTCAGCTGTGCGCAGCGAAAGCCGGCCCCGGACGCCCGTGCCGATCGGTCACGCCCTGCTTGCCGCCCTGATGATGCTGGCCGCCGCAAGGCTGCAGGCCACCCCGATCCTGCGTCTGTGCACCGCCGATGTGCCCTTTTATCCCTACACCATGCCCGATGGCAGCGGCTATTCACAACAGCTGATACGGCTGGCGCTGCGCGGCCTGCCCCTGCAGCTGAAAAACCATATGGCGCCGCGGGCGCGCTGCCTGCAAGACAGCCGCAGCGGCCAGGCCGACGCGCTGGTGGGCGTGTTCTCCACCGAGCGGCTGCTGTGGCTCAGCTATCCGATGAAGGGCGACGCGCCCGATGCCGGCTCCAGCCTGGCCCAGCTTCGCTTTATGGTCTACCGGCGCAGCGGCTCGACCGCCGACTGGGACGGCAAGCGCTTCTACCATCTCGACCACGGCGCCATCGGCGTGCAGTTCGGTTTCAGCTACGGCCTGGAACTGGAACGCCTGGGCGTGCCGCTGGACGACAAGGCACCGTCCGCCGAACAGGTGCTGCGCAAGCTTGAGCGTGGGCGCATTCCGCTGGCCGTGTTGCAGGAGGAGCAGGGTCAGGCCCTGGTCCAGACAGCCTTCGCCGGCAAGATCGAGGCCCTGCCCCAACCCTTCATGCGGCAGACCCTGTACCTGATTGTCACCCGCGAGTTCCAGGCCCGTCATCCGGCCCTGGTGACCCGCCTGTGGGCAGCCATTGCCGGCGCGCGCGGCAGCCCGGAGTACCTGCGCATCCTCGCCACGAAGCCCCGCCCGCTTAACCCACAATAGCTCCGTCGCCCGGCCCCACCCATCTATGCCCGCACCACAACACCACGCACTCAAAGCCTTGGACGACGAATGCCAGCGCGCGTTGGCCCTGCAGCAGCGCCAGCAGCTGCCGCAGGCCGAAGCGCTGTACCGCAAGCTGCTGAAGCGCGCGCCAAGACACTTCGACGCCCTGCACCTGTTCGGCGGCCTGCTGGCGCGCAGCAACCGGCTGGCCGAGGGCATCGCCCTGCTGCAGAGGGCCGCCGAGGTGCGGCCCGACAGCGCCGCCGCCCACAACAGCCTGGGCATCGCGCTGAGCCTGGAGAAGCGTTTCAACGAGGCCCTGGCCAGCTACGAGCGCTCGCTGGCGCTGAAGCCGCTCAACCCCAAGGCCTGGGCGAACCGCGGCAAGCTGCTGCGCAAGCTCAAGCGCCCGCAGGACGCGCTGGCCAGTCTGGAGCGCGCGCTGGAGATCGATCCGGATCTGCTGGAGGCCAGGCTCAACGTCAGCGAGCTGCTGGCCATGCTGTCCGAGCAGCACCCCGACCGCACCGAGGAGTACCGCAAGGCCGCGGCCGATAACTTCCGCAAGGCCATTGCCCTGGGCGGCAATGCCGAGGAGCTGCGCTACCACCTGGCGGCACTCGGCGCACTGGGCACCGAGGAGGCTCCGGTGGCCTCGCCGCGCCAGTATGTGGCGACCCTGTTCGACGACTATGCCGACCGCTTCGACGAGCACCTGACTCAGTTGCTGAAGTACCAGACGCCGAAGCTGCTGTGCGACATGATTGAGCGGCTGGCCTCCCCTCGCAACGCCGACGTGCTGGATCTCGGCTGCGGCACCGGCCTGTGCGGCCCCCTGCTCAAGCCAATGGCGCGGCGCCTGGTCGGCATCGACCTGTCGAGCAATATGCTGGCCAAGGCGCGGGAGCTGGGTCTCTACGATGAGCTGGTCTGTGCCGAGCTGATCGAGCACCTGCAGCCCCAGCAGGCCTGCCAGGACCTGGTGCTGGCGGCTGATGTGTTCGTCTATATCGGCGACCTGGCCCCGGTATTCGCTGCCACGCATAGGGCGCTGCGCCCGGGCGGGCACTTCGCCTTCTCGGTCGAGGCCCACGAGGGCAGCGAAGACTTTGTGCTGCCCCCGACCCGCCGCTTCGCCCATGCCAGGCACTACCTCGAACGGCTGGCCGCCGCCCAGGGCTTCGAGACCCGGCTGCTGGAGGGCGCCAAGCTGCGCGAGAACCGCGGTGAGGCGGTGCTGGGCACCTTGGCGCTGTTCCGCAAGGACTGATCAAGCCGCCAGATTCGCCTTGAAGAAGCCCACCGTGCGCTTCCAGGCCAGATCGGCTGCGGCGGCGTCGAAGCGGGGCGTGGTGTCGTTGTTGAAGCCGTGCTGGGTGCCCGCGTAGATATGGGCTTCATACTTGACCCCGGCCGCTTTCAGCGCCTCTTCAAAGGCGGGCCAGCCGGCGTTGATGCGCTCATCGACACCGGCATAGTGGATCAGCAGCGGCGCCTTGATCCTGGGCACCTCGGCCGCCGCCGGCTGGCCGCCGTAGAAGGGCACGGCCGCGGCCAGCTCGGGCACCTGGGTGGCCAGATAGTTGGCCATGCCGCCGCCAAAGCAGAAGCCGACCGTGCCGACTTTGCCATTGCCCTCGGCAAAGCCCAGCATCGCGCGGGTGGCGGCCACGAAGTCGGCGCGGGTCTTGGCACCGTCAAGCTTGCCGAACAACTCGCGCGCCTTGTCTTCGTCGCCCGGGTAGCCGCCCGCGGGCGCCAGCGCGTCCGGGGCGTAGGCAAGAAAACCGTCCAGGGCCAGGCGGCGGGTGATGTCTTCGATATGGGGGTTCAGGCCGCGGTTCTCATGCACGACGATGACCACCGGCAGCTTGCCCGTGGCCCGCGCCGGCTTGGCCAGATAGCCCTTGACCTGGCCGTTGCCCAGGGGCGAGTCGAAGCTGAGCGAGCGCGTGGCAATCCTCGGATCGGTGGGCACCACCCGTTGCGCCTGCGCGAACTGCGGGCTCAGCGCGGCCAGCAGGCCAGCCGCGGCGGCCGTGCCACCGGCGGCGCGCGCGGCCTGGTCGATGAAGCCGCGCCGGCTCAGGTCACCATGCACATAGCGGTCAAACAGTTGCAGCACGTCGGGCGAAAAGTTCTTGGCGGTCAAACGGGTCATGTCCAGGCTCCTGAGTAAGGGAAGGGTCGAGCTTGATTGATGGAAGTCGAGCCTGCAAATCCTCGGTGACGGTCCGCTCCACTGTTCGCACCAGGCCGGGGCAAGCCCTGGGACTGCGGCAGGACGCGCCATCGTCCTACAGCTCGATCCGGGCCGGAGGTGCAAGCTAGGCTCACGCGAGGCGCGGCAGGGCCGGAGGATGGTTTGATGGCATTTGGCAAAGTGGTGACAAGGGTCTGGCGCAGGGCAAAAGCAGAACAATGGCTGCAATGGGAGCGCATGAACCCTGGCAGGCTGGACCTTGGCCGCGAGGAGGCCCCGCTGCGCGAGGCGCTGTTCAGCGCCGATCAGATGGCCGCCCATGGTCTGGCCCTGGCACGAGTGCATCAGCTGGATCCACAGCGCCGTCCCGACCGTCTGCTGGCGCGCCTGAGCGCCAACGAAGAGGTGCTCACCGGTGTCGGCAGGGAGCTGGCCGAGGCGGTGGCCGCCGATCTGCCCATCACCCCCGCCGCCGAGTGGCTGCTCGACAACCTCTATCTGATCGAGGAAGAGATACGCACCGCCCGCCGCCACCTGCCCAAGGGCTACAGCCGCGAGCTGCCCCGCCTGGCCGCCCGCAGCGGCGACCTGGAGGGCGTGGGCCGGCCGCGCGTCTATGAGCTGGCGCTGCAGGCGATAGCCCATGCTGACGGCAGCCTGAGCCGTGGCACCCTGAGCCGCTTCGTCGCGGCCTATCAGAGCGTGACGCCACTGACTCTGGGCGAGCTCTGGGCCTTTCCCATCATGCTGCGCCTGGCCTTGATCGAGAACCTGCGCCGCGTCGGCGTCAGTGTCAGCCTGGGCCGGCAGGACCGCGACGCCGCCGACGCCTGGGCCCAGCGCATGCTCGAGGCCTTGGAGCAGCGTTCCAGCGACCTGATACTGGTGATCGCCGACATGGCGCGCGCCGCGCCCACGCTCAGCAGCGCCTTTGTGGCCGCCTTTGCCCGCCGGCTGCAGGGCCAGGGGGCGCAGCTGGCGCTGCCGCTGACCTGGGTCGAGCAGCGCCTGGCCGACCAGGGCCAGAGCATCGAGCAGATGGTGCATCTGCAAAGCCAGTCGCAGGCAGCCAGCCAGGTCTCTGTCGCCAACAGCATTGGCAGCCTGCGCCTGCTGAGTTCCATCAACTGGCCCGAGTTCGTCGAGAACCTGAGCAATGCCGAGCAGGCCCTGCGCCGCGACCCCAGCGCCGTCTATGAGCAGATGGACTTCATCACCCGCGACGCCTACCGCCAGGCGGTGGAGCGCCTGGCCCGGCGCAGCGGCCGCAGCGAGCTTGAGGTGGCCAGCCATGCGGTCGAGCTGGCCGAGCTGGCACAGGAGCGGCTCAGTGACGCACAGGGGCTGGAACGCCAGGGCCATGTCGGCTACTACCTGCTGGGCCACGGCCGCTCGGCGCTGGAGCAGTTGCTGGGCCTGCGGGTCAGCCGCTGGCGGGCGCTGCATCCGGGCTGGGCGATGCCGCTGGGCGCCTATATCGGTGCCGGCCTGGCTGGCGCACTGTTGCTGGCGGTCGGCCCCTTCCTCAAGGTCGCGCTGGGCGCGCAGCTGCCGCCGTGGGCGCTGGTGGGTGTGGGCCTGCTCCTGCTGCTGGCCACCTGGCAGCTGTCGCTGGCGCTGTTGAACTGGAGCGTCACGCTGTTCGTGCGGCCGCTGGTGCTGCCCCGCATGGACTATGCGCTGGGCCTGCCGCCCAGTGCCCGCACCTTGGTGGTGGTGCCGACGATGCTGGGCAGCCCGGCCGGCATCGAGTCGCTGCTTGAAGGCCTGGAGCTGCGCTTTCTGGCCAATCGCGATGCCCAGCTGCAGTTCGCCCTTCTCACCGATCTGGCCGATGCGCGCGAGGAACACCGTCCCGAGGATGCCGGGCTGATCGCCCTGGCCAGCGCCGGCATCTCCGCGCTGAACGTCCGCTATGCCGGCAGCGGCGGCAGCGCACCTTTTCTGCTGCTGCACCGGCCGCGGCGCTGGAACGCGCAGCAAGCCCGCTGGATGGGCCGTGAACGCAAGCGCGGCAAGCTGGCCGATCTGAACGCGCTGCTGCGCGGCCGCGCCGATGCCGGACCGGGTGAAGCCTTCTCGCACCTCGTCGGTGACCGCAGCGCGCTGGCCGCGGTGCGCTATGTGATCACCCTGGACACCGACACCCAGCTGCCGCGCGGCAGCGCCCTGCAGCTGGCGGCCAGCATGGCCCACCCGCTGAACCGGCCGCGCTTCGGCAGCGGCGTGCAGGCGCGGCGCGTGGTCGAGGGCCATGCCATCCTGCAGCCCCGCGTCGGTCTGAGCCTGCCCAGCACCGGCCGCTCCGGCTATGCCCGCCTGCATGGCGGCGAGCCCGGCATCGACCCCTACACCCGCGCCGTCTCGGACGTCTATCAGGACCTGTTCGACGAGGGCTCCTTCATCGGCAAGGGCATTTACGACGTCGATGCCTTCGAGTACGCGCTGGGCGAGCAGCTGCCCGACAACCGCATCCTGAGCCATGACCTGCTGGAGGGCTGCTATGCCCGCGCCGGCCTGCTCAGCGATGTGCAGCTGATGGAAGAGGCGCCGCTGCGCTATGGCGCCGATGTGGCCCGCCGCCACCGCTGGATACGCGGCGACTGGCAGCTGCTGGGCTGGCTGCGCGAGCGCCTGTACCTGCTGCCCGACCGGCCCTTGAACCCGCTGTCGGCGCTGTCGCGCTGGAAGCTGTTCGACAATCTACGCCGCAGCCTCGGCCCCGCGGTGCTGCTGAGCCTGTTGCTGGTCGGCTGGCTGGCCCTGCCCGAACCGGGCCTGTGGACGGTGCGGGTGCTGCTGATCATCGGCCTGGTGCCGCTGACCGCGCAGCTGCTGGATCTGCTGAAACGGCCGTTGAACCTGACCGGCTTGAATGCTCGCCACGTTGGCGTGCAACCCTTCGGTCACCAGCTGCTGCAGCTCGCGCAGACGCTGGCCTGCCTGCCGCACGAGGCAGCTTACACGCTGCATGCCATCGCCGTGACGCTGTGGCGCAGCCTTGCCTCCAAGCGCAATCTGCTCGAATGGACGGCCTCGGCCGATGTGCGCCAGGGTGCGCCGGCCGGCAGCCTGCTGGCCCTGGGCCAGACGGCGGCGCGCATGTGGCTGGGGCCGCTGACTGCCGGGCTGACCGGCGTGGCCCTGCTGCGCATGCGCCCCGAGGCGCTGCCGCTGGCCGCACCGGTGCTGCTGCTGTGGCTGGCCTCGCCGTTGCTGATGTGGTGGCTGGACCGCCCGCTGCGCGCCCGTCGCCCGGCGCTGAGCCATGACCAGCAACGCTATCTGCGCACGATGGCGCGCCGCACCTGGGCCTTCTTCGACACCTGCGTAGGCGCCGAAGACAACCATTTGCCGCCCGATAATCTGCAGGAGCACCCGGTGCCCCGCATTGCCCACCGCACCTCGCCGACGAATATCGGCTTTGCGCTGCTGGCCAATCTGACCGCCCATGACCTGGGCTACATCACCTTGGCCCAGATGCTGGCCCGCATAGGCGCAACACTTGACACCCTGGAGCGCCTGGAGCGCCACCGCGGCCACTTCCTCAACTGGTACGACACCCAGACCCTGGAGCCGCTGCGGCCCCGCTATGTGTCGACGGTGGACAGCGGCAATCTGATGGCCCAGCTGCTGACGCTGCGTGGGGGCCTGCTGACGGTGGCCGACGAGTCGCTGCTGGCGCCGTCCTGGATCGAGGGGCTGTTCGATACCTTTGCGCTGCTGCGCGAGGCCCTGATCGAGGGTGAGTCGACGGTGTCGCTGGAGGCCTTCGAGCAGGTGCTGCAGCGCTGGTGCGCCAACCCTATCGTCACGCTGGCCGGATTGCGCAGCGCGCTGGAGAGCCTGCATGCCGCCAGCACCGAGCTGCTGGCCGCGGTGGCCCTGCAGGCGCTGACCGGCGAGGCCAAGCGCTGGGCGCAACGCCTGACCCTGCAATGCCTGGCGGCGCTGGACGAGCTGGCCGACCTGCTGCCCGACAGTGGCGACTTGCTGGAGCACCCCCACCTCGCGGGCGACGCGAGCTTGCGAGAGCTGGCCGAGCGCAGCGACGCCAGCGAGGCCGCGCAGGCCTGCCTGGCCCGGCTTGAGGCGCTGGCCGCCCGCGCCGGCGCGCTGTGCGAGATGGAGCAGGGTTTTCTGTACGACAGCTTCCGCCACCAGTTGGTGATTGGCTACAACGTCGACGAGCACAGCGCCGACACCGGCTACTACGACCTGCTCGCCTCCGAGGCGCGGCTGGGCGTGTTCGCGGCCATCGCCCTGGGCCAGTTGCCGCAGGAGAGCTGGTTTGCGCTGGGCCGCCAGCTCAGCACCGTCAATGGCGAGCCGGTGCTGATGTCCTGGAGCGGCTCGATGTTCGAGTACCTGATGCCCATGCTGCTGATGCCCAGCGACGCCCACACGCTGCTGGACCAGAGCTGCATGGCGGCAGTGGGCCGGCAGATCGAGTACGGCCGTGAGCGCGGCGTGCCCTGGGGCATTTCCGAGTCGGGCTACAACGCCACCGATGCGGCGCTGAACTACCAGTACCGCGCCTTTGGCGTGCCCGGCCTGGGCCTGAAGCGCGGTCTGGCCGAAGACCTGGTGGTGGCGCCCTACGCCAGCATGATGGCCCTGCTGCTGGAGCCGGTGGCGGCCTGCGACAACCTGCAGCGGCTGCAGGCGCTGGGCGCCAGCGGCGTCTATGGTTTTCACGAGGCGGTGGACTTCACGCCGCTGCGCCTGCCCCGTGGCCAGAGCCATGCGGTGGTGCGCTCATACATGGCCCACCATCAGGGCATGGGCCTGCTGGCCATGGCCCAGGTGCTGCGCGGCCCGCGCATGCAGCAGTTCTTCGCGGCCGACCCGCGCCTGCTCGCCACCCTGCCCCTGCTGCACGAGCGCGTGCCCAAGGGCGTGGTGCAGCACGCGGCCGCAGCGGAGCGCGCGGCGCTGCGCAGCCCCTCGGCCGGCAGCGAGGTGCCGGTGCGCTGCTTCACCGACCCCAGCACGCCCGCGCCCGAGGTGCATCTGCTGTCCAACGGCAGCTATCACGTGATGGTGACCCAGGCCGGCGGTGGCTACAGCCGCTACAGGGACATGGCGGTGACCCGCTGGCGCGAAGACAGCACCTGCGACGCCTCCGGCAGCTTCTGCTACCTGCGTGACATTGACAGCGGCGCGCTGTGGTCCACCGCCCACCAGCCGACCCGAAGCACCGGCAGCCACTACCAGGCCATCTTCTCGGAGGGCCGGGCCGAGTTCCGGCGACGCGACCATGGCATCGAGACGCATACCGAGATTGCCGTATCGCCCGAGGATGCGATCGAGCTCAAGCGGGTGCGCATCAAGAACACCAGCCGCAGCACGCGCCAGATCGAGATCACCAGCTATGCCGAGGTGGTGCTGGCCTCGGCCGCCAGCGATATGCAGCACCCGGCCTTCAGCAAGCTGTTTGTGCAGACCGAGATCCTTGCCGAGACCGGCGCCCTGCTGTGCAACCGCCGGCCCCGCGCCTCCAATGACGCCTCACCCTGGATGCTGCAGCTGCTGGCCGTGCATGGGGTGCGCGGCAGCAAGGGCGGCACGGTGTCGCATGAGACCGACCGCGCCCGCTTCATCGGCCGGGGCGGTAGCCTGCAGGAGCCGCTGGCGCTGCGCCAGCGCGGGCCGCTGTCGAACACCGCCGGCTCGGTGCTGGACCCGGTGGCGGCCAGCCGCTGCGTGGTCACGCTGGGGCCGGACCAGAGCATCATCGTGGACATCGTCATCGGCGTAGCCGACAGCCGCGACGGCTGCCTGGCCCTGGTCGAGAAATACCGCGACCGGAGCCTGGCCGAGCGCGTGTTCGAGCTGGCCTGGACGCACAGCCAGGTGGTGCAGCGCCAGCTCAACAGCAGCGAGGCCGAGGTGCAGCTCTATGCGCGCCTGGCCAGCGCGGTGATCTTCAACCAGAGCACCCTGCGCGCCGACGCCGCCATCATCAAGCAGAACCGCCGCGGCCAGTCGGGCCTTTGGGGCTACACGATCTCGGGCGATCTGCCCATCGTGCTGGTGCAGATCGGCGACATCGCCCATATCGAGCTGGTGCGCCAGCTGGTGCAGGCCCATGCCTGGTGGCGGCTGAAGGGCCTGGCCGTCGATCTGGTGGTCTGGAACGAGGAGCGGGACATCTACCGCCAGCAACTGCACGAGCAGATCCTGGGCCTGGTGTCGGCCGGCGTGGAGGCCCATGTGATAGACCGGCCGGGCGGCATCTTCGTGCGCCATGCCGAGCAGATCTCGTACGAGGACCGGGTGCTCTTGCAGTCGGTGGCGCGGGCCGTGTTCAGCGACCAGCGCGGCAGCCTGGCCGAGCAGCTGGAACGCGGCCCGCGCATGGAGCGGCGCAGCAACAATGCCGGAACGGTGCGTGCGGGCCATGAGCGCCGCCAGCAGCCCCTGGTGGTCAGCCGCGCCTATCGGCCGCAGCCCGGGCAGCAGCCAGCGCCAGCCGGCGACGCCCTGACCCTGTTCAACGGCCTGGGCGGCTTCAGTGCCGATGGCCGGGAGTACGTGATCGCGCCGGCACCGGGCCAGGCCACACCGGCGCCCTGGTCGAACGTGATCGCCAACCCGGCCTTCGGCAGCGTCATCTCCGAGGCCGGCGCGGCCTACACCTGGTTCGAGAACGCCCATGAGTTCCGCCTCACACCCTGGCACAACGACCCGGTCACCGACGCCTGCGGCGAGGCCTTCTATCTGCGCGACGAGGAGACCGGTCACGTCTGGTCGCCGAGCCGTGCTGACACGACGGCCGCCTGCACCACCCGTCACGGCTTCGGCTGCAGCCGCTTCGAGCGGACGCTGGACGGCATCGCCAGCGAGCTGGAGGTGTTTGTTGCGGTCGATGCGGCCGTCAAGTTCAGCGTGCTGCGTCTGACCAATCGCTCTGATCGGCCACGCCGCCTCTCGGCCACCGGCTATGTCGAATGGGTGCTCGGCGCCGTGCGCGAGGCCACTGCGCCGCATCTGATCACCTCAATGTCGGCCGAGGCCGGCCCCCTGATGGTGCGCAACCCCTACAGCAATGACTACCCGGAGTGGGTGGCCTTCTTCGATGTCGATGCCCAGCACCACCGCGCCGGCAGCATGACCTGTGACCGCGCCGAGTTCATCGGCCGCAATGGCAGCCTGGACGATCCGCTGGCGCTGCGCAGCCAGCGCCTGCTGGGCCGCGTCGGCGCGGCGCTGGACCCCTGCGCCGCGATCCAGGCGCCGCTGGACCTGGACCCCGGCGAAACGAGGGAGATCGTGTTCCGCCTCGGCGCGGCGCGCAATGCCGATGAGGCCCTGCAGCTGGTGCAACGCATGCGCCTGCCGGGCGCGGCGGCGATGGCCTTGCAGGCGGTGCAGCGGCATTGGGACGAGGCGCTGGGCGCCGTGCAGGTGCACACGCCCGATCCAGCATTGAACCAGCTCGCCAATGGCTGGCTCGTGTATCAGACCCTGGCCTGCAGGATGTGGGCGCGCAGCGGCTACTACCAGTCGGGCGGGGCTTATGGCTTCAGGGACCAGCTGCAGGACGCGATGGCCCTGGTCCACTCCCGGCCGGACCTGCTGCGCGAGCAGCTGCTGCTGTGCGCGGCGCACCAGTTCGTCGACGGTGATGTGCAGCACTGGTGGCATCCGCCGGTGGGCCGCGGCGTGCGCACCCATATCTCGGACGACTATCTGTGGCTGCCGCTCGGGCTGAGCCGCTACATCGACTGCACCGGCGACCGCAGCATTCTGGACGAGTCCGTGCCCTTCCTGGACGGCCGTGCGGTGGCGCCGCAGGACGAATCCAACTTCGAGCTGCCGATGCGCTCCAGCGAGTCGGGCACGCTGTACCAGCATGCCAGGCGTGCGCTGCTGCACGGCCTGCGCCTGGGTGGGCACGGCCTGCCGCTGATGGATGGTGGCGACTGGAACGACGGCATGAACCGGGTCGGCCACGAGGGCAAAGGCGAGAGCGTCTGGCTGGGCTTCTTCCTGTGCGAGGTGCTGCGCCAGTTCGCCCCGCTGGCTCAGAGCCTGGACGACGATGCACTGGCCGTGCGCTGCGAGGCCGAGCGCCGCAACCTGGCCGAGCAGCTGGAGCAGCACGGCTGGGACGGCGCCTGGTACCGCCGCGCCTTCTTCGACAACGGCGCACCGCTGGGCTCCAGCGAAAGCCCGGAGTGCCAGATCGACTCGATCGCGCAGAGCTGGGCCGTGCTGTCCGGCGTGGCCCCGCCCGAGCGAGCGCGCCAGGCGATGGACGCGCTGGCCGTGCGCCTGGTCAGCCCCGTGCAGGGCCTGGTCAAGCTGCTGGACCCGCCGTTCAACGGCGCCGGCCCCGACCCCGGCTACATACGCGGCTATGTGCCCGGCGTGCGCGAAAACGGCGGCCAGTACACCCATGGCGCGATCTGGGCGGCGATGGCCTTTGCCGAGCTTGGCGACGTGCAGCGGGCCTGGCAGCTGCTGGACATCATCAATCCGCTCAACCACGGCCGCACGCCGGCCGAGCTGAACGTCTACAAGGTTGAGCCCTATGTGATGGCGGCCGATGTCTATAGCGTCGCGCCGCACGTCGGGCGCGGCGGCTGGAGCTGGTACACCGGCTCGGCCGGCTGGATGTACCGCCTGATCATCGAGCAGCTGCTGGGCATACATCTGGAGCACCACGAGGGCCAGGCCTGGCTGCGGCTGGCGCCGCGCCTGCCGGCCCAGTGGCCGGGCTTCAAGTTCAGCTACCGCTATCGCAGCAGCAGCTACCAGGTGATGGTGGAGCAGCTGGCGGTGGGCTCAGGTGCCGCGCTGCTGGTGGATGGCGTGGCGCAGCAGAGCGACCCGCCCCGGCTGCGCCTGGTGGACGATGGCCAGATCCATGGTGTGCAGCTGCGGATCGCGGCGGCCCGACCATGCTGACGGCCTCGCTGCTGCTGCTCGGCCTCGTGCTGATCGCCATGGGCCTGGCCGAGCATCCGGTGCGGCGGCTGCCTTTGTCGCCGGCGGTGGTCTATCTGCTGGTCGGTTGGGGCGTCGGCGCCCTGGTCAAGCCCTGGCACGAGGCCCAGGCTCAGGCCTATGCGCCGGTGATGGTGGTCGTCACCGAGGTGGCGGTGCTGATCTCGCTGTTTGCCGTCGGCCTGCGCCTGCGCGTGCCCCCGGTCTGGAAGGCCTGGCGCGTGGCCGCCCAGCTGGCCACGGTGGGTATGCTGATCACGATCGCGCTGTCCGCCGCCGCCGCCCATTGGCTGCTGGGCCTCGCCTGGCCGCTGGCCCTGCTGCTGGGCGCCGTGCTCGCCCCTACCGATCCGGTGCTGGCCTCCGAGGTCCAGATACGCACGGAAAATGACCGCGACGCGGTGCGTCTGTCACTGACCGCCGAGGGCGGCCTGAACGACGGCACGGCGCTGCCGGCGGTGATGCTGGCCCTGGGCCTGCTGGGCCTTCATCAACTCGGCTTCAGCGGTGTTACATGGCTGTGGGCCGACCTGCTGTGGCCCATCGTCGGCGGCGCGCTGCTGGGCTGGGCCTGCGGCCATGGCCTTGGCTGGGCGATACGGATGCGCCTGCGCCGCCAGCACGAGCTGGGCTGGGACGAGTTGCTGTATCTGGGCGCCATCGCACTCAGCTACGGCCTGGCCCGCGCCACCGCCACCTCGGCCTTTCTGGTCGTGTTCGTGGCCGGTGTGGCGCTGTTCCACGAGGGCACCCGGGCCGCCGCCTCGATGGCCGAGGCAAAGGCAGACAGCAGCCACCTGTCACGGCGACTGCTGGCCTTCGGGCAGCGCTGCGAGCGCCTGGTCGAAGTCAGCATGGTGCTGTGTCTCGGGGTGGCCATGCCCTGGGTGGACTGGAGCTGGCCCCAGGTCGGCTTCGCCCTGCTCCTGATCTTCATCGTACGGCCGGTCAGCGTCTATGCCTCGCTGCTGGGCAGCGGCCTGCCCGCCACCCAGCGTCGCCTGCTGGCCTGGTTCGGCATACGCGGCGTCGGCTCGCTGTTCTACCTCGCTTTTGCGCTGGAGCATGGCCTGAAGGGCCAGCAGGCCAGTATGCTGACCTCGGTCTGCCTGCTCAGCATTGCCGGGTCCATCGTGCTGCATGGCGTATCGGCGACGCCGGTGATGGGGCACTACCAGAAGCGCCGTAGCCGCCACGCGGAGGCCAAGGCCCCGCCTGGCTAGCATGCCGATGCGTGGCGGCGGTCATCCGCCGCCACGCGTTGCCGAAGCGACGGCCCTCAGCTCAGCTTGCGGCGACGCGCCAGGAAGCCCAGCAGGCCCAGCCCGCCCAGCATCAGTGCCGCGGTCTCGGGTTCGGGCACCGGCGTGATGTCGGCCGTGCCGGCATAGCTGGCCGCGATGCTGGCCCCTGCAGTGAGTGCGGGAGCCGCAATGCCCGTGACCGTCAAGGTGAACGGCTGGTTCAGATGGGTCAGCCCCAGCGTGGCCCACTCGACCGGCGCGTTGGGCGACAACGTGTAGGCGTTGCCGTTGACCGACACGGTCTGAAAGTCGATGTTCGCACTGTCCAGAAAACCGCTGGTGATCAGACTCGAAGAAAACCAGCCATCGGCACCTCCGGCGAAGGTGAACACATCGGTGAACGCACCCGCCTCCACGTGGGTGGCGCCCCAGGCGGCCGAGTAGGCCCCTGGAACCGCGGCGTTGGGTACAACCGCGACGACCGAGTTGATGTTGTCGGCGAAGGCGCCCGACGTGGTCAGGCCTATGGCCGCAGCCAGGGCAATTTGCTTGTGATTCATTGACACACTCCTATTGAGGTTTTTCGGATGATTGAGTCTTTGCTCAATCTCTGACACGACGCGCACGCCGCCAGACCCGGGTTTGAGAGAAGCGCCGGGCCTGACGCGGGCACTGAAGCGCCCGGCGGTGCGGTCGTCCGGAGAACCTTACTTGGCAGCTGTACTTATTGCGGTACCAGCGCGTAATAGACGGTAACGCCCTGTAGGACCGGCGAATGAAAGGGGCAATGTCCTACAGGGTCGGGCGTGTTGCGCCGATGGTTGGCCCAAGGGCGATTCCCTAGACTGAATTCAATCGCCGCGGGCAAACAAGGTTCAGGACTCCACCGACGGGGTCAGGACTTGCTTGACTCTCAGTTCCGTCACGCCGGAGGTAGCGCCATGCTGAAGTGGGCCCTGATTTTTGCCATCGTTTCCGTGTTCGCCGGCCTGCTGGGCTTCACCGGCATTGCCGCCGGCGCGGCCAGTGTGGCCAAGCTGCTGTTCTTCATCTGTGTGGCCGTCGTCATCGTGCTGCTGGCGCTGGCCCTGCTGGGTATTGCCGCCGCCCGAAAGTGACGCGGCGCAGCTTCTTCTCCGTGCGGCGACAGCCGTTCCTGCCTTCCTGAACATTCCGAGGTCCCCATGAGCCACAAACAAAGCCACTCACCGGTGTCAGCCGTGCCCTTCCCCACCGACGCTGCTCAAGATCAGCGGATGGAACTTGATGAGGGCGCGTTGAAGCAGGCCCGCTCGGACCTGAGCGATGGCGCGGTGACCCCGAGCTCGGGGCAGTGGGCACAGCCCATCGTCAAGCTGCTCAATGGCGCGCTGGCCACCGAGCTGGTCTGCGTGCTGCGCTACAAGCGCCACCACTTCACCGCCCATGGCATGTCGGCACCCCGCATTGCCGAGGAGTTCATGGTCCACGCCATCGCCGAGTCAGGTCATGCCGACCGCCTGGCCGAGCGCATCGTGCAGCTCGGCGGCTCACCGGACTTCTCGCCCACCGGCCTGTTGGAACGCAGCCATGCCGAATACGACGAGTCGACCGATCTGAAGTCCATGGTGCGCGCCAATCTGGTGGCCGAACGCATCGCCGTCGAGGCCTATCACCAGATGATCGTGCTGATCGGCGACAAGGACCCGACCACCCGCCGCATGCTCGAAGACATCCTTGCCGACGAGGAAGAGCATGCCGACGAGTTGAAGGACATGCTCGACGCTTGAAACCCCTGCCCAAGGAGACTTCGATGACCACCACCGAACTGGCACGCCGCCTCGGTTTCGCGGAGCGCAGAGATCCGGTGCTCGCACCGGACTCGGCCGAACTCACCCTGGGCTACGAGGCCGCCTACCCCTTTCTGGCGGCAAGTCCGCTGCCGGACGAAGTCGACGATTCACCGGTGCCATCCCATCGCCACGACTGAGGCCATGCGCAACATCAGCGGCCTGCTGATAGCCCTGTCGCTCCTCGGTCTGCAGGCCTGCTCGGTGCTGCCGGTGCGTCCGCCACTGTCGACTGGCGCAGCGGGCGGGCCTTCACGGCCCGAGCTGCACGGCGCCAAGGGCCGCATGGCGCCGCAGGCGCGCCAGCGTGTGCTGGCCCAATTGGCGGCCGAGGGCAAGGCCGATCTGAGCAGCCGCCATCTGGCCCTGCTGACGCAGGCCGGTGCCCTGTCCGCCTTGCCGCCCCTGCCCGTCTATGCGGGCAATCAGGCTCGCCTGCTGGTCGACGGGCCGGCCACCTTCGCCGCCATGTTTGCCGAGCTGGAACAGGCGCGCAGCAGCATCCTGTTGGAGACCTACATCCTCGAAGACCAGGGCCTGGCCCAGCGCCTGGCCGAGCTGCTGCTGCGCAAGCAGGCCCAGGGCGTGAAGACCCATGTGCTCTACGACGCGCTGGGGTCCGTGGCAACGGCGACCGCCTACTTCGATGCGCTGCGCGCCGGCGGCGTGGCCGTCTGCGCCTTCAACCCGGTCAACCCGCTGACGCGCCCGGGCTATTGGGATCTGACTCAGCGCGACCATCGCAAGATCCTGGTCGTCGATGGCGCGGTCGCCTTTGTCGGCGGCATCAACATCAGCGAGGTCTATGCCTCCGGCTCGTTCGGGCGCTTCAAGTCGCGCAGCACCGAGCGCGGCTGGCGGGATACCCAGGTGCAGCTGCGCGGCCCGGCCGTGCTCGCACTGGATACGCTGGTGCGCGAGGCCTGGACGGCGCAGGGCTGCGACCTTCTGCCCGGCGCCGCCGCAGCACCGGCCAGCGCAGCGGCCGGCTCGCAAGTGATACAGATCATCCCGTCCGGCGCCGATGGCAACGAGGCCCGCATGTACGCCGCACTGCTGACCGCCATCGACGGCGCGCAGCGCAGCGCACATCTGACGATGGGCTATTTCGCACCCGGCGCCGACATGATTGCGGCGCTGGCCGAGGCCGCGCAGCGCGGCGTTGACGTGGTCTTGTTGCTGCCCTCGGCGAGCGACTTTGCCCCGGTGCTGCATGCCGGGCGCAGCCACTACGAGGCGCTGCTGCAGGCGGGCGTCAAGCTCCATGAACTGCAGGGCGCGGTGCTGCATGCCAAGACGGCGGTGATCGACGGCGTGTTCTCGACCGTGGGTTCCAGCAATATGGACTGGCGCAGCTTCGTCGGCAACAACGAGATCAACGCGGTGATGATTGGCGACGACTTTGGCCAGGAGATGGAGGCGATGTTCCGCCGCGACCTGGCCGCCTCGGCGCCGGTGACGCTGGCGCAATGGCAGGCCCGGCCCTGGCTGCAACGCGCCAAGGAACAGGCCGCACGCCTGCTGGAGAGCTGGTGGTGAAGCCGGACCCGAGCATTGCCCTGCGCCTGGCCCTGCGGCGGGGGGACAGTACGCGTGGCTCGTTGCGAGCCGCCGAGCGCGCCAATCGCCTGCGCCGCGTGACCGCACTCTCGGAGTCGGCGGCCGAGGCGCTGCGGCTGGCGGCGCAGGGCCGTGACGGCCTGGCCGTGCAGCCCCGCGCCAGCGCACCGATGCTGGTGCTGGCCGTGCTGGCCTGCATGGTGGCCCTGTGGTGGGGACGCAGCGTGCTGATACCGCTGACCGGTGGGGTGCTGCTGGCCCTGTTGGTGGAGCCGGCCGTGCTGGCCTTGCAGCGGGTCCTGCGCTGGCGTGCCCTGGCAGTGCCACTGGCACTGACCGGCGTGGTGGCGGTGGTGATGCTGGCCGGCTATGGTTTCGGGGGCCAGTTGTTGCGCACCGCCGAGCGGGTGCCGGAGATGATCACCCTGGCGGCTCAGCGGGTGCGCGAGATCGATCCGCAAACCGAGTCGCTGACCACCCGGGTGCGCCGCGCACTGGGCGAGCTCGACGCCGCTGCCTCGCGCCTGACCGACTCCGGCCGCCCGGTCGCTCCGCTGGCCCGCAGCCGTCCGCGGCCGGCAGCTGCCGCTGCTGTGGCGGCGCCGGCCGCCTCGGCCCCGTCGGCGCTGACCGAAGACGCCGGCGCTGCCCTGCGGTCCACCGCGATGTCGGGTACCACCATGTTGCTGCAGTTCGGCAGCGATGCAACCATCCTGATGCTGGTGGCCTTCTTCGTGCTCACCGGCGCCCCCTCGCTGAGCCGCAAGCTGATCAGCCAGTGGGGCAATGATCCGCGACGGCGACTGGCCGCCGCCAATGCGCTGCGCGAATGCGGCCGCCAGGTGCGCGTCTATGCTGGCGTCCTGCTGTTCACCAATGTGCTGATCGCCCTGACCGTGTGGCTGATGTTCAGCTGGGCCGGGCTGCCGGACGCGGCCGGCTGGGGCGTGACCGCTGGCGTGCTGCATGTGGTGCCCTATCTGGGCATGGTCATCATGACCGGGTTGGGTGCGGCCGAGGCCTTTCTGGCCTTCGACAGCGGCTCGGCGGCACTGGCCATCGCCGGCCTGCTGCTGGTCAGCTCCACCTTGATCGGCACCGTGATCACCGCGTTTTTGCAGGGTCGCGCGGCTCGCATGAATGCCGCGGCCGTGTTCATCGGCGTCGTGCTGTGGGGCGGTTTATGGGGGCTGTGGGGCCTGTTCCTGGGGCCGGTGCTGATCGTGTTGATGAAGGTGATGGCCGAGCACAGCCGTTCGGCGCAGCGCCTGGCCCTGCTGCTGAGAGGCTGATCGGTGCTCGACAGGGTCTCGGCCGATGCTATTCATGCCTATCGCATCGCCGGGCTGGCGCTGGAGCGCTTTGCCAGCGTCAACGGCATGCGCTCCGGCGCCGCCGTGGCCTTCTATGCGGCCTTCTCGATGGCGCCGCTGCTGGTGGTGCTGACCGGGCTGCTGGTCTGGCTGCTGGGCGATGCCCAGGCCCAGGCGGCCCTGCTGGGCTCGGTGCGGCATTTGCTCGGCGAGCAGGAGGCGCGCACGCTGCAGGCGATGCTGCTGGAACGCCCGGCACTGACGCTGAGCCTGGGTTCGGGTGCGCTGGCCTCCTGGGTGGCGCTGGCCACCACGCTGCTGGGTTCCACCGGCGTCTTCGTCGAGTTGCGCTCCTCGCTGCAGAACATGCTGGCCGAGGCCGAGCCCCCGTTTGGCTGGCGCTATCTGCTGCAGGCACGCTTGATCGCCGTCGGTGTGGTGCTGGGTTGCGGCTTTCTGCTGGCCATCGCGATGGTGCTGCAGGGGCTGGCCCTGGTCGGGCTGAACGGCATGGCCGTGCGTTGGCCGCTGCTGGCGCCATTGCTGGCAGGCGCCGAGCTGGGCTGGTCCTGGTTGGTCATCACCGCCCTGTTCACCGTCATGCTGCGCTGGCTGCCCGACGGCCGCCTGCGCTGGCGCTGGGCGCTGGGTGGCGCCCTGCTGTCGGCCAGCCTGTTCATGCTGGGCCGCTGGGGCATCAGCCTCTACGTTGCCGGCACAGCCTCGAAATCGGCGCTGGGCGCGGCCAGCTCCTTCGCCGCGCTGCTGGTCTGGATCTATTGGTCCAGCCAGATCTTTCTGCTCGGGGCGGCCTGGGCGGTGGCACTGCGCGACAGCGCGCTGAACGGTAGGACGGCGCCCACGCAGCTGCGCGCCGCCGGCTGATCGCCAAGCGACGGGCGGGGTGGCACGATCACCCATGCTCCGATCCCTGTTTGCCTCGCCATGACCCCCGCTTCCACATCCCCGCCACGGTCCGCACGCCAGGCCCTCGCCGTTGCGGCAGGCCTGCTGCTGCTGCTCGCCGGCCTGTTCACCGTCGGCGAACTGATGGCCTGGCCCTGGCTCGCCGAGCCGTTGGAACGGCGCCTGAGCCAGCGGCTGCAGCGTGAGGTGAAGCTGAATGCCAACGGCACGCGCCAGGGCCTGCGCATCCGTCTGCTGGGCGGCGTGCGCGTCGAGAGCGATCATCTGTGGGTGGCCGGTCCGAGCTGGAATGCCGAACGCCCGACCCTGCGCGCCAGCGGCGTGCAGATGAGCCTGCGCTACAGCGATCTGTGGGCCCTGCGCCAGGGCGCACCGCTGCGCATCAAGTCACTGGTGGCCGAGCAGTTGAATGCCGCGCTGGAGCGCCGCGCCGATGGCCGGGCCAGCTGGGATTTCGGCACCGATACCGACGCTGTCGCCGGCCAGCCCATGGGTGGCCTGGTGCTGGAGCGGCTGGAGGTCAAGCGCGGCGAGATCGGTGTGCTGGACGACCCGCTGGCGCTGGACGCCTTCATCAGCTTTGCGCTGCTCGATGGCCAGGCAGCCCCGGCGGCAGCCGCACCGGCGTCGGCTCCCGCCTCGAGTCCCACCCGCGGGCTGCAGGCAAGGGCCAGCGGCCGCTACCGCGGCAACCCGCTGACGGCCAGCCTGCAATCGAGTGCGCCGCTGGCCTGGATCAGCGGCGGTGACGATGGCCCCTCGATTGACGTGCGCCTGCAGGCCCATTCGGGCCAGGCACGGCTGAGCTTTGTCGGCCAGCTGCGCGATCTGCTGGGCCTGCAGGGCCTGCGCGGCCACTATGTGATCGACGGGCCGTCGCTGGCAGCGCTGGGCAAGCCGCTGGGCCTGACCCTGCCGACCACGGCGCGCTTTCGCGCGCAGGGCCGGCTGGTGCATGAGCAGACCCGCTGGACCACCGAGCTGACCCGGCTGACCGTGGGCCAGAGTGATCTGCACGGCAGCTTCGTCTATGACACCCGGCCCGCGCGCCCGCTGCTCACCGGGCAGTTGGCCGGCAAGAGTCTGGCCATACAGGATCTGGGGCCGGCCGTGGGCGTCGCCCCGGCAGATGCCGCCGAACCACCCCGCGCCGCAGGTAAGCTGTTGCCCGACAGGCGCTTCGATCTGCCCGCGCTGCGCACCATGGACGCCGACATCGGCGTCAAGCTCGACCGCGTCAGCCTGGGCGCCGCCTTTGCCGAAGCCATCGTGCCCCTGAACGCCCGCCTGCTGCTGAGCGACGGCGTGCTGACCTTGCAGGACATTGCCGCACGCACGGCCAAGGGCAGCATAGGCGGGCGGCTGATGCTGGACGGCCGCGCCGACATCGCCCTATGGCAGGCTGCGCTGCAATGGTCGGGCCTGACGCTCGAGCAATGGATACGCCAGCCGCGCAGCGCCACGGGGGCTCCGCCCTTTGTCAGCGGCCGCCTGGGAGGGCGGCTGAAGCTCGACGGCACCGGCCGCTCCAGCGCCGAGATGCTGGCCAGCGCCAGCGGCAATGCGCTGGTCTACTGGACCGAGGGAAACCTCTCGCACCTGATCGTCGAGCAGGCCGGCATTGATCTGGCGCAGACGCTGGGTGTGCTGATACGTGGCGACCGCCCGCTGCCGGTGAGTTGCGGTGCCGCCGATCTGCGCTTGACCAAGGGCCAGGTCGTGCCCAAGGTGATGCTGGTGGACACCAGCGACTCGACGATCTGGGTTGACGGCTCGATGTCGTTGGCCACCGAACAGCTGGCACTGCGCCTGCGCGTCTCGCCCAAGGACTTCAGCCCGCTGACCCTGCGCACGCCGGTGCTGGTGGGCGGCACCCTGGCAGAGCCCAGGCTCTCGCTGGAGTCCGGACCGTTGATGCGCAAGTTGCTGCCGGGCGCCCTGCTGGCGCTGATCAATCCGCTGGCCGCCATCCTGCCGCTGCTCGACCAGGGCGGCGACGAGGACAGCAAGAAGACCGTGGCCGCCTGCCAGGCACTGATGCAGCGCGCCGCGCGCGTTACCGGGCCATCTGCCAGGCGGCCCTTGCCCGGGCTGTAGGACATGGGCTACGTGATTACGCGCCCTCGTCTGCTGTAAGCACCCCCACCTGGTTCGCATACTGAATCCATGGCCTGCACCGCTGATTGAGCGGCATCCGGGCCAGGCTTTCACCATCCACCACCCTCACGGAGTCACCATGCACATCACACTCAAGACCACCCTGCTCGCCGCCGCCCTGCTGAGCTCCTCGCTGGCTTTCTCGGCCACCATGAGCAAGGCCGACCACAGCGCCGCCAAGGACCGCATCAGCACCGAGTACAAGGCCGCCAAGAAGGCCTGTGACAGCAATGCCGGCAACGCCAAGGACATCTGCGTCGAGCAGGCCAAGGGCGTGGAGAAGGTCGCACTGGCCGATCTGCAGTTCCAGTTCAGCGGCAAGTCGGCCGATGCCACCAAGCTGGCCATCGCCAAGTCAGATGCCGCCTATGCCGTGGCCAAGGAGATGTGCGACGACAAGGCCGGCAATGACAAGGACGTCTGCGTCAAGGAAGCCAAGGCCGCGCATACCAAGGGCGTCACCGATGCCAAGATGAGCAAGGAAATCCACGCCGCCGTGGTCGATGCCAACGAGACCAAGCGCAACGCCGACTACAAGGTCGCCGCCGAGAAGTGCGACGCGCTGGCCGGCGACGCCAAGACCGGCTGTGTCAACACCGCCAAGGCCAAATTCGGTCAGAAGTAAGCCCAGGGCTGCAAGGAGCACATCATGATAAAGACCTACCCTTCGATGAAAATGCTGAGCCTTGCCGCGCTGATGGCGTTGGGCTTGAGTGCCTGCGGCGCCAAGGATGACGAGCGCACCGCCGGCCAGAAGCTGGACGGTGCGATTGCCACCGCCGAACAGAAGTCCGAGGCCGCCAAGGCCGAGGCCAGCAAGGAGGCCGGCGACGCCAAGCAGGCGATGAAGGAAGTCGCCCAGGACGCCAAGGACGCCAGCAAGAAGGCCGCCGACAAGGTGACCGATGCGGTGGCCGATGCGGCGATCACCACGCGCATCAACGCCGAGCTGGCGCGTGATCCTCAGCTCAGCGCGCTGAAGATCAATGTGGACACTCTGCAGGGCCGCGTCGCGCTGAAGGGCAAGGCACCCAACGCCGCAGCCCGTGAGCGCGCCACCTCGCTGGCCGCTTCGGTGAGCGGTGTGTCCAGCGTCGACAACCAGCTGGCGATCGACCCCAAGACTTGACATGAAGTTCAGCCAAGCCGGCCGGTGCCTCGTGCGTCAGGCCGGCTTGTATGCGACCACGTCGATCTCGACCTTGGCGTCCACCATCAGGCGCGCCTCGGTCGTCGAGCGGGCCGGCTTGTTGCCGGGGAACTGCTCCAGATAGATGCGGTTGAAGGCGCCGAAATCGCGCGCATCGTCCAGCCACACGGTGGCCTTGCAAACGTCATCCAACGTGCAGCCGGCCAGCGCCAACACCTTCTTCAGATTCACGAACACCTGGCGCGTCTGCGCCTCGATGCCGCCGCCGACAATCTCGCCGGCCTCGTTGGCGGGCACCTGGCCCGAGACATAGACAAAGTCGCCGGCGCGCACGGCGGGCGAGAACGGCCGCACCTGGCGGTCGGAGGCAAGGGGCGGGTTGCCCAGAAATTCGAGCGGCATGTTGAGGCTCCTGTTGTTCAGGCCCTGATTGTCGTGTTTATGAAATCGCATTTCAATCATAACCCGAAATTTGCGGGTTTACCCGATTGTTTGACCAATTCAGCGGGAATATCGTGCCGTCATTGAAATTTCATTTCAAACACGGAGTTCCTGCATGCGCCCTCTCGCCACCTCACGCCGCCATCTGTTGAGCCGTTTGACCCTGACGGCGCTGGCTTCCAGCCTGATATGGACGGCGCCCGGCGCGCTGGCCCAGGCGCCGAAGTCGGCGCTGAACCTGGCCATGGTCGGTGAGCCGCAGACCCTGGACCCGATGGCCTCCACGGCCGATCTGGTGGGCACCATCATGCAGCACGTCTATGAGCCGCTGTACACCTTCGATGCCAAATGGGCGATCGCGCCGCTGCTGGCCGACGCGCTACCGGTGATCTCGAAAGACGGCCTGCGCTACACCATCACCCTGCGCAAGGGCGTGATGCTGCACAGCGGCCGCGAACTCCATGCCGACGATGTAGTCGCCAGCCTGAAGCGCTGGATGGAGATGGCACCTCGCGGCAAGGCGGTGGCCGCCGAGCTGGCCTCGTTGACGGCCAAGGGCACGCACGGCGTCGAGATCGTCTTGAAGCAGCCTTATGCCCCGCTGCTGCCCCAGCTGGCCCTGCCCAGCGGCATGGCCGCCATCATGGCCAAGGAGGCCATCGCCCAGCCGCTGACCCAGTTCATCGGCACCGGCCCCTACCGCTTCAAGGAGCGCCGCCCGGACCAGTACGTGCTGCTGGCCCGCTTCGAGCAGTACACCCCGCGCAAGGAGGCCGCCAGCGGCTACGCGGGCAAGCGCGAGGCCCTGGTCGAGGAGTTGCGCTTCATGCCGGTGCCCAATGCCAACACCCGCGTCGAGGGCGCGCTGGCCGGCCAGTTCCACTATGCCGACCTGCTGCCGATCGAGGCCCTGCCAAGGCTGGAGAAGGCCGCCACCAAGACCGTGCCGGTGATGACCCAGGCCTTCGGCTTCCCCTATCTGGTGCTGAACACCAAGGAGGGCGTCTTGGCCTCGACACCGCTGCGCCGCGCGCTGCAGACGGCCATAGGCGAGGGCGAGATGCTGGCCGCCGGCTTTGGCGATACGCGCTTCTTCAGCGTCGAGGGCAACCACTTCCCCAAGGGCACGCCGTTCTACTCCGATGCCGGCACGGCCGCCTACAACCAGCGCAATGCCGTGCAGGCCAAGGCTGCGGCCGAGAAGGCCGGCTACAAGGGCGAGGCGGTGCGCGTGCTGACGAGCCGCCAGTACGACTTCCACTACAACATGGCGCTGCTGATGGCCGAGCAGCTCAAGCGCGCCGGCTTCAAGGTGGATCTGAACGTGGTCGATTGGGCGACGCTGGTGCAGCGCCGCAACGACGCCAAGCTGTGGGACATCTACATCACCCACTCGCCGCAGTTCCCGGAACCGATGCTGTCCCCGCCGCAGCTCGGCGAAGGCGCACCGGGCTGGTGGAGCACGCCGGCCAAGCAGGCCGCCCTGGCCGCGCTGAATGCCGAGACCAATGCCGCCAAGCGTGCCACGCTGTGGGGCAAGGTGCAGGCCCTGGTCTATGACGAGGTGCCCTATATCGTGGTCGGCAAGTTCAGCAGCCTGTCGGCACGGGCACCGGGCCTGGACGGCTACCAGCCTGCCACCTGGCCCTTCTTCTGGAACGTCAAGCTCAAGCCCTGAGCGGAGCCCGGGTGATGTTGCGCTATCTTGCCTCGCGCCTGGCCGGCATGCTGCTGGTGCTGGCCATCGTCGCCGTGCTGGTGTTCGTGCTGACGCGCGCCGCCTCCGGCGATCCGATCTCGGTGCTGCTCGGCGACCAGGCCACCGCCGCCGACATTGCCCGCGTGCAGATCCAGTACGGGCTGGACCGGCCGCTGCCGGTGCAGTTCCTCTACTGGCTGAAGGAACTGGCCCAGGGCAATCTGGGCGACTCGATCTTTTTGCAGCGCCCGGTCCTGCAGGCGCTGGCCGAGCGGGCCGAACCGACCGCCCTGCTGTCGCTGCTGGCGGTGGCCATCGCCACCGTGATCGGCGTGCCCTGCGGCATTATCGGTGCGGTGTTCCGCGGCCGTGTCATCGACCAGGTGTTCACCTCGCTGGCCATGCTGGGCGCCAGCATCCCGGGCTTCTGGCTGGGCCTGGTGCTGATGCAGGTGTTCGCCGTGTCGCTGGGCTGGTTTCCGGTCTCGGGCTACGGCGACCCGGGTGCGACCCTGGCCGAGCGCCTGCATTATCTGGTGCTGCCAGCCACCGTGTTGGGGCTGCTGAACTCGGCGCTGATCATCCGTTTCACCCGCGCCTCCATGCTGGACGTGCTGGGCGAGGACTATGTGCGCACCGCCCGCGCCAAGGGCCTGGGCGAGTGGCCGGTGGTCTTGAAGCATGCGCTGCGCAATGCGCTGGTGCCCATCGTCACCGTGATCGGCCTGACGGTGGCGCTGATGATTGGCGGGGCCGTCGTCACCGAAACGGTGTTCGGCCTGCCCGGCGTCGGCAGCCTGGTCGTCAACGCGGTGCTGCGCCGCGACTATCCGGTCATCCAGGGGGCGCTGCTGGTCATCGCCGCCATCTACGTGGTCATCAATTTCTGCGTCGACCTGCTCTATATGGCCGTCGATCCTCGGGTGAAATACTGATGGGCCTGCTGCTGAAGAAACTGTTCCGCCGCCGCATCGTGCTGCTGGCCGCGCTGGTGCTGCTGACGGTGACCCTGATCGCCATGGCCGCGCATTGGGTGACGCCTTACGACCCCAACGACACCGCGGTGCTGGAGCGGTTGAAGGCGCCCAGCGCCAGCCACTACCTGGGCACCGACGAGCTGGGCCGCGACCTGTTCTCGCGTATCGCCTTCGGTGGCCGCTACTCGCTGGCGATTGCGGCGCTCACCGCGTTCGGTGCCATCCTCGGCGGCACGCTGCTGGGCCTGGTCGCGGGCTTCTTCCGCCGGCTCGATGCGCCCTTGATGCGCATCGTCGACGCGATGATGTCGCTGCCGGACATCCTTTTGGCGATTGCGCTCGTCGCCATTCTCGGCCCCTCGCTGCTGAATGTGGTGCTGGCCCTGGTGCTGGTCTACACGCCGCGCGTGGCCAGGGTGGTGCGCGCCTCCACGCTGGTGGTGCGCGAGCTGCTGTTCGTCGAGGCGGCGCGGGCGCTGGGCATTGCCACCTGGCGCATTCTGTGGCGCCACATCCTGCCCAATCTGCTGTCGCCCATCCTGGTGCAGGCCTCCTTCATCTTTGCCTATGCGATCCTGGCCGAGGCGGCGCTGAGCTTTCTGGGCGTCGGCGTGCCGCCGGAGATTCCGACCTGGGGCACGATGGTCGCCGGCGGCCAGCAGTACGCGCACCAGTCGCTGGGTGTGGTGCTCTACCCGGGCCTGGCCATCATCCTGACCGCACTGTCGCTGCAACTGCTGGGCGATGGCGTGCGCGACCTGCTCGACCCGCGTTTGAAGAAGTCGATGTGATGAGCACAATTCCCCGTCTGCAGGTGCGCAATCTGAGCACCACATTCCACACCGACGAGGGAGCCGTGCATTCGGTGCCCGACGTCAGCTTCGACATCCTGCCCGGCCGCACGACGGCCCTGGTCGGCGAATCGGGCTCGGGCAAGTCGGTCACCAGCCTGACCCTGATGCGGCTGCTGCCGCGCACCGCGCGCACCACCGTCGCCGGCTCGGCCCTGTTCGTCGATCGCGCCGGCCAGACGGTGGACTTGCTGAGCCTGCCCGAGCGCCAGATGCGCGGCGTGCGCGGCAACCAGATCGCGATGATCTTCCAGGAGCCCATGACCAGCCTGAACCCGGTGTTCACGATAGGCGAACAGATTGCAGAGAGCGTGCGCCTGCACAAGGGCGCCAGCCATGCGGAGGCGCTGGCCCGCGCGAAGCAGATGCTGGAGCTGGTCGAGATTCCGGCCGCCGGCCAGCGCCTGCACGAGTACCCGCACCAACTCTCGGGCGGCATGCGCCAGCGGGTGATGATCGCCCTGGCCATGGCCTGCGACCCGACGCTGCTGATCGCCGACGAGCCGACCACGGCGCTGGACGTGACGATACAGGCTCAGATCCTCGAGCTGATGCGCAAGCTGCAGCGCGAAATGGGCACCAGCATCCTGTTCATCACCCACAACCTGGGCGTCGTTGCCCACCATGCCGACGAGGTGGCGGTGATGTATGCCGGCCGCATCGTCGAGGTAGCAAAGGTGCGCGAGCTGTTCGCCGGGCCCCGCCATCCGTACACGCAAGGGCTGCTCGCCTGTCTGCCGGGCAAGCAGCCGCCGCATCGAGGCACGGGGCCGCGGCGCCTGTATGCGATCCGGGGTCAGGTCTCCAGCCCACTGGCGCCGCCGCCGGGCTGCGCGTTCGCGCCGCGCTGCGACAAGGCCGTAGCACGCTGCGATCTGGTCATGCCCGAGCTGCTGAGCGATGGTGCCGGCCGCCAGACCCGCTGCGTGCTCACCGAAACGCCGACCCAGGAGGCCGCATGAGCACGCAACAGCCGCTGATCGAAGTCAAACAGCTGAAGCGCTATTTCGGCAGCACAGCCCGGCCGGTGCGCGCCGTCGACGATGTGTCGTTCACGATCCAACCCGGCGAGACGCTGGGCCTGGTCGGCGAATCCGGCTCGGGCAAATCGACTATAGGCCGCACCCTGCTGCGACTGATCGACGCCAGCAGTGGCCAGGTCCTGTATCGCGGCGAGGACTTGGGCACGGTCACCTCCAAGCGCATGCGCCAGCTGCGCAGCAAGCTGCAGATCATTTTTCAGGACCCCTATGCCAGCCTGAACCCGAAGATGCGCGTGTGCGACATCCTCGGCGAGGCCTTGGCCACCCACGGCCTGGCACAGGGCCCGGGCCAGAGCGCGGCGCGCATTGCCGAGCTGCTCGACCTCGTAGGCCTGCGGCCCGAGCATGCCAGCCGCTATCCGCATGAGTTCTCGGGCGGCCAGCGCCAGCGCATCGGCGTGGCCCGCGCGCTGGCGGTGGAACCGGAGTTCATCGTCGCCGACGAACCGCTGTCGGCGCTGGACGTGTCCATCCAGGCCCAGGTCGTCAACCTGCTGTGCGATCTGCGCGAGCGCCTGAAGCTGACGATGCTGTTCATCTCGCACGACCTCGATGTGGTCGAGTACCTGTGCGACCGCGTCGTCGTGCTGTATCTCGGCCGGGTGATGGAGGTGGCCAGCACGCAGGAACTGTTCGAGCGCCCGCTGCACCCCTACACCAAGGCCCTCCTGGCCGCCTCGCCCAAGCCCGATCCCGAAATCAAGACCGAACGCATCGTCTTGAAGGGGGACATCCCCAGCCCTATCGATCCGCCGTCCGGTTGCGTGTTCCGCACCCGCTGCCCTCAGGCCGTGGCCGCCTGCGCCGACACCCGCCCCGAGCTCGAAGAAATACGCCCCGGCCGCTGGGTGGCCTGCAGCCGGCGCGAACTGATGGAAACTCAGGCATGAACAACTTGATCGACCCCTTGCTGGACGCCTCGCATAAGGGCTATCCGCACCACGCACCGGCGCTGCGCCGCTCCGAGATCGCAGCCCAGGGCTGGAATGTGCTGAACGGCGACCTGCCGCTGCCGCTGGCCGTGGTGCGCGCCGACAGCCTGAACCACAACCTGGGCTGGATGCAGGGCTATGCCAATGACTCGGGCGTGCGCTTCGCGCCCCATGGCAAGACCACCATGTCGCCCCAGCTGTTCCAGCGCCAGCTCGACGCCGGCGCCTGGGGCCTGACCTTTGCCACGGTGGCTCAGCTGCGCATAGGTGTGCAGTCCGGCGCGCGGAATTGCGTGATCGCCAATCAGGTGCTGAACGCTGGCGATCTGAACGGCATCCGGGCGCTGCTGGCGCAGTATGCCGATCTGCGCGTGCTGTTCCTGCTCGACTCGATGGCCCAGCTCACCCTGATAGCGGCCACCGCGCCCGCCAGGCCCTTTGAGGTGCTGCTGGAGCTGGGCACGGTCGGCGGCCGCACCGGTTGCCGCACGGCCGACGAGGCGATTGCACTGGCCCGCGCGGCCCGCGCCAGCAGCGCCGTGAGTCTCGCCGGCATCGAATGCTACGAAGGCCTGGGCGCCAAGGGCGACAGCACCGCCGATGTGCCCTTCGCGCAGGCACTGATGGACCGTGTCACCGCCATCGCCCTGCAGTGCGAGCAGGAGGCTCTATTCGAGACCGACGAAATCATCGTCTCGGCCGGCGGCTCGGCGATCTTCGATCTGGTCGTACCGGCCCTGCGCCCTGCCCTGAGGCGCCCGGTCATAGGCCTGCTGCGCTCGGGCTGCTACATCACCCACGACCATGGCTTCTACAAGCGCATGGTGTCGGTGGTGAACCAGCGCCTGGCCTGCGGCAATGGCCTGCAGGCGGCGCTGGAGGTCTGGGCCACGGTGCAGTCGCTGCCGGAGCCGGGTCTTGCCATCCTCGCCATCGGCAAGCGCGACATTTCCTACGACCTCGACCTGCCGGTGCCGATCGCGATGTGCGCGCTGAAAAGCCGCACACCGCAGCCCACGCCCGCCGGCTGGACGATCAGCGGCATGAATGACCAGCATGCCTATCTGCGGCTGGGCGACGAGCCCGCCGCCCTGCAGGTCGGCGATCGCGTCGCGCTGGGCGTATCCCACCCCTGCACGACCTTCGACAAATGGCGCTGGATGCCGGTGGTCGACACCGACTACCGCGTCATCGACGCCCTGGTGACCTGCTTCTGAGCTCTATTCGATGACCACACCGGTGCTGAAACAGATCGCCGACCTGCTGGCCGACAGCAGCGGCACCATGGCCGCCGCCCGCCGCGAAACCTTGCAGATCGTGCTGAACGACCCCGAGCGGGCGCTGAACGAGAGCTTCGAGGCCTTGGCCGAGCGGGCCAACACCTCGGTGCCGACCATCATGCGGGCGGTACGCGAGCTGGGCTTTGCCGGCCTGCGCGAGTTCAAGCTGGCCCTGGCCCAGGAGCTGGCCGTCAGCGGCTCGCCGCTGCACCGCCGCGTGCAGCTGCATGACGACACGGCCCAGGTCGTCTCCAAGGTGATCAAGAGCGCGGCCGCCGCCGTCAACGGCGTGCAGGCGCAGCTGAGCCCGCAGGCGCTGGAGGCGGCGGCCGATGCCTTTGTCGCCGCGCAGCGGGTGGACTGCTGGTGCGTGGGCGCCACCTCCAGCTTCATGGCCGCCGATATGCAGGCGCGGCTGTTCCGCATGGGCCTGGTCGCCAACGCCTATCTGGACCAGCACCTGCAACTGGTCTCGGCCGCCACCTTGCAGGCCGGCAGCGTGGCCTTCGCGATCTCGCATGTGGGCGGCATGCCCTCGCTGCTGGAGGCCGTCGAGGTGGCCCGCGGCCAGGGCGCGACGGTGATCGCCTTGACCCAGGCCGGTACACCGCTGGCCAAGCTGGCCGACATCGTCATCGCCATCCAAGTGCCCGACGATCCGGTGATGCACGTCGGCACCGAGGCCTATCTGGCCCATCTGACCGTGCTGGAGGTGCTGACCGTGCTGATCGCCCAGCGCCTGGGCGACAGTGTCGTGCAGCGCCTGGCCGGCGTGCGCAAGGTGCTGTCCACCCACGGCCTCGACACGCGCCACCACCCGCTGCTGAACTGGGGCGAGTCCTGATGCGCACCTTGCTGGAAGGCGGGCTGGTGCTCGATGGCAGCGGCGCGCCGGGGTTCATCGGCGATGTGCTGCTGGCCGGAGACCGTATCGAGTTGATCGGCACCGACCTGCGCGATCAGATTGACATGAGCGGTGTCGAGGTCGTCGATTGCCGGGGCCTGGCCATCGCACCGGGCTTCATCGACGTGCACACGCATGACGACGCGATGCTGCTGCTGCAGCCCCAGATGCGGCCCAAGATCTCGCAGGGCATCACCACGGTGATCGCAGGCAACTGCGGCATCTCGCTGCTGCCCTTGGTCACCGCCGCGCCGCAGCCGCCGCTGAATCTGCTGGGCATGGACTCATTCCGTCACGCCACGATGGCCGACTACCGCGCAGCCTTCGAGACCGCCGAGCCGGCGCTGAATGTGGCGCTGCTGATCGGCCACACGACCCTGCGCTTTGCGGCGATGAACGATCTGGCGCAGCCCGCCACGCCCGACGCGTTGGCAACGATGGAAGCGCTGCTGGAGACCTGCCTGCGGGATGGCGCCATCGGCCTGTCCTCCGGCCTGTTCTACGAGCCCGCCTATGCCGCGCCGGCCGACGAGGTGCTTGCCCTGGCCCGCGTCGTTGCCCGCCACCGGGGCGTCTACACCAGCCATCTGCGCAGCGAGATGCAGGCCATCATCGAGGCCCTGCACGAGGCGGGTGACACCGCCTTCGAGGCCGGCGTGCCGCTGGTCATCTCGCACCACAAGTGCGCCGGGCCCAGCCAGTGGGGCCGCACGCGCGAGACCCTGCCGCTGATCGAGCATTTGGCCGCCCGCCAGGCGGTGGCGATGGACGTCTATCCCTATGTGGCCGGCTCCACCGTGCTGCGCGAAGACCTGGTCGATGGTCTGATCGACGTGCGACTGACCTGGTCGGACCCGCACCCGGAGCAGGAGGGCCGGCTGCTGGCCGACATCGCCGCCGATTGGGGCATCACGCAGCAGCAAGCCTGCCGTCGCCTGCAGCCCGGCGGTGCCTGCTATTTCCAGATGCACGAGGACGATGTCGAGCGCATCGTCGCCCACCCGCTAACGATGATAGGTTCCGACGGCCTGCCGCATGACCGCCACCCTCATCCACGGCTGTGGGGCGCCTTCCCGCGTGTGCTGGCCCGCTACTGCCGCGAGCGCCAGCTGTTCCCGCTGGAAGAGGCCGTCTACAAGATGACCGGCCTGTCGGCGCGCAACTTCCGCCTGCATCAGCGCGGCCAGTTGCAGCCCGGCTGGTTCGCCGATGTGGTGGTGTTCGACCCGGCGCGTGTGCAGGACCGCGCCAGCTACGAGCAACCGCTGGAGGCGTCCGAGGGCATCACCGCCGTCTATGTGAACGGGGTGCAAAGCTATGTCGGCGCCACGCAAACCAGCAGCGGCCGCGCGGGCCGCCTGCTGCAGCGCCAGCCCTGATTTCAGGTGCCGTTCGCAAACTTGGCACAATCGACCCCTTTCCCGCTGATTGCCCGACCCATGTCTTCTGACGATTCCTTGCCGCCGGTTGAAGTTATTGCTGCCGACGCCGCCGCGCCCGCTGCCGCTGATGAAGCCTCTTCGCCGGAAGCGATTGAGGCCGAAGCGCCTGCCGAGGCAGTAGCCGATGCCGAGGCTGCGCCAGCCGCTGCCCTGCAGCCCGCCAACACGCCAGCGATGAGCCCCGCAGCCTGTGCCCAGCAGCTTAAGGCCCTGTTCCCGGCGCTGTTTGCCGGTGCGGCAAAACCCTTGAAGCTGCGCATTCAGGCCGATATCCAGGAGCGGGCGCCCGGCCAGTTCAGCAAGCAGGTGTTGTCGGCGTTCTTTCGCCGCTACACCGGCAGCACGTCCTATCTGATCGCCGCCAGCAAGGCCAAGCACCGCTATGACCTGGACGGGGCCGAGGCCGGCGAGATGAGCGAGGAGCACCGCCAGATCGCCGTGCAGGAGCTGGCCCGCCGCCGCGCCAACCATGAGGCCGCTCGCGCTCAGGAAGTGGCCCAGCATGCGCAGGAGGAAGAACAGCGCCGCAACCGCTTCAATCTGCTGCGCGCCTTCGAGACCACCACCCTGACGCCGGCGAACTTCTGCGCGCTCAAGGGTGTGGCAATGGAAGAGCTGGACGGCCTGCTGGCCCTGGCCCGCCAGGAAGCCGCGCAGCGCGCCAGCCAAGCACCCGCGCCTCAGCGCATTGGCTCGCCGGGGAATCGCGAGCAGCGCGAGCCGCGTGGCGACAACCGCGGCCCCCGCGCCGATCAGCGCCCCGGCCAGCGTCCTGGCCCCCGCCCGGCAGGTCCACGTGGCGAGCCGCGCCGCGATGGCCGCCCACCGAAGGCCGGCCCCCGCTGACGTGACAAGAGCGGCCTTGGCCGCTCTTTTTCATGGTGCCTGCGGTTCATCTCACCGCAGCTGCATGCTCAGCAGCGCAGGGCCGCCGGTTCGCTGCGAATCAGCTTCAAGGCCTTGGTGATGGCATAGGCCAGCGCGCCCTCGGGCTCGGCCCAGCGATGACCACAGGCCAGGCTTTCGTCACGATAGGCCTCGGCGCCGGTGTGCGTGGTTTCGCCACGTATGCGCTTGACGACGACGGCCGCCAGATAGCCATCGCCAGAGGGTGCCTCGATCGCACCGGCATAGATCCGATAGTCACCTTCGTTACGCTCATCGAAATGCATGGAGTCATCCTTGTTCTGGCCTACCGCAGCCAGCTGGAGCGGATCTTCTGCTTTGGCGCCGCTCTGCAACATCCCCCTTCAGTATGACTCGACACCCCCAAAAGGGGGTGATCTAGCGCAGTATTTGCAATTTTTACCACATTGGTTTGAGTGGTTGACAAGCCAGCGCCTTGCTGGCGGTCACTGCATCGCCTCCTCGATCGCCGCCGTCGTGTTCTGCGCGTGCTCGGTGATCTGGTCGGGGCTCATCGCCACCACGGTCAGCGGATAGGTGCCCGAGACCACGCCGCGGTACCAGACCTCGACCCCCACCACGCTGGGCGCCAGGCCCTCGACGGCCGCCACCAGGGCCTCCAGCACCGAGCTCAGGCCGCTGTCGGCGTAGAGGTCTTCGGACTCATAGCTGACCCGGTAGTCATACAGCGCGATGTCATTGCCATCGATATCGATTCGAACAATCATTCCAACTCCTGCGAACAAGGGAGCGATTGTCTCGCGGAGCCAGCAGCAGCGAAAGCACTGTAAGTTTTATGGCGCCCGGCACGACTCTCTTCCACCCAACAAAGCCAGGACACTCCATGACCCAGCCGCTGCAAGCCCTCCACCGACTCTGGGCACCGATCGCCCGCCTGCTCGACGCGCTGGCGCCGCTGGCCGATCTGGCCATGCGCCTGTATCTGGCCAAGGTGTTCTTCCTGTCCGGCCTGACCAAGATCCGCGACTGGGACAGCACCGTCGCCCTGTTCACCGACGAATACCAGGTGCCCCTGCTGCCACCGGCCTTTGCCGCACTCGGTGGCACCGTCGGCGAGCTGGTGCTGCCGGTGCTGCTCGTCGTTGGCCTGGCCACGCGCTTCTCGGCCGCCGGCCTGTCGGTGCTGAACGTCGTCGCCGTGCTCTCCTACTACCATGTGCTGAAGGATGCGCCGGCCGCGCTGGAGCAGCACCTGGTCTGGGGCCTTATGCTGGCCATGGTGATGGTCACCCGCCCTTCAGTCCTGACCCTGGATCATTGGTGGGCCAAGCGCCTGGCTTGACCTCTGTTGACCTTTGTCTTGCCGGTGTCAACAGCGGCCTGACACAATGGCCGCTCCAAGCGCAACGTCAGGAGCCAAGCCATGCCCGCCAAGCCAGCAGCAACCCCCACCGTGACCCACGCCTTTGCCAGCACGCTGGCCTCGTTTGCGCCGGCCGCAGGCCAAAAAGGGCAGTTCTGGTCGCTGCCGTTGCTGGCCCAGCAGTTCCCAAATATCGGGCGCCTGCCGGTGTCGCTGCGCATCGTGCTGGAGTCGGTGCTGCGCAACTGCGATGGCCAGAAGGTGACGGCCGAGCATGTGCAGCAGTTGGCCAACTGGGCGCCCGTCGGCGAACGCACCGACGAGATCCCCTTCGTCGTGGCCCGCGTGGTGCTGCAGGACTTCACCGGCGTACCGCTGCTGGCCGATCTGGCGGCGATGCGCAATGTGGCGGCGCGCATGGGCAAGAACCCCAAGACGATCGAGCCGCTGGTGCCGGTCGATCTGGTCGTCGACCACTCGATCATGATCGACCACTTCGGCAACAAGAAGGCGCTGGACCTGAACATGAAGCTGGAGTTCGAGCGCAATCGCGAGCGCTACGAATTCATGAAATGGGGCATGCAGGCCTTCGACACCTTCGGCGTCGTGCCCCCGGGCTTCGGCATCGTCCACCAGGTGAACCTGGAGTACCTGGCCCGCGGCGTGCACAAGGCCAAGGACAAGACCTACTACCCCGACACCCTGGTCGGCACCGACAGCCACACGACCATGATCAATGGCATAGGCGTGGTCGGCTGGGGCGTGGGCGGCATCGAGGCCGAGGCAGGCATGCTGGGCCAGCCGGTCTATTTTCTGACCCCCGATGTGGTGGGCTTCGAGATGACGGGGGCCTTGCGTGAGGGCGTCACCGCCACCGACCTGGTGCTGACGGTGACCGAGATCCTGCGCCGCGCGAAGGTGGTCGGCAGCTTTGTGGAGTTCTTCGGCCCCGGTGTGGCTCGCCTGAGCCTGCCGGACCGCGCGACCATTGGCAATATGGCGCCCGAGTACGGAGCGACGATGGGCTTCTTCCCGGTCGACGAGAAGACGATCGAATACTTCGAGGGCACCGGCCGCACCAAGCGCGAGATCGAAGCCTTCGAGGCCTACTTCCGCGCGCAGGAGCTGTTCGGCATTCCGGGCACGCCGCAATTCAAGGGCACCGTGGACTACACCCGCGTCGTCAGCCTCGATCTGGGCACCGTCGTGCCCTCGCTGGCCGGGCCGAAGCGCCCGCAGGACCGTATCGAAATCACCAACCTCTCCAGGCAGTTCGGCGAGCTGCTCAGCAAGCCCACGGCCGAGAATGGCTTCAACCAGCCAGTCGACGCGCTGCAGACCAGGGTCACGACCAGCCACGGCGTCGAGCTGCGCCATGGCGACATCCTCATCGCCGCCATCACCTCCTGCACCAACACCTCGAATCCCGGCGTGATGCTGGCCGCCGGCCTGCTGGCCAAGAAAGCGGTCGAGGCTGGGCTCAAGGTCTCGCCCAAGATCAAGACCTCGCTGGCCCCGGGATCGCGCATCGTCACCGAGTACCTGGAGAACGCCGGCCTGCTGCCCTATCTGGAAAAGCTCGGCTTCAACGTCGCCGCCTACGGCTGCACCACCTGCATTGGCAATGCCGGCGACCTGATTCCCGAGTTCAACGAGGCCATCAACCAGCACGACCTGGTCTGCGCCGCCGTGCTGTCGGGCAACCGCAACTTCGAGGCCCGGATCCATCCGAACATCAAGGCTAACTTCCTGGCCTCGCCACCGCTGGTGGTGGCCTATGCCTTGGCGGGCAGCGTGACCCGCGATCTGATGACCGAGCCTATTGGCAAAAGTACAGGCCGGGGCAAGGGCGGCCGCGACGTGTACCTGGGCGATATCTGGCCCAGCAGCGAGGAAGTGCACAAGCTGATGCGTTTTGCGATGCGGCCCAAGGCCTTCCGCGAGAACTACGCCCGGGTGGCCAGCAAGCCCGGCAAGCTGTGGCAGAAGATCAACAGCACGAAAGGCCAGGTCTATGACTGGCCCGTCAGCAGCTATATCGCCGAGCCGCCCTTCTTTCAGAACTTCGACATGCAGCCCAAGGGTGGCGCAGCCCGCATCACCGGCGCCCGGGTGATGGCCCTGTTCGGCGACTCGATCACCACCGACCACATCTCACCGGCCGGCGCGATCAAGGAGGCCTCGCCCGGCGGCCAATACCTGCTGTCACGCGGTGTGCAGAAGGCCGACTTCAACAGCTATGGCTCGCGCCGCGGCCACCACGAGGTGATGATGCGCGGCACCTTCGCGAACGTGCGGCTGAAGAATCTGATGATCCCACCCAAGGCGGACGGCAGCCGCGAGGAAGGCGGCTACACCCTGTTCCAGCCCGCGGGCGACAAGCGCTTCATCTATGACGCCGCGATGCAGTACATCGCCGACGGCACGCCGACGGTGGTCTTCGGCGGCGAGGAATACGGCACCGGCTCCAGCCGCGACTGGGCCGCCAAGGGCACGCAGCTCTTGGGCATCAAGGCCGTGGTGGCGCGCAGCTTCGAGCGCATCCACCGCGCCAATCTGGTCGGCATGGGCGTGCTGCCGCTGCAGTTCCTTGGCTCCGACAGCTGGGAGACACTGGGTCTCACCGGCAACGAGCTGATAGACATCGAGGTCGGCGACGACATCAGGCCGCAGGCCGATGCATTGTTGCGCATCACCCGGGCCGATGGCAGCGTGAAGACCGTCAGCCTGCGCCTGCGCATCGACACGGCAATCGAGGTCGAGTACTACCGGCATGGCGGCATCCTGCCGTTTGTGTTGAGGCAGTTGTTGGCGGCTTGATGTGCTTCACGGCTGGTGGCGGCACAGGCACAGCCCCGCCAGCCGCCGGGCTTCAGTGCGGGGGTTGAGCCGGCCTACGGCCGGCCCAACTGCCTTGCGGTGCTCTCGCCTTGGGCCGGGCGCATAACTCGCACCCGTTCGCTGAGCTCACTAAGCTCGGACAAACGCGCCCAGTCAGTTTATCGATCCGCACGCTAACGCGTGCTGGCCCAAGCCACTCCGCTCCTCAGCCCCGCACAGGCGCCCGTCAGCTGACGGGGCTGTGCCTGCGCGGAATCAGGGTGGCGTGGCAAGAGTGGTTTGCCACCCCGCAGCTCATCAAGCAAGACTCAAAAGAACCCCAGCTTGTCCGGCGAATAGCTGACCAGCAGGTTCTTGGTCTGCTGGTAGTGGTCCAGCATCATCTTGTGGGTCTCGCGGCCGATGCCGGACTCCTTGTAGCCGCCGAAGGTCGCGTGGGCCGGATAGGCGTGGTAGCAGTTGGTCCAGACGCGGCCGGCCTGGATGCCGCGGCCGAAGCGGTAGGCGCGACTGCCATCGCGGGTCCAGACGCCGGCGCCCAGGCCATAGGGCGTGTCATTGGCGATCTGCATCGCCTCGGCCTCGTCCTTGAAGGTGGTCACGGCCAGCACCGGGCCGAAGATCTCTTCGCGGAAGATGCGCATCTGGTTATTGCCCTGGAACAGCGTCGGCTGGATGTAGTAGCCGCCGGCCAGATCGCCGGGCAGCTGCGCGCGGTCGCCGCCGATCAAGAGCTTGGCGCCCTCCGCCTTGCCCACGGCCATATAGGTCATGATCTTGTCCATCTGCATGGCCGAGGCCTGGGCGCCCATCATCGTCTCGGTGTCCAGCGGGCTGCCCTGCTTGATGGCGGCCACGCGCTTGATCGCGCGCTCGATGAAGCGGTCGTAGATCGATTCCTGGATCAGCGCGCGCGACGGACAGGTGCAGACCTCGCCCTGGTTGAAGGCGAAAAGCACCAGACCCTCGATCGCCTTGTCGAGGAAGGCATCGTCGGCCGCGGCCACGTCCTCGAAGAAGATATTGGGGCTCTTGCCGCCCAGCTCCAGAGTGGCCGGAATCAGGTTGGTCGCCGCCGCCTGGGCGATCACGCGACCGGTAGCCGTCGAGCCGGTGAAGGCGATCTTGGCAATGCGCTTGCTCTCGGCGAGCGGCATGCCGGCCTCGCGACCGTAGCCGTTGACGATGTTCAGCACGCCCGGGGGCAGCAGGTCGGCGATCAGCTCGGCCATCACCACGATACTGATCGGTGTGCTCTCGGCCGGCTTGAGCACCACGCAGTTGCCCGCGCCTATGGCCGGTGCCAGCTTCCAGGCCGCCATCAGCAGCGGGAAGTTCCAGGGAATGATCTGGCCGACGACGCCCAGCGGCTCGTGGAAGTGGTAGGCCACCGTGTTCTCGTCGATCTGGCTCAGCGCGCCTTCTTGAGCGCGCAGGCAGCCGGCGAAGTAGCGGAAGTGGTCGACGGTCAGCGGCACGTCGGCATTCAGCGTCTCGCGCATAGGCTTGCCGTTGTCCACCGTCTCGGCATAGGCCAGCATCTCGATGTTCTGCTCCAGCCGGTCGGCAATCTTGAGCAGGATATTGGCGCGCTCGCCGGCCGCCGTGCGGCCCCATTGCGGCGCGGCCTTGTGGGCGGCGTCCAGCGCGAGCTCGATATCCTCGGCGCCGGAGCGGGCGGCCTGTGTGTAGGCCTTGCCGGTGATAGGCGTGATGACGTCGAAGTACTGACCCTTGACCGGGGGCACGAAGCGGCCACCAATGAAGTTGTCGTAGCGGGCCTTGTACTGGACCTTGGCCTCGGGGGTGTTCGGGTTGGCGTAAAGCATGGTTGTTCTGTCTCCGTGGGTTGATTTGTGCAGGGTTGCCCCTGCCCGCCCTTCGCACGGCCTGTGCCAGCCCGGTTCGGCCTGAAAAGCGGCCGTTCGCGGCGCAAACCGGCGGCAAATCCGGCTTTGCCCTGTCACCGCACTGTCCCGTGGCGCGGCACTGTCACGAAAGAGGACAGTCAGCTGCGCTGTTTATGCTCAAACGCTTGCGGGGCTGCGGCCCGCCCTTAAGCTGCACCACAAAGCAAAAGCTATTCGCCATCTGGAGACAACCATGGCTGCATCACCGGTGGCGGCACGCGCCACGCCCGCCTGGCTGCGCGAGGCGCGTCGGGCCCTGCTGGAGTCCGGCGCCGTCACAGGCGGCCCTGGCCATCAAGGCCTGATGCGCTCATGGCAGCGCAGCCTGGACTATGGCCTGGCCAGCACCGGCCGCGTGGTCGATGCGCCCCATGCCTCGGCGGCCCAGCTGCAGCGCGCCCAGGCCGCGCAGCACGAGCTGATGAGCCATGCGCGCCCGGTGATGGAATTCCTGTTCGAGCAGACCCGCGACTCCGACAGCATGGTCATCCTGGCCGACTCGCAGGGCATGCTCTTGCAGGCGCTGGGCGATGCCCACTTCGTCAACCGCGCCGAGCGCGTGGCGCTGCGGCCCGGCGCCATCTGGCATGAGCAATGGCGCGGCACCAATGCCATCGGCACGGCCCTGGCCGAGCAGGCGGCCGTGGTCGTGCACGGCGGCGAGCACTATCTGGCGCGCAACGGCTTCCTGACCTGCACCGCCGCGCCCATCGTCGACTCGAGCGGCCGCTTGCTGGGCGTGCTCGATGTCTCGGGCGACCATCGCGGCTATCACCCGCACACCTTGGGCCTGGTGCGCTCGGCGGCACGGATGATAGAGCACCGGCTGTTCGACACCCGCCACGCCGGCGGCCTGCGCCTTCGACTGCATGCCCAGGCCGAGGGCATAGGCACACTGACCGAGATGCTGCTGGCCGTGTCGCCCGAGGGCTGGATCGTCGGCGCCAATGCCCAGGCGCTGACCCAGCTGGGCCTGCGGCAAGCGGACATCGGCCAGATCATGGTGGACCGCGTGCTGGCGCTCGATACCGACACCTTGCACGGATGGTGTCTGCGGCCCAGTGGCGCGCCGCGCAGCATCCAGCTCACCGACGGCCATGCCGTGTGGGCGCGGGTCGAGCCGGGCCGCCAGATGCCTGGCCGCACGCCGCCGTCACCCAAGCCGACCACGGTCGGCCACCGCGACGCACTGGCCGAGTTGGAAAGCGGCGACCCGCTGATGCAGACGGCCATCAACCGTGCCCGCTGCGTGCTCGGCAAGCCCATTGCCCTGCTGCTGCAGGGCGAGACCGGGGTCGGCAAGGAGGTGTTCGCCCGCGCCGTCCACGCCAGCGGCCCAAGGCGTGATGCCCCCTGGGTGGCAGTCAACTGCGCCGCCCTGCCCGAGACCCTGATCGAGGCCGAGCTGTTCGGCTACCGGGCCGGGGCCTTCACCGGCGCCCATCGCGATGGCGCGCCGGGCCGCATCCGCGAGGCCCAGGGCGGCACCTTGTTCCTCGACGAGATCGGCGACATGCCGCTGGCCGTGCAGGGCCGGCTGCTGCGCGTGCTGCAGGAGCGCCAGGTCACGCCGCTGGGCGGCGGCAAACCGGTGGCGGTGGACTTTGCCCTGATCGGTGCCAGCCACCGCAGGCTGCGCGAGGAGATGCAGGCCGGGCGCTTCCGCGAAGACCTGTACTACCGCATCAACGGCCTGAGCCTGCAGCTGCCGGCGCTGCGCGAGCGCCAGGACCTGCCGGCGCTGACCGAGTCCATGCTGGCCCGCATCGCCCCGGGTCGTGCGATCACGCTGGCACCCGAGCTGGCTCGGGCCTTCGCCGGCCATCGCTGGCCCGGCAATCTGCGCCAGCTGCAGAACGCGCTGCAGACCGCCTGCGCGCTGATGGCCGATGACGAGACCGAGCTGGGCTGGGCCCACCTTCCAGATGATCTTGCCGAGGATCTGCGCGCCGACGCACCCTCAAAAGCCGTGCCGGACGCCGATGCCGATCTGCGCCTGCAGTCGAATCAGCTGATCGCCCGCACGGTGCAGGCCTGCGCTGGCAATCTGTCGGACGCAGCGCGGCGGCTGGGCATCAGCCGCAACACGCTGTACCGCAAGCTGAAGACTGCCGCCGCCTGAAAAGTTTCAGCGGCGTGGCAGCTGCACCGGCTCGGCCAGATCCTCGACGCTCAGGCCCTGCTGGGCCAGCAGCGCCTGCAGCGCCGGCAGCAAGGGGCCCAGGCGCTCGTCGATGGCGTCGCGCACCGTGTCCACGAAGACTTGCGTCTGGCGCTCGATCTCGATGTTCAGGCTGGCGCCCTCGGCCTTGTCGCCGAAGGTGGTCATGCGCAAGGTCTCGGGAATCAGCCAGACCTCGAACCAACCCGCCTTGCGATCGGCCTCGGCCACCGTCAGGCTCGCGCCGTTGATGGCGATATAGCCCTTGGCGAAGATATAGCGCATCCAGCGCGGCGGCACGGCGATGCGCAGCACATGGTTGTTCTCGGGGCGGCGGATCTCGCGAATAGTGCCCATGAAATCCACATGGCCCGACAGCGGATGGCCGCCGATCTCGGCGCCGTCCCGCGCGGCCCGTTCGACGTTCAGGGGGCTGCCCTGGACCAGCCCGGCCAGGGTGGTCAGCGACAGGCTTTGCTGCATCACGTCAAAGTCGGCCCGCTCACCCTCGTGCAGGGCGGTCACGGTCAGGCAGACGCCGTCGCAGGACACACTGGCGCCAATCTCCAGCCCGCTGCAAAAGCCCGGCGGGAATTGCAGCGTGAAGCTGCGCAGGCCGGGGCGGTCGATGATGGCGGCCACGCTGGCCACGCCTTGAACAATGCCGGTGAACATGAGACGACTGAACTCGAATGCGGTGAAGCCGGCCAGCTTACCAGCTGACCTCGCGCTCCGGCGTCGAGCCGATCTTGTGGATGGACAGGTCGGCGCCCTCGAACTCCTCCTCCTGGCTCAGGCGCAGGCCCACCACCTTCTTCAGCAGGCCGTAGACCAGCAATCCGCCGGCAAAGGCCCAGACCACGCCGGCCAGCGTGCCCAGCAGCTGGGACCACAGGCTGACGCCGCCGATGCCACCCAGCGCCGACTGGCCGAAGATGCCGCAGGCAATGCCGCCCCAGGCGCCGCACAGGCCGTGCAGCGGCCACACGCCCAGCACGTCGTCGATCTTCCAGCGGTTCTGCGTCAGCGTGAACAGCTTGACGAAGATGAAGCCGGCCACGCCGCCGACGACCAGCGCGCCGACCGGGTGCATCAGGTCCGAGCCGGCGCAGACGGCCACCAGGCCGGCCAGCGGGCCGTTGTAGGCAAAGCCCGGGTCGTTGCGGCCCAGCAGCGTGGCCACCAGGGTGCCGCCAACCATGGCCATCAAGGAGTTGACGGCCACGAGGCCACTGAGCTTGTCCAGCGTTTGTGCGCTCATCACATTGAAACCGAACCAGCCCACGGCCAGCACCCAGGCGCCCAGCGCCAGAAAGGGGATGCTCGACGGCGGATGGGCGCTGATGGCGCCGTCCTTGCGGTAGCGGTTCAGCCGCGGACCCAGCAGCAGCACGGCCGCCAGGCCTATCCAGCCACCCACCGCGTGGACGACGACGCTGCCGGCAAAGTCATGAAACTCGGCGCCGAACTGCGCTTTCAGCCAGGGCTGGAAGCCAAAGGCCTGGTTCCAGGCCAGGCCCTCGAAGACCGGATAGATCAGGCCGACGATCACCGCTGTGGCCGCCAACTGCGGGCCGAAGCGGGCCCGCTCGGCGATGCCGCCGGAGACGATGGCCGGAATCGCCGCCGCAAAGGTCAGCAGAAAGAAGAACTTCACCAGCTCGTAGCCGTTCTTGGCCGCCAGCGCCTCGGCGCCGGTGAAGAAGTGGGTGCCGTAGGCCACCGTGTAGCCGATCAGGAAGTAGGCGACGGTGGACACGGCAAAGTCCACCAGTATCTTGACCAGGGCATTGACCTGGTTCTTCTTGCGCACGGTGCCCAGCTCCAGAAAGGCAAAGCCCGCGTGCATGGCCAGCACCATGATGGCGCCGAGCAAGATAAAGAGCGCATCGGCGCCCTGCTTGAAGTTCTCCACGACTGTCCTTTGCTGTTGCGGCGCACCGGCATGAGGCCGGCGCGCACCAGAACAGCAAGAACAGTGCCCAACACGGGGCGGCGAAACGGCAGGCGCACGCACCGCCATGCAGCGAAACGCGCGCTGTTGGTGCGTCAAACGCACCAATATGGCGATGCCGGCCGACTCAGGCCCGCGGACGATGGTTGGTGAACAGCTCGTCCGAGAAGCCCACGCTCAGGCGCTCGTCGGACCAGTGCACCAGCGGTCGCTTGATCACGCTGGGCTGGGCCTGCATCAGCGCCGCGGCGCTGGCCTCATCGACCACCGCCTCGCGCGTGGCCTCGTCGAGCTTGCGCCAGGTCGTGCCGGCGCGGTTGACCAGGCGCTCCCAGCCCAGCTCGGCCATCCAGCGAGGCAGCTCGGCGGCCGGCACGCCGGCCTTCTTGTAGTCATGGAATTCATAGGGCAGGCCCTGCTGGTCCAGCCACTGGCGGGCGCGCTTGACGGTGTCGCAGTTCGGAATGCCGTAGAGCTTGATCATGGTGAAGGTGGGAGCAGAAGTCGCTGATGAACGGATTGTCATGCTGCACCCAATGCCCGGGCGATGGCAAGCCTTAACATTGCGCACACTCAAGGCTGATCTCACGCGCTCCATGGTTCCCTGGCTGCAAGACCCGCAAGAGCCCTTTCCGCCCACGGCCAAGGCGCTGGGCCAGGACTCCGACGCGCCGGGCCTGCTGGCCGCCGGCGGCGATTTGAGCCTGTGGCGGCTGCGCGAAGCCTATTCGCGCGGCATCTTCCCCTGGTATGGGCCGGGCCAGCCGGTGCTGTGGTGGAGCCCCGACCCCCGCATGGTGCTGCAGACGGCGCATTTCAAGCTGTCGCGCTCGCTGCGCAAGACGGTGGCCCGCTTCGCCCGCACGCCGGGCTGCGAGATCCGCGTTGATCGCGACCCCGCCGACACCATGCGCTGCTGTGCCGGCGCCCAGCGTGAGGGCCAGAATGGCACCTGGATCGTGCCCGAGATGCTGGAGGCCTATGCCGGCTGGAGCTGCGTGCACGGCATCGAGGCCTGGGTCGATGGCGAGCTGGCCGGCGGCCTGTACGGCATCTCGCTGGGCCGCATGTTCTTCGGCGAGTCGATGTTCAGCCGCCGCAGCGACGGCTCCAAGATCGCCCTGGCGGCGCTGATCTGCATGTGCCGCGAGCTGGACATTGCCTGGATAGACTGCCAGCAGAACACCAAGCACCTGGCGTCGATGGGCGCCTTCGAGGTCACGCGCGATGAGTTTGAGCGGCATCTGGCCGAATCCGTGCCCCTGCCCGCGCCGCAGCGCTGGGCCTTCGAGCCGCGCTTGTGGCAGCATCTGGGCATCGCCCTGCCTGCTGCCTTGAACGAGCCCTAGGGCCTGTTAACACTACGTCTACCTGATGCGTTGCCACGAGAAAAGCCGTGAACTAGGCGCAAAACAAAACCGGGGTAGCTCCCCCGGTGAGGCTTTGCAACGACGTGCACGGCTTTTCTGGTGGCAACCCGCAGGGAACGGGGCTGGCAAGGCCCATGTCGTCGTTGGACTCCTCACCCAGACGGCCAGTCTGGGCTTCGTCGTCCGCCTAGACCTGGGCCTTGCCAGCCCCGTTCGCACAGGTGGACGTAGTGTTAACAGGCCCTATCCGTGACGCATCCGAAAGAGCTTCCGCTGTCATCCCTGCAGTTCTATGCCACGGC
>JADMJJ010000019.1:86602-88484 GCA_018780645.1 Burkholderiaceae bacterium
CCGTGACGCATCCGAAAGAGCTTCCGCTGTCATCCCTGCAGTTCTATGCCACGGCGCCCTACCCGTGCAGCTATCTGCCGGACCGCCTGGCGCGCTCTCAGGTGGCCACGCCCAGCCATCTGATACACGCCGACACCTACTCCAATCTGGTGGCGGCCGGATTCCGGCGCAGCGGCCTGTTCACCTACCGGCCGCACTGCGATGCCTGCAAGGCCTGCATGCCCTTGCGCGTGCTGGTGGACGAATTCACGCCCAGGCGCAGCCAGCGCCGCGCGCTCAAGGCCCATCAGCAGCTGCAGGTGCGCGTGCTGCGCCTGGGCTTTCTGGCCGAGCACTACGAGCTCTATCTGCGCTACCAGGCCAGCCGCCATGTGGGCGGCGGCATGGACCATGACAGCGTCGACCAATACACCCAGTTCCTGCTGCAAAGCCGCATTAACTCGCGCCTGGTCGAGTTCCGCGAACCGACCGAGGACGGCTCGCTGGGTGTACTGAAGATGGTGTCGATACTGGACGTGCTCAACGACGGCCTGTCGGCGGTCTACACCTTCTACGAGCCCGGAGACGAGGCCAGCTACGGCACCTACAACGTGCTCTGGCAGATCGCCCAGGCAAAAGACCTGGGCCTGCCGCATCTGTACCTGGGCTACTGGATAGGCCAGAGCCGCAAGATGGCCTACAAGGCCCAGTTCCGCCCGGCCGAGCTGCTGGTGGACGGGCGCTGGCAGCGCACCAGCGACGAGGTGCTGGCAGCACTGGCCGCCAGCAGCTGACAGCTTTTCAGCGGATCGTCAACACCGGCACGCCGCAATGCGCCATCACCTTGGTGGCCACCGAACCCATGACCAGATTGCCCAGCGTGCTGTGGCCGTGCGAGCCCATCATCAGCATGTCGAACTTGCCCTTGTCGGCGGTGGCGGCGATCAGATCGGCGGCGTGGCCGACCTTGCCGATGTAATCGGCCTTGATGTCCTGCTTGGTGAAGAAGCTGCGGATGGGCTTGAGCACCTTCTCCGACTCGTCATCGTAGTAGGCCTTCAAGGTTTGCTTGTCCACGGCGGCAGCGGCGCGGGGCGGAATCGCGGGCACCACGTGCAGGATGGTGTAGGCATGGGTGCCTCCCAGCCATTCGTCATGCGCCGTCAGGTAGGCCAGCATGCGCTTGGTGAACGAACTGCCATCAACGGCGACGAGGATCTTCATATGCACTCCTGTTGAACTCTGCTTGCGTCATCCTGGAGTCTGTCACAGGAAACGGGTCGCGGCTTGACGGCCGTCAAGTCACCCAGAAGCCGGCACCTCGGCTGATTCGGGTAGGCTTGCCCTCATTGCCATCCGGGAGCCACCCAGTGAAGAATCGCCTCGCCCTGACCCTCGCCTCCTGCCTGATCGCCGCCACGGCCCAAGCCGAAACTGTCGGCGAGGTAGATACGGTGTTCAAGTTCATCGGCCCGGACCACAAGATCGTCGTCGATGCCTACGATGACCCCAAGGTGCAGGGCGTGGCCTGCTATGTGTCGCGGGCCAAGACCGGCGGCGTCAAGGGCGCCCTGGGCCTGGCCGAGGACAAGTCCGAGGCGTCTATCGCCTGCCGCCAGGTCGGGCCTATCTCCTTCGCCAAGCCGATTCCGCAGCAGGAGGAGGTGTTCAACGAGCGCATCTCGCTGGTGTTCAAGAAGCTGCGCATCGTGCGCATGGTGGACGTCAAGCGCAACACGCTGGTCTATCTGACCTATGCCGACCGGGTCATCGAAGGCTCGCCGCAAAACAGCGTGACGGCGGTGGCCGTCGATCGGGCAACGGCCATTCCGGTGAAGTGAGTCGACAATCGGGATAGGGGTCAGCCATTGTCGGCCGAGCCCCTCCCACACCACCCGGCATG
>JADMJJ010000049.1 GCA_018780645.1 Burkholderiaceae bacterium
AACTTACGGCGGGACTTGCACCCGCAAGAGTGCGCTCATGCTGAGCGCACAAAAGAGAAAGCCCGCCGAAGCGGGCCGATAGCAGCGATGGCGCTCAACTATCAATCTTCACTTTTGAACACCAGGCGCACTTCGTACGACTGGGCCGCACCGTTGGGTTCGAAGCGCCAGCCCATCAGCGCGGTCTTCACGGCCTTGTCAAAGACCTTGCGCGGCTCGGCTTCGACGATGGACACATCGGTGACCTTGCCTTCGCCGTCGATGGCCATCTTGGCCTTCACGACGCCGCTGGAGACGGAGGCGCGGGCGGCTTCGCTGGGGAACTCGGGCGGCACCTTCTTGACGATCTTCGGTGCGGTCTGGGCCATCGCCAGCGAGGCGGCGAAGGTCAAGGCGGTGGCGGCGATGACGGAGGAAATGCGGAACTTCATGATGGCGGGATCCTTGGGGGTGAGATGAGATCGGAAGGGCTTGCGAGGCGGCTCAGGCGGCTTGGCCCGAGAAGCGGAAGAAGCCAACCGCAGCCAATAGGCGGCCCGAGCTGGTTTTCAGGGAATCGGTGGAGCGAGTCAGCTCCTCGACCAGGGCCGAGTTCTGCTGCGTTGTGCGGTCCAGGTCGCCCATCGCGTGGTTCACCACGCCGACGCCGCTGGCCTGCTCCTGTGCGGCATGCGAGATCTCTTCGATCAGCTTGCCCATATTGTTGACCTCCTCGACCACGCCGCGGATGGTCTGGCCGGCGCTGTTGACCAGGGCGGTGCCGGCCGAGACCTTGACCGAGGACTCCTGGATCAGGCCCTTGATCTCCTTGGCCGCTTCGGCAGAACGCGAGGCCAGGGCCCGCACTTCGGAGGCGACGACGGCGAAGCCGCGGCCATGCTCGCCGGCGCGGGCGGCTTCCACGGCAGCGTTCAGCGCCAGGATATTGGTCTGGAAGGCGATGCCGTCGATCACGCCGATGATGTCGTTGATGCGCTTGCTCGACTCCGAGATCTGCTGCATCGTTTCGATCACGCTCTGCACCGACACGCCGCCGGCCGAGGCGGCCTGGCGGGCTTGCGTGGCAATGCCGGCGGCGCGGCGGGTCAGCTCGCTGGAGCCATTGAGCGTGGCGGCGATCTGCTCCACCGAGGCGGCGGTCTGCTGCAGGCTGGCGGCGGAGCGCGCGGTGCGCTCGGACAGCTCGCTGTTGCCACCGGCGATCGCACCGGAGCTGTCGGCCACCTCACCGGCGGCGCTGCTGACGCTCTTCACCACGCCGGACAGCGCGGTCTGCATCTCCTGCATCGCGTGCAGCATCTGGGCCAGCTCATCGCTGCCCTCAACCACGATGTCGTGGCTCAGGTCGCCAGCGCTGATCGATTCGGCCGCAGCCTGGGCCATGCGGGCCGGGGTCACGATGGAGCGGGCGATGGCCAGGCCACCGCCACCGCCGATCAGCACCGCCATCAGCACCAGCACCACGGTCACCAGCACCGACTGGCGGGCGGTGGCTTCACCGCCCTTGGCGAGCGTCTTGGCGTCTTCGAACTGCAGATCAACCAGGGCCTTCAGGCCTTCCTGGTAGGCGGTCTGCGCGGGGCGCACATCGATCACCAGGCTTTCGCGGGCCTCGTCGGGGCTGCCGTCCACCTGCACCTTGCGGAACTTGGCGATCGAGGCGAAGAACTTGGCCTGGCGCTCGCGCACCTGGGCCAGCAGCTCGGTCTCCTTGGCCGAGGCGAGCTTGGTCTCCAGCTCGGCCAGGCGCTTTTCGATGTCTTGCAGCGCGCCGTCGATGGCCGCCTGCTGCTTCTTGATCTGACGGGCCTCGTCGAGCAGCAGCAGGTCGCGGCTGGCACGGGCCAGGATGTTGACATTGCCCTCCAGCGCATTGGCCGCCTCGATCTTGACCAGGCTGCTGTTGGCTGTGCGGTCCAGGTCTTGGGCCAACCGGTTGGCGGTGCTGACGCCAAAGGCGCCGATGACGATGAGCAACAGAATCAGCAGTGCGTAGCTGAAGCCGAGTCGATGGCTGATGCGCAGATTCGACAGAATTTTCATGAGAGACCTTAGCCCGACGGCAAGCGTTCGTTTGACCTGGATCGCTTCATGGGCGACCCGCGACAACTTCTTTGTGTCGGAAGTATCGACAAAGGCGGCGCCGGGCTTGAGTCGTGAAGCGGTAAAAACACACGCCGACATCGGCGATCCCGCCTAGGGAAAACGCGGATGTCGAGGACTTTGGGCTGCCAGGGCAAGGGCGGTGCGCCATTCTGGGGCGCCGTGCCTGTCTATCGGCCGTCTTGCACCGCTTTGTAGCGCCGCTACAAACGCTTACTCAGCGTGCGCCGAAAATCGCTGAGCCGACGCGTACCAGGCTGCTGCCCTCCAGCACGGCGGCTTCTAGGTCGGCGCTCATGCCCATCGACAAGGTGTCCAACGCCAGACCCTTGGCATTCAGGCGTTCCAGCAGCGCGCGCAGTGCCCCATGGGGCTGGCGTTGCGCGTCCGGCGTCTGTGCGGTCTCGGGTATGGCCATCAGGCCGCGCAGTCGCAGGCGCGGCAGGGCGGCCACGGCCTGGGCCAGCGCCGGCACCTCATCGGGCCGGACGCCGCTCTTGCTCGCCTCGCCGCTGATATTGACCTGCAGGCAGACCTGCAATGCCGGCAGATGCTCGGGCCGCTGCTCCGACAGGCGCTGCGCGATTTTCAGCCGGTCCACGCTGTGCACCCAGTCGAAGGCCTCGGCCACCGGCCGCGTCTTGTTGCTTTGCAGCGGGCCTATCAGGTGCCAGACCAGATCCGCACGCAGATCCTGCAGGGCCTGGATCTTGTCCAACGCCTCCTGCACATAGTTTTCGCCGAACTGGTGCTCGCCCGCCGCGTGGGCCTCGCGTACCTTGTCGCTGCCAAACGTCTTGCTGACCACCAGCAGCGTGACGCTTTGCACGGGTCGGCCCGCCTGGGTGCAGGCCGCGGCGATGCGCGCGTGAACCAGTTGTAAGTTGTCGGAGATCGTCGCCATAATGCCCCGAGCCTAACCCAGCCGCACACCCGCACCCTCCATGGACATCACCCAACTATTGGCCTTCTCGGTCAAGAACAAGGCCTCCGACCTGCATTTGTCGGCCGGCCTGCCGCCGATGATCCGGGTGCACGGCGATGTGCGTCGCATCAATGTCGAGCCACTCGAGCACAAGCAGGTGCACGACATGGTCTACGACATCATGAATGACTCGCAGCGCAAGATGTACGAGGAGACGCTGGAGTGCGATTTCTCGTTCGAGATCCAGGGCCTGGCCCGCTTTCGAGTCAATGCCTTCAATCAGAACCGCGGCGCGGGGGCGGTGTTCCGCACCATCCCTAGCAAGATCCTGAGCCTGGAACAGCTCAGTGCGCCCAAGGTCTTTGCCGACCTCGCGCTCAAGCCCCGCGGCCTGGTGCTGGTGACCGGGCCGACCGGCTCCGGCAAGTCCACCACCTTGGCTGCGATGGTCAACCACCTGAACGAGCAGGAGTACGGCCACATCCTGACGATCGAGGACCCGATCGAGTTTGTCCACGAATCGAAGAAGTGCCTGGTCAATCAGCGCGAGGTCGGGCCCCACACCCTGAGCTTCTCGAATGCCCTGCGCTCGGCGCTGCGCGAAGACCCGGATGCGGTGCTGGTCGGTGAAATGCGTGACCTGGAGACGATACGGCTGGCCCTGTCGGCCGCCGAAACCGGCCACCTGGTCTTTGGCACCCTGCATACCAGCTCGGCCGCCAAGACGGTGGACCGCATCGTCGATGTCTTCCCCGGCGCCGAGAAGGACATGGTCCGGGCGATGCTGTCGGAGTCGCTGGTGGCGGTGATCTCGCAGTCGCTGTGCAAGCTCAAGGACGGCACGGGCCGCGTCGCTGCACACGAGATCATGCTGGGCAACTCGGCCATCCGCAACCTGATACGCGAGAACAAGATCGCGCAGATGTACTCGTCGATACAGACCGGCAATAACGTCGGCATGCAGACCCTGGACCAGAACCTGACCGAGCTGGTGCGGCGCAATGTGATCTCGCCCGCCGAGGCACGCAGCCGGGCCAAGTTCCCGGACAACTTCCCGGGATGAGGCGGTGAGAAAGCTCCTTCAACGCCTGACCGGCGGCGCCAAACCCGAGGCCGAGGGCGGCACCGAATCGACCTTCTTCTCGACCATGTTCAACGAGAATGTCGAGGGCAGCGACACCGTCGTCAGCTGGGCTCAGCGAGGTGCCGAAGTCGGTGCCCAGCCCTTCGATGCTGCAATCGGCAAGGCCCTGTTCACCAAGCTCTGGGGTGCCGACAAGCACCTGGCCGCGCTGGACGACGCTGATCTGTCGCGGCTCAGCGAGTTCTTGCTGTATGTGAAGCTGCCGTCCAACCAGGAGGTAGTCAAGCAGGACGAGCAGGGCGACTATATGGTCGTCGTGCTGGAGGGCACCCTGGCCGTGGACCGGCTACAGCCCTGGGGCGGGCGTGCGCGCCTGGCCGAGGCTCGGGTGGGCGATATGCTGGGCGAGATGTCCCTGCTCGACGCCGGTGCCCGCTTCTCTGCCTGCACCACGCTCACCGCCTGCACGCTCGCGGTGCTGGACGCCCAGGCGCTGGACCGCCTGATGGCCGAAGAACCCCGCCTGGCGGCGGCGCTGCTGGCCTCGCTGGCGCGGCGTCTGTCCTTGAGCCTGCGCCAGGTCAGCGCCCGGTTGGGCGCCTTGCTGTCGCGCGATTGACCGCATACTGAGGCAAGGGAGCCGCCACCATGGAACGCGATCAAGCGTCGAAATTCATCAATGACCTGTTGCGCCTGATGGTCTCGCGCAAGGGTTCGGACCTGTTCCTGACCTCGGAGTTTCCGCCCGCCGTCAAGGTGGACGGCAAGGTCACCAAGGTCTCTCCGCAGCCGCTGACCGGCCAACACACGCTGGCGCTGGCGCGGGCCATCATGAACGACAAGCAGGCGGCCGAGTTCGAGCGCACCAAGGAATGCAACTTCGCGATCTCGCCGCATGGCATAGGGCGTTTCCGCGTCAATGCCTTTCTGCAGCAGGGCAATGTCGGCCTGGTGCTGCGCACGATCCCGCAAACCCTGCCAACGATCGAAAGTCTGAAGCTGCCCGACGTGCTGCGCGAGGTGGCGCTGACCAAGCGCGGCCTGGTGATCTTTGTCGGCGCCACCGGCTCGGGCAAATCGACCTCGTTGGCGGCGATGGTGGACCACCGCAACGAGCACACCTTCGGCCACATCATCACGATCGAGGACCCGGTCGAGTTCGTCCATCCGCACAAGAACTGCATCGTCACCCAGCGTGAGCTGGGCATAGACACCGACAGCTGGGAGATGGCGCTGAAGAACACGCTGCGCCAGGCGCCCGACGTGATCCTGATGGGCGAAATCCGCGACCGCGAGACCATGGAGCATGCGGTGGCCTTTGCCGAGACCGGCCATCTGTGCATGGCCACCCTGCACGCCAACAGCGCCAACCAGGCCCTGGACCGCATCATCAACTTTTTTCCCGAGGAACGCCGCGCCCAGTTGCTGATGGACCTGTCGCTGAACCTCAAGTCCCTGGTCTCGCAGCGCCTGTTGCCGCGCCAGGAGGGCAAGGGGCGGGTGGCTGCGGTCGAGGTGCTGATCAACTCGCCGCTGATCTCCGACCTGATCTTCAAGGGCGAGGTCGGCGAAATCAAGGAGATCATGAAGCGCTCGCGCGAGATGGGCATGCAGACCTTTGATCAGGCGCTGTTCGACCTCTACGAGGGCGGCCTGGTCACCTACGAAGACGCGCTGCGCAATGCCGACTCGGTCAACGACCTGCGCCTGCAGATCAAGCTGAACAGCCGCCGGGCGAAGAGCGCCGACCTTTCTTCGGGTACCGAACACCTGACCATCGTCTAGGTTCCCTGGCGTTCATGTCTGGCTTACAGTCCAGGCATGAGCACACGCACCTACGAATCCATTCCGCCGCGCCGCGTCGCGTTCCTGGGCCTGGGCGTCATGGGCTATCCCATGGCCGGCCATCTGGCGCGCGCCGGCCACCAGGTCACCGTCTACAACCGCACTGCCGCCAAGGCCCAGGCCTGGGCGGCCGAGTACGGCGGCACGGCGGCGGCAACGCCGGCCGAGGCCGCGCGCGACTGCGACTTCGTGTTCTGCTGCGTTGGCAATGACGCCGATCTGCGCTCTGTCGTGCTGGGCCCCAGCGGCGCCTTTGCCGGCATGAAGCCGGGCGCGGTCTTCGTCGATCACACCACCGCCTCGGCCGAGGTGGCGCGCGAGCTGTATTCCATCGCCAAGACGGTGAGCCTGCACTTCATCGATGCCCCGGTGTCGGGTGGCCAGGCCGGCGCGGTCAATGGCGCGCTGACAGTGATGTGCGGCGGAGATGCCGACGTGTTTGCGACCGTGCAGCCGGTGGCGCTGGCCTTCTCGAAGGCCGTCACACTGGTCGGTGCGTCCGGCGCCGGCCAGCTGGCCAAGATGGTCAATCAAATCTGCATCGCCGGCCTGGTGCAGGGCCTGTCCGAGGCGATAGCCTTCGGCCAGAAGTCGGGCCTGGACATGAAGCTGGTGCTCGACGTCATCGGCAAGGGCGCGGCTCAGAGCTGGCAGCTGGACAACCGCGGCAAGACCATGGTGGACGACCAGTTCAACTTCGGCTTCGCCGTCGACTGGATGCGCAAGGACCTCGGCCTGGTGCTGGACGAGGCCCGCCGCAATGGCGCCCGCCTGCCGGTGACGGCCGTGGTCGACCAGTTCTACGCTGATGTGCAGGCGATGGGCGGCCAACGCTGGGATACCTCGAGCCTGATCAAGCGGCTGCGCTGAGTCCCAGATTTCATCCGGGCTACGGGCAGGGTTTTCGTAGCCCGGATGCAATCCGGGGTTCCAACCTCACTGGGCCTTGGGCTTGGGCAGCATCTCCGCCAGCTCGCCCTCGCTGATGATCTCGAACACCTGCACCACCTTTTGCACGCCGCTGACGCTGCGCGCGATGTCGGTGGCGCGGGTGGCCTCGCGTTCAGTGACACGGCCCATCAGATAGACGACGGCGCGTTCGACGTGCAGGTCGAAGGCATTGCTCATCACATCCTTGGCATCGATCAGGCTGGCCTTGACCTTGCTGCGGATGATGACGTCGTTCGAGCGGCTGGTCAGCGAGGTGCTGCCCATCACGGCCAGCTCGTTGAAGGTGTTGCGCACGTTCTCGACCCGTGACACCGCCTGCTCGACGGCCGTGCGGTCGGCCTCGCTGTCCACCTCACCGGTGATCAGCACCAGGCGGTTGTAGCTGTTGACGCTGACATGGCCGCGATCGCCCAGCACCTCGCGCACGCGGGCACCGGCCTTCAGCTCTATGCCCTGGTCCTCGATCTGTATGCCTGAGGTGCGGCGGTCGGTGGCCATCAGGGCCCCGCCCACCATCGCGCCACCCACCACCAGTGGTGCGCAGGCCGTGCCCAGCAGGGTGGCGCCGACGAGGCCGGCGATGACGAAGAAGCGGGGCAGAGGTTTGTGAATGCTCATGAGAGTCCTGTCGGGGGCAAGAAATGGGGGCAGCTTATTCGCCAGTGCCCAGCAGTTGCAGATCAACGGCGTCGCACAGGCAATGGGCCAGCAGCCGATGGATCTCGCTGACGCGAGCGGCCCGGCTGTGGGGCACGCGGATGTGCACATCGGTGTCCACCAGGCGTGAGCGCAGATCCTCGTCCACCTGGCCGGTCAGTGCGATCACCGTCATGTCCTGGGCGTGGGCGGCCGCCAGCAGTTCGCGCAGCGCGCCGGGCGCGGCCTGCTGGGCATCGAACAGCATCAGCACGTCGCCGGGGTGGCCCAGGGCCTGGACCTGGCGGGTGAGTATGGTGCCGCTGTCGCTGCCGGGGCCAAGACTCAGCTGGGCCTCGAAGCCCAGGGCCACGGCGGCCAGGGCCGGACGGTCCTGCTCGAAGCGACCCAGCAGCAGGGCCGCCATATAGTGGGCGTCGAGGCTGGACAGCCCGTGGCCGCAACACATGACCCGCCCGCCACCGGTGATGCCATCGACGAGGGCCTGGGCGGCGCCGGCCACCGGGCGCGCCAGTGCTTCGGCCACCTGGTATTGCAGGTCGGCGCTCTCGAAAAAGTGCTGTTGGATTCTTTGCTCAAGCATGAGGCGCGATCATAGGGCAGATTGAGGGTTTGCCCGGGGTAGGGAGCGGCATCAACCCGCATCAAACGCAGCAGGCAACCATTCGATGACATCGCCCTGCACCGCGACCACATCAAAACGGCAGGGCGGCGGCGAGGCCCAGCGCAGCAGATAGTGCTGGGCGGCGAACACCAGGCGCCGCCGCTTGGTGGCCGTGATGCTGGCTGCCGCACCGCCATGGCTGCTGCTGGCGCGGGCTCGCACCTCGACGAAGACCAGGGTGCCGTCGGCGGCGCGCACAATCAGGTCCACTTCGCCGCCGCGCGCCGTAGGGCCCCGGGCGACTCGATAATTGCGCTCCACCAGGCTCAGGCCCTGGCGCTTCAGAAAGTTCAGCGCCAGGGTTTCGGCCCGGTCCCCGGTCTCTTTGGAGGTTCCCGTCTTGAGCATTGATGCCTCCGCTTCCGCCCTGTTGCGTGACGCCGCCGCCGCCGCTGCCGGTGGCCAACAGTATCCCGCCTCGACACTGTATGTCGTGGCCACGCCTATCGGCAACCTGGCCGATCTGAGCCTGCGCGCGATCCAGGTCTTGAGCCTGGTCGATGCCGTGGCCTGCGAGGACACCCGCGTCACCGGCGGCCTGCTGCGGCATCTGGGGCTGGACAAGCCGCTGCTCGCCCTGCACCAGCACAACGAGCACGCCGCCTCGGGCCAGGTGCTGGAGCGGCTGCGGCTGGGCCAGCGCGTGGCCTATGTCAGCGATGCCGGCACACCGGCGATTTCGGACCCGGGCGCGGTCCTGGTGGCGGCGGTGGTCCAGCAAGGCTTGCGCGTGTTCCCGGTGCCTGGTGCCAGCAGCGCGGTAACGGCATTGAGCGTCGCCGGCGATGTGCAAGCCGATGGCTTTGTGTTCGCCGGCTTCTTGCCGACCAAGGCCGGCGAGCGGCGCGAGGCCCTGCTGGCCTTGGCGGCGAGCCCTCGTGCGCAGGTGTTGTTCGAGGCGCCGCATCGCATCGTCGCATTGACCGATTTGCTGGCCGAACTGCTGCCCGAGCGCCGGGTGACGGTCTGCCGCGAACTGACCAAGCAGTTCGAGGCCGTCAACACGATGCCGGCGGCGGACCTGCCGGCCTGGATGCAGGCCGACGCGATGCGCGCCCGCGGCGAATTCGTGCTGGTGCTGCATGCGGCGCCGCCCGTTGCCGTCGATGATGCCGCGCTACCGCCAGCCGCCACGCGGGCGCTTGCTGTGCTGATGCGCGAACTGCCGCTGAAGCAGGCAGTGTCGCTGGCCGCGGAGTTGTCGGGGTCGCCGCGCAATGCGCTGTACGAGCATGCGCTGGCGCAGAAGAAGCTGGCTGACGGTGCTTGAGCCTCCTAAGCCCTGCTTACCAGGTGACGGCGTCATGCCTCCTACAATGTGCCCATGATCTCGCGCGAACCCACTCTTGAACGCCTGCAACTGGCACGTACGCTGCTGTTGGAGCCCTTTGGTCTGAGCGAACCGGTGCTGAGCAAGGCACTGCGGCTGATCACCGAGCACCGCGTCGACGATGCCGACCTCTATTTCCAGACCACGCGCAGCGAGGGCTGGAGCCTGGAAGAGGGCATCGTGAAGAGCGGCAGCTTCAGCATCGACCAGGGCGTGGGCGTGCGCGCCGTCGCCGGCGAGAAGACGGCATTTGCCTACTCCGACGACATCTCCGAAGCTGCACTGCTGGACGCCGCTCGCACCGTGCGCAGCATTGCAAGCGCCGGCCAGAGCCGCAAGGTCAAGGTGCCGGCCAAGGCGACGATCGCGCAAAGCCGCATGCTCTACGGCCGCGACGACCCTATCGCCAGCCTGGACAGCACGCAGAAGGTGGCGCTGCTGGAGAAGACCGAGAAGCTGGCACGCTCGAAGGACCCGCGCATCGTGCAGGTGATGGCCGGCCTGGCCGCCGAGCACGAGGTGGTGCTGATCGCCCGCGCCGATGGTACCCTGGCCGCCGACGTGCGCCCCTTGGTGCGCCTGAGCCTGACGGTGATTGCCGAGCAGAACGGCCGCCGCGAAGTCGGCTCCGGCGGCGGCGGCGGCCGCTTCGGCCTGGCCTATTTCACCGACGCGATGATTGAAAGCTATGTGCAGCAGGCGGTCAATGCGGCGCTGACCAACCTGGAGTCAAGACCTGCCCCCGCCGGCGTGATGACCGTGGTGCTGGGCCCGGGCTGGCCCGGCGTGCTCTTGCATGAGGCCGTCGGCCACGGCCTGGAGGGCGACTTCAACCGCAAGGGCTCCAGCACCTTTGCCGGCCGCATCGGCCAGCGCGTCGCCGCCAAGGGCGTGACGGTGCTGGACGACGGCACGATCGCCGACCGGCGCGGCTCGCTCAATGTCGACGACGAGGGCAATCCCAGCCAGCGCAATGTGCTGATCGAGGACGGCATCCTGCGTGGCTATATCCAGGACAGCATGAACGCCCGCCTGATGGGTGTGAAGCCCACCGGCAACGGCCGGCGCGAGAGCTATGCCCATATGCCGATGCCACGCATGACCAATACGTACATGCTGGCCGGCAAGAAGACGCCCGAGGAAGTGATCGCATCGATCAAGAAGGGTCTGTACGCGACCAATTTCGGCGGCGGCCAAGTCGACATCACCAGCGGCAAGTTCGTGTTCTCGGCCTCCGAGGCGTTCTGGGTCGAGAACGGCCGGGTCCTGTACCCGGTCAAGGGCGCGACCCTGATCGGCAACGGCCCCGAGGCGCTGACTCATATCAGCATGATCGGCAACGACATGCAGCTGGACACCGGCGTCGGTGTCTGCGGCAAGGAGGGCCAGAGCGTGCCAGTGGGCGTGGGCCAGCCGACCCTGCGCATCGATGGCTTGACGGTCGGCGGGACGGCCTGAAAAAGCCGTGCTACATTTGGTCCCCATGCGCTTCCCCAAGTTCTTCTTTGCCTTCTTTTGGTTCTCGCACCGCACCGGCGGAGGAGAGGGCAGGGCTTGAGACAAGCACAGACCGAATCCTAGAAACCGCCGGGTCCCCACCCGGCGGTTTTTTTTCGCCTCGCCACTTTGATCGACTTTTGCTAAACCGGAGCTCCACGCATGAACGCAGCCAAATCCGCGCACCAGGCCGAACGCTGGTACTCGCCGCAGGACAAGACGAGTCAGACCGATGACGAACGCATACGCGACATCACGCCGCTGCCGCCGCCCGAGCATCTGATCCGCTTCTTCCCGATCAGCGGCACGGCGATGGAGTCGCTGGTCGTCAACACCCGGCGCCAGATCCGCGACATCATGCATGGCAAGAGCGACCGGCTGCTGCTGATCATCGGTCCCTGCTCGATCCACGACCCGGCCGCCGCCGTCGAGTACGCCAAGCGGCTGAAGGAGATGCGCGACAAGTACGCCGATACTTTGGAAATCGTCATGCGCGTCTACTTCGAGAAGCCGCGCACCACGGTGGGCTGGAAGGGCATGATCAACGACCCCTATCTGGACGAGAGCTACCGCATCGACGAGGGTCTGCGCATGGCCCGCCAGCTGCTGCTGGAGATCAACCGCCTGGGCTTGCCGGCGGGCAGCGAGTTCCTTGACGTGATCTCGCCGCAGTACATCGGCGACCTGATCAGCTGGGGCGCGATCGGCGCCCGCACCACCGAGAGCCAGGTGCACCGCGAGCTGGCCTCGGGTCTGTCGGCCCCGATCGGCTTCAAGAACGGCACCGACGGCAATATCAAGATCGCCACCGACGCGATCCAGGCGGCGGCTCGCGGCCACCACTTCCTGTCGGTGCACAAGAACGGCCAGGTGGCCATCGTCGAGACCAAGGGCAACAAGGATTGCCATGTGATCCTGCGCGGCGGCAAGGCGCCCAACTACGACGCCGCCAGCGTGGCCGCTGCCTGCAAGGATCTGGAGTCCGCCAAGCTGGAGCAGACCCTGATGGTGGACTGCTCCCATGCCAACAGCAGCAAGAACCATGAGCGCCAGCTCGATGTGGCCCGTGACGTGGCCGAGCAGCTCAAGGCCGGCAGCAAGCGGGTGTTCGGCCTGATGGTCGAGAGCCATCTCAACGCCGGGGCGCAGAAGTTCAGCCCCGGCAAGGACGATCCGGCCAAGCTGGTCTATGGCCAGAGCATCACCGACGCCTGCCTGGGCTGGGACGCCTCGGTGGAGCTGATGGCTGTCCTGGATCAAGCGGTGCGCGCAAGACGCTTGAACGCCTGAAGCCTCAGCCCCGACAATCGGGGCTGGATTCAGCATGAGGGGAACGCGATGCGCCACGAAGTGATCGTCAGCTTTGGTCCGGGTGAAGAGGTGGGCATTGCCCTCGATGGCCTGGAGGCGATGTCGTACGAGGAGGCGCGCACCTGGCTGGACCAGCAGTTCCTGCTCAATGAGTGCGAACCGATGCGCGGCTCGGGCAAGGTGCTGGCGGTGGACAAGATACTGTCGGTTGCCAACGCCGTAGGCCTGGTGGCCTTCCAGAACGAGGAATGGGCCCAGCAGTACGCCCGCGCCGTCAGCGCCGCGCTCAGCAAGGGGCAGGTGCGGGTGGACCTGGTCGCGCTGACGGCGCGCTGAACCTCCGCCCCCACCCGCTCCCGGCCCCCTTGAAACGGGGCGGCCGGCCCCCATCTCCTGTGCGCCGCCGGGCTTGCCCGGCATGCTGCGCTTTCCGAACCCAAAATCTAGAGGTCGCCATACGATGGACAAGAAAACCCATTCCTTTCAGGCCGAGGTCAAGCAGGTCCTGCACCTGGTCACGCACTCGCTGTACTCCAACAAGGAAATCTTCCTGCGCGAGCTGGTATCGAACGCGTCCGACGCCTGCGACAAGCTGCGCTTCGAGGCACTGGACAATGCCGCGCTGTTCGAGGATGCGCCCAATCTGGAGGTGCGCGTCAGCTTCGATGCCGAGGCCAGGACCCTGACCATCCGTGACAACGGCATCGGCATGAGCGCCGACGAGGCGATCGCTCACCTCGGCACGATTGCCAAGAGCGGCACGCGCGAGTTCATGGACAAGCTCGAAGGCGACCAGAAGAAGGACGCCAGCCTGATCGGCCAGTTCGGCGTGGGCTTCTACTCCGGCTTCATCGTCGCCGACCGCATGACGGTGGAGACCCGCCGCGCGGGTCTACCTGCCGACCAGGGCGTGCGCTGGAGCTCCGAGGGCACCGGCGACTTCGAGGTCGAGACCATCACCCTGCCCGAGCGCGGCACGGCCGTGACCCTGCATCTGCGCGAGGGCGAGGAGGAGTTCCTGAAGACCTGGCGCCTGAAGTCGGTGATCAGCAAATACTCCGACCACATCTCGCTGCCCATCCTGATGCGCAAGGAAGAGTGGAACGCGGAGAAGGCCGAGTCCACCGTCACCGATGAGTGGGAGACGGTCAACAAGGCCGCCGCGCTGTGGACGCGCAGCAAGAGCGAGATCACCGAAGAGCAGTACGCCGAGTTCTACAAGCAGATCAGCTACGACACCGAGGCGCCGCTGGCCTACACGCACAACCGCGTCGAGGGCCGCAGCGAGTACACGCAGTTGCTGTTCATTCCGGCCAAGGCCCCCTTCGATCTGTGGAACCGCGACAAGCGCGGCGGCGTCAAGCTCTACGTCAAGCGCGTCTTCATCATGGACGACGCCGAGGCGCTGATGCCCGTCTATCTGCGCTTCGTCAAGGGTGTGATCGACTCGGCCGATTTGCCGCTGAATGTGTCGCGCGAGCTGCTGCAGGAGAGCCGTGACGTCAAGGTCATCCGGGAAGGCTCGACCAAGCGCGTGCTGGCGATGCTGGAAGACCTGGCCGAGAACCAGGCCGAGAAATACACCGCGTTCTGGAAAGACTTCGGCTCGGTGCTGAAGGAGGGCATTGGCGAGGACCATCAGAACCAGGAACGCCTGGCCAAGCTGCTGCGCTTTGCCTCCACCCATGCCGACGAGGGTGTGTCGCTGGCCGACTATGTGTCGCGGATGAAGGAAGGCCAGGAGCCGATCTACTACATCACCGCCGATACGCTGGCCGCGGCCAAGAACAGCCCGCAGCTGGAGATCTTCCGCAAGAAGGGTATCGAGGTGCTGCTGCTGACCGACCGCGTCGACGAGTGGATGCTGTCGCACCTGTTCGAGTTCGACGGCAAGCAGCTGCAGAGCGTGGCCAAGGGCGCCGTCGATCTGGGCAGTCTGCAGGACGACGAAGAAAAGAAGAAGGCCGAGGAAGTGGCCACCGCCTTCAAGCCCGTGCTGGACCGGCTCAAGGAGTCGCTGAAGGCCCGCGCCAAGGACGTGCGCGTGACCACGCGTCTGGTGGACTCACCGGCCTGTATCGTCGTCGAGGAGGGCGATGTCAGCGGCCATCTGGCGCGCTTGCTGAAGCAGGCCGGCCAGCAGGCGCCAACTGGCTTGCCGACGCTGGAGGTCAACGCCGACCATGCGCTGGTCAAGAAGCTGGACGGCAGCGCGCACTTCGACGATCTGGCCCAGGTGCTGTTCGACCAGGCGGTGCTGGCCGAGGGCGGGCATCTGGAAGATCCTGCGGCCTATGTGCGGCGCATCAACGCCTTGCTGGTCGGCTGAGCGCTGTTGGGCTGAGAATAGGCCCGCCAATCGGCGGGCTTTGTGACGGCACGCGCTGCGTTAGACCCGACGGCGACGACTGGCGCCAAGGCCCAGCAATGCCACGCCCACCAGCGCCAGGCTGGCAGGCTCTGGTACGTTGTTCGACACGGGGGCGTTGCCCGACATGGAAATTGAATCCACTCGGAAGTCGTTGCCAAAGCCCCAGTCGTGCGAACCCGCGCCTTGGTAGTAGCCTGACAGCTGGTACTCGTTGTTCAGGGTGATCTGCGCCGTGGTGGCCGAGCCCGAGTTCCATTGCACGCTGATCAGGTTCCAGCCGCCAGCAGTTGCCTTGACGATGCCGCCGACATTGCTGCCATTGACCTTTGCCTGGATGGGCACGTTGTACGGGGAGTTCCCCGCGTAGTTGTCTGCGACGTAGAAGTCCAGCGTGTACAGGCTGTTGGCCGCAATGTCGAAGACCGAGCTGATGAAGAAGCGGTGATCGGGTTCTGGGCCCGTTCGGGTGCCCAGGTTGAAATAGGCACCGCTCTGTCCACCGGAGGCGACGACGCAGTTGCCCTGGCCCCCGCAGTTGGACCAGTAGGCATCGCCACGGGACCAGCCGGTGCCGGCGAAACCGGCGTCAAAGCCTTCGCTGTAGACGACGGCGGCTTGGGTGGCAGGGGTAAAGAGGCTGCCAACGACGGCCATGGTCATGGCGCTGAGGAGTTGTTTGGTTTGCATGAGAGGTGGATTCCAAAAAAAGTGTTGACCACAAGCCAGTGATCTGGCGCCGGTGCCTGCGCAGCACCAAAGTGCCTTGGGAACCCGACCCCGGGTCATTCGGCCGAAGGTAACTCTTCGTTACAAGTTCCGTGCCAGCGTGATTAGTTGATATGAATCAATCAGTTAGCGCCGTGTGGGCGGCAATCACGGTCAGCATGTAAACCCGTCCGACAGGGCAAATGATCTGAACCGCTGCGACTTGCGGGCCTGCTTGCAGCCGTTGGCCGGCAGACTGGGGCCTAGCGGAAGCCTTCGTCGAACTGCACATCCCCATCTGCCCGGGAGTCGCTCAGCGGCGATTCGTCCTTGGGTGTCATCGCATCCAGTTGCTCGTCGAGCTTGGCGATCAGGTCGTGCCAGTAGTTGGGACTGCCGAACCAGGGGAAGGCCATAGGGAAGGCTGGGTCGTTCCAGCGCTTGGCCAGCCAGGCGCTGTGGTGAATCATGCGCACGGTGCGCAGGGGCTCGATCAGGCGCAGCTCGCGGCGATCGAAGTCGCAGAAGGTCTCGTAGCCTTCCAGTACCCAGGACAACTGCTGGCGCGCCGCGACTTCATCGCCAGACAGCAGCATCCACAGGTCCTGTATCGCCGGGCCGGTACAGGCATCGTCCAGATCGACGAAGTGCGGCCCCTTGTCCGGTGTCCACAGGATGTTGCCGGGATGGCAGTCACCGTGCAGGCGCGAGGCTCGCAGATCGGGCACCGTATCGAACGCTGCGGTGATCGCTTCGATGCCGCGATTCACCGAGTCCAGCCATTTGGCCCGCAGCTCCAGCGGCACCGAATCGTGCGCCAGCAGCCAGTCACGGGCATCGATCGCCGGTTGGGCGCCCAGCCAGCTCACGCGGTGCTCGAACGGGCGCCGGCGACCGACCAGGTGCAGGCGGGCGATGAAGCGGCCGATCCAGGTCAGGGTGTCGGGGTCATCCAGCTCGGGGGCGCGACCGCCGCAGCGCGGCGAAACGCTGAAGCGTTGGACGCCCGAAACCGCCAGCGTGGCCGGCTCGCCAACGAGGTGCATGCCTTCCACCGTCGGCGGCTGAAGGGTCCACGGCGCAACCATGGGCACCTCGGCGGCGGCCAGTTCCAGCGCGAACTGATGCTCTTCCAGAATCTGCGCATCGGTCCAGCGCGCCGGGCGGTAGAACTTGGCCACGGCCACAGGGCCGTCCTCCAGATGGACCTGGATCACACGGTTTTCATAGGAGTTGAGCTGCAGCATGCGTCCGTCGCAACACAGGCCCACAGCCTCCAGTGCATCCAGCATGCGGTCGGGGGTGAGCTCGGCAAAGCCGGCATCCAGTGTCATGTTCATGACGCGCAGGGTAGCGCATGGACGGCCGGCGGGTCCGGCGCCGCACTACTCAACGGTTGACCGCGACCCTGGGGGAGTCCCCATCGACAACGATGCCGACGATGTCATCCGGTGCGTCTTCGTGGGCATAGTCCGGTTCGGGTCGTTGCCGTTCATTGCCCACCGCGCTCAACCGGCTCGGGGCGACCTTGGCGGCTGCGATGGCGCCTGGCTGCGGAAAATCGCTGCCGCTGAGCGAATCGAAGCGGTTGTCGGGGGCAAAGAACGAGTCCTGGAACACCGTCGAGTCCTGCCACAGCGCATTTCGCTCGCCGCGTTTGGCCGCCGCCGGCTTGGCCATGCCCGTGCCTGGAATCCCAACTGGCGATGGTGCCGGCTGCGGGCCACGTGCCGCCGTGTTGCTGAAAGGCACGAGCAACTGCAGCTCGGCAACGCTGGGCAGGTTGTCAGCGGTGCAGCGCAGATACCGAATGCGGCAGGCCGCAAGCACCGACTGCTTGATCTGCAGGCTGCGCTGCGAGGGCTCGCGGCCGGTATCGAGATCGAGCGCCGCCAGCACCCGCCCATTGGGGCTGCAGACGACAAAGCTCACATGGATGGTGCCCAGCAGTTCGTACCAGTAGCGCACCTCCTTGGCATCGGTCGGCTGGCAGAAGCGCACGAGCGGCAGCTTGGACAGCAGCACGTGATGGGGCAGGGCCTCGCGCAGCAGCCGGTAGATGCGGCGTTCGTCGGTGTTGAACACAGGACGTGCCGCCACCGCCCATTCACTGGGCAGTGCCTGATTGTCTGCCGCCGGACGCCTCTTGACCCACAACACCAGGAGGGGGGACAAGATGGCGACCAGCAACAGCGCAAGAGTCCACAGCAGGGTGGTTTGCATGTCCCGAACGACGCTTCACGTATGGGGCACTGCGGCTGCAATGCCAACTTTTTACTGTAACGGATAGTAATGAGCGGCCCGCTCAGGGGCTACCCCCAGAGCCGGGGGTGAGATGTCAGGCAGGCGCCATGCGACGACTATTCGCGACCGGCCCGGCGGGTATCGCTGACTCCGGACTTCACCTCACCGAGGGCTTCGATGAACTCGCCGACCGCGTGGGCGTGGCGCTTGAGCTGGAAGTCAAGCTCCGCCGCATGGCGCTCGATGGCCTCGCCGACATGGGACGACACCGAGTCCGGCGGCAGACGCAGCCAGGCCTCTGAGTCCGGTCCATCCCGCTCGACGGTGGCGCCGGCATTGCGGGCGATGCGCAACATCGCCGTGTTTTCGCTCAGGGCGTGGATGAACATCGTGTCGATGCCGCGATTGCGGGCATGCAGCGCAGCATGCTCGAACAGCCGTGCGCCAAAGCCCCGGCCGCGATTGCGGTTCAGCACCGATACCCCGAACTCGACCATGGCCGGCTTGTCGGGCCGCTGCGGCGCGGGCTCATAGGCCAGGTGTGCCATCGCTATCAGGTCCAGTCGGCGGTTGAAGATGCCCAGCACCTCGTCGCGCTCGAAGTTCAGCGATTCGGCATAGCGGGCGACCTGCTCGTCCGAGGCTGGATAACCGAAACGGAGGTAGCGGTCGCCGGGCTCCAGACTCAGCAAATGGGTCAGGATGCGGGCGCGGTGGCGAGGGGCCAGCGAGCGTATCGGCACCCATGACGACCAAGCCTTGAAGACCGCCCCCGGGGCCTGGCCCAGTGTTGCGCCCAGCTGGGTCAATGCATTGGCGGGTCGGGCCTCGTCGATGCTGTCGTTGGAGGGGTCGGTGTTCATGTAATCCTAGTGTTTACCCTGATTTTACCTGGCTGACCAGCGGTTTCTGCTGACCCGTGGCTTTGCCGCCCACCGTACTTGGCTGTCTGCAGCTTTCCGGCAAGGCGTGATCTGGGTTATACTGTTCGACTTTCCCGAATCTGGCTTCCGGGGAAGAAGCGTTGCGGTAACAGCGAGAGGCTGCAGGTCACAACTAAGCGGCACCGAGCACGGTCGCAACGTTCCATTTAGAAGCCAAACGACACATCTAGCCTTTTGCATCATGCGGGGGCCGGATGCCTCGAAAGAAACTCATGAAAACCTTCAGCGCCAAACCGGCCGAAGTGACGCACGAGTGGTTTGTGATTGACGCCACCGACAAGGTGCTCGGACGTGTTGCCAGCGAAGTGGCACTCCGTTTGCGCG
>JADMJJ010000033.1 GCA_018780645.1 Burkholderiaceae bacterium
GCACGGTCACACACTTCGATGAAGACAATCGCCAGTGCGGCCTTGTCAGGGCGGGCGCGACCACCGGTCTCGATCCACAACGCTACGTCGATGAAAGCTTGTCGCCCCGCCACGGCCAGGGAGCAAGGACAGCATCGCCACGCCAGGATATCCAACGACGCTGCGTATCTCCAGTCCTCGGCAGCCTGCTAACACCCGCTCCTTGGAGCATCTCCTTAGTTGGAGCGAGATTTGTCCCTTGAGCGCAGGACTAAAATCGACCGATGGACGAAGTCAACGCCGCCGTCATTGCGGACACATCCGCGCGTGCACAAGCGAGCGAGCGCTTGACGAAGTTGGCGCAGGAAGCCGACGCACTGGCGATCACCCTTCCCCGGTCCCTTGCGAAGTCACGTTTGCAAACCGTACGGAACCTCGCCACAGAAGTAGCAAACTGCTCCATGGCGCTCAGACTCTCCATGAAACTCAACAGGCCAACGGATGATGCGAGCGCGGTCGCAGAGGAGCTAAAGGCATCGGTTGCGAAACTTCGCCACTTGACCGCAAGGATGCGGATTGACCAGGGCACGTTTCTGACAATCGCACTATTGGACAAACTCGTAGCTCAGCTCTTCGCCGAGCTGTCATCCAGCGCAAGCTGATAGCAGGTTTGCCTTTTCCTGTCGCGTGGATCCGTATGCTGCTTTGAACAGCTCGAATTGTGGGCCAGCAAACAGCCGTCAGCTGAAGGCGTTTCAGCTAGCGACCGGGGGCTTCGCAGTCGGATCCATCCAAAGCGACGCCCACATATGACCGTCGGAATCGGCCAGGTCGCGGGTGCACATGAAGCCGTGGTCCTCCACAGGGTTCACATCGGCTTGCCCGCCATGGGCCGCGGCAGCCTCGTTCACCGCATCGACGGCGGCACGGCTCTCCAGGGCCCGGGCCAGGAGAAGCACCATCCATCACGAACCGTGCCGGCGGGAGTGGTCGCTGCGTGAAGGTCCACCACTTGGCGTGTGCAACCAGCATGACGTGGATCGTCTCGCTCCTCAGCGCCATGGTGGACGCACGCCGAGCACGAGGTACTCAGCCTTCATGGCGTTCCCGCAGACGCCCCCCAGAAAGCAAGGAAATCCCGACTACGGTTGCACCGAGCATCGGGAGTCAGGAGTCAGGAGTCGGCCCCGAGCCTTTTGGTACGTTTTATGGTACGTACAAAAGCAAAACGGGCCGCTAGGGCCCGTGTTTGCTTACTTCTTGGAGGAGAGGGGGGGATTCGAACCCCCGAGGCGTTACCGCCCGCCTGATTTCGAGTCAGGTACATTCAACCACTCTGCCACCTCTCCAGGTGTTCTTGGTGTCTATTGAGACAAGCCTGTGATTATAGCCTAATCCCAGGCCCCTCCTGCAAGACGCCACAGACAATCAATCAGCCGCGCAGCACCTCGACGCCACCCATATAGGGGCGCAGCGCCTCGGGCACGGTGATGCTGCCGTCGGCGTTCTGGTAGTTCTCCAGCACAGCCACCAGGGTGCGGCCCACGGCCAGGCCGGAACCGTTCAGGGTGTGCACCCATTCGTTCTTGCCCTGCGCGTTCTTGAAGCGGGTCTGCATGCGGCGGGCCTGGAAGGCTTCGCAGTTCGAGCAGGAGCTGATCTCGCGGTAGGTGTTCTGCGCCGGTAGCCAGACTTCGAGGTCATAGGTCTTGGTCGAGCCAAAGCCCATGTCGCCGGTGCACAGTGTCAAAACGCGATACGGCAGACCGAGCTTTTGCAGCACGGCCTCGGCATGGCCGACCATCTCTTCCAGGGCATCGTAGCTCTTGTCCGGGTGGGTGATCTGCACCATCTCGACCTTGTCGAACTGATGCTGGCGGATCATGCCGCGGGTGTCGCGCCCGGCGCTGCCAGCTTCCGAGCGGAAGCAGGGGCTGTGGGCGGTCAGCTTGATCGGCAGCTGGGCCGGGTCCAGCACCTGCTCGCGCACGCTGTTGGTCAGCGAGATCTCCGAGGTCGAGATCAGGTACTGCTCGGGCTGCTGGTCATCGCCGCCGCGCAGCACCCAGAACATGTCTTCCTTGAACTTGGGCAGCTGGCCCGTGCCTTCCAACACCTCGCGATTGACGATATAGGGCGTGTAGCACTCGGTGTAGCCGTGCTCGGTGGTCTGCAGGTCCAGCATGAACTGGGCCAGACCCCGGTGCAGGCGGGCGATCGGACCCCTCAGGAAGCTGAAGCGCGAGCCGCTGAGCTTGGCACCCGTGTCGAAGTCCAGGCCCAGCGGGGCGCCCAGATCCACATGGTCCTTGACCGCGAAGTCAAAAGCGCGCGGAGCACCCCAGCGGCGCACTTCCACATTGCCGGCCTCATCGCTGCCCACCGGCACCGACTCGTGCGGCAGATTGGGCACGCTCATCAGCATCGTCTGCAGCTCGGCCTGGATCACATCCAGGCTGGCCGCACCGGCCTTCAACTCGTCGGCGATGCTGGCCACCTCGGCCATCTGTGCGGTCGTGTCCTCGCCCTTGCCCTTGAGCTGGCCGATCTGCTTGGACAGCGTGTTGCGCCGCGCCTGCAGCTCCTCGGTGCGGATCTGCACGCCACGGCGTTGCGTTTCCAGCGCCTGGAAGCGCTCTTCATCGAGAAAGGGTTGGGGGCTCTTGCGCGTTTCCAGGCGCGCGATGGCGGCGGGCAGGTCTTTGCGCAGCAGGTTGATGTCTAGCATGGGAGTTCCTTTAGACGGTTGAGGTCAGAGCTTGCCGGGTACGTCAAGGTCCGACCCCAAGAAGATCAGCTTTGATTCTATGAAGGCAAAACGGCGCCTTGCTGGCGCCGCATGAAGCGAAGCGCCACGATCAAGATCGCGAGGAACTCACCTCGGCCATGGACTTGTCGCCCAGGCCCAGTGGCAGCGGGAACTGTATCGTCTCCTCGACGCCGCTCAAGCGCCGCACCGAGGTGGCGCCCATGGCGCGCAGCCGGGCGATGACTTCGGTGACGAGGATGTCGGGGGCCGAGGCGCCGGCCGTCAGGCCCACACGGCTGCGGCCCTCCAGCCATTCGGGCAACAGATCTTCCGGGCTGTCCACCATATAGGCCGGCGTGCCCAGGCGCTCGGCCAGCTCGCGCAGGCGGTTGCTGTTGGAGCTGGTCGGGCTGCCGACGACGACGACGACCTCGACCTGGGGCGCCATCACCTTGACGGCGTCCTGGCGGTTCTGCGTGGCGTAGCAGATGTCCTGCTGCTTGGGCTCGCGCACCTGGGGGAAGCGGCGCTTCACGGCGGCCAGGATCTCGGCCGCATCGTCGACGCTGAGCGTGGTCTGCGTGACCACGGCCAGCTGGGTGTCGGGCGGCAGCTCGACCCGCGCCACATCGGCCACATCCTCGACCAGATGAATGCCGGCATTGAGCTGGCCCATCGTGCCCTCGACCTCGGGGTGCCCCTTGTGGCCGATCATGATGAATTGATAGCCTTCCTTGTTCAGCTTGGCCACCTCCACATGCACCTTGGTGACCAGGGGGCAGGTGGCGTCGAAGACGTGGAAGCCGCGCTCGGCCGCCTCGCGGCGCACCGCCTGGCTGACACCGTGGGCGCTGAACACCAGGGTCGCGCCGGGCGGCACCTCGGCCAGGTCCTCGATGAAGATCGCGCCCTTGGACTTCAGGTCGTTGACGACATAGGTGTTGTGCACGATCTCGTGGCGCACATAGATGGGCGCGCCGAACTTGATCAGCGCCCGCTCGACGATTTCGATCGCGCGATCAACCCCTGCGCAGAAGCCGCGCGGCTCGGCCAGCACGACTTCCTGCAAATTCACACCGGACACGCTGGACATCGTCATCACAACACCCCTATCACTTGCACTTCGAAGCTCACCGGCTGGCCGGCCAGCGGGTGGTTGAAGTCGAACAGAAGCCAGTCCGCGCCGACCTCGCGCACCCGGCCTGCATAGCTGCCCCGGCCATCCGGCGTCGGAAACTGCACCACATCGCCGATCGAATACTGCTCGTCCGGGTCGCCCAGCTCACGCAGCAAGCTGAGTTTGACGCGCTGCAGCAGCTCCGGGTTGTGCTCGCCGAAGGCCTCGCCGGGGGCCAGGTCCAGGGTCACACGGGCGCCCTCGGCCAGGCCCAGCAGGCGGGCTTCGATGGCCGGCGCCAACTCACCGGCGCCCAGAGACAGGGTGGCCGGCTTGTCGGCAAAGGTATTGATCAAGTCGCTACCATCGGGGCCTGCCAGACGGTAGTGCAGGGTCAGGAAGGACCCTGGTTGGATGAGATTCACGGTACGGCCTTGTTCGGGGAACTGACCCGATTTTAGGCTGCTGGCGTGTTGTACCCCGGGCCGAGGCCCGCGAGTGATCCAAAATCAAGGCCAACTACCATGCCACTCGACCATTTGCCCCCCGATGCCCGACCGCGCGAGAAGCTGCTCGCCCGCGGCCCTGCGGCCCTGGCCGATGCCGAATTGCTGGCCCTGCTGCTGCGCACCGGCATCAAGGGCACCTCGGTGCTGCAACTGGCCCAGCAGTTGCTGGACCAGCTGGGTGGCTGGCGCGGCCTGCTGCAGGCAAGTCTTGCCGATCTGGCCAAAATCAAGGGTTTGGGGCCGGCCAAGCGGGCCGAAATCGCCGCCGTGCTGGAGATCAGCCGGCGCTCGCTGCTGCAGCAGCTCGCCGAACGGCCGGTATTCAACTCACCCGAGGCGGTCAAGACCTACCTGCGCCTGCAGCTCGGCAACCTCAGCCATGAGGTCTTCGCCGTCCTGTTCCTGGATTCGCAGCACCGGCTGATTGCGCTGGAACAGATGTTCCAGGGCAGCCTGACGCAGACCAGCGTCTACCCGAGAGAAGTGCTCAAGCGCGCACTGGCGCTGAATGCCGGCGCGGTGATACTGGCGCACAACCACCCGTCCGGTGTGGCAGAGCCGTCGCGCGCCGACGAGCTGCTGACCCATGGATTGCGCGACGCCCTGGCCTTCATCGACGTGCGGGTGCTGGACCATATGGTGGTCGGCGCGTCCGAGGTGGTGTCGCTGGCCGAGCGGGGTCTGCTGTGAGGCGCGCCACGCCACTGAAGGCCCTGCAGGACCTGAAGGACCTGAAACGCACGCTGGCCCGGGCCCGCGAAGAGGCCGCGGCCCAGGCCGCCGCCCGCGAGGCCGAGCGCCAGCGCCTGCTGCACGAGCAGGAGCTGTTCACGCGCACGGTCGGCCCGGTCACGCCGCTGGTGGCGGCCATCCGCGCCGAGCTGAAGCGCGCCAAACCCAGCCCCGAACCGCGCCAGCGCGAGCAGGACGAGCAGCAGGCGCTGCGCCAGGCGCTGTCGGACGACTTCGACGTCGATTCACTGCTGGAGACCGACGAGGCCCTGTCGTTCCGCCGCACCAATATCAGCCAGGAGGTGGTGCGCAAGCTGCGCCGCGGTCACTGGTCGCTGCAGGGCCAGATCGACCTGCACGGCCTGCGCCGTGACGAGGCCCGAGAGTCACTCGGCGAGTTCATCCACCTCGCCGCCCGCACCGGCATGCGCTGCGTGCGCGTGGTTCATGGCAAGGGCAATGGCTCGCCGGGCCGCGAACCGGTCCTGAAGGCACGGGTACGTCGCTGGCTGGTGCAGAAGCAGGAGGTGCTGGCCTTCACCCAGGCACGGGCCAGCGAGGGAGGCAACGGGGCTTTGATCGTCTTGTTGCAGGGTGCAAGCTAGGCTGGGCAATTCCTCATCCAGTCGGCGGTCCCGAAGAAAGCGTCAGCCAGACGCTGTTCCAGCACCGGATCAAAACCCAACTCCTGCATGGCCTGTCGCATGCAGAGCATCCACTGGTCGCGCTCGGCAATGCCGATGGCGAACGGCATATGGCGGGCGCGCAGGCGGGGGTGACCGAAGCGTTCGATGTAGTGATCGGGGCCACCCAGCCAGCCGCAGAGAAACCAGTTCAGCTTGTCGCGGGAGCCATCGAGCGTGGTGGGATGGATGGCACGCAGCCGGGCATAGGCCGGCTCCAGGTCCATGAGATCGTAGAAACGGTCGACCAGGGCGCGCACAGCGGGTTCGCCGCCCAGCAGCTCAAAGGCCGTGGTCTGGCCTGGGGATTCGGTATCGGACATCTTTTCAAGTCAGTTGGGGCCAGAGCCTGCGGCCATGCTGCGCATGGGTCGCAGGGTCTGACCCGCAAATCATTCACATAGCTTGGCGGCCAGCGCACGTATCGCCTGTGCCGCTTCGGAGCCGGGATAGACCTCCATCAGCAGCTGGCGGCGGCGCACCGATTCGCGCACCGCGTTGTCGCTGCGCACCTCGCCCAGCAGTTCCAGCTTGACCGGTTGTGGCAAACCCACATCGACGAAGCGCTGCACCACCTGCTGCAGCTGGTTGCGCACCGTCTTGCCCTCGCCCAGTTGCTGGATCTGATTCACCAGCAGACCGATGTGGCGACGCTCCTGCTGCGTGGCCAGCACCTTGATGGTGGCATAGGCATCGGTCATCGAGGTCGGCTCGGGGGTGGCCACCACCAGCACCTGCTCGGCCAGCGAGATGGCGAACAGCACCACATCGGAGATGCCGGCGCCAGTGTCCAGCAAGACCCAGTCGAAGCGGGGCTTGACCTGGTCGATGATCTGCAGCAGCTTGTCACGCACCTCGGGCGTGAGCCGCGAATACTCGACCAAGCCGGAGCCGGCCAGCAACACGAAGAAGCCGCCGGGCGCGGGCAGGATGGCGTCTTCCAGCGTCGCCTTGTCGGTGAAGACATCGTGCAGCGTGATCTTGGGGTACAGATTCAGCACCACGTCCAGATTGGCCAGGCCCAGGTCGGCGTCCAGCACCAGCACGCGCTCACCGCGTGCGGCCAGGGCCGCGGCCAAATTGGCGGTGACAAAGGTCTTGCCCACGCCGCCCTTGCCGCTGGTCACGGCCAGGGTGTGGGCCACGGCGCGCCGGGCGCCGGGTTTGGTGGCAGTCGCAGTGATCGTGCTCATTCAACTTCCTGAAACTGCGTGGCTGCGAACAGCATGCCCTTTTCTTCGGCGCTGACCAGGCATTCGGCCTGGGGCTCCAGACAGGCCCGGTTGCGACCCTCGGCCTTGGCACGGTACAGCTGGCGGTCGGCCCGCTCCATCCACAGCAGGGCCGACGAGCGCACCCATTGCGGGGCAAAGGCCCCACCCAGGCTGACGGTCACCGCCAGCGATTTGCCGGGCGCCACCTGCACACTCAACTCCGACACCATCTGCCGCACCCGCTCGGCCACCGTGCGGCCGAAGGTGAAGGGGCAGCTGGGCAGGATGATGGAAAACTCTTCGCCGCCGACGCGGGCCACCGTGTCCATCGGGCGCACGGCACGGTTCACGGCGTCGGCCACGGCCTGTATCACCAGGTCGCCGGCGGCGTGTCCGTAGGTGTCATTGACGGCCTTGAAATGGTCGATGTCCAGGGTCAGCAGCAGGGCCGACTCACCGGAGCGAGCCACCCGGTCGACCTCGCGCGACAGCGCCATCTCGAACGAGCGGCGATTGACCAGGCCGGTCAGCGCGTCGCGGCTGGAGAGGTCGCACAGCGCGTCCAGCACGCCCTGCAGCCATGCCGCGCTGCGTGGCTCGGCGTCCGGCAGGCTGGCACCGGCCTGCTGCAGCAACTGCAGGGCCAAGTCCAGACGCAACTCGGCGGCGTCAATCAACGGTGGCGGATCAATCGGCTTCAAAGGTCTCTCGGACTGGGTGCAAATGAGTCTATCAGGCAAGCTTGTCACGGAGCGCAGAATAGCGAGGCCAACTCCGTGCTGTTCTTGGCTTGCTTTTGGAGTACAAGGAACAGACTCGTTCTATCACTTCAACGCCGAAGCGAGCCTGCTCGCTGCGGGCTTAAAAAAAAGACCGCCATGACCGCTGTGCTGAACGCTGCCTCGACGCAGGACGGGCTCGACAATGAGTTCACCTTCAACCGCAACGACTTCGATCGGGTGCGCAAGCTGATCTACCAACATGCCGGCATCAGTCTGCATGAAGGCAAGCAGGCGATGGTCTACAGCCGTCTGTCACGGCGCCTGCGGGAGACCGGCCACCGCAGCTTCGGCGACTATCTGCAGTGGCTTGAGAACGCCACCGGCGCCCAGGGCGCCAGCGAATGGCAGGAGTTCGTCAACTGCCTGACCACCAACCTGACCTCGTTCTTCCGCGAAGACCACCACTTCCAGTGCCTGATGGACGACCTCAAGCCCCATGCCGGCAAGCCGCTGCGCATCTGGTGCTGCGCGGCCTCCACCGGCGAGGAGCCCTACTCGATCGCGATGACGGTGGCCGAGGCGCTGGGCGCGAATGCCACGGCGCAGATCGTCGCCAGCGACATCGATACCAACGTGCTCAACACCGCGCGGCGTGGCGTCTACAGCGCCGAGGCGCGCGGCCTGTCACCGGAGCGGCTGCGCAAGCATTTCATGCGCGGCACCGGCAACAACTCCGGCAGCATCCGCATCAAGCCCGAGCTGGCCAAGAAGATCGAGTTCCGCTCGCTGAACCTGATGGACCAGCAGTGGTCGTTGGGCGACCCGTTCCAGATCGTGTTCTGCCGCAATGTGATGATCTACTTTGACGCGCCGACCCAGCGCAAGGTGCTGGAGCGCATCCACCGGGTGATGAAGCCCGGCGGCCTGCTCTTCGTAGGCCATTCAGAGAACTTCACCGAATCCAGGGACTTGTTCCGCCTGCGCGGAAAAACAATTTACGAACGCGTGTGATCGGGCATCAAGCCGCACCCCGCGCTGCCGATAAAAGCCAAAGCCTATGGAATCCGCACAGTCCAACTCCCCAGCTCGTCCCGCCGCGGCCGCCTTCACGAGCTCCTCGTTGGGGGGGTCGCCACGGCTGACCAAGCTCAAATCGCAGATCCGCAAGCCCGGCGAAGCCTCGTTCTTCTTCTGGGACGCCCATTTCAAGAACGAGGCAGTGAAGATACTGCCCGGTGAATACTTCGTGGACAGCGAAGACATCCTGGTCATGACCACGCTGGGCTCCTGCATTGCCGCCTGCATCTGGGACCGCAATGCCAAGGTCGGCGGCATGAACCACTTCATGCTGCCCGAGGGCGCAGGCGACTCGGGCCGCTACGGCTCGTTCGCGATGGAGTTGCTGATCAACGAGATGATGAAGCGCGGCGCCTCGCGCATGACCATGGAAGCCAAGATCTTCGGCGGCGGCGCCGTCATCGGCGGCATGAACACCATCAACGTCGGCGAACGCAACACCGCCTTCGTGATCGACTATCTGAAGACCGAGCGCATACCCATCGTCTCCAAGGATGTGCTCGACATCTACCCCCGCAAGGTCTGCTTTCTGCCCCACAGCGGCAAGGCGATGGTGAAACGCCTCGCCCCGGCAAATACCGATGCGCTGGTCCAGCAAGACAGGCTGGCCGCACAGAAGGTGGCGCCGGTCGTCGCGGGCGGCTCGGTGGACCTGTTCTAGAAGTTGGAGAGAACGGCATGGCCAAAACCACAGTGGTCGTCGTGGACGACTCGGCGCTGGTGCGCAGTATCCTGACCGAGATCATCAACCGCCAGCCCGACATGATTTGCGTCGGCGCCGCCAGCGACCCGCTGATCGCGCGCGAGATGATTCGCAACCTCAACCCCGACGTGATCACCCTGGATGTGGAAATGCCGCGCATGGACGGCATCGACTTCCTGTCGCGCCTGATGCGGCTGCGGCCGATGCCGGTGGTGATGGTCTCCACCTTGACCGAGCGGGGCGCCGAGGTGACGATGAAGGCGCTGGAGCTGGGGGCGGTCGACTTTGTCGCCAAACCCAAGATCGGCGTGGCCGACGGCATACGCCAGCTGGCCGACGACATCACCGACAAGATCCGCATCGCCGCCAAGGCGCACATCCGCCGCCACGCGGCGCCGGCACCGGCGCCCGCCCCCGGCCCCGGCGGCGCCCCGGCTGCGCCTGCCAAGCCGGTGACGATGGCCGGCATCGGCCGCCTGTCCACAGAAAAGATCATCTTCATCGGTGCGTCCACCGGTGGCACCGAGGCGACCAAGGATGTGCTGGTCAATCTGCCGGCCGACTGCCCGGCCGTCGTCATCACCCAGCACATGCCCCCGGGCTTCACCAAGAGCTATGCGGCGCGGCTGGACAGCCTGTGCCGCATTCGCGTCAAGGAGGCCCAGGACGGCGAACGGATATTGCCTGGCCACGGCTATATCGCGCCGGGCGGGTTTCACCTCAGCGTCGAGCGCTCGGGCGCCAACTACATCGCCCGCGTGCAGGACGGCGAGCCGGTGAACCGGCACAAGCCCTCGGTCGAGGTGTTGTTCCACTCGGCGGCCCGCGTCGTCGGGCCGAACGCCCTGGGCATCATGCTCACCGGCATGGGCGCGGACGGCGCCAAGGCGATGAAGGTGATGAAGGACGCCGGCTCCTACAACTTCGTGCAGGACGAGGCCACCTGCGTGGTGTTCGGCATGCCGCGCGAGGCCATCAATGCCGGCGCGGCCGACGAGGTCTTGCCGCTGCAGCAGATCGCACCGCGCCTGATCGAACGGCTGCGCAGCACTTCGGGCATTGCACTCAGTCGCGTCTGATACGCCGCGTCTAGCGATTCAGAGCCTCCCAGGCCCGCACGATCTCGCGGTTGTGCGGCACATGGCTCAGGAATCCCTGGCGAACCCGCACGTCGCTGATGCGCGCCGCCTGGGTCTGCAGCTCGGCGTGGGCTGCGGCCAGCACCTCCAGCGCGCGCACGTCGCCGGCGGCAAGCAGCACCTGGTAGCAGGTCAGCGGCAGCAGCAGCGGCTCTTCGGTGCCGTCCAGGCGGCCGCCGCCGGCCAGGTGAGCCAGGATCAGTTCCACCTGCTGCAGCGCCTCGGCCACCCGGCCCTGGGCCAGCGCCACCCGGGCCAGGCCGGAAACCGGATCGAGCACCTGCTGGCCGCGCATTTTCAGCTGCAACAGCCGGTCACGTGAATCGGCATAGGCGGCCCGCGCCGCCTCCAGCCGCCCCAGGCCCAGCTCGGCATGACCTGCGACCAGTCGCGCATAGGCCTCCAGATCGCGCTGGCCACTGGCCGCGGCCGCCTCCAGCGCCGCATTGGCGTGGGTCAGGGCGCTGGTGTCGTCGCCCTGCAGATGGGCCACCGAGCCGGTGTTCAGCAGCACCACGGCCTCGGTGTCGCGCTGGCCCAGCGCCCGTGCCAGGCGCAGGCCCTGGTCGAGGTGCTGGCGCGCCTTGGCATAGTCGCCCAGGCGGGGATAGACCGAGCCCAGATTGTTCAGCCGCAGGCCCTCTGCGCCGCGGTCCTTGGCCTCGCGTACCATCAGCAGGCCGCGCTCGAAGCAGTCGGCGGCCGTGGCCAGATCACCCTGCTCCATCGCGATCAGGCCCAGCGCATTGACCAGCTTGCTCTCGCCGACACGGTCGCCCTGCCGCCGGGCCAGGGCCAGGCCCTGCTCCGACACCTCGCGCGCGCCGGCATAGTCGCCCCGGCCGGTCAGGGTGGTGGCCAGGCTGGGAAACAGCGCCGCTGGCACGCTGGGCAGCCCGGCGGCCAGCGCAAAGCCGGCCCGGTCGGCACGCTCGGCGGCCTCGAAGTCGCCTGCCGCTCGCGAGGCAAAGGCCAGGCGCAGCAGGACCTCGATGCGCCGGTTGTCATCATCCAGCCGCTCGGCGAGCTCGGCCAAGGCCTGCAGATCGGCCTCATGGGCGGCGCGGTCCTCGCGTGTCTGCAGCAGGCGTTCACGCAGGCGCAGCAGCCGCCAGCGCGCCTCATGGTCATCGGCGTGAGCCAGCGCCAACCCGCGGGCCACGAAGCCCAGCATCGCCTCGTTGGCATAGCGGGCGGCGGCGTCCTCGGCGGCACGGACGAAGTAGATCAGCGCGTTCGGGGCATCGCCGGCGCGATCGAAATGCTCGGCCGCCGGGCCTAGGGTCTGCGACAGGCCGCTGGCCCCCGACTCGCCCATATGCACCAGCCACGCGGCTGCCTTGGCGTGGTACTCGCGCCGGCTGCGCCGCAGCAGGCTGTCATAGGTGACCTGGTGCAGGATCTGGTGCTTGAACGCGTACTCGTTCTGCCCTTCGAAGGCCGCATGGTCGTGGGGCACGACAAGGCCCCGCTGAATCTGCGCGTCGAGCGGTTGCAGCGCCTGTGCGTCAAGTGCGGCCAGCGCCTGGTCCCAGAACACGAAGCCGATCACCGCGGCCTGCTGCAGCGACAGCTTCTCGTGCGGCGCCAGCATGTCCAGCCGCGCCTGTAGCACGCCGGTGAGCGTGGGCGGCACCTGGGCCGCCTGCAGCTTGTCGGGCAGCAGCGTCCAGCGCTCTCCTTGCACCGAGATGGCGCCCTCGTCGATCAGCATGCGCAGCAACTCCTCCATATAGAAGGGGTTGCCCTCGGCACCGCCGGTGATCAGCTCGCGCAGCGCCGACGGCACATGGTCCAGGCGTTGCAGCAGCGCATTGGCCAGCTCGCGGCTGCCCCGCTTGTCCAGCGGCTGCAGGTCGATGCGCTGGTGCAGGGCCTCGCCCTCGGCCCAGTCGTGCCGGCGCTCGAACAGCAGCGGCCGGGTCAGGCTCAGCATCAGGGTCGGCACGTCGCGGTTGACCTGCAGCAGGTAGTTGACGAAGTCCAGCGAGCCGTCGTCGGCCCAGTGCAGATCGTCCAGCAGCAGCAGATTGGGCAGCCCGTCGCGGACATGGGCGATGCGCAGCATCTGCGCCACCGCGTGAAAGCCGCGATTGCGGATCTGCCGGGCGTCGTCGAGAATGCCGCGCAGATGGGGGCTGGTAGAAAGGTCCAGGCCGATCAGATGCCCCAGCAGGTGGGCATGGGCCTCGCCCTCCTCGGCACCGACGTCGAAGCGCGGCAACAGTCCTTCGCAGAGCTTGCGGCGGGCGGTGCTCGGGTCGTCCTCCTCACTGATCTGCAGACTGCGGCACAGCAGGTCGCGCAGGAGTCCAAACGGATGGCTCTGGGCGCGCGGATCGGCGCGGCCGCGCAGCACGAAAGCGGGGCGGCCCTGGTCTTCCACCCAGCGCTCGAACTCCTGCAGCAACCGGCTCTTGCCCAGGCCCGCCTCCGCCACCACCAACACCGAGCTGAAGGCGGCCTTGCGCGACACCGCCCACCAGGCCTCCTGCAGCAGTTCCATCTCGGCCTCGCGCGCCACCATCCGCACCTCCAGGCCCTCGATACCGCGCGATCCGTCGTGAAAAGCGCGCGCCTGCACGCCCTGCACCAGATAGGTCGTCAGCGGCTGGTCATAGCCCTTGACGATCAGTGGCGGCTGCTCGCTGACGCGGAACAGGCCGCGCACATGGCGGTAGCTGTCATGGCTGATGCGCAGTTCGCCTGGCGGGGCGCTCTGCTCCATGCGCGCGGCCAGGTTCACGGTAGCGCCGCGTATCGTGCCCTCGGCATCGACGCCCCCCCCCAGCAGCACCGGGCCGGTGTTGATGCCCACCCGCACCTGAAAGCCGCTCACGCGCAGATCGCGGGCCACCCGCGCCGCGTGGCGCTGCGCCTCGGCCAGCACGTCCAGGCCGGCGCGTATGGCGCGCTCGGGGTCGTCTTCATGGGCCTCGTCGGCGCCGAACACGGCCAGCAGGCCATCGCCCGCGTACTGCAGCACGCGACCGGAAAAGCGCAGGACGATGGCCGTGAAACGCTCCAGCGCGCCATCGATCACCGACTGCACATCCTCCGGATCCAGACCCTGGCCCATTGCGGTGGAGCCCACGATGTCTACAAACATCACCGTGACCTGCTTGAGCTGTTGCGCCGGCGCCGGCGTCGGCTTGACCAAGGTCAAGAGCTGAGTGCGCATGGCCGCGATGGCCACGTCCACCACCGCGTCGCCGAGGACACCGCGCTGCCTCTCCAGCGCCGCAATCCCGGCCTCGATCCGCTCCTGTTCGGTCATGCATGAGCCTCGCGTCTGAGCATGCCAGCCGTCACGGCTTTACGATCAACGGCAGGCTGTGCTACTGTTCCCTTCGCTGAATACTACATGTCGTTGGGGAGTTGATCGACCACGTTCTCCGCCAGGAGTCGAGATGACCTTCAAAGCGCTGACCGCCACTGCCCTGCTGGGCCTGGCCTGCCTTCACGCCGCCCATGGCGCCGAGTACAACACCGCCAAATTCGTCGCCTCGCCGAGCGGAGGCTTCGAGCTGAAGCTGTTCGGCTTCGGCCGAGGCACGACCGGCGCGCCGCCGCTTGAATCTCAGGCCTTTGCAGCCGATGTGGTCGCTCCGGTGCCGTTCTTCGACTCATGGAACATCGACGTCTCTGCCATGCCGGCGGGTAGCTACCAGCTGGTGGCCAAAGAGATCTTTGCCTTTGGCAGCGTCACCTTCACCGATGTGGCGCTGAGCTTTCTCGACGCCGACGGCGAGCGCACCACCCTGCCCTTCCTGATCACCGACCAGGGCAAGACCGCCGTCGGTTCGGGCAGCTTCTCGGTCACCAAGCCCTGCCCGGTCAAGAGCTGCCTGTGGATAGACGTCTTTGGCACGCAGTTGCCCGGCGAGTCGCCGGCCAACTATGGCGCCAACATCACCGCACAGGTGCCCGAGCCCCACACCTATGCCCTGCTGCTGACCGGTCTGGCCGCCATCGGCCTGCAGCGACGCAGGCGCAGGCATAGCGGTGACGTGAACATTTGACGCTTCCCGGGGGTGGCGGGACCGGGGGTCACGGCCGGGTCACGGGAGTGTCATGCGGGCTTTGAAGAATGCCCCCATGAGCACCCTACACACCCTCAGGCCCCAGGCCGAAACACCTGCCACGGCGCTGCAGCAGCTGATCGCCCGCGACCAGCTGGTCGCGCACTTCCAACCGATCGTGCACCTGGGCAGCGGCGCGGTCTACGGTCATGAGGCCTTGATACGCGGCCCGGTCGGCAGCTCGTTGGAGTTCCCGGATGCCCTGTTCGCCGCCGGCCGCGCCGAGGGACTGACGGTGGAGCTGGAGGTGCGCTGCGCGATGCGCGCGCTGCGCGACTGGGGGCCGCAGGGCCTGTCCGGCAAGCTGCTGGTCAATATGAGCGCCGACGCGCTGAGCCGCGCCGTGCACGACATGGGTCTGGAGCGCACGCTGCTGCACTTCTCCAGCTGCGGCGTGCTGCCGGAGAACGTGCTGATCGAGCTGACCGAGCACGAGCGGGTGCCCGACCTGGACGCGCTCAAGCGCGCCATCGCCGTGCTGCGCAAGCACAGGGTCGGCATCGCTCTGGATGACTTCGGCGACGGCCGCTCCTCGTTGCGCCTGTGGTCCGAGATCCAGCCCGACCTGGTGAAGATAGACAAATACTTCACCCGCAACGTTCACGCACAGCCGGAGAAGCTGCAGACCTTCCGCGCGCTGCTGCAACTGGCCGAAACCCTGGGCTCGCGCCTGGTCGCCGAGGGCATCGAATCGGCCGACGAGTTGCGCGTGCTGCGCGACCTGGGCATCAGCTACGGCCAGGGCTGGCTGCTGGGGCGGCCCGCGGCCGAGGGCCTGGCCCATGCCCCCGAAGCCGCCCAGCATGTGCTGGCCAGCGCCGACATCGCCGTACTGCCCGAGCTGCGGCGCGCCAGCGGTTCCGGCGTGCTGGCCGCGCATCTGTGCGCACAGCTGCCCACCGTAGGTACGGCCACCACCAACGAGCAGCTGTACCGCATCTTTTCCAAGGACGAGCGGCTGCATGCGCTGGCCCTGGTGGACGAGGAACAGCGCCCGATCGCCCTGGTGGACCGCAGCCAGTTCATCGCGCGCTGGGCCAAGCCCTTCTTCAACGATCTGTACGGCCGCCACAGCTGCAGCCTGTTCGCCAACCATGCGCCGCTGATCGTCGAGGGCGACACCGGTATTGAGGAGCTGACCTCCGTGCTGACCTCGCCCGACCAGCGCTACCTCAGCGAGGGCTTCATCGTCACCCGTGGCGGCTGCTACCTGGGCCTGGGCACCGGCCAGCAGCTCGTGCGCTCGGTCACCGAGGCGCGCATCGAGGCGGCCCGCCATGCCAACCCCCTGACCTTCCTGCCCGGCAATATCCCGATCAGCCAGCATATCGACCGGCTGCTGGCCAGCGGCCGCGAGTTCGTTGCCGCCTATGCCGACCTGAACCAGTTCAAGCCCTTCAACGACCACTACGGCTACTGGCGGGGCGACGAGATGATCCGTCTGGTGGCTCGCGCGCTGGCCCTGCACTGCGACCCGCAGCGCGACTTCGTCGGCCATGTCGGCGGCGACGACTTCGTCGTGCTGTTCCAGAGCAGCGACTGGGAGTCGCGCTGCGAGGCCATCGTCAACAGCTTCAATGAAAGGGCGCTTTCGCTGTTCGACGAAGCGGCGCTGGAGGCCGGCGGCATCATGGCCGAGGACCGCCACGGCGACATGCGCTTCCACCCCTGCACGACGCTGTGCATAGGCGCGGTGCGCATACGCTCGGGCACGCTGTCGCGCAGCGAAGACGTGGCCAGCGCCGCCGCCAGCGCCAAGCGCGAAGCCAAGCACGGGGCGCACAAGGTCTATGTGATGGAGGGCTGACCAGGCCTGCGGACACGACGGTGCGCATGCCGCATCGCCGCCGCACCGGGGCGGGCCACAATCGCAGCCATGCCCGCCTCGCTATTGATGGTTCTCGCCACCCTCCTGTTCGCCACCATGGGGGTCTGCGTCAAGCTCGCCTCCGATGAGTACGGTGCCGGCGAGATCGTCTTCTACCGCGGCCTGGTCGGCGTGGCGATTGTCGTCGCGCTGTCCCGCTGGCAGGGCCAGAGCCTGCGCACCGCCGTGCCCGGCATGCACTTCTGGCGCAGCCTGTCGGGGGTGCTGGCCCTGTCGCTGTGGTTCTATTCGATCGGCAAGCTGCCGCTGGCCACGGCCATGACCTTGAACTACATGTCCTCGGTCTGGATGGCGCTGTTCCTGATCGGCGGCGGTGTGCTGATGGGCAGCGCCCGCGTCGATCCGCGCCTGGTCGCCGCTGTGCTGCTGGGCTTCTGCGGCGTCGCCCTGGTGCTGCGGCCCACGCTGGATCAGCAGCAGCTCTGGTACGGCCTGGCCGGTCTGCTGTCGGGCATGTTGTCGGCGCTGGCCTATCTGCAGGTCACCTCCCTGGGCCGGGCCGGTGAGCCGGAGTACCGCATCGTGTTCTATTTCTCACTGGGCGGCATCGCCGCCGGCGCACTCACCACGCTGGCCACCGGCGCCTGGCATGGCCACAGCCTGCGCGGCGGTGCCCTGCTGCTGGCCGTGGGCCTGCTGGCGACGGCCGCCCAGCTGTCGATGACACGGGCCTACAGCCGTGGCAAGACCCTGGTCAATGCCAGTTTGCAATACCTCGGCATCGTGTTCTCATTCATCTATGGCGCCTTGCTGTTCGGCGATGCGCTGACCCCCTCGGCGCTGCTGGGCATGTGCCTGATCATCGTGGCCGGCCTGGCCGCCACCTTGTTGCGCAGCCGCAGCACGCCGGCCGACAGCCAACACTCCACGCTCGAATCATGACAGTCAATGCTTTCTACAACGTGCTGATCAACGTCGCCCAGTTGCAGGGCCTGCTTGCCGCAGGTACGCCGCTGCTGATCATCGATGCCAGCTTTGATCTGGCCGACCCGGCCGCCGGCGAGCGGGCCTATGCGGCCGGCCATCTGCCTGGGGCGCACTATGCCCACCTGGACCGCGACCTGAGCGGCGCCAAGACCGGCCGCAACGGACGTCATCCGCTGCCCACGCGCGAGTCCTTTGCCGCCACGGCCGCCCGCTTGGGCATCACCCCCGACACCCAGGTCGTGGCCTATGACGCCCAGGGCGGCATGTATGCGGCCCGGCTGTGGTGGATGCTGCGCTGGATCGGCCACCGCGCCGCGGCCGTGCTCGACGGCGGCCTGTCGGCCTGGACTGCCGCCGGTGGCACGATGAGCCAAACACTGCCGGCAACACCTGACGCCGGCGCCGCCTATCCGCTGGGTGAAAGCCTGGCCCCCAGCCTGGACGGCGATGCACTGCTGGCCCGCCTGGGCCGGGTGCGGCTGATCGACGCCCGTGCCGGTGAGCGCTTTCGCGGAGAGGTCGAGCCGCTGGACAAGCTGGCCGGTCACATCCCCGGCGCCAGCAACCGATTTTTCAAGGACAACCTGCAGGCCGATGGCCGTTTCAAGCCGGCCGCGGCACTGCGCGAAGACTTCGCCGCCCTGCTGGGCGCTCACGCGCCGACCGAGGTCGTGCACCAATGCGGCTCCGGCGTCACCGCCTGTCACAACCTGCTGGCGATGGAATCTGCCGGCCTCGGCGGCTCGCAGCTCTACCCGGGATCATGGAGCGAATGGTCGTCCGACCCGAGCCGGCCGGTGGCACGCGGCTAGCCGTAACGGCCTTGACTTGGAACAAGGCCGCTCCGAAGATGTCGCGCGACACTGACCTTGTCGTCGACGCCTGAAGGTCTTCAGGTGCGGCCCCAACTGGAGGAAAACCATGTTCCAACGCATCATCGTTCCCACCGACGGTTCCGACATCACAGCCAAGGCGGTGCAAACCGCCATCGGCGTGGCCAAGGTCCATGGCGCCAAGCTCTACGCCATCAGCATCAAGGAGCCCTTCCCCTACAGCGCGATCTCGGAAATGCAGCCGACGCCGCCGCAGGAGTTCTTCGATGCCCAGGAACGCATTGCCGGCGCCCGCATCGCTGCCGTGCTGAAAGCCGCCGAGACCGCCGGCGTGCCTATCGAAGGCCACACGGTCGAGGCCCTGCACGCATGGGAAGCCATCATTGACCATGCCAAGCTGATCAATGCCGACCTGATCGTGATGGCCTCGCACGGCCGCCGCGGCGTCGAGGCGCTTCTACTGGGCAGCGAGACGCAGAAGGTGCTGACGCACACCACCACGCCGGTGTTGGTGGTGCGCTGATTCAGACTTGTAGATTCTATGGAGCAGCGCAAGCCCCGCGAAGGCGTTGAGGATCAAAACTGC
>JADMJJ010000020.1 GCA_018780645.1 Burkholderiaceae bacterium
ACACCGCCGCCTGCACGCGCGAGCTCAGATTGAGCTTGCGCAGGATGTGCTGCACGTGGATCTTCACGGTCGTCTCGGCGATCTCCAGGGTGCGGGCAATCTCCTTGTTGCTGGCGCCGCGGGCAATCTCGCGCAGCGTGTCGCGTTCGCGCGGCGACAGACCCTCCAGGGGATCACTCGGCGCGACCGGCGCTGCGGGCGCCGGCCGCCAGGCGCTCTGCAGCGCCGTGACCAACTTGCCGGTCAGCTCCGGGCTGACCACCGACTCGCCGCGCGCACAGGCCTCGATCGCGGCCAGGAGCGCGTCGCCGTCTATGGTCTTCAGCAGATAGCCCTGGGCGCCGGCGCGCAGCGCCTGGGCCAGATCGGCCTCGTCTTCGCTGACCGTGAGCATCAGCACTCGGGCTTGAGGTGCGGCCTCGCGCAGCCCGGGCAGGGCATCGACACCGCGCACGCCGGGCAGGTGGTTGTCCAGCAGCAGCACATCGGGCTGCAGGCTGGAGGCCAGGCGCTGGGCCTCGCCGGCGTCGCCGGCTTCACCGACGACGCAGAGGTTGGCATGCTGCGACAGCAGGGCGATCAGCCCGCGCCGGAACAGCGAATGGTCGTCAACGACCAGCAGTCGCAAGGGCGTTTTCATGAGTCTGGGCTTTCTCATTGCCAAGGTTCTGCGGCACCTCAATCAGCACCCTCGTGCCCGTGCCCGGGGCAGACAGTACGCTGACTTCGGCGCCTATGCGCTGGGCGCGCTCGCGCATGATGCGCATGCCGACATGGTTCTCGCCGGGATCGGGCCCGGGGTCGAACCCAATGCCGTCGTCCACCACCTCGAAACGCCAATGCGGTGTCTGCTGCACCAGCAAGCGCACCTGGCTGGCACCCGCGTGCTTGCGCACATTCGACAGCGCCTCCTGGATCACATGCAGCACCTGTATCTGCACATCCGGCGGCAGCGGCACGCCGTGGCCTTCAGTCAACAGCTCGGTGGCCAGTCCGGTCTGGTGTTCGAATTTCTGCAAGGTGGTGCGCAGCGCCGGCTCGATGTCTTCGGCGCTGACGCGGGTGCGGAAGTGCATCAGCAGCTCGCGCACATCGCCATAGCTCTCCAGCACCCCGGTTTCGATCTCGGCCAGACTGCGCTCGGTCGCGGGCGCATCACCCTTGCGCAGCGCGCCGCGCAGCAGCTGCACCTGGATCTTCAGAAAGGCCAGTGACTGGGCGATCGAGTCGTGCAACTCCTGGGCCAGCAGGCTGCGCTCGGAAGCTACCGCGGCCTCTTTCTCGGACGCGGCGGCGCGCAGGCCCTCCATGCCGCCGGCCAGGTGGCTGGCGAGCAGCTCGACCAGGGACTGATCCTCCTGAGTCACCGCCTGCGGGCTGCGGAAGAACAGGTCGATCTCGCCGTGGATGTGGTGGTGCAGGCTCACCGGCACGGTCAGCAGGGTTTCGAAGCCGGCCCGGCCGCACAGGCCGTGAGGGCCCGGCTCGGCATGGATCGCTATCACGCGGGTGTGTGCGGTGGCCGCGCTCTGGCCGCAATGGCAGTCGCCGCTGGGCACACACTGCTCCTCGTCCTTGAAACTGGCCGGTAGCCCCTCCTGGGCCAGCAGCAGATAGCGCTTGTTGGCAGCGTCCGACCAGCGCAGCGCCACGGCGTCGGCACGGGCGATGCGACGGATCTTGCTGACAAAGCCGCGCGCCATATCGTCCAGACTGTCGGCCGAGGCGATGAAGGCGCTGACCTCATACAGTGCACCCAGGCGCTGGCGCTGGGCCTCGATCTTGGCGGTCTTGTCGCGCACCTTGTCTTCGAGCTCGGCGTACTGTGACTGCAGGCGGGCGGCCATCGCATTGAAGCCCACCGCCAGTTCGCCGAACTCGTCATCGGCGCGGACCTTGACCCGGATGGCGAAGTCGCCGCCACGGATGGCACTGAGCGCCTGGCCCAGTCGCTTCAGCGGGTCCAGCACCATCAGATGGCTGGCATAGAGCAGCATCAGCGCGCTGCCTATGGCCAGCGCAATCAGCCCCAGCTGGAAGCCGCGCAGCACCGCCGTCCAGTAGGACAGGCGTTGCTCGATGACAGTGACGAACTGGTCGATCCGCGCCACCATGGACTCGACCTGGCCGGGGCGCACCGTCTCGCCGTGCTCCAGCCAGTCCAGGCGCAGCATCTGCCACTGCTGAAGCACCCGAGCCAGCTCGCGACGTGACTCGTCACCCGAAGGCACGAACAGCGGCCGCGACGGGTCGCCGCTGTGCAGCAGCTCCAGCGTGGCGTCCAGTGCCGCCGCCTGCTGGGGCAGGGCGGCCCGCTGGCCGGTGGAGATGTCCAGCGCCATGCGGTAGGTCATCATGCGCATGCGGCCGGCCTCATTCACCGCCGCTGCGCCACCCTCCAGCTGCCAGGTGACCCACAGCGTCAGGGCGATCGAGGTCAAGGCCAGCACCAGGCAGGCCACGCCGCTGGCGGTGAGCTTGAAGGCGAGGCTGTGGCGCGGCTGCATGGGCCGATGCTAGGCCGCGGTCTGTCGTCAGGGCTTGATCGATGTCAAGTCGGCGGAATCTCCACTGGGGCGCGCCCCGACAGTCTCAATAGCGCCGGCACGTCGTGAACGCGAATGCGGTAGCGGTCGATCTCCACCGCACCGATCTCGCGCAGCTGGCGCAGCGTGCGCGAGAAAGTCTCCGGCGAGGTGCCCAGCTGCGAGGCGATGAAGCGCTTGTGCTGGTGCAGCACCAGTTCGTTCGGGTCTTCGCTGCTGCTCAGCGAGTCCAGCAGCCAGCCGGCGCAGCGCGCCATCACGTCCTTGGCCAGCAGATCGTGCACATCGCTGGTCAAACGGCGGACGTTGGCCGCCATCGAGGTCAGCAGCCAGCGCGACACCTCGGGGTGGGCGGCGGCCACGGCGGCCAGATCCTCGACCGGGAACTCGTGCACCCAGACCGCCGTCTGCGCCTGTGCCGTCTCCAGATAGGTGCCGCCCAGCCACGCGCTGCTCAGATCGATCCAGCCGTGGGCCTCGACCGTGTGGGTCTGCCACCAGTGGCCCTGCGAATCATGGTTGCCGACGCAGACCGTGCCCTGGGTCAGCAGCCACAAGGCATGGGCCGGTTGTCCGCGCTGGACCACGCAGGCCTTGGGTGCCACCGCATGGGAATGGCCCAACCGGGCCAGCGCCAGCAGTGCCGCCTCGCCAAGTGACTGGGCGCCGCTGGCCTGGCGCAGCGCGGCATAGAGGCCATCGTGGGCCGGCTGGGACGGGGGCGCGGCCAGGCCGGTGCTCATTGGGGGCATTGCGGATGAGTAGCCAAACGGCTGGGGTGCGATGTCCATGGCATGCTCGTTGAATGCAGATGTCCCCACTGTGGCGCGGCGAAACGGCAAAGTTTTTGCTTCAGCGCAAAGCGTCCGGACTTTGACATTTGAGTGGGGTCAATGTTTGCGTGTGTCTGCTCCCGATGATCCTCAAGCCGGCGGCGCCTCAGCTTGACGTGGGTCAAGATCGCAGCGTCGCTGGCGCCCACTTATCATCGGCCGACCAGCAACCCGCTGGCGAACAGGGCATCTCAAGCATGGAAGATCTGCCTCCCGAGGCCTTGCAACAGGTGGCGGCCTATTTCCAGGCGCTGTCGGAGCCGACGCGGCTGCAGATACTCAATCTGCTGCGCGGTGGCGAGCGCAATGTTGGCGAGCTGGCCAAGGCCTGCGGCTACACGGCCGCCAATGTCTCGCGCCACCTGACCCATCTGCAGCAGCAGGGCCTGGTCGAGCGCGAGGCGCGCGGCACTTCGGTCTTCTACCGCATCGCCGATCCGGCGGTGTTCGCGCTGTGCGATCTGGTCTGCGGCAATATCGCCCGCAAGCACGAACGCAACGCGGCCGAGCGCCGGGTGTTCTCGCGCACGGCCGCCACCGGCCCGCTCAGCAAGCCCTGAACAGGGGCCGGCGCTTCTCGCTCCAGGCGCGCACGCCCTCGGCCAGATCCTGCGACGCCAGCGAGCGGGCGATATCGGCCTGCAGCGCCGTCTCGTCAAGCGTGCCCCGGGCGATCGCGTTCAGGTGCTGCTTCATGCCCAGTAGGGCCAGCGGAGCCATGGCCAGCAGCTGATGGGTCAGCGCATCGGCTGCCTCGCCCAGTGCCTCGGGCGTGTCGTGCAACTGGTCGAGGAAACCGCAGTCCAGCATCTGCTGCGAGTGCAGCGTTTCGCCGGCGAGCAGCACCCTTTTGGCCATGGCCAGGCCCAGGCGCGTGACATAGCGCTGCAGGCCGCCGCGGTAGAAGTGCAGGCCCAGCCGGGCGGCCGGCACGAACATCTCGGTGCTGCGCGCGCCCAGGCGAAAGTCGCAGGCCAGGGCCAGATCGGTGGCGCCGCCATAGATGCCGCCGTGGATCTCGACCACGGTGACCGGCCGAGCCCGCTCCAGGTCATCCGCCAGTGCCTCGAACAGCGCGCCGGCGTCGACCCCCGGCACGCTGCCGATATTGAAACCGGCGCAGAAGTGCTTGCCGGCGCCGCGCAGCCGCAGCACGCGCAGCTCGGGATTGGCATTGACGCTGGCGATGTGCTCGCGCAGCAGGGCGATGTCGTCTATCTCCAGCCGGTTGGCGACGCGGGGTCGGCGCAGCAGCAGTGTGGCGACGTGGCCGTCACGAGTCAGTTCTGGGGCGAGGGCGGGCATGCCCCGAGTCTATCCACCCCGGCGACGCAGTACTGCCAGTGCGCCCAGGCCCAGCCCCCAAAGCGCCCAGGTGCCCGGCTCCGGCACCGCCTGCGCCTGGAACACCGCGCCGCCGCCCGCTGTGTAGCTGAAGTTGCTGATCGTGTACTGGCTGGCACTGGCGCTGAACTGCACGCCGCTGAAGGCTTCATCGGGCAGGGCCGCGTCGGCGGCGCTCATGAAGCGGTCGACGTCGAAGCCGCCGCTGGCCTGGAAGGCATTGGGGTCGGTGGCGCCGAGGAACCTGAACTCGATTGCCAGGCCGGTCAGGTCCACGGCATGGGCGCCAGCCAGCATCAGGTGATCGGTGACGAAGCCGCCCAGGCCGTCGCTCTGCACCTCCAGCACCAGGCGCGAGCCGGCCGCCGCCGTGAAGCTGCCATCGATGGTGAGTGTGCCGGGCGAGTTGCCGGGGCTGAAGACGCCGCGGTTGATGACGTTGCCGATGATCGTTCCGTTGCCGCCGACAAAGCCCTTGGCGCCGATCTCGATCTGGTCGGCGCTCACCGTGCTGCTGTCCTGCACAAGCAGCGTGCCGACGCCGGTATCCGCACCATTGAATGCGCCCACGCCCACATAGCTCGCACTCATCTGGCTGCCGCCGGCGACGCTGACGACGCCAATGCCGCCGCTTGTTGCGCCGATGACGATCTGGCCGCCGCCCCCGCCGCTGCCGGACACGCTGACCTGCGAGCCCCCGGCCAGACTCATGATGCCGGTGCCGCCGGGCGAATAGCCCATGATGCCGCCCAGCGAGAGGTTGGTGCGCTCGCCTCCGCTGTCATTGCCGATCAGCAGCTGCGCGCCGTGGTTCAGGGTCAGGTTGGCCGCGCTGCCGGCGCCCGAACCGACCGAGAGGCTGGCGCCGATGCAGCAGCTGGTGCGCCAGGCGCCTTCGAGCCTGAGCGTGGCGTTGTCGATCTGGGTGGTGCCGGCGGCGCCAAAGTCGGCGATGCCCATCAGCGTGGTCCGCACCAGAGCGCCGTTCGAAATGCTCAGGTGGCCGCTGCCGTAGGCGCCGTCACCCACGGTGATGAAGGGGTTGCTGCCCAGGGTCTCGAGTTTGGAGCCCGGGCCGCTGACCTCGATCCGGCCGCTGGACGGCGCGGCCCAGCCGTTGCCGGCAATGACGCCAGCGCCTTCGTAGAACAGTTCGGGCCCGGTGGGCGCCAGGCCCTCGATGCGCAGCGCCGCGCCGTCGCGGATGGCCAGGACGCCGTTGGAGCTCCAGCCGATGTTGACCGTCGGGCTGAAGGTGTTGGCGTTGTCGGCCACGCCGCTCTTCATGGACACCAGCGTGCCGGCGCCACGCAGGGTCAGGCTGCCCTGGCCGGCCGCCATGCTGGCGCCGTTGTTGTCGCCGATGGTGATGCGGCTGAAGTTGTTGGCGTGCATCTGCACCTGGGCGCCACCGGAGATGTCGGCCACGCCGACCGCAGCGCGGCCGACGAAGAGGTCGGCGAAGCTGCTGCCATAGGTGATGCTGCTGGTGGGGCCGCTGACGTTGAAGCTTGCGACCGCGCCGGTGTTGCCGACCTGGATGCGGTTCACGCCTTCGATGGCGCCGCCGTTGGCCACCGACAGGTTGGCGGTGGCGCCGCTGCGTCCGATCCAGAGACCGCCGTTGAGCGTGTCCGCATAGCTCAGCTTGGCGCCCGCGCCCGAAATCAGCAGGCGCTGCGTGCCGCCGTTCTGACCGAGTATCAGCTGGGCATTGGTGCTGGCCGTGGCCGTCATGCGCAGTTCGCCCCCGTCCAGGACCTGGATGTCGGTGAGCGTGTTGCCGGCACTGCTGCCCAGGCCGCTCATGAAGCTGCTCGCGCCGCTGCTTGGGTTGGGTCGCACCAGCCAGCGCGAACCCGCGCCCTGGATGCGAATCTGCGCCAGCACGCCCTCGCTGCCGGTGGCCGCACTGCCGCTGGGGCCGTTGGCGATGCGCACGTCCTCGCTTTCGATCTGGCCGCCGTCGAGCACCCGGACGATGGCGGTGCTGGTAGCGCCGGGATGGCCCAGCGTATAGGGCGTGGCCGGCGGCGCGGTGACATAGCTCTGGCCGATATGCATCTGGCTCAGGAAGCTGGCCTTCGAACCCGCGCCGGTGACGGTGAGGCTGCCCTCGTCGCCGGCGTTGTTGGCGATGAACACGCCGCACCAGTGGCCGGTGCAGGCGGCGGCGTTGCCGGCGGCATCGAGCACCGCGCCGCCGCTGACCGTGACGCCGCCGCGGTTGATGCTCAGGCGATGCCAGTCCACGCCATCCAATGTCAGCGTGCTGCCTGCGCCGTCGAGCGTGACGCTGCCCTGGCTGTCCAGTTCCCAGCCATTGCCCACGCCGAGGGTGAAGGCGTTCACGGCGCCGCCGTTGCGCACCGTCATGTCGCCCCGGCCGCTGCTGGCGACAGAGATCTGACCCTCGTTACCGGTGGTGTGAGCCAGGGTGAGCTGGCTGCCCTCGCCGTCAACGAGCAGGCTGCCCCAGCCACCGCTGCCGAGGTTGACGCTGCGCGCGCCGCTGAGCTGGCCGCCACTGAGCAGGCTCAGGACACCCGTGCCGGCGGACTCTCCGAGGTGGAGATAGCTCGCGCTCGAGCCCAGCATCTGCACCCGGCCGCCTTCGCTGACCGTCAGCTCGCCCCGGCCGCCGTTGAGTCCGGCAACCAGCCGTGCGTCGGTGCCGCTGATCTGCAGCAGCGAGCCGCTGCCCTGCACACTGAATGTGGCCTGGCCGCCGCTGCCGAGATCGACACCGGCATTGCGCCCCGCGGGTGCCTGCACCAGCATCACGCCTCCACTCCTGATCTGCCAGTCCGCAAAGCTGCGCGGCGTGGAGGCGAGATTGACGCGCGCGTCATAGTTCTCCGGCACGCTGCCGTTGACCAGCCAGCGCGAGCCTGCGCCCGAAACAAGGCCTTCGGCAAAACTGCGCTCGCCGCCGTTGGCCCCGGGCGAGTTCCACGACCAGACGGCGCTGCCAAACTCCTTGGTCGACAGCAGCGCGCCGTCCAGGACCTCGACACGCCCGTGCGAGCTGCCGCCCACCAGGCCTGCCGTCCAGCCATCCGCCGCCTGCGTGGCGACCTGTGCCGTCGCCACCGCGAAACCACTCAGAAAGCGGGCCTCGGATCCGGCGCCGGTTACTGTCAGCACCCCGGTGCCGCCGGCCCAGTGGCCTATCATGGCGCCGCACCATTTGAAGTTGCAGTCGGCCGCATACCCGGCGCTGTCAAGCAGCGCGCCGCCCGAGATGGTGACGCGGCCCTCGCCCCAGTCGCCGATGGCCAGCCGGTGGCCTTCGGTGCTGGAGAGCCTGAGCACGCTGCCCGCGCCGTCGATGACGACGTTTCCGCTGCCGGCCTGACCGCTGCCAACGTTGAGCGAGCGCGTGGACACCACCCCGCCTTCGGCCACGAGCAGGCTGCCCGTGCCGCCGCTGCCGACGTTGAGGCTGCCGCGGTCGAACTGGGCCAGGCTGCCCGCGCCCTGCACCTGCAGGGTGCCGCTGCCGCCGTTCATGCCGACCTGGTTCCAGCGCCCGCCCACGAGCGTGGCGCCGGCCTTCACCGCGACCGTGGCCTGGCCACCCTCGGCAATATGCAGGTAGCCCTTGTCGAGGTCGCCGGTGATGCCCAGCATGGAGTCCCCGCCGCTGACCTCGCCGCTGAAGCTGCCGCCGTTGCCCAGGCGCATGCCGTAGTTCTGACCGTCCTTGCCATAGACAAGTAGGCTGCCATGGTCCAGCACCTTCAGGGTGGTCGTGGCGCGACTGCCGTTGGCGAAGCTGGCCGCCGCCTCGTTGCCGTTGATCGAATTGTGCTCGACCATCCAGTGCGAACCCAGGCCGGTCACCTGCAGATGCGTCAAGGACCTTTCCAGGCCGTTGCCATCCGGGCCGATGTAGGAGCCGCCCGCAGCCACATCCTGGGTTCGCAGCCGAGCACCTGCCGCTACGGTGACGCTGACCTCGGTTTGTGCCCCGGCTGTGCCGAAGCCGCCGTTGACGTTCAGATTGCCGAGATCGAATGTGCTCAGGAACCGGGCCTCGCTGCCTTGCCCGGTCACCAGCAGGCTCCCCTTGGACCCGGCCCCATTGCCCATGTAGGCGTGGCAGTCCCGGCGGCCGAGCTGGCAGGACGAGGCATCGGCGCGTCCGTCCAGCAGAGCCCCGCCCGACACGGTCAGGGCGCCGAGATCGCTGGTGCCCTGGCCGATCGCAAGCCGGGCGTTGTTGCCGTCGCTGCGCAGGGTCATGACCGTGCCAAACCCGTCGAGCAAGGCCTCAGCGGGGTTGCCGCCCTGGCCCCAGACGCCAAAGCTCGACAGCTCGACCTGCGAGCCCGCATTGGCCGCGAAGCTGCCCTGCACGTTCAAGCCTATGGTGGGCAGCAGGAGGTTCGGGCCATTCAGCGGGCCGGCGTAGTTGGGTACCGTGTAGTAGGGCCCGGTCACGGTCACCGCCGCCATCGCGATCGGCGCCATCGCGGCCATCGCGGCGGTAAGGAAGCCTTGCGCGATCGCCGCAGCCAGACGCCGCGGACGCGGCCGACCATGGAAGACCCGGTTGCAGCGGATTTGCAGGGCAGAGATTCTGAGCATCGTGAGTTCCTCCCCAAGGGCTGGCCTTGATCGTGAGCGGCCCCTTCGGGCCAACGGATTGGCTTTGCATCACCTTATGTGCGGCCGCGCAGACAGGCAATGCACAGGCGGCGCGGTGCCCCCTGGCGGGGGGGTAATTGCGTTCGTCTGCCTCCGGGCGATACCCTCAGAATTGCTGAGGCCGGCAAGCAGTGACTTGGATAGAGTGGCACGCATGCCGCCCAAGAAGTCTCGCCAACTGGCCCGCCTGCGCGAGCTCTGCGCGCTTGAACTGCCCACGGCGCTGCTCATGCCCAGCATCCTGGCGGAGCTGCACGCGCTGGTGCCGTCCAGCCGCAATCTGTTCGACTGGTGCGATGACCTGGGCCGGCTGACCCAGTACTACATCGAGGGGCCGGTGGACCTGCGCATCGCGCAGCTGTACTTCGAAGAGTTTCACAACCGACGCGAACGCGAGGCCATGCCGGGCTTTGCCCAGGCCGTGCGCGGGCCGGCACTGATCCACGGGGCCGCCGAGCTGAACACACCGCGCTTTTTCAACTCGGCGCTGTATGCCGAGATCTGGCGGCCTCAGGGCTTTCGCTACCGGGTCGAGGCGATCGTGCGGGGGGCGCGGCAGCGGCCGCTGGGCTCGCTGGTGCTGTATCGGGCGCCGGGGGAGCGCTGCTTCACACCGGCGGAGGAGGCGGTGCTGCCCCAGGTGTTGCCCTATCTGGCCCAGGCACTGCAGCGCGATGCGGCCGTGCGCAGCAGCCGGCCCGACCAGTGGGTGCCGGCACCGGAGCCGGCGCAGACGCTGCTGCTCGAGCCTTCCGGCACGATCCGCCTGGCCAGCGACGGGGCCCCGCGTCTGCTGAAGCTGGCCGACGCCGGGCTGCATGTGCAGGGTGCGGGCCCCGCGGTGGAGCTGACGCTGCAGGCCCTGTGCGCCGAGGCGCAAACAATCGGGCAGGCCAGGCGCGAGCTGCACAGTCCCTGGGGGCGCTTCGAGTTCAGCGCCCAGCGACTGCACGCGGTGGACCCCCAGGCGCAGCGTTCGGTGACGCCCAGCTGGATACAGGTGCAGTTGCGCCGCCAGGAGCCGCGCGAACTGGCCGATGAGCGGCGGCTGGCGGCGCTGGAACTGTCCAGCGGCCAGGCTGCGGTGTGCAGGCTGCTGCTGCAGGGCCATGCCGGGCCCGAAGTGGCGCGGCGCCTGGCGGTGGCGCCCAGCACCGTGGTCGATCACACGCGCAAGCTCTACCAGCGCCTGGGCGTGCGCTCGGTGCGCGAGTTGGTCGAGCGGGTGCGCTCGGGCTGACCAGCGCCTGGTTTGCAGGGCCAGGATCCTGCCGAAGGCCTGCGACTGCGGCGAAATCGAGACACTTGATTCGACCGATCGGTCGGATTTGCTTCCTATGGTTTAGAGTGCCGTGCGGCGCCGCGTCCGGACGGGGCCTGAGGTATGCCCTGTATGGATCTGTCAATCGCAAGCATCCTGATGCTCGATGGCGTCACCAATGGCGCGATCTACGCCTTGCTGGCGCTGGCCACGGTGCTGGTGTTCGCCGTCACCCGCGTGATCTTCATCCCGCAGGGCGAGTTCGTCGCCTTCGGCGCGCTGACGCTGGGCATGCTGCAGCTGGGCCAGACGCCCGGCACGATCTGGTTCCTGCTCTTGATGGCCCTGCTGGTGGCCGTGCTGGATCTGGTCGCCGGCCTGCGCCAGGGCCGGCCACCCGCGCGCATCCTGCTGACGGTACTGAAGGCGGCGGCATTTCCGGTGCTGATCTCCCTCTTCGCGCTATGGGCTGCGCCGCAGAAGTTTCCGCTGCTGGTGCAGGCCGGGCTGACGCTGGCCCTGGTCACGCCGATGGGCCCGCTGCTGTATCGCCTGGCCTATCAACCGCTGGCCGATGCGACGGTGCTGGTGCTCTTGATCGTCTCGGTCGGCGTGCACTTTGCGCTGACCGGCCTGGGCCTGGCCTTCTTCGGCGCCGAGGGCTTTCGCACCCCGGCCTTCTGGGATGCCAGCTTTGCCGCCGGGCCGCTGATGTTGTCGGGTCAGACCCTGATTATCTTCGCCGCCTCGATCGCGCTGATCATCTCGCTGTGGCTGTTCTTCGAGCGCTCGCTGTACGGCAAGGCCTTGCGCGCCACCGCGGTGAATCGGCTCGGTGCGCGGCTGATGGGGATTTCGAGCACCACCGCCGGCCGCCTGACCTTCACGATGGCCGCCTTCATGGGCGCGCTGTCGGGCCTGCTGATCGCGCCGACGACGACGATCTTCTATGACAGCGGCTTCCTGATCGGCCTCAAGGGTTTCGTCGCCGCCGTGTTCGCCGGCCTGGCCAGCTACCCCGGTGCGGCGCTGGGCGCCATCCTGGTGGGCCTGCTGGAATCGTTCAGCTCCTTCTGGGCCAGCTCGTACAAGGAGGTGATTGTGTTCACCTTCATCCTGCCGGTGCTGTTGTGGCGCTCTTTGCGTGACCCTCATTCCGAAGAAGAATGACGGAGCGCCGACCATGATGACTACACGCAAGATCTTCCCCCTCGCCGCGCTGGCCCTGCTGGCCGTACTGCCCCAGTTGCCGGTGCCCGAGTTCTGGATCACTCAGCTCAACTACATCGGCCTGTACGCGATGGTCTCGCTGGGCCTGGTGCTGCTGACCGGCATCGGCGGGCTGACCTCGTTCGGCCAGGCCGCCTTCGTCGGCGTGGGCGCCTACACGACGGCCGTGCTGAGCACGCGCTTCGGCATCTCGCCCTGGCTTGCGCTGGGTGTCGGCATTGTGTTGACGGTGGCCGTGGCGCTGGTGCTGGCCTGGCTGACGCTGCGCATGTCGGGCCACTACCTGCCGCTGGCCACGATTGCCTGGGGCCTGAGCCTGAACTACCTGATGGGCAATATGGAGTTCCTGGGCAAGTACGACGGCATCCAGGGCATACCGGCGCTGGAGATCTTCGGCATCAGCCTGAACGCCGGGCGCAGCATCTACTACCTGATCTGGGCCTTTGCGGTGCTGGCGGCAGTGGGCGTCAGCCACTTGCTGGACTCGCGCCCCGGCCGTGCGATACGTGCGCTCAACGGCGGCGTGACGATGGCCGAGGCGATGGGCGTTTCAACCTTCCGCTACAAGGTCGTGATCTTCGTGCTGGCGGCCATTCTGGCGGCAGTCTCGGGCTGGCTCTATGCCCACTTCCAGCGCAGCGTGAACCCCTCGCCGTTCGGCATCAAGCTGGGCATCGAGTACCTGTTCATGGCCGTGATCGGCGGCGTCGGCGGTGTCTGGGGGGCTTTCACCGGTGCTGCGGTGGTGAAGATCGTCGAGGACCAGCTGCAGACGATTCTGCCCAAGCTGATGGGGGCCAGCGGCAACTTCGAGATCATCGTCTTCGGTGTGGCCCTGGTGTTGGTGCTGCAGTACGCGCCCAAGGGCCTGTGGCCTGCGATCGCGCGCTGGTTCCCGGCCGGCCCGCGCCGGCGCGACTGGGGCGATGCACCTCCGCTGGAGGCACGCAGCAAGCCCAAGCCCGGCGAGCTGCTGCTGGAAGTCGACAAGGTGCGCAAGGAGTTCGGCGGCCTGGTGGCGGTCAACGACGTCAGCTTCCAGATCCGTGCCGGCGAGATCGTCGGCCTGATCGGCCCCAACGGCGCCGGCAAGTCCACCACCTTCAATCTGATCACCGGCGTGCTGAGCCTGACCTCGGGCGGCGTGCAGTTCCGCGGCGAGGCGGTCGGGGGCCTGGCCTCAAGGCTGATTGCGCGGCGCGGCATGTCGCGCACCTTTCAGCACGTGAAGATGATTGCCGACATGACGGTGCTGGAGAACGTCGCCCTGGGCGGCTATCTGCGCAGTCACGCCGGGGCAGCGCAGGCGATGCTGCGCCTGGATCGCGCCGAGGAACGTCGCCTGTTCGCCGAGGCCGAGCGCCAGCTGCAACGCATCGGCATGGCCGGGCAGATGCACGAGCTGGCCGGCAATCTGGCCCTGGGCCCGCAGCGGCTGATGGAGATCGCCCGGGCCCTGTGCACCGACCCGGCCCTGCTGCTGCTCGATGAGCCCGCCGCCGGCCTGCGCCACAAGGAGAAGCAGGCGCTGGCAGAGGTGCTGCGCCAGTTGAAGGGCGAGGGCATGAGCATCCTGCTGGTCGAGCACGATATGGACTTCGTGATGGGCCTGACCGACCGCCTGGTGGTGATGGAGTTCGGCACCAAGCTGATCGAGGGCACGCCGGCCGATGTGCAGGCCAGCCCCGAAGTGCGCGCCGCCTATCTCGGAACGGAGCACTGAAGCATGACGATGCCACTTGATCACGATCTGCTGCTGAGCGTCAGCGACCTGCACGCCGGTTACGGCAAGGCCGAGGTGCTGTCCGGCCTGAATCTGCGCCTGCCCCGGGGCAGCGTGGTGACGGTCATCGGCCCCAACGGCGCCGGCAAGTCCACCACCCTGAACGCCTTGATGGGCGTGCTGCCGGCCCGGGGCCAGGTCTTGTTCGACGGCGAGGACATTGCCTCGCTGAGCCTGGAAGAGCGGGTGATGAAGGGCCTGGCCCTGGTGCCCGAGAAGCGCGAACTGTTCTCGACCATGAGCGTCGAGGACAACCTGGTGCTGGGCGGCTTCAGGCCGATGCGCCTGGGTGTGCGAGATTGGCGCGGCGGGCTGGACAAGGTGTTCGAGCTGTTCCCTCGGCTGAAGGAGCGCCGCGCCCAGCTGGCCGGCACCCTGTCGGGCGGCGAGCGCCAGATGCTGGCCGTGGGCCGCGCGCTGATGAGCCAGCCCAAGGTGCTGATGCTGGACGAGCCCAGCCTGGGCCTGGCACCGCTGATCGTCAAGGAGGTGTTCCGCATCGTCCAGCGCCTGCGTGACAGCGGTGTGTCCATCCTGCTGATCGAGCAGAACGCCCGCGCCGCGCTCGAAGTGGCCGACTACGGCTATGTGCTGGAGACCGGCGAGATTGCGCTGGAAGGCCAGGCCGCCGACCTGGCCCGCGACCCACGGGTGATCGAGACCTACCTCGGCGCGGCGAAGAAGGCCGAAAACGCCGGCTAGCCATGGGCCGCGAAGCGCAATGTCGTTGCCGGATTGGTGACCAGGGCGCGGAGGCCAAGGCCTTGCTGGAGGCCGATGAGCTGCTGCTTCGCGGTGGCTTCAAGCGCCGCTATGCGCTGGCCGAGCTGAGCGGCCTGCGCGTCGAGGGCGAGCGACTGTGCTTCGAGGCGGCCGGCGAGCGGGTCGCGCTGGAGCTGGGCGCCAAACCAGCGGCCAGCTGGCTGAAGAAGATCGCCACCCCACCGCCGACCTTGGCCGAAAAGCTGGGCCTGAGCGCAGCGCATCCAGGTCTGGTCATCGGAGACATCGATGAGCCCGCTTTGCTCGAGGCCTTGCAGGGCGCCCGCACCGAACTGCCGGCCCAGGCTCACATCGCCCTGGCCGTGGTGAGCAGCGAGGCCCAGCTGCAGGCCGCCATCGCCGCCCATGCCGGATTGCCGGATGCCCGCCACCTGTGGATCATCCACCCCAAGGGCCCCAAGGCCAGCCTCACGGATGCCACGGTGCGCCGACTGATGGCAGCGGCGAGCTATGTGGACAGCAAGACCAGCGCCGTTTCGGCGGCACTGACGGCCACGCGATACGGCAGGCGTTGAGGCTGCTGCAGGGTCAGGGCCCTTACCCTGCGGCAGCCAGCCTGCGCCGGGCGGTAAGGCCAACGGCAGTCAAGCCGGCCAGCAGCATGGCCAGACTGGCGGGTTCGGGCACCGGCAGGGTCGCAGTTTGCGAGGCACTGACCATGGTCAGCCATTGCAGTCGATAAGTGGCGGGCATGTCCGAGGCGTTGCTGAAGGTCAACGCAAGGAGCTCACCGCCAATGAGCTCTGCATCGCTGCTGCCAAAGGGCACACCCAGGCTCTTCTGGACGTCCAGGTTCTTGCTGAGAGTACCGTCTGAGGTGAAGACGAACATTTGCACCAGGGCCCCCGCGCTCGCGCCCTGATAGTAGGCAGGGCCGCTGGCAGGCTGGGCTTCCCACACGAAACCTGATGCGCCTATCTGGAAATCGAACTGCAGCGAAACGGTTGCCTCGGTGTGGGGGCTGAGCACGAAGCTGTTGATGCTGACGACATTGCCGAAAACCGATGTTCCTGCCGCGGCGGTTGCCTTTGCAGTCATTCCCGTCGCGTCGACCTGGCCGGATCCCCAGCCGTGCGTCGAGCTGGCACTGGAAACCAGTTCGGGTGGCAATGCAACATGAGAAACGACGTCGTTCGGGCCCCACTGCGGGACGAGCAAGTCGGGCGTGAAGAGCTGCCACCCGATCTGCAGATTCTCTTGCCCTGTGGTAGAGCGCTGGTCGTAGGGGTTCATCACCCAGCTCACGGCCGGATCCCATCCGTCACCAGGCGCCAGATCGCGCAGCTCTGCATGCAGGCTGTGCAGTCGGGCTTGGACGTGGCTTTCCCCCAGAGCGGGCAGGCTGCTTGCCAGCACCGTGCACAGCAAAAGGCTTCGTACCCGCATACCTTCACTCCCGTTGGTGATGAGATCGGCTGATGCCGCGTTCTTTGCTGCTTATGCTAAGTCTCAAAGCGGAACGGTGTCTGCTGGGAAACCCGCCCTGGCCGCCCCAGCGGCGCGGCCTGGCCCTAGAATTGCTTCGATTGCTAGAGCAACAGGCGGCTTTGACCGCCATGATCGAAGCCCTTGATGCACCGCATACGCCTGCTTCGCTGGTTTGCCGCATGCTGCCGGATGTCGGCGCCGCTGCTGCTGTGCATCCTTGCCTGGGGCGAGCCTGCCGGCCTTGCCCTTGCCGCCGATGCCCCACCCGAGATCCGGGTTCTCTACCTGAGCTCTTACCACCGGGGCAACACCTGGAGCGACGGCATAGAGGAGGGCCTGCGTCAGCGCCTGGCGGCCTCGGGCAAGGCGATCGAGCTGGCCACCGAGTATCTGGACAGCCGGCGCGCGGCCTATGAGGCGCAGACCGAGCCGATGGCCCGCGCGCTGGAGATCAAATACGCGAAATACCGGCCGCAACTGCTGCTGGTGTCCGACAACGCCGCCTTCGACTTTGCGCTGACCTACCGCGAGCGCCTGTTCGCCGGCCTGCCCATCGTGTTCTGCGGCTACAACAGCTTCCGGCCCGAGGCGATGCGGGGGCAGAAGAACATCACCGGCGTCAACGAGGAGATCAGCGTAGCCGACACGGTGGCCATGGCACTGAATGTCCATCCGCAGGCGCGCACCCTGGTCTTCATCACCTCCACCGTCGACGCGATCGGCCGGCGCGTTGCCGAAGCGGCCGAGGCGACGGTGCTCCCCCAACTGGCTCAGCGCTACCAATTGGTGCAGCTGAGGGACGCGTCGCTGGACGAGATCCGCCGGCGCCTGGCCGCCATGCCGAGTGATGCGCTGGTGTTTCTGGGGGGACAGCCCAGCGACCGCGAACTGACCCCGGCCGAGAGCGGCCGCTTGATCGCCGCCGCCAGCCCGGTGCCAAGCTATACCTTCTGGGACTTTCACCTGGGCAGTGGCGTGGTCGGCGGCCACATCCTCACCGGCGCCAGCCAGGGTCAGGTGGCGGCCGACCTGGCGCTGCGTGTGCTGGGGGGCGAGCCGGCCGACCGCATTCCGGTGGTGATGACCTCGCCGACGAACGATGTGTTCGACTACCGGGCGATGCAGCGCTTCGGCATCGCGCCCGAGGCCTTGCCGGCCGGGGCCCGCATCATCAAGCAGCCCGTTTCGATCTGGGAGAACTACCGGCGCGAGATCCTGCTGGTGCTGGCCCTGCTGCTGTTGCAAAGCCTGCTGATCGGCGGCCTGGTGCGCAGCATGCTGGGGCGGCGCCGGGCGCTGCAGGCCTTGGCCGAGGAGCGCGCGCTGCTGGAGCAGCATGTCCATGAACGTACCCTGGCGCTGGAGGCTGCCAATGCCCAGCTGGCGAACTTGAGCTTCACCGACGGGCTGACCCAGCTGCCGAATCGCCGCCGCTTCGACGAGACCCTGGAGGCCGAGTTCGCGCGGCACCGCCGCTCGGGCACACAGCTGTCGCTGATCATGCTGGACATCGACCATTTCAAGGCCTTCAACGACACCTATGGCCATGTCGCCGGCGACGAGTGCCTGCGCGCGGTCGGCGGGGCCATTGCCAAGCTGGTCAACCGCAGCAGCGATCTGGCGGCGCGCTTCGGCGGCGAAGAGTTCGCCGTGATACTGCCCGAAACAGAGGCGCCCGGGGCCGCCCAGCTGGCCGAGCGTCTGCGCGCCGGCATCGAGGGCCTGCAGATTCCCCACGCGAACTCGCTGGTGGCACCGGTCGTGACCGTGAGCCTGGGCGTGGTCACCGTGCTGCCCGCCAAGCTCAGCAACGCGCTGGAGGCGCTGAGCCTGGCCGACGCACTGCTCTACCAGGCCAAGAGCGGCGGGCGCAACCGGGTGGTGGCACACGCTCTTGAATAGTCCCCCAAGTCAGTCGGTGCCCGAGCTTGATGGGTACATCAAGGTCCGGCACGCAATGAACTAGAGAAAGCAACGCATCGGTGCCGGCTGCAGCGGCTCGCGCGGGCTGCGGCCGGCGGCCATAGGCCAGCCCAACACATCACGGGTGATCGGGCCACAGACGCGCCCTTGGCAGGCGCCCATGCCACAGCGCGTCTGCAGCTTGGCCTCGCGCCAGTCGGGCCAGGCCTTCAGATCGCCCAAGGTCACGTCCTCGCAGCGGCAGATCAGTGTCTTGGCATCGGCCAGCTTCAGCAGCTCGGGGCGCAGCGCGAAGTGCCGGGCCAGCAGGGCGCCGAAGGCCAGCGCACGGGCATGGGGTTTGGCGAACGGGGCCAGGTCATGACTCAGCATCGCATTCGCGGCCAGATCTCCTTCCAGCAGGGCCTTGTCCACGCCGCCAATGCCGGTGCATTCGCCAGCGGCAAAGACCTGGGGCAGGGAGGTTTGCAAGCGCTCATCGACGGCGACTGCGCCTCCGTCGATACGGCAGCCCAGCAGCTCGGCCAGCTCGGTGTTGGGCAGCAGACCGAAGCCCAGGCCCAGCGCATCGCAGGGCAGCTCCCATTCTCGTTGGCCGTCGGTCAGCACCACGGCGCGCACCTGGGTGTCACCGAGTGCCCGCACGGGCCAGCAGCCAGTTCGGTAAGCCACGCCCTTGAGGCGCCAGCGCAGTCCCAGGGCCTGCACCAGCTTGGCCGAGGGCAGGCCGGCGGCGAAAGCGCTCAATGCTTTGAACGAGGCCTGCTCGGCCACGCAGGCCACATCGGCACCGGCGCTGCGCAGTGTGTCGGCCGAGGCCAGCAGCAGCGGACCCGAGCCGGCCAGCACGACGCGCTGGCCCTTGATGGGCCAGCCGCCCTTGACCAGCGCCTGCAGGCCACCGGCGCCGGTGACGCCGGGCAGGGTCCAGCCGGGGAAGGGCAGGAATCGTTCGCGCGCGCCCAGGGCCAGCAGCAGCTGCGCGCCGCTCACGCGCAGCGAGGCGCCACCTTGGCTGTCGTGCAGCAGCAGTTGCTGCGGGCCCTCGGCGGCAATCACCGCATGGCCGGGCAGATGGGTCAGCAGCGGGTCAGCCAGCAGTGAGTTCAGCGACTGCGCCCAGCTGCGCCCCAAGGCGCTGCCATGCCGGGCCGGGCCGCCACGCCAGATCTGGCCGCCGGGCCAGGCCTGGTTGTCGATCCAGATCACCCGCTGCTTTGCTGCCAGCAGGGTGCGCACGGCGGCAATGCCGGCCGGGCCGCCACCGACGACGATCTGGTCGGCCTGCAGCGCCGCGCTCATGTTGAGGTCTCCACCCGCATGCCCTCGGCAACGAGGGTCATGCAGGCCAGGCGCTGCGGCCGGCCATCGATGGTGACGCGGCACTCCTGGCACTGGCCCATGCCGCAAAAAGCGGCGCGTGGCTGGCCGCTGATCGAGACGCGAGTGGCCGCGAGGCCGGCCTGGGCCAAGGCGGCGGCGACGGTGATGCCCTCGGCCACCTCGCAGGCCTTGCCATTGATGTGCAGATGAGTCATGCGGCGAATCTCGCGGGCGAATAGGGCTGCGGGTCCAGGGTCGGCGCCTGGGCCAGGCTCAGCTCGGCCAGCAGCTCGGCGCTGGCCAGCGAGGTGGTGATGCCCAGACCCTCGTGACCGGTGGCCAGCCAGACGCGCGGCAGCGTTGGATGCGCACCAATCAAGGGCTGACCATCGGCACTGGCCGGGCGTATGCCGGTCCAGCAGCGCAGCAGGCTGAGCTCGGCCAGGCCCGGCAGATAGCCGGTGGCGCATTGCAGCATCTGGCGCAGCATGGTCAGATCCAGCGCCCGGTCTTCGCGGCCGACCTGGCGCGAGGAGCCGATCAGCAGCTGGCCGCCGGGCCGGGGCTGGACGTTGAACGACACCGTGTCCTCGTCCACCAGATGGGCCTTCTTGATATAGCCGAGCTCGACCAGCTGGTGCTTGACGAGATCGGGATGGCGCTGGGTGATGGCCAGCTGGCCCTTCTTGGGCAGCAGGCAGCCGGGCGGTAGAAAGCGCTGGCTGGCAAGGCCGGCGCACAGCACGACCAGGGCGCCCCAGAGCTGGCGGCCATCGGCCAGGCGCAGGCCGGCGCCGTCCAGCGCGACCACCTCGCCGCGTATCAACACGGCGCGGGCTTCTTCGAGCCAGCGCTGGGCGACCTTGGGCGGATAGACGCGGGCATCGCCGGGTACCCGCAACGCGCCGGCCAGGCCCGGGCGCAGCATCGGCTCGAGCGTCGACAAGGCCCGGGCGTCGAGGAGCTCGGCCTTCAGTCCGCGTGCCGCCAGCCAGGCCTGCTTGCGTGCAGCGAGCGCCATCTCCTCGTCATCGGCGGCCACCCACAAGGTGCCGCAGGCCTGGTGCTCGGCCCGGGCGGCATGGTCACGGGACTCGTCCAGCCAGTCCTGCCACAGCCGGACCGAGCGCCGTGACAGCACGAACTCCGCCTCGTCGGCGCTGCCCTCGGCATCGACCACCAGCAGATGGCCCATCGAGGCGGCAGTTGCCCCACCGCCCACCGCCGCCGGCTCGACCACGGCGACCGACAGCCCCTGGCGCGCATAGGCGCGTGCGCAGGCGGCACCGATGATGCCGGCGCCGATGATGATCACATCGGCGGTTCTCATGGTCGGGCCGTCAGGAGGATGATGTGATGCCCCAGGCGAAGGGGTCGCCCGGTTGGAACACCAGGTTGGCGTCCATGTTCACGAAGGCGCGCCCCTGGATCGTGGGCAAGACATGGCCCTCGGGCAGTGCGGCGCTGCGCTCGAAGCTGCCGGCGAAGACGCTGCCGATCACGCTCTCCTGCTGCCACAGCGCGCCGGGCTGCAGCTTGCCGTCGGCCGCTACGCAGGCCAGCTTGGCGCTGGTGCCGGTGCCGCAGGGCGAGCGATCATAGGCCTTGCCGGGGCACAGCACGAAGTTGCGTGCATCGTTGGCCGGGTCCTGGGCCGGGCCGACCAGCTCGATGTGGTCGATCTCGGCGCCGCCAGCGCCGGTCACGCCCTGCTCGGGCAGGGCCTGGCGGATGCGCCAGCTGAAGGAGGTCAGTGCGTCGATATGCGCACGGTCCAGGCTCAGGCCATGGTCTTCGCACAGAAAGAACCAGTTGCCGCCCCACGCCACATCGCCATGCACGAGGCCATGGCCCGGCACCTGCACGGCGACCTTGCGGGCGTGGCGGTATGACGGCACGTTGGCGACGCTGACGCGGCCGTCTTCATGCAGGGTGGCGCTGACCCGGCCCACCGGTGTTTCGATCAGATGCTGGCCCGGCGCGATGCGGCCCAGATAGGCCAGTGTGGCGACCAGGCCTATGGTGCCGTGGCCGCACATACCCAGAAAGCCGACGTTGTTGAAGAAGATCACGCCGCAGGCGCTGTCGGCCTCCACCGGCTCGCACAGCAGGGCGCCGACCAGCACATCCGAGCCGCGGGGCTCGTTGACGATGGCGCTGCGCCAGGCGTCGTGCTGCTCCCGGAATACCGCCAGCCGATCGGCCATGCTGCCGCGGCCGAGATCGGGGCCGCCGCTGATCAGGATGCGCGTCGGCTCGCCGCCGGTATGGGAATCAATGAATCGCATGGATTGGCAGTTTGGATGGGTTTGATGTCAGTTTTCCGCTCCGCGACCGTGGTGGCCGTGGCTCGGGAGCCTTGCGGGCCGAGCGCCGGGCCGCTCCCAAGCCGGCCCGCGCCGGCGATGTGCCAGCGGCTCGAAGCCGCTGGCATCGCCGTCCCCCCGGGGGACCGGCCAAGGTACTCCTTGGACGAGGGGCGGTCCATCTCAGGCGATGACCTTCTGCGCATAGCCGCGCAGATAGTCCATCAGCGCGTCGGAGGCCGCCGCGGCCGGCTCGGGCTCGCCCTGGGCGATGGCCTGGGCCAGTTCCATATGGCAGCGCGCGCCCTCGGTCATGTCGCCCTGGTGCTGGTAGGCATACCAGAAGCGCCGGCACTGGATCGCCATCGGTATCACCGCCGAGACGGCGAAGGGGTTGCGGCAGGCGGCGTGGTTGACATGGTCCAGCGCCTGGTCCGAGCTCATATAGGCCGTCAGGTCCGAGGCCTGGCTGGCGCAGACCATGGCCTCGGCGCAGGCCAGCAGGTCCTGCCGCTGCTGCGGCGTGGCGCGGCGGGCCGAGGTGGCGGCGATCAGGCGCTCCAGCACGCGGCGCGCCTCGATCAGGTCCAGATGCTCGGCCAGCCTGATCTCGCTGACGCGCAGGCCGCGGCGCGGCTGCTGCACGATCAGGCCGTTGGAGACCAGGCGCATCAGCGCCTCGCGCGTCGGCGTGCGCCCCAGGCCGGTGCGCTCGATCAACTCGGCCTCGACGATGGGCGCGCCGGGCTTCAGCGCCAGCGTCGAGATCATCGCCTCCAGCGCGTCATAGGCCTGGTCGGCGACGCGGCGTTTGTCGGGCTCGCCGTTCTCTTGGGGGGTGTCGTGGGTGCTCATCTGGCGTGCATCATCGCAGGCGCAGCCCGGCTGGGGTATCGGGCTTTGCCTCCATGCCCGGCCTGATCTTGAAGCGGGCCAGATCGGCCGGATATGGGGCGGGCCGGATTCGCGCTTGTGGGCTGAAGTGGGGTGCGCATCGCCTGCCTGTTCGGGCATTAATATATTTATAGAATATCGACGTCCGAGGCGACTGTCAAGCCGGGTCGTGCCTGGGGTGAACCCTCGGACCGGTGCTTCCCGGGGTGGCGGGCCCGCCGCATACAATGCGCGATTCCGATTCGGGCTGGCTTGCTGTGTCAAGCCAGCGCTTTGCCTTGCTTATTCCGCCGCTGGCGGGCTCTCTCTCAGAGGACTTTCATGTTTATTTCCGACGCTTTTGCCCAGGCCACGGGTGCCGCCGCCGGTGGCGAATCCAGCCTGCTGAGCATGCTGCCCCTGGTGCTGATGTTCGTGGTGCTGTACTTCGTGATGATCCGCCCGCAGATGAAGCGCCAGAAGGAGCACCGCGCGATGATCGAGGCGCTGGCCAAGGGCGACGAGATCGTCACCTCGGGCGGTCTGCTGGGCAAGGTCACCAAGCTGGGCGAGAGCTTTCTGAGCCTGGAAGTGGCCAACGGCGTGGAGTTGCAGGTGCAGCGCTCCGCTGTCGTGCAGGTGCTGCCCAAGGGCACTGTCAAGTAAGCCCAAAAAACGGCCGCAGCCCGCTGCGGCCCTACTCGGACGGTGTGATCCGTTCGAGCCTGCAGGGCCAGAGCGCCCTGTACGCCCGCTGAGGAAGTTCCCATGAACCGTTACCCGCTGTGGAAGTACGCGATGCTGTTGGTCGCGCTGCTCGTCGGCCTGATCTACTCCCTGCCGAACGTGTTCGGTGAGGCCCCTGCCGTGCAGGTGTCCAGCGGCCGCGCCACGCTGAAGCTCGACGCCAGCGTCGTCGCGCCGATCGAGAAGGCCCTGGCCGCGGCCGGCATCAAGCCCGACTTCGTGCTGTTCGAGGGCAATTCGGCCAAGGCCCGCTTCGCCGATACCGACACCCAGATCAAGGCCAAGGACGCGATCAGCAAGGCGCTGAACCCCGATCCGGCCGACCCGAGCTACATCGTCGCCCTGAACCTGCTGTCGCGTTCGCCGACCTGGCTGGCGCAGTTGCATGCACTACCCATGTATCTCGGGCTGGACCTGCGAGGCGGTGTCCACTTCCTGATGCAGGTCGACATGAAGACGGCGCTGACCAAGAAGGCCGAATCGCTGACCGGTGACGTGCGCACCCTGCTGCGCGACAAGAACATCCGCCACGCCGGCATCACCCGCGACGGCAACACCGTCGAGGTGCGCTTCAAGGACCAGGCGGTGCTGAACCAGGCCCGTGACCTGCTGACCACGCAGGTGCCCGATGTGCAGTGGACCCCGCTGCCCGAAGGCTCAGAGTTCAAGCTCAGCGGCGCGCTGAAGCCCGCTGCCGCCGTCGCGGTGCAGGAAACCGCGCTGAAGCAGAACATCACCACCCTGCACAACCGCGTCAACGAACTCGGCACGACCGAGCCGGTGATACAGCAGCAGGGGCTGGATCGCATCGTCGTGCAACTGCCCGGCGTGCAGGACACCGCCCGCGCCAAGGACATCATCGGCCGCACCGCCACGCTGGAAATGCGCATGGTGGACGACAGCGCCGAGGCCGCCGCGGCGGCCGTGGGCTCCGGCCCCGTGCCCTTTGGCACCGAGCGCTATGTTGAACGCGGCGGAGCCCCGCTGATCGTCAAGCGCGCGGTCATCATCACCGGTGACAACCTGACCGATGCCCAGGCCGGTTTCGACGGCCAGAACCAGGAGCCTGCGGTGCACCTGACGGTGGACGCAAAGGGCGGCCGCATTCTCAAGGACGTGACCCGCGAGAACGTCGGCAAGCGCATGGCCATCCTCTTGTTCGAGAAGGGCAAGGGCGAGGTCATCACCGCGCCGGTGATACGCAGCGAACTCGGCAACAAGTTCCAGATCTCGGGCCGCATGAGCACCACCGAGGCGGCCGACACGGCCCTCCTGCTGCGCGCCGGCTCGCTGGCCGCGCCGATGGAAATCATCGAGGAGCGCACCATAGGCCCGAGCCTGGGTGCCGAGAACATTGCCAAGGGCATCAACAGCGTGATCTTCGGCTTCAGCGCCGTGGCGCTGTTCATGTGCCTGTACTATCTGCTGTTCGGCGTCTTTTCGTCGCTGGCCCTGGCCTTCAACCTGCTGCTGCTGGTGGCCCTGCTGTCGATGCTGGGCGTGACCCTGACCTTGCCAGGCATTGCCGCCATTGCGCTGACCCTGGGCATGGCCATCGACGCCAATGTGCTGATCAACGAGCGGGTGCGTGAGGAGTTGCGCAATGGCTCGGCGCCGCAATCGGCGATCTCGGCCGGCTACGAGCGGGCCTTTGCCACCATCCTGGACTCGAACATCACGACCCTGATCGCCGGCCTGGCCCTGCTGGCCTTCGGTTCCGGCCCGGTGCGCGGTTTTGCCATCGTGCACTGCCTGGGCATCCTGACCTCGATGTTCTCGTCGGTGGTGTTCTCGCGCGGCCTGGTCAACCTCTGGTACGGCCGCCAGAAGAAGCTCAAATCGGTGTCGATCGGCCAGATCTGGCGTCCCGACGGCGACACCACCCAAGCCTAATCGAGCCCCATCATGGAATTCTTCCGCATCAAACGGGACATCCCGTTCATGAAACACGCGTTGGTACTCAACGCGATTTCCTTCATTACTTTCATCGCCGCGGTGTTCTTCATCGTCACTCGCGGCCTGTATTTCTCGATCGAGTTCACCGGCGGCACCGTCATCGAACTGGAGTACGCGCAGGCGGCCGACATCGCCAAGACACGCGAGGTGGTCGAGCACATGGGCTTCGGCGAAGTCCAGGTGACCAAGTTCGGCACCTCGCACGATGTGCTGATACGTCTGCCGCTGCGCGGCGAGGCCAAGGCCACCGACGTCGTCGCCCGCGTGTTCGGTGAGCTGTGCAAGGCCGAGAGCGGCACCGTCTCGTCCAAGCAGTTCGTCAGCGACAAGGGTGAGGCGATTGCCAAGCAGGTCTGCACGACGGCGGCCAATGTCGAGCCGCTGAAGCTGCAGCGCAGCGAGTTCGTCGGCCCCTCGGTCGGCGCAGAGCTTGCCGAGGACGGCGCCAAGGCTCTGCTGGTCACGGTGATCGGCATCATGATCTACCTGGCATTCCGCTTCGAATGGAAGTTCGCGGTGGCCGGTATCGTCGCCAATCTGCACGATGTGGTCATCATTCTGGGCTTCTTCGCCTTCTTCCAGTGGGAGTTCTCCCTCTCGGTGCTGGCGGCGGTGCTGGCGGTGCTGGGCTATTCGGTCAACGAGTCGGTGGTTATCTTCGACCGGATCCGCGAGGCCTTCCGCAAGTTCCGCAAGATGAACACCCACGAGGTCATCGACCACGCCATCACCAGCACGACCAGCCGGACCATCATCACCCACGGCAGCACGCTGATGATGGTGCTGGCGATGCTGTTCTTCGGTGGCCAGACCCTGCACTACTTCGCGGTGGCGCTGTCGATCGGTATCCTGTTCGGCATCTACTCATCGGTGTTCGTCGCTGCGGCGATCGCGATGTGGCTGGGTGTCAAGCGCGAAGACCTGATCAAGACCACAGTCAACAAGGACGGCGACCCGGATGATCCAAATGCCGGGGCCGTGGTGTAGAGTCGAATCGAGACGCAACCCGAGACCGACCCAAGCCCATTCATGCTGAACGCCGCAAGTTCCAAAGCCCTGGCCACCCAGGCGCGGCGTATCTATATCGAGGCGCTGCTTCGGGCGCTGCCCGGGCTGATACAGACGCTGAGCGAAACCACGCGCCAGCTGCTGATGCAGCCGGCCGAATATGCGGTGCAGGTGGCGCGGCGTGACGGGGTCAACACCTGGCAGCGCCACCACGCGACCTGGCATATCAAGTTGGCCGACACACTGCGTCAGGCCGCCCAGCATGGTGTCAATGTCGCCCATGCGCCGGAGCTGACGACCGGACGCGACCAGATGTCGCTGGTCGACGACGACACGATCGAGCGCGAGATCCACAGCTCGCGCCTGGCCCTGTCCATCATGGACAAGGCGACCTGGGAGTTCAGCGACCTGCGCAACCGTATCTCGATGCTGGAGCAGCAGGAGGAGCTCAGTGCCCAGGACCTGCTGCGCGCTCATGTGGTGGCTCGCATCGTGCTGGATACCTGGCACAGCAGCGGCCTGACGAACGCCGAATGGCAGATGCTGCAGACCGTGCTGCATGACGAGCTCTCGCTGCTCACCGGCGAGGCCTATCACGAGACCAACCGCTGGCTGGTCGGCCAGAACGTGCTGCCCGAGGTGGATCTGCGGCCGATGATCCGGCGCACCGGCGCCTCTTCCGGCCCGAGTTCCGGCAGCGTTGGTGCCACCGGCGTTGGCGCGCCCTCGCGGTACAACAGCCAGCCGGGGTCCGACACCCAGCCGTCCGCCCATGTGGCCGGCGACGAAACCCGGGTCATGACACGAGCAGGCAGTCTGGGCGGCCGCGCCACTGCCCATGCCGAGGCGGTGCTGGGCCGGTTGAACCGGCTAATTGGTCGCCAGTTGCCCGAGTTCGTCGCCACCCAGGCCCACCCGAACCAGCGCCAGTCCATGTCGCCCAAGCTGACCGCAGCGATGGACCTGGCCGAGGAGATGGCGCGCAAGCGTGTGGCCTTCGGTGACGTGGCGGCCAGCAAGGGGTCGTCGCTGCTGGAGGAGTTGCAGCAGCGCAAGCAGACGCTGAAGAAGGCCGCCGAGACGCCGGCCGAGCGGGCCACGATCGAAATCGTGGCGCTGCTGTTCCAGGCCATCCTGACCGAGGAGCGCATCCCGGCCTCGATGCGCGTGTGGTTCGCCCGCCTGCAGATGCCGGTGCTGCGCGTGGCCGTCAGCGAGCCTGATTTCTTCGCTGCCACCGATCACCCGGCGCGTCGGCTGATCGACCGCATGGGCGCCTGCGTGATGGGTTTCAACGCTTCCGCGGGCGAGGTCGGCCAGTCGCTGGAGAAGGAGATCAAGCGGGTGGTGCAGGTCGTCGAGGCCTATCCGGACACGGGGCGACGCGTTTTCCAGACCGTTTTGACCGAGTTCGAGAAGTTCCTCGACCACTATTTCAAGAACGAGAACCTGACCACCAGGAAGGGGGTGTCGCTGGCCCAGCAGGTCGAGCAGCGCGAGACCTTGGCGATACAGTTCACCATCGAGCTGCGCAAGATGCTCAACGAGGTGCCGGTGCAGGACGGTGTGCGCGAATTCCTGTTCCAGGTCTGGGCCGATGTGCTGGCCGTCACCGCCGTGCGCTCGGGCCCCCAGGCCGATGCCACGCGGCTGATGAAACGCGCCGCCGCCGACCTGATCTGGTCGGCCAGCGCCAAGGTCTCGCGCGAGGAACGAGCCGAGGTCATACGCCGGCTGCCGCCGCTGCTCAAGACGCTGCGCGAGGGCATGGGCCATGCCGGCCTCCCCGCGGCCAAGCAGGACGAGTACATCCGCACCTTGAACAACTCACTTGCCGCGGCCTTCACCGCCAAGGCGGCGGCCATTCCGCGCGAGCGGCTGGAAGAGTTGATGGAGCAGCTCGAGGCGCTGGAAGAGATGTTGCCCGAGTCGGAAGATGTTCAGATCAACGAATCGATGGTGCGCGACCTGTCCGGCCACGAGAGCGAAGACCTGGAGGTAGTGGCCGATGGCGGCACAGCGCCGACACCTGCCATGCTGGCCTGGGCGCGCGAGTTGCAGGTCGGCAGCTGGTACATGCTGGACTACCGGGGCCGCAACGAGCCGATGCAACTGGCCTGGCGGGGCATGCGCCGTCAGCTGGCGCTGTTTGTCTCGCCGCAGGGGCGTGGTGTGCTGTTCCAGCTGAACCGGATGGCGGCCTTCCTGCAGGCAGGGCTGTTGTTGCCGGCTCAGGATGAATCGCTGACCGTGCGGGCAACGCGCACGGCCATGGAAAAGCTGGAAGTCGATCCGACGCGGCTGCTCGGCTAGCCTTGCGGCCTGCAGGCCGCAAGTCCTTCGCCAGCCACGATTCAGCCCGCAGGGGCTGAATCGTGCGCGGGCTCAGTGGATGAGCCGGTCTTCCGGCGCCACGAACAATTCGTCCAGTATCAGCGCGTCCGGCTCCTCACCAAGGCTCCAGAACACCATCAGGACGATGATCTTCAGATCTTCCAGGTCCAGCGGGTTGCCGGGAATGGCCATCGCGCGATCGATCACCGTTTCGCGCATCGGTGGCGGCAGGACGCCGGCAGATTCGAGGAAGCTGATGAAGCCGACCGAGTCTTCGCCCAGGTGTTCGGTCTCCAGCGGCGAGTAGACGCGCAGGCTCTCGGCACCCTGCTCGCCATGGTAGCTCTGCGCCGCCACGGCCAATCCATCCAGCCAGGACAGGGCTTCCTGGATCTCGTCGGTTTCGAAACCAATGGCTGACAGCTTGCGTCGCAACTGGGCCTGGTCCGGACAGGCATCGGGGCGCCAGTAGGTTTCGTAGAGATAGACGAGCACATCAAACATGAGTTCACTATACCCCAGGGCCAGATGCCTTTCTGGGGCAAAAGGCCTCGATTTGGCTCAGTGATTGCCCTGGTTTCTCGGCTTGTCAGCCGCTGAACCGGCGCTGAAACAGTTGGCCCGGCAGGCGCTGGATCCGGCCCTCCAGCTCCAGTTCCAGCAGGCGGGCGCTGAGGTGGGCGGCGTCCTCGCCGGTGCGCGCCATCAGCGCGTCCAGGCTCACCGGGTCATGGCCCAGGGCCTGCAGCAGGCTGCTCTCCGCCGTGGCCGGCTCGGGCGCTGCGACCGTGCGAGGCCGTGGCTCCTGGCGCAGTTCGTCGAGGATGTCCTGGGCCGTGGCCACCAGCTTGGCACCCTGCTGTATCAGCTGGTGGCAGCCCCGGGACAGCGATGCGTGGATGGAGCCGGGTATGGCGAATACCTCGCGCCCGGCCTCGGCCGCCAGCCGGGCGGTGATCAGCGAGCCCGATTGCAGTGCGGCCTCGACCACCAGGGTGCCACGGGTCAGGCCGGCGATCAGCCGGTTGCGCTGTGGAAAGTTGGCCGCCAGCGGGGCCGTGCCAAGTGGGTATTCGCTCACCAGCAAGCCATCGCGAGCAATGCGTCGGGCAAGTTGCTGGTGGCGCTTGGGATAGGCGTTGTCGAGGCCAGTGCCAAGCACGGCGATGGTACTGCCGGGGCCCAGCAAGGCGCCCTCATGGGCGGCACCGTCGATGCCCAGGGCCAGGCCGGAGACCACACACCAGCCGGCCCGACTCAATTCACGGGCCAGGCCACGGGCGTTGTCACAGCCCTGCGGGCTGCAGCTGCGGCTGCCGACGATGGCGATGCCGGGTCGGCTCAGCAGTTCCCGGTGCCCATCCAGATAGAGCAGCAGGGGCGGATCGGCCGTCTGCAGCAGGGCTTCGGGATAGTCGACGTCGCCCAGGGCCAGCAGGCTGCGCGGCGAGTCGCTGGGGGCAACCAGCCAGTCGCAAGTGGTGTGAAGCAGACGTTCCCAGCGCTCGGGCACTTGAGCCAGGGCGGCCGCAATGGGCGCGCCGACCACGCTGCGCCAACTGTTCGGCGCGGCGGCAAATACGGCCTCGGGTGAGCCGAATGCTGCTAGCAACCGGCGCGCGGACTCCCGGCCTACGCCCGGTGTTTCCAGCAGGCGCAGCCAGGATCCGAGCTCTTCGCGGTCCATCGCTGCAGCCCCGTGGGCCGGGCTAGGGCTGGCTGAAGGCGTCGCCGGGCTTGACCGGCTCCTGCACCGAGAGTATCAGCGCGTAGGAGACTCGCTCGAATACCCGGAACACGAACAGCAGACCATGACGCTCGTCGGGCAGTTTCAGCTCCGGCCGCTTGGCATCGGTCGTGTCAATCACCGTGCGGCCGGCGCGCCACAGCGCCAGCACATGACCACGCTCGACGCCATCGCGGGCGCCGCGGTTAAGCGCCACGATCTGGTTCTGGCCGGCGGTCAGCGCCTCGCCGTAGATCGACACAAGTTGGCCGCTGACAGGCTTGTCCGGGGAGTGCGGTACATAGCTGGTGAACTCGCGCGGCGGAATCGGCGCCAGTCGGTCACCTACGCCCACTTCCTGGCGGATGCTGGTGATGGTGATGGTGGCTGGCACCTCGCGGGTCTTGCCGTCGGGCAGCTTCTGTTCGTCGGCGGCGCGGGTGTGCTCGGCCGTGCCCAGATAGCCGGCCTCGTAGCCAAGTATCTCGCGGGTGCCGGGGTCCAGCAGCGGTTTTGGTTGACGGAACAAGCGGTACTCGCGGGCCTGGCTGAGGTCACCGCGCACATAGGCCACATCGCCGCGCGACAGCATCACGCGACCCTCCTGGGCCGCCACGATGCGCGGAGCCTGGTTCAGCGCGTCGCTGTCGAATACCACGGCCTCGTTCAGGAAGGGGGCGATCAGGTGCAGCGGGAGCGAGGTGATCGGACTCTTGTCCACCGCCGATGAGCGGATCTGCGGGCTCAGCCTTACATTGCTGCCGCCGGTGGCGCCGCCCAGGTTCTGCGCCAGTTGCAGCCGCGCGCGGCCGTCCACCTTGACCAGCAGCAAGACCTGGCCTGGGTAGATCAGGTGCGGGTTGCGGATCTGCTCCATATTCATGCCCCACAGCTCGGGCCAGCGCCAGGGGCTTTTCAGGAACAGGCTGGAGATATGCCACAGGGTGTCGCCGGCCTGCACGGTGTGCGAGTCTGGGGCGTTGGGCGAGAGCTCGGACAATGGCACGCCGGCCTGGGCGACCCTGCCGGCGGTGTCACGCTGTTCAGTGGTGATGGGAAAGTTGGCAGCGGCTGCGGGGGCGCTCAGCAGGCTGCTTCCTATCAGGGCGCCCAGCAGGCTCAGCAATAGGTGTGAGCGCTTGGAGGCGGCGACAGGCATGCAACAGGTCATCAGGGGCTCTCCCGCGCTTGCAACCCGGTGGCTCCGGGTCTTGCGCCGTCTAGGGGTCATGGGGGCAATCAGGGCCGAATTGAGGCAAGCTCGGCAGGCTGGTCCAACTTCGGCGAAAATCCTCATTTGATTTCACAGATTCTGCCCCTAAACCCTTGATGTCGCAAACAAATGCGCCGCTGCAGGCGGTTCTTGTGAGGCCTGTCACAAGTGCTCACCCTGTGTTGCGGCGACGCTGCAACAGCGTGCCGTTTCCCGCGACGTCGACCGGTTTGGCATCACACCCATGGCGACATTGAACATACTGAGATTCCCCGACCCTCGCCTGCACACCGTGGCCAAACCTGTGGCCGAGGTGGATCAGCGCATCCGCACCCTGGTGGCCGACATGCTGGCCACCATGTATGCGGCCGACGGCGTCGGCCTGGCCGCCACCCAGGTGGATGTGCATGAGCGGGTGGTCGTGATCGATGTGTCCGAGCAACGCGACACGCCCCTGGTGCTGATCAACCCGGAGCTGATTGCCAAGAGCGACGAGATGATGGTCGGCGACGAGGGCTGCCTGTCGGTGCCGACCATCTATGACACGGTGCAGCGCCATGCCCGCGTCACCGTGCGCGCGCTTGACCGCGACGGCAAGAGCTTCGACCTGCCGGCCGAGGACCTGCTGTCGGTCTGCATCCAGCACGAGATGGACCACCTGATGGGCAAGGTCTTCGTCGAATACCTGAGCCCGCTGAAGCGCGAGCGCATCAAGACCAAGATGTTGAAGAAGACCCGCGACGAGCAGGGCAAGCAGCGCTGATGGGGAAGCTGATCTTCGCCGGCACCCCGGAGTTTGCCGCCGTTGCACTGGCGCGGCTGTATGCCGCCGGCTTCGAGATCGCCCTGGTGCTGACCCAGCCCGACCGCCCGGCCGGCCGCGGGCTGAAGCTGCTGCCCTCGGCGGTCAAGCAGTTCGCGCTGGACCACGGCATCCCGGTCGCCCAGCCGCGCAGCCTGCGCCTGGACGGCAAGTACCTGGACGATGCCCAGGCCGCCCGCCAGGCCTTGTTGGACGCTGGCGCGGACGTGATGGTCGTCGCCGCCTACGGCCTGATTCTGCCGCAATGGGTGCTGGATCTTCCGCCGCGGGGTTGCCTGAACATCCACGGCTCGCTGCTGCCGCGCTGGCGTGGCGCCGCGCCTATTCACCGTGCGATCGAGGCCGGCGACGGCGAGACCGGCATCACCATCATGCAGATGGATGCCGGCCTGGACACTGGCGCGATGTTGCTGAAGGAAGCGGTGGTGATACGCCCCGATGACAGCACGGCCAGCCTGCACGACCGCCTGGCGGACTTGGGCGGAAGGCTGATTGTTGAAGCCCTGCAGACCAGCGAGCTGCAGCCCACGCCACAGCCGGCCGAAGGCGTGACCTACGCCCACAAGATAGAGAAAGCCGAGTCTGCGATCGATTGGGCGCTGCCGGCGCGGCAGATCGAGAGGCGCCTGCGCGCCTTCGACCCGTTCCCGGGCGCCAGCACGGTCATCGAAGGCGAAGTCATCAAGGTCTGGCGTGCCGAACTCGTCGATCAGGCCGGCCCGGCCGGCACCGTGCTGGCCTTGGACGACACCGGCCCGGTGGTTGCCTGCGGCGAGCAGGCGCTGCGCCTGACCGAGCTGCAGCGCCCCGGCGGCAAGCGCCAGCCGGCCCGCGCCTTTCTTCAAGCCAAGCCGCTGGCGCCAGGGGTGATACTGGGCGACAGTTGAAATCGCCGGGAGCAGCCCCCATCTGGGCTGCTCAACCACCAGGAGGTTTGCACCATGTTCAACCTGCTCAAGACCGCGGTCTTGATGGCCGCCATCACCGCGCTGTTCATGGCGCTGGGCGCCATGATGGGTGGGCGCCAGGGCATGATGCTTGCGCTGATCATCGCGCTGGGCATGAATTTCTTCAGCTATTGGTTCTCCGACAAGCTGGTGCTGAAGATGTACAACGCGCAGGAGGTCGACGAAACCTCGGCGCCGCAGTTCTACCGCATGGTGCGCGATCTGGCGCAGCGTGCCGAGCTGCCCATGCCCAAGGTCTATCTGATCAACGAGGATGCGCCGAATGCCTTTGCCACCGGCCGCAACCCCGAGCATGCCGCCGTGGCGGCGACCACCGGCATCCTGCGGGTGCTGTCTGAACGCGAGTTGCGCGGCGTGATGGCGCACGAGCTGGCCCATGTGAAGCACCGCGACATCCTGATCAGCACGATCAGCGCGACGATGGCCGGCGCCATCTCGATGCTGGGCAATTTCGCGATGATCTTCGGCGGCCGCGATAGCGAGGGCCGGCCGGTCAACCCCATCGTCAGCATCTTGATGATGATTCTGGCGCCGCTGGCGGCCAGCCTGATACAGATGGCGATCAGCCGCGCCCGCGAGTTCGAGGCCGACCGGGGTGGCGCCGAGATCTCGGGCGACCCCCAGGCCCTGGCCTCGGCGCTGCAGAAGATCCACCGTATCGCCCAGGGCATTCCGCTGGAAGCGGCCGAGCGCCACCCCGAGACGGCGCAGATGATGATCATGAACCCGCTGTCCGCGGGCGGCCTGCGCGGCCTGTTCAGCACCCACCCGTCCACCGAAGAACGTGTGGAAAAGTTGCTGGCCATGGCCGCCGGCCGCCGCTGAACATCAAGTCCGGGTGCCTTCCGACCGATAAGCCCCAGATGAAGACGGTTCTCACCTCCCTGACCCTGGCCGCGGCCGCCCTGTTGAGCGGCTGCGACCTGCTGGGTATCGAGTCGCCCGAAAAGATCGCCGCCGTCAAGGAGGCCGATGGCAAGGCCATAGGCGGCGCCTGCCGCCATGCCTCGCGTGCCATCGAGGACTGTTACGCGCTGAACCCCAAGGCCCAACGTGCAGCCGTGTTCACCGGCTGGCGCGAGATGGACGAATACATGCGCGAGAACAAGCTGGACGGCATCACCCCTCAGGTGGCCAAGGGCCCTGCTGCCGGCAAGGGCGAGGTCGAGGTCGAGGAAAAGCCGGCGGCCAAGGATGTGGCCAAGGCTGGTGCCGCCAAGCCTGCTGCGGCGCCAGCTGCCGCCAAACCCAAGACCTGAAGACGCGGTGGGGCCTGGCTTTTACGCCTGGGCCCGCAATTCCTACAGTTCATCGCAAGCGGCTTTGGCCGCCTGGTTCCATGCACGATCATTCGGCCACTGTTTGATTCGTCCGGCAACCACCCCGAAGAGGAGCCCACCATGCTGAACCGCCGCCTTGCCCTTTGCGCCGCCCTGATCCCCCTGTTCGCCAGCACCACCGCCAGCGCCTGGGGCAATGAGGCTATCCGCGGGTCCGGCAATGTGGTCACCCAGACCCGCACCATCACCGGGTTCGATGCGATCAGCACGCGCGGCGGCATCGACGTGCTGGTGCGCCAGAGCGGCAAGGAGTCGGTCGAGGTGCAGACCGATGACAATCTGCAATCGGTGCTAGAGACCCAGGTGGTCAGCGGCGCCAAGGGCCGCACCTTGGAGATCTCGTTCAAGAAGGGCTATAGCGTCTCCAAGCACAGCAAGACCCTGGTCACGGTTGATGTGATGCAGCTGCGCGCGCTGTCGATTGCCGGCTCGGGCGATGTGCGCGCCGAAGCCATCAACAGCCCGCAGCTGAATCTGTCCATTGCCGGCGCCGGCGATATGCGGCTGGGCAAGCTCAGCTGCGACGAGGTCAAGATCAGCGTTGCCGGCTCCGGCGACGTGGTGGCCAGCGGCAAGACGCAAAAGCTCAGCATCTCGATCGCCGGCAGCGGCGACGTCAGGACCGATGACCTGGTGGCCGAGGACGTCACCGTCAGCATTGCCGGCAGTGGCGATGCGGTGGTGGCCGCCAAGCAGAATCTGACCGTCAAGGTGGCTGGTTCGGGAGACGTCAAGTACGTCGGCAACCCGGCCAATATCAAGAGCTCCATCATGGGCAGTGGGTCGGTGAACAAGCTTTAAGACCGACTGATTCGTGCGCACACCGCGCCCCTCGGGCGCTAGGTTCGTCCGCCTCGTACGACAATCGAGGCATGACTACCGCAGCACAAGGCCCGCTTTGGCGCCATCCTGAGTTTTCCCGAGGTGCCCGCGACATGGTGGGCGTCTCGCTGGGCATTTCGGCCTGGGGTCTGGTGACCGGCGTGGCCATGATCAAGAGCGGGCTGAGCGTGCCACTGGCCCTGGCCATGTCGCTGCTGGTGTTTGCCGGCAGCTCGCAGCTGGCCTCCCTGCCGCTGATCGCCGCCGGCGCGCCGCTGTGGGTGCTGTGGGCCACGGCCTTTTGCGTCAACCTGCGTTTTGTCATCTTCAGCGCCCATTGGCGGCTGTACTTCGGCCATCTGCCGTTCTGGCAGCGCATGCGCGTGAGCTACTTCGCGGCCGATCTCAACTACGTGATCTTCCTGCGCCGTTTTCCGGACATGAATCCCGCACCCGAGCAACTGCCGTACTACTGGGGCGGCGTGGCGCTGAACTGGAGCGCCTGGCAGGTGCCGTCGATCGCCGGCATCTTTCTGGCCAATCAGGTGCCCACCGAGTGGGGCCTGGGCTTTGCCGGCATCCTGGCCTTGCTGGGGCTGAGCTATTCGCTGCTGTCCGACAAGGGCACCTGGATCTCGGCCGGCGTGGCCAGCTGTGCGGCGGTGGCGGCCTACGCCTTGCCGCTGCGGCTGAACATCGTGGTGGCGATTGCCGCCGCCGTGGCCGTGGGCCTGCTGCTGGAGCAGTTCATGCCGCCGCCGCCGAAGAAGGAGGTGCGGGCATGAGCGCCGCTCGGCCGCCCGAAGGCGCGAATTCCCGCTTGGCGGGACCGCACGAAGTGCGCAGGGTGCACCAATGAGCGCCTGGGAAGCCCTGCTGGGCATCGTCGGCATGGGGTTGATCACGGCCCTGACCCGCGGCTTCTTCCTGTTTCCCAAGCGTGAGATACCGCTGCCTGACTGGGCTCGCCAGGGCCTGCGCTATGCGCCGCTGGCCGCGCTGGCCGCCGTGGTCGTGCCCGAGATCGTGATGACGCAGGGCCATCTGATCAGCACCTGGAAAGACGCGCGGCTGTTCGCCGTGGCCGTCTCCACCGCCTATTTCTTCTGGCGCCGGGGCATTCTCGGCACCATCGTCAGCGGGACGGCAGTGATGCTGGCGCTGCGCCTGGGGCTGGGCTGGTAAGGTTGAGGTTGTTCACTTCAACTGCACCACCCTCCAATATGAACGTCATCCGCTTCTCCGACCTCGTGGCCGCCGGCAAGGTGGCCGGCCAGCGCGTCTTCATCCGCGCCGACCTGAACGTGCCGCAAGACGACGCCGGCCAGATCACCGAAGACACGCGCATCCGCGCCTCCATCCCCTGTATCGAGCTGGCCCTGAAGGCCGGCGCGGCGGTGATGGTGACCTCGCATTTGGGCCGTCCGACCGAAGGCGCGTTCAAGCCCGAGGACTCGCTGGTCCCCGTGGCCAAGCGCATGAGCGAGCTGCTCGGCCGCGAAGTGCCAGTCATCGCCAATTGGGTCGATGGCGTGACGGTGGCGCCAGGCCAGCTGGTGCTGCTGGAGAACTGCCGCGTCAACAAGGGCGAGAAGAAGAACGACGAAGCCCTGGCCAAGAAGATGGCCGCGCTGTGCGACATCTACGTCAACGATGCCTTCGGCACCGCGCATCGCGCCGAGGGCACGACCTATGGCATTGCCCAGTTCGCCAAGATCGCCTGCGCCGGCCCGCTGCTGGCGGCCGAGATCGATGCGATCACGCAGGCCCTGGCACAGCCGAAGCGCCCGCTGGTGGCCATCGTTGCCGGGTCCAAGGTCTCGACCAAGCTGACCATCCTGAAGGCCCTGTCCGAGAAGGTGGACGGCCTTATCGTCGGCGGCGGCATCGCCAACACCTTCATGCTGGCCGCCGGGCTGAAGATAGGCAAATCTCTGGCCGAGCCCGATCTGGTGGCTGAGGCCACGGCGGTGATCGCGGCCATGAAGGCACGCGGCGCGGCCGTGCCGATTCCGGTCGACGTGGTGGTGGCCAAGCGCTTCGCGGCCGATGCCGAGGCCACGGTCAAGGCCGCTGCCGATGTGGCCGACGATGACCTGATTCTGGACATCGGTCCCAAGACCGCCGCGATGCTGGCCGAGCAGCTGAAGTCCGCCGGCACCATTGTCTGGAACGGTCCGGTCGGCGTGTTCGAGTTCGATGCCTTTGCCAAGGGCACCGAGGTGATCGCCCGTGCGATTGCCGATTCCAGCGCCTTCAGCATCGCCGGCGGCGGCGACACGCTGGCGGCGATCGCCAAGTACGGCATCGAGAAGGATGTGGGCTATATCTCCACTGGCGGCGGCGCCTTCCTGGAGATTCTGGAGGGCAAGACGCTGCCGGCGTTTGAAATCCTGAGCCGGCGCGCGCAGGTCTGAAGCCCGGCGCAGTGCCATCAACGGCGCCCATGTGGCGCCGTTTTTCATGGCCTTCCTTGCATGACAGTTGTAATTCTGCGCATGGTTGGTGGCCCATTCGCGGAGTAAGCTGCCAGCCAAAGAACCTGAAGGAGACCCGGATGAGCAACACGCCCCTGTCCCCGGCCGAAGCGGCCCTGCGCGAAGCCGCCCTCGAGTACCACCGCTCACCGACCCGCGGCAAGATCTCGGTCAATGCGACCAAGCCGCTGTCGAACCAGCGCGACCTGTCGCTGGCCTACTCCCCGGGCGTGGCCTATGCCTGCCTGGCGATTCAGGAAGACCCGAGCCTGGCGGCCGACTACACCTCGCGTGCCAATCTGGTCGGCGTGATCACCAATGGCACGGCGGTGCTGGGCCTGGGCGATATCGGCCCGCTGGCCGGCAAGCCGGTGATGGAGGGCAAGGGCTGCCTGTTCAAGAAGTTCGCCGGCATCGATGTGTTCGACATCGAACTGGCCGAGCGCGACCCGGACAAATTGGTGGACATCATTGCCGCGATGGAGCCGACGCTGGGCGGTGTGAACCTCGAGGACATCAAGGCGCCCGAGTGCTTCTACATAGAGAAGAAACTGCGCGAGCGCATGAACATCCCGGTCTTCCATGACGACCAGCATGGCACGGCCATCATCTCCAGCGCGGCCCTGCTCAACGGTCTGGAGCTGGTCGACAAGAAGATCGGCGAGGTCAAGGTGGCAGTGTCGGGCGCGGGCGCTGCCGCGATCGCTTGCCTGGACGTCATGGTGGGCCTGGGCGTGGCCCGCAACAACATCTTCGTGGTCGACTCCAAGGGCGTGATCCAGTCCGAGCGCGACGACGCGCGCTCCGGCAAGCTGGACGAATCGAAACAGCGCTACTGCCAGGTCAGCGCCGCGCGCACCCTGGCCGATGTGGTCAGGGATGCCGATGTCTTCCTGGGTTGCTCGGCCGCCGGCGTGCTGACCGCCGAGATGGTGGCCACGATGGCGCGCCAGCCCATCATCCTGGCGCTGGCCAACCCGGAGCCGGAGATCCGCCCCGAGCTGGCCAAGGCGGTGCGGCCCGACTGCATCATGGCCACCGGTCGCTCGGACTATCCGAATCAGGTCAACAACGTGCTGTGCTTCCCTTATATCTTCCGCGGCGCGCTGGACTGCGGCGCGACCAAGATCACCGAGGCGATGAAGCTGGCCTGCGTGCGCGAGATCGCCGCGCTGGCCAAGGCCGAGACCAGCGATGAGGTCGCTGCAGCCTATGCCGGCCAGGAGCTGGCCTTCGGCCCCGAGTACCTGATACCCAAGCCCTTCGACGCGCGGCTGATACTGCGCATCGCCCCGGCCGTGGCCCGCGCCGCCGAGGAGTCGGGCGTGGCGACACGGCCGATCAAGGATCTGGACGCCTACCGCCAGTCGCTCGAACGCTTCGTTTATCAGACCGGCATGTTCATGCGCCCGGTGTTTGCCGCGGCCAAGGCCAGGCCTGCCCGCGTGATCTACGCCGAGGGCGAGGACGAGCGCGTGCTGCGCGCCGTGCAGGTGGCGCTGGACGAAGGCCTGGCCCGGCCCATCGTCATCGGCCGGCCCGAGGTGATTGCGATGCGCATCCAGCGCGCCGGCCTGCGCCTCAAGCTGGGTGGCGATGTCGAGGTCATAGACCCGGCCAATGACGCGCGTTTCCGCAGCTACTGGGAGACCTACCACCGCATGCTGGGCCGCGAGGGCATCACGCCCGAGATGGCCAAGGCCGATGTGCGGCGTTCCTCCACGACGATTGGTGCGCTGGCCATCAAGCTGGGCGACGCCGACGCGATGATCTGCGGCCTGGTCGGCCGATACGACAAGCATCTGGACCATGTCGCCAAGCTGATTGGCCTGAAGCCCGGGGCGCCGAGCTTTGCGGCGATGAACGCACTGATGATGGACAAGCACACCTTGTTCATCACCGACACCTTCGTCAACGACGATCCCACGGCCGAGGAGCTGGCCGAGATCGCCGCGATGGCGGTGGACGGTATGCGCCGCTTCGGCCTGCCGCCCAAGCTGGCCTTTCTGTCGCACTCGATGTTCGGCTCGTCGACCCGGCCCTCGGCGCGCAAGATGCGCCGTGCCCGCGACCTGTTCGTCGCCGCCCATCCGGACGTCGAATGCGATGGCGAGATGCATGGCGACGCGGCGCTGTCCGAGGCGGTGCGCCACACCTTCTTGATGGACAGCAGTCTCACCGGCTCGGCCAATCTGCTGGTGATGCCCAATCTGGACGCCGCCAACATCCTGTTCAATGTGCTGAAGGTGACGGGCGGGCAGGGCGTCACCGTCGGCCCGATTCTGCTCGGCGCGGCCGCGCCGGTGCACATCCTGACCCCGTCGGCGACGGTGCGTCGCATCGTCAATATGACGGCGCTGGCGGTGGCCGATGTGGCCGAAGCCGCCCGATAGGTTTCGTACCGCCGTGTAACCGAATGGCGCTGATAATCGTCGCCTACTTGTCCTGAGTACCGAGAGCCAAAACATGTCCCGTGCCACCAAGATCGTCGCCACCCTGGGCCCCGCTTCGTCAACACCGGAGGTGCTGGAACGCATGATTCGGGCCGGCGTCGATGTGGTGCGGCTGAACTTCTCGCACGGCAAGGCGCAGGACCATATCGACCGCGCCACGATGGTGCGTGAGGTGGCCAAGGCGGCCGGCAGGTCGGTGGCCATCATGGCCGATCTTCAGGGCCCGAAGATCCGCGTCGGCAAGTTCGCCAATGGCAAGATCGAGCTCGTCAACGGCACCAAGTTCATCCTCGACGCCGACCGTGTCGAGCTGGGCGACGAGCAGGCCGTGGGCCTGGACTACAAGGAGCTGCCGCGCGACGTGAAGCCCGGCGACACCCTGCTGCTCAATGATGGCCTGCTGGTCTTGATCGTCGAGGCCGTGCGCGGCGCGGCGGTGCACACCGTCGTCAAGGTCGGCGGCGAGCTGTCCAATAACAAGGGCATCAACAAGCAGGGTGGCGGCCTCACGGCCCCGGCGCTGACCGGCAAGGACATGGAGGACATCAAGACGGCGATGAGCTTCCAGGCCGAGTACGTGGCGGTCAGCTTCCCGAAGAACGCCACCGACATGGAGATGGCCCGTCAGCTCTGCAATGTGGCCGGCGAACCCTATCGCCACAAGCCGGGGCTGATCGCCAAGATCGAGCGCTCGGAGGCGATTCCGCATCTGGAATCCATCCTCAAGGCCAGCGACGGCATCATGGTGGCGCGTGGCGACCTGGCCGTCGAGGTCGGCAACGCGGCGGTTCCGGCGCTGCAAAAACGGATGATCAAACTGGCCCGCGAGCTGGACAAGGTGGCGATCACCGCCACGCAGATGATGGAGTCGATGATCGTCAACCCGGTGCCGACCCGCGCCGAGGTGTCGGATGTCGCCAACGCGGTGCTGGACGGCACCGATGCCGTGATGCTCAGCGCCGAGACGGCCGCCGGCAAGTATCCGGTCGAAACCATCGAGCAGATGGCAGCCATCGCGCTGGAAGCCGAGCGCGCCGAGTTCGTGAGCCTTGACACCGACTTCGCCGGCCGCCAGTTCGGCCGCATCGACCAGTCGATCGCCATGGGCGCGCTGTTCACCGCCTTCCACCTCGGCTGCAAGGCCATCGTGGCGCTGACCGAGTCGGGCTCCACCGCGCTGTGGATGAGCCGCCACCGCATCCAGGTGCCTATCTTCGCGCTGACCACGCAGCCGCTGAGCCAGACCAAGATGACGCTGTACCGCAATGTGCGGCCGCTGCTGATGCCCAAGTTCGAGGACCGCGACACTGCGCTGGCCGCCGCCGAGAAGCTGCTGGTGGACCAGGGCGTGCTGATGCCGGGCGACACCTATGCCATCACCTGCGGCGAGCCGATGGGTTATCCGGGCGGAACGAATATGTTGAAGGTCTGCAGGGTTGGCTGAGGCGGCCCCCGGCGACTTCGTCAGAGCACTTGGCGATGCCGGATGGAGCGGCGCACCCCAACGGCAGCAAGTCCCAGCGCCATCAGGCCAAATGTGCTTGGCTCTGGGATGGCTGGTGTCGCGTCGATGCGCAACGATGGGGTGGACGACACCAACGAATGCCATGTCCCTGGCGCGTCGGTGCCATAGTCGAAGGCAAAATGCGGCAAAGACCTGCCGGCGCCGGAGGCAAGAATGGCAAGCGTGCTCTCTTCAGCTTCGAGCGAGATCCAGTAGCTGCCTGGCTCGATGGCCCAGTTCAAGCTACCTGCGCTGTACCACGCCCCGGCTGCGCCGACAGGCACGGTCAGCATGCTGCTCGAAAATAGAACGGTCCCCGGTAGTCCGGCATTGTTGCCGTACAGTTTGAAGTTGAAAGTGCCAGCGGAAGTCCAGTAGGGATCGGAGTACTGCAGATGGGTGGACGCCGAATCGATGGTGTAGCCTTCCGCGACCGTAAACATGGCGGCCAGGAACTGGTGGTAGCGACCATCGCCCGAGCCCATCAGAGCACTGCCGCTGCCTGCCAAAAAAGGCTCGCCGGTGTCTACGATGAGCACGGCGTGCGCTGTATTGAGGGAGCAAGCGAGCGTGAGCGCCGCTGCGGCGCGAGCGATATAGCTAGCGTTTGACATAGGGTTCCTCCGTAATTGTTGCGGCTGTCTTGTGTGCGAGCCTGGACTGATTGTGAATCGAAAGGCGTGCAGGCCCTGCCCCCTTGAACGGGTGGCCGGGAAAACCCGAGACAGGAATGGGGCAGGGACGCTCAGCGCTATCTGTACCGTCGGCCAGACTGAAGCTGTCTAGGTTCTGCCCATGGGCCGTAAGAAAACCCAGGGCGCGGCCAATGCATATGTATCGAACCGGCAAGAGTGCGGTTTGCGCGACTGAACAGGTAAGGTCAATGACGATGAGCAAACCGGCAGCCGAACCCTTCGCCAGCGTCTGGGACGCCCTCGCAGACACACCTCTCGAGGCGGCCAATCTGCGGGTGCGTGCCGACTTGATGAATCAGATCGCCGCCTTGATTGGCGTCCGGGGCTGGACGCAGGCCGAGGCTGCTGGCCACTGTGGCGTGACGCAGCCGCGCATCAATGACTTGCTGCGCGGTCGCATTTCCCGGTTTTCGCTCGACGCCTTGGTCAATATTGCAGCAGCGCTGGGCCAGCGCGTGCATGTGGGGCTTGAGGTGGCCTGATAGCAGGCGGCCCCGTGTTCCGATGTGTTGATGGGTGCATCAAGTAGGTGGCACCCCGGTAGAATCGACCAGAGTTACCGCGCGGTTACGGGGTTGAGGCCTTCGCCTCCGAGCGCGCGCACCGGTTTTTCAACTTAGGGGACTCTCATGGCACTCGTTTCCATGCGCCAATTGCTGGACCATGCGGCCGCCAACGGCTACGGCATTCCGGCCTTCAACGTCAATAATCTGGAGCAGGTGCAGGCCGTGATGGCCGCCGCCGATGAGGTCGGTGCGCCGGTGATATTGCAGGCCTCGGCCGGCGCGCGCAAGTACGCCGGCGAGAGCTTCATCAAGCACCTGATTCAGGCCGCTGTCGAGGCCTATCCGCACATCCCGCTGGTGATGCACCAGGACCATGGCACCAGCCCCAAGGTCTGCGCCGGCGCCATCGACCTGGGCTTCGGCTCGGTGATGATGGACGGCTCGCTGATGGAAGACGGCAAGACGCCGGCCTCGTTCGAGTACAACATGGAAGTGACCCGCAAGGTCGTCGAGATGTCGCACAAAGTCGGCGTCACCGTCGAGGGAGAGCTGGGCTGCCTGGGCAATCTTGAAACCGGCGAGGCTGGCGAGGAAGACGGCATCGGTGCCGAGGGCAAGCTGGACCACAGCCAGATGCTGACCGACCCGGAGGAGGCCGCCGTCTTCGTCAAGGCCACCCAGCTGGATGCGCTGGCCATCGCCATCGGCACCAGCCATGGCGCCTACAAGTTCTCGCGCAAGCCCACCGGCGACATCCTGGCCATCGGCCGGGTCAAGGAAATCCACAAGCGCATCCCCAACACCCATCTGGTGATGCATGGCTCGTCCTCGGTGCCGCAGGAGTTGCTGGCCATCATCAACCAGTACGGCGGCAAGATGAAGGAAACCTTCGGCGTGCCGGTCGAGGAGATCCAGGAAGCGATCAAGCACGGCGTGCGCAAGATCAATATCGATACCGACATCCGCCTGGCGATGACCGGCGCGGTGCGCAAGTTCCTGGCCGAGAACCCCGAGAAGTTCGACGCCCGCGAATGGCTGAAGCCGGCCCGCGAGGCTGCCAAGGCGATCTGCAAGCAGCGCTATATGGAGTTCGGCTGCGAAGGCCAGGCCGGCAAGATCCAGCCCCGCACCCTGGTCGACGTGGCCGCTGCCTATGCGCGCGGCGAGCTCAATCAGGTCGTGCAATAAAGCGCATCCACAAAAAGAAGGACCTCTTCGCGAATCTTGCCCGCCGCGCTGTCTCAGCCCGGCGGGTTTTTTTACGTCAGGCAGCGCCTAAAATCCAGCCTTCTCCGACGGAACCCCACCATGACCGCTGCCCTGCTCGAATCTTCGCTGACCTCGCTCCCCCTGATCGCCCGTGGCAAGGTGCGCGAAAACTATGCGGTGGGCACGGACCGTATCCTGATGGTGGCCAGCGACCGGCTCTCGGCCTTCGACGTCATCATGGGTGAGCCCATCCCCGGCAAGGGCGCGCTGCTGACGCAGATGGCGCTGTTCTGGTTCAAGCAGCTCGATGGCATCGTGCCGAATCACCTCACCGGCGATGACCCGCTGTCGGTCGTCACCGAGGCCGAAAAGGCGCAGGTGCGCGATCGCTCGATGCTGGTCAAGCGACTCAAGCCGCTGCCGGTCGAGGCGGTGGTGCGCGGCTATCTGGCTGGCAGCGGCTGGGCCGAATATCAGAAGAACGGTGAGGTCTGCGGCGTCAAGCTGCCTGCGGGCCTGAAGAACGCGTCCAAGCTGCCCGAGCCCATCTTCACCCCGGCCACCAAGGCCGAGATGGGCGACCATGACGAGAATATTTCGTTCGACAAGATGGTCGAGATCATCGGCGCCGACCTGGCCACCCGCGTACGCGACATCTCGATCACGCTGTACCGCCGCGCCGCCGACTTTGCGCTGGCCAAGGGCATCATCATTGCCGACACCAAGTTCGAGTTCGGTCTTGATGCCGACGGCACCTTGACCTTGATGGACGAGGTGCTGACGCCCGACTCCTCGCGCTACTGGCCGGTCGAGAGCTATGCCGAGGGCATCAATCCTCCCAGCTACGACAAGCAGTTCGTGCGCGACTGGCTGGAGCAGGCCGTGGTGGATGGCAAGCCCTGGGGCAAGGTGGCCCCGGCGCCGGCCCTGCCGGCCGAGGTGATCGCCAGGACCAAGGCGAAGTACGAGGAAGCCCTGGCGCGCCTGACCCAATGAGAGAAACCAGCGAAAGGCCCGCCATGCTGCTGACCTCCCGATTGAGCAAAAGCCTTGAGCGCGAGATCGCCAAGGCCGGCAACCCGATCGAACTGGCCTGCCTGAAGGCACAGCGCGCCATCCTGCTGATGCGCCATGGCCATCTGCCCGAGGCGCGCGAGGTGCTGACGGCCCTGCACCAGCAGGCCTTCCAGTACCCGAACCCGGCCCTGGGCGCCTGGCTGCATCTGGCCGAGGGCCTGATGAGCTATTACACCGATTTCAGCAGCAGCGCCCGCGACAAGGTGCTGCGGGCCCATGCGATCAGCCGTGGTGCCGGCATGCAGCCGCTGCAGGCGCTCAGTGCGGCCTGGCTGGCTCACATCCATTTTGCCGAGCATCAGGTTGAGCCAATGGCGCTCTATCTGGCCGAGACGCTGCGCCTGGCCGCGCCCGACCACCATGCCGCACGCAGCCGTGCCTGCATGGTGGCCGCCCAGGGCTACCACTTCGCCGATCGCATGGGCCAGGCCAGCAATTGGTATATGCGGGCCCGCACCCATGCGAATGCCGAGGGTGACGACGCGACCCTGTCGCACCTGATCCACAACATGGCCCAGTTGCGAACCGCACAGGCGCGGCGAGCCCACCTCACCGGTCGGCCCACAGCGGCCGATGGTGGCCTGATGCTGGGCGCGGATTCGATCCAGCACTACGACGATGCCGTCGGCGGTTCGGCCATGGAGGGCCTGGTGCCGATACTGCGCGCCCAGGTGCTGGTGGTGGAGGGCGATTTCGCCGGCGCCCAGGCGCTGTACGAGGAGCATCTGCCGCGCGCCATGTCGCTGGGTCTGGCCCGGCTGGGCAGCAGCCTGCTGGCCGACCTGGCCTGGTGTCGGGTCAACAACGGCCAGAACGAGCATGCGCTTCGGCAGGCCCATGAGTCCGAGGTCGAGCTGGACCCCGACTGCGATGTCGATGACCGCGCCGCCACGCACGCTCGCCTGGCCCAGGTCTACACGGCCTTGGGTGATTCGGCCGCGGCGCGCCGCCATACCGATCTGGCCGAAACGGCCTGGCTGGAGTTTGGCGTCCAGCAACGGCAATGGGCGACTGCGTTGGATGAGGGCTTGGTCGGCCTTTGACGAGGCACGGGCGCCGCATCCACCCATCGATGATCGGACCGAACGCCAATGCCCACACGTCCGAACGCGACGCCCGCCCTGCGGCAGGACCTGCGCTTCGCCCACCTGCAATCCGGCGCCCGCATTGCCTGGGCCACCAGCGGCCAGGGCCCGGCCCTGGTGCGCGCAGCGCACTGGATGACCCATGTCGAGCATGACCTGAATTCACCGATCTGGCGGCCCTGGCTGGAGCGCCTGGGCCGCGAGGTGCGCTTGATACGCTACGACGAGCGCGGCTGCGGCCTGTCTGGCCCGGACGATCAGCCGCTGGGCCTGGAGGCCGCCGTCGAGGAACTGGAGGTGGTGATCGAGGCCACGGGCCTTGCGCGCGTGGCGCTGCTGGGCATGTCGGGGGCGGCCGCGCCGGCCGTGGCCTATGCGGCGCGCCACCCGGAGCGGGTCATGCATCTGGTGCTGCTGGGCGGCTACACCCATGGCCTGATGCACCGCCAGCCCTCGGCCAAGGCACTGCAGTGGCATGAGGCCATTGTCAGGCTGGTCGAGCTCGGCTGGGGTCAGCGCGACGCGGCCGTGCAGCAGTTCTTCACCGCGCAGATGATTCCCGACGCCACCCCCGCGCAGGTGCGTGCGCTGAATGAGCAGCAGCGCCTGTCCTGCACGGCCGAGCGCGCGGCGGCGATTCTTCGTGCCCGGGTGGCGCTGGATGTGCGCGAGTGGTTGCCCCTGGTGCGCTGCCCGACCCTGGTGCTGCATGCGCAGGGTGATGGCATCGTGTCGGTAGAGCTTGGGCGGGAGCTGGCGGCGGCGATCACCGGTGCGCGCTTCGAAACCCTGGCCTCGCGCAACCACCTGCCGCTGGCCGGCGAGCCGGCATTCGAGCGCTTTTGCGAGGCCGTCGGCGGCTTTGTCGCCGAGCGCCCGGCCGTCGCGCAGGGCAGCTTCACGCCGCGCGAGCGCGAGCTGCTGGGCCTGGTCGCCCAGGGTTTGGACAATCTGCAGATCAGCGCCCATCTGGGCCTGGCGGATCAGACGGTGCGCAATGCGCTGTCCAAGCTCTACGCCACCCTGGGCGTGGAGGGCCGGCCTCAGGCCGTGGCCCGGGCTCGCGATCTCGGTTTTGGCTGAGGTGCCGGGACATCTGTCCCCGGCCTGGGCACCCCGGGGCGCGGTTTGGTACGGCCGTCCCATGGCCCCGCACGCCATGCCCGCGCCCAATGGCTGCACGGGCATTTCGCCCGATCCAAAGGACAGACCATGAAAATCCCTGTGCTCCAGGCCGCCCTTCCATTTGCCCTGGCGTCGATGTCCGCCGCAGCTGCGCCCCAGCCGTTCAGCGCCAGCTACACCGGCACCGCCCAGGTGGTGGAGGTGCTCAATCCGACGGGCCCGGTGCTGCGTTTCGAGACGCTGGCCGCCGGGACGGGCGCATTTGATCTGGGCAGCTACTTCTCGACCGACGTCATCGACATGTCCACCGGCGCCGGCACCGGCACGAACCGCTTCGTCGCCGGCAATGGCGACGAGCTTTTCGGTGCGTTCAGCGTGCAGGTGATTCCCACGGCGGTGCCCAATATCGTCGAGCTACTGGGTCAGGCCACCTTCACCGGGGGCACCGGCCAGTTCAGTGGTGCCACAGGCAGTGCCGCCTTCACCGGTTCGGGCGTCTTCACCAGCCAGACCGTGGCGACGGCAACCTTGAACTACAGCGGCAGCATCGCCCTGGTGCCCGAGCCCGCCAGCGGCCTGCTGATGCTGGGCGGGTTGGCGATGGCGGCGCCGCTGGTGAGGCGCTTGAACAAAAACGCCTAGACGGTTGGGGACAGAGCTTTCGGCCACGCTGCGCGTGGAACCCAAGGTCTGTCCCGCAAGGTCAGAAGAGGGCCATGCTCAGTTTTCTCCGGTACTGATCCAGCACCGGATCACTGGGTTCCACATGGGCCCGGCCGGCAAGCTCCAGCGCGCCCTTCTTGACCTCGGCCGCGGCCGCCTTGGGCGCGGGCTTGGTCATCAGCTCCAGGATGGCGACATAGGTCTTGCGCGCCAGCTCGCCATTCCAGGCCTTGTCGCGCATGATGATTTCAAGCAGCTCGTCCATCGCCGCGGTGAATTGCTGGCCGGCCAGCAGCGACTGCGCCAGCTCGAAGCGGGCATCGAAGTCGCGCTTGTTGGCAGCAATCGCCTGGGCCAGCGCCTCGGCGCTGCGTGCCGTGGGCGCGGCCTCGCAGGCGCGCAGCCAGGTGGCCAGCGCGGCCAGGCGCGGATTGGGGGTCAGCGTGTCGGCAGCCTTGGCGGCGAGCGGGGCGAAGGCCTCGGCGGCAGCGGCCGTCTGGCCGATCTCCAGCAGCGCACGGACGAAGTCGAAGCGAGCCGCTTCGTTGCCGGGGTCCTTGGCCAGCGTGTCCTGCAGGCGCTGCAGCGCGGCCTCGGTGTCGCCCTCGGCGAGCAGCTCCTCTGCCTCGGCCAAGTCCTCCTCTGCTTCCAGCGCTTCGGTGCTGGGCACATGCTTGTCGAGGAACTCGCGGATCTGCGCCTCGGGCAGGGCGCCGACGAAACCATCGACAGGCTGGCCGCCGACAAACATCACGCAGAACGGAATGCTGCGCACGCCGAAGGCCTGACTCAGCTGGCTGGAGATTTCGGGCTGCTCGTCGCTGTTGAGCTTGGTCAGCTTGAAGCGGCCGGCGTAGGCCACCTCCAGCTTCTCCAGCAGCGGGCCCAGGGCCTTGCAGGGGCCGCACCAGGGGGCCCAGATGTCGAGCAGGACGGGTTGCTGCATCGATGCCTGCAGCAGTTCGGATTCGAAGTTCTGGATCGTGATGTCGGTCATGGCCTGCACTGCAAAAGAGAGCGTAAGGAGGAACGTGGCGCCCGCCGCCTACAATTCAAGGCTTACTAGCAATGGAGCGAGCCTTGACGAGCGCCTCTCCCGTGGTTGGTGTGGTGATGGGCTCCAGCAGCGACTGGGAAACCCTCAAGCACGCCGCCGACATTCTCGCCGAGTTCGGCATCGCCTTCGAAACCCGTGTGGTTTCGGCCCACCGCATGCCCGACGATATGTTCGCCTATGCCGAGGCCGCGGTCGGCCGTGGCCTGAAGGCCATCATCGCCGGTGCCGGCGGCGCTGCCCATCTGCCGGGCATGCTGGCCGCCAAGACGGTGGTGCCGGTGCTGGGCGTGCCGGTGGCCAGCCGCCATCTGCAGGGTGTCGACTCGCTGCATTCGATCGTGCAAATGCCCAAGGGCATTCCGGTGGCCACCTTTGCCATCGGCACGGCCGGTGCGGGCAATGCCGCGCTGTTCGCGATAGCGATGCTGGCCAATGAGCAGCCCGAGTTGCGCGCGAAGCTGGAGGCCTTCCGCGCCCGCCAGACCGAGGTGGCGCGGGCGATGACGCAGGATCTCAAGTGAGCGCTGTGTTCCTGCCTGGTTCGGTGGATGGGCAAGGGCGGCCCGCTGCGGTCGGCGTGATGGGCGGTGGCCAGCTGGGCCGCATGTTTGTGCATGCTGCGCAAGCGCTGGGCTTCGAGGTTGTCGTGCTCGACCCGGACGCCGGTAGCCCGGCCGGGGCCGCGGCCCAGGTGCAGATCCAGACCGCCTACCTTGATGCCGGCGGCCTGGCCGAGCTGGCCCAGCGCTGCGTGGCCATCACCACCGAATTCGAGAACGTGCCCGCGGCAGCTCTGACGACCCTGGCCCTGCAACGCCCGGTCGCGCCCTCGGGCGAGGCCGTGGCCGTGTGCCAGGACCGCGCCGCCGAGAAGGCGCACTTCGCCGGCTGTGGTGTGCCCTGTGCGCCCTATGCCGAGATCGAAACGGCCGAGCAACTGGCCGCGGTCGATGAAGCGCTGCTGCCCGGCATCCTGAAGACCGCCCGCCTGGGCTATGACGGCAAGGGGCAGATGCGAGTGCGCAGCCGTGCCGAACTCGCCCAGGCCTGGGCCGAATTGAAGCAGGCCCCCTGCGTGCTGGAGCAGATGCTGCCGCTGGAGCGCGAGATCAGCGTGATCGTCGCGCGCTCGGCTGGTGGCGAGATCGTTCACTTCCCGGTGCAGCAAAACCTGCACCGCGAGGGCATCCTGGCGCTGACCCAGGTGCCCGCGCCCGAGGTGGCGGCCGCGCTGCAGCAGGAGGCTGTCGCCTGCGCGCAGCGCATTGCCGAGTCGCTGAACTACGTCGGCGTGCTGTGCGTCGAGTTCTTCGTGCTGCGCGATGGCCGCCTGGTCGCCAACGAGATGGCGCCGCGGCCGCACAACTCGGGTCACTACAGCATCGATGCCTGCGATCTGTCGCAATTCGACTGTCAGCTGCGCGCGATGACCGGCCTGCCGCTAGTGCAGCCGCGCCTGCATTCGCCCTGCGCCATGGTCAATCTGCTGGGCGATTTGTGGTTTGACGATCAAGGCCAGCTGCGCACACCGGCCTGGGACCACCTGCTGGCCCTGCCCGGCGTGCATCTGCACCTGTACGGCAAGACCGAGGCGCGCCCCGGCCGCAAGATGGGCCACCTGACACTGACCGCCGCCACCGCCGAGCAGGCCCTGGCCACCGCCAATCGTGCGGCGGCCCTGCTCGGTCTGCCGGGGTTCTGACCATGCTGGTTCCGGGCATGGATCCTGCCGCGCTGGCCGAGGGCGCCAAGCGCCTGGCCGCAGGCGAGCTGGTCGCCTTTCCGACTGAAACGGTCTACGGCCTGGGCGCCCGCGCCGATGACGATGCGGCCGTGGCCAAGATCTTTGCCGCCAAGGGCCGGCCCAGCGACCATCCGCTGATCGTGCATGTGCTGGAGGAGGCGGACGCCGTGTTGTTTGCCCGCGAGTTGCCGCCGGTGGCCCGAAAGCTGATGCAGGCCTTCTGGCCCGGACCGCTGACGGTGATCGTGCCTCGTGCGCCCGGGCGTGGCGCGGCGGCGGCTGGCGGGCAGGACAGCATCGGCCTGCGTTGTCCCGCGCACCCGGTCGCCCGCGCACTGCTGCAGGCCGCGCGTGCCCAGGGCGTCCTGGGTGTGGCCGCACCCAGCGCCAACCGCTTCGGCCGCGTCAGCCCGACCCACGCCGCCCATGTGGTCAGCGAGTTCGAGCCCGGCCTGTTGGTGCTGGATGGGGGCGACTGCGAGGTCGGCATCGAGTCCAGCATCGTCGACTGCAGCCGCGGCCAGCCGGTGCTGCTGCGGCCGGGCGTGATCACGCGGGCGCAGATCGAAGCCGCCGCCGGTGAGACCTTGGGCCAGCTTGACGCCGCTGCCCCCCGCGCCTCGGGCACGCTGGAGGCGCACTACGCCCCGGCGGCCACGGTGCGCCTGCTGACCCTGCCGGTACTGCGCGATGCGCTTGCGCAGACGCCGCAACAGGGTCTTGAGAGTGTGGCGGTATATTCCCGGACGCTGAGCCCACGTGCGGGCTCACTCGACAGGCCGATGCCTGACGACGCAATTGCCGCCGCGCACGAGTTGTTTGCGGTGTTACGCGCGCTGGACGATGCCGGCGTGCGACAGATATGGATCGAAGCGCCCGAACAGGACCCGGCTTGGGATGGTGTGCGTGACCGCTTGACGCGGGCCGCGGCCGCCACCCCCGGTGCCTTGGTATGGCGATGACAAGTGTGATGATGGAGCGAGTGTTCTCATGAAGATGTTCAAGCAAGGCGCGCGGCTGCGTACCCTCTGGTGTGGCGCTGCGGCGACCCTGTTGCTGGTGGCCTGCGGTGGCGGGGGCGGTCAGGTCGAGCCTTTTGCGCCGACGCGCATTATTGCCCTGGGCGATGAGTTAAGCCTGATCACGCCAACGAGCAAGAAGTACTCGGTCAACGCGCTGGTCACCCAGACCGATGCCACGCTGCCCGACAAGCTTGACTGCAAGACCTATCCGATCTGGGTGCAGACCGTTGCCACCAACTTCGGCCTGGTGTTTCCGCAGTGCAATCCTGACAACGTGGTCACGACCAATGGCTTGATGTATGCCCAGGTCGGCGCCAAGGTGGCCGATGTCAAGGCGCAGATCGATGCCCATCTGGCCAGTGGCAGCTTCAACCCCAAGGACCTGGTGACGGTGCTGGCGGGTATGAATGACGTGCTGGAACTTTACAACCAGTATCCCGCGCAGAGCCAGGGCGCCCTGCAGGCGCTGGCGGAGCAGCGCGGCCAGGCGCTGGCCGAGCAGGTCAACCGCATCGTCAATGCCAATGGCCGTTCGATCTTTGTGCTGATGCCGGACATGGGCCTGACCCCGTTTGCCCTGACGGAAAAGGCCAACAAGCCCGCCAGCGGCAGCGACCTGGACCGCGCCGCCTTCCTGACCAGCCTGAGCGCACGCTTCAACAGCAAGCTGCGGCTGGGTGTCATCAATGACGGCCGGCTGATCGGCCTGGTCAATGGCGCCGAGATGACGCAGCTGATCGCCACCTTCCCCGGCGGGTACGGCTTTGCCAATATCGACAAACCGGCCTGCAATGTGGCCCTGCCCGATTGCACGACCAAGACCCTGACCTCGACCACCGATGCCGCCGGTACCGTGACCAAGGCCGACGCACTGACGTGGCTTTGGGCCGATGACACACGCTTCGGCGCCGGCATGCATGCCCGCCTGGGGTCGACCGCCTATCAGGCGGCCAGCATCCACCCGTTCTGATTCGCCGGCGGGTCTTCGTCCGCCTCGACAAACCCCGCCATCAGCGGGGTTTTTTCATGGTGCGCAGATCGCGTTCTAGACCTGTGCGCCTAAGCCGGGTTTTCCCGGGACGCAGTCGGAAAGGGCCCGCCTATAGTGAGCGCCTGCCCACCAAGCACTTGCTTGGCGGATTCGGCATCAAGGCTTTGGCCAAAGAGACATAGGGGCATAGGATGAAGCGGATTGTTGTGTGGGGTTCGGCCCTCGGTTTTGCGGCGTTCCTGGCGGCTTGCGGCGGCGGTGAGGGCACGGTTGCCGGCAGCGGCACGCCCACCGGCGCGCCCACCACCAAGGGCACGTTCACGGCCCTCGTGTCCTTCGGCGACAGCCTCAGCGATATCGGCGCCTATGCGCCGGCCACCTCGCTCACGGGCAATGGTGCGCCGCCCTACTTCGGTGGCAAGTTCACCACCAACAGCGCCACCGGCGCGGTCTGGGTCGAGAACCTGGCCAAGACCATGGGGGTGATCGTCACGCCGGCCGAGGTCGGCTTCGGTCCCAGCTCGGTGAAGTGCCCGGCCGCAGCCAATCCGGCCCTGGCCGCCAGCTGCACCGGCTACAGCCAGGGTGGTTCGCGCGTCACCGATCCGAACGGCATCGGTCGCGCCGGTGGCGCCCTGACGGTGCCGATGAAGACCCAGATCGCCAACCACCTGGCCCGCTTTGGCGGCTTCAAGGCCAGTGACCTGATCCTGCTCTATGGCGGCAACAACGATGTCTTCACACAGTTCGGCGCATTCACGACGGCCGCGGCCAAGGTGCAGGCCGATGCCGCAGCCGGTAAGCTGACCGCTGACCAGGCCAACGCGGCCCTGTTCGCCGCCCAGCAGTTGGCCCAGGAGGAGATGAAGAAGGCCGCGCTTGAGCTGGCGACCTATGTGAAGGACGACATCCTGGCCAAGGGCGGCAAGTATGTGGCCGTGATGACGCTCAGCGACATCGCCGACACCCCCTTTGGCAATTCGCTGCCAGCCTCCGTGCGCCCGGTGTTGACCGACCTGTCGCTTGTCTTCAACCTGTGGCTGCGCGAGGGCCTGACGGGCCAGGCGGTGCAGATCATCGACACCTATCCGATCTTCAAGGACGGGTACTCCAACCCGGCCAAATACGGCATCGTCAACAACACCGTGCCGGCCTGTGATGCCACCAAGATCGCAGCCATCACCGGCGGCAAGGTCACCGATGGGTCCTCGCTGTTCTGCAACACGACGACCGGCGCACCCTACAACGGCCTGCGCACCGGCGCTGACGTGAACACCTGGCAGTTTGCCGATGGCGTGCACCCGACCACCGGCGGCCACAAGATCATCAGCGACGCGTTCACCACCCAGCTCAAGGCCTTTGGCTGGCTGTAAGGCATCAGGCATTCAGGAGAGACTCCATGAACAAGAAACTCATTCCGCTGCTGCTGGCCGTCCCGGCCCTGCTGTGTGCTCAAGGCGCTGCGGCTCAGCTGAACAGCTTCAAGCTGGGCCTGGCGTCTATCGACGTCAACTCGAGGACCACCGGCCTCAGGGGCATAGGCGTGCCCGCCGGCGGTGACCTCGAGATCAAGGACGCCAGCACCCTGGCCATCTGCTACACGCGTGAGTTGTCGCCCCACCTGAGCGTCGAAGTTGCCCTGGGCGTGCCGCCCCGCCATGATGTGATGGCCAAGGGCCCCATCGCCTTTCTCGGTCGCGTGGCCACGGTCAAGCAGTTCGCGCCGACTGTGTTCCTGAACTACAGTTTCCTCGACGCGACATCGGCGTTCCGCCCCTTCGTCGGCATCGGCGTGAACTACACCCGCTTCATCGGCGCGAAGTCGATGATTGGCCAGAAGATCGAATTGAGCGACTCGACCGGCCTGGCCGGCCAGATCGGCGCGACCTATGCGATCAACAAGCAGTGGGGGCTTTACGGCGCCTTCATCATGGCCAAGGTGGAGAGTGATCTGGTCGCCACGGCCACCACGGTGCAGACCACGACCATCGATTTCCGGCCCAAGGTCTTGACGATGGGCGTGAGCTACAGGTTCTGAGCACGGCCCCGCGCAGGGGCACCGCTACACTTGAGCCATGACCGTGCTGCTGGCTCTGGATACCTCGACCGAAACCATGGCGCTGGCGCTCATCAGCCCGGCCCGCCTGTTCACGCATGAAGGCGACTCGGGGGCTAAGTCCTCGGCCCATATGGTGCCGGAGCTGATGAAGCTGCTGGCAGCAGCCGGTCTGCGGCTTGCCGATGTCGATGGGATCGCCTTCGGCCGGGGGCCCGGCGCCTTCACCGGCCTGCGCACCGCCTGTGCCGTAGCCCAGGGACTGGCATTCGGCGCTGGCAAGCCCGTGCTGCCGCTGGACAGCCTGATGCTGGTGGCCGAGGACGCCGCCGCGCAACTGGGTGGCGATGCGGCCGCGCTGGGCACGGTCTGGGTGGCGATGGACGCCCGCATGCAGGAGATCTATGCCGCCAGCTACCGCTGGCAGGGCGGCCATTGGCAGGCCGTGGCCGAACCCGGCCTGTATGGGCCCGAAGCCTTGCAGCAGCGCTGGCGCAACGAGCTTCCCACCGTAATCGCCGGATCGGCCCTGCCGGTCTTTGCCGGCCAACTGGACACCCGGGGCGCCCGCCTGCTGCCCGCCTGTGCGGCGCGGGCGCAAAGCCTGGCCCGGCTGGCGCAGCAGCAATGGGCGCGCGGCCTGGCTGTCGACCCGGCGTTGGCGTTGCCGGTCTATGTGCGCGACAAGGTCGCCCACACCACCGCCGAGCGCGAGGCGCAGCGCAGTTCCCAGGGGGTCTCATGAGCGCCCGCCTACAAGTCCAGCCGCCGCGCTGGTTGGCCATGGGGGTGCGCGATATCGCCGAGGTGCTGGCGCTGGAGCTGCGCGTCTACCCCTTCCCCTGGACCCGCGGCAATTTTGAGGACTCACTGGCCGCCGGCAACTATGCCCAGCTACTGCGCAGCGAACAGGGCCTGCTGCTGGGCTATCTGCTGGCCTTGCCCGGCTATGACGAGATGCATTTGCTGAACATCACCGTGTTGCCGCAGCAACAGGGGCAGGGCCATGCGCGCCGCATGCTGGATGCGTTAGCCGAAGCCTGCCGCGAGCGCGGTTTCAGCCAGATCTGGCTGGAGGTGAGGCAGAGCAACGCGCACGCGCGCCGCGTCTATGCCCGCTATGGCTTTGCCGAGGTCGGCCTGCGCCGGGCCTATTACCCGGCCGAGGGCGGCATGCGGGAGGACGCGGTACTGATGAGCCTGGATCTGGCCGGGGGCGCCGCATGAACTGGTCGGCGCGCCAGGAGGCGATGCTGGAGGCGATGGGCCTGCGCCTCTGGCAGCGCCCGCCGCCCGAAGCGATCAAGGTGAATGACGAGGCGCCTGCGCCGCGGCAGCCTGCCAGGGCGGACCCGCCGCCGATGCGCACGCCGGCTGCGGTCCTGACTGGCGTGCCGGCAGCCGAGCGGCCCGTGGTCTTGCGCCCCAGCCAGCCGCCATCGGCCGTGTCGTCGCTCGATTGGACCGGCCTGCGCGAGGCCGTGGCCGGCTGCCAGGCCTGCAAGCTCTGCGAGGGCCGCACACAGACCGTGTTCGGTGTTGGCCATGAGCGCGCTCACTGGATGGTGGTCGGTGAGGCTCCCGGTGAGCAGGAAGATTTGCAGGGCGAGCCCTTTGTCGGCACCGCCGGCCGGCTGCTCGACAGCATGTTGCGCGCCATCGCCCTGAGCCGCGGCGAGGCGGCGCCCGAGCGTTCGGTCTATATCGCCAACACCCTGAAGTGCCGCCCGCCGCGCAACCGCAATCCGGAGCCCGAGGAATTGGCGCGTTGCGAGCCCTTCCTGCTGCGCCAGGTCGAGCTGGTGCAGCCGCGCATCATCCTGGCCATGGGGCGTTTTGCCGTGCAGTCGCTGCTTCGCAGCAGCGAGCCCATCGGACGCCTGCGCGGCCGCGTCCACCAGTTCCACGGTGTGCCCCTGATCGTGACCTATCACCCGGCCTATCTGCTGCGCAACCTGACCGACAAGGCCCGCGCCTGGGAGGACCTGTGCCTGGCCCTGGATACCCTGCAATCTGCATGACCATGGTCGCGCCGCGCGCCCGGAGGACTGTTGCGCATGTCGGCAACTGAACTGCTTGATGCCCAGGCGGAGCTGGCCCGTTTTCGCCTGCTGGCCAACAACCTGCCGGTGCTGATCGCCGTCTATGAGGCCAGCACCAGCGCCTGCCTGTTCGCCAACCGCCAGTACGCGGATGCCTTTGGCTGGACCGAAACCTCACTGTTGGGCCGGCACTTCGCCGACGTCATCGGGCCCGAGGCCGCGGCGGTGATTCAGCCGCATGTCGACACGCTGCTGCGCACCGGCCAACCGGTCCTTTACGAGCGGCGTGCGCCTGCGGCCAACGGCCTGGGCGAGCGCTGGATCGAGGTCAACCTGCTGCCGCAACTGGATGTTGACGGCACCGTGCTGGCCACCTTTGTGCTGATTTCCGACATCACCCGCCACCGCCGGGCCGAACGTGCGGCGCGCGAGTCTGAGGAGCGCCTGGGTAAATTCATGCAGGCCAGCCTGGAGGGCATCGTCTTCCATCGCGACGGCCTGATCACCGACGCCAACCCGCCGGCCTGCGAACTGCTGGGCCATACGCTGGAGGAACTGCTGGGCCGCAGCACGCTCAGCTTCATTGCCCCCGAGGCGGTGCACAAGGTCCAGCAGGTCATCCGCTCGCGGGAAGAGACCCGCTATGAAAGTGTGCTGCTGCACAAGAGCGGTGCGCATATCCCGGTCGAGTTCATCGTACGCAGCATGATGTTCGGCGGCGAGCTGCAGCGCATGACCATCATCCGCGATCTTCGCGACCGCCTGGAGGCGCAGGCCCGCATCCATCATCTGGCCCATCACGATGCGCTGACCGGCCTGCCCAACCGCATGGCCTTCATGGAGCATCTGCAGCGCTGCTGTGCCGAGGCAGCGGCCCATGGCGAGACCCTGGCCATGCTGTTTCTGGACCTTGATAACTTCAAGCGCGTCAATGACTCGCTGGGCCACCTCGAAGGCGATGTCCTGCTGCGCACCGTGGCCCAGCGCCTGACCGGCGCGCTGCGCAGCACCGACCGGGTGGCCCGTTTCGGCGGTGACGAGTTCGTGCTGCTGCTGCGGCCGGTGCTGGGCCGCGACCAGGTGGATGGCGTCGCCCGCCGCCTGCTGGCCGATGTGGAGCATCCGGTGATGGCCGGCGGCCGGCCCTTGTCGGTCACGCCGTCGATAGGCATCGCCCTGTTCCCCGAACAGGCCAGCGGCCCCGAACAGCTGATACAGCGTGCCGACATGGCCATGTATCAGGCCAAGGCCCTGGGCCGGGCCAACCACCAGTTCTTCGATTCCGCCACGGCGGCCCTGGCCCTGGACGAGCTGGTGCTGGAAAGCCAGCTGGCCCACGGGCTGAGCCATGACGAGTTCGTGCTGCATTTTCAGCCCCAGCTGCAGATAGCCGATGGCCACCTGGTCGGCGCCGAGGCCCTGATTCGCTGGCAGCACCCGACCCGCGGTCTGCTGACACCGGAGTCCTTTATCGGCGTCGCCGAACAACTGCGCCTGATGCTGCCGCTGGGCGAGTGGATACTGCGTGAGGCGGCGCGCTGCGCACGGCGCTGGCATGACAACGGCCTGGCTGCGGTGCCGGTGGCGGTCAATCTGTCCAGCATGCAGTTCCGCCTGGAGGGCTTCGCCGCCTCGGTGGCGCGCATCCTGGCGGAGGAGGGCGTGCCCGGCGAGTGGCTGGAGCTGGAGCTGACCGAGCGCATGCTGATGGACGACCTGCCGTTGATGCGCAAGACCTTGATCGAGCTGAAGGCGCTGGGCCTGCAGATTTCCGTCGATGACTTTGGCACCGGCCACACCCTGCTCAGCCACCTGACGCAGCTGCCGATCGACAAGCTCAAGGTCGATCGGCAGTTCGTCGAGGCCCTGCCGGACGATGCCGGCGCGCTGGCGATCACCCGCGCCATCGTGCAGATGGCCAGGGGGTTGGGTTTCACGGTGATCGCAGAGGGCGTGCAGAACCAGGCCCAGGTAGACCTGTTGGCACAGTGGGGCTGCGAGCAGGTCCAGGGGCTGGCCCTGGGCGGACCGCTGCCGGTGGCCGAGTTCGAGACCTGGGTGGCGCAACGCCGTTGGCCGGTGCTGGGCTGAGTCCACCGGGGGCGCAAAGGGCGGGCTCCTAGAATGCCCGCATGCAAAGTACCGCTCCAACTTCTCTCGCCGCCGTGATCGAGCAGCAGATCCTGCAGGCCGGTGGCTGGCTACCCTTTGATCGCTTCATGGCCCTGGCCCTGTACGAGCCCGGCCTTGGCTACTACGCCAACCAGAGTCCTAAGTTCGGGCTGATGCCTTCCAGCGGTTCGGACTTCGTCACCGCGCCGGAGCTGTCGCCGCTGTTCGGTCAGGCCCTGGCGCGCCAGCTCGGCCAGGCACTGCAGGCCACGGCCACCACCGAGTTGTGGGAGTTCGGTGCCGGCTCGGGGGCGCTGGCCGAGCAGTTGCTGGACGCGCTGGGTGATCAGGTGCGCGGGTACACCATCGTCGATCTGTCCGGCAGCCTGCGTGCCCGTCAGGCGCAACGGCTGGCGCGCTTTGGCGACAAGGTGCGCTGGCTGGCCGAGCTGCCCGCGCAGATCGAGGGGGTGGTCGTCGGCAACGAGGTGCTGGATGCGATGCCGGTGCAACTGCTGCACTGGGATGGTGACCAATGGCGGGAGCGTGGGGTCACCGTCGGTGCCCCGGGCTTTGCCTGGGCCGACCGGCCTGCCCATTTACGGCCACCGGTGGACGGCGTCTTCGTGCCCGGCGCGGTGATCGAGATCCACCCGCAGGCGGAGGCCTTTGTGCGCACGCTCGGTGAGCGCCTGCTGCGCGGCGCCGTGTTCCTGCTGGACTACGGATTCCCCGAGGCCGAGTACTACCACCCGCAGCGCAGTGGCGGCACCCTGATGTGCCACCGCCTGCACCAGAGCGATATGGACCCGCTGGTCGATGTCGGCCTGAAGGACATCACCGCCCACGTCAACTTCACCGGCATCGCGCTGGCAGCCCAGGAGGCCGGTCTGGAGGTGCTGGGCTACACCTCGCAGGGCCGCTTTCTGCTGAACTGCGGACTGACTGAGCTGTTGCAGGGCGCCGATTTCCGCACCCTGGCCCCGGCTCAGAAGCTGATTGCCGAGCACGAGATGGGCGAGTTGTTCAAGGTGATCGGCTTGGTGCGGGGCGAGGTGTTTGACGCGCTGGGCTTCGCGCAGGGGGATCGCAGCCACCGACTCTAGATCGCCATCCCTTGCCCAACAAAAAAGGCGGTGCCAAGCACCGCCTTTGCCTCACGCACGACGACCGTCGGGTTCAGGCACCCTTGCGGCGACGGGCCAAGAAGCCAATCGCACCGAGGCCGGCCAGCATCAGCGCGTAAGTCTCGGGTTCCGGCACAGGGGCCAGCGTGACATTGCCGGTGTAGGACGAGCCGGCCGACATCGAAACGCCGGTCACCTGGATGGAGTAGGTGCCCGGGGCCAGCAAGGCCGGCACCACGGCGGCCGTGTACTGCTGGAACAGGCTGCCGCCAAGAGCGGTATCAACATTGTTGTAGACGAACGGTCCGCCGATCCATGTCACTGATTTGACATCGAATCCGGCGGTGCTGTTGACGTCGGGCGTGAGCACCGCCGTGACACTGGCGTTCGTTAACAACATCGGTGTCAGGATGGTGAAGTCAAAGGTGTCACTGGCAAAACCGGTGAACGAGCCTGATGCCGTGAACACCGTGTTGGCATAGGAGCCAGTCGCGGCAACCGCCAGCAGCGACGCGGCAACAAGAGTCTTCAATTTCATACCTACCTCCAAATTATTTGGGCCGACGGACATGTCCGCCTTCGATTGCAGTTTTACGCTCGCATTTCGAGCGACGGCACCCCATGGATAGGGGGCCAAGGTACGCATCGACAATGAGGAGTGCTCATCCTCGATGCGCCGCTTCATGGATTCCTCCAATATGAAACAGTGCGAATTGATTCTGGGGTGGCACCCGACCCCTAGCCATCCCTTGTAGTAGGGGGAAACAGCGTGTTCCGAGCCTCAAATGTGTATCAATTGTTTCGCGGGGGCGAGAAGCCGCCCGTTCTTTCAGGATTTTTAGCGAATTTGCTGCTCTGCACGGGTCTGTGGAGCGGCCATTAGACTGAGCACCATGCAAACCTTTTTAGTCGGAGGCGCGGTTCGCGACGCCTTGCTGGGCCGGCCGGTGACCGATCGCGACTGGGTGGTGGTGGGCGGAAGCCCGACCGAGATGCTGGCCGCGGGTTTTGTGCCGGTGGGCAAGGACTTTCCGGTGTTTCTGCATCCGGTCAGCCATGAGGAATATGCGCTGGCACGCACCGAGCGCAAGACGGCTCCGGGCTACCACGGCTTCAGCGTACATGCGGCACCCGAGGTGACGCTGGAGGATGATCTGCGCCGTCGGGATCTGAGCATCAACGCGATGGCCCAGGATGTCGAGGGGCGATTGATCGACCCCTATGGCGGTCAGGCCGATCTCCGGAACAAGGTGCTGCGTCATGTGTCCGAGGCCTTTTCCGAGGACCCGGTGCGGCTCTTGCGGCTGGCGCGTTTTGCCGCCCGCTTTGCCGATTTCACGCTGGCACCAGAAACCCAGGCCTTGATGCGTCAAATGGTGGACAGCGGCGAGCTTGATGCGCTGGTGCCCGAGCGAGTCTGGCAGGAACTCGCACGTGGCTTGATGGAGGACCGGCCGTCGCGGATGTTCGAGGTCCTGCGCGCTTGCGGCGCGCTGGCGCGGCTGCTGCCCGAGGTCGACCGGCTGTGGGGCGTGCCGCAGCCGCCGGCCCACCATCCCGAGATCGATACCGGCGTGCACCTGATGCTGGTGCTGGATATGAGCGCACAGCTGAGGGCGTCCCTGAACGTGCGCTACGCCTGCCTGGCCCATGACCTGGGCAAGGGCACGACGCCGGTGGATCAGCTGCCCCGCCATATCGGCCATGAGGGGCGCAGCGTCAAGCTGGCGGCGGCCATCGCCCAACGCCTGCGCGTGCCGCGCGATTGCGCCGAACTGGCCGAGGTCGTGGCGCGAGAGCATGGTCATGTGCATGGCAGCCTGGAGCTGAGCCCGGCGGCGGTGCTGCGCCTACTGGAGCGCTGCGACGCGCTGCGCCAGCCGCAGCGCTTCGAGTTGGCACTGGTGGCCTGTGAATGCGATGCGCGGGGCCGCACTGGCATGGAGGGCAGACCCTACCCGCAGGCCGATCGTCTGCGCCTGGCCTTGGCCACCGTGCTGGCCGTGGCCACGGCGCCGGTGGCGGCCGCGGCAGCCGCGCGGGGGGCAGCCGGGCCCGACATCGGACGCGCCATCCAGCAGGCGCGGCTGGAGGCACTGGTCGCAGCGCTTTGACTCAGCGCTGCGTGCGGTAGGGCTCGTCGTCGGCAACGAAGTCCTGCTCTGTCAGCGCATCGGCCACCCAGGCGGCCACGGCAGGCGCCTGCTCGACAGCGGCGACATAGGCGGCCGCCGCCGGGCTCAGCGGCAGGCCGAAGCGGGTGATGCGCATCACCACCGGGGCGAAGTAGGCATCCACCGCACCGAAGGCGCCAAACAGGAACGGGCCGACCGCCGAGCTGAAGATGGCATCGATCCGGGCCAGATCGGTGCGCAACTTGGCGCTCTCTGCCATCAGCCTGGCGCCGATTTCGGGGAAGAAGGCCTCGATATTCATTGGGCACAGGCTGCGCAGCGTGCCGAAGCCGGCATGCATCTCGGCGCAGAGGCTGCGCGCGCGGGCGCGTTCCAGCCGGTCGCGCGGCCAGACGACCCGCTCGGGATGGCGGTCGGCCAGGTATTCGGTGATGGCCAGCGTGTCCCAGACGGCAAAGCCGTCGTCATCGACCAGCACCGGCACCTTGGCCACCGGTGTGATCGCCGCCAGCGTGCGGTAGAAGGTCGAGCCCTCGCTGAAGTCGAAGCGCAGCATGACCTCCTCGAACGGAATGTCCAGTGACTTCAGCAGCACCCAGGGGCGCATGGACCAGGAAGAGTAGTTCTTGTTGCCGATGTAGAGCTTCATGGGTGTTTTGGCAGTGGGGGGGGTCAGTGGCGGGCGCGCCAGGCGTTGAGCCTCGCGCAGCCCTGGCCGCTGCTGAGGTAGCTCGGTGCGATGGCGCCCAGGGCCTGCGCCGTGATGCCCAGATCGGCCAGGCCCGGCAGGCGGCCGCTGGCCACATTGGGCACGGACATCGAGGCCAGATTGTCGCGGGACATCAGCGGCTCGCCCGGCAGCAATTCCATGACCAGCGCCTGCAGGAAAGCCAGCGGGCCGGGCAGCGGAAGGATCGGACGAGGATGTCCGCTCAGTCGTCCCGCCAGGCGCACGATGTCGGCCAGGCTCAGCACCTCGGGGCCGGCCAGCTCGTAGGTCTGGCCTGTCGTGGTGCGGTCCTGCACACATCGCACCACGGCGCGCGTCACGTCCTCGACCCAGACCGGCTGGAAGCGCGCGCCGGCGCCGGCCAGCGGCATCACCGGTGCCAGCGCCTGCAGCTTGGCGAACATGTTCAGAAAGCTGTCGCCGGCTCCGAACACGACGGAGGGCCGCAGCAGGGTCAGGTCTAATCCAAAGGCACGCAGCACCGCCTCGCCGGCAGCTTTGGAACGCAGATAGCGCGAGGGTGCCTCGGCAGCCGCGCCGTCGGGCACGCCCAGCGCGCTGATGTGGATCAGCCGCCGCACGCCGCTTGATACGCAGGCGGCGGCCAGGCGCTTGGGCAGTTGCACATGGGCCTGATCGAAGCGCGCCTCGTTGCCCTGCAACACGGCGATCAGATTGATGGCCAGGTCATGACCGGGAAGAAGTCCTTCCAGCACACCGGCGCGATGCACATCGGCCTGCAGCACCGTCAGCCCGGGCAGGCTCTGCACCGCCTGGGCATGGGGCAGGCGGCGCGTCGGCACGGTGATGCGGGCCCGGCCGCCAAAGGCGCGCACCAGCTGTTCGCAGACGCTGCGGCCGATGAAGCCGCTGCCGCCAAGTATCAGGATGGTGGGGTTCATGGCAGCTCTGCCGGCGCGGCGGCCGCGGTTTCACGAGGTCCGATCTGCCGGCCCAGGCGCGAGCGCAGGCTTGCAGGTTCACCGCCCAGCAGTTGGGCGTACAGCGTGGCATTGGTCAAGACCTTCTTGACATAGTCGCGCGTTTCGTTGAACGGGATGTTCTCGGCCCAGACTGCGGCATCCTGCAGCGAGCCCTCGCGCCAGCGGCGTGGCCGCGACGGGCCGGCGTTGTAGGCGGCGGCGGCCATGGCCATCGAGCCGCCGAAGTCGTCCAGCACCAGCTTCAGATAGCGGGTGCCCAGCTTCAGATTGAAGTCCCGGTCGGTCAGCGCCTCGGGTCGGTAGTCCAGGCCGGTTTTCTTGGCCACCCAGCGGGCGGTGCTGGGCATCACCTGCATCAGGCCGGAGGCGCCGACATGCGATTGCGCGTCCATGATGAAGCGAGACTCCTGGCGTATCAGGCCGTAGACATAGGCCGGGTCCAGGCCTATCTCGCGCGCCTTGCTCGTAACCTCGTTGCGGAACGGCGTCGGGAAGCGCTGGGCCAGATCGATCGCGTCCCTGGTGCGTTCGCTGGTGTTGATGCAGCGGTCCCAGACTTCGCGGTCACAGGCCAGTTGCGCTGCGGCGAGCAGCTCGCGGTCACCCATGCCGCGCAGGCTGAAGTTCCACTCGCGCACGCCCTCGCTGCGCAGGCCCTGGTTGATCAGCAGCAGGCTGCGGTTGAGGCCGGGGTGGGCGGCGGCTGTGGCGCGCTCGGCGGCACTCAAGGCCAGCGGCGATGGCGGCAGCGTCTGGGCGAGCCCGAGGTCTTCACTGGCCAGCCGGCCATAGAAGTGCAGCGGGCTGGCGATGCCCTGCAGCAGGCCGCGAGCCAGATTGCGCTGAGGCTCGCCATGCTCGCCCGCATCGGCGGTGGCCATCAGGGCACGGGCGCGCCAGTAGACCCAGGTGCTGTCGCCGGCGTCTTTCTCGCCCATCATCGTGATGCCGCGCATTACCAGGGGCCAGCGCGAGGCGCCCTGGTCGGCGCGCAGGGCCGAGCGCACCAGCCAGGCCAGCGTGTCGCCGCTCCACTCCGGCTCCTTGTTGCGTTGCGTGGCCTGGGCGGCCAAGGCTCGCTCGTAGTAACCAGCCGCCTCGGGCTGCAGCTTGAAGGCCGCCTGCTTGGCGGTTTGGGCCCAGACCCAGGCGCTCAGCTCGGCCGGCAGCTTGCCCTCGAAGCGGGTGCGCAGGAGCTCGGCCGCCGACTCCGGCTCGGCGGCGGCCTGACGAATCAGGGCCAGCGTCGTCAGCTCGGCATGGGTGCGACCCAGGGTGCTGGCCTTTCGCGCCAGATACCGGGCCAGACTTTCCTGCATATCGGCCACGGCCAGTTCGACCGGCTTGCCCAGCAGCGCTGCGGCCTGTCGTGCTGCCTTGGGCCGGTTGTTCTCCATCGCCAAGCGCAGCTTCAGCCAGACGTCGGCCTGGGTCAACTGCTTCGCCTCGAACAGGGTGGTGGCGAGCAGATGGCAGCCATCGTCCATTTCGCGCTGGGCCAGCCAGTTGCTGCGCGCAGCCGCCTTGACGTCTCGGCCGGCCAGATGGTCGGCCAGCAGGGCGTAGCAGGTGACCTCGCGGTCATCATTCATGCGAAAGCGCGGAAAGTCGGTGGCGAGGTTCTTCCAGTCGCGGCGCCGGCCCAGCTCGAGCAACCAGTCATTGCGCAAGCGGTCTTCGACATAGGTGCCGGGCCATTGGGCATAGAAGGCGTCCAGATCGGCCTGGGTGGCCTCGCTGAGCCGCTGGCCTATCTCCCAGTAGGCGATCCAGGAGGCCAGCGGGTGCTGCTGATTGACAGCGGCGTCGCGGGCGCTGGCCAGGGCCTTGCGGTCCTTGGCGGCGAGCGCCTTGCGCGCCTGGTCCAGCGCATCTTGGGCCTGGACCAGCGGGGCACACAGCAGCGCCGCACACAGCGCCAGCCCTTTCAGCCCAGCTTCATATACTCGCAACTTGAATCGATTTCGCATGAGGTGTCTTGGTGTCACAGCAACGGCCCCCGGTTCCCACCACCGACCCGCGTGCGGCCCTGCGGCAGCACTTGCTGCTGCAGCGCAAGGCCTGGTTTGCGAGTGCGGCCGCGGTGCCGCAGCGCGCCGCGCTGGCCGCGCATTTGCGGGACGTGTTGCGGCAGTTGGAGCCCGAGTGCCTGGGCCTGTATTGGCCCTTCGAGTCCGAATTTAACGCAGTCGAGGTCTGCCTGACCGATGAGCAGCTGAATGACACCGAGCTGGCCCTGCCATTCGCCTTCAAATCACCGCGGCGCATGGAGTTCCGGCTGTGGGATGGCGAGACGCCGACCCTGCGCGACGAATGCGGCATCCTGACCGCCAGCGGCGCCGCCGTGCTGCCGGAGGTGGTCCTGGTGCCCTGCCTGGGCTTCACGCGCGAGGGCTATCGCCTGGGGTATGGCGGTGGCTATTTCGACCGCTGGTTGGCCGCGCATCCGGAGGTGACGCCGGTGGGCCTGGCCTGGGCCGGCGGCGAAATCGAGCTCGTGGCCCAGCCGCATGATGTGCCGATGGCGCTGATCCTCACCGAGCAGGGCGTCGTCAACTGACCTCCGCCTCGCCGATCGCATGCCGGGTCAGCGCCGCCTGGGCCATCACCCATTGGCAGAACTGCTGCACCTCGGGGCGCTGGCGACTCTCGTCGGCAACGGCCAGCCAGTAGGTCAGCGGGCTGTCCATGCGGCCGGCCGGCCCGAAGGGCTCGACCAGCTCGCCGCGCTCCAGTGACTCGGCCACCAGGGCCACCCGCGCCAGCGCCACCGCCTGGCCGGTCAGCGCCGCCTGCACCTGCTGGTAGGTGAAGTTCAGATACATCCAGCGCCGCGGATTCAGGCCCGGCTGGCCCTGCTCGGCCAGCCAGCGCCGCCAACTGAGGAATTCGGCGCTGGGGCGCTGGTCGTCCTCCTCGGCCAAGGTGTGCTCGGCCAGGTCGGCGGCCACCCGCATCGGCGGGCGCTGGCCCTGGGCCACCTGCTCGGCCAGCCAGGGGCTGATCACCGGCGTCAAGGTCTCGCCGAACAGGCGGCGCGAATGGGCCGGTGCGGTGGTGCTGTAGCGCAGCGCCAGGTCCATCTCACCGTCATCGATGTCCAGCACCATGTCGGTGGCCGAGACGCGGATGTCGATGTCCGGATGCTCGCGCTGGAAGGCCTCCAGCCGCGGAATCAGCCACAGCGAAGCGAACGAGGCGAAGGTGGTGACGTTGACCACCCGCCGGCCGCGCGACTCGCGGATCTGGCGCACCGCACCGTCCAGCCTGTCCAGCGCCGACACGCAGGCCCGCTGCAGCAGGGCTCCATGGCTGGTCAGCTCGACATGGCGGGTGCCGCGGGCGAACAGGCTGGCGCCGAGCTCCTCTTCCAGCGTCTTGATCTGGCGGCTGATGGCCGGCTGCGTCAGGTGCAGCTCCTCGGCGGCGGCACGGAAGCTGAGCAGGCGCGCGACCGCCGCGAAGGCACGAAGGGGGCCGATGGCGAGCGGGCGCTGGCGGGGTGTACTCATGACGATATGTTATCAATGATAGTCGCAGCTCTCATTGGACGCTACCCGCCGCCCTGCCTAATATCGAGTCCAGAGCAAACAAATCAGGGTTTCTACCGGAGCATCAAAATGATCAATCACAGCACTGAATTTCAAGCCTCTTCATGGCCTCTGACGGCTGGCGAGGCGCTGAGCATGAAGATCGGCCCCGGCCCCCGCGTGCTGGGTGTGACCGAAGGCCGCGTCTGGCTGACTGTGACCGGCGACAGCGAACATCAGGACCAATGGCTGGAAGCCGGCGAGAGCATTGACCTGGCCGCAGGCGCCCATGTGGTGATGGAGTCCTGGCCCTCGGCCAGCTTCCAGCTGCTGGTGCCGCCCAAGGCCTGCGCCGTTGGCCGTCGCCTGTCATCGCAAAGCGTGGTCAGGCCTTTGCGCCGCCTGCTTTCTTCGCTGCAGCCGACCTTGCAACACGCTTCTTGAGCACCGGTTTTGCTGCGGCCCGGGCACGCAGGGCGGCCTCCAGCGCCAGGCGTGCCCAGGGTTGCATCAGAGCAGCCGACTCCAGCGCCTCGTCCGGCGGGCTGTAGTAGGCAATCGTGTTGAGCTTGCCGCGGGCCTCATAGCGAAACGGTTCGCAGCCGGCGGCCTCGAAACTGGCACGGTTGATCGAGTCGGTCTTCAGGTACAGGCGCTCGGACGACAGGATGGCGATGAACAGCTCATCGACGTAGAGGCCGTGGCCGCCGAACATGCGCTTGATGCGCACCGGGCCCAGCGGGGCCAGCAGTTCGGCACAGTAGTTGGCGAATTCATTGGCAGGTGTTGACATGGGCCGACTCTAAAGCGTGGGCGACTGACACACAATCAGCCTGGTATCGACTGCCCTGGAGAGTGCCGGTGGATCTGAATGACCGAGTCGCGTTGCGCCGCAAGCTGATCGCGCAACGCCTGGATTTGCCGAACCGGCTGGAGTTGGCCGCCGACCTGCAGCAGGTGCTTCGTGTCTGGCTGGCCCGACGCCAGGAGCTGACCATAGGCGCCTACTGGCCGATCAAGGGCGAGTTCGATCCGCTGCCCGCGCTCTACCGCTGGAGCGAGGCCGATCCGCGGCGCCGCATCGGCCTGCCGGTGGTGGACAAGGCGCTGGGCACCCTGAAGTTCCACGTCTGGTATCCCGGCTGCCCGATGGAAGAGGATGCCTACGACATTCCCAAGCCCAAGGACACCGAGGTGTTCGAACCCCAGCTCTTGATCGTGCCCTGCGTCGGCTATGGCCCCGAGGGCCTGCGCCTGGGCTATGGCGGGGGCTTCATGGACCGCACGCTGGCGGCGCTCAAGCCGCGCCCGGCCACGGCCGGTGTCGGCTATGCCCATGGCTTCCAGCCCATGCTACGCGCCGAGCCGCACGATGTGCCGCTCGATGCCATGATCACCGAGGAGGGCGTCGTCTGGGACGCCCACGGTTGACCCGGATGACTTAGAAGCGCCAGCCCAGGCCAACGCCGATCAGCACCGGGTCGACCTTGAACGTGCCGACCTGCGTGCCGGCCGAATAGACCTTGGTGTCGATCTGCACCTTCTTCAGGTCCAGGTTCAGGTACATGGTCTTCGACAGCGCGATGTCGGCGCCGACCTGGAACGACAGTCCATAGCTGTCCTTCTTGATGCTGGGCGACAGCGCGGCCTGCACGGCCGGCGCGAAATTGACGCTGGAGAAGTGCGTGTAGTTCACGCCCACGCCGACATAGGGGCGGAAGGTTGCGGCCGGGGCGAAGTGATACTGCAGGCTCAGCGTCGGCGGCAGATGCTTCAGCGAACCGATCTCGGCGCCGCCCGAGCGCAGCGTGTGCTTTTGCGGGATCGTCAGCACCAGCTCGGCCGCCCAGTTGGGGGCGAAGAAGTAGCTGATGTCAACCTCGGGGATGACTTTGTTGTTGACGCTCAGACCCAGGCCCGTGCTGTCCTTGTTGGCCGAATCGAGGTTCACGGCGCGCACGCGCACCAGCCAGGGGCCTTCCTGCTGGGCCTGGGCGGCGGTGCCGGCCAGACCCAGGGTCAGGGCGGTGATGGCGGTGAGGGTGTGTGCAAGCTTGGTCATTTCAATCACTCCTTGTTGAGCGGGAACAGCCCCGATAGGAGTGATTGAAAGTCTTCAGCCAGGGTTTTCCCTTGAGCTTTGGCAAGTCGCCGAAAAGCAATGCCATGGGACTGACATTGCTTTGCCTCAGGTCAAACCTTGGCGCCGAGACCGAGGCGTTTGCACAACTCCAGGGTCAAAGCCGACTGATTCAGTGTGTAGAAGTGGATGCCGGGCGCACCACCGGCGATCAGCCGCTCGCAGACGCGGGTCATCACGTCCAGGCCGAAGGCGCGGATCGAGGCGCTATCGTCCATGAAGCCTTCCATTTTCAAGGCCACCCAGCGCGGGATCTCGATGCCGTCGCGGGCCGCGAACTGCGCGATGCGGGCGTAGTTGTGGAAGGGCATGATGCCCGGGATGATGGGTGCGTCCACGCCCAGCGCACGCACCTCGTCGACGAAGTGGAAGTAGGCGTCGGGGTTGAAGAAGAACTGGGTGATGGCCTCGTCGGCACCGGCGCGCATCTTGTCGGCGAAGTGCTGCAGGTCCCGGGCCGCATAGCGCTGCTGCGGGTGGTACTCGGGATAGGCGGCGACCTCGATCTTCCAGTCGGCTCCCTGGGTCTCGCGGATGAAGCGCACCAGCTCGGAGGCATAGCGGAACTCGCCGGCCGTGGCCGTGCCGCTGGGCAGGTCACCGCGCAGGGCGACCACACGGCGGATGTTCTGCGCGCGATAGGTGGCCAGGATCTCGGCGATGCTGTCTCGGGTCGAGCCGACGCAGGACAGGTGCGGCGCGGCCTCATGGCCCATCTGCGCGATGGCACTGACGGTGGCCAGCGTCTTGTCGCGCGTGGCGCCGCCAGCGCCATAGGTGACGCTGAAATACTGCGGGCTCAGCACGCTGAGGTCCTGCACCACGGTCTTCAGCTTCTCGGCGCCCACCGGGGTGTTGGGCGGGAAGAACTCGAAGCTCACCGGGCATTTGTCGTTCTGGGCCATGCTCACTCCTTGAGGGGGGCAGGTCCGGCCTGCGCCCACAGAAAATATTCGGTGTTGCCGTCGCCGCCGGCGATGGCACTTTCAAAATAGCCGTGCAGCCGCCAACCCAGCGCCTTCGCGGCCGCGCGCGCCCGCGTTTCCAGCAGCGCGTATTGCTTGGGGTCCTTCACCAGTCCGCCGCGCCCCACATGCTGCGGACCGACCTCGAATTGCGGCTTGATCAGCAGCAAGACCTGGCCCTCCGGCCTGAGCCAGGGTGCCAGCTGGGGCAGGGCGCCCAGCATCGAGATGAAGGACAGGTCGCCGACGATCAGATCGAAGCCGCCTGCCGGCGCGTGCGACGCCAGCGCCGAGCCGGCCAGCTCGCGCACATGCAGGCCTTCCAGCGCCACCAGGCGCGGTTCGCTGCTCAGCGCGGCATGCAGCTGGCCATGGCCGACATCGACGCCGACGACCCTGGCTGCACCGCCTTTGAGCAGGCAGTCGCTGAAGCCGCCGGTGCTCTGGCCCATGTCCAGCACCGTCAGTCCGGCGACCGCGATGCCGCTGCGCGCCAGCGCGCCTTCCAGCTTCAAGCCGCCGCGCGACACATAACGCAGTTCGGCGTCATCGCTGACGCGCAGTTCGGCCGTCTCCGGCAGGTCTTCGCCCGCCTTCTTCAGGGCGACCCAGCCCTTGGGCGAGCGCCATTGCGCGGCGCTGCCCGCGATCAGCCGCTGAGCGGATGAGCGCGTAGGCGCCAGGCCTTGGGAGACTAGCAGCAGATCAGCACGCATGGCGCTAGCTCGTAGCCCGGATGGAATCCGGGGACCCGGATTGCATCCGGGCTACGAACCTCCGATCAGTAGCGATACGAGTCGGGCTTGAACGGGCCCTGCTTGGGCACGCCGATATAGGCGGCCTGCTCATCGGTCAGCTCGCTGAGCTGCGCATTCAGCGTCACCAGTTGCAGGCGCGCCACCTTCTCGTCCAGGTGCTTGGGCAGCACATAGACCTTGCCGATGTCATAGGCGTCCTTGTGCGCGAACAGCTCGATCTGGGCGATCGTCTGGTTCGCGAAGCTGGAGCTCATCACATAGCTGGGGTGGCCGGTGCCGCAGCCCAGGTTCACCAGGCGACCCTTGGCGAGCAGGATGATGCGCTTGCCGTCGGGGAAGATCACGTGATCGACCTGGGGCTTGATCTCTTCCCACTGGTACTTCTCGATCGAGGCGATGTCGATCTCATTGTCGAAGTGGCCGATATTGCAGACGATGGCGTTGTGCTTCATCGCGGCCATATGCTCATGGCGGATCACGCCCTTGTTGCCGGTCGTGGTGACGAAGATGTCGGCCTTGTCGGCGGCATATTCCATGGTCACGACGCGATAGCCTTCCATCGCCGCCTGCAGCGCGCAGATCGGGTCGATCTCGGTCACCCAGACCTGGGCCGACAGTGCCCGCATGGCCTGGGCCGAGCCCTTGCCCACGTCGCCATAGCCGGCGATGACGGCGATCTTGCCGGCCACCATCACGTCGGTGGCGCGCTTGATGCCGTCCACCAGCGATTCGCGGCAGCCGTACAGATTGTCGAACTTGCTCTTGGTCACCGAGTCATTGACGTTGATGGCGCGGAACAGCAGGCTGCCCTTGGCCGACATCTCCTTCAGGCGGTGCACGCCGGTGGTCGTCTCTTCGGTCACGCCGATGATGTCGCGGCTCTTGCGCGTGTACCAGGTCGGGTCCTGGGCGATCTTGGCCTTGATGGTGGCGAACAGGATGCGTTCCTCGTCGCTGCCGGGCTTGTCCAGCACCGACAGATCCTTCTCGGCGCGCTGGCCCAGATGCATCAGCAGCGTGGCATCGCCGCCGTCGTCGAGGATCATGTTCGGGCCTTCGCCATCCGTGCCGGCCGGGCCGAACTCGAAGATGCGATGGGTATAGTCCCAGTAGTCTTCCAGCGTCTCGCCCTTGTAGGCGAACACCGGCGTGCCGGCGGCGACCAGCGCGGCGGCGGCATGGTCCTGGGTCGAAAAGATATTGCACGAGGCCCAGCGCACTTCGGCGCCCAAGGCCTGCAAGGTCTCGACCAGCACGCCGGTCTGTATGGTCATGTGCAGGCTGCCGGTGATGCGGGCACCCTTCAGCGGCTGGCTGGGGCCGTACTCGGTGCGCATGGCCATCAGGGCCGGCATCTCGCATTCGGCGATGCTCAGCTCCTTGCGGCCCCAGGCGGCCAAGCTCAGGTCGGCGACGAGGTATTGCTCGGGATTCAGGGGTTTGAGAACAGCATTCATGTCAGGAGCTCCTTCGGATGGAAGCCGCATGTGCTGTCGGACGGGGGTGCGAACTCACCCACGCGAAACACATGCGGGTGAGCGCCGTTGCTGCAAGACTCCAAGCCTGGCCACGCATGCTGCGGGGTTGCAACGCTCCTTGGAACGGACGGATTGTAGTCGCGACTCGGCGGGCCGTTCGAGGAATAGGGCCGGAATAGGGCCGAAACATAGGGACAATAGCGCCATGCAGCCCTTTGCCTCCTGCCCTGTCGCGCGTCTGAGCGCGGTGCGCGGCATCCTGACCGATATCGACGACACCCTGACCGGCGATGGCGCGATCGCGCCGGTCGCCTTGCAGGCCCTGCATGCCTTGCATGAATCCCGTGTGCCGGTGATTGCCATCACGGGCCGGCCGGCCGGCTGGAGCGAGCCCTTCGCGCTGCAGTGGCCAGTGCGCGCCATCGTGGCGGAGAACGGCGCGGTGATGCTGCGCGCGCAGGGCGGCGAGCTGCGGCGGGACTTCACCCAGGACGCCGACACCCGCGCCGCCAACTTCGCGCGTCTGCAACGCTGCGCCGAGGGTGTGCTGGCCGAACTGCCCGGCACCCGCCTGGCCACCGACAGCGCTGGCCGGCTGACCGACATCGCCGTCGATCACAGCGAGTTCGCGCACCTCGACGAGGCGCAGATCGCGCAGGTGGTGGCGCTGATGCGCTCGCATGGCCTGCATGCCACGGTCAGCTCGATCCACATCAATGGCTGGATCGGCGAGCACAGCAAGTGGACGGCCGCGAGCTGGGCGGTGCAGACCGCGCTGGGCGAGGTCTTCGCCGCCGAGGACTGGCTCTATGTCGGCGACTCGACCAACGACCAGCTGATGTTCCAGCGCGTGCCGCTCAGTGTCGGCGTGGCCAATATCCGCCGCTTCGTGCCGCAGCTGAGCTGCCTGCCGGCCTATGTGACCGAAGCCGAGCGCGGCGAGGGCTTTGCCGAGGTGGCGCGGGCGCTGCTGCGGGCGCGTCAAGTAACCTCAGCGCGTGCCTAGACCGGCTGCCTCAAGTTGCTGGCGAGCCATCTCGCGGTAGCGAGCAGCGCGCTGCAGATCGGCCCTGGCGATCTCGTGCAGCTGGGAGTTGACCACCGTCTGCGGCGCGGCCGGATCGGGCACAAAGCTGTGCCAGGCCCGGCGCAACCGAGCCAGCTCGGCCACTGGCGTGTTGGGCCGTGCAATGTAGATTGGCGTCGGAATGTCGCTCAATTCGGCCAGCGTCAACTGCCCGCCGGGTGAGCCGGGCGGCATCAGGTTCAGTTGCGTGCGCGTCACGGCAATCGCCTCCACATCGCCTTGCTCCAGGCTGATCACAGCGCTGCTCATTGAGGGCTGCGTCACGACGGTCAGGTCACGTCCGGGTTCCAGCTGCTGCTGACGCAGCCACAGGCTGGCCACGGCCGTTGTCAGCGACAGCGTACCCAGCATGCCGATGCGCTTGCCGCGCAGCTCGGCGGCGGTCTTGATGGCGCTGCCCTGGCGCAGCAGTATCAGCACCGGCGTGGCCTCCACGGTGGAGGCCAGGGCCTGAAAGCCCCAGTCGCTGAGTGCCAGCCCGGCCAGGTGGGCGGGCAGCAGGGTCACGTCATGCTCGCCGCGCCGGGTCTGCTCGACCAGTTCGCGGAAGTCTCGGGCGGTGTAGAGCTCGACCGGCTGCTTCAGCTGCGATTCCAGATGCTGGCGCAGCGGCCGGAAGGCGGCCAGCGCGGCGCTGGGCGACAAAAAGGGCGGCACGGCGATGAGCAGCGGCCGTGAGGACTGTGCCAGCAGTGACGAGCCACTCAGCAGCAATGGCGCGGCGAGCAGGCTGCGCCGCCGGATCAGATGCATGGATTTCATAGCGGGGCGTGCAGCTCGCCCCAGGCCGAGGCCGAGAACGCTCGTTCATTGAGCAGGCGATCGATATGCTCCAGCAGCTCGGGCAGGTCGATAGGCTTGGTCAGATAGGCGTCGAAGCCGGCGGCCTGGGCCTCGCGCACATCGGAGGGCATGGCATTGGCGCTGAAGGCAATCAGCGGCATTCCCTGATTGGCCGGATCGGCGCGCAGCCGTCGGCAGACCTCCAGTCCGTCGATTCCCGGCAGGCCGATGTCTATCAATATCAGATGCGGCCGCCGCTGCTCCACCATGGCCAGGCCCGACAGGCCATCGACGGCGATGCGCAGGTCGAACTCCGGGCGCTGCTGGCGCAACATGCTGCGCACCAGCTCGGCATTGGTCGGGTTGTCCTCGATATAGAGCAGGCGACGCGACACACCGGTCAGCGGCTCGTGCTGCGGTGCGGACTCGGGGTCGTCGTCCAGGTTGATGTCGAAGGGCGGGCTGAACGGCGAGGCGGCACTGGCCACCAGGGTGACGCTGAAGCGGGTGCCGCGCCCGGGCTCGGACTCGACGCCGATCTGCCCGCCCATCAGCTCGACCAGGCGCTTGGTGATGACCAGGCCTATGCCGGTGCCGGCGGTCAGATCGTTGCCCTGCTCGAAGCGCACAAACGGTTGGTAGAGGTTGGCCAGCTGCTGGGCATTCATGCCGCGGCCGGTGTCGCTGACGCTGACCAGCAACTGCTGCTGTGCCGGCAGCGCCGAGACCTCCAGTGTCACCGTACCGCCCGGCTGGTTGTACTTGATGGCATTGCTGAGCAGGTTGTTCAGCACCTGCTTGAGCCGCTTGCGGTCGGCCCGCGCCCAAAGCTGCGGCGCCGAGCGTTCGATGATGCGCAGGCCCTGCGCCTGAGCCTGTGTGGACAGCATCTGCACAGTCTCGCTGACCAGCTCGGCCACCAGCACCGGCTCGATCGAGGTCGACATCTCGCCGGCCTCGATGCGCGACAGGTCCAGCACGTCGTTGATCAGATCCAGCAAATGCCATCCGGCATGCTCGATCTGCTTGACCTTGTCCAGCTCGCTGTCGCGCAGCCGTTCGCGCGACAGGCTCAGCAGCTGGGCAAAGCCCAGCATCGCATTCAGCGGCGTGCGCAGCTCATGGCTCATGCGCGACAGGAACTGCGACTTGGCCAGGCTGGCACGCTCGGCCTCGTCGCGGGCGCGCTGCAGCTCCAGGGTGCGGCGCTGCACGCGCGACTCAAGACCTTCATTGAGATTGCGCAGCTCCTGCTCGGCCAGCACATGGCGCGTCACATCGGTCAGGGTGCTGACCACCGCCTCGACGTGCGGCGCGGAGTGCCCATGGGTGTCGGCGTTGAAGCGCGGTTCGGCATTCACGCTGAGCCAGCGCACGGCGCCCCGCGCATGGCGGAATTGCAGCAGCACGTCGCGCTGTGGCTGGCCGGTCTGCAGGGCCAGCGCGGCGGGCATCTGCTCGGGAGTGAGCATGAGCCCATCGGGATCGCGCGCCTCGGGCATGCGGCCCGACAGGCTGCTCACGCCCAAGAGGCGCAGCGCCGCGTCATTGCTGTGTATGACGCGCTGCTGGGCGTCCTGCACCAGCAGCCCGCCTGCCATTGAGGCCATCAGCGAGCGCTGCTGCTGCTCGCTGTCGCGCAGCGCCTCGAACTGGGTGCGCACCGCGGCCGACATGCGATTGAATGCGTCCGACACCTGGGCCAATTCACGCACGCGGCTGCCGGGCAGGCTGAGGCTGTAGTCGCCATCGGCTACGCGCTGGCTGGCCTTGGCCAGGCGGGCGAAGCCGGCGCTCAGCCAGGTCGCCCAGAAGGCCAGCGCGGCCAGACCCAGTACCAGCAGCGCGCCGCCGATCAGCAGGCTGCTGCGCAGCAATCGTGCGCGCACCTCCTGCAGCGCCGAGCCGACCAGGCCGAAGCGCACCTGCCCCAGGCGCTGGCCGGCAATTTCCACCGGCACGGTGGCCACACGCAGCGCCGCACTGGCCTCGGCGCCGGGGCCGGCCTGGGCGACCAGGCGGCCGCGCGTGTCCGTCACCTCCAGAAAGGCCAGGGCCTGGGTCTGCGTGCTCTGACTCACCACGTCCTGCAAGGCGGCGTAGTCGCGCGTGGCCAGCAGCGGCGCCACCGCGGCCGTGATCAGCGGACTGGCAAGGCCCATCTCGGCGGCGAAACGGTCTTCCAGTGCCTGGCCGATCAGCAACTGCGCATTCCACAGCAACAGGCCGAACATCACCAGCATGGTGATGAAACCGCCCAAGAAGTACTGGGAACGCAGGGTTTTGAACACGTCCGGTGTGGCGTAGTGATAGCGCGGCCGATTGTGCCCGATGACGCCGCTACAAATGCTTGCAAAAGGTAAGCGAGCCGATGGCGGCCGCCAGCGCTCAGACCGGCAGTCCCAGGAAGCTGTGCAGGCGCTGCAGTTCATCATCGAGCGCCAGCCGAAAGGCGGCACTGCGGGGGCGCGCGGCGACGAATCCCAGCTCGGGCACCAGGCGCTGGTCCTGCACCCGCACGTTGGCCCAGCCTATGACCTGTTCGCCCCACAACATCGGCAGCGCATAGTGACCCATCAAGCGCTTGGCCGCCGGGGTATAGGCCTCGAACTTGTAGGCCCAGCCCCAGAACAGCTCGAAGCGGCGGCGGTCCCAGACCACCGGATCGAAGGGCGCGAGCAGACGCAGCTCGGTGTCGGTCTTGTGGCGGCGCGAGGCCGGGTCTTCCCCCGCGGGCCACAACCAGCTGGTGCCGTCTATCTTGACCTGCGGCAGCTCCGCGCGGGCCTTGGCCAGCGCCTGGCGGGCCTCGAGCTTCAGATGCGGCGCGCCGTAGCCCAGCAATTGCACCAGGTAGCCGAGGCTGGCCGAGGGTAGCGGCGCGTACTTGTGCACGACCAGGTCCACCAGCCGGCCGGCCCGCTCCAGCCGGGCGGCCGGGCTGTCGTCAACCTCCGGGTGCTCATTGACCGCATAGACGCGGGTGCCGTTGTCGCGGCGCACCACGCGCAGCAGGCCGCGATAGTGCATGCCGTCCAGCAGCTGGGTGCTGGCATTGAGCTCGCCACCCCAGTAGCCGGGCACGCGCCCATGCTCGAAGGCGGCCAGCACCTCGCGCGGATGGATCACGCCCCGCTCGCGGACGAAGGCCAGCAGCTCCTGGGCCCGCCCCGCGGTCTCGGCGTCCCAGGCCCGCTTGGCTGCCCGCGGGTGCATCAGCGCCAGCGTCGCGCGCGGCAGGAAGCCATAGTTGACGAGGCAGTCTTCCTCGATATCCAGTTTGGGATAGCGGCGCTCCAGGTCGCCGGCGCGATAGTCCTTGACGCGGTGGCGAAGGGTCAGGTCCTGGGCCCGTGCCGGCGCGCGTATCGGGTCGGCCTGGACGAAGCCCAGGCGCTCGATGGCGCGCTTCAAGGTGGTGGGCTTGAACAGTGTGCGCGCCAGCGCGTAGCGGCGCAGCTGATCCAGAGTCGGGGTCGGCATGGGGGCGGGAGCTCAGTTCAGATCGCCGTGCTGCGTGCTCAGGTGCTCCTCGGTGTCGAGCTGCATTTCGAAGCTGAAGAAACGGTTGCGGCCGTGGGCCTTGGCGGCGTAGAGCGCCTCGTCGGCCCGCATGATCATGCCCTGGGCGGTGGTGGAGGCGTCGGGCACGCAGGTGGTGATGCCGCCCGAGACGGTGACGTGGCCGGCCACCGGTGAGTCCGGGTGGGGCAGGGCCAGCTTGGCCATCACGCGCAAGAAGGCGCGGGCGAAGGTCATGGCGCCGGAGCGCGGGGTGTTGGGGAGTATCAGCGCGAATTCCTCGCCACCATAGCGCGCCGCCACGTCGCGCGGGCGCCGGCAGACCTGCTTGAGCAACTCGGCCACCTGGCGCAGGCAGGCATCGCCTTGCAGATGGCCGAGGCTGTCGTTGTAGAGCTTGAAGTAGTCCACATCGCACATCACCAGCGTCAGCGGCAGCTGGTCGCGGCGCGCCGCGACGATCTCGTTGGACAGGCCACGGTCCAGGCCGCCGCGGTTCACCAGGCCGGTCAGCGAGTCCAGCTCGACCAGGTGCTTGAGCTTCTGATTGGCCTCGTTCAGCTCGTCGGACAGGGTCACCAGCCGCTTGCGCATCGTCAGCAGGCGTTGCATGGCGCGCAGCTTGGCCGCCAGCACGATGGCACTGACCGGCTTGACCAGGTAGTCGTCGCCGCCGGCTTCGATGCCGCGGTGCAGGTCCAGGTCATTGCCCAGGCCGGACAGGAAGATGATGGGCGTCCAGCCGCCCGGCTCGGCCTGGCGCAGCTCGCGGGCCACCCAATAGCCATCGTGGTCGGGCATCTCGACGTCCAGCAGCACCAGATCGGGCTGGTGGCGCAGGAACAGCGACAGCGCCTCGGCGCCCGAGCGGGCCTCCAGCACGTGGTGGCGGGCGTGTTCCAGCTCGCTGCGCAGCATCGCCCGCGCGGTGGCCTGGTCATCGACCACCAGTATCGTCAGCGACGGTTCAATATCGGGGGCGCGCATCGGGAGTCGATTTCTGTGCCAAATGTCACAGATTCTGCCGCACGCAAGCCGGCTTGCAATGGGGTTTTGCGCGAGAAACGAAAAAGGGCCGCTGCTGCGGCCCTTGATTTGTGCGGGTGGTGCTTACAGCCCGGCCGCTGCACGCAGCGCCTGGGCCTTGTCCGTTCTTTCCCAAGTGAACTCCGGCTCTTCCCGGCCGAAGTGGCCGTAGGCCGCTGTCTTGGCGTAGATCGGGCGCAGCAGGTCCAGCATCTGGATGATGCCCTTGGGGCGCAGGTCGAAATGCTCGTTGACCAGGGCGGCGATGGCGTCGTCGGGGATCACGCCGGTGCCTTCGGTATAGACCGTCACGTTCATCGGACGGGCCACGCCGATGGCGTAGGCGACCTGGATCTGGCACTGGCGCGCCAGACCGGCGGCGACCACGTTCTTGGCCACATAGCGGGCGGCATAGGCGGCCGAGCGGTCCACCTTGCTGGGATCCTTGCCCGAGAACGCGCCTCCACCGTGCGGGCAGGCGCCGCCGTAGGTGTCGACGATGATCTTGCGGCCGGTGAGGCCGCAATCGCCCTGCGGGCCGCCGATGACGAAGCGGCCGGTCGGGTTGATCAGGTACTTGGTGTCGGCCGTGATCCACTCCTTGGGCAGCACCGGCAGGATGATCTCCTCTCTTACCGCGTCGTAGAACTCGGGCTTCATCCGATCGCCCAGGCTCCACTCGGGGGCGTGCTGGGTAGACAGCACGACGGTGTCGATGCTGTGCGGCTTGCCGTCCACATAGCGCATCGTCACCTGGCTCTTGGCGTCGGGGCGCAGATAGGGCATGCGGCCATCCTTGCGCATCTGCGCCTGGCGCTCGACCAGTCGGTGGGCGTAATAGATGGGCGCGGGCATCAGCTCGGGCGTTTCGTCGCAGGCGTAGCCGAACATCAGGCCCTGGTCACCGGCGCCGATGTTCAGATGGTCGTCGCTGGCGTGGTCCACGCCCTGGGCGATGTCATTGCTCTGCTTGTCATAGGCCACCAGCACCGCGCAGCCCTTGTAGTCGATGCCGTACTCGGTGTTGTCGTAGCCGATGCGCTTGATGGTGTCGCGCGCCACCTGGATGTAGTCCACATGGGCATTGGTGGTGATTTCACCGGCCAGCACCACCAGACCGGTGTTGCACAGCGTTTCGGCGGCCACCCGCGAGCGCGGGTCCTGCGTGAAGATCGCGTCCAGAATCGCATCGGAGATCTGGTCTGCTACCTTGTCGGGATGGCCTTCGGAGACGGACTCCGAGGTGAAGAGAAAATCGTTCGCCACTTCTACACTCCTTGGTTTGACACTGGCGTCGCCGTGTTGCTAGGAGAGCTGCGGCGAACGCTTTAGCGGCATTTTTGAATCGCCCCGCAAGTTGTTCCTTTAACTCGGCGATAAGAGATTATAGAAATAATGACCACCTTGTTGCGGGTTTTGTCGCGGGTTTTGTCACGTTTGCCGCTGTGGTTCATGCACGCTCTGGGCGCCTGTCTCGGGTGGGTCAGCTGGTGGGCGTCACCGAGCTACCGTGAGCGGTTTCTTGCCCAGGTGAGCCAGGCGGGCCTGGCCTGGGGCGCCGCACGCCCTGCCGTGGCCGAGGCCGGCAGGATGATCGCCGAGCTGCCCTGGCTGTGGCTGAGGCCGGCTGATCAGGCCCTGGGCGGCCGTGCGCGCTGGCAGGGTGCCGAGCTCGTCGAGCAGGCCCTGGCCGAGAAGCGCGGCATCGTTTTCCTGACCCCCCACCTGGGTTGCTTCGAGGTCACTGCCCAGGCCTATGCCGAGCATTTCGCGCCCGACCATGGGCCCATCACCGTGCTGTTTCGCCCGGCGCGCAAGGCCTGGATGCGCGATCTTGTCGATGGCGCGCGCGCCCGGCCCGGCCTTGCGACGGCCCCGGCCACGCTGGCGGGTGTGCGCCAGATGATCCGCGCGCTGCGCAAGGGCGGCGTTGTCGGCCTGCTGCCCGATCAGGTGCCCCCCGAAGGCATGGGCGTCTGGGCGCCGTTCTTCGGCAAACCGGCCTATACGATGACCCTGGCCGCGCGGCTGATCCAGCAGACCGGGGCGGTGCCGGTGCTGGTCTGGGGCGAGAGGCTGCCCTTTGGCCGTGGTTTTGTGGTGCATGTGCGACCCGGGCCGCAGATTGAGGCCGAATCCACGCCAGAATCGGCGGCCGCCACCATCAACCAGGCCATGGAACATCTGATCCTCGACGCGCCCGCCCAGTACCTATGGGGCTACCACCGCTACAAGCAGCCCCGCGGCCTGGCCGCCGAGCCGTCCGAGGCCTGAATGCTGGGCCGCTGGCTGTCCGACGCCTCCGCCCGTCTGTTCGTGGGCCTGCTGTGGCTGCTGCACTGGCTGCCCCTGCCGGTGCTGGCCGTGCTGGGTCAGGGCCTTGGCGGCCTGCTGTGGCTGGGGGGCCGCTCCCGGCGGCGCATCACCCTGCGCAATCTCGAGCTGTGTTTCCCGGAGCTGCCCGAGTCGCAACGCAGGGCCATGGCGCGCGAGCACTTCGGCTGGCTGGGGCGCAGCTTTCTGGAGCGTGGCCTGCTGTGGTTTGCGCCGGCCGAGCGGCTGCAGCGGCTGGTGCGCGTCACCGGCAACATCAAGCTGGCCGAGCAGAGTGACGCCCCGGTGATGTGGCTGCTGCCGCATTTTGTCGGCCTGGAGTGGACCGGCCCGGCGCTGATGCTGAACCAGGCCAACCCCGGCGTGGATGTCTACCAGCGCCAGAGCAATCCGGTGTTCGACAAGCAGATGCTGGCCGGTCGCTCGCGTTTCGGCAAAACGGCCTTTGTCGACCGGCACGACGGCATACGCCCGGTGCTGCGCCTGATCAAGCAGGGGTATGCCTTCCTGAACGCCCCCGACATGGACTTCGGCGAAAAGGACTCGGCCTTCGTGCCGTTTTTCGGCGTGCCGGCCTGCACGCTGCTGGCGCCCTCAAGGCTGGCGCGGACCATGAATATGGTCGTGCAGCCGCTGGTGGTGACGATGCTGCCCGGCGGCCGCGGCTATGAGGTCGAGGCCGGGGAGCCGCTGCAGGGCTACCCGAGCGATGATGCACTGGCCGATGCGGCCAAGCTGCACGCTTGGCTGGAGGCGCGCATCCGCGAGCACCCGGCCCAGTATCTGTGGGCGCACAAGCGCTTCAAGACCCGGCCGCCGGGTGAGCCGTCGCTGTATTGAGCTGCATTGATGACCTCGGGCCGATAATCAGCGCATGAAAGTGCACTTCACCAAGATGCAGGGTGCCGGCAACGACTTCGTCGTGCTCGACGCCACGCAGAACCCGCTGAGCCTGACGCCCGAGCAGATGCGCCGTCTGGGGGACCGCCGCTTTGGCGTCGGCGCCGATCAGATCCTGGTCGTCGAGCCCGGCCGCGAGCCCGGCATCGACTTCGGCTACCGCATCTTCAACAACAGCGGCGACGAGGTCGAGCAATGCGGCAATGGCGCGCGCTGCTTCGTCCGCTATGTGCATGACAAGGGCTTGAGCACGAAGCGCAGCATCCGCGTGCAGACCATCAATGCCCTGCTGGAGCTGCGCCTGCGCGATGACGGCGGCGTGACGGTGGACATGGGCGCGCCGCGCTTCGAACCGGCGCTGATTCCGTTCGATCCCCCGGGCCTGGCGCCGAAGCTGCGCAATGGCTTCGAGCAATGGCCGCTGCACGTCGAGGGCATTGCCCAGACAGTCGAGGTGGCCGTGGTGTCGATGGGCAACCCCCATGCGGTGCTGCTGGTCGACGATGTGGACACCGCGCCGGTCGCCAGCTGGGGCCCGCTGATCGAGCGTCACCCGGCCTTTCCGCGCAAGGTCAATGTTGGCTTTCTGCAAATCATTGATCGCAGCCATGTGCGGCTGCGCGTGTTCGAGCGCGACGCCGGCGAGACCCTGGCCTGCGGCACCGGCGCCTGCGCGGCGGTGGTGGCCGGCATACGGCTGGGTCTGCTGGATGCGCAGGTGGAGTTGCAGGCCCGCGGCGGCGGGCTGAACATCGAGTGGGCCGGCAAGGGTGTCGAAGGATATGCACCGGTGCTGATGACGGGCCCGGCCCAAACCGTTTTTGAAGGAGAGATCGAGCTGTGAGCAATTCAACCCAGGGTACCGACGGCGTCACCGAGCAGGACATTGCCAACTATCTGGCCAACACCCCGGGCTTTTTCGAGCGCCATGCCGAGCTGCTGGCCAGCATCCAGCTGAGCCATCCCCATGGCCAGCGGGCGGTGTCGCTGCAGGAGCGCCAGGCCGAGATGCTGCGCGACAAGATCAAGGGTCTGGAGCACAAGATCATCGAGATGATCCGTAACGGCCAGGAGAACGTGGCCATTGCCGACCGCCTGCACCGCTGGACCTGCCAGCTGATGCTGACCGCCAACGCCTCCGACCTGCCCCAGATCCTGCTCGACGAGCTGCGTCACCAGTTCCTGATTCCGCAGTCCGGCCTGCGCCTGTGGGGCGCCGACCTGGCCTATGCCGAGTTGCCGTTCGCGCAGACGGTGGGCGACGATGTGAAGAGCTTCGCCGCCAGCCTGACCCAGCCCTACTGCGGCATCAACTCCGGCTTCGAGGCCGCGCAGTGGCTGGGTGAGCCGGCGGGCGTGATGTCGCTGGCCCTTGTGCCGCTGAACCATGGCACGCCCAGCAACACCTTCGGCATGCTGGTGCTGGGCTCACCGGACCCGACCCGCTACACCGCCGACATGGGCACCGAGTTCCTGGCCCGCATCGGCGAGATCGCCAGTGCCAGCCTGTCGCGGCTGCTGCCCGTCAGCTGAGTTCCGTTGCCGTGCTTGACGCCGACCTGCAGCGCTATCTTGAGCATCTGCGGGTCACGCGGCGCCTGTCTCCGCGTACGCTGCAGCTTTACGAGGACGCGCTGACGCGGCTGCAGCAGCTGGCCACCCAGTATCCGATCGAGCTGCGCCAGGTGCAGAACCACCATGTGCGGCGCTGGACGGCCCAGCTTCATGGGCAGGGTCTTGCGCCGCGCAGCCTGGCCTTGATGCTGTCGGCCTGGCGTGGCCTCTATCGCTGGCTGGGCGGCGAGCGCCTGGTCAGCCACAACCCGGTGGAAGGGGTGCGCACGCCGAAGGCGGCCAAGCCGCTGCCCAAGGCCCTGTCAGTCGATCAGTCGGTGGCGCTGGCCGATTTTCAAAACCCGGCCGGTACCGACCCGCGCGTCGAGGCGCGGGACCGCTGCATGGTCGAGCTGCTCTACGGCTGCGGCCTGCGGGTGGCCGAGCTGGTGAGCCTGGATCTGCGGGCCAGCGGCGCGGCCCAGGGCTGGATCGACCTGCCCTCGGCGGAGGCCCATGTGCTGGGCAAGGGCTCCAAGCGCCGCTCGGTGCCGCTGGGCAAGGCGGCCGCCCAGGCCTATGGCGCCTGGCTGGAACAGCGCCCGCTGCTGGCCCGGGTCGACGAGACGGCGCTGTTCGTCGGTGCGCGCGGCCAGCGCATCAATGCCAACCAGGTGCGGCTGAGCCTCAAGGCCCGCGCGTTGGGCGCCGGTGTGCCCACCCATGTGCATCCGCACATGCTGCGGCACTCATTTGCCTCGCATCTGCTGCAGTCCAGCGGCGACCTGCGTGCGGTGCAGGAGCTGTTGGGACACGCCAATATCAGCACGACACAGGTCTATACCAAGCTGGACTTCCAGCACTTGGCGAAGGTGTATGACGCCGCCCATCCACGTGCCAAACGCAAGTAGCCGCCCGGGCCTGCTATCGTGCCGGCCTATGTTGAAGACTGCCAGCTCCGCGCCCGGCGCCCCAAGGGCGCTTTTTTATGCCATTGCCGTCCTGTGTGGCGCCGCCACCGCGGCCGAACCGGTGCTGCCCCGGCCGGGGTTTCTGCAGACGCAGCCAGCCGCCATCGAGGTCAGCTGGTCGCCGCTGCGCCTGCCCACCGGTCAGAAGACGGCGCTGGCCGCCGCCAGCTATCTGGTGGCCATGGACGAGGACTGGGGCCTGGGCCCCAGCTTCTATGGCGCGGCCAAGGGCAATTTCGGAGGCCTGTTCACGGTGGGCTTTACCGCGCAGCGGCGCTGGCGCCTGGGCAGCGATCTGCACGCGGCGGCAAGTCTCTATGCCGGCGCGGGAGGTGGTCTGAGCTCCGACAAGCTGCGCTTCGGCGGAGGCCTGATGCTGCGCCCCGAGCTGTCGCTGCGCCGCGAAATGGGGCCCTGGTATGCAGGCCTGACCCTGTCGCGCACCAGCTTCCCCAGCGGCAATATCGCAGGCAGCTCGGTCGGTTTTGTGGTCGGCTATGCCGACGGCTTCAAGAGCTACAAGCCGGCCGAGTCGGGGGAGCGGGTCCGTGGCTACCGCCGCAGCGGTCTGGGCTTCGACGAGTTCGCCTTCAGCGCCGGCTCCTACCAACCCCACAGGGGCAGCAGCGGGCGCAGCGGCGTGAAGTCGCAGCGCATGGGCAAGGTCGGCGGCGCGCTGCGCCAGTACGTCAGCGAGGGCGCCTGGTGGGGCATCGAGGCGGCCGGCGCCTCGCAAGGCGGGGCCGATGGCTATATGGAGGCCCTGGTCGGCATCGGCCAGGACTATGCGCTGGGCAGCCCGACCCTGCGCGCCGGTTGGCAGGCCGCCGCGGGTCTGGGCGGTGGCGGCGATGTGGACACCGGCAACGGCTGGCTGGTCAAGCTGGGGCCAAGCCTGCGCTGGAAGTCGCCCTGGGGGCCGTCACTGCTGCTGGACGCCGGCTTCATGGGCTCGCTGACCGGTCAGTTCAAGTCCAGCTACGCCCGTTTGAGCCTGGGCATGCCATTGGACCAGGCCGTGACTCCGTTCGGTGAGCCGAACGCGACCGGCGGCGTGGTGCAGACACAGACCGTCGCGGCCAGCCTGCAGCATCTGTCCAGGGTGCGCTTCAAGGACGGGCGCGAGGAGAGCGTCGGACATCTGGCCATGGTGCTGACGCGCGAACTCTCGCCCCATGTCTATGGCGTGGCTCAGGCGGGCAGTGCCGCCTTCGGCAGCGCCGGAGCCTACTCCTTCGGGTTGGTGGGCCTGGGGCTGCAGACGCGACCCATGACCCTGCAGGGCATGCCTGGCATGCGTCTGGGTGCCGAGCTGATGGTCGGCGCCGGCGGCGGCGGCGGCGTGGCCGTCAGCGGCGGGGCCATCATGCAGGGCGAGGCCTGGGCCGAGTGGAGCTTCGGCGAGACCAAGCGCCTGCGCCTGCGCACCGGCGTTGGGCAGTGGCGCTCGCTGCGCGGACAGACGCAGAGCTCGCCGCTGGTCAACGTCTCGCTGGGCTACGCCTTCGGTACCCTGCAGCGCTAATACGGGCGCGCAAGCGGCGACAATCGCTGCATGAAAATCATCCGACTTCGCGAGGGCAAAAAGCGCTCGCTGCAGCGCCGCCACCCCTGGGTATTCGAGGGCAGCATTGCCAAGGGCAGCGGTGACGCGGGCGAGACGGTCAAGGTGACGGCCGCCGATGGCGGCTTTCTGGCCTGGGGTGCCTACAGCCCCAGTTCGCAGATCCGTGTGCGCGCCTGGAGCTTTGACGAAGCCGAGCGCATCGACGCCGACTTCTTCAAGCGCCGCATCGATGCCGCGCTGGCCGTGCGTCAAAGGCTACCGATCGCCAGCGACGCGATGCGCCTGATCCACGGCGAGGCCGATGGCCTGCCCGGCCTGGTTGTTGATCGCTATGGCGACACACTGGTGGCGCAGTTCGCCAGCACAGGTAGCGAGCGCTGGAAAGACGTCATCGCCGATCACTTGCTGGTCACCACCGGCCTGACCCGCCTCTACGAACGCTCCGACGCCAATGTGCGCAGCCTGGAGGGCCTGGAGCCGAAGACCGGCTGGCTGCGCGGCGATGGAACGACCGAGATCACCATCCAGGAGCATCAGTGGCGGCTGAGCCTGGACGTGGCCGAGGGCCACAAGACCGGCTACTACCTGGACCAGCGCGACAACCGCAAGAAGTTCGCCGATGCCGTGCGGCACTACGGCGCCAGCCGCGTGCTCAACTGCTACAGCTACACCGGCGGCTTCTCGGTGGCGGCCCTGGCCGGCGGCGCCGACGAGGTGCTGAGCGTCGATTCCTCAGGCCCGGCCCTGGCCCGTGCCGATGCTCATGTGCGGCTCAACGGCTTCGATGCCGCCCGCCACACGAGCCTGGACGCAGACGTCAATCAGACCCTGCGCCATTGCCTTGGGCAAGGCCGCACGTTCGACGCCATCGTGCTGGACCCACCCAAGTTCGCCCCCAGCGCGGCGCATGCCGAGCGGGCCTCTCGGGCCTACAAGGACATCAACCGCCTGGCCCTGAAGCTGCTGGCCCCCGGCGGCCTGCTGTTCACCTTCAGCTGCTCGGGCGGCATCAGCGCCGACCTGTTCCACAAGATAGTCGCGGGGGCAGGTCTTGATGCGCCGGCCGACGGCTTCATCCTCGACCGCGTCGGCGCCACGCCCGACCATCCGCAGACGATCTGCTTCCCGGAGGGGGAGTATCTGAAGGGCCTGCTGATACTCAAGCGCTGACTTCTGTAGATTCTATGGAGCAGCGCAAGCCCCGCGAAGGCGTTGAGGATCAAAACTGC
>JADMJJ010000078.1 GCA_018780645.1 Burkholderiaceae bacterium
CGATGATAGTGCGGGTTCCCGTGTGAAAGTAGGTCATCGTCAGGCTATTAATCGAAAAGCCCAAGCAGCAATGCTTGGGCTTTTTCCATTTCCGGACCTGTTCCAGGTCCCGGGAATCTAGCGGTCGAGGATCATCCCGCCCACGATGCTGATGGACTCGCTGCGCTGCAAGTCTTGCAGAATCTCAAGTGTCCACGCCTCGATGGTTTGGGGGCTGAAATGGCGCTGCCAAAGTGCTTCATGTACCTCGGTTGTGGCCAGCCAGCTCTGCAGATCGGCAAGGTGCTGCTGCCGGACTTCGATCATATGGAATTTCAGCAGGGCCTTGGCTGCGTAACGTGCGTGGCGCAGCGGATCTAGCCTGAAGCCTTGCAGTCGCCGGCGGGCCTCGGCCACTGCCACGGGCATATCGGCGAAGGTGGGCCCGTGGCCAGGGATGACGAGTGCGACCGGCAGGCTTGCGATCAGGTCCAACGTCGCCTCGACCTCTTCGAAGCCGGATTTGCCATTCAGCTCTGGGAAGACGATACCGAAGCCATGCTCCCAGAGTGCATCGGCCGAGATCAGCGTGCCGTTATTTGACTCGAACAGGATGATGGAGTCGGGATCGTGGCCTGGTGCGGCAAGTACATGCCATAGCCCGTCACCAAGCTTGACCGTGCTGCCGGGCATCAACCGTTGGTCGGGGTGAAACCGCTCGCAGCGCTGACCGGTGGATCGAAAGCTCAGTTTGGCCTCGTTCCATTCGTGGGCAGCCTCAAACTGACCGGGCGGAATCAGCAGGGGCGCTTGAAAATGGGCCATCAACTGGGCGTTGCCGCCGCAGTGATCCGAATGCAGATGTGTGTTGAGGATGGCTCCCAGCTGACGCTTCCCCAGTGTGGTCTGTAGCAGGCTCAGCGTCTGCGCGGCATGGGTACAGTAGCCGGTGTCGACGACGACTGCGCGTGCCTCGCCATCGCCGATCACGATATTGTTAGACGACAGCCAGCCCCGCTGCAGAACGATCAGATCTAGTGCCGGATTCACGAAGAGCGCAGCTCGCGCCGCAGTATCTTGCCGACATTGCTCTTGGGCAGTTCGTCGCGGAACTCGATGTACTTGGGGCGTTTGTAGGCTGTGAAGCTTTGCTTGCAGTAGTCGGCGATATCATCTTCACTGAGGGCAGGGTCCTGCTTGACCACGAAGAGTTTGACGGCCTCGCCAGAGCGTTCGTCGGCCACACCGACGGCCGCGCACTCCAGCACACCCGGGTGAAGGCTCACGACCTGCTCGATCTCGTTCGGATAGACGTTGAAGCCCGATACTAGGATCATGTCCTTCTTGCGATCAACGATGCGCACATAACCCTGCTCGTCCATCACACCGATGTCGCCGGACTTGAAGAAGCCGTCCGTCGTCATCACCAGCGCGGTCTCGTCTGGCCGGTTCCAATAGCCGGCCATCACCTGCGGACCGCGGATGCAGATCTCGCCGCGCTCGCCAAGGGCCACATCGTGGCCTTCGTCATCTCGAATGGCGATATCGGTGCCGGGCACCGGCAGACCGATGCTGCCATTGAAGTCATGGATGTCAAGGCGGTTGATGGTGGCCACCGGCGACGTTTCTGACAAGCCATAGCCTTCTACCACCGGGCAACCAGTGACCTTCAGCCACTTCTCGGCGGTTGATTGCTGTACGGCCATACCCCCGCCATTGGAAATCACCAATCCGCTGAAGTCCAGACGCGCGAAGTCAGAGTCGTTGGCCAAGGCATTGAACAGCGTGTTCACCGCCGGGAAAAGATTGACCTTGTAGTTGCGCAGCGTGGCGACGAAGCCCGGAATGTCGCGTGGGTTGGTGATCAGCAGGCACATCATGCCCAGGCGCGCGCCGAGCATATAACAGGCCGTCAAGGCGAAGATGTGATACAGCGGCAGCGCGCAGACGGTGGTCAGGGCGCGGTCACCCAGCTTGTCCAGCATCGGTTTGAACCAAGCCTCCGCCTGCAGGATGTTGGCGATGATGTTGCGATGAAGCAGGGTCGCGCCTTTGGACACCCCGGTCGTGCCGCCGGTGTACTGCAGAAAGGCGACGTCATCGGGGCCGATCTGCACCCGCCGCAGTGTCATCGTCGTGCCCTCGGCCAGTGCCATATTGAAACGGGTGACGTAGTAGCCATCGCCGACCGGCAGCCGGTACTCGGGCACCATCTTGCGCAGGTGGCGCACGACGAAGTTCACCAGCGTGCCCTTCCAAAAGCCCAGCAGATCACCCAGCGAGGCCACCACCACATGGCGCACCGGCGTCTGCTGTATGACTTCTTCCAAGGTACTAGCGAAGTTCTCAAGCACGATGATGGCCTCGGCGCCCGAATCCTTCAGCTGATGCTGCAGTTCCCTCGCGGTATAGAGCGGGTTGACATTGACCACCACATAGCCGGCCCGCAGCACGGCGGCAATGGCCACCATGTACTGCAGCACATTGGGCATCATCAGCGCGACGCGCGCGCCCTTGGGCAGACCCTTGGATTGGAGCCAGGCGCCCAGGGCCTGCGACATCTCGTCAATCTGGCCAAAGCTCAGGCGCTTGTCCATGCAGGCAGCGGCGTCGCGCCCGGCGTATTTGCGGAAGGCCTCCTCAAGCAGCTCGATCAGGGAGTTGTAGCCGGGCCCGGTAAGATCGGCGGGCACGCCCGCGGGATAGCTGTTCAACCAGGGTTTATGCACAGGCACTCCAAGACACTGACGGTCTTCGATGGTCCCTTGTAGCAGCCGACCGCGGCTACGGTAATTGCACTAAGGCCCTGTCGCCTCAGGGACAGTCGCTGAATAGGGTGTTGGCCAGGCTGCGCTCCCGCTCGCCAACGATGCGCATGAACTCCTGCGAGCCCCGCATCGCCTTGAAGGTATCGAAGCCCGTCTCAAGAAAGTGCTGAAGGCTCGACAGCCCGGCCGCCTTGGCCGGCCCGCGCATCATGCGCAGCGCGTGACGCAGCAGCGGCTTGGCGGTGTACTCATCCAGTGCCTTGCCCAACGCGGTGGTAAGGGCGATCTGGCGCTCACGCGCGGACGGTTGCCCGGTGGCGCACCAGGCCTTGGCGTAGTGCTCGGCGCTCAGTCTGTCCCCGGCAGTCAGCGGTGTCAGATGCCCGGCCATCTGAGTGTCCAGCTGTTCTGACAGAGCGTGCAGCTCGGCCAAGGTCTGTACCGTGTGCAGCACGTCCTTCGGGAAGATCCGCGCCAAAGCTGGCACCACTCGCGTGAACTGGGCATCGCGCTCGCTGAAGTCCTGCGGTCCGTACAGCTCGTCGAGAAAGAAGCGCGCCGCGCTCTGATAGCGCGCACTGGCCAGCAGATCGGCATATGTGTCCGCGAAGCGCTGGCGCTGATACGCCTTGACCGCCGCCACGGTGTCGCTGAGCTGGGGGTCGCCAAGGCGCCGCTGACGCTCCTGGTCGACCGTCTGCAGGTGCTGCAGGATGGATAGAGCGGTCTGCTGCGCCGGGGTGGGGGTTGCGTTCATGCGGGAAAGGGTTGTAACACTGCTGCATTCTGCCGTGAGGCCGGCGCGCCGCCCTGCCGCCCCGTACCATCAGGACCTTGGCAACTCCGGCCGCGAGCTCTGATGAATGCGCATCTGCAGAAGTTGATCGTGTTGCTGCGTTGGGGCCTGGCCCTGGGGCTGGGCGGCTGGCTCTGGCAGCGCGGTCACCCGATCGGCGCCCTGATGTTGGCGGCCACCGTGCTTTGGGGCCATGTGTTGATATTGGCGCTGGAGTTCCTCATGCTGCCTGCGATCAATCGCGGTGACTCGGCGCCTGCCGCTGGCCTACCCCAGCATCTGCGCGCCTGGTGGATCGAGTCGCGAGCCTGCTCGCGGGTGTTTGGCTGGCAACAGCCGTTCGCGTCACAGCGGCAGCCGGATCATTGGCCTGCCAACGCCACAGGTCGGCGTGGCGTGCTTCTGGTACATGGATTCTTTTGCAATCGCGGTTTGTGGAACGATTGGCTGGTACGGCTGCGCCAAGCCGATGTTCCGGTGATGGCGCTGACACTGGAACCCGCCTTCGGATCGATAGACCGATATGTGGCAGACCTCGAGACTGCTGTTCGCGAGCTGGAGCGCCGCACCGGGTGTGCCCCGGTGCTGGTGGGCCACAGCATGGGCGGCCTGGCGATACGCGCCTGGTGGCGGGCACATGGTGCAGACACCCGTGTGCATCAGATGCTGACCGTGGGCACGCCGCATGCGGGCACTTTCATGGCGCGCTTCTCGGTGGCCCGCAACGCCGGGCAGATGCGGCTGGGCAGCGTCTGGCTCCGCAACCTGGCGGCGCAGGAGTCGGCCGCGATGCGGGCGCGCATGCGCTGCTACTACAGCCACACCGACAACATCGTCTGCCCCGCCAGTTCGGCGACGCTGGCAGGCGCGCAGCAGATTCATCTGCCTGCCACCGGCCATATCGGCCTGCTGTACGAAGCGCAGGTGTTTGATGACCTGATGCAGTGCCTGCGCCGGCCAGTGGGCTTGTGACGCTCAGGCAGACGGTGCGTCGCTCAGCACACCACGGCGTATCTGGTCCAGCTCAATGCTCTCGAACAGTGCCTTGAAGTTGCCCTCGCCGAAGCCCTCGTTGCCCTTGCGCTGAATCAGCTCGAAGAAGATCGGGCCTATCACCTCCTTGGTGAAGATCTGCAACAGCAACTCGTGCGGCGCCCCCTGGTGGGTAGCGCCGTCGATCAGGATGCGCAGGCGTCTCAGTTCGGCAATGTTCTCGCCATGGTTGGGCAGGCGCTTGTCGACCAGATCGAAATAGGTCTCGATGGTGTCCTGGAACACCACGCCAGTGGACTTCATGCCCTCCACCGAACCATAGATGTCGTCGGTGCCCAGCGCCACGTGCTGGATGCCCTCGCCGTGGTACAGGTGCAGGTACTCGGCGATCTGGCTCTTGTCATCGCTGCTTTCGTTGATCGGGATGCGGATCTTGCCGCAGGGGCTGGTCATGGCCTTGCTCTTCAGGCCGGTCAGCTTGCCTTCGATGTCGAAGTAGCGCACCTCCTTGAAGTTGAACAGGCCCTCGTAGAACTCCGCCCACTCCTTCATGCGGCCGCGGTAGACGTTGTGCGTCAGGTGGTCGATATAGCCCAGACCGTGACCCGACGGGTTGGCCTTTACCGGCTGACCGTCGGCGTCAAGCATGGGCACGAAGTCGACGTCATAGATGCTGATATTGCCGATCTCGCCCGGGGCGGCGCCGTTCTTGCCCTGCCAGCGGTCGACGAAGTAGATCAGCGAGTCGCCAATGCCCTTGATCGCCGGGATGTTCAGCTCCATCGGCCCGGTCTTGTTGTCAAAGCCCCAGGCGCCCAGTTCCAGCGCGCGCTTGTAAGCGAAGGCAGCATCCTTGACGCGGAAGGCGATCGCGCAGATCGACGGGCCATGCGTGCGCGCGAAGCGCTGGGCGAACGAATCGGGCTCGGCATTGATGATGAAGTTGATCTCACCCTGGCGGTACAGCGTGACGTTCTTGTGGCGGTGCTTGGCCACGGCGGTGAAGCCCATGGTCTCGAACAGCTGGCCCAAGGCGGCGGGATCGGGGGCCGCGTACTCGATGAACTCGAAACCATCGGTGCCCATCGGGTTGTCCCAGGGGGTGAATGCCATGTCGGTGCTCCGGTAAGGAAAGAGACGCAAAAGCGCTTGAGGTGGCTCAAGACTGTAGGCGTTCAGCGGCGCAGGATTGAAGCCAAATCATGTGCGAATGTGCGTGGACACGCATGATTCCTGCAAGAATTGCGGCATGGACAAGGCTATACAGCTCGATACGATTGATAGACGCATCCTCAGGGCTTTGCAAGTCGATGGCCGGGTGACTTTTGACGCCTTGGCGGCCCAGGTCAACCTGTCGGCCTCGGCCGTGTTGCGCCGGGTGCGACGGCTCGAGGAGTCCGGCGCCATCTCGGCCTATGTGGCCCTGGTACCGCCCGAGCGTGTCGGCCTGGGGCTCACCGCCTATATCAATGTGCGGCTCGAAAAGAACACCGAAAGCCACAAGCGCAACCCGATGGACCTGTTCCGCGCCGCAGTGCAGACCTGGCCCGAGGTGGTGGAGTGCGCGGCGCTCACCGGTGAGATGGACTACATCCTGCGCGTGGTGGTCGAAGACATGGCGCATTACTCGCGCTTCATCACCGACACCCTGCTGCGTCACCCCAGCGTGCAGGACTGCAAGACCAGTTTTGTGCTGGACCGGGTCAAGAACACGACGGCCGTGCCGGTGTGAGCCCGCCGTAAGTCTCCGGATTCAGCGTTTGCGCCGTGCAATGGCCACGGCGGTCAATCCGGCGAGCAGCATCAGCCAGGTCGAGGGCTCGGGCACCACGCCGACGAGGTTGACGTTGTCGAGTTCGGCGTGGTCATTGCCGGCGGTCTTCCAGTCGGCGTTGATATAGATGCCCTGCAGTGCGCCCAGCACATTGCTCAGGTCGGCATTGCTGGCGGCGGCCAGTATGGGCAGGCCTGTGATCTCGTAACCGATGATCTTTTGCCAGGCGGGGGATGCTGTCAGCACCGCGGAATAAGAGGTCAGCGTGGTGCCCGGCGAGCCGCCGAACCAGGCCAGCAGGTTGGCGCCGGACTGCAGCACCAGGGTCGGGAAAATGTCGGCCGTGGTGTCCTTGAGGCTGTCGCTGAGATCGAAGCTCAGGCTGCCGCCGAGAAAGGCGGACTGGTTGCCTAGGAACTTGGCCGGCGCGGCAAACACCGTCCAACTGAACACATCATTGGTGCTGATGCGCTGCGTGCCGGCTTCGAAGCTGGCGGTCTGGCTGGGCGCCGTCAGATTCAACAGATTGGCGATGCGCCAGTTCTCGGTATCCGCATCAAAGCGGCTTGCCACTGGCGCCGGGCCGGCCTGGGCTACCGTGGCTGCAATCAGCAGCGCGGCGGCCGTTGCGGTCTTGAACACCTGGCTGAAGGTCATCTGCTGCCCCTGTTTGGCTCGAGCACCGCAGTGTAGGCCTGCCGTGGGCAGCCGTCACGCCATGTCTTTGCGTATCAGGACCACGGCCAGTTCATGCCAGCCGCGCTCATGGGGCGTGGCCGTATAGGGCGGGGCGGGCCAGTCCCACAGCGTGGCAGGGAACAACGCGCGCATCGCGTTGATATCGCAGTGATAGGGCGGCCCTTCGATGCGGCCCTGAGCCGCTGATTCGCGCGGCGCCTGCATCAAGAGCGCTAGCAGCCGGCCACCGGGTCGCAGCCAGGTGTGGAGCTGATCGGCGTAGCGGCGCCAATGGTCGGGATGCAGCGCGCACAGGCAGGTCTGTTCATAGACGATGTCCAGCGGCTGCTTGGGTGCCCAGCTGAGCACATCGGCCAACTCGACTTCGGCCTCCAGGCCTGCCAGCATCAGACGCTCATGCACCCGCGCGACTGCCGCCGGAGCGTAGTCCAGGGCAGTCAGCTGGCGTACGCCGGCCTGGGCCAGCAGCAAGACCTCGTGCCCGTTGCCGCAGCCAGGCACGGCCACCCGGTCATCGGGGGCGATCTGACCCTGCTCCAACCACTGCCTCAGCTGCGGATGGGCCCGGCCGCGGTCCCAGGGGGTCTGACCCGACTCAAACCGGGCCTGCCAGAAGCCGACGTCGGGGCCATGTGTCATTCCATCTCCAACAGGGTGGCCAGGGTCGGCCCCTCTGCCATGTTCAGCAACTGGCTGATTTCCTTGACGTCGTCGGGCACGGCGGCGTTGTCCCAGCCGTTCGCCGTGTGGCGCGCCAGCTGGATGGCCAGCTTGACGGTCAACACCTGCGGGTTTGTGGTTGGGCGGTCGTCGGTGATGCGCACCAACAGCTCGGGCAGATGCCAGGCCTGCATCAGCGAATGCTCGAGGTCGGTCAACTTGATGTTCAGCACGTCGCGCTGGGCGACGGCGCTGCGCAGGGTGGAGTCGGCGCGCTGGCGTGCCTGGATGTCCAGCGCCAGCGCCGGGGCATGGCACCAGAGCAGCATCTCGGCAAAGTCATGCAGCAGGGCGGCGCTGTAGATCACCGGTGCATCGTGATCCATGCGCATCAGTGCAAAGCCCATGGCAAAGTTGGCGGCGCGCTCCGCTCGCTTGATCACCTGGTAAAGGCCGTCCAGCGCCTCGGGCTGATCGGCAAAGCGCTCCTCCACCGTGGGCTGCGGGCCGAAGTCGCGGAAGAACGGGGTGATGCCGGTCAGCACCAGTGCGGCGGTGACGGTTTCGGCATCGGTGACCCGGCTGCTGGGACGGTTGCTGGCCACATGGGCCATCACCTTCAGCGTCATCAGCGGGTCGCGCGCAATCATCTCGCCCAGCAGATTGGCATCGACGGCGTCCTCATTGGCGCGCAGCGCCTCCAGCTCGATGGCGGTCTCGGCCAGCACGGGAATCTCGGCGTCTCGGAAGTAGGCCGTCCACCAGTTCAGATCGGGCAGGGCGCGCGTCAGTGGTGTGAACGGGAGGGCGGCATTCATGGGCGCGGGTCAAATGAGGGCATCGTGCTACGTCTATCGGGTGACGCTATCCCCGACTTTAGCGGCATGGCCTAAAGGCAAGAGCCCGCTGCGCATTTCTGCGCAGCGGGCTCTTGTTTGATGCGGGGATCACAGGCGGTTGACGCCGGGCAGGTAGCCGATCAACTCACCGTCAACGAAGAGCGCGCCTTCCGGTGCGCCGGCTTCTGCGTAGAACTCGACCACGGGGGCCTTGGTTCTGCGCTCCACCAGATTCATCTTGGCGGCCAGCTGCGCCAGCACTGTGCTGGCGGTTTGCAGCAGCAGCGCCAGGGTACGGCGCCAGCTCGGGGTTGCGGCCAGTGCGTCGGGCCAGCGTGTCAGTGTCGTGCGTGTCATTTCAGGTCTCCGGTGGGGTCCGGGGCAGGGCTTGCCTTCAAGGACCGTTGTCGTCTATCGATTTGGCGAGTTGCTTGAGCTCGAAGCGCAGCAGTTGCTTGGTTTGCTGGCGCTGGCCCTGCACGGGGCTGCCGTGAGAACCGGCGCGGCGGAACAGGCTCGGGGCAACCAGCGGATTGCGTGGTTTGCTGTAGGTCTTGCCCTTGGCAATGACCGGGCGGGGTGCGGTAAATACGGCCATCAGAACTCCTTGTACTTCGGGTGCCCACGCAGGGCGTCGTCGGTTCGCGCGTCAACGCGGGCTGCAAATGCACCACGGCCCGGGGCAGTGATGCATCCCGGGCCGTGTGGTGATCAATACTGAGCGCGCTTGCTCAGCGTTGTCGCCATCGCGGTCGGGCGGGGCCTGCCCCATCTCGGGTGCCTTCGATCAGCGACTCGAACGCCTTGGCCGTCAGCGGCTGATTCAGCGCTGGTTGGCGAAGAAAACGGTTCAGGGTCGTCGAAGACATGGGGCGGCCGGTCTCGGGGCTGGAGGTGGAAGGGCGGGCTTCGCTGCGGTACTGCACTGCAACTTGCGCAAATGATAAACGATTGATTATCTTGCGCAAGTGCTTTTTATCGGCTGAAACAAAAAAGTTCAGCGTTTGTTCTTCAGCGGTGCCACGGCCTGTTGCAGCTTGCGCCATTCGTCGACGTCGTTCTTGGCGCTGGCGGCCGGCGCGGCGGGTGCCGTGGCAGCGGGCCGGCGCACCCCAGGCGCCAGCGGAGGTGTTGGCGGCGTCGGCGGCGTCGGCGGCGTCGGCACATTCGGCGGCGTCAACACCTCGCCCAGCAGGTCCAGCAGGCGGGTGCGGGCACGCTGCGGGTGGCGGCGGTAGTAGGTCAGCACCAGGCCGACGATGAAGCGCTCGTCGTCGTCCTGCGGCATGCTGGGCTGGGTATCGGTCAGCGGGGGCGCGCCGGGTGGCGCCAGCGTGGTGGCGCCCTTGGCGGCCTGGTTCCGAGCCAGGCCGTGGTCCTGGTCCATCCAGCCTATCGGCTTGTGGCACAGTTGCTCGAACTGGCGCGCAAGGCGCTCGCCGATCTGGCGTGAGCGGCCCTTGATCTGGCTCCAGTAGCTGGGTTGGATCTGCAATCGCTCGGCGAAACGCCGCTCCAGGCCGCGCAAGGTGGCGGCATCGGGGTGTTTGATGGTGGCGCTGACGAACTCTTCGAACAGGACGAGCGCGTTGTCCAGACGGATCTGGGCCACGTCCTTGGGGGCGGAATACATATGCGTATGATAAAGCTGCGTTGTCCTGGCCCGTTTGCGCCCGGTCCAACCTCAAGGAGTCTCCATGAAGATGCTGCTTGCCTTGCTTGTTTTTGGCTGTCTCACGGGCGGCCCGGCCGCCGCTGCGGAGCGCAGTCTTGATAAAGAAGTCGTGATCAACGCGAGCCTGGATCAGGCCTGGGCCGCCTGGACCACCCGAGAAGGCATCACCAGCTTCTTCGCGCCCGACGCGCAGATCGAGGCCCGCGTCGGCGGCGCCTTCCACATCTACATCGACCCGGCTGCCACGCCGGGGAACAAGGGTGCCGACGATATGCGCTTCATGGCCCTGAGCCCCAAGCGCATGCTGTCCTTCGACTGGAATGCGCCGCCGCATCTGGCCGAGGCGCGCCAGCAGCGCACCTTCGTCGTGTTGCGATTCGAGCCGGTCGATGACAAGCAGACCCGCATCAAGCTGCACCACACCGGCTGGGGCGATGGCGGTGAATGGGACAAGGCATTCGCCTACTTCGACCGTGCCTGGGGCGGCGTGCTGGCCAATCTGAAGACCCGCTTCGAGACCGGCCCCAAGGATTGGACGTCCTGGCTGGCCCAGTTGGAGGCCTACCGCGCTCAGGCCAAGGCGGCAGCAGCCGCGTCGGCACCCAAATAGTCAGGTCGGCGACGCGATCTACTCTTCCTCGTGCACGTGGTGCGCCGCCACCAACTGGGCCTGGGTGTTCGGCGGCACCGGTTCGTAGTGCGACAGCAGCAGCGTGTAGCGCCCCTGGCCGCTGGTCATCGAGTTGAGCCGGGTCTGGTAGCTGCTCAGCTCGGACATCGGCGCCTGGGCCTGCACCGTGATGCTGCCCGGCACCAGCGTGCGCGTGCCATTGATCTGCGCGCGCCGTGAGGCCAGGTCGCCGGTGATGTCGCCCATGGACGCATCGGGGGCGGTGATGTCCACATGGACGATGGGTTCCAGGATCAAGGGCCGGGCCTCGCGCACCGCCGCCATCAAGGCCTTGCGGCCGGCGGCGATGAAGGCAATTTCCTTGCTGTCCACCGAATGGTGCTTGCCGTCGAACACGACCACGCGCAGGTCCACCAGCGGGTAGCCGGCGATGACGCCCGTCTCCAGCACCTGGCGCACGCCTTTTTCAACCGCCGGCATGAACTGGCCGGGAATCGTGCCGCCCTTGACCTCGTCGGCAAATTCGAAGCCGGCGCCGCGCGGCAGCGGCTCGATGCGCAGATAGACCTCGCCGAACTGGCCGGCGCCGCCGCTCTGCTTCTTGTGCCGATGGTGGCCTTCGGCTGGCGCCGAGATGGTCTCGCGGTAGGCGATGCGCGGGGGCCGGGTGTTGACCTCGAACTTGTAGGCCTCGCGCAGGCGCTCCAGCAGCATGCGCAAGTGCAGCTCGCCAAGGCCGTAGACGATGGTCTCGTTGGTCGAACCGGAGCGCTCGATCTTCAGGCAGGGGTCTTCGTCGACCAAGCGGGTGAGGATTTCCCACAGCCGCTGCTCATCGCCATGGCGCTTGGGCTCGATCGCCAGGCCGTGCACCGGCTCAGGGAACTGGATGGGCAGCAGGTGGATGTGATCGTCCTCGGCGGCGTCGTGCAGCACGGCGTCGTAGTGCAGTTCGTCCACCTTGGCGATGGCGCAGAGATCGCCCGGCAGGGCATTCGTGACTTCGACATGCTCCTTGCCCTGCAGCATGAACAGATGGCCGACCTTGAACGGTTTGCGGCCGTCGCCGACGTACAGCATGCTGTTGCGGCTCAAGGTGCCCTGGTGCACGCGCACGATGCCCATCTTGCCCAGGTAAGGATCCATATTGACCTTGAACACATGGGCCAGCACGTGCAGGGCCGGATCGGGCTCGGCATGCAGCGGCTTGGCGGCATCGCCCTCGCCCTTGACGAATTGCGGAGGGTTGCCCTCGGTGGGGTTGGGCAGCAGACGCACGATCACATCCAGCAGCTCGGCCACCCCGGCGCCATTGCGCGCCGACATGAAGCAGACCGGGATCAGATGGCCCTCGCGCAAGGCCTGCTCCAGTGGCGCGTGCAGCTCGCTGGCATCCACATCGCCATCGTTCAGATAGCGATCGACGAAGTCCGGGTCCACCTCGACGACCTGCTCGACCAGCGCGCGGTGGGCCTCATCGACAGACGAGAAATCGGCCGCGCCGCTGGACTGGAAGAAGCAATCGGCCACCGCCGTGCCGCCACCCGAGGGCAGGTTCAGCGGCAGGCATTCGCGGCCGAAGGTCTCGCGAATCTGAGCCAGCAAAGCCGGCAGATTGACGCCCGGTGCCTCGATCTTGTTGATGATGATCAAGCGCGCCAGGCCGCGCTGTGCGGCGGTTTCCATGAAGCGGGCGGCCATCAGCTCGATGCCGGTCTGGGCATTGATGACGATGGCCGCGGTGTCCACCGCCTCCAGCGCCGGCAGCGACTGGCCGATGAAATCGGGCGCTCCGGGCGTGTCGATCAGGTGGATGCGGGTGCCCTGATGCGTCAGATGGACCAGGCTGGTCTGCAGCGAATGCTGCATGCGGCGCTCCAGCGGGTCGTGGTCGCTGACGGTCGAACCTTTCTCGACCGTGCCCGGGGTGGAGATGGCGCCTGCCTTGTGCAGCAGAGCCTCGATCAGGGTGGTTTTACCGGCTGCAGCGGGGCCCACCAGGGCGAGGGTCCGTATCGCTGCAATGCCGGGATGCGTGCTTGAAGACATGAGCACTCCTTGCAGCCCTCCGGGCTGCGTGACCAGCGTGGCTAGGCAGGTCTGAGCGCGTCTCAGGGAACGTGTTCACGGCCTGATGTGGCTTGAGCGTAAGGGATACGCCCAAGCGGCACAAGCCGAGTTTGCACCAGCGCGCGAATCAGGTCGTCGCGACCGCGCCACCCCACCAGCGCTGAGGCGCCGGCTGGCCCGCGAAGACGTAGTCCACCTGCGGCGCACGGCCGATGACGATGTCGGCCACCGCCGCGGCCGAGCCGCAGCTGTGCGTCCAGCCCAGGGTGCCATGGCCGGTGTTGAGGAACAGATTGCTGACCGGACTGCGGCCGATGTACGGCAGGTTGCTGGGCGTGGCCGGGCGCAGACCGGTCCAATACTGGGCGCCCTGGCCGTCGGTCATATTCGGGAACAGCTCGCGCACGCGTCGCACGATCGCCTCGCAGCGCAGCAGGTTCAGGTCGGTGTTGTAGCCATTGAGCTCGGCGGTGCCGGCGATGCGCAGCCGGTCGCCGAGGCGCGAGAACACCAGCTTGTACTCGTCATCGGTCAGCGACACGCTGTACGACTGCTCTGCATTGATGACCGGCAGCGTGACCGAATAGCCCTTGGCCGGGTAGATGTTCAGCGAGATGCCCAGAACGCGGGCCAGGCCGCGGCTGAACGAGCCCAGGCACAGCACGTAGGCATCGGCGCGCTCGGTGCGCACCACACCCTGCTCGTCGGCCACCTGCACACCAGTCATGACCTGACCCTCTCGCTGCACGCCCAATATCCGGGTGTCGTACAGAAAGCGCACGCCCTGCTGTTGCGCCAGGCCGGCCAGGCCCTGGGTGAAGCGGTGGGCGTCGCCCGACTCATCGCTGGGCGTCATGCTGCCGCCGACGATTCTTGAGCGGCATTGCGCCAGCGCCGGTTCGATGGCCACGCATTCGTCTGCGGTCTTCATGTCCAGTTCGCAGCCCTGCTCGCGCATCAGCCGGGCCGGCGCCTGGGCGTCGTCGAACTCGCGCTGGCTGGTGTAGAAGTGCAGGATTCCTTGCGTCAGCTGGTCGTATTGCAGGCCGGTGCGCTGGCGCAGGCTCTGCAGCTGGCCGCGGCTGTACAGGCCCAGGCTGACGATCTGGCGGATGTTGTGGCGGGTGCGGGCTGGCGTGCACTCGCGCAGGAACTGCAGGCCCCAGCGCCACTGCGCCGGGTCGGCACGCAGGCGGAACAGCAGCGGCGCGTCTTCGCGCGTCAACCACTTCAGCACCTTGAACGGGGCGCTGGGATTGGCCCAGGGCTCGGCGTGCGACACCGAGACCTGGCCGCCATTGGCGAAGCTGGTTTCCATCGCTGCGGCCGGTTGGCGGTCTATCACCGTCACCTCATGGCCGGCCTCATGCAGATACCAGGCGGTGGTCACGCCGGTCACGCCGGCGCCAAGAACGATTACTTTCATGCGGAACTCTCATCAGGTTTGAGCAGAGCAAACGAGATGACGCATTCCAAAAAACAGGTGAGCGCGCGCATCTCGCGCCGCTCCCCCTGTCCTTGGTACCTGAGAGATTCCGCTCAGGCCTTGCGGCCCTGCGTTGCTCCTTCGGTGGGGTGCAGACCTTGCGTCTGCGCCCTCTCTCCAGTTCGGCTGTGAATGGAAACAGTACGGGGCCTGAGCGAGTATGGGAGCTTGCGCCTTCGGCGGCAGGCCAGCGTGATTGACGCCTGCCTGCTCTCTCCTGTGTTCCGGGGGGCAGTGTAGCGGGGGCCGGCTGGCAGCGTCAAACCAGGGGCATCACGCCCGGCGAAAAACCGTGCACACTGCGCGGCTGAATCAAGAGCCTCGGGGAGGGGAGCGATGTTCGATCTGGACGCCTATCTGCAGCGCATCGGCTACACGGGCGAACGCGCGCCCACCCTGGCCGTGCTGCGTGCCGTGCACCGCGCCCATGCGCTGAGCATCCCGTTCGAGAACCTGGACATCCTGCTCGGCCGTCCTATTTGCATTGACATTGACAGCGTCCAGGCCAAGCTGGTGCAGGCCCGGCGCGGCGGTTATTGCTTCGAGCAGAACCGTCTGCTGGCCGATGCGCTGCTGGCGCTGGGCTTCCAGCTGCAGACGCTGATTGCCCGCGTGCGCTACCGCGCGACGACGGTGCGGGCGCGCACCCACATGATGCTGCTGGTGCAGATCGATGGCCAGCCGTGGCTGGCCGATGTCGGCTTCGGCTCGCAAGGCCTGATGCAGCCCATGGTGCTGGTCGAGGCCGAGGAGCAGCACATCGGCCTGTGGCGCTACCGGCTGATGCGCGAGGGCCCGCTGTGGGGGCTGCAGGTGTGGGAGGGGCAGCAGTGGACCGATGTCTATATCTTCTCGTTGGAGCCGCAGATCGAGGTCGACTATGAGCAGGCCAACTACTTCACCGCCACCCATCCCGACTCGCGTTTCACCTTCACGCTGGTGGCGGTGCGCAGCACGCCAGAGCGGCGCTATTTGTTGCGCAATCTGGAGCTGAGCATCAACGAGGGCCAGGGCGCGCAGATCTCGCACCGGCTGCGTGATCAGGATGAGTTGCTGGACGTGCTGGCCACCACCTTCGGCCTGCAGTTCCCGGCCGGCACGCGCTTCAAGTTCAACGAGCCCTGATCCCCCACGAATCAGGGGGTGTGGCGGGCGGGGGCAGCGCCTAGTGTTGGAGAGGCCTTTTGCCCGTCGATGGAGCGCCCTCATGATGAAGCTGCCGCTGCCCCAAGCCCTGCATCGTTCACTCTTGGCCTCGGCCTTGTTCGCGGCGCTTGCGCCAACGGCCTCGGCCGCCGACTTTGTCTTTAGCTCCGGGTTTTTCGCCCCCGGCGTGACGGCGCCCCAGCCGCTGCTGCTGGGTGATGCGCTGCAGATCAACGCCGGCGGCAACAAATTCTTCAGCGGCGTCAGCTTCACCAATCTCAGTGGCACGGTGAACTGGAACACCGCCGACTCGCTGTTCCTGCAGAGCGGCGCCCTGATCAGCAATGCCGGCCTGTGGGACGCGCGCAGCGACAACGCGCTGCTGAACAACGGCGGCGCCACCTCGACCTTCGACAACAGCGGCATCTTCCGCAAGAGTGTCGGTGTGGGCAGCACCGGCATCAGCACGATCGCCTTCATCAACAGCGGCACCATCGATGCGCAGACCGGATTCATCGACTTTGGCGGCGGCAATGTCACCTTCAATGCCGGCAGCCAGTTCACCGGCGCGGGCCTGACGCGCATCACCAGCAATGCGAGCTTCAACGGCGCCTTTACCGCCGCGAATCTGCGGCTGCAAGGGGGCACGTTCACCGGCGGGGCGGCGCAGATCGGTGGCACCGTGGCTCTCTCCGGCGGGGCACTCACGGGCGGCTGGACGGTGGCTGGCGGTCAGACGCTGCTGGGTGTCGCCGGCGGCAACAAGTTCCTCAGTGGGGCCGCATTGGCCAATCAGGGCAGCCTGCTGTGGCAGACCACCGATTCGCTGTTCCTGCAGAGCGGCAGCAGTCTGGACAACCAGAATCTGTTCGAGTTCCAGGCTAGCGCGAGCCTGGTCAACAACGGTGGGGCAACCTCCGGCTTCACCAACAGCGGCACCCTGCGTGCCCTTGCCGGGCAAACCGGTACCCTGGGCACCATCTCCTTTGTCAGCAATGGCGGCACGATGGAGGCCCTGGGCACGCTGAACTTTGCCGGCAATGACGCGACTTTCAATGCAGGCTCGCAGTTCACCGGAGCGGGCGTGAACCGCATCACCGGCAATGCCAGCTTCAACGGCGCCATCAGCGCCGGCAATCTGCGCCTGGAGGGAGGCACCTTCACGGGCGGTGGCGCGGTCATCTCCGGCTTGATGGCCTTCTGGGGAGGCACGATCACCGGTGGCTGGGAACTGGGCGCGGGGCAGACTCTGCTGGGCCAGGACGGCAACAACAAATTCCTCAGCGGCGCTGCGCTGGTCAACAAGGGCCAATGGCTGTGGCAGAGCGGCAATTCGCTGTATCTGCAAAGCGGCAGCCTGCTGGACAACCAGGGCAGCTTTGTGATGAGCACCGGCATGGCCTTGGTCAACAATGGCGGGGCGACGTCTACCTTCATCAACAGCGGCAACTTCAGCGTGGCCAGCGGGCAGGCCGGATCGGTGGGCACCATTGCCTTCGTCAACAACGGCGGCACGCTTGATGTGGCCGGTACGCTGGCCTTCAACGGCAATAACGCACGGTTCAACAGCGGCAGCCAGTTCATCGGCGGTGGCGTGACCGTGGTCGGCAGCAATGCCATGTTTGTTGATGACTTCCAGTCGCAGAACCTGAGGCTGAGCAGCGGCACCTTCAGCGGCGGCGACGGCAGCCCCGGCTCCAAGGTGGTGGTCGGCGGCATGGTCGAACTCACCGGCGGCACGCTCACCGGCGGCTGGGAGCTGGCCAGCGGCCAGACGATGGTCGGCAAGTTTGGCGGCAACAAATTCCTCAGTACGGCCAAACTGGTCAACAAGGGCACGGTGGCCTGGCAGACCAATGATTCCCTGTATCTTCAAAGCTCGGCCTTGCTGGACAACCGGGGCCTGTTCGACGCCCAGGCCAGCATGGCGCTGGTCAACAACGGTGGGGCGACCTCGACCTTCAACAACAGCGGCACCCTGCAGGTGGCGGCGGGCCAAACGGTCAATGTTGGCACCATCGTCTTTGTCAACGATGGCGGCCAGCTGAAGGTGGCCAACGGCGGCCTCCTGAACTTTGCCGGCAACAATGCCGGGTTCAACACCGGCACACAGATGAGTGGCGCAGGCGTGGTGGCCGTGACCAGCAACGCCAGCTTCGCCGGCGAGATCACCAGCAGCAATCTGTCGCTGCGCAATGGCAGCTTCACGGGCACGACGGCTCAGTTGAAGGGCGCCGCCGAGTTCAGCGGCGGCTTCCTGGTCGGCGGCTGGGAGATTGCGCCGGGCGCCACGCTGTCCGGCGTTAACGGCGGCAACAAATTCCTCAGCACCGTCAGCCTGAACAACAAGGGCACCTTGGCCTGGGCGACCGGCGACACGCTATTCCTGCAAAGCGATGGGCAGCTGATCAACGCCGGCCTGCTGGACGTGCAGACCGATATGAGCTTTGTCAACAACGGCGGCGCCACCTCCAGCATCATCAACCAGGGGCGGCTGGTGAAGTCCGGTGGCGCCGGCGCAATGACCATTGGCGGCGGTCTGGCCTTCAGCAACCCGGGCATCATGGAAGTGCAGGCGGGCACGATCCAGCTGCCGACCAATTTCAGCAACCCCGGCACGATGATGGGCACCGGCACCTTCGCGACCAATGCGCTGACCAACGCCGGCCATCTGGCGCCCGGCAGCTCGGCCGGCACCCTGACCCTGAACGGCAGCTATGCGCAAACCGGTGCGGGCAGTTTCGATGTCGAGCTGGCCGGCAGCCTGGCCTTTGACCGCTTCATGATCAATGGCACGGCCAGCCTCGATGGCACCCTGGCCCTGCACTGCATCGCCGCCTGCGCGCTGAGCAATGGCGACGAGTTCGTGATACTGGACGCCACCGGTCAGATGGCCGGCACCTTTGCCAGCGTCAGCGTTGATGGTTTCGGCCAGGGCTTCCACTACGACGTGTTCTACGACTACGACCAGGACTTGGTCAAGCTGACGGTGCTGCAGGTGGGGGCCGTGCCCGAGGTGCCGACCTGGGCGATGCTGCTGGGCGGGGTGGGCTTGCTGGCCTTGCGCCGGCGCAAGGCCATCTGAGGTCACTGGAAGGCTACTTCAGCGAAGCTCCTGAGCTTGCGGCTGTGCAGCTGATCCATCCGCTGCTGACGTAGCAACTCGATCGCGCGTATGCCTATCTTCAGGTGCTGATCGACCCGCTCGCGGTAGAAGTGGTTGGCCATGCCGGGCAGCTTGATCTCGCCGTGCAGCG
>JADMJJ010000076.1 GCA_018780645.1 Burkholderiaceae bacterium
CCTTGCCTCGGGCCAGGTCGCGCAGCAGTTGGGTGATCGTGGGCACGCATTGGGGAATGGCGCGCCAGCTCGGGGCGGCGAGGCAAAGCAAGACCTGGCACCCGTCGACAGCCGCGGCGGGAAGGCTAGTGCCCAGCAGCGCGACGGCGGTGGTCAGCATGGTGACAACGCCGCAGGTCCGGGGAGTTGGCGTCGCAACGACTTCCCTTTTGGCTGGGCTGCGTCGCACGGAGGTCAGGCAGGTAGTCATGGCGGAGCTGGCAGTAGTGGAGACCGTGGGGTTTCGCATCAGGGCGTGTTGTTGCGTCCTGTATGGAAACTCTAGGTGCCAAAACGGCTAACTCGTGTGATGACTTTTGACGAAGAATCAGCGGGGCACCGCTGTGGCCATCGAGCTCCAGCGCATCACAGCTGGGATCAGGAATCCGGTTCGCGCGCTACGCTAGCGGCTAGGTAGGCTGCGAGGTTTGTCGCTTTCGATCCACCGTAGCCCACCCTTGTCTCAGCTTCAGCGTCGACTGTGCAGCGGCTACAGTTATCGACTGAGTCGAGCCGACTGACGCCTGCCGTTGCATTGCGGCCCTTGGCTTGCAGAGCCGAATGCTGGCGCGGCTCGCGAGTCGGGAGCCAACATCCCGGATGTGCGCTGCGACAATGGCAGCCATGAGCCGCACCTCTGCTTTTGACTGGGATGATTTGCGTGTTGCACTCGCCATCATGGAGAGTGGGACTTTGTCTGGCGCTGCCGCCACCCTGCATGTAAGCCATCCAACACTATCGCGCCGTCTTCAGCTGATGGAACGGCGCCTCGGCACGCGTTTGTTCGAGCGTACCCCGGGCGGCCTTCAGCCGACGGAGGCGGGAGAAGAGGTCAGGGTGCTGGCGCTTCACTTTCGAGACGAGATCGCTGGCCTGGAGCGCCGCGTGTGTGGGCGCGACGATGGCCATGACGGACCCGTGCGCGTCACTGCGCCGGACGCAGTCTCCGAGTACCTGCTGCCCGGCGTACTGGCCGCCGTGTGCCGAAAGCACGTTGGATTGCAGCTTGAGCTTCACGTGTCCAACGATGTTGTTTCGCTGGCGCGGCGCGAAGCCGATATTGCGCTTCGCGTGACCCGGGCACCGCAAGAGACCTTGCGTGGGCGCGAGATCGGTACTGTCGCTATGGCGGTCTATGCCCCGCGTCAGTTGACCGAGGCGAGAGAGGCCTCGGTGCCGCCCACCCGCCTGCCATGGGTAGGCTTCGACGCTGGTCTTGCCTGCAGTGCGCCCGGAAGCTGGCTCGCGCGCAATGTCGCTGCCGACGAGGTGCGGTTTCGCGCGAACACCTTGCTGAGCGCTGCACAGGCCGCACGTGCAGGGATTGGCTGCGCCGTCCTGCCTTGTTTCGTCGGGGGCTCGATTCCAGAACTCGTTCGCCTCGGTCCGCCGCTGGATGAGCTGGCGCAGCCGCTGTGGCTGCTGATGCATGAGGACATCGCGCGCCTGCCTCGCATGCGCCGCGCGAGCGCGGCGCTGTCCGAAGAGATCGCGAGATCGTCTCGGCTGATGTCAGGCCTGGACTGAGGTCGCTTCAGCGGCCGCCGCGAGTCGAGCCATGTGGGAGCCACGCCCGGCCAGATAGCGCAGGAAGACATGCCCGTAGTCGGGCACTACGGCTGTTCTGACGCTTGACCGCTCCGCCAGATTGAGGCGATATGCGGCTGTTGCCGGAAGCCCTTGAAGGAGGCGAAAGTCCGCCAATTGGTCGAAGGTTTCCAGCAATCGGAAGATCGGCGCGAAAGCGGCGTCTACCAGTCCGAAGCGCTCGCCGCCGAAATACGGCCCCGCTCCGGCAAGCTGGCTCTCGAGGCGTGCGAAGCGTCCGGCAAGCTCCGCTCGTTTGCGTTCGAACGATGCTTCGTCTGGCGCCATGTAGAAGCCGAACACGTCGCCGATCACGCTTGAGGCAAACTCGGCCCACGCGCGGTGGTGCGCGCGATCCAGAGCGTGAGCGGGCCACATTGGAGCCCGGTCGATGGTTGCCTCTTCGATGTACTCGCAGATGACGGCGGTCTCGAACACGGCCGTGTCACCCACGCGCAGCACCGGCACCTTGCCCAGCGGCGACAGTTGGACGAACCAGTCCGGCTTGTCTGCGAGGTCGATGTAGGTTCGCCTGGGTTCCAGGCCCTTCTCGGCGAGCTGGATCGCCGCTCGCTGGGTGTAGGGGCAAAGGAGGTTGCTGATGAGTTCAAAGTTGTGCATTTCGTGCCCTCATGGAAGAGCACACGACGTTACGCATCGACGGCATGCAGCGCCATCGAAAGCTTGTGCAGGCCGCTGTGCGGAAACTTGCAGGTGCTGGCGCGCGGTCACCTGCGAAGGCCGGAAGAGTTGCCCTGCCATGGCACCTCCAACATCTGCTGTATCCGGCGGAAGCGGACGTACGATCAAGCGAGGGCGCCTGTCGGTTCCCAGCCTCAAGCAGCTATACGTCAGCTGCCAGAGCTAGAAGGGACAGCGCTCGCTGAGCACTACGCTCGTCGGGGCTTCAAGGCCCAGAAGCTTTTGCTCATTCTTGTCTCATCCCGCATTTGATTGACATTGATCGGTCTCGATCAATGGCTATACGTCGTCGAGCCCCTTGAACTTCTCGGGGTCAACAAGGTCTCGGAGCGGAACTCCTACGGCGTCGGCAAGCAAGCCCAGGTTATCGATTGAAATGTTGCGCTTGGCCAGTTCGACACTGCTGAGGTAAGCGCGAGTCAAGCCGGCCTCAAGCGCCAACTGCTCCTGCGACATCTCACGGAGCCTGCGCGCACGGCGCAGATTTCTTGAGAACACCTCGCGCGCGGTCAAAGGTCTGGGGGGTGGCTTCTTCATTAGACAAGAGCATCTCCAGTGTCGGCGCGTCGCTCCACATGCTTTGGTGGACAATGTGATAACTATGAGTTTCAATATGGACTTAATCGTGATCCAAATGGCTACTGGCGATCTTTCCGTCCGCGAAGACGCGGCGCAAGATGGCTCGGCGGGCGTTATGAACTGACGAGATGTTCTGGAGCATCAGATGACAACCTCTTTCGCCTCGATGGGCTCATCGCAAACGATGGCGCTGTGCTGGCACTACTTCAGCATCCATTTCGAAAAGCAGCCGCTCGAGGTGCAAGTAGCCGGGGGTGGTTCGACCGCGCTGATGGTGAGCTGGGCGGTGGGCGTGCTGGCGGATGGCGACTGGGAAGTGTTGGGAGCCTGGCCTGGGGCCGCTGTCGGCCCTGCGTTCTGGCGGGGCGTCTGGGAGGATCTCGACGTCAGGGGCGTAGACAAGATCTCGCTGGTGTGTGCGACGGATCTTGGAGGCAGCGCCTTGTGCCCGACGGCCAAGGTGCTGCCGCCGTTCCAGCGCATCTTTGGTCAGGATTATGTGCCGGCCACCTCCAGCATTGGCGTGCTCCGCGCTGAAGCTCGGCGCGCGGTTCGCGAGGCCTCGGGTGTTCGTGCGGCGCGCATCGCGCTGGAGCGACTGCTGGCGAACTCAAAGGCGGGCAGGGTGGCTGTGTTGTCGCCGGATTGGCCTCAGGTGCTGGAGCAGTTCAGTGCTTTCTATGCGCTCCGACCTCATCGCCGGGCCGTGGTGCGTGCGGGCGACGAGTACTTGGAGCAGCTGGGCCTCAGCTTGCGAAGGGCTGTTTCGCGCCATGGTCCCTTCGCTGATTCGGCCGCTGCGGTTTCGTTTGTGGCCCAGACGATTTCGCGGGACGAACTGCGGCTCAAGTTTTCTTGGCTGTCGAAGTCGGCTCGGCCCGCGTTGCGCTTGGTCGGCTCTGATTCGGCTGGCCTTGCGTCGCTGGGCCATTGACCCCGGGAGGGTTCACCATGAAGAAGCTGCCTGCCGTCTTCTCCCGCATCCGTTCCGCGCTGAGGCGCCGCGGCGCGACCCAGGACACCGATGACTTCATCCAGGAAGCCTGGGCACGGCTGGCCAGCTACGAGCGTGAGCAAGTGGTGTTGGAGCCCGAGGCGTTCTTGATGAAGACAGCGATCAATCTGTCTATCGACGCGCACCGGGCGCGCGTGGTCCACGGCGAGCAGGTGGTGCTTGAAGAAGTGATCCTGGTGGACGATTCGCCACCCGTCGAATCGATCGTGCTCAGCCGTGAACGCATGGTGCGGCTCGAACAATGCCTGGCCCGCTTGGGCGAGAAGCCGCGCGACATGTTCATGGCCCACCGCCTGGACGGGCTGACCTACCGGGAGATCGCCGATCAGCACGGCTTGAGTATCAGCACGGTGGAGAAACACATCGCCAAGGCCACGCTGCAACTCATTGCCTGGATGGAAGGCTGGTAGGCGTGCGTTCGATGGAAGGCCGGGGCAGGGCGGATGAAGGGCCTGAGCCCCTGGTGACGCGGGAGATTGCGGCCGAGGCTGCGGTGTGGATAGCTCGGTTGCACGGGCCGGACCGATCGCATCGCATGGAGCGCGAATGTCGGGCCTGGCAGACGCGCTCGGCCGCGCATCGGCTCGCGTTCGAACGCGGTACGGATCTGTGGATGGATGCGGCAGGTGTGAACCGGGCGGCGGTTGCTCGTGCTGCAGCGACTACTTCAGTCAGCGCGCCTGCGTTCGCGGCGAGGGTAGGGCGCGTCAAGCCATGGCCCTGGGCGGCGGCACTGACGACTGCGGTCCTGGCCGGAGTGTTGGTGCTCAAGCCTTGGCGGGATGGGGAGACCTACGACACCGGAGTCGGCGAGCAGCGCATCGTGATGCTGCAGGACGGGACGCGGATGTCGCTGAACACGTCGACACGTGTTCGGGTAGCGCTTGGTGCCTCCCGGCGGATCGTGGACGTGGAGGGCGGCGAAGCACTGTTCGAGGTGGCCAAGGATGCGAGCCGGCCATTTGTCGTGCGTGCTGCGGGTTCCGAGGTGACGGCCACGGGCACAGCCTTCGTCGTGCGCTACACGCCTGCCATCGAGGGCCGCCGGGACGCGCTGGATATCACGCTGGTCGAGGGCAGGGTGGTAGTGCAAGGTGCGACCGACGGCGTGCCTTCCGCTCAATTCACGCCGGTTGTCGAGATGTCTCCTGGAGAGCGTCTGCGGGTTGCCGGTCGGCTACGTGGTCAGGTGGGTGCCGTGCCAGAGCCGCAGGTTGACCGACCCCGCGTGGATCAGGTGCTGGCCTGGAAGCGCGGCGAGGCGATCTTCGACAACGCATCCCTGACTGAGGCGGTGGGTGAAATGAATCGCTACAGCACGACACTGATCAGGCTGGCAGATGCGGATGCGCTTGGCGGCCTGCGGATCAGTGGGGTGTTCAAGACTGGCGACAACGCGAGCTTCGCGCGAGCTGTGGCCTCCCTGCATGGATTGGCCGTGCACGAGCGAGCAGATCGGCTGGAGCTTGCGGCGGAGCGGGGGTTGAGCGCTCTTCCGTGAATCGACTCTTCTTCATAGGCTCCTCTTCGGGCGGGAGCCATCTCCCTAGAAATCGGTGTCTCGGAGAAACCGGACAGGTCAAGCCCACGGCCAATCGTCAAGGATCAGGCAGGGCGCCCAGGCTAGCGTTGCAGCAGCCGGCGAAGTGGTCTGCGTCAGTTACCTTGGCCGCCGGCCAAGGTAATTGTCGTCAACCAGCGAAGTCAGCGCCTCAGCCGCGATGGCCGTCGTTGAGCAGTCCGTCAAGTCGCGCGCTTTCGTTGCCGACCGCCTTGATCTGGCGGCCGTCCTTTGCAGTCAGAACTTCGCCGGGTTTGAGGGTTACGGCGCGCCCATATGCATCCTCCTTGGCCATCTTTCCATCTTTGAAGATGTAGAGGGTGGATCCGTCTTGGAGTTTGACTGTGGTCGTGGCGATCCGGTCAAGCGCGTCGCGCGCGAAGACGGGAGCGGCTGAGCCGACGAGTGCGGCCATGAGCGCGACAGTGATGGCGAGTGATTTCATCTTCTTCCCCTTCCAAAGAGTGTTGTGGGCTAGACGTTGTGCCGTTGGGCACAGCTCAACTCTAGGAAAGGGGTGTCGTCACCAAGCCATCGGCAGCATTACAAATTTGTCATCTATGCGCTTGTGCTCAAAGCGTGCTGGAGATTTCGATCAGTGGCTTCAGGCCTGAGCCAAAGCGTTCAATGGCGCCGCGGTGGGCACGCAGTTGCCCGTACGGCAGGTAGCGAAATCCCAGTTCGGAGACTCTGGAGAACGCCGGCCGGTGCAGTTGCTGGGCGACCTCAGCCCGGCGTTCGTCCGGGGCGACGAGGAACATCGTGCACTGTGTGCCGAGCTCGGTGCCCAGGGCCAAGTCCAGCATTCGAACGATGCCGGAGTAGATGGATGTTGAATGCTCAACCTCGAAGGCCGCCACCGCCTGCCCCGTAGTACGCTCAAACCACAGGACATCAATGAGGCGCACCGACTCGATGCCTATGGCAGACGGAAAGGGCAGCTGAGTCAAGCAGCCGTCCGAGAGCCTGCCGTCGGCATACTCACGGCCGCGATCGTTCGATGCCACCCAGACATCGTGCTCCAGCGAGCGGCCCAGGTCGCGCAACCAGCCTTGAATCTCCGTGTGCGTTGTGTCGGCTGCGCGCTCGGTCACCCATTGCTTCTGCGCTGCGGCCGATTCTTCGCGCACCTTCTGTAGATCGGCCTTCCAGGCGCTCAATGCGCCTGCGTCGTCCGCGCGCGGCGGCGCAGGGAAGCGACCATTGCCGATGTCGAACAGCAGCCCGGCAATTGCACCGAAATCGTTGGAGAGTTGACTCCGGTGCGCCGAATTCAGGCGGATGGCGCCATCGCGCAAGCTCAGATAGTGATCCCATCGGCCCAACTTGACATTGCTGCCGGTCACCGCGTTGTAACCACGCACGATGGCTGTGTTGAACGGCATGACCAGGGTGGGGTGGATGAAGTACAGCAGATTCGCAACGGCTGGCCCCAAGCCTTTGATCTGCAGCGCGTCGATGCGCTGGATGGCCTCGATAACGACGTCGGCCGTGTCACAGCAGTCGCAGGTATGCAGAAGCCGGGCAAATGCCCTCTGGTTCGTCGGGTTCTCGTAAATGTCCGGGATGCGCAGCTTGGGCTTCCACAGGAACGCATGGTCGGCACCTTTGAAAATCTGGCGCTGTTCGGCCACCGAGGCGACCACGGTTTCCAGGCTGGACCCCCGATAGAGGTTGCCGAATGTTCCGGCTTCGATGTCGCGAACGACCTGACCAATGCCACGGCGGATCGAGCGAAAGTTCTTCAGCCGCTCTTCCCACAAAAACCAACTATTGAAGGTGCTGTGCGGGTCAGCTTTCCAGTGGTCGATCAGAACGCCAAAGTTGTCGTGCATGAGCCAGAGGTGGGTGCGAAGAGGACTACAGCTTACCTTGCGCACCGGCCAGATAAACACCGCTGGACACCAAGGTCATCGTCAGTGCGTCGGCGCTGGCTCCCGAAAGCTCAAATCTGCATATTCATGATTTCGCTGTAAGCCTGTACGAACCGGTTGCGAACCTGCAGCGTGGCCTGAAACGCGATCGACGACTTCGCGCCGGCCACCATCGTTTCTTCCAGGCTCACCGTTGGGTTGTCGAGCGAGAACTCGCGACTCAACCTGCCAGATTCCTTTTGCAGGGCGCTTGTCTGCTGGAGTGCTTTGAGCAACGCGTCCTGGAATCCACCGCCGGATACCGCCGAGCTCTTCACAGCTTGAGCTTGACTTGCTCCGACGACGCTGAGCGCCGGGTTCACTGACTTGATGGATAAGTCCATTTGCTTAACCCCCTGCGCTACCTTCTCAGAGCATTCTGTACGAAGATGCGCATGAAAGCTGAGAGGAAGCCTGGAGCCTACGCTTCGCGGAGATCTTGAATTACAAGGGCAGCGCTGCTTTTACCGGTCAGTTCGATCTGAAAGAGCGCGACTCATCCACCAGTGCGTTTTCCGGCGAACGTGACCGCCGATTCCGGTCCATCGTGACCGGTTGCGCGGCGTGAGGTGTTGCGCTGTCAGATTGTAGAAGTGGCGGTCACGATGGGTCTGGTTTGAGGCCCTCCTTCTTCGGTTTGGGCTTCTGCCGCAGCGACTCGCCGGTCAGCGTGAAGCGATGATGCTTTTGCATCAATCGGTCCAGGATGGCGTCCGCAATCGTGGCGTCGCCCACCCAGGCGTGCCAGTGCTCAATCGGCAACTGGCTGGTGATGATGGTGGCCTTGTGGCTTGAACGGTCGTCGATGATTTCCAGCAGGTCGGCCCGGGTCTGCGCGTCGATGCCGGCCATGCCCCAGTCGTCGAGCAAGAGCACGTCGGTCTTGGCCAACTGGATCAGCCATTTGCCGAAGGTGCCGTTGCCGTGCCGGATGCGCAGTTCCTCGCCCAGGCGCGGCACGCGCTGGTAGACGGCCGAGCGGCCTTGCCGGCATGCGTACTGCGCCAATGCGCAAGCCAGCCAGGATTTGCCCGCACCGGTCGGCCCCGTGATCAGCACGCTGTGCCCGCCGGTGATCCAGTCGCCCAGTGCCAGGCTCATCACAGCGCGTCGGTCCACACCGCGCCCGGCGCGCGTGTCCAGGTCTTCGATGGCCGCCTGCGGGTACTTCAGCCTGGCCTCCTTGAGCAGGCGCTCGCGCCGCTTGTCGCCGCGCCAATGCACCTCGCGGTCCACCAGCAGGGCGATGCGCTCCTCGAAGCTCATGGCGCTCAAGCCGGCTTGGGTCAGCTGTTCTTGCAGGCCCGCGTGCAGGCCATGCAGCTTGAGTTCGCGCAGTTGGTCCAGGGTCGTGTTCATCATCATGGTCGTCGGTCTTGTTGTCGTCGATGTTGCTGTTATTGGTAGTAGGCGGGGTCGCGCACATGGGCATGCTCAGGGCTGATCCACTCAGGCGAGGCGTTCGACTGCTGCTGATCGCGCCCGCTGGCCAAGATGTCGCGCACGTGGCTGTACTTGGCCGTGCCGAGTTCCAGCGCGACCAGGCAGGCCGCCTCCAGGCGAGGCTTGCCATAGCGCTTGACCAGGGACAGCAGGCCCAGGCAGGCCCGGTAGCCATGCTCGGGGTGACGCCGCTCCTCCAGCAATCTCGTCACCGTGCGGCCGGTGGCCACGCCGATGCTGTCGCCCCAGTGGATCAAGCGCTCGGGCGTCCACTCCCGATGCGCTCGGTGGGCGGCCGACAGGTGCTCGCCGATGGTGGTGAAGCCGCCCTTATGGGCGCAGCGAGGATGCGAAGCCACGCGCTGGCCTCGATGCACAACCTCAACCGTGCGCACCGTCACACGGGCTTCCAGCAACTGGCCCGCCAGCGCCTGCGGCACGCTGTAGCGGTGGCCCTCGAACTCGATGTGATGGTCGATGTGCACGCGCACGCTCTTGTACTGGGCGAACACCCAGGGCTGCAGCGGCAGGAGCTGCAAGGCCGGCGAGTCCAGCTCGGCAAACGCGCTGGCGCGGCTGCCCGGCAGCTTCTGGAACGGTCGGGTGTTGAGCCGCTCCAGCAGCGGCGCGATGGCCTCGTTGACATCGTCCACGCCAGCGAAGGCCTGATGGCGCAGCCGCATCAGGATCCAGCGCTCGACCACCTGCACGGCCGACTCAACCTTGCCCTTGTCCTGGGGATGCCTGGGCCGCGCGGGCAGCACCGAACATCCGTAGTGGCGGGCGAAGTCCTCCACCGTGTCGTTGGCGCGCGGCTCGTAGCGATTGGGGTTGGCGATCAGCGCGCGCGGGTTGTCCGGCACGATCAGCTGCGGCACGCCGCCGAAGAAGCGCAGGGCCGCAGCACAAGATCCCAGCCAGTCGGCCATGCCCTCACGCGGCGTGGCGCAGGCGAAGGTGTAGCTCGATGCGCCGAGCGCTGCGACGAAGATGTGGGCACGGCTGCCGTCGCTCAAGGCAACGGTCGGCCCGGCGTAGTCGATGAACAGCTTCTCGCCGGCGCGGTGGATCTGGCGCAGGCTGCGCTTGAGGGTCTTGGCGTAGCGGCGGTAGTTCTCGCAGAACTGAGAGTAGCTGTGGGTCGGCTCGGGTGCGTGCTGGGCGACGTGCTCCTCCCAGAGCAGCATCAGCGTCATGCCCTTGCGGCGCAGTTCCTGATGCAGCCGCCCATAGTCGGGCAGGACGAAGCCGCTGGGGCGCTCGGAAGGGTTCAACAGTCGGCGCTGCAACGCCGCCTCGTCCAGCGGGGCAATGGCAGGCCAGTCCAGCTCGGCCGCTGCTGCCAGGCCGACGTACTTGGTGACGACGCCCTTGGAGATGTTCAGGGCGGCGGCGATGCGCTCGTGCGAGAGCTGGCCATCGAGTTTGAGACGCAGAACGTCCTTGATCTTGCGCATGGTGATCCTTGGGGCGGGCATCCTGATCCAGCAAAAAGCTGGACAGGCTACCCGTCGGATTGATGAGTCATGCGCAACACCATCACGCCGGCATACGGCACCGTGCCGGTATCGTGACCGGTGATTCCGGCATCGTGACCGACATTCCGGTGGCGGCCAGAAGTCGGTCACGTTCGGCCGGAATGGCCGGTCACGATGAACCGGAACCGTCGGTCACGATGGACCGGAATGAGCGGTCACGTTGGGCCGGAATACCCAACCAGACATGTCCTTATGCCACGCGCCGATATGTGCATGGCCGATGGATCTCCACAAATCCTGGGCGATTCCCCCACGCCATGAACCGGTCAAGCGCCCAGCGGCCATTGCCGTCGGGAATGAAACCTATGTGGCGAGGCAAACGGCTGCGGCTCATGCTGTCTTGGGGAGCAAACTATTGTGGACCGTCGTCGCCGCAATGGCCGCGTGCCCCACCGCCACCGAGATCTGATCGAGCGCGCTGACCACATCGCCAGCGGCATAGAGGTTGGACACGTTCGTTCGACAGTGCGAATCCGTCACCAGATTGCCTCGCTCGTCGAGCCGCGCACCCAGTGCAGCGACAAGTTGGGTGCAAGGATCCACGCCGAGTGCGGTGTAAAGCACATCGAAGCGGTGTCCACTGCCATCATCCATCGTGACAAAGACCTTGCGATCCTTACTCACTGCCACGTGTTGAGCGGCCCCGGGGAGGCGGTGTACGCGTGCTTCGGCAGCCGAATCGACATCGAGTTCGCAGTGCGCACCGGCGATCCGGATGAGTCTCACGTCCTGGCTGAAGTGTTGGAGGAAGGCGGCTTCGCGCTCGCCTTGCATCGAGTCTCCAATGACGCCGATGCATTTGCCGGTTAATTCGTAGCCATCGCATACCGGGCAGGCGCGCACCAGACCTGCTATGGCGACATCCTCGAAACCTGGCAGCGCGGGACGGCGATCAACGACACCGGTGCACAGAATGACGTTGCGGGTCCACAGCTGTTGATCGGCCAGACTCACGGCGAACAAATCGTCAGGGCCTTGCTCGATGCGCACCACGGTACCGTGAACCACATAGCCGTCGACCTGGCGCAGATGCCGATTCATTCGCTGCAGCAATTGCGTGCCGGCGATCCCGTCCGGAAACCCGGCAATGTTGTTGGCGCGTGGAATACGGCCCGCGCGGCTTGCGCCCGCATCGATGATGCGCACATTGCGGTGGAAGCGCCGCAGATACAGTGCTGCGGTCAAGCCAGCGGGTCCCGCCCCGACGATCACGCAGTCGAGCACTTCCCGGCGACGTGCTTTGGATACTGCGATGTCGATCATGGTCGGAGATCACTCCTATGGATCATAGGGCGCTCCGCACGGGCCTCAGGCGGCGAGGAACGAATTTTGAAACCGATGCAGGTCTCCCCAGCTGCTGACATCGCGAAGGGCTGTCCTTGGTGCATGTGCGCGATGGCAGCAACGATGGACAGACCGAGCCCATGGTTGCTGGAGGCTTGGCTGCGAGAAGCGTCGGCCCGGTAAAAGCGATCAAAAAGCCGGGGCAGATGGGCCTCGTCGATCGATGGGCCCTTGTTGACTACCGCCAAGCGGATGGTGCCCTGCCCACCGTTCTCGATTTGGATGAGGACCGTCGACTGAGGCGCGGCGTAGCGGGTGGCGTTGCCGAGCAAATTGGACAGTGCTCGTTTCAACAAGGCGGCATCGAAGTGACCGGCGGCATCGCCTTCCACCTTCAAGTGGATGCCGGCCTCCGCCATTGCGGCCTCGTGATACTCCGCCACGCTGTGCGCCAGGGTAGCGAGGCTGCTGACAGGCTCGCGACGTGCAACAGCGCCGCTGTTGGCGTGAGACAGAAACAACATGTCGTTGACGATACCGGCCATGCGACGCAACTCTTCCAGGTTGGAGCCCAGCAGTTCCCAGATGCCATCCGCATCGTGCGTTCGGCGCATGGCCAGTTCGGTGCTGGTGATCATGGTCGCAAGGGGTGTTTGAAGCTCGTGTGCCACATCAGCGTTGAAGCCTTCCAACTGATCGTAGGTTCGGCTCAGTCGCTCCAGCAAGTCATTGAACTGCGCAATCAGCGGCTGCAACTCCAAGGGTTGCCCTGAGCCATCCAGGCGCTGGCGCAGTTTGTCGGCTGTCAGCGACCTGGTCTGGTCCACCAGAAAATGCACAGGTCCCAAGCCGATTCGTACCAGCACAAAGCTGCCCAGCGACACCGCCAATGCGCCCACAAGCGCAGCGCCCAACAAGGTCGCACCCAGGCGGCGCAGAAACTGATCATCGGTCGCGGTATCCAAAACCATCGACGCAAACAGTTGCCCAGCTTCTGGTTCCCAGCTCGGGTAGTTGAACTCGATACGCCGCTTGCCTGGCGGCAGCGGCGCGCTCTTCGCGTTGTCGTAGAGTGCGGAGCCATCCGGTCGGTGCAGAGTCAGCGCCATCTCTCGATGCCCTAGGAAGAAGTCGTCGAGCTTGTGCTTCAGATTGGGCAAGTCTCTGTCTTGCCTGACCTCCTCCAAAACATGGACCACCAAATCCTTCTTGTGCAGCAGCGTTTCCGCCTGCCGCTCGCGCAGATCGATCACGGCAAAGAGGTAGACCACCAGTGAGACGAAGCCCAGGCCCACAAAGGTCTGCACGGCCAGCCAAAGCGACAGCCGGCCCCCCAATGATCGGATCGGCCGGTCCTTCATGCGGGTCTGTCCTCCAGCACATAGCCCATGCCGCGCACCGTGTGCAACAGCGGCCTGTCAAACGGCACGTCCAGTTTGCTGCGCAATCTGCGAATGGCGACTTCGACGACATTGGTTTCGCTGTCGAAGTTCATATCCCAAACCTGAGAGGCCAACTCCGTACGCGACAGCACCTCGCCTTGACGGCGAAGCAGCAGAGTCAGCAAGCTGAATTCCTTGGCCGTCAGTTCCAGTCGTTGGGTGGCGCGTGAGGCCTTGCGTCGCAGCAGATCGACTTCGAGGTCGGCAAGCCGCAGCACGGTGGGTTCGATCTCGTGGCGAGGACCGGCGCGACGCAGCAAACCCTGGATTCGGGCCACCAGTTCCGAGAACGCGAAGGGTTTGAGCAGGTAGTCGTCGGCGCCCGTCTGCAGGCCGAGTACGCGGTCTTCAACCCCGACCCGTGCCGTGAGCATCAACACGGGAGTCTGCTTGGTGCGCCGCAAGGCCGCCAGCAGGCTCAAACCGTCGATGCCCGGAAGCATGCCATCCAGCAGCAGCAAATCGTGATCGCCTTCCAGCGCGAGATGCAAGCCATCAATGCCGTCATGTGCGACCTCGACCACATAGCCGGCCTCGCTCAAGCCCTTGCGAAGGTACTCTGCGAGCTTGACTTCGTCTTCAATGACCAAAAGCTTCATGGCTGAATTGTGTGCGCGAGATCGGGTGGGCAAGATGACGAATTTGTCATCTTGCTGAACGGCAGCTTCACGCCGGAGCCGTGACAATTGAGGTTCCGCAAGGGCCTGTTTCTGATCATGCACCTTCCCTCCGACCTCATTGCAACACCTCGTGTGGTGCAAAACCTTTGGATGGTCATGTTGTTCATCGGCGCCATTGCAGCGCTCGGCTTTGGCATCTACTTTCATCGCCAGGACGAGGCACGGCGCGCCAGGCGCCGCGAAGCCCGCAGGCAAGCTCGCCGGGCAGCACGACTGAAGCGGCGCTGAACACTCAACCACGACGGAGCGTCAGTAGGCAGGTGAAGCCAACACCGCGAGAGCCACGGAGCCGAGTTTTCAAATGACAAATACGTAATCTGGTGGACCGACGGCTGTCGAGACGTGATTTCTAAAGTGCAAATCATGACGCATCCACTGCGTCTTGGCGGCAAGTCTCAAGGGCTCGCCGTCCCGGTTCAACGCATAAGGAGTTTCATCATGTCGCGCACTCACACTTTCGCCGTCGCCATCGCAATCAGCGCGTTTGCCGTGCCAGCATTTGCCAACAATGGGTTCACCGCATCGAACAACGAAAGCGGCGGTTCTTATCACGCCATGCCTGGGGGCAAGACCCGCGCCGAGGTCAAGGCCGAACTCGCGGCGGCCATCAAGGATGGCACCATGGCCAAAATGAACCGCAATCGCTCGTACTCGCCCGAACTTGAAACGCCGACGCGCACCGCGCTGAATCGGCCGGAGAACGCCAAGGAGCAAGTGGCCAAGGGTGAAGGCCTGATCACCTTCGAGGCCCCGGCCGCCGGCAGGCGGACGCGTGCAGAGGTGCTGCTGGAGTTGCAGCGCGCCCGCGAGGATGGTTCGCTGCGTCGCATGAACACCAACCGCGGCTTCTGACAAATCTGTGGGCCACCCATCTCGATAGGCGGCAGTTGACCGGACCAGTGTCAACGAGCGTTGTGGCCTGTTCGCAATCGTGCATCAGGAGATCGTCATGAAGAAATTGCTTCCCATCGTCATGGGCGTACTCGTGTTCGGTGCAATGCCATCCGCATTCGCGGGTCCCGACTGGCAGGCCATTGAGCAGGCGCGCAAGAATCATCGTACGCAGGTCGCCCAAATGGAGAAGCTCACCGCCAACGAGAAGTGCGCCGCAAAGCAGCTCGTGCTGCCTCTTGATCATGGACCACGCGCGGCAACGACGCCGTATCTGAACGAACAGCGCAAGGCGAGCTTCGCGGCAGAGTTGAAAGCCTGCGAAGAAGCCCATGCGAAGAGCAATGCCCAGTGAAATGCAGGTCGTCGCTTGGCCAAGCCTGAGGCGCTCACCAAGGTGAACGCCTGCTGCCCGTGACGGCGCTTGAGAGCACGGCGCGGCGCCTCCCGTTGGCGACGGAACCGCGTGTTCGTGCCGAGATCGAATGAATCGGAGGTGGTAGCCATGAATGCTTCCCTCACTTCTTCTTGGGCCGGCCATCGTGCACGGGCGACGATGCGGTGCTTTGCAGCAGTGTTGCTGCTCTCCTTCGGTACGGCGATGGCCAGCGGTGGAGGACATGGCGGCGGGCATGGCGGCGGGCATGGCGGCGGGCATGGCGGCAGTCGTCACGGCGGCGGGCACTTCGGCGGCCATGGCGCCCACCATGGCCATTGCCACCGATTCATCGGCTTCGGCGTTGGGTATCCATGGCAGCGCGACTGGGTTTATTGCAATCGCTATGCCCCCGACAACGATCCCAGCCGCTGCAACGGCTACTACCCCTACTTCGACAATCGAGGCGTTCCCTCTTCGGATGTCCCGGCCAGCAGCTCGACGCCCCCGTGGATATACGGCGCTGGAGGCGTTGTCACATGGTCTGGCGAGCACATCTCCAAGCAATTGACCTCTGCCGGTGACTCAGATCGGCGCTTGATTCGTGAGCAATTGCTGTCCAGTCTGGAGGCGCCGGAAAGCTTGCCCGGGAGCAGTCACGTCGGCGCCGACCGGCCGGTTTCAGCAGTGGTCAGTGGGCCGCCGTTGCACCGGGTGGCGCAGGCGGAGTCACCATGATGGCCAACCTTGTGGTCAGCTCAGTCGGTCTTGTCCTCTTGATGGCAGTCGGGGGTTGCGCCGTAGGCCCCCTTGGCCTGGCCCGAGCCCCATCTGCGCCCATAGCCGACTTCCGACCTGCTGCGGTTTCCGTCATCGAAGACATGCTCGGTGCCGCCGATGCGCGTGGCGGTACGAGCATCGAAGCGACGGCTGCGCCCTCTGAGGCGGTTCAGGTCGCCATGGATGGACCGATCGCCTTGCGCGCCCGGTTGAGCCGGGTGGGCGGGGGCATGTCCGGCTCGCGGCGGGTGTTGGTGCGGATCGACTACGCAGCGACGGCCAAGGCGCCCTTCGAACGGCCGCGCCTGAACATTGCGCTGGTCATTGACCGGTCCAGATCGATGGCCGAGGACCGCAAGCTCCAATACACGCTCGCCGCCGCGCGCTGGGTCATCGACAACCTGACCGATGAAGACGTGCTGTCGATCGTTGCCTTCGGCGATCAGGCGACGGTTCTTTCGGCGGCTGGACGCGTCGTGAACAAACCCTTCCTCCTTCATCGGCTTGACGAGATCACGCCGGCGGGGGCGACCAACCTCAGCGCCGGCCTGCTGGAAGGCATTGCACAGGTCGGCGACATCGGCTCGCCAGGCCATGTCAGGCAGGTTCTCCTGTTGACGGACGGCTTGGCAAACCGCGGTGAAACGAGCGCGGCGAAATTGCGCCAGATCGCGGAACAGGCGCGATCTCAAGAGGTTGGCGTGTCCACGATGGGCGTTGGTGCCGAATTCAACGAAGCGGTGCTCACGGCCATCGCCGTCGCCGGAGGCGGACGCTATACCTACGTCAAGACGGCAGAGCAGATTCCGTCCGCATTCAAGGATGAGTTGCATGGCCTGCTGCCGCCAGTCGCGCAGAACATGACTATCGAATTGAGCCTCAGCGGTGGTGCAATTGGCAAGGTTTATGGGCAACTGCTCGATCAACCGATCCGCGCCTACAAGTTTGCCATTGGCGATCTGCGCGCGACGGAAAGCGGGCTCCTTCTGGCAGAGCTTCAGCGGTCCGGCCTTGGCAGCGTGGAACGGATGGAGGTCGGCGTCCGTTTGGTCTTTGATGATCCGCAGGTAGGTGGCAGGATCAGCCGCATGGTCAGACTGCGGCCGCCCGACGAAGGGGCGCTGGACGAAGACCTGCGTGTGACCCTGGTGGCCGCCATCCTCGACGGATTGGAGCGCGCTGAGGCTGCATTGCAGGGCTTGGACATGGAACGTTTCGGCCAGGCCAAGGTGTTGTTTGCGGGGCTGCATGAACGGGCGCGCGACTACGCGATTCGAACCAGAGATCAGCAATTGCTCAATCAAGCCTTCGCTCTGAAACACTTCATGGCTGAACTCGCCGTCGCCGAGCGCGAAGGGCTGTTGCATGGGCACCGCGTGGCGCGCGACAAACTGGCCAAGGAGAGCCACTACCTGCGCTACTTGCTGACGCACCACCGACCGCAGCCTTGAACCGGTCTCGCCGGACCGTTTTGCCGGCAGTCACATGCCTTGGGCGCAGCTGGCTCAGCGTCGCTGCAACAGCGGCCTCAGAACCAGCGTTCGGCAGGGGCGGTCGCTACTATTTCTGTACGGTCAACGTTAACTGGCCCGTCTTGTCGGTCTTGTTGGCCCACATCCAGCAATAGTGCTGATCGACCGGCACTGCCAGCTTGCCCTCGGCGGCAAGCGCTCCATCAACCTTGGCCGGGAACTCCACCTTCTTGCCCTCGTGGTAGTGAATGTTGAAGTTCATGGGGGTCTCAGCCTTGAAGGCCCAGGCGATCGACTGGCCCTTCGTCAGCTCGCTGCAGATCTCGGCGAACTTGCCGGGCTCGACGGTCGTCGTTTTCTCGAAGCGGCCGTGGGCATCCCATTGGATGTCGATCAGCTCGGCACGGGCGCTGGCGGCGCCCAAAAGCATCGAGATCAGGAGAATCGTGTGAGAAATGGTTTTCATATCAGGAGGTTTTGCGCAAGCGCAATGCGTTGATGATCACGGAGGCGGGCTCAGCCCGATAGCCAGACCGGAAATGGATGAAGCAACTGAGGTGACTCGGTGACCGCCGTCATTCCGCACACCGGGCCACAGTATGGACTGGTGGCCCGGTGTCGCTATGCCACCGTCACCTCGCGACTTGCATCTCGGTGACGACGATGGCGCCATCAGCTTTTTCGACCTTGAACTTCACGTTGTCGCCCGCCTTGACCATGTCCAGCATGGCCGGATCCTTGACCTGGAACACCATCGTCATGCCCGGCATGTCCAGGTTCTTGATCTCGCCGTGTTTGATGGTGATCTTCTTGGTGGATTTGTCGACCTTCTTGATTTCTCCGTCGGTCATGTCGGCCGCAGTCGCTGGTGCTGCTGCCGGCGTTGCAGCCTTGGCTGCGGGTGCCGTCTGTGCCAAGGCAGTTCCGGCAAGGCCGGTAGCCATGGTCAGGGTTGCAATCAACTTTGCGAGAGTCAGGTTCTTGATCAGTTTCATCTCAGTTTCCTTTAACGGTAGGTTTGAAACACACGTGAGCCGCCACCCTTAGCCAGCAATAGCACGTCATAGGGATCCATCCGCCCCTCGTAGCTCGGCCCGTCCATGCCGGGCGAACCCACAGGCATGGCAGGCACGGCCAGGCCAATAGCTGGGGGGCGTTCCTTGAGCAGCCGGTAGATCTCGCGCGCCGGCACGTGGCCCTCGATGGCATAGCCTCCGGCCAAGGCCGTATGGCACGAGCCGTACTGCACATCGACGCCAAGCCGCAGTCGCACATCGTCATTGCCCGTATCCTGAACCTGCGTCCG
>JADMJJ010000021.1 GCA_018780645.1 Burkholderiaceae bacterium
CCCCCCCCCCCCCCCCCCCCCCCCCCCCCCCCCCCCCCCCCCCCCCCCCCCCCGGCCACGGCGGGCTGAAGCTTGGGCCGGTCCCTTCGGACCGACCTCCAGCTTCCTTATGCCCGCCGTGGCCGGCCCCCCGCCCCCTCTGCGGCTGCGCTGACGGCCCGCAACCCAAATTCGTGCGCGCCGTGCACGTCGGTGCCAGCAGGGATGAGGGCGTGCCGGTCGCAGCGGGCATAAAGAAGCCGGAGTCCGGTCCGTTCAGGGCCGGGCAAGGCTTCAGCCCGCAGCGGCCGGCGCGCCCTCGTTCCTGCCGCTTCAACATTCCAATTGTGTCGCTCCAAGCCAGGTGGAGCACCTGAAATGAGCGAAACACTGCTTTCGGCCCACGAGCTCAGCGTCCGCTTCGGCGGTGTGCTGGCCGTCAACAAGGTGAGCTTCGACGTGCGGCGCGGCGAGGTGTTCACCTTGATCGGCCCCAACGGCGCCGGCAAGACCACCGTCTTCAACCTGATCAGCCGCCTGTACACGCCGACCACCGGCTCGATCCAATTCGAGGGCAAGCCCTTGAGCCGCGTGCCGCCGCACCAGGTGGCCGGTCTGGGCATCGCTCGCACCTTCCAGAACATCGAGCTGTTCGAGCATGCGACGGTGCTGCAAAACCTCTTGATCGGCCGCCACATCCACCATCCGCGAAGCCTGTGGCGCGAGCTGCTGTTCACGAGCCGGGTGCGAGAGGCCGAACGCCAGACCCGGCACAAGGTCGAGGAGGTGATCGACTTCCTGGACCTGGCCCACTACCGCGACACGCTGGTTGCCGGCCTGCCCTATGGTGTGCGCAAGGTGGTGGAGCTGGCGCGCGCGCTGGCCACCGAGCCCAAGCTGCTGCTGCTCGACGAACCCTCGTCCGGGCTGAACGCCGAGGAGACCAATGACATGGCCTTCTGGATCCAGGACATACAGAAAGACCTGGGCATCACCGTGCTGATGGTCGAGCACGATATGTCCCTGGTGTCGAAGGTCTCGGACCGCGTGCTGGCGATGAACCAGGGCGAGCGGGTGGCGATGGGCTCGCCGGCCGAGGTGCAGGCGGATGCGGCGGTGATCGAGGCCTATCTGGGCACGGCCGATGATGCGTCATCGCTGCGGAGGCCTGTCGCATGAGCACCGTGATCCTGAAGCTGTCGAATGTCGAGAGCGCCTACGGCCCGATCAAGGCCGTCAAGGGCGTCAGCCTGCAGGTGCGTCAGGGCGAGATTGCCACCGTGCTGGGGGCCAATGGCGCGGGCAAATCAACGATCCTGAAGACCATCTCCGGCATCCTCGACCCGCGCAAGGGCACGATCGAATTCAAGGGCGAGAACATCACCGCGATGGACCCGGCGCTGATCGTGCAGCGCGGCCTGAGCCATGTGCCCGAGGGGCGCGAGGTGTTCCCGCTGCTGTCGGTGCGCGACAACCTGGCGATGGGCGCCTACACCCGGCGCGACCCCGACGGCGTGGCGCGCGACCTGGCCCTGGTGTTCGGCTACTTCCCGATCCTGAAGGAGCGGGCGCTGCAGCCGGCCGGTCTGCTGTCGGGCGGCCAGCAGCAGATGCTGGCGATCTCGCGGGCACTGATGGCCGCGCCCGATCTGATCTTGCTCGACGAGCCCAGCCTGGGGCTGAGCCCGAAGCTGACCAAGGAGATCTTCGAGATCGTCGTGCGCATCAACCGCGAGCGCGGCACGACGATGCTGCTGGTGGAGCAGAACGCGAACATGGCGCTGAACGCGGCCGACTACGGCTATGTGCTGGAGAACGGCCGCATCGTCATGGAAGATACCTGCGCAAGGCTGCGCGAGAAGGACGACATCAAGGAGTTCTATCTGGGCATGAAGGACACCGGCGCCCGCGAAGGCCAGCGCTGGAAGAAAAAGAAGACGTGGCGCTAGAACAGCTATGAGCAATCTATGGGATGCCAGTGAAGCAATGCCGACCAGCACACAGGGGCTGGCCGGTGAGACCCTGCCCGCGCTGTTCTGGAATGCTGTCGAGGCGCGCGGCGAGCGCGTCTTCATGCGCGAGAAGGTGCTGGGCCTGTGGCACAGCTGGCGCTGGAACGAGACCGGCGTGGCGGTGCGCGAGATCGCGATGGGCCTGGCGGCGCTGGGCCTGGAGCCGGGCGACACGGCCTCGATACTGGCCAACACCGTGGTCGAATGGGTGCTGGTGGACGTGGCCATACAGTCGGCCGGCGGTGTGACCAATGGCATCTATCCGACCGATGCGCCGACCCAGGTGCACTATCTGTGCGAAGACTCCCGCAGCTCGGTGCTGTTCGTCGAGGACGAGGAGCAGCTCGACAAGGCCCTGAGCGTGCGCGCCCAGCTGCCGCTGCTGAAGAAGATCGTCGTGTTCGACATGGAAGGCCTGCACCGCTTCGAAGACCCGGGCGTGATCAGCCTGGCAGCGCTGCGCGAGCTGGGTCGTGCGCATGACCAGCAGCATCCAGGCTTGTTCGACGCCCGCCGCGCCAGCCGCGGGCCCGAGGACCTGGCCATCCTGGTCTACACCTCGGGCACCACCGGCAAACCGAAGGGCGCCATGCACAGCCATGGCGGCCTGGCGTTTTCGATGCGGCAGTCGATAGGCTGGCTGCCGCAGGATGCCCGCGACGAGCGCATGTGCTTTCTGCCGCTGTGCCATATCGCCGAACGCATGGTCGGGGCCTATTCGGCGATCTACTCGGGCGCGGTGCTGAACTTCGTCGAGAACCCCGACACCGTGGCCGAGAACGTGCGCGAGATCGCACCGACGATCTTCTTTGCCGTGCCCCGCGTCTGGGAGAAGTTCTATTCCTCGGTGGCGATTGCCATCAAGGAGGCCACGCCGCTGCAGCAGCTGACCTACGGCTGGGCGATCGGCGTCGGCGCGCGGGTGGCGGAGAAGGTGCTGGCCGGCGAACCGGTCGATGGCGGCCTGAAGGCAAAGTTCACCGTCGCCCGCTGGCTGGCGCTGAACAATGTGCGCAAGCTGATCGGCATACACCGCTGCCGGGCGCTGCTCACCGGCGCGGCGCCGATCTCGCCCGAGTTGATACGCTGGTATCTGAGCCTGGGTGTGCCGATGCTGGAGGGCTGGGCGCAGACCGAGTCCTGCGCCCTGGGCACGGTGATGCTGCCCAACCAGCTGCGGCCGGGCACCATAGGCCGCGCGGCCGATGGCGTTGAGGTGCGGCTGGACCCGGCCACCTCAGAGCTGCTGATACGCGGCCGCAATGTCTTCATGGGCTATCTGAACCAGCCGCAGAAGACGGCCGAGACGATAGACGCGGACGGCTGGCTGCACACCGGCGATGTGGGCACCGTCGATGCGGAAGGGTATTTCCGGATCACCGACCGGATGAAGGACATCATCATCACCGCTGGCGGCAAGAACATCACGCCCAGCGAGCTGGAGAACGAGCTGAAGTTCTCGCCCTACATCACAGACGCGGTGGTGATTGGCGACAAGCGTGCCTATCTGACCGTGCTGATCATGATCGACCAGGAGAACGTCGAGAAATTCGCCCAGGACCATGACGTGCCCTTCTCCAACTACACCAGCCTGACGCGTGCGCAGCAGGTGCAGGACCTGATACAGGCCGAGCTGGACAAGGTCAACAAGAAGTTCGCCCGCGTCGAGCAGATCAAGCAGTTCCGGCTGCTGGAGAACCAGCTCAGCGCCGAGGACGAGGAGTTGACGCCGACGATGAAACTCAAGCGCTCGTTCGTGCAGCAGAAGTACGCCGCGCTGATCGATTCGATGTACCGTGGTGGTTGATTGACCGCCCACAACAAGGAGACAGTGATGAAGCAGCAGCAGTTCTCAGTCTTGGTCTGTGCCGCCGGCTTGAGCCTGGGGTTAGCCTCTGGGCTGGCGCAGGCGCAGTCCCAGGGTGTCAACAAGGAGGAAATCGTCGTCGGCTCGATCCAGGACCTGTCCGGCCCGCTGGCCGGTTTCGGCAAGCAGATACGCCTGGGCATGAATCTGCGCATCGACGAGATCAACGAGCAGGGCGGCGTCAACGGCCGCAAGCTCAAGCTGGTGATCGAGGACTCCGGCTACGACCCCAAGCGTGCCGTGCTGGCCGCGCAGAAGCTGGTCAATCAGGACAAGGTCTTTGCCGTCATCGGCCATCTGGGCACGGCCGGCAATATGGCCGCCATGCCGATCCAGTTCGAGAAGGGCGTGATCAACTTCTTCCCCATCACCGCCGCGCGCGAAATGTACGAGCCGCTGCACAAGCTGAAGTACTCGTTCGCCGCCACCTACTTCGACCAGATGCGCCTGGCCGTGCCGAAGCTGGTCAAGGAAAAATCTGCCAAGAAGGTCTGCAGCATCTACCAGGACGACGAGTTCGGCCTCGAGGTGCTGCGCGGCGCCGAAGCCGGGCTGAAGACCGCCGGCATGGAGATGGCCGAGAAGACCAGCTTCAAACGCGGTGCGACCGAGTTTTCATCCCAGGTGGCGCGTATGAAGGCCGCCGGTTGCGACTTCGTCGTGCTGGGCACCATCATCCGCGAGACGATTGGCACCATCGGTGAGTCGCGCAAGACCGGCTTCAACCCGACCTTCCTCGGCTCCAGCGCCGCCTACACCGACCTGATACACAAGCTCGGCGGCAAGGCCATGGACGGCCTCTACGCCACGATGACGGTACAGAACCCCTATCTGGACGAGGCCTCGCAGCCGATACGCTTCTGGGCCAACAAGTACAAGACCAAGTACAACGACGACCCGACGGTGTTCTCGATCTATGGCTACAACGCCATCGACGCCTTCATCCGCGGCGCGCAGAAGGCCGGCAAGAACCTGACCACCGATGCCTTCGTCAAGGCCATGGACACCATGGTCATCCCGCCCGACATCTTCGGCAGCGCCGAGGGCAGCTTCAGCCCCACCAAGCACCTGGGCAGCGATGTCTCTCGGCTGTCGCAGCTGCAGGATGCGAAGTGGAAGGTGGTGTCGGACTACGTGAAGCCCTGACCCCAGCCGCTCATTCTTTGGAGCGCATTGCGAGCCGGCGTCGCCGTCACCCCGAATGCGACGCTTGGCCCTGGGGGCCAAGTTCCCTGCGCCACGCCGCAAGCATGCGGCGTGTCCTTCGCCAGGCACGAGTGAGCCCGCAGGGGCTCCCTCGGTCCGGGCTCAGCTGCTCGGCGCCGCATAAGGGGTGCCGTCGCCACCGGCTCGCAATGCAGGCACCGCCGGTGGCACGCCACTCCTCCCACGCCACACTGTCTCCGCGCAGGCGCAGCCCCGCCAGCCGACGGGCGCCTGTGCGGGGCTGAAGCGCGCAGCGGCTTGGGCCAGCGCGCCTTGGCGCGCGATTCCAAATCTGACTGGGCGCGTTTGTCCGAGCTTAGTGAGCGAAGCGAACGGGCGCGAGTTATGCGCCCGGCCCAAGGCGAGAGCACCGCAAGGCAGTTGAGTTGGCCGTAGGCCGGCTCAACCCCCGCACTGAAGCCCGGCGGCTGGTGGGGCTGTGCCTGCGCCGCCGCTAGCCGTGATGAGCGATTTCAAACGGAATGAGGGCTTGAACTCAAAAGGTGCCCAAGCTCAGCTTCAACAACCGCCCCTTGCGCCCCAGGTCCTCGTTGACCGTCAACCAGATGCGGCCCTGGGCATCTTCGGTCAGCGAGGTCACCTGCGTGGTGGCGTCGCTGCCTGCGGGCTTCACATAGCCCGGCAGCAGGGCGGAGAGTTCGGTCCAGCGGTCGCCTCCATCGTCGCTCCAGGCCAGATAGGGCTTGCCTGCGGCCTTGTCGAAGCCGGCGGCGATGACCCGGTTCGGCTTGCCGGCCGGTGACAGCAGGGCGGTGATGTAGGGGTAGCCGGTGCCGCCGCTGAGTGGCTGGCGTATCACGAACTTGAAGGCCTGGCCGCCGTCATCGCTGCGCAGCAGCCCGCCCTCGACGCCGACGAACACGCGCTGCGTGCCCGGCACCGACTCGATGAAGTGCACATTGCGGTTCTCCAGCTCGGGCAGCTGCATCGGCAGCGGATTGGGTGAGGTGAGCTGGCCGCCGTCAATGGTGAGCCCGTAGGCGCGCACATAGGCCATGTCCAGCGGGCACTCGCCCCCCACCAGCACCCGTGAGCCGACGATGTGGAAGGACTGATGGGTGCAGATCATCGTATCCATCTGGCCCAGCAGGGGGCGCCAGTGCGCGCCCTGATCGTCGGACACCAGCAGATTCGGTCCGGCTCCGGCGTTGCTGAACAGGCGCGTGCCCACGGCTTTCAGCTCGCTGGCCCACATCGTGTCGCAATAGCCCGGGTAGCAGATCTTGAGGCCGGCGTCCTTGGGCAGCCAGCTGCTGCCGGTACTATCCAGCAGGCACAGCGTGTGCTGGGCGTCGCTCTGCGCCGGCCCCTGAAGTAGCCAGGTCTTGCCACCGGCGCGTTGCAGAACGCCGGCATCGAGCCGATCGCCGCTGGGGTTGGCGGGCAGGGCGCAGGCGCCCATGTCCAGCGCCTGCCAGGCGGCACCCGCGGTGATGGCGGCGTCGGTGCGCATCACGCGGCTCGCCTGCGTGTCGCTGTTCGATTGGGACAGATAGGCGTGGCCTCCATCGAAGACGATGCTCTGCAGGCCGCGGTCGGTGCTCAGCATCAGCTCGACCTTGGTGGGCTCCGGGTCGTTGGTGCTGCCGCCACAGGCAAACAGCAGCGGGGCGATCAAGGCGACCGCGAGCCAGGGGCGAACGCGGGTTGAGGGGCAATGGCGCATGGGCGACAGCGCTCGGACGAGCGTCATGTGGTTTTGATGCGTGGGATAATATCCCACTCACCATAACGTTTCATGACATCGTCGTGTCTTTGGGCGAAGACCGCCCGCGTTGGTTCGCTTACTTGCTCAGCGCCAGCTTGAGGCCAAAGCCGATCAGGAACACGCCGGCCACCCGTTCCAGCAGCTTGGCGATGGCCGGGTTGGCGCGCAGCCGCTCGGCCAGATAGTGGGTCAGCAGGGTCATCACCAGGCCGTAGGCAAAGGTAAGCACGGCGATGGTCACCGCCATCGCGGCGAAGGTGCGCAGGCCCTGGTGGCGGGCCGGGTCGACGAACAGCGGGAAGAAGGCCATGTAGAACACGATCGCCTTGGGGTTGAGCAGGGTGATCAGCATGCCCTGGCGGAAGTACTGGCCGGGCCTGATGTTCAGCAGCGGCTTGGCGCCCGGCTTGGCCTTGATCATCATGAAGCCCAGCCAGGCCAGATAGGCCGCGCCCAGCCATTGCACGGCGGCAAAGACGCCGGGATGGGCGTTCAGCAGCGCGGCCACGCCGGCCACGGCCAGCCACATCAGCAGCTGGTCACCGGCGATCACGCCCAGCGTCGCGGCCAGGCCGCCGGGGATGCCGCCCTTGCCGGTGGAGGTGATCAGGGCCAGGTTGCCCGGACCGGGAATCATCAGGAAGATGATGATGGCGGCGACGAAGGCGCCGTAGTCTGCGATGCCGAACATGGGGTGCTCCTGAGCCTTGCTTGCTTGTTTGCTTTCAAAAGGCCAGCTTAGCGCAAGGCCTCGAAATCGCCACTTGACAGCAGCCTCATCAACATGTGACCATATTGGCACATATGAGTGCAGCACCCGACGCCGATCAACTCGATGCGCTGTTCTTTGCGCTGGCCTCCGAGCCGCGTCGACGCATGCTGGACGCGCTGAAGCAGGAGCCCGGCTGCAATGTCAACCACCTCTGCGAGTTGCTGGAGGCTGACCTGGGGCGCTTTGCCGTGATGAAGCACATCGCCACCCTGGAGCGCGCCGGCTTGGTGATCGCCGAGCGCGTGGGCCGCGAGAAGCTGCTGTGGTTCGATCCCACGCCGATCCACTGGATACATGAGCGCTGGACCACGGAATACAGCGCCTACTGGGCGGCCCAGCTGACCCAGCTCAAATACAGCGCCGAGGGGGCGCTGGTCACACCCTTGCCTGAGCGCAAGAAAACAGGAGGCCGCCATGGCTGAACAGACCCCCGACGCGGTGTTCCGCATCCTGATCAAGGCCGACATCCAGCGCGTCTGGCATGAGCTGACCAAGACCGACGCCGCCCAGGGGGCGGTCTTCAACGCCTGGCTGCACACCCGCGGCGGCCTGGTGCCGGGTGCGGCCATGCAGATGCGCACCGGCACCGGCAAGCATGTGATGGTGGTCGGTGAGGTGGTCGAGTTCAATCCGCCGCACCGCTTCGTGCACACGCACCGCTTCACCCAGCATGACGACCCGGTCTGCCAGGTGGCCTATGAATTGAGGCAGGTCGGCGCCAGCGTCGAGGTGACGCTGCGGGTGATCGGCATGCCGCCCGGCACCGCCACGGCCAAGAGCATGCAAAGCGGTGGCACGATGATCCTGAACAGCCTCAAGGCCATTGCCGAGACCGGCAGGCCGCCCCTGGGCATACGGATGATGTACCTGATGTTCGACTGGCTGGAGTTCGTGCTGCCGGCCAAGACCCAGTCCCGCCACTGGCCGCTGTGAGTGGCCCTACCGAAGGAGAGCCTGATGAGCGATCCCAATGCCGCGCTGCAGACCCAGCTGCGCAATATCGAGGCCAGGACCGGCCACAACCTGGCCAGCTTTCGCCAGCTGCTCGCCGCCAGCGGCCTGGCCAAGCATGGCGAGAAGCGCAGCCTGCTGATGCAGACCCTGGGCCTGGGCTATGGCGATGCCAACACCGTTGTCACCCTGGCCTCGCAAGACCCGACCCCGGCTGCCGAGGCCGATCCGCTGGATGCGATCTACACCGGTCCCAAGGCCCATCTGCGGCCGCTGCACGAGGCGGTGATCGCCGCCATCAACGGCTTCGGCAGCTATGAGACTGCGCCGAAGAAGGCCAATGTCAGCCTGCGCCGCAAGAAGCAGTTCGCCACGCTGGGCCCGGCCACCAAGGACTTGCTGGAGCTGGGCCTCAACGTCAAGCAACTGCCCGAGCATGGACGGCTGAAGGTGATTCCTCCGGGCGGGATGTGCCAGTACAGCACCCGCCTGGGCAGGCCCGAGGACATCGACGCCGATCTGCTGGCCTGGTTGCGTGCGGCCTTTGACGCGGCCGGCTGATCGGTCATCGCAGGCGCTGCTGCAGCGTCTGGACCAAGGTCTCGAGGCTCAGACGCAGCTCCTTGGCTGCGTCTGCCAGCGCGAGTGCGTCGCGACCCCGGTCCGACAACTGCTCCAGGCGCGCGGCCAGCATTTGCACGGCCGTGGCGCCAACGGCCGCACTGGCGCCACGTAGCGAGTGCGCGGCCTGGCGCAGCGAGGTGGCTGTGGGCGCTTCGTCGGCCAGCTCCGGCAGGCCCGATCCATACATCTCCACGAACTTGAACAGCACCGTGCGGTAGATGGACCAGCGGCCGCCACAGGCATGCAGGCCGGCGACGCTATCCAGTCCTTCGATGCCGACCAGCGCCTGCACCTCCTCGGGCACGTAGGCCGCTGGCGCGGACTCCGCTGCCTGCAACAGCGGTGGTGCCCTAGGCAGCCAGCGCAGCAAGGCTTCGTACAGCAGCCGGGGGTCCACGGGCTTGGCCACGTGATCGTTCATGCCGGCCAGTCGGCAGGCCTCGCGGTCCTCGCCAAAGGCGTGTGCGGTCATCGCCAGGATGGGCAGCAGCCGCCCCGAGGGCAGGGCCCGCATGGCCCGGGTTGCCGCCAGGCCGTCCATTTCGGGCATCTGCACATCCATCAGCAGCAGTGCGTAGGTCTGGTGCTGCACCATGAGCAGCGCCTCGCGGCCGTTGGCGGCCACATCCACCTCCAGGCCTACCGCGCGCAGCAGGGCGGTTGCCACTTCCTGATTGATGACGTTGTCCTCGGCCAACAGGACCCGCATGCCCGGCGCGAGGCGACGCAGCGCCAGCTCGGCCGCGCCCTGGGCCTGCGACTCAGGCGCCGCCTGGGGCAAGGCATTGACCACCACCTGCAACAGCGCGTCGTGCAAGCTTGAGCGCGACACCGGCTTGGCCAGCAGCTTGGCCACCCCCAGGGCTCGTGCACGGCGCCAGAGCTGGGGATCGTCCTGGGCGCTGACCATCACGCAGGCCGGCTGGGGGGCGCCGGCTGATTTGGCCTGGTGCTCGCGCAGCGCCCGCATCAGCTCTAGACCGTCCATCCCGGGCATCAACCAGTCCAGCACCAGCACGTCATAGGGCCGCCTGCCGCCCTGGGTCAAGCGGTCCAGTGCCAGGGCTCCAGAAGCCACCGAGTCGGTCTCGAGACCCAGCCCGCGCAGCATTTCGCAGAGCGCCTCGCGGGCCTCGGGCAGATCGTCCACCACCAGGCCACGCAGGCCCGTCATCAGGGCGTTGCGCAGCGGCGGCTGGCCCCCACTGGCATGGGTCAGTTGAATCTCCAGCCAGAACTGGCTGCCCTGACCCGGCACGCTATGGGCGCCGGCCGTACCGCCCATCAGTTCGGCCAGCTGACGAGTGATGGCCAGGCCCAGACCCGTGCCGCCAAAGCGGCGGGTGGTGGAGCTGTCGGCCTGCTCGAAGGCATTGAACAGGCCGCCCAGCTTGTCAGCGGCAATGCCGATGCCGGTGTCGCGCACCTCGAAGCGCACGCGCAGGCCCTTTGCCGTCTCGCTCAGCAGATCGGCTCGCAGGGTCACCGAGCCGTGCTCGGTGAACTTGACCGCATTGCTGAGCAGGTTCAGCAGCGCCTGCGACAGCCGCATCGGGTCGCCGTGCAGCAGGCCGGGCATGTGATCAGTGTCCACCACCAGCTCCAGCCCCTTCTCGTGGGCCTTGTCGGCCACCAGGGCCAGGGCGCGGGTGAGCATGGAGTCGAGAGAGAAGTCCACCTGCTCCAGACTCAACTTGCCCGCCTCGATCTTGGACAGGTCGAGGATGTCGTTGATCAGGTTCAGCAGGTGCTGGGCGGCGTCGGCCACCTTGCTCAGGCGCTCGCGCTGCTGGGGCAGCGGCTGCTCACGCAGCAGCAGATGGGTCAGGCCGATGATGGCGTTCATCGGCGTGCGGATCTCGTGGCTCATATTGGCCAGGAAGGCGCTCTTGGTGCGGGTGGCCTGCTCGGCCTTGTCCAATGCCTCGGTCAGGGCCTGGTTGAGCTGCTGCAGGCGCTGCTCGGCGGCCTTGGCGGCGGTGACATCGATGGTGTGCACGAAGAAGCCCTGTACCTGGCCCTCGCGCCGGTCCGGGATGTAGTGCAGGCGGGTGATGGCGGGCGTGCCGTCCGGGCCCTGTTCCTCTCGCTCGAAGATCTGCGCCTCACCGTCCAGTGTGGCGGTGACCCGCTGCGCCTGCAGGCGTCTGCGCTCTGGCCCGAAGATTTCCTCGGCGGTATGGCCCAGCACCTGCTCTGGGGTCTTGTCGAACCAGCGATAGAAGGTCTGATTGGCAAAGCGGCAGCGCATCTCCCTGTCCCAGTAGACGATGCGTCCGGGGCTGTTGTCGGCGATGGTGCGCATGAACTGCTCGGCCTGGGTCAGCGCCGCGTTGAGTTCGGCGACCCGGCGTTCGGATTGCTTGACCTCGCTGACGTCGGTGGCAAAGAAGAAGTAGCCGCGCACCTGGCCCTCGCGCACATCGGGCAGGCGGTAGCTCCAGAAATGCCCCTGCCTGCCGCCGGCACCGGGCATGTCGTAGCTGCCGGCCAGCGCCTCGCCGGCCAACAGCTTGGCGATGCTGGCCTGCTGGCGCTCGAAGAAGGCCTCACCCAGCACCTCGGGGATGCGCAGCCCCAGGACCTGCTCGCCGCTGCGGTCGAACCAGGCCAGATAGGCGCGGTTGGCAAAGCGCAGGCGCAGATCGCGATCCCAGTAGGCGATCAAGGTGGGCTGGTTGTCGGACACGGTGCGCAAAAAGGCGTCGCTCTCCTCGCGTTCCCGCAGCGCCTGCTGCAGGGCCTGGGTGCGCGAATCCACCAGCTCCTGCAGGTGGTGGCGGTGGCGGTCGAGCTCGCGGTCGGCGCGGGCGCGGGCCCGTTCGGCCCGATAGACGGCAGCGCAGATCGCGCCCAGCAGCAGTATCGACAGCACCAGGCCGACGCGGAAGACCAGGTCCAGGTGGGCGGCCAGTGCCGACAGTTCATGCCTGACTCTCTTGTCCAGCAGACCGGCGGTCTGGTTGAGCTGATACATGGCCAGACGCATGTCCAGCTTCAGGTCGTAGACCGAGCCACCGTCCTCGGCATCGGTCTGGCGCAGCATCCGGCGCATCGCATCCACCCGGGCGCGCAGGGCTTGCGACTCCGGGATATCGGCGTCGAGTGACTGAGCGCTGCGCTCGTAGGCGTCCAGGGCCTGGCCCAGCAGGGCCAGGCCCTGCTCGCGCTGCCAGGGCTCGTCGGCCGAGCCGCTGAGGGAGACGTGCAGAAATCCGGTCGCCAGGTCGTCACCGGCGCGGCCCAGGTCCTGTACCAGAGCGGTCGCGTGTTCCATGCGGTCGTGCTGGTAGAAGTGCAGTCCGGCGATCAGCCCCGACACCAGCAGGGCGCTGGCCAGGCTGATCCAGATCCACGAGCTGCGCCGGTGGGGCGCCGGCAAGGGGGGCGCGGCACTCATCGCTTGAGCAAATCCTCGGCACGCACCTCGCCGCCGAGGTCGTCCCGGGCAAAGCCGAAACGGCGCACCAGGCGGGCGTGTTCGGCGCTGCCTATCCAGCCGCGCTGGGCCTGGTTCCAGGCCTGCTGCAGGCCGACATCCTCGCGGTGAAAGGCAAAGGCCACCCAGTCCGCATGGGCGACCGGGCCGTCGGACCCCAGGTCGGGCAGGGCATCGAAGGTCTCGGGGCTGCCACCGCTCATCCAGCGCGTGGTTGGCAGCGACAGGGCCAGTGCGTCGGCCGCACCCTTGGCCAGGGCGGAGCGGCCGGCCTGGGCATCGGGCACGGCCAGCATCAGGGCCTTGGGCAGGCCCAGGGCGCCCAGCCGCTGCTGCTCGACTGAGCCCTCCAGCACCGCGATCGTCACATCTCTACGCGCTCCAGCAGCGCGGTAGGAACTCAGACCCTTGGGGTTGCCCTTGCGCACCAGCCAGCCGGGCAGCACGCGCACGCTGGGGTCGGCATAACGCAGCTTGGCGGCCCGTTCGGCGGTAACGAACAGACCGGCGGCAATCATGTCGAAGCGACGCTCGTTGAGGCTGGAGATCAGCTCACCGAAGGGCACCTGTACCCACTCGATGCGGTTCAGACCCAGGCGTGCGGCGATGCGACGGGCCGTTTCGGGTGACTCCCCGGTGACCTCGGCACCGGGCCCTACCAGCGCATAGGGGGCTTCGACGGCATAACCGACGCGCAGCACGCCCCTCTCCCGCAGGCGCTCAAGCGAGCGGTCAGGCTCGCGACCCAGCGTCAGCCAGGCCAGCGTCAGCAGCAGGCCCAGGAACAGCAGCAGGCCCAGCAGACGCGTCACACGCCGCCTCATGCCGTGACCCCACGCCGCTGGCGCACGCACTCATGGCAATCCACCATATCGACTGCTCCCTGAAATCTTTTTGTCGATGGGGCAGGTTAGCAGAGGGCTTCCCGGGTGGGGCGAAAAACTGCGGGCTGTGGCGTGCGCGCCCCTAGGGCTTGCAGGGCAGGTCAAGGCGCTCGACCACCGCACTGCCGGTCGAGTCATGGCTGTTGCCCGCTGTCGGCGAGCCGCCGACGACATAGATGGCGCCCTTGAACGGCAGGGCACGCGCGAAGCTGCGTGGCGTGGGCATGGCGTTCAGGGCCTCCCAGGGGCCGCTCGGCGAACGCAGCCGCAGTACCTCGCCCAGGCTGGTATTGCGCGCCTGGGACTCGCCGCCGAACAGCAGCAGGCCGCCACAATGGCTCAGCGCACCGGCGGTGCCGCGTGGCGGGATAGCGGGGCCATCGGTCCATCGGTCGGTGGTCGGATCGTAGACGTAGACCTCGCCGAAATCCTCATGGCCGCTGCGCCCGCCTATGGCATGAAGCCGGCCGTCCTGCACGGCGATCGCCGGGCTGCCCAGGGCCCGCGGCAGCGGCGCCAGGTCTTGCCAGCTTTGAGTGGCGGGGTCGAAGCGGGTGTGCAGGGCCAGGGTGCGCTCCGAGTTGCCGCCGCCGATGATGTGGATGCGGCCGTCCAGCACCGCTGCTGCATGGCCGCCGCGCGGCGCCGGCAAGGCGGGCGCCTCGCGCCATTGCGCGGTCTTGATGTCGTAGCGCAAGACCTGGCCGCTGGGCAGGTTGCTGCTGCTGCCGAAGCCGCCTATCAGGTAGATCTGGCCCTGCAGCAGGGCCGCCGCCGGGGCGTTCAGGCCCTGGCCGGGCAGGGGGCCCAGGGGCTGCCACCGGCTGCCATCGAAGCGTTCGATCTCCAGCACCGGGCGCCCGCCGACCCCGGTGCCGGCCAGCGCGTACAGGGCCAAGTCGTCGCCGACCACCGCATGAGCGGCCCGCGCATGCAGCATCGCGGGCGCCGCGCTCCAACTGCCCTTGGGGTCCGGCGCGGCATGGACCGGGCTCAGCAGGACGGGCAGGGCAAGCAGCAGCAGGCGTGCGGGCATCATGGGTACTCCGTGAGCAGATCGTGACAGCGCGATTTTGCTCGGCCGCCGCGAGCGATGCGCGATTCGCACCGTTTCGAGGCTCTACGTTCGCCCGTTGCTTCACAATCGTCCGCCACTGGAGAACTCACCATGAAGACCCTGGACCTGAGCCGCTTTCCCCGCCGCCTCTACAGCCATGGCGCCACGCCGATCGAGGCCCTGCCGCGCTTCAGCGTCGCGCTGAACGAGGGCCGGCCCGGCCCGCAGATCTGGCTCAAGCGGGATGACATGCTGGGCCTGGCGCCTGGCGGCAACAAGACGCGCAAGCTGGAGTTTCTGGTCGCCGAGGCGCTGGCCCAGGGCGCCGACACGCTGATCACCTGTGGCGCGCCGCAGTCCAACCACTGCCGCATCACCCTGGCCGCCGCCGCCAAGGAGGGCCTGCGCTGCCGCTTCGTGATCGAGGAGCGGGTCGCCAACAGCTACCGAAAAGAGGCCAGCGGCAACAACTTCCTGTTCGAGTTGATGGGTGTCGAGGCCATCACCGTCTTGCCCGGTGGCAGCGCCATGGGCCCGGCGATGCAGGCCGTGGCCGACGAGCTGGCGACCCAGGGTCGCAAGGGCTACGTCATCCCCGGCGGCGGCTCCAATGCGCTGGGCGGCCTGGGCTATGCGGTCTGCGCCCAGGAGCTGCAGCAGCAATGGGCGCAGCTGGGCCTGCAGTTCGACCATGTGGTGCTGGCCTCGGGCAGTTCGGGCACGCACGGCGGCCTGCTGGCCGGATTTGCCGCCCTTGGGATCGAAACGCCCATCCTGGGCATAGGCACCAGCCGCGATCCGGTCGATCAGGACCCACTGGTACACAAGGAGGCCCAGGCCGTGGCCGATCTGCTGGGGTCAGGGCTGAACATTCCGCGCGAGGCGGTGGTGACGGTGGGCGGCTACTGGCAGCCCAAGTATTCGGTGCCCACGCCAGCCATGGTCGAGGCGGTGCGGCTGATGGCGCGCAGCGAGGGCGTGCTGATCGACCCGGTCTATACCGGCAAGGCCATGGCCGGCCTGATGGACCTGGTGCGCAAGCAGCGCTTCAAGGCCAGCGACCGCATCCTGTTCCTGCACACCGGCGGCGCGCCGGCCCTGCATGCCTACGAGGACGTGATACTGGGTCGCTGAGCGCACAAGTCACCGGGAGGTCATGCCCCTGTCAAACGGTCCGGCGAGCATCATCTGTCGGCCCCATCGGGGCTACAACAACAGGAGGCTTCGCCATGACCATTTTGAAATTGCGTTTGACCGGCTGCGCCAGCGCCGTCGTGCTGGCTTTGGCCGGTGTGCTGGCCACTGCACCGGTCTTTGCCGCCGACCCGATCGTGATCGCCCACCGCGGCGCCAGCGGCTACCTGCCCGAGCACACGCTGGCCGGCTATGAGCTGGCCGTCAAGCTCGGCGCCGACTACATCGAACCCGACCTGCAACTGACCCAGGACGGCGTGCTGGTCGCCATCCATGACGACACGCTGGACCGCACCACCAATGTGGCCAGCCTTTTCGCCAAGCGCAACGGCGGCTACAAGGTGGCCGACTTCACGCTGGCCGAGGTCCGTACCCTGACCGTCAAGCCCACCGGCACCGGCAAGACCAGCTATCCCGGCTTCACGCCCACCGACGCCAGCTTCAAGATCCCGACCTTCCAGGAGGTGATCACCCTGGCCAAGCAGCAAAGCCTGTTGGCCGGACGCACCGTGGGCATCTACCCGGAGGCCAAGCAGGCCGACCCGGTGATGGAGAACAAGATCCTGTCGACGTTGATACTGAACGACTATGCCGGCAAGTCCGACAAGGTCTTCATCCAGTCCTTCAGCGACGCCACCGTGCGCAGCCTGGACGTCAAGCAGCAGGCGCTGGGCCTGGACATGGCCCTCGTGCAGCTGGGCGTGGCCGTGACCGACGCCGATGGCGTGGCCCGCATGGGCGTGCTGGGCGGCCCCGGCGGCCTGACCATTCTGTCGCTCAGCGACGTCGCCTCGTTTGCCGATGGCCTGGGCCTGCTGATCAACAACGGCACCTATGCCGTGACCAAGAGCTTCATCGATCAGGCGCACACCGCCGGCCTGGTGGTGCATGGCTGGACCTTTGCCAAGGCCGATGCCGGTGCGGCCGACACCGAGTACCAGAAGTACCTGGCCATGGGCATGGACGGCATGTTCAGCAACTACGCGGACCTGGCCACGGCCTCGCGCGACAAGTTCATCAGCGCCGTGCCCGAGCCCGAAAGCTATGCCCTGATGCTGGCCGGCCTGGCCTTGGTTGGCGGTCTCGCACGCCGCCGCGCCCGCGCACTGGCCTGATGTCACGGAGCGCCGCGGTTCTTGCCGGGGCGCTCCGATGGCGGGCCGAGGTTTGGGATAGCATGGCAGCAGCCCCCAACCTCCACGAAGGTCGTCATGAACACCGAACGCCGACACTTTGTGCGCATCGCCTTTGATGCGCCGGCCCAGCTGACGACCACCCAGCACCGCTTCGAGGCCAAGGTGCTGGATCTGTCCTTCAAGGGCGCTCTGCTGAGCCTGCCGCCCGAGGCCAAGGTGCCGGTCGGCGCGCCCTGCCTGCTGAGCGTGCGCCTCAACGACATGGAAGAGAGCATCGCCATGGCCGCCGAGGTGGCCTATGTGCAGGGCCACCATGTCGGCCTGCTGTGCCGCAGCATAGACATCGACAGCATCACCCATCTGCGCCGCCTGATCGAGGTCAACCTCGGCGAGCCGCACCTGCTGGAGCGGGAGCTGAAGGCCTTGATCTCCGCGTAGCCCGGATGGAATCCGGGGGCTTGTAGCAGGTGCAGCGCCGGCCCCGGATTGACATCCGGGCTACGAGTCAACCCTCGGCCGCAATCTGCCGCAGTGCCTGCTCGAACACCTCGGGCGGTTGGCCGCCGGAGATCAGGTGGCGGTCGTTGATGATCACCGCCGGCACCGAATTGATGCCCTGCTGCAGATAGAACTGTTGGCGCTGGCGCACATCGTCGGTGAACTCGTCCGAGGCCAGGATGGCGCGGGCGCGCTCCACATCGAGGCCGACCTGGGCCACCTTGCTCAAGAGCAGTTCATGGTCGCTGGGGTTCTGGTCTTCGGTGAAATAGGCGCTGAGCAGGGCATGCTTGAGCGCCGCCTGCCTGCCTGAGCCTTCGCCCTCGGCCCAGTGCAGCAGGCGGTGGGCGTCGAAGGTGTTGTAGATGCGGCTTCGCCCGCCCATGCTGAACTCGAAACCGACGGCGGCGCCACGGGCACGAATCGCCTCGCGGTTCTGCGCGATCTGGGCCGGCGAGATGCCGTACTTCTGGCTTAAGTGCTCGGTGATGTCCTGGCCCTCGGGCACCATCTTGGGGTTCAGCTCGAAGGGCTGGAAATGCAGCTCGGCCTTGATATCACCGCCGACCCGGTCGAGCGCGGTTTCCAGTGATTTGAGGCCGATGGCGCACCAGGGGCAGGAGACGTCGGAGACGAAATCGATCTTCATGGGGTGATGCTTTCAAACAAGGGCTGGGTTTGCTTACCAGCTTAGCGGGTTGACACGGTAATAGCGGCTCAGCTGTTCGTACAGAGCCGGGTGACGTTGAGCCAGCGGCAGCGGTTGCTCGAAGAACACCTCGCTGGACACGGCAAAGAACTCGGCCGGGTCGGTGGCGCCATAGTGGCTCAGCAGCGACTCCTGGCCCTGCCGGGCCTGCCATTGCAGCTGCTGGAACTCGGCCTGCATGACCCGCGACCAGGCCTTGTACTGCGTGCGGGGCAGGCTGGGTGCGCCATTGGCATGGCCTTTTTCCTGGTCCAACTGGTGGGCGAACTCATGGATCACCACATTGCGGCCGTCGTCGGCTATCGCCGCGCCTTCCAGTGCGTCCTGCCAGGACAAGATCACCTGACCCTGGGTCCAGGACTCGCCGGCCAGCACCTGGCGCTGCTCCTGCAGCACGCCCGCGCCATCGGTGGCAGGGCGATTGACGATGAAGGCGCCCGGGTAGACGAGGATCTGGCGCAGCTTGGGGAAGTAGCGCGGCCGGCGGCGGTTCAGCAGCAGCAGGCAGGCCTGAGCGGCGATGGTGACGCGCATCTCCGGCGTGACGACCAAGCCGTCGCAGCCGATGAAGGCCTTCTCGGCCAGAAACACCTGCATATGGCGCTTCAGCTGCAGCTGCAGATCGACCGGCAGGCGACGGACCTGGGGCACGCGACGCTTCAGGATCTCGCGCCATTCATTGGGGAAGGGCTGGCGGCGCAGGCGCTCGCGGCGCTTTTCGGTCCACCAGGGTTCGCCCAGCAGCCAGGCCAGTGGCAGCAGGGTCAGCAGGCCAAGCATCAGAATAGGCACAGGGTTCCCGTCGGTTGTCTCGAACTGCCCAATTGGGTGCCCGCCCATGCATTTCAATAGCGCTGGTTCAAGAAATCAAGCGCCGGCTTGCCGCTCAGGCCGGGTTTCCTGCGATTCGTCGGCCTTGGCTGCCGGCGAGCGCATGGTCTCTTGCATCTGTGGCCAGCGCGGTTAAGCTTGCGCGCCTTCCCCCAGACCCATGTTATTTCGGAGATGCCGATGTTGCGCCAGACCGTACTTGCCGTAGTTGTAGCGACCCTGCTTGTGGCCTGTGGCAAGACCCCCCCCGACGCAAAGGCCAAGGCGGACAAGGAGGCCGCCGCCCAGCCGCTGCTGATTTCGCCGGAAGACCTGAGCCGCCTGAGCATCGGTTCCTACGATTCGGGCCCGGTGATCACCGGCTCGATCCAGCCCGAGAAGCGTGCCGATCTGCGCGCCGAGGTCTCGGCCGTGGTGCTGCAGGTGCTGAAGGAGAACGGCGAGAAGGTCAAGCGCGGCGACCTGATCGCGCGGCTGGATGACAGCGCCATCCGCGAGAGCCTGTCTTCCGCCGAAGAGGCCGCCCGGGCCTCGGGCCAGAGTTTCGAGCAGGCCGAGCGCCAGTACCAGCGGCTGCGCACCCTGCAGGCCCAGGGCATGAGCTCGATGCAGGCGATGGAGGACGCCGAGGTGCGCCGCAACAATGCGCAGAGCGATCTGGTGGCGGCCAAGGCCCGGGTGGCCACGGCCCGCCAGCAGATCCAGCGCACCGAGGTGCGCGCCCCGTTCGACGGCGTGGTCAGCGACCGCAAGGTCTCGCCGGGCGACACGGCCCAGATCGGCAAGGAGCTGGTCAAGGTGATAGATCCGACCAGCATGCGCTTCGAGGGCCTGGTGTCGGCGGACCGCATGTCCGAGTTGAAGGTAGGCGAGACGGTGTTCTTCCGCGTCAACGGCTATGCCGACACCGACTTCCAGGGCAAGGTGCGCCGCATCGCTGCCGCCGCCAACGCCGCGACCCGCCAGGTCGAGGTGCTGGTGGACTTCGCCGGCAAGGAGGCCCCAGCCGTGGCCGGGCTCTATGCCGAAGGCCGCGTGCAAACCCAGACCGTTAGTGCGCTGATGCTGCCCGAGGCCTCGATCCAGCGCCAGGGTGACGAGGCATTCGCCTGGCGGGTCAAGGACGGCCAGATCGCCAAGACCGCCCTCAAGCTTGGGGCTCGCGACGAGCGCCAGGGCCTGTATGTGGTCACCAGCGGCCTGACCGCCGGCGATGTGGTGCTGCGCCGTCCGACCAGCGCGCTGCAGGATGGCCGCAAGGTCGAAATGGCGAAGGCGGCAGCCGCATCAGCCGCATCAGCGGCTTCGGTTGCCAAGATGGGAGGCTGATATGTTTTTATCCAATTTCAGCGTCAAGAAGCCGATCGCGACGATCGTCATCATCATCAGCCTGATGTGTCTGGGCCTGTTGGCCCTGAAGAAGCTGCGGGTCAATCAGATCCCGGATGTCGAGCAGCCGCTGATGGTGGTCAACATCGCCTATCCGGGCGCCTCGCCCGAGACGGCCGAGCGCGAGATCATCAACCGCATCGAGAAGTCGCTGCTGAGCATCAACGGCGTGTCCGAGGTGCGCTCGACGGCGAGCGAGGGCAACGCCCAGTTCTTCCTGGTCTTCAACTTCAACAAGAACATGATCGAGGCGGCGGACGATATCCGCAACGCCATCGGTGCGGTGCGCTACAAGCTGCCGCTGGAGATGCGTGAGCCGGTGCTGCGCCGCATCGACCCCGCCGCCCAGCCCATCATGCAGCTGGCCCTGTCCAGCAAGAGCCAGACCCATGCCGAGATCTCGCGCGTGGCCGAGGACCAGATCGCCGACAAGCTGCGTGGCATCAACGGCGTGGCCACGGTCAACGTCGATGGCGCCTTGACCCGTGAGCTGTCGGTGCTGCTGCGGGCGCAGAAGCTGCGCGAGTTCAATGTCTCGGTGACCGAGGTCGTCAACGCGCTGCGCAGCCAGAACACCACCGCGCCGGTGGGCAAGGTGCGCGGCGCGATGGAGGACCAGAGCATCCGTCTGCTGGGCCGGATCGAGAACCCGGCCGAGTTCGAGCAGATCGTCGTCAAGCGCATGGGATCCGAGCTGGTCCGGCTGGGCCAGGTCGCTTCCATCCAGGACGGCTTTGCCGAGCGCACCAGCGTCAGCGTGCGCAACGGCTCGCCGAATGTGGGCCTGTCGGTGACCCGCTCGCGCGATGCGTCCACGGTGTCCGTGGCCAACGAAGTGCGCAAGATGGTGGCCGAGATTCAGAAGACCCTGCCCGCCGGCAGCACGCTGGAGGTCACGCAGGACGGCGGCAAGGACGCGCAGAACAGTCTCAACAACGTGATCGACGCGCTGGTCTTCGGCGCCGGCCTGACCGTGCTGGTGGTCTATGTGTTCCTGAACTCCTGGCGCTCGACGCTGATCACCGCCCTGAGCCTGCCAACCTCGGTGATCGCTGCCTTCATCGCTGTCTGGCTGTGCGGCTTCACGCTGAATTTCATGAGCCTCCTGGGCCTGTCGCTGGCGATCGGCGTGCTGATCGACGACGCGATCGTCGTGCGCGAGAACATCGTTCGCCATATGGAGCGGGGCGCCGATCGCGTCACCGCGGCGCTGAACGGCACGGCCGAGATCGGCCTGGCCGTGGCCGCGACGACCTTCTCCATCGTCGCGGTGTTCGTGCCGGTGGCCTTCATGCCCGGCGTCTCGGGCGAGTGGTTCCGCCCCTTCGGACTGACCGTGGTCGCCTCGGTGCTGGTGAGCCTGTTCATCTCGTTCACCCTGGACCCGATGTTGTCGGCCTTCTGGGGCGACCCACCCGGGCACCACCTGGCGCCCAAGAAGGGCCTGTCCAAGCAGCTGCAGCGCTTCAACGAGTGGTTCGACCACCAGGCCGACCGCTACGGCAATGTGATCGCCTGGGCACTGCACCACCGCATCTGGATGGCGATCTTCGCGGTGGCGAGCTTTGTGCTGGCCATCGTGCTGCAGATGACCCTGGGCGGCTCCAGCTTCCTGCCGTCCAGCGACTACGGGACGATTGCCATCGAGGTGCGTACCCCGGCCAGCGCGAGTCTCGAGTACTCGAAGCTGAAGATGGCCGCAGCCGCGGCCCAGGCCTTCGAGATCAAGGAGACGAAGGCGACCAACAGTTATGTCAACGTCAGCGGCGGCCGCATCTATGTGGACCTGGGCAAGAGCTACGAACGCAAGCGCTCGGCCACGGAGATTGCCAAGGAGCTGCGCGAGAAGGTCTCCCGCCTCGTCGGCGCCGAATATGTGGTGCTGGACGACCTGAACAACGGCGCGCAGAAACCGGTGCAGATACGCTTCCACGGCGCCGACTCGCGCAAGCTGCTGGAGATCACCAACGACTACATGGCCCAGCTGCGCCAGGTCAAGGGCGCGGTCGATGTGGGCCTGTCCGAGCAGGACCCGCAGGACGAGTTGCAGATCGAGCTGAACCGCGGCCTGGCCAACTCGCTGGGCATCTCGGTTGGCGATGCGGCAACCGCGTTGCGGGTGGCCTTTGCCGGCGTCGAGGTCGGCGACTGGGTCGATCCGAGCGGCGAGACGCGCGACGTGGCCGTGCGTCTGCACCCGGCCGACCGCGTTGACGCGAGCAATATCGAGCGCCTGCCCATCACCGTGGCCGGCAGCGGCACGATGGTGCCGCTGGAGCAGATCGCCACCGTGACGATGGGCAAGGGCCCGGCCAAGATCCAGCACTCGGACGGCAAGCGCATGATCGCCGTCTCGGCCAATGTGCAGGGCCGCTCGCCCGGGGAGGTGACGGCCGAGGCCAAGAAGCTGGCCGCGGCGATTCCGTTCCCGCCCGGTTATGGCATCGAGCTGGCCGGCGCGTCCAAGGACCAGGAAGAGGTGTTCGGCGCCATGGCCGTGGCCCTGGCCTCCGGCATCGGCCTGATGTACCTGATACTGGTGATGCAGTTCGGCTCGTTCACCGCGCCGCTGGGCGTGATGCTGTCGCAGCCGTTGTCGCTGATCGGCGTGGTCGTCGCGCTGCTGCTGACCAAGGGCACGCTGAACCTGATGAGCTTCATCGGCATCATCATGCTGGCCGGCCTGGTGGCGAAGAACGCCATCCTGCTGCTCGACGCTGCCCGCGCCGAGGAGGCCGCCGGCGTGCCGCGCGAAGAGGCCTTGATGCATGCGGGCCGCAAGCGCTTCCGGCCCATCCTGATGACGACCTTTGCGCTGATCGCCGGCATGCTGCCGGTGGCCATAGGCATCGGTGAAGGCGGCGAGTTCTACCGCCCTATGGCCGTGGCCATCATCGGCGGCACGATCACCTCCACCTTCCTGACCCTGCTGATGGTGCCCAGCTTCTACGACAGCATCGAGATCGCCCGGGAACGGATGGTTGCCAAGTTCGGGCGCCGGCAGCTGCGCTGGAATGCCTTTGTCGCCTTCGCGCTGACCTTTGTCGAAGCGATACTGACGCTGCTGCTGCTGCGCTTCCTGTTCCGCTCACTGAAGCGGGCCCTGAGCTTCGTGCAGCGCCGGGGCGGCGCCGCGGCCAAGCCGGTCGTGGTGGGCGGCGAGTAAGCCGAGATCGCTCAATCGAAGGCCTGACGCTTCGCGGCGTCAGGCCTTTTGCATGAGCTTCAGGGCCGCGCCGCCTGCACAAAGGCGGCAAATGCGTCCGCCGGCACCGGCCGGCTGAAATGATAGCCCTGCACCTCGTCGCAACCCATGGCGCGCAGATGGTCCAGCTGGCCGGCCGTTTCAACGCCCTCGGCAATCGTCTGCAGACCCAGGCTGCCGGCCATGCTGATGATGGCGCTGACGATGGCCTTGTCTTCGGGGTCATCGGTGATGTCGCGCACGAAGGATTGATCGATCTTGAGCTTGTAGATGCGGAACTTCTTCAGATAGCTCAGTGAGGAGTAGCCGGTGCCGAAGTCGTCGATGGACATGCGCACGCCACGGTCATGCAGGTCGTTCATCACGGCGATGGCACCCAGCGGGTCCACCATCGCCACGCCCTCGGTCAGCTCCAGCTCCAGCAAGTTCGGCGGCAGCCTGGCCTCGTCAAGGATGCGGCTGACCAGGGCCGGCAGGTCGGCGTGCCGGAACTGCACCGAGGACAGATTGACCGACATCGTGATCGGCGCCATGCCCGCCTCCATCCAGGCCTTGAGCTGCTGGGCGGCACTGCGCAGCACCCATTCGCCTATGGGCAGTATCAGTCCACTGGCCTCGGCCACCGGAATGAACTCGGCCGGCGAGACCTGTCCCAGCTCGGGGTGCTGCCAGCGCAGCAGCGCCTCGGCGCCTATCACGCGGCCGGTCAGTAGGCAGACCTGGGGCTGGTAGTGCAGGCTCAGCTGTTCGCGCTCCAGCGCGCGGCGCAGCGCATTCTCCAGCTGCAGCGCACGCACCGATTGGGCCTGCATCTCGCCGGTAAAGAAGCGGAAGTTGTTGCGCCCGTCGTGCTTGGCCCGGTACATGGCGATGTCGGCGCAGCGGCACAGGGTGTCGAAGTCCGCACCGTCGCCCGGATACAGGGCGATGCCTATCGAAGGCGTGACGGTGAGCTCGTTGTGCTCGATCTGGAAGGCCTGCGCGGCCAGTGCCATCACCTTGGTGGCCACATGGGCGGCGCCCTGGGCATCGGTGCCGGGCAGCACGAGGATAAATTCGTCGCCGCCCAGCCGCGAGACCGTGTCCTGCTCTCGCACAGCGGTCTTCAGGCGTTGAGCCAGCAGGGCCAGCAATTCGTCGCCGACGCGGTGGCCCAGCGAATCATTTACGTTCTTGAAGTGATCCAGATCCAGGAACAGCAGGGCCAGGGGCTCCTGTTGGCGACGCGCGATCTCCAGCGCCTGGTGGGCGCGATCGCTGAGCAGTACGCGATTGGGCAGGCCGGTCAGCGAATCGTAGTGGGCCAGCTGCTGGATATGGGCTTCGGCCTGCTGCTGCTCCAGCACCTTCTGCTCCAGCGCACTGACGGTCAGCTTCAGCTGCTGCGTGCGCTCGTCGACCAGATGCTCCAGCTCGTCCTTGGCCTTGACCAGCGCGCTCTCGGCGTTCTTGCGCGCAGTGATGTCCATGGTGATCCAGATCGAGCCCTGTGACAGGTCGTGCGGATCGATGGCCTTGCTGCGCACCTCACAGTACACGGCGGTGCCGTCCTTCTTGCGCAGCAGCATCTCGCCCTCGAAGGCCTGGCCCTTGGAGAAGGGTTCGTAGCAGCGGCGGCCCGCCTCGTTCCAGTCCTCGTCGGTCAGATACCACTGGCGCGAGGAACTGCCTGCCAGCTCGCCCGGGGCATAGCCGAACAGCGCCTCGAAGCTGCGATTGCACTGTGTGACCTTGCGGTCGCGCAGGAACACGATGCCCACCATCGAGTGGTCCAGGATCAGGCGTTGCTGATGAGTGACCGTCTGCAGCTCGCTTTGCGCCTGCTTCTGCTCGTGGATGTCATCGACGATCCAGATCGAACCGTCCGCCGGATTGTCGGCATTGATCAGCCGGCCGGTCAGGCTGCACCAGAACAGCTCGCCGCTGCGGCGCTTCATCAGCCGCTCGGTCTTGTAGGTCTGGCCGGTGGCGAGTATCGGGTAGGCCTCGGCGCCGAGCTGCTTGAAGTCCCGCTCGCTGGGATAGATCTCGATGCTGCTGGTGCCTATGGGGCCGAGCGGGTCGTCGAAGCCGTAGATCTCGGCATAGCGCTGGTTGCAGCGCACGATGGTGCGCTGCTTCACGAACACGATGCCAACGCCTGCGTTCTCGAGAATGATGTCGCGCTCGCGCAGTGCATGCAGCAGCTGCGCATTGACATCGGTGGCCGCTCGCGCCGGGGCGGGGGCCGTTCTCTCTGGTGGCGTGGCCATGAAGTCTCTCGTGGCTCGCTGCGTGCTGGGCAGGCGCCGGTGGGCTTGGGGCAAGTCTTTACTTGCTCATTCTGGCCCAGATGCGGCCGGAACGTGGCGCGCGGTGTTGCCTCGCGGAGGGCAGGGGCGTGCCAAAGTGGACAGTGGGCCGCCCCTTGGAACCTCAGCTCACGATATAGGCCCCGGCGCCCACGCTGAGCAGCTTGCCGTCCTGGTCGAAGAACTCCATCCGGGTGGACGCCACGCGGCTGCCCAGCCGCAGGACCTCGGCTCGGGCGCTGAAGGTGGCGCCCGTGGCAGGGCGCAGGTAGTCGATGCGCAGATCGATGGTGCCCAGCTTGCCGAATCGGGCCAAGCGGGCATTCACCGGCTCGTCCATGTGACGGGCGCCGATGGCGGCCATCGCGGCCAGGCCACCCATCGCATCCAGCGTGGCACTGATCACGCCGCCATGCAGGCGCTGATGGGTGTAGTGGCCGATCAGCTCGGGCTTCATCGCGATGTGTGCCAGCACATGCTCGGCCTCCAGCGCGTCGATGCGCAGACCCAGCACGCGATTGAAGACGATCTTCTCCTCGAAAATCTCGCACAGCAGGCGCTGGAACTCGGGCTCGAACAGGGTGGAGGTGCAGGTCATGGAGGCATTGTCGGTCAACATTGTCCCAGCTGACGTGCAGCCAGCTCCTTCATGATCTCCTCGGCGCCGCCGCCAATCATCATCACCTTGACCTCGCGGTAGATGCGTTCGCTCTTGCACCCACGCATGAAGCCCATGCCGCCGAGGATCTGCACGGCCTGGTCGGCGCAGTGCTGCATCGTCTGCGTGGCCTGGTTCTTCAGCAGGCACAGATCGGCCACCCACTCGGGTGTGGTCAGTCCAGCTTCCTGCTGGGCGATCAGTGCGTCTATCCAGGCGCGGGTGGTCTGCACGCGCATGCGCATGTCCATCAGCTTGTGGCGTATCACCTGGTGCTGGATCAGCGGCTGGCCAAAGGTCTGGCGCTGGCGGGCCCAGTCCAGCGCCTCGTCGAGACAGACCTGGGCAAAGGCATTGGCGCCCACCGCCAGCATCAGGCGCTCACCGTTGAAGTTCTCCATGATGGCGCGAAAGCCGCTGTTCTCGGCGCCGATCAGATGGGCCGCGGGCACGCGGCAGTCGTTGAAGTGCAGCAGTGCGGTGTCGCTGGCCCACCAGCCCATCTTCTGCAGCGGGCTGCGGGTCAGGCCGGGGGTGTCGCCGGGGATGGCCAGCAGCGAGATGCCGCCCGCGCCCGGCCCGCCGGTGCGCACCGCCACCGTCAGCCAGTCGGCGCGCATGCCGGAGGTGATGAAGACCTTTTCGCCGTTGACGATGTAGTCGCTGCCGGCCAGCCGGGCCGTGGTGCGCAGCCGCGCGACGTCGGAGCCGCCCGATGGCTCGGTGATGGCCAGTGCGGCGATCTTGGAACCGCTCAAGACGTCGGGTAGCACGCGCCGCTGCAAGTCGGCATCGGCTTGAGCCAGCAGCGGGGGCAAGGCGATATTGTGTGAGAACAGGCTGGCCATCAGCCCACCGCTGCCGGCACGGGCGATTTCCTCGGTGGCGATCCAGCGCAGCCGGGCGTCTTGCGGCGTGACGCCCAGCCCGCCGAGCTCCTCGGGATAGCCTATGCCCAGCAGGCCCATCCCAGCCGCCCGCGCATACAGCTCGCGCGGGAAGGTGCCGGCCTCGTCCCACGCGTTGACCTGCGGGGCGATCTCGCGTGTGACAAACTGGCGCAGCGCGTCGCGAAAGGCCTGCAGTTCGGTGCTCATGCAGCCACCACCTCCAGCAGCAGCTTGCGCGCCGCCACCTGCTCGCCCACACGGGCGTGGATGGCGCGCACGATGCCGCTGATCGGTGCGGTGAGTTGATGCTCCATCTTCATCGCCTCCATCACGGCCAGCAGGGCGCCGACCTCGACCTTGTCTCCGAGCTCTACGTTGAGCAGCACCAACCGGCCATGCATGGGCACCAGCACGGCGCCGGTGGCCAGTGCCTGGGTCTGCTGCACCGGGCTCAGGCGGCGGTCCTCCACGGCAAGCTCGACGCCATCGACCATCAGCCACAGCCAATTGCCGTCCGGCACGCGGGTGGCGCGCAGCGGGCGGCCGTTCAGCGTGGCGTTCAGTTGCTGCGGGCCGATCAGGCGCAGCTCGGTGATCTGATGCATCTCGTCACCACAGCTGGCGCTGAAGCTTGAGCCAGTGCCCTGGAGCTGCCAGCGCTGCAGCCTGCCTTGGTGCTCCAGCGGCACCAGCTGATCCACCGGCCTGTCGCCTGGCCAGTCCGCCCACAGATCGGGCAGGGGCGTGGCCGGCAGCAGCGCGATTGCGGCGGCGGCGAGGGCCAGCAGCCCCCCTGGGAGCGGCGTCCGACGTGCCGCGTCATCGGGGAAGCGCCGGGCCAGCAGGGCGGTACTGAACTCTCCACCGAGGAATTCGTCATCACGCAGGATGCGAGCCAGCAGCCCGCGGTTGGTGGCCAGGCCCAGGCACAGCGTGCGGTCCAGCGCAGCGGCGAGCTGGGCGGCGGCGGCCCGGCGCGTCGGCGCAAGGGCGATCAGCTTGGCCAGCATCGAATCGTAGAAGGGCGCGATGTCCAGGCCGTCGGCCAGCGCATGGTCGCAGCGTATGCCCGACGGTGGCTGCCAACGCAGCAGCCGGCCGGCCTGGGGCAGGTAGTCGCGCCCCGGGTCTTCGGCGCACAGCCGCACCTCGATCGCATGGCCGCCGCTCTCGAAGCGGCGCAGCAGCTCTTCCTGGCCCAGCGGCAAAGGCTCGCCCTGGGCGATGAGCAACTGCCACTCGACCAGATCGACGGCGGTCAGGGCCTCGGTCACCGGATGCTCGACCTGCAGCCGGGTGTTCATCTCCATGAACCAGAAGCTGCCGTCGGTGTCGAGCAGGAACTCGACCGTGCCGGCGCCCACGTAGCCGATGCTGCGGGCCACCTGCACCGCCGCCTCGCCCATGCGTCTGCGCAGCGCCGGCGTGACGGCCGGCGAGGGCGCCTCCTCGACCACCTTCTGATGACGACGCTGCACCGAGCAGTCGCGCTCGCCCAGGTGCACGACCTGACCCTGGCCATCTGCAAAGACCTGGATCTCGACATGGCGCGGCGCCAGCAGTGCGCGCTCCAGCAGCAGCTGGCCGTCGCCAAAGGCGGCGAGCGCTTCCGAGCGGGCCGATTGCAGCGCGGCCTCCAGCTGATCGGCCTGCTGCACCAGGCGCATGCCGCGCCCGCCACCACCGCAGGCAGCCTTGACCATCAGCGGGAAGCCGATGCGCAGTGCATGCTCCGCCAGCTGGGCCAGGTCTTGCCCGGCGCCGTCGTAGCCTGGCAGCACCGGCACGCCCGCCCGGGCCATCGCTTGCCTGGCGGCGGACTTATTGCCCATTGCCGTCATAGCAGCGGGCGGCGGGCCGACCCAGACCAGGCCGGCGTCAAGCACTGCCTGGGCAAACTCGGCGTTCTCGGACAGAAAACCATAGCCTGGATGGATGGCCTGGGCGCCGCTGGCGCGAGCCGCCTCCAGCAACTTCGGGATGCGCAGATAGCTGTCGGCCGGCCGCTCGCCGCCGATGGCGATGGCGCTGTCGCACAGGGCGGGGTGAACGGCCTTGCGGTCGGCGTCCGAGTAGACGGCGATGGTGCGCAGGCCCATGGCCCGGGCCGTGTGCGCCACGCGGGCGACGATCTCGCCGCGGTTGGCGATCAGCAGGCTGTTGATGCGCGTCATGGCTTGTCTGCCTCCTGCGCCCACAGCGGCGGGCGCTTGGCGCCGAACGCGGCCAGGCCCTCGGCCGCGGTGCCGCTGCGCAGGGCCTGGGCAAACAGCTCGGCGGCCTGGTCCAGAGTGACACTACGGCTGGCCGTGCTGCGCACGATCTGCAGGGTGTGACGCAGGCACTGCGGCTCGGCCTTTTGCAGCAGCTTCAGCCAGTGCTGCAGCCGCGCATCCAGATGATCGCCGGTCAGCATCTCGTCGCACATGCCCAGGGCCATCGCTTCGGCGGCGCTGATGCGCCGGCCCGTCAGCATCAGCCGCAGCGCCGGCCCGGCGCCGATACGGCCGGCAATGAAGGGGGCGATCTGGGCCGGGGGCAGGCCCAGCGTGACCTCGGGCATGCCGAAGCTGGCGGTGTCCGACGCCAGCACGACATTGCAGGCCGCGGCAAGGCCCAGGCCGCCGCCGATGGCCGCGCCTTCGACGATGGCGATGGTAGGCACCGGGCAGGCGGCGAACTGCTCCAGCAGCGCGCCGAAGCGGCGGTTGGCAATGGCAATCGGGTCCGGACCGGCGTCGGGCCTGGGTTCGGCGATCAGGCGCTTGAAGCCGCTGAAGTCGCCGCCGGCGCAGAAGTGTCCGCCGGCCCCGCGCAGCACGACGGCGCGCAGCTTGTCGATCCGCGCCGCCTCGGCCAGGGCTTCGCCCAGGACTTGCACCATCGCGTCGGTCAAGGCATTGCGCGTCGCCGGTGCGTTCAGCGTGAGGTACAGGGCCGTGCCCTGCTGCAGCAGGTCAATCATCGCCGTGCCGGCAGCGTGTGCATGTACTTGGCGATGATGCCCAGCATCACCTCGTCGGCACCGCCGCCGATGGAGCCAAGGCGGCCGTCGCGGTACATGCGGGAGACCAGGTTGTCCCAGGTGTAGCCCATGCCGCCCCAGTACTGCAGGCAGGCGTCGGGCACCTCGCGCAGCAGGCGGCCGGCCTTCAGCTTGGCCATCGAGGCCCACTCGGTCACGTCCTTGCCGCCGACGTAGTGCTCGGTGGCCAGATAGGTGAGGGCGCGCAGCGCCTCGACCTCGGTCTTCAGCTCGGCCAGGCGGAAGTGCACGACCTGGTTGTCCAGCACCGACTGGCCGAAAGCCTTGCGTTCTCTCGTGTACTCGATCGTATGTTCGATGCAGTTGCTCAGACCTTGAACCGCATTCGCCGCGGCCCACAGGCGTTCCTCCTGGAACTGCATCATCTGGTAGGTGAAGCCCATGCCCTCCTCGCCGATGCGGTTGCCTTGCGGCACACGCACATCATCGAAATGGATCAGCCCCGTGTCGCTGCTCATCATGCCGATCTTGCGTATCTTCTTGGCGCGGGTCACGCCCTTTGTTCCCATCGGCACCACGATCAGGCTCTTGTTCTTGTGCGGCGCGCCCTCGCTGGTGTTGCACAGCACCACCATGAAGTCGGCCTGCAGGCTGTTGGTGATCCACATCTTGCCGCCGTTGATGACGTAGTCGCCGCCATCCTTGCGCGCGGTGGTCTTGATCGCCGCCACGTCCGACCCGGCACCAGGCTCGGACACGCCGATGCAGGCCACCATGTCGCCGGCAATGGCCGGCACCAGGAACTCGCGCTTCAGCGCATCGCTGCCGAAGCGGGCCAGCGCCGGCGTGGACATATCGGTCTGCACGCCGATGGCCATGGGGATGGCGCCGCAGTGCACATGGCCCAGCGTCTCGGCCATGGCCACCGAGTAGGAGTAGTCCAGCCCCAGTCCGCCGTACTCGACCGGCTTGCACAGACCCAATAGCCCCAGGTCACCGAGCTGCTTGAATACCTGGTGGGCCGGGAAGATTTCCTCGGCCTCCCAGGCATCGACGTGGGGGTTGATCTGCTCGTCGATGAAGCGCTTCAAGGTGCGCTGCAGCTCTTCGTGCTCGTGGGTGAATTGCATGGATGTCTCCTTGGGATTCCTGTTCAGGGCCGGGCGACGCCGAACTGCATGGGCCGAAGCGCGCGCTCGCGCGCTTCCGCGCACAGCTGCAGGGCCAGCGCCAGCACGCGGCGGGTGTCGCGGGGGTCGATCACGCCATCGTCAAGCAGCAGGCCCGAGGTGTAGAAGGCGCTCATCTGGCGCTCGAAGGTGGCGATGATCTGCTGCTTCAGGCCGGCGATCTGCGCCTCGTCCACCGGCTGCCCCTTGCGCGCCGCGCCCTCGCGCATGACGATTTCCATCGTGTCGGCGGCCTGCTGCGGGCCCATCACCGCGGTGCGCGCATTGGGCCAGCTGAACACAAAGCGGGGGTGAAAGCCGCGTCCGCACATGCCGTAGTTGCCGGCCCCGAAGGAGGCGCCGCACATCACGGTGATCTGCGGCACGGTGGCGTTGCTCAGCGCCTGGATCTGCTTGGCACCGTGCTTGATCATGCCGGCCCGCTCAGCCTCCGTGCCGACGATGAAGCCGGTGGTGTTCTGCAGATAGATCATGGGCAGGCCGCTTTGCTCGCAGGCCTGGATGAAGTGGGTGAGTTTGGTGCTGCCGGCCGGGTCCAGCGGGCCGTTGTTGCTGATGATGCCGACGCGGTGGCCGGCAATCGCGGCATGGCCGCAGATCGTGGCCGGGCCATAGTCGGGCTTGAAGTCGAGGAAGTCGGACTGGTCGACGATGCGGGCGATCAGCTCGTGCATGTCCACCGGCTTCTTGGTGTCCAGGCCCATCAGGCCCAGCAACTCGTCTGCGGCATGGTGCGGTGCGGGGCCGTCGGGCCAGAGATTGCCCTGGCCCGCCCAGCCCAGCGAGGCGACCAGCTCGCGGCAGATGGCCAGCGCATGGGCATCATCCTCGGCCACGTACTCGGCCAGGCCCGACACGCCGGCATGCATCTCGGCGCCGCCCAGGTCCTCGTCATTGGCGATCTCGCCGGTGGCGGCCTTCAGGAGCGGCGGGCCGGCCAGAAAGGCGCGGGCGCGCTTCTTGACCATCACCACATAGTCGGCCAGGCCGGTCATATAGGCGCCGCCGGCAGTCGAGGCGCCATGCACGACCGAAATCACCGGCAGGCCCGCGGCCGACAGCCGCGCCAGCCACCAGAAGCCGCTGCCGCCCAGCACGAACTGCTCGACGCGGTACTTCAACAGGTTCGCCCCGGCCGACTCAACCAGATGCACGAAAGGCAGGCGGTTCTGCAGCGCGATCTCCTGCGCCCGCTGCAGCTTCTCCAGGCCCTTGGCCTGCAGCGCGCCGGCCTCGATGCCGGCGTCGTCAGCCACCAGCAGCACCCGCGTGCCGGACACGACACCGATGCCGGCGATGAAGCCGCCACCGGCGATCGAGGCGTCAGGGTCGGGCTGATCCTGCAGATAGCCGGCCAGCGAGGACAGCTCCAGAAACGGCGTGCCCGGGTCAAGCAGCCGCGCCACCCGCTCGCGGGGCAGCAGCTGGCCGCGTTTGTCGAACAGCGGTTTGCTTTGCGCGCTGCGGCTGGCGGTGCGGGCCTCCAGCGCGCGCAGCTGGGTGATCAGGCTCAGCTGGTAGCTGCGGTTCTCGGCAAACAACGCGCTGCCGACATCCAGCTGTGATTCAATCCTGGGCATCGCCGTTCTCGCTCATCAGCACCTTGGGGGTCGTCGCCAGATGGAAACCATCGAACTGCGCCGGGCTCTTGCCGGTGCCGACCCGGGGCCATATGCGCTTGGCATTCGGCGCCCCGCCGTCGATGCGCAGGCAGGCGCCGCTGATGAAGGCGGCAGCCGGCGACAGCAGGAACACGATCGCGGCGGCCACTTCACTCTCGCTGCCCATGCGGCAGGCCGGTGTCATCCGGGCCATATTGCGTATCAGCGGGCCCATCTCGGGCGGGTACTGGTCCATGCCGCTGGAGGCGATCCAGCCCGGCGCGACCGCATTGCTGCGCACCGGCGCCCACTCCAGTGCGGCCGTCTCGGTGAAGTTCAGCATGCCGGCACGCGCCGCGCCGCTGTGGCCCATGCCGGGCATGCCCATCCAGATGTCGGCAATGATGTTGACGATTGATCCACCGTTGGCCTCGAGGTACTGCGTGTAGCACTCTCTGGCCATCAAGAAGCCGCCGGTCAGGTTGTTGCGCACCACGGCGTCCCAGCCCTTGGCCTTGATGTCTCGCAGCGGCGAGGGGTACTGGCCGCCGGCGTTGTTGACCAGGCCGTCGATGCGGCCATGCCGGGCCAGCACCTCGGCCACGGTGGCGGCCACTACGCTTTCCTCGCGAATGTCACAGACATGTCCGCTGGCCTTGCCGCCTGCGGCCTCGATTTCAGCCTGCACCGCCGCCAGCTTCTCCGGCTTGCGGCCCACCAGGGCCACGGTTGCGCCCAGCGCGGCCAGCTCGTGCGCGGTGCAGCGGCCTATGCCGGAGCCGCCGCCGGTGACGATGACCACCTGGCCGGCGAACAAACCGGGTCTGAAAACACTGGCATAGCCGCTCATCTCTCTCCCTTGTTCAACCAAGCACTTGCTTGGTAAGTGTGCTGCGCTTCATAATCGCTTGTCAATCGGCAGCGCCCGCGCGCGAGCCGTGCATTGGAGACAACCATGGCGCAAGCATTGATTTACGAAGCCCTGCGCACGCCGCGCGGCAAGGGCAAGAAGGACGGCAGCCTGCATGAGGTCAAGCCGGTGGACCTGCTGGCCGGCCTGCTCGGCCAGCTGCAGCAGCGGCTGGACTTCGATCCGGCCCTGGTGGACGACGTGGTGATGGGCTGCGTCACGCCGGTGGGCGAGCAGGGGGCCGTGATCCCGAAAACGGCGGTGCTGAAGGCGGGCTGGGACTTCAGAGTTGCCGGCGTGCAGATCAACCGCTTTTGCGCCTCGGGCCTGGAGGCGGTGAACCTGGCCGCGCAAAAGGTCGCCAGCGGCTGGGAAGACCTGGTCATCGCCGGCGGCGTCGAGAGCATGTCGCGGGTGCCCATGGGCAGCGACGGTGGCGCCTGGGCACAAGACCCCGAGACCAACGCCGTCACCGGCTTCGTGCCGCAGGGCATAGGCGCGGACCTGATCGCCACGCTGGGCGGCTGGGGCCGCGAGGATGTCGATGCTTTCGCGCTGGAGTCGCAGCAGCGCGCCGCGCGGGCCCAGGCGGCCGGCTTCTTCGATCGCTCGGTCGTGCCGGTGCTTGACGCGATCGGCATTCCCATCCTGGAGCGCGATGAATTCATCAAGCCGCAGAGCACCTTGCAGGGCCTGGGCGCGCTGAAGGCGAGCTTCGAGCAGCTCGGCGCAATGGGCTTCGATGCTGTGGCCTTGCAGCGCTATCCGCAGGTCGAGCGCATCCACCACGTGCACAGCCCCGGCAACTCGTCGGGCATCGTCGATGGCGCGGCCGCCGTGCTGATCGGCAGCGAGGCCATGGGCAAGACCCTGGGCCTGACGCCGCGCGGCCGCATCGTCGCCACCGCCCTGTCGGGTGCCGACCCCAGCATCATGCTGACCGGCCCGATGCCGGCCACGCGCAAGGCGCTGGCCAAGGCCGGGCTGACGATCAAGGACATCGATCTGTTCGAGGTCAACGAGGCCTTTGCTGCGGTGCCGATGCGATTCATGCAGGAGATGGGCGTGTCGCACGACCGGGTCAACGTCAATGGTGGCGCCATCGCCATGGGTCATCCGCTGGGCGCCACCGGCGCGATGCTGCTGGGCACCCTGCTCGATGAGCTGGAGCGCCGCCAGCTCAAGCGCGGTCTGATCACGCTGTGCGTGGGCGGCGGCATGGGCATTGCCACCATCATCGAAAGAGTCTGAGCATGGACACGATCCGCTACGAACTGAACGCCGAAGGCATCGCCACGCTGTGCTTTGACGAGCCCGGCTCGCCGGTCAACACGATGAATCCGCGCTGGCAGGCCGACATGGCCGAGGCCGCAGCCCTGCTGCAACGCGACAAGGCGCAGATCACCGGAGTGCTCCTGACCTCGGCCAAGAGCACCTTCTTTGCCGGCGCCGAGCTGAACGGCGTGTTGAAGCTGAAGCCCGAAGACGCGGCCGAGGGCTTCAGTCGTGTCGAGGCCTTGAAGAAGGCCTTCCGCGCGATCGAGACGCTGGGCCGGCCGGTCGTCGCGCTGCTGAACGGCGCTGCGCTTGGCGGCGGCTGGGAGGTCGCCCTGTGCGCCCATGCCCGCTTCGCGCTGGACGATGCTCGGACCCAGTTCGGCACGCCCGAGGTCAGCCTGGGCCTGATTCCCGGCGCCTGCGGCATCACCAAGACCGTGCGCATGCTGGGCCTGATGGCGGCCCAGCCCTATCTGATCGAGGGCAAGCTCTTCGGCCCGCAGGAGGCCGTCAAGCTGGGCTGGGTGCAGGGCCTGGGCAAGACCATAGACGAGCTGAAGGCCCAGGCGCTGGCCTGGATCGCCGCCCACCCGGATGCCCAGCAGCCCTGGGACGCCAGGGACTACAAGATGCCGGGCGGCACGCCCGCGAACCCCAAGGTCGCCCAGGCCCTGATGGTGGCGCCGGCGATGCTGGCGCAGAAGACCCGCGGCCTCTATCCGGCCGCGCAGGCGGCGCTGGAGGCCATGGTCGAGGGCGCGATGGTGGACTACGACACGGCCACGCGGATCGAGAGCCGCAAGCTGGCCCGACTGATGGTGGGCCAGAACGCCAAGAACATGATCACCGCCTTCTTCTTCAACCTGAATGCGATCAAGGCCGGCAAGTCACGGCCGGGCAGCAGCGCGCGCTGGAAGCCGGCCAAGGTCGGCATCCTGGGCGCCGGCATGATGGGGGCAGGCATTGCCTATGCCAATGCCGCCAAGGGCATTGCCTGCGTGCTCAAGGACGTGAGCCTGGACAGGGCCGAGAAGGGGCGCGACTACAGCCGCAAGATCACCGCCGGCCGAGTCGCCAAGGGCCAGATGAGCGAGGACAAGCAGGCCGGCCTGCTGGCGCTGATCCAGCCCACCGCAGCGGCGGCCGATCTCCAGGGCTGCGACCTGATCATCGAGGCGGTGTTCGAGCAGCGGGCGCTGAAGGCCCAGGTCACGCAGGAGGCCGAACCGATGCTGGCCGCTGGCGGTGTGTTCGCCTCCAACACGTCGACGCTGCCCATCACCGGCCTGGCCCAGGCCAGCTGCGACGCCACGCACTTCGTCGGCCTGCACTTCTTCTCGCCGGTGGACAAGATGAAGCTGGTCGAGATCATCCGCGGCAAGCAGACCAGCGACGAGACGGTGGCTCGCGCCTACGACTATGTGCTGGGCTTAGGCAAGACACCCATCGTCGTCAACGACTCGCGCGGCTTCTTCACCAGCCGCGTGTTCGGCACCTTCGTGATGGAGGGGGCGGCGATGCTGGCCGAGGGCATTCCTGCGCCGGTGATCGAGCAGGCCGGGCTGCAGGCCGGCATGCCGGTGGGCCCGCTGGCGGTGCTGGACGAGACCAGCCTCAGCCTGTCGGTCCATGTGATGGAGCAGACCCGCGCCGACGTGGCGGCCGAGGGCCGCAAGGTCAATGCCTCACCGGGCGAGCGCCTGGTCGAACGGATGGTCAAGGAGCTGCAGCGCCCGGGGCGTGCCGGTGGCGGTGGCTTCTACGACTATCCCGCCGCCGGCCCCAAGCAGCTGTGGCCGCAGCTGAAGCCGCTGTTCGAGAAGGCCGATGCCCGCTGGGACATGCAGGAGCTGAAGGACCGGCTGCTGTATCGCCAGGCGATCGAGACCTTGCGCTGCCTCAGCGAGGGCGTGCTGACCAGCACGCACGACGCCAATATCGGCTCCATCTTCGGCATCGGCTTCCCGGCCTGGACCGGGGGGGCGATGCAGTTCATCTATTCGGAAGGCGAGCGCTTCGAGAAGCGAGCCGCCGAGCTGGCCGTCTGGCACGGCGCGGGCTTCGAGCTGAGCGACGCGCTGCGGGACTGCATCGCTCGGCACGCGCCCCGATAAACCGGGCGATTTACCGCCCCATCGGCAGCGGGTAGCTGGCCAGACTGGCCATGCCGCGCGCGCCGATGGCCTGCACGCCGAACACGACATTGTCCTTGGACACGCCGGTGATGGTCGTGCGCGTGACCAGGCCCACGTCCCGGTGCTGCTGCCAGATCGGCGAGCCGGTTTCGCGCCAGACGATGCGATAGCCCTTCAGCCCCGGCTCGGTGTTGGCCTCCCAGCGCAGCGTGCTGTTGTTGTCCAGCTCGATCGCTTCCAGCCTCACGTTCTGCGGTGCGGCGGGCGCCAGCGCCAGCGTCGCCAGGCCGGCGGCATTGATGCGGGTGACGTTGGCCAGATAGGGCATGTCGACGAACTCGACCAGATCGCCATAGACCACACCGTTCTCGGTGCGCACATCCTGGTGCTGGTGGCGGAAGTTCTCGAACGGCTCGGTGAAGCGCACGGCGGCATAGCCGCGCTCCAGGAAGGGCAGGTGGTCGCCGCCGCGCAGATAGCGGTCGCGACGCTGAATCAGGTTCACCGTGAAGCCGGGCACGTAGCGCTCGCCGGCAGCTTTCAGGTGGCGGCCCAGCTGGTGGGTGGGCAGGTCCTCGCCGCCGCCGGCCAGGGCCAGCGCCTGCAGCTGCCTGCGGACGGCCTCGCTGGCGCTGTCGGTGTCTGCGGTCTGCTGATTGCTCTGCGCCTTGACCAGCATGCGCAGCAAGGGGTCGAAGCCGTCGGCGAACAACCGCAGCTGTTTCGGATCGTGCTGACCGGCGTCGCCGGTAGCGCTGCCGACGATGTCATTGGTGACCATCGCCTCAACGCGCAGGTTCCTTGCCCGGGCCGTCTTCGCCCAATGGGTGGCGCCCAGCAGGCCCTGCTCCTCGCCGGCCACGGCCATGAAGACCAGGGTCGCATCGAACTGATGGGCCGCCATCACGCAGGCCAGTTCCATCACCGCGGCCACGCCCGAGGCATCGTCATTGGCGCCCGGGGCAAAGCCGCTGGCGTCCATCACATCGGTGTTGCGCGAGTCATAGTGGCCGCTGACGACCAGCAGCCTGTCCTTGGACGCGGCCGATGTGCCCGGCAACGTGGCGACCACATTGACCAGCGTCACCGGTGTGGGCACGCGCCGGCCGGCGGGCTCGACGAACTCGTCCATCTCGACCTGCAGCCGCCCGCCCGCTGCCTTGGAGCAGGCCTGCAGCTCGCGCTGTATCCAGCGCCGGGCGGCGCCGATGCCGCGGGTGTCCGAGGCGGTGTCGGACAAGGTGTGGCGAGTGTGGAAGCCGACCAGCGTTTCGATGCGCTTGGCGATGCGCTGCACCGACACGTCCGCAACTATCTTGGCCACGGTCGGCTCCAGCGGTTCGGTGTCGGCGGCCGCAGCAGGGCCGGTCAAGGCGATCAGCAGCGCAAGGCTTGCGCAGAAGCGAGGGGTGGAGCTGGGCTGGCGCATGGTGAGCAGGGCCTGTTGATGAGTGCGTCGAGATTCTTGCACCGCCAGACCAGGTCTGAGCGCCGGCTGTGCGAGGGCTGGCACAAGACCTCATTGCGCGCCGCGGGCTTTCTGGGCCCAATTGGGGTTTGACCCCATTCGGAGGAGCGTCCATGACAACACTTGCCGCCATCGCCGTGACCCTGGTCGCGCTCTTGCACCTGTACTTTCTGGCGCTGGAGATGTTCTTCTGGACCAAGCCGCTAGGCCTGCGCACCTTCGGCAACAAGCCCGAATTCGCCGAGGCTTCCAAGGTGCTGGCCGCGAATCAGGGGCTTTACAACGGCTTTCTGGCGGCCGGTCTGCTATGGGGGTTGAGCCTGGGTGCGGCCGGCCGCCCGGTCGAGCTGTTCTTCCTCGGCTGCGTGCTGGTGGCCGGGGTGTTCGGCGCCATCACGGTCAGCCGCAAGATACTGTTCGTCCAGGCGGTGCCGGCGGCAATTGCGCTGGCGCTGGTCCTGCTCAGCTGAGGGGGCTCACTCCAGCTTGAAGCCGACCTCGACGCTGGCAGTACGCTCCTGCTTGATCGGCGCGAAGCGCCACTGCTTGACCGCGTCGATGGCGGCCTGCGACAGCCGCCTGTGGCTGCTGGACACCGCCTCGGCCTGAGACACGGTGCCGTCGGGCCGCACGGTGAAGCGCACGGCCACCATGCCGCTTTGCAGCGTGTTGACCAGCTGGCGCGGAAAATCGGGCTGCACTTGGAACAGCGGTCTCAGCGGCGCTTCGGGCTCCTCGACGACCGGGGGCGGGGGCGCCGCCGGTGCCGGAGCGACCGGCGAGGCCAGGGCGACGCGGGTGCCGGGGTCAGGACTGACCGGGGCCGACTCGAAGGCCGGTGGGGCCGCCGCAACTGCGCTGGTTTCGGTCAGGGCCTCGACCTGCTTGCGAGCGGCGGCCAAGGTGGCGCCGTTGCTGCTGGGGGCCGGTGATGGCGGCGGGCTGGCCTTCTTTGCCGCCGGAGCCGCCGGTGCGGGTGCCGCCTTGGCGGCGGCCTTGTCGGCCACCAGGCGTATCCACTGCGAGACCTTGTCGCCGTCGCGCTTGGCGCGCTCGGCATCGCTCAATGCGGGCGCCGACTTGGCGGCATCGGCCGTCTGCGCGTGCAGGGCTGTCGACAGCAGGGCGCTCATCAGCAAGGCCAGGCCGGCAAGGCGGCAGTGACTGTGCACGGGCAACATCGGTACCTCCAAACGACGCCGCTGCCTTTGCGTGGCAGCCATCCGGACATCCGTCGGCGCTGGCTTGACTGCGTCCGATCGGGGCCCGCTTTTGGCGGGTTGCGGCGCAGTGTACGCAGAGCGCCCACCCTGGGCACGTGAGAATTCGACATTTCTGCCTAGTGAATTCCCTGATCCGGTGCCTGTTTCACCGGCTCACAAATTCCTGTGCGATGGCGTCGATCAAGGGCCCTGTCGCTTCTCGCCGATGCAGCAGGCCAAGCTCCCGCTGCAGGCGCAGCTCGGGCAGCGGCAGCACGGACAGGGCCGGGTCTTGCTCCCAGGTGGCACGTCGCAGCCGGGGCAGCAGGCTCACGCCGACGCGCTGGCGCACCAGCTCGGCCAGCGCCTCGATCGAGTTCAGCTCCAGGAACTCGCTCGCCACCACGCCGAGCTGCTCCAAGGCCTGGGCCACCAGCGCGCCGGTGCGCTCGTTGCGATCGAAGCGCAGAAACGGCTGGCCGATCAGCGCCTTGACGGCCGTGCGGGCGCGCACCTCGGGGTGGGCCAGCACGATCAGCGGCTCCTGGTAGAGCGGCGTCCAGGCCAGCGATGACGGCAGCCGGACCGCCGACTTGACGAGGATGGCGGCATCGAGCTGGCCGGCCTCGACCAGAGCAGCCAGCGGGCCGGAGCGGTCGGAGATCACCTTCACGTCCAGCTGGCCATGCTTGCGCTTCAGCGCCACCACCGAATGGGCCAGCGAGGACATGGCCGAGACCACGGCGCCGATGCGGTAGGCGCCGGTCAGCGGGTCGGCCAGCAAAGCGCCGCCGCGCAACTCGTCGTGCAGGCTCACCAGCTGCTGGGCCTTGGGCAACAGCGCCCGGCCTGCAGCGTTCAGGGTCAGCACGCGGCCGCTGCGGTCGAACAGTTCGCGGCGCAACTCGGCCTCCAATGCGCGCATCTGCAGGCTTACTGCCGCCTGGGTCAGTGAGACCCGCGGCGCTGCGGCGGCCAGGGAGCCCTCCTGGGCCACGGCCAGAAAGGTACGGAGATAGCGCAGGCTGCTCATGGAGATCAAGTATCTCTTGATTGAAATCTAAATATTATTAGCTTTTCTTGTGATTGAATTGCCAACAGAATCCGCTGCATCACAGGGAGATTCCATGAGAGCCGTTGTTCGTTCACCCCTCTGCGCCGTCCTGGCCGGGATTGCGTTGCTGACCTTGATGAGTCTGCCCGGCAAGGCCCAGGCCCAGGCCTATCCGGCCAAGCCGATACGGCTGATCGTGCCCTTTCCGGCCGGAGGCGCCACCGACCTGCTGGCGCGCGCGATATCGCAGCGCCTGGCCCAGAGCCTGGGCCAGCAGGTGGTGGTGGACAACCGCGCCGGCGCCGGCGGCAGCCTGGGCTCGGGCGAGGTGGCGCGGGCCGCGCCCGATGGCTACACGATTCTGCTGGCCACCAGCAGCACCCACGCGATCGGCCCCAATCTGAACCCCAATCTGCCCTACAAGGTGGATGCCGACTTCACGCCGATTGCCCATGTGGCGAATGCCGGCAATCTGCTGCTGGTGCCCAACAGCCTGCCGGTCAAGTCGGTGGCCGAGTTGATCAGCCATGCCAAGGCCAACCCGGGCAAGTTGAACTACGCCAGCAGCGGCAACGGCACCATCGTGCATCTGAGCACCGAGGCCTTCAAGAGCCAGGCCGGCATTTTCGTCACCCACATTCCCTATCGCGGCACGGCGCTGGCCATCCCTGATCTGGTGGTGGGCAATGTGCATCTGCTGATCGACAGCATCGTGTCGGGCCTGCCCCATGTGAAGGACGGCAAGCTCAAGGCCCTGGCCTATACCGGCCTGAAGCGCTCGGCGCTGCTGCCAGACCTGCCCACGGTGGCCGAGTCCGGCCTGCCGGGCTACCAGTCGGTGACCTGGTTCGGCGTCTATGCGCCCAAGGGGCTGCCACCCGCACTGGTGACTCGCCTGAACAGCGAGCTGATGAGCGCCATGCAGGCGCCCGAGGTGCGCGAGCGCCTGGCCAAGCTCGGCGCCGAGCCGGTGACCAGCGGCACACCGGCCCAGTTCGAGGCCATGGTCAAGGCCGACAGCGCGCGCTGGGCTGCCTTGATACGCGAGCGCAAGATCACCGCCGATTGATTGAGAGCCTTACGGAGCAAGATGCCATGACCCACAAGTTTGACTGGACCAACCCCTACCCCAGCACCCGCACGCCGGTGTTCGCCCGCAATGTGGTCGCCACCTCGCACCCGCTGGCCGCCCAGGCCGGCCTGCGCATGCTGGCCAATGGCGGCAACGCGGTCGACGCGGCGATAGCCACCGCCGCGGTGATGACACTGGTCGAGCCCTGCAGCAACGGCCTGGGTTCGGATGCCTTCTGCATCCTGTGGGACGGAAAGGAGTTGCATGGTCTGAACGCTTCGGGCTGCGCGCCCCAGGCCTGGACGCCCGAGTTCTTCCGCAACAAATACGGCGCCGACGCCAAGACCCCGCCCAAGCGTGGCTGGGATGGCGTGACCGTGCCCGGCGCCGTGGCCGGCTGGGTGACGATGAGCGAGCGCTTCGGCAAGCTGCCCTTCGCCGACCTGATGGCCCCGGCGATCGAGATCGCCGAGCGCGGCTATGCGGTGCCGGTGATCGTGCAGCAGAAATGGACACTGGCCGCGGCCGTGTCCGAGCTGACCTCGCAGCCCGGCTTTGCCCAGGCCTTTCTGCCCAAGGGCCGCGCGCCCGAGGTCGGCGAGCTGTTCAAGTTCCCCGATGCGGCGCGCAGCCTGCGGCTGATCGCCGCAACCAAGGGCGAGGCCTTCTACCGCGGCGAGATCGCCGAAGCGGTGGCCGCTTTTGCCCGCCAGACGGGTGGTTCCATGACGGCGGCCGACCTGGCCGGCTTCAAGCCCGAGTGGGTCAGGACCATCTCGCAGGACTATGCGGGCCACACCCTGCACGAGATTCCGCCCAACGGCCAGGGCATTGCCGCGCTGATCGCGCTGGGCATCTTGAAGCACCACGATGTGCGCAGCCACAAGGTGGACAGCGTGGCCTCGCAGCATTTGCAGATCGAGGCGATGAAGCTTGCCTTTGCAGACACCTACCGCTATGTCGGCGAGCCGGGGGATATGGCAGTCAGCTCGGCACAGATGCTGGACCCGGCCTATCTGGCCGAGCGTGCCAAGCTGATTTCGATGGATCGTGCGCAGGACTTCGGCGCCGGCAACCCGGTCAAGGGCGGCACCATCTACCTGAGCACCGCCGACGAGAGCGGCATGATGGTCAGCTTCATCCAGAGCAACTACATGGGCTTCGGCTCGGGCCTGGTGGTGCCGGGCTACGGCGTGTCGCTTCAGAACCGCGGCCACTGCTTCACCTTGGAAGACGGCCATGCCAACCAGGTGGCACCGGGCAAGCGGCCCTTCCACACCATCATCCCGGCCTTCCTCACCAAGGACGGCAAGCCGGTGATGAGCTATGGCGTGATGGGCGGCAATATGCAACCGCAAGGGCATATGCAGACCCTGGTGCGCATGCTGGACTATGGCCAGCAGCCCCAGACCGCCTGTGACGCGCCGCGCTGGCGCTACAACGAGGGCCTGTCGCTGAACGTCGAGTCGGCGATGGACCGCGACGTAGTGAAGGGCCTGCGCGCGCTGGGCCACGAGATCGCCGAGATCAACGACAGCTACCAGGACTTCGGAGCGGGGCAGTTCATATGGGGCCTCGGGGATCCCGCTGCCGAGGGCTACGCTGCCGCCAGTGACCCAAGGCGCGATGGAGCTGCGGTAGGCTTCTGACGCCGTTCGGTTAGTCTTGCGGGTTATGAGCATCCTGCAAGACCTGACCCTTGGTTGGCAGACGGACCTGATCTTCGCCCGATTTGACGGCGAGGTGATCGAGCGCAGCGACTGCGTGGTCGTGCGCACACCCAACAATCCGCTGTATTACTGGGGCAACTGCCTGATCCTGCCCGAGCCGCCACGCGACGCCGATCTGGTGCACTGGTGCCAGCGCTTCGATGAGGAGATCGTTGCCCAGCAGCCCGAGTCGGCCCACATCGCCATCGGCTTCGATGCGCGGGCGCCGCACGAGCCGCTGGTCGGCTGGCACAACGCCGGATTCGAGGTCTTCGGCACGGTGGCGCTGCGGCTGCGCCCGCAGCAACTGCGCGAACCCAGGCGGGTGCTGCCGGCCGGCATCAATTTTCGCGTGATGGACCTGCCGCTGGGCATGGACGCCTGTGTCGATCTGCAGTGCGAGGTCGATGGCGGTTTCCACAACCCGGCCAGCTACCGCGAGCACCGCAAGCGCCAGATGCGCCGCCACCAGACCATGCAGGAGCAGGGCATGGGCCACTGGTTCGGCCTTTGGCATGAGCGCGCCTTGGTGGCCGACTGCGGGCTGTTCCGTGCCGGCACGCTGGGCCGCTTCCAGATGGTCGGCACGCACCCTGCCTGGCGGCGGCGCGGCCTGTGCGCCGGGCTGATCCACGCCGTCTGCCGCCATGGCTTCGAGCAGATGGGCTTGGAGGAGCTGGTCATCTGCGCCGACCCCAACGATGTCGCCATCGGCATTTACGAAGGCCTGGGCTTCGAGCGCGACAGCCGCTACTGGGGGGCGCACAAGCACCCGCCGGCGCTGATTGGGGATTAGTTCACGGCAACCGGCGCCGCATTGCCCCACGGTCACGATTGATTGCAAATTACGGTTTTCCCTGCCTTGGCGGGCGCGGGCCGGGCAGTACCATCCGTGGCGCCCTGAGCTAACCCTCCGGGCACGCATCCTGACACTCGCGACCGGACAAACCCATGCACCTGACCCCTCTGGCACTGCGGGCCGCGTTGGCACTCAGCCTGCTGCTGCCCTTGAGCGCGGTGGCGCAAATCAAGATCGGCCAGACGGCGGGCTTCTCCGGCCCGGTGGCGGCGGGCGTGAAGGAAACCACGGACGGCGCCAAGCTCTATCTCGACGCCGTCAATGCCAGCGGCGGCGTCAATGGCCAGCAGCTGGAGCTGATCTCGCTGGACGACGGCTTCGACCCGAAGCAGGCGGCCGAGAATGCCAAGAAGCTGCTGGCTCAGGATGTGCTCGCCCTGTTCCTGACACGCGGCACGCCCCATGCGCAGGCCATCCTGCCGTTGCTGGCCGAGACCCGCACACCGTTGGTCGCGCCCAGCACCGGGGCGATGGTGCTGCACTCCCCCGTCAACCCCTGGGTCTTCAACGTGCGCGCCAGCTACCAGCGCGAGGCGGAGAAGGCGGTGCAATACCTGTCCACCGTCGGCGCCCGGCGCATCACCCTGGTTCATGTCGACGATAGCTTTGGCGCCGACGCGGCCATCGGTGCGTTGAAAGGCTTCGACGCCGTCAAGCTGCGGCCTCAGATCGTCCTGAAGTTCGACCGTGCCAAGCCCGAACTGGCCGGCCTGGTGGAGCAGATCGTGCGCGGCGACAGCCAGGCCGTGCTCTTCATCGGCAGCGGCTCGGTGGTGGCCGATGGCGTGGCCCTGATGCGCGCGGCCGGCTCCAAGGCACAGGTTGCGACGCTGTCCAACAATGCGGCCTCCGGTTTCGTCAAGTCGCTGAAGGACAACGGCCGCGGCGTCATCGTGACCCAGGTCTTCCCCTATGAACGTTCGCTGGCCACGCCGCTGGTGCGCCAGGCCCAGGAACTGGCCAAGGCCAAGGGCCTGGGCGACCTGACCCCAGCCAATCTGGAGGGGTTCACCGCTGCCAAGGTGTTGGTCGAGGGCATCAAGCGTGCCGGCAAGAACCCGACCCGGGTCGGGCTGCAGCGGGCGCTGGACGGGCTGAAGGGCTTTGACGTCGGCGGCCTGGAGGTCAGCTTCAGCCCGACGGATCACAGCGGCCTGGACTTCGCTGATCTGTCCATCATTGGGCCGGATGGCAAGTTCTGGAGATAGACCGACGTCCAGCCTTGTGCGCTGAGTGAGCCCTGCAGTCTGCAGGGGCGGGGGGCCTTGGGTATAGTGACCAGCTCTCATGAGCAGTCCATCCGCCGCCGCATCTCCTCCCGCAATCTGGCCCGGCCTGGCCTTGGCGCTGACGGGCTCGATCGCCTTCTCCGGCAAGGCCATCATCGTCAAGCTGGCCTATCGCCACGGCGTCGACGCGATCACGCTGATCATGTATCGCATGCTGTTCGCGCTGCCGCTGTTCCTGCTGCTGACCTGGTGGGCCAGCCGGGGCAAGCCGGCCCTGACGCGTCGCGACTGGCTGGTCGTGCTGGGCCTGGGCTTCTCGGGCTACTACCTGGCCAGCTTTCTCGACTTCGCCGGCCTGGCCTATATCAGCGCCAGCCTGGAGCGGCTGATCCTCTATCTGAACCCGACCCTGGTGCTGGCCTTCAGCGTGGTCGTGTTCAAGCATCGAATCAAGCCCATGCAACTGCTCGCCCTGGCCATCAGCTACGCCGGCGTGCTGCTGGTGTTCGGCCAGGAGATCCATCTGCAGGGCGCGCATGCGGTGCTCGGCGCGGTGCTGGTGTTCGGCAGCGCGATCAGCTATGCGCTGTATCTGGTCTATAGCGGCGAGGAGGTGCGGCGCCTGGGCGCGATGCGCCTCACCGGCCTGGCCACCACGGTGGCCTGCGTGCTGTGCATTGCCCAGTTCCTGATACTGCGGCCGCTGTCGGCGATGGCCGTGGCGCCGGAGGTGATCTGGCTGTCGGTGCTGAACGCTACGCTGTGCACCTTTGCGCCGGTGCTGATGGTGATGCTGGCGATCGAGCGCATGGGCGCCACGATGACGGCGCAGACCGGCATGGTCGGACCGATGTCCACCATCATCATGGGCGTGCTGATACTGGGAGAACCGTTCACGCTGTGGGTGGTGGCCGGCACGGTGCTGGTGCTGACTGGCGTGTGGCTGCTGGCGCGTTGGCGATAGTTTTTTGAGTTCCCGGATTGCATCCGGGCTACGCAATCCATGTAGCCCGGATGCAATCCGGGTCAAAGCAAAAGAGAAAGGCACATCATGGATCTGGGACTGCAAGGCAAATGGGCGCTGGTCTGCGCCGCGAGCAAGGGTCTGGGCCGGGGCTGCGCCGAGGCGCTGGTGGGCGAGGGCGTCAATGTCGTGATCACCGCGCGCGGGGCCGAGGCGCTGGAGGCCACGGCCCTGGCGTTGCGGGCGCTGAACCCCGCCGTCGAGGTGCGCACCGTCGCCGGTGACATCACCACGCCCGAGGGCCGCGCCGCGGCGCTGTCCGCCTGTCCGCAGGTCGACATCCTGGTCAACAACGCCGGCGGCCCTCCGCCCGGCGACTTCCGGAACTGGGACCGCGAGACCTGGCTCAAGGCGCTGGATGCCAATATGCTGACGCCGATCGAGCTGATCAAGGCCACGGTGGACGGCATGGCCGGGCGCGGCTATGGCCGGGTCGTCAACATCACCTCGGGTGCGGTCAAGGCACCTATCGACATCCTGGGCCTGTCCAATGGCGCGCGCAGCGGCCTGACCGGCTTTGTCGCTGGCCTGGCCCGCAGCCCGAAGCTGGCGGCCCGCAATGTCACCCTGAACGGCCTGCTGCCCGGTGCCTTCGACACCGACCGCCTGCGCGTCACCATGCAGGGCGCGGCGGCCAAGAGTGGCGGCAATTTCGACGAGGCCTGGGACAGGCGCCGCATGGCCATCCCGGCCCAGCGCTTCGGCACGGCCCAGGAGTTCGGCGCCATCTGTGCTTTCCTGTGCAGCCAGCAGGCCGGCTATCTGACCGGGCAGAACATCCTGCTCGATGGTGGTGCCTACCCGGGGACGTTCTGACCATCGGGGTGCAAGGCGCACCCGCTTGAGGCGAGTCAAGGGTTTGTGCTGCCCCATGCCTGAGGGGGGCCAGCCCCGGTTGAGCGCGGAAGTCGAACCGCCAGCACCGCCGGTTCGATATGCTTCACTTCGGAGCCCTCAAAGGGCTTTCAGGCTCGGCGTCTCGACTTGTTGTTTTCCGGTTTGCCTGGCTGAGGCCAAACGTTTGCGTCTCGGCAATGGAAGCAATACAGCGTTGGCGTTGATGCGTCATCAACCTTTCGGAGTGAGCTATTCACCATGACTAAAAAGTCCGTCGTCACGTCGCTGGCCATGGCCGCACTGGCCGCCGCCATCCCGGCCCATGCCGCCATCTCTGTGGGCAGCGCAGCTTTCACCTACAGCCAGTCATTCGATTCGCTGGCCACTTCGGGGGCAGCGAATGCCTGGGTCAATGACAGCACCCTGGCCGGCTGGAGTCTGTTCAACAAGACTCCCGCGGCGATCACCGCCTATGCGGCAGGCGATGGTTCCAGCAACACCGGCGCCTTCTACAGCTTTGGTTCAAGCGGCACGGCCGAACGCGCCCTGGGCGGCACCGCCTCTGGTGGTGCCTACTTCGGTTCGCCTGCGGCGGGTACGCTGGCCGGCTGGATCGCCGTTGCACTGACCAACGACACCGGCTCGGCGCTGAACAGCTTCACGATCGGCTACAACGGCGAGCAATGGCGCAACGGCGGCAACACCAGCGCGCAGACCATGGTGATGGAGTACGGTTTTGGCGCCACTTTCGCTGGCGTTGGTGCTGGCTGGACGCCGGCCGGTGCCGGATTCAACTTCACTTCGACCGTCAATACGGCCACGGCGGCTGCCGTCAATGGCAACACCGCCGGCCTGGTGGGCGGGCTCGGCGGCACCGTCACGACCAACTGGGCCAATGGCGCCACCCTGTGGGTGCGCTGGATCGAGAACAATGACGCTGGCTTCGACCATGGCCTTGCCATCGACGATGTGCGCCTCAGCGTCACCGCGGTTCCGGAACCCGAGAGCTATGCCCTGATGCTGGCCGGCCTGGCCGGCCTGGCCCTGGTGGCTCGCCGCCGCAAGAGCTGACCCTGGCGGTCCGTCCGCCGGCGCCCATGCGCTGGCGGACTATTTCGTCTTCAACGCATTGACGTCCCGGTCTAGGCAGGTGGGCGAGCCGTCCTGTCGCACGATGCTGCCGCCCTGTTTCAGGCCCGCAGCGGAGAGCGAGGCGGTCAGCTGCTTGGCCTCGGCGGCGCTCAGGCCCTGGCCGGCAAAGATGCCGAATCTGCGGGGAGACTGCCTGTCGCCTGCGCTGGCATTGAGCGCGAACTCGTAGGTCGGGAAATTGCGGCGCAGATCACCCAGCATCTGCTGGGCAGATTCCCAGTCCTTGAAGCCGCCGGCCACGACCACGTTGTAGCTGCCCTCCAGGCAGGGTCTGAGCCAGCTGGGCGCGCGGCTGCCTTGCAGCAGCTCCTGGCGCTGCTCGGGTACAGCACTCCGTTGCGGCAGGGGGGCGGGCTCGACAGTGGCTGCCGGGGCAGGTGCTGGCGCTGCAGTCTTCGCGCCGTCCAGATAGAACATCTTCACCAGGCCTGCGCCGGCGATCACGACCGCCGCCACCGCGACCAGTGTGGTGATCACCACGCTGCGGGACCGGGCCTGGGCCGCCTGCACTTCGGCGCTGTACTTGGACACCACCACCGTACGCTCCAGATCGGCGCCGCGTTGTTCCAGCTCCCTGGCCTGGGTCTGGGCAATGGACAGCTGGCGCTCGGTCTCGGCCAGGCGCTGGGCCAGGCGATCCGTCTCCAGCACGGCGCGATGGCGCTCCTCGGCCAGGCGGGCCTCGAACTGTTGGTGGTCGCGGATACTTTGCTCATCGCGTCGCTGGGCCTGGGCCTTCAGCTCCTCGGCCAGGATGTCCTGCCGGCGCCGCTCCTGCTCGCTGGCGGCGCGCAGCAGCTCGATGTCCTTGCTCAGCGTGTCGCGCTCGGCCTGCAGCGCCCGATGGGCGGCGGTGCGTGCCTCGTCTTCGAGTTTCTTGGCCTCGACCGCCTGGTTGTGCAGGGCGATCGCGGCGTCGATCTTGGCCACCAGCTCGTTCCATTTGCGCGCCCGCTCCTGGGGCCACTGCGCGGTCACGACCTTGAGAATCTTCTGGAAGGCCTGCATGGCATCAAAGGCAAAGCGCGAGGCCGGGGCCTCCAGGAAGATCGCCTTCTGCATCTTGTAGACCTTGGCCGCCTCGACATCGAGGGCGACGGAAAAGGTATCGTCCATGCGCACGCCGAATTCGCGCACCAGCTCGTTGCGGAAGGACAGCTCGGGCGGATCGGTGGCCTTGTTGACGATGATGCCGCGCAGCAGCGAGCGCGTGCCCATCTGCTGCGCGGCGCTGCTGATGCGGTCCACCAGATTGCGGTCCTGGTAGAAGTTGGTGTAGGTGGCCTCGGTGACGATCACAAAACTGTCGGCCGCCGCCGCCACATCGGTGCTCTCGAAGGAGAAGCCGCCTCGGGTGTCCACCAGCACATAGTCGTATTGCTGCCAGGCGCGGATCTGGTCAAACATGGCGCGAACCGCAGCCTGGAACACGGGGCGGTCGTACTGCCGGTTCCAGTCGCCCGACGGCGGGCCATCGGCAGGGTTCTCGTCGCCGTAAAGGCCCTTGCCGCTGATGATGGCCTCGTAGCTGAGGTCATGCTCGCCAGGCCCCAGGCGGTGTACCTGATGGGCCTCAACCTCCAGGCTGCCGCTGCTCGCGTAGCGGCTGAGGATGCCGCCAAAGGTGCTCTGCGGCGCGAACGCGTCGACCTGGCTGGTGCCCTCGGGGCCGAGGATGAATAGCGAAAAGCCGTCAGTGGCGCGGTCCGCATCGATCATCAGCACCCGATGGCCGCTGTAGCTGAGCGCATAGCCCAGGGCCGCGATCAGCGAGGTCTTGCCGGTGCCGCCCTTGCCGCTGCAAAAGGCGATGACCTCCGTCTTGGACATCGGTGTCTGCATGCTCATGGATAGCCTCGCGTCGCGCCCGCGGCGCCAGGGAGCGGGGCCACGGAGCCCGGGCCTCTGAACTCCGGCCAGCGGCGGGGCGGCCTCTGGGGTTTGTGCAACTCGGCGGCATTGGCTTCGAAGCGTGGCTCCTGGGCCGCAGCATCGGGCAGCACGATGCCCGGGCGCTGCGCTTGCACCCGCGGTCTGAAGTTGAAGGACACCTCGTCCACGTGGCTCAGACCTTCTTGGGCCCGGCTTGGGCTTCGGTCAGCTGCAGAATCTTGCGCCGCAGCTCGAGGTCCTTGACCACCAGGCGCCGGTACAGGCGACTGAAGTTGAAGCAGGCCTGGGCCTCAAGGCCGAAGGGATAGACGTGCACCAGGCGCAGCATCTCGAACTCGCGAAACGCATCCAGGTAGAGCTCGCGCGACTCGCGTGTGCTGGTCTTCTTGTCGCTGAAGTTGAAGAAGCTTTCCAGATTGGCGAGCATGGCCAGCAGGCTGGCATAGATGGCGGCGGCAAAGGAGATGTACTCCCGGTGTGTCTTGGTCGGGTCCCATTGTGTCGGCCAACTGGTGGCCAGGATGTTCAGCACCGCCAGCAGCCCCATCAACACGATCAGCGTGGTACGCCATTGCTTGCCGCGCCGGCCAAAGCGGGTGTAATCCTTGACCGCGCCGTTCGCACCCTCCAGAAAATGTTCGAGCAGATTCTGGTAGTAGGTCTCGATCAGCGTATGGCACTTCTCGCGGTCCTCTTCGGCCATGCCGCTCCAGTACTCCAGCGTCGTCTCGGCCAGTGGCGAGCCGGGCTCGAAGGCCGGCTCGGTGCCAGCGGCGGGTGGGGAGGGCAGTCCTTGAGGGCCGGCGGCTGGCGCGTCGGGCCTTGGCTCAAGCTTGACCGGAGGGTCGGTTGCCATATATCCCCCTTTGCCGGGAGCGCCATGCACCGCTGGCTGTGGTTGGTGAGCGAATGTACTAAAGGCCCCGCCGACTCGCAAGCCATGCGCAACAGGCATTCCTCAATGCTGTGGATGGTGTGACCAAGCGTCGGGTTTGGGGCTAAGCTCCGCGCTATCGCAGCCCGGGCCCGTCGAATGCGGCCCGACCTGACCCCCCGATCAGCAAGGACCCAGCCCATGAATGCCTCCACCGACGCATTGCGCCGCGAAACCATAGACACGGTGCTGGCCCTGGCCAGCGGCCGCCTGAGCGCCGAGCAGCGACCGCTGCTCGACAGCTTTGCCCGCGAGTATTTCCGCCAGGTGGATGCGGACGATCTGGCCGAGCGCTCGCCCGAGGATCTTTGCGGCGCGCTGCTGTCGCACTGGCAGTTCGGCGCACAGCGTATGCCGGGCCGCCCCAAGGTGCGGGTGCTGAGCCCGAGCATCGCCGAGCATGGCTGGGCCTCGCGCCATTCGGTGCTGGAGATCGTCAATGACGACATGCCCTTTCTCGTCGATTCGACGACCACCGAGATCAACCGCCAGGGCCTCACGCTGCACCTGATCGTGCACCCGATCTTTGCGGTGCAGCGCGATGCGGCCGGCGGGCTGACCGCTCTGCATTCGCCCGGCGAGGCGCCCGAGGCCCCGCGCGAATCGTGGATGCATATCGAGATCGACCGCATGGTGGACCCGCAGCAGGGCGCCGAGCTGGTGGCCGGCATCGAGCGTGTGCTCGGCGATGTGCGGGCGACCGTCGAGGACTGGCGCCCCATGGTGGCGCGGCTGCGCGAGGCCACGGCCGAACTGGACGCGGCGCCGTCCGGTCTGCCGGCCGAGCAGGTGGCCGAGAGCCGTGCCTTTCTGCACTGGCTCGCAGATGACCATCTGACCCTGCTGGGCTATCGCCAGCATGAGCTGGTGAATGTCGATGGCGCGGATGCGCTGAAGCTGGTGCCGGGCAGCGGCCTGGGCGTGCTACGCGAGACCGAGGCGGAGAAGGCCGCCGGCAGCATCTCGGTGCTGCCACCCAATGCGCGCGAGATGGCGCGCTCGCCGAGCCCGCTGCTGGTTGTCACCAAGGCCAATACCCGCTCCACCGTGCACCGGCCGGGCTATACCGATTACGTGGGCGTGAAGCGCTACAACGCCCAGGGCGAGGTGATTGGCGAGCATCGCTTCCTGGGCCTGTTCACCTCCACCGCCTACAGCGCCCGCGTGGCGGAGACGCCGCTGCTGCGCGGCAAGGTCGGCGCCATCGCCGAGCGCGCCGGCCTGCCGCCGGGCGGCCATCTGGCCAAGGCGCTGGCCCACATCCTCGAGACCTATCCGCGCGACGAGCTGTTCCAGATTTCGGATGACGAGCTCTACCAGACGGCCTTCGGCATCCTCGCGCTGGGCGACCGCCAGCGCCTGCGTCTGTTCCTGCGCCGCGACCCGTTCGACCGCTTTGTCTCCTGCCTGCTCTATGTGCCGCGCGAGGCCTATGCGACCGATCTGCGCATCAAGTGCCAGCGCATCCTGATGGAGGCCTTTGCCGGCACCGGTGCCGACTTTGATGTGCTGCTGGGCGACACCGTGCTGGCGCGCATCCATTTCACCGTGCGCACCACGCCGGGCCAGGTGCCGGCCTTCGACCGCAAGGAGCTGGAGGCCAAGCTGGCCGCCGCTGCGCGCCGCTGGCCAGATCTCTTGCGCGACGCCTTGATCGAGGCCGAGGGCGAGGCCCGCGGCATTGCGCTGTACAAGGGCTGGAGCGCGGCCTTTCCGCCGGAGTATCGGGAGCGGGTGACGGCCCGTGCCGCCGTGCCCGATCTGCGGCGCATCGCCGCGCTGTCGGCCGAGGCGCCGCTGGCCCTGGCCCTGTACCGGCCGCTGGGCGCCGGCCCGAATGCGCTGGGCTTCAAGGTGTATCGCCTGGGCGAGCCCATCGTGCTGTCCGACAGCCTGCCGATGCTGGAGCATATGGGTGTGCGGGTGCTCGGCGAGCAGAACTACCGGCTGCAGGCCGATGGCGCGGCGATCTCGCTGCATGACTTCGAGCTGCTGGCCCCGGCCGCCGAGGAGATCGACCCCGACAAGCTGGCCCGCCTGTTCGAGGACAGCTTTGCGCGCGTGTTCCGCGGCGAGGTCGAGAACGACGACTTCAACCGCCTGGTGCTGCGCGCCGGTCTGGCCGCCGACGAGATCGTCGTGCTGCGCGCCTATGCCAAGTACCTGAAGCAGATCGGCTTTGCGCTGTCGCAGGGGGCGATAGAAAGCACCCTGACCACCCACCCGCGCATCGCGCGCATGCTGGTGACCCTGTTCAAGCTGCGCTTCGACCCGAGCGCCCATGACGAGCAGGGTGCGCAATCGCAGGTCAATGCGATCGAGCAGGCGCTGGACCGCGTCAGCAATCTGTCCGAGGACCGGGTGCTGCGCCAGCTGCTGGCCCTGATTCAGGCCACGCTGCGCACCAATTTCTGGCGCACCGGCGTCGGCCACACGGGTGCCGCCGGCCCGCGCCGCAGCTATCTGAGCTTCAAGCTCGACTCGTCCAAGGTGCCGGGCCTGCCCGAGCCCAAGCCGCTGTACGAGATATTCGTTTACTCGCCGCGCTTCGAGGGCATCCATCTGCGCGGCGGCAAGGTCGCCCGCGGCGGCCTGCGCTGGTCCGACCGTCCGGAAGACTTCCGCACCGAGGTGCTGGGCCTGGTGAAGGCGCAGATGGTCAAGAACACCGTCATCGTGCCGGTGGGCTCCAAGGGCGGCTTCGTGCTGAAGAAGGCCCCGCCGGCCAGCGACCGCGAGGCCTATATGAAGGAGGGCATCGCCTGCTACCAGGACTATCTGCGCGGCCTGCTGGACCTGACCGACAACCTCGCCGGCACGGCCCTGGTGCCGCCGCCGCAGGTGGTGCGCATCGATGGCGATGACCCCTATCTGGTGGTGGCGGCCGACAAGGGCACGGCCACCTTCTCCGACTACGCCAACGCCGTCAGCAAGGAATACGGCCACTGGCTGGGCGACGCCTTCGCCTCGGGCGGCAGCGTCGGCTACGACCACAAGGCGATGGGCATCACCGCGCGCGGCGCCTGGGAGAGCGTCAAACGCTTCTTCCGCGAGCAGGGCCGCGACATCCAGAGCAGCGAGTTCACTGTAGTGGGCGTCGGCGATATGTCGGGCGATGTGTTCGGCAACGGCATGCTGCTGTCCAGGCATATCCGCCTGGTCGCGGCCTTCGATCACCGCCATATCTTCATCGACCCGACGCCGGACGCAGCCGCCTCGTTCGCCGAGCGCGAGCGCCTGTTCAAGCTGCCGCGCTCGTCCTGGGCCGACTATCAGCAGGAGCTGATCTCGGCCGGTGGCGGCGTCTGGGCCCGCTCGGAGAAGTCGATCCCGATCTCGCCCCAGGCCCGTGCGGCCCTGGGCATCGAGGCCGAGCGGTTGACGCCGATCGAGCTGCTCAGCGCCATACTGAAGGCGCCGGTGGACCTGCTCTACAACGGCGGCATCGGCACCTACGTCAAGGCCAGCAGCGAAAGCCATGCCGAGGTCGGCGACCGCGCCAACGACGCCTTGCGCATCAATGGCCGCGAGCTGCGCTGCCGCGTCGTCGGCGAGGGCGGCAATCTGGGCTTCACGCAGCGCGGCCGCATCGAGGCGGCCCAGTGCGGCGTCAGCATCAACACGGATGCGATCGACAACTCGGCCGGCGTGGACACCTCGGACCACGAGGTCAATATCAAGATCCTCTTGGGCCTGGCCATGGCCGATGGCGAGATGACCGAGAAGCAGCGCAACACCGTGCTGGCGCAGATGACCGATGACGTGGCCGCCCTGGTGCTGCGCGACAATTACTTCCAGGCCCAGGCGCTGTCGGTGACCGGCCGATTGGGGCCGCAGCTGCTGGACCAGGAGGCGCGCTTCATGCGCTATCTGGAGAAGGCCGGCAAGCTGAACCGCGCGATCGAATTCCTGCCCACCGATGAAGAGATCGCCGAGCGCAGCGCCCGTGGTGCTGGCCTGGCACGGCCCGAACGTGCCGTGCTGCTGGCCTACTGCAAGATGTGGCTGTTCGACGAGATTCTCAACTCGGACCTGCCCGAGGACGGCTGGATAGGCACGGCCCTGGCCCGCTACTTCCCGGCCCAGCTGCGCGACAGTTTTGGTGCCTACATCCCGCGCCATCCGCTGAAGCGCGAGATCGTCGCCACACACGTGCTCAACAGCATGGTCAACCGCGTCGGCTCGACCTTCATTCACCGCCTGGCCGACATGACCGGCGCCAAGCCCGCGCAGGTGGTGCGCGCCTATCTGTGCACCCGCGAGGTGATGGGCCATGTGGCGCTGTGGCAGCAGGTCGAGGCCCTGGACAACAAAGTGCCCGACGGCGTTCAGGCCGAGATGCTGATCGAAGAGGGCTGGCTCACCGCCCGTGCCACCACCTGGTTCCTGCGCTCGCGCCGCCTGGCCGAGCCGGTGGAGACGACGATTGCCCGCTTCACGCCGGCCGTGGCGGCGCTGCGCGATCGTCTGGCTGCCGAGTCGGCCCAGTCCACTCAGGCCCTGGCCTGGGTCGCTGCGGGTGTGCCCGCCGACCTGGCCCAGCGTGTGGCCAGCGCCGATGGCCTGTATGCCGCGCTGGACATCGCCGAAGTGGCCGAGAGCACGCAACGCGACGTCGGCGAGGTCTGCGATGTGCACACCGGCATCGCCACCAGGCTGGGCCTGTCACGCCTGCGCCAGCAGATCGACAGCCTGCCCACCGGCAGCTACTGGCAAAGCCTGGCCAAGTCTGCCCTGGGCGACGACCTGGCCAGCCTGCAGCGCGCCATCACCCAGGAGGTGCTGACCGGTGATGCCGGCAGCCCGGTGCAGATGCTGGCTGCCTGGGAAGGGCGCAACACGATTGCGCTGGAGCGGGCACAGCGGCTGCTGGCCGAATACGAGGACGCCAAGAGCGCTGACCTGGCGATGCTCTCCGTCGCCTTGAGGGAGCTGAGGAATCTGGCGTGAGCATCAGCGAGGTGGCGCCGGCCGACTTGCGGCTCAGCATTGATCCTGCCGGTCTCGGTTTTGCCGACACATCGGAGCTGACCGAGCTGCCCCTGCCCTGGATAGGACAGTCCCGCGCCGAGCAGGCGGCACGCTTCGGCCTGCGCATGGGTCAGGCGGACTACAACCTGTTCGTGTTGGGCGAGGTGGGCTGCGGCCGCACCACCTTGATGCGGCAGATGTTGGTCGGCGAGGCGGCCCTGCGTGCCGTGCCGCCGGACCTGTGCTACCTGCACAACTTCGAGGTGCCCGAGCACCCGCGAGCGCTGCGCCTGCCCGCCGGCGAGGGCCGGCTGCTGCGTCAGCTGATGGCCGAGTTCGTCAAGACGCTGCTGAGCGAGCTGCCCAAGCGCCTGCAGGCCCAGGACATGGCGGCCGAGAGCGAGCGCGTCACGGCTGCCCAGAAGGCCGAGGAGGACAGCGCCTATGCCGAGCTGAGCGCCTTTGCCGAGGCACGCAACTTCGGCCTGCTGCGTGAACAGGGGCGCATGGTCTTCACGCAGCGCGACGCCAAGGGTGAGCCGCTGACCGCCGGCACCGCCCTGACCCTGAGCCATGAGCAGCGCACCGCGCTGGAGGCCGCCGAGGAGGCTCTGCGTGGCGAGATCAGCCGCTTTCTGGAGAAGACCCGGGCCAGCGAGCTGGTGATGAAGGAGGCGCTGACCACTCAGCGCCGGCGTGTGATCAAGCCGCTGCTGGAACACCAGCTGCAGGAGATACGCAACCAGTTGCGCAAGCAGATCAAGGATTCGGTCAAGCTGGGCCAGTACCTGGACCAGGCCCGGGACGATGTGCTGGATCATCTGGAGCTGTTCCAGCCCGGCGCCGAGGCCGGTGCTGACACCGAGGTCGATGTCGAGACGCGCATCGAGGCGCTGGATGCGCTGTGCTCCCGCCTCGGTGTGAATGTGGTGGTAGACAACCACGGCATGCAGGGTGCGCCGGTGATCACCGACGACAACCCGCTGTTCCGCTCGCTGTTCGGCAGCATCGAGTACGCCTCCGAGAACGACGTGCTGGTGACCGACCATTCGCGCATCCGCGCCGGCAGCCTGCTCAGGGCCCATGGTGGCTTTCTGATGCTGCATCTGCGCGATCTGCTGGCCGACGAGCAGGTCTGGGAGAAGCTGCGCCGCTTTCTGCGCAGCGGCCGGCTGCAGATCGAGGAACCGGGCATGGTCTATGCGCCGATTGCCGCGGTGTCGCTGCAGCCCGAGCCGCTGGATGTCGAGGTCAAGATCGTACTGATCGCCTCGGTCGAGGAGTACTACGTCGTGCAGGAGGGGGACCCCGAGTTCGCGCGGCGCTTTCGCTGCAAGGTGGACTTTGCCGAAAGCTTCTCGGTCACCCCCGAGTCGCACCGGGCCACGGCCGTGTTCGTGGCCCACACCTGCCGGCGCCTGGGCCTGGCGCATTTTTCGGCCGGCGCGGTGGCTGCGCTGATCGCGACCACGCACCGAGAGGCGGAGGATCAGACACGCCAGAGTGCCATCTTCGCCCATGCCGAGGCGCTGGTGATGGAGGCCGCGGCGATGGCGCGCGGACGCGGCGCCTTGCTGGTGGAGGCCGGCGACGTGCAGGACGCCATCGAGGCACGCAGGCACCGCCACGACTACCCCGAGCAGCGCCTGCAGGAGTCCATCGTAGACGGGGAGCGTCTGCTCGAAGTCAGTGGCATGCGCGTCGGCCAGGTCAACGGCCTGACCGTGGTCAGCCTCGGCGACTACGAGTTCGGATTTCCGGTGCGCGTCACCGCCCGCACCCATGCCGGCAACGAAGGCTTGCTGAACATCGAGCGCGAGGTCAAGCTCTCGGGCCCCATCCACGACAAGGGCGTGCTGATACTGCAAAGCTATCTGTCGGCGCTGTTCGCCCATATCGCGCCGCTGGCCCTGAATGCCTCGGTGGTGTTCGAGCAGGAGTACAACGGCGTCGAGGGCGACTCGGCCTCCTGCGCCGAGTTCTATGTGCTGCTGTCGCGGCTATCGGGTCTGCCGCTGCGCCAGGGCATTGCCGTCACCGGTGCGGTCAATCAGCAGGGCGAGATGCTGCCGGTGGGCGGCATCAACGAGAAGGTCGAGGGCTATTTCCGCAGCTGCGAACTGCTGGGCCTGGATGGTGGCCAGGGCGTGCTGATTCCGCAGCGCAACCGCCGTCACCTGATGCTGGCGCCGCGGGTGGTCGAGGCGGCGGCCCAGGGACGCTTCCACATCTACACCGCCGACTCCGCCGCCGACGGCATGGAGTTGCTCACCGGCCTGCCTTTCGGCGAGTTGCAGGGCCGGGCCTATCCGGCCGACAGCGTGCTGGGCCGCGCGCAAAAGACGCTGCAGGACTACCGACGCGCCTGCGAGGCGTCGGGGAGCCCAGGAGCCGCTCAGCGGCGCACCCGCTGGCTGCAGACGCCGGCGCCGGCGCCGGCCGAGCCGCGGCGGCGCGGCTGAGGCGGGCCCCACCCGGCGCGGCCACAGGCGCGATACTGGCCCCCATCTCACCCCTCGTCCCGCCCCACGCCGCTGCCACCATGCATGTCGCCTTCCTGCAGATCGAGCCCACCACGCGCTGCAACTACAGCTGCGGCTTCTGTGCGGGCCGCCACCTGCCCCAGGGCGACTTGGCGGCCGAGCATCTGGCACGGCTGCTGGAGGGCATCACCGGGCTGGAGCATGTGGAGTTGCAGGGCGAGGGTGAGCCGCTGCTGCACGAGGGCTTCTTCGAGCTGATCGGTCTGTTGCGGCAGCGCTTCCCCAAGGTTGGCATTTCCACCATCACCAACGGCAGCCTGTTCACCGATGCCAATATCGAGCGCCTGCTCGACCATGGCCTGACCCGCATCAATGTCAGCATGGAGACGGCCGACGCCGAGCGCTTTCGCGCCATCCGTGGCGGCAAGTTCGAGCGCGTCGAGCGCGGCATCGCGGCCTTCATGCAGCGCCGCGAGGCCCGCGGGCTGCGCCTGCCCGCCGTGGGCCTGGCGGTGACGGTGCTGCGCGACACGGCCACCGACGCCGTCGATACCGTGCTGCCCTTCTACCGCAGGCTCGGGCTCGACGGCGGGGTGACGATACAGCCGCTGCAGCGCATGCCGCAATACGTGCGCTTCTACAGCCGCAGCATGCGCGAGCAACTGCCTGGCCCCGAGCAGGCGCAGCGGCTCAACCAACGCGTCGCGGCCAGCCCCGACATGGCCGCTGCGCTGCGCGAGCGTGGCGCGCAGCCCGGTTTCTATGAGCGCCTGTATGGCAGCGCTGCGGGACGCGCGGTATGCCCGTGGCTGGAGAGCGGGCTCTTCCTGGGCCATGACGGCGCCTTGACCTCCTGCTGCTTCATCAAGGACAGCCAGCACTTCGCCCTGGCCAAGGCCGGTGAGCCGCTGGCGGATGCAGAGCAGCGCCGCCGCCGGCTGGCTGATGAGCTGAGGCAGGGGCGCATCCCGCTGGCCTGCCAGGGTTGCCCGACGGCCCACGGCGTGGCGGGTGCAGCCGTCAGATAGGACTGACCTGCCGGGTGGCTATCACCCGGCAGTTCACCAGGCGCCGTACTTTGCGACTAGGCCGCGGAACAGCGCGTCCCGCTCGGCGCCCAGATGATTGCCGCTGGCATCGCCCGAGGCGTCCTTGCCGACGGCCAGGTGCACCAGCACCAGCTTCAGCCCCGGGTCCACCATGATGGCCTGGCCATGAATGCCCTGCAGCGCGAAGCGGCGCTGCGTGCCGGGCAGCAGCCAGGTCTGGAAGCCATAGCCGGCATAGCTGCTGCCGCGATACAGCATGCGCCCGGGGCGAAAGGCCTCGGGCTGACGGGCCGCGGCCGTCATGTCGAGCAGATGCTCGCGCGAGACCACGGCCCGGCCCGCCACCTGGCCGTCGTTGGTCATCATCAGGCCCAGGCGGGCATAGTCATGCACGGTGGCATTGAAGCCGCCCTGGACCGACTCCATCTGATCGACCGGATTCACGAGCCAGGTGGCCGGCGCCTGAGCACCCAGCGGCTGCCAGATCTTCTCGGCCACGTAGTCGCACAGTGACCGGTTGCCGACGACGGCGCGCAGCACCAGGCCCAGCACCTGGGTCTGGGCGCCACCATAGTTGAAGCGCTGGCCCTGCTCGTCGTCCCGTTCGGTGATCAGGCGGGCGGCCTGGGCAACGCCTTGGCGTCTGACGGCCGCATTGAAGCGGGCGCGGTCGTCCTGCGGCGAGTAGTCCTCGACATAGCGGGCGCCCGAGGCCATGCGCAGCAGATTCACGAGGCGGGTCTGTCCGTAGAGACTGTCCTTCAGCGCCGGCACATAGCGCTCGGCGGTGTCTTCGAACGAGTCGATCAGTCCGTCTTCCTGCGCCTTCATCAACGCCAGGGCCGTCACCGTCTTGGCCATCGAGTTGGACAGCATGCGCATGCTGGCATCGCGCCCGTAGTTGTAGCGCTCGGCGACGATCTCACCGTCCTTCAGCACCAGCACGGCGGTGGCACGCTGGCGTTGCATATAGTCGTCCAGGGTCAGCGTGAGGCCGCGGAAGCGGTAGCTGAATTCGGTCTCGACGGTGGCCTTCTTCAACGCCACCGGCTGGGCCGACGGCGGCAGCGTGCAGTGGGGGGCCAGGGTGTCCATCGCGCTGAATGAGCCCACCAGATAGCGCTCCTGATAGGCCTGGGCCAGGCGCGGTGCCGCAGGATAGCCGGCGGCCTTGCCGAGCTGATCCTCGTCCGGGGCTGCGGCGTGGAGGGGCCCGCCCAGGCTGGTCAGCAAGGCGGAGAGCAAGGCCAAGAATCTCATGGCCTCACTATGTCATGCCCATATTGCCCGGGCATGATCCTGCTGCCGCTTATCGCCCCGAATGACCGGCCCGGCCGGGGTTGCCGGGATGACGGTCGCGCCAGTTGGGTACGCCGTCGCCGTCTCTATCCCAGGCGGGGTTGTAGACGCGGTCATGGCGATTCGGAATGCCATCGCCATCGCGATCCCAGCGCCTGGGCTGCTGGTAGTGGCCGCCATGGCGCGGCGAGGCATAGCTGTTGTACGCGGGATAGACGGGATAGGCCGGCTGCACGTAGACCGGGGCGGGGCGGCCGTAGACGGGCGTGCCGCCGCCGATGGTGACCGACCACTGCACATCGTCATTGCCGCGGGCCATGGCCGTGCCGGTCAGCAGGGTGCCGGCCAGGCACAGCCCGGTGAGCATCAGATGGCGTGTCTTCATGGCGGTATCTCCTTGATCAGAGCGGCGGGCCGGATTGGCCGCCGCCCGGATACAACGAGTGCGCCGTGTTCGCTGCCGACCGCTGGCCGGTTAAGCCAAGTAAAGCTCGGTCAAGAGCCTGTGAGCAAAATGTATCCGGAGTAAGCGGATGCAAGCCTCACACACCGGGGCGGCTCAGCGCTGCCGCCGCCGCGCCAGGGCCGACACCGCCAGCAAGCCGCCCAGCATCAGCGCCCAGGTCTCGGGCTCGGGCACGGGGGTCTGCACGAAGTTGTCCATGTGGGCAAGGGCCGAGGTGGTGTTGAGGTCCAGGCCGAGCCTGACCTCGGTCCTGTAGGCATTGCCCATGGTCTGCGCGAAGCTGACGACCGGGCCGGCCTCCTGGACCCAGCCATTGGCCATGGCCTGCGCGTCAGACCAGCTAGGGTCGAAGGTGACGGAGTAATTGGTCCAGATGCCGTACAGGTCGAAGGGGCCGGACATCGCATGGCGCCAGCCGTTGAAGGTGGCGTCCTGGTAGCGGTAGCGCAGCCAGACGTTGTCGAACTTGCCGACGTTGGGCTGCAGGTCGAACGACACCTTCCATTGGCTGCCGGCAAAGCTGCCGCTGGTCTCGGCATTGCTGCCCGAGGTGAAGCCGATGTCGAACTCGGCGACCGTGCCGTCAAAGCGGGTGGCGATGGAGCCCGCCGGGTTGCCCACGCCGCCGTCGAAGACGACCACGCTGCTGATGGTGTTGGCTTCCCAGCCTTCGGTGCTGGCGCCGCTCCAGGTCTGACTGTAGGCGGAAGCCGCTTGAGCCGTGCCGGCCACAAGGCTCGCAAGTGCGCCGATCAGGGCCATGCCGAGTGCGGCAGAAGGGGATGACTTCATGGGTATTCCTCCAGGATGAATGGGCGAAATGCGCACCGATACTGGGCTCAGGTGGCCGGACCTACCATCCCAAGGGTGTGGGATAGGGGTGCTGTAGGACAGCGGCTACGCCAGGCAGCGATACCGTCCGATGGGCGCCCTATTGACCTGCGCCCAGACTCGGGTCTTCCATCGACCGTGTGGACTCATCCAGGCGGTCAGTGCCTATCCCCCGATGTTGGAGCGCCTCATGAACACCATCACAAAGATCTCGCTGTCGATTGCCGGCCTGGCCTTGGCGGCGCAAGCCGGTGCCCAGGTCACCTTCTACGAGCACGATGCCTATCAGGGCCGCTCATTCACCACCGTGCGCACGGTCGAGAACTTCGCGCGCTTCGGTTTCAATGACCGCGCCTCGTCGGCTGTGGTGGCCGGCAACCGCGGTGATCGCTGGGAGGTTTGCGAGGACCGGCGCTTCCGCGGCCGCTGCGTCGTGCTGCGGCCGGGCCAGTACGGCTCGCTGGCGGCCATGGGCTTGAACGACCGCGTCTCTTCGGTGCGTGCGGTGGGCCGCAACGCGCGGGTCAGCGACGATCGCTACGCGCCGATGCCGGCGCCTATGCCGCCCCCGGTGGCGCTCAGCCAGGTTGTCTTCTACGAGAACGACGGCTTCCAGGGCCGCACCTTCTCGGCCAATACGCCGGTCAACGACCTGCGCCGCGCCGGCTTCAATGACCGCGCCTCGTCGGCGGTGGTCAGCGGCTCGCGTTGGGAGGTCTGTGACAACACCGAGTTCGGCGGCTCCTGCCGAATCTTGCGGCCGGGTCAGTATCCGTCGCTGTCCGCGATGGGACTGAACGACCGCATTTCATCGGTGCGCGCGGTGGGGCCGAACGCCCGCTTCGACGAGCCGCGTTATGCGCCCCTGCCCGCCGTCTCGCGGGACTACGGCCGGCGCAACAACGAACGTCTGTACGAGGCCAACATCACCTCGGTCCGCGCTGTGGTCGAAGACTCCGGCCAGCGCTGCTGGGTCGAGCGTGAGCAGGTGGTGCAGGAGCAGCGCAGCGGCGCCAATGTGCCCGGCGCCCTGCTGGGTGCAGTGATAGGCGGCATCCTGGGCCACCAGGTGGGCGGCGGCACCGGCAAGGACGTGGCCACCGGCATCGGCGTGGTGGCAGGGGCCGCGATCGGCGGCAACGCCGGCCGCGACAACAACCAGCAGGTCGTGACCACGCAGAACGTGCAGCGCTGCAGCCGCGCCCCCGGCCAGGCCCGCCCCGCCTACTGGGACGTGACCTACAACTTCCGCGGCCAGGACTATCACGTGCAGATGACGTCCCCGCCTTCGGGATCGCACGTGACCGTCAATGATCAGGGCGAACCTCGCGCCTGATCAGGCTGGGGTCAGGCCTTGAGCGGCAGCCCGCGCAACGCATGGGCCAGCTCGCTGGCCTGCCAGATGGCGATGCCATGCTCGGCCGCAAAGGGCTGGGCCTGCTCGCTGAGCGGGCCCAGCGCGATGTAGAGGGCGTCCTGGGCCTGTGCGGCCTCGCGCGCCGTCTGCAGCGGCCGCAAGGCTTCCAGGCCGGTGCGGGCTGACTTCCAGCGCTTGGCGCTGACCAGCATGTGCCGGCCCTGGCGCTCCAGCTCGAAGTCGATCGCCGGCTTCTGGCTGCGCTGTACCGTGTAGCCATCGCGCTTGAAGGCCTGCTCCAGCAGATCGGCGAAGGCCGGCCAGGCCATGGCTGACAGAGCTTGCTGGGTCTGCTCGATACGTGCCGCGCTGGGCAGATGCCACTGGCGGCGCAGCGCCATCACGGCAATCACCGCAAAGGGCAGGCCCGACATGGCACCCACGACGCGAAAGCCGTCGGGCAGCAGGGCAAAGCTGATCGCTCCCATGATGATCGCAATCACCGCGCTGATCCACCAGCGCGAGCGCAGCAGGATGGCGAACAGCGAGTTCTTCGCCATTTGATACTTCAACGGGGGCTCCCGGCGGATGTCTGCATCGGCAGGCTGGTCATGCGGCCGAGCAAGAGATGGGCGCCGCCGGCCAGCAGCAGCAGGACCAGCATGCCAAAGCCCCAGATGATCCACGTCACCGGCGCCAGCCAGGTCATTGCCGAGCCCAGCAGAGGCAGCCCCTCACCCAGGCCTTGGAGCAGGGCGATCATCGCGTCCTGCACATGCTGGTAGGTGGCGGCGCTGAGCCATTTGGCCAGCAACAGCATCGGGGGCGACTCGGCCACCTTGCCAACCCAGTCCACCGTGCCACCGGCGGCCGCAAGGTCCGCCGTCCAGGCACCGAGCTTGGCCAATACCCAGGCGCCACCGGTCCACAGCAGGGATAGCAGGGCAAACAAAATCCACACAAGTGTTTTCATGGGCGCGAGCATAGCCGCACCGCGACCTGCCGGCGCCGATGAGGGCTCAAGGCGCGTGGGGTTTGCCTTCCAGACGCCGCCACAGACCCAGCGGATTGGCGTTCTGCAGCGCCGGTGGCAGCAGCCAGTCCGGCAAGTCCTGGTAGCAGACCGGGCGCAGAAAGCGCTCGATTGCCATGCTACCCACCGAGGTGTGCAGCGCGCTGCTGCTGGCCGGGAAGGGGCCGCCGTGCACCATCGCATGGCAGACCTCGACCCCGGTCGGAAAGCCATTGGCCAGGATGCGGCCGGCCTTGCGCTCCAGAACCGGCAGCAGGGCCCGCGCCAGATCGGCATCTGCCTCGTCGAGCTGCAGGGTGGCGGTCAGCTGGCCTTCCAGCGATTCGGCCAGGGTCAGCAGCTCGGCCTGGTCGCGGCAGGTCACCAGCAGCGCGCCTGGGCCGAACACCTCGTCGTGCAACACGGGGTTGGCGATGAAGGTGGCGGCATCGGTGATGCACAGCTGCGCAGAGCCCTCGGCCACGGTGCGGACGCCCGCCTGCTCACGCAGGCGCGCAGCTCCAGCGTCATAGGCTGCGCGTATGCCCGGCGTCAGCATGGTGCCGGCCGGCTTGGCGGCGAGCAGCGGTGCAACCGTTTCCACGAAGCGTTGTAACTCGGGGCCGTCGATCGCGGCCAGCAGGCCGGGGTTGGTGCAGAACTGGCCCACACCTAAGGTCAGCGAGTCGGCAAAGCCCTGGGCGATCGTTTCCGCACGGGCTTGCAGCGCAGCCGGCAACAGGAACACCGGGTTGATGGCGCTCATCTCGGCATAGACCGGGATCGGCTGCGGCCGGGCCTGTGCCACGGCCTGCAAGGCCAGGCCGCCGCGGCGCGAGCCGGTGAAGCCCACGGCCTGGATCACAGGATGTGTGACCAGGGCCAGGCCCAGCCGCGTGTCGCTGTCGTGCAAGAGCGAGAACACGCCCTCGGGCAGGCCCAGCTCGCGCACCGACTGCTGTATCACCCGACCGACCAGCTCCGAGGTGCCCGGATGGGCCGGATGCGCCTTGGTGATGACCGGGCAGCCAGCGGCCAGTGCCGAGGCGGTGTCACCGCCGGCCACCGAGAAGGCCAGCGGAAAGTTGCTGGCACCGAACACGGCCACCGGGCCCAGCGCAATCTTCTGCGAGCGCAGGTCCGGCCGTGGCGGCTGGCGCCCGGGCAGGGCGGCGTCCAGCGTGGCGGCGCTCCAGTGACCGTCGCGCAGCGTCTGTGCAAACAGCCGCAGCTGGTTGACGGTGCGCATGCGCTCTCCCTGCAGCCGTGCCAGCGGCAGGGCCGATTCCAGATGCGCGCGTTCGATCAGCGCATCGCCCAAGGCCAGCAGGCCCTCGGCGATGGTCTCCAGCAGGCGTGCCCGTTGCTCGGGCAGGCTGCGGCGGAACGGATCGAAGGCGGCCTGCGCCAGCGCGCAGGCCTGCTCGACGTCGGCGGCATCGCCGCCACCAAAGGCTGGCTCCAGCGGCTCGCCGCGCACCGGGCTGAAGGCCCGGAACTCGCCCACCGTGCCGCGGCGCTGTTGCGCGCCGATCAACTGCTCGCCAGTGACCATCACAGCTTGGCGCCAACTTTTCGCAGCTCGGCAATCTGCGGCGCCTTGGGCAGCCAGATCTTGTCGAACTCCTGGATCAAGGCATTGGTGTCAAGACCTGGCTCCGTCTTGATGGCGAAGGGCACGGCCTTGAACTTCTCGATCAGGCCCAGTTCGGTGGTGACGATGTCCTTGATCTGCAGGTCCAGCGACTGGCGCACCAGGCCGCGAATCAGCTCCTTGTCCTTGGCATCCAGCCCCTGCCAGATGCGGCCCGAGACCAGCGGTGCGAAGGGCATGAACAGCGCGTTCATCTGCAGCATGGCCTTGGCCACCTTGTCGAAGCGCTGGTTCCAGGAGAACTCGATATCGGCCTCCAGGCCATCGACCTGACCATTGGCCATCGCGTCGAAGACCTGGGGTGTCGGGATCGGTGTCGGTGCGGCGCCCAGCGACTGGTAGAAGTCGCGGTACACCGGCGTCGGGTTGATGCGCAGCTTCATGCCCTTGAGGTCCTTGACGCCGGCGATCTCCTTGGTCGAGAACACCACGCGCATGCCGGTGATGCCCCAGCCCAGACCTATGGTGCCGGTCTCGCGCGGCAGCACCTCGAGCAGCTTCAGGGCCGCGTCGTGGCGCACCAGCTTGGCCACATCGGTGGTCGAGCGCACCAGATAGGGGGCGTTGATCGAGGCCACGCTGGCCACCCGCGAACCGAGTTCGGCGGCCTGTATCCAGCCCATGTCCAGCGCGCCGGTCTGCAGCTGCTGCATCATCGCCGACTCATTGCCCAGCTGGCCCGAATGGAACACCGAGACCGACAAGCGGCCATTGGTTTCCTTCTTCAGCGACTCGCCAAACTGCAGCGCGGCGCGGTTCCAGGAGTGGCCGGCCGGCGTGATCAGGCCGAGGCGGAATTCCTTGGCCTGGGCGCGGGTGCTACCGATGAAGGCGGGCGCAGCGAGGGCGGCACCGGCCTGAACGAAATGGCGACGGGTCAGGGTCATGATGAAGGGCCTTTCAGTGGGGTGACGGACGGAACGGGATCGGTTCAGAGCAGTGCCAGCGACAGGCTGGGGAACAGCGACAGCAGCACCAGCGCGACGCAGGAAATCAGGAAGAAGGGCAGGGTGACGAGGAACATCCTTCCCGGCTTGGCACCGGTGACGGCGGCGGCCACGAAGAAGCTCAGCCCCACCGGCGGCGACATCAGGCCCAGCACCAGATTGACCACCACGACCACGCCGAAGTGGCGCGGGTCGATGCCATAGACCTCGGTGGCAATGGGCAGCAGGATGGGCACCGTCATGATCAGGCCGGGAATGCCATCGATCACCGTGCCGATGATGAGCAGGATCACATTCACCAGCAGCAGGAAGGTGACCGGGTCCTTGGCCACCGACTGAATCCAGGCGGCGGCCGCCTGCGGCACCTTGCCGTAGATCAGCAGCCACGAGAACACCGCCGCCGCGGCCACCAGGAACAGCACGATGGACGAATAGACGGCGGCGCGCAGCAGTATCTGCGGCAGCATGCGGAACTGGAACTCGCGCGTCACATAGCGCCCCACCAGGGCGGAGACGACCGCGCCGACCGCGGCCGACTCGGTAGGGTTGGCCACGCCGCCGAGGATGGAGCCGACGATGACGATGGGGATCAGCAGCGTCGGCGAGGCATGGACGATGGTGCGGGCGCGCTGGCGCAGGCTGCGCTTCTCGCTGCGCGGGTAGTTGTAGATCAGGCCCATGCAGGCGATGACGACGAAGAACAGCAGCGTCAGCAGCACGCCGGGCAGGATGCCGGCCATCAGCATATCGCCCACCGCCACCTGGGCCAGCACGCTGTAGACCACGAACATCACCGAGGGCGGGATGATGGGCCCGAGCATGCCGCCATAGACGGTGATGCCGGCGGCGAAGGTCTTGTCATAGCCCTGCTTCTCCATCTCGGGCACCATGATCTTGGACATGATGGCGACCTGGGCGGTGGCCGAGCCGATGATGGAGGCCAGCATCATATTGGCCAGGATGTTGACGTAGGCCAGGCCGCCCCGCACCGCGCCGACAAAGCCCATCGCCAGCTCGACCAGCCGCCGTGTGATGCCGCCACTGCTCATGATCTCGCCGATCAGGATGAACAGGGGGATGGCGATCAGGCCATAGCTGTCCACCCCGCCGAACATCTGGCTCGGGAATGACTGCAGCAGCACGGTGTTGCCGTTGCTGTAGATGTAGACGATGCCCGAGAGGCACAGGCACACGCCGATGGGCACGCCCACCAGCATGATGACGAGGAAGAAGATGCCGGTGATCATGGTGTGGGGTTGCCGCTCGCAGGCCGCTCAGTTGACAGTTGCTTCGGCGTTGCCGAGATCGAAGCCCGCCACGGTGGCGCGTGGCTGCAGGCCGAGGTCTTCGACCAGGTTGGCGGCGGCGTGAGTCGTGAAGGTGAGGCCGAAGATGGGCAAAATCAGCTGCACGACCCAGGTCGGCCAGTTCAGGGTCTGGGTGCGCTCGGTGTAGAGGAAGTTGAAGCTGTCGGCGGCAAATTCCTTGGCGTCGAAGCCATGGCTGGCAATGCCCACCGGGTCCATCCACAGCCAGCACATCGCCAGCATCGCGCAGCCGAACAGAAACACCCCGGCGGTGGCCGTGGCCTTGAGCCGGCATGCGGCCGCTTCGCCCAGATAGTCGGTCATCAGGGTGACGGCGAAATCCATGCGCAGCCGCGTCATCGTCGAGGCGCCGACGAAGCACAGCCACACCACCAGATAAACCGCCGCCTCGTCCACCCAGTAGATCGGCATGCCGGTGTAGCGGGTGACGACGTTGAGCAATATCAGCAGGGTCAGCCCGCCCATCAGCACCATCAGGGTCAGGCGTTCGACTTGGAGGATGGCGCTGGAGGCCTGCTGCACCCAGCGGGCCCAGCCATGTGTTTTTGTGGTGTCTTGCATGGTGGGCCGGGGTTGGCTGGTCTTGGCGTCAGGCGACCGAGCGGTACTTCTCGGGGCGGGTCGCCAGGGCCTTCTCGACCACTGAGGTGACGAAGGCCCGCTCCTCGCCGATCAGCGGCAGGCGGGGGCGGCGCATATGCTCGCTGCCCACACCGACCAGCAGGTCGATCAGCTTCAGGTTCTGCACCAGCTTGTTCGACACATCGAGGTGCAGCATCGGCGTCATCCACTGGTAGAGTTTGAGCGCCTCGGCCCACTGGCCGGCCTTCATCAGCTCGAACAGCGCCACGTTCTCGCGCGGGAAGGCGCAGCCGACGCCGGCCAAGAGGCCGTCGCAGCCCAGGGCCAGACCCTCGAAGGCCAGGTCATCAACACCGAGGAACAACTGATAGCGGTCGCCCAGCAGGTTGCGCAGATCGGTGATGCGGCGGATGTCGCCGGTGCTTTCCTTGATGGCTTCGATCCACTTGCAATCGGCCAGCTCCAGCATGTGTTCGGGCTTCAGATCGACGCGGTAGGCAATCGGGTTGTTGTAGACCATCACCGGCTTCTGCGCGGCCTCGGCCATGGTGCGCACGTTCAGCATCGCCTCGCGGGCGTCGGCGACATAGATCACCGAGGGCATGACCATATAGCCGGCCACGCCCAGCTTGTTCGCGCCCTCGATATAGCGCAGCGCCTCGCGGGTGCTGGTCTCGGACACATTGGCCAGCACCGGCACGCGGCCGTCGGCGGCCTCCAGCGCGATGCGGGCGACCTCGAGCTTCTCTTCCAGGGTCAGGGTGCTGGCCTCGCCCAGCGAGCCGCAGGTCACGATGCCGTGGATGCCGTTGCGGATCTGGAAGTCGATGTGGCGGGCCGTGCCTTCGGCGTCTATGCGCTCGTCGGCAAAGAACTTGGTCGTGATGGCGGGGAAGATGCCGGTCCAGCGGGTTGCGCTCATGTCGGGGGACTCCTGTGTGAGTGGCTTGATGCGTTGCTTGGTATAAATATATTAGCAGTATTCTTGCAAAACATCAGTAATAACCACTAGATCCGCAAATCGTGAGGTACGCAAGAAGTGGGCCCACGGCCGGGGCGATGACGTGAGGCCGCCCCGCCGGGGCGATCAGCTCAGGCCGACGAGCCTGGCGATCATCTCGATGGCGCTGCGTGCGCCGAGCTTGCGCATCAGGCGGGCGCGGTGCCCGTCTATCGTGCGCGGGCTGACCGACAGCAGGCGCGCAATCTCCTTGGTGCTCAGGCCGGCGGCAAGCTGGCGCACGATCTCGCGCTCGCGCGTGGTCAGGGGCACGGCCACCGGGCGGCGCGCGGAGATGTCCTCGAACATCCAGACTGCATAGGCGAAGGGCTGGTCTCGGCTCAGCGAGCGGCCCGCCACATGGCACCAGAACAGGCGCCCGCTGCAGTGCCGCATGATGCGTTCGTCACTGTACTGGCCGCTGCGCTGCATCTCGCTGAGGCCCTGCGCGCCGATGTGCTCGAACTCGACTGCCGAGGGGTAGAGGCAGGCCAGCGACTGGCCGAGCAATTGCGCCGGCGTGTGCCCGAACATCGCTGCGAAGGCGGCGTTGCAACGCTCGATGACGCGATCGCGCGAAACGCACAGGCCCACCGGCGCGAGGTCGAAGGCGAGGGCAAGGTCGTCATCAAGGGTGGGCATGCGGGAATTCACCATGAGGTAGTTCTACGTCTGGCGACGGCGCCTGCAGTTTCCTACAGTCGCCACGCCAACAGGAGACAAAGATGACGGCTTGCATGGTGGGTTGGGCGCACTCCAGGTTCGGACGGCTCGACGGGCTGGATCTGGAAGGCTTGATCGGCGGCGTGGCCCGCGAGGCGATGGTCCATGCCGGCATTGCCGGCGGCGAGGTGGGCGGCATCTGGCTGGGTCAGCTCAACGGTGGTTTCGTGCCGGAGATCTTTGCGTCCTCGCTGGCGCTGCAGGCCGATGACGCGCTGCGTTGGGCGCCGGCAACCCGGGTGGAGAACGCCTGCGCCTCGGGTGCGGCGGCGCTGTATGCGGCCTGCGATGCGATCGAGTCGGGCCGTGTCAAGGTGGCCCTGGTCATAGGCGCCGAGAAGATGACGGCGGTCAGCGGCCCCGAGACCACGCGCATCCTCGGCAATGCTTCCTATGTGAAGGAGGAGGCCGCGCAGGGTCTCACGTTCCCGGGCATCTTCGCGCAGATCGCGAGCGCCTATTTCGAGCGCTACGGCGACCACTCAGCCACGCTGGCGCGCATCGCGGCCAAGGGTCATGCCAATGGCGTGCGCAACCCCTGGGCGCAGATGCGCAAGGACCTCGGCTTCGAGTTCTGCAACACGGTGTCCGACAGGAACCCCTTCGTCGCCGCGCCGTTGCGCAAGACCGACTGCTCGCTGGTGTCGGACGGCGCCGCGGCCCTGGTGCTGGTCGATGCCGCTCTGGCACCGCGCTTCCCCCGTGCGGTGGGGTGGCGCGCGCGGTCCCAGGTCAGCGACTACCTGCCGATGTCGCGCCGCGATGCGGTGGCCTTCGAGGGGCCACGTCGTGCCTGGGCGCAGGCGCTGGCGGCGGCCGGCTGCAGCGTGCATGACCTGTCGCTGGCCGAGGTGCATGACTGCTTCACCATCGCCGAGCTGCTCAGCTACGAGGCCATGGGCCTGGCGGCGCCGGGGCAGGGCTCCCGTCTGATCGACGAGGGCGTGGTGCAGCTGGGCGGCCGCCTGCCGGTCAACCCCTCGGGCGGGCTGAAGGCCAAGGGCCATCCGATCGGTGCCACCGGCGTATCGATGCATGTGCTGGCGGCGATGCAGCTGATGGGCGAGGCCGGCGAGATGCAGGTGCCCGGTGCCGAGCTGGCCGGCGTGTTCAATATGGGCGGCTCGGCCGTGGCCAGTTATGTCAGCGTCTTGGAGCGCTCGCGATGAATCTGGCGCAGCTGCTGGCGCGCGCTGCGCGCAGCCATCCCGATCGGCCCGCCCTGCTGCTCGGCGACGAGCCGCTCTACAACTACCGCCAGCTCGCCGATCGGGCGGCCCGGCTGGCCGGCCATTGGCGCGACATCCTGGGCCTGCAGCCGGGCGATCGGGTGGCCCTGTGCATGGGCAACCAGCCCGCCTATCTGGAACTGCTCTATGCGGCCTGGTGGGCCGGCCTGGCGGTGGTGCCCATCAATGCCAAACTGCACCCGCGGGAGGTCGAGTTCATCCTGCGGGACTCGGAGGCGGCCCTGCTGTGCCTCGGCGCCGATCTGCTCGCCGGGCTGCAGCCGCTGCTGGCCGATCTACCGGCCCTGCGCCAGGTGCTGATCCCCGGCGAGGCCGCTTACGAGGCCGCGCTCGGCGCCGCAGCGATCGAGCCGGCGCAGCGCGCGCCCGACGATCTGGCCTGGCTGTTCTACACCTCGGGCACGACCGGGCGGCCCAAGGGCGTGATGCAGACCCATCGCAATCTGTATGCAATGACGACCTGCTACTTCATTGATGTCGATGAGGTCGATGCAGGGGACGCCATCGTCTATGCCGCGCCGATGTCGCATGGCGCCGGCCTCTACAACTTCGCCTTCGTGGCCAAGGCTTCGCGCCATGTCCTGCCGCGCTCGGGTGGCTTCGACCCGGCCGAGCTGCTGGCCTTGTCCACCAGCGTCGGCCGGCTGTGCCTGTTCGCGGCGCCGACAATGGTCACCCGGCTGGTCGAGCACCTGGCCCAGAGCGGTGCTTCGGCCGTCGGCTTCAAGACCATCGTCTATGGCGGCGGACCCATGTATGCGGCGGACATCCAGCGCGCGCTGGCCGTGATGGGATCGCGCTTCGTGCAGATCTACGGCCAGGGCGAGTCGCCAATGACCATCACCGCGCTGTCTCGTGAGCAGTTGCATGACAGCGCTCATCCGCGCTGGGCCGAGCGCCTCGCCTCGGTGGGCCAGGCCCAGACCCTGGTCGAGGTGCGTGTCGTCGGAGCCGATGGCCACCCACGGGCCGCTGGCGAAACCGGCGAGGTGATCGTGCGCGGGGATACGGTGATGGCCGGCTACTGGCGCAATGCACCGGCCACAGCGGCGGCGCTGCGCGAGGGCTGGTTGTGGACCGGCGACCTCGGGGTGCTCGACGACGATGGCCTGCTGACCCTGAAGGACCGCTCCAAGGATGTGGTCATCAGCGGCGGCTCCAACATCTACCCGCGCGAAGTCGAGGAGGTGCTGCTGCGACATCCCGGCGTGCGGGAGGTGTCGGTGATCGGCCGGCCCGACCCCGAGTGGGGCGAGGTCGTGGTGGCCTTTGTCGTCGGCGAGGGGCTCAGCGCCGAGGTGCTGGACGCCCTGTGCCTGGCGCATATCGCCCGCTTCAAGCGGCCCAAGCACTACCGCTTCGTGGCCAGCCTGCCCAAGAACAACTATGGCAAGGTGCTGAAGACCGCCTTGCGCGAGATGCTGCAACAAGAAAGCAAGACATGATGCTGAATGGACATACCGCGCTGGTCACAGGCTCCACCCAGGGCATAGGTCTGGCGATTGCGCAGGCGCTGGCGCGGGCAGGTGCCGATGTGATACTGCACGGCATCGAAGACGATACCGAGGGCCGCGCTGCCGCCGACCGTGTGGCTGCGCTGGGTGGCGTGCGTTGTGCCTACGTGCGCGCCGACCTCGCACAGGTGGATGAGGCCGTCGGCCTGCTGGCCGCCGCCAGCGAGGAGCTGCGCGCACCGGACATCCTGATCAACAACGCGGGGATCCAGCACACCTGTCCGATCGAGAGCTTTCCGCTGGAGCGCTGGGATGCCATCCTGGCCGTCAACCTCAGTGCGGCCTTTCTGGCCATGCAGGCGGCGCTGCCGGCAATGCGCGCTCGAGGCTGGGGCCGCATCGTCAATATTGCTTCGGTCCATGGTCTGGTGGCCTCGGTCAACAAGGCGGCCTATCTGGCGGCCAAGCATGGCCTGGTCGGCCTGTCCAAGGGCGTGGCGCTGGAAACGGCAACGCAGGGCATCACCGTCAACTGCATCTGCCCGGGTTGGACCGACACGGCCATCATCCAGCCGCAGATCGAGGCGCGTGCGCGCCAGTTTGGCGGCGATCGCCAGGCCGGTATCCGCGATTTGCTGCAGGAGAAGCAGCCCAACCTCAGCCTGCTGCCGCCGGAGCGAATCGGGGACGTGGCGGTGTTCCTGTGCAGCGACGCAGCCGCCGGCATCACCGGCGTGGCCCTGCCTGTGGATGGGGGTTGGACGGCGCAGTGATGGGGCTCAGCTCGCGCTGCGCAAGGCCTCGAAGCGGGTGCCGAATTCGCGGCGCAGCTGCTTGCGCATCTCGGCGGCGGCATGGCGCCGCTGTTCCTCCGGCGTGGACGGCTGCAAGGCCGGCACTGCCACTGGCTTGCGTTCGTCGTCCACCGCCACCATCGTGAAATAGCAGCTGTTGGCATGGCGCACGGCCTGAGAGCGGATGTTCTCGGTCAGCACCTTGATGCCCACCTCCATCGACGAGGTGCCGGTGTGGTTGACGGCGGCCATGAAGGTCACCAGCTCGCCCACATGGATGGGCTCGCGGAACATCACCTGATCGACCGACAGCGTCACCACATAGCGCGCCGCATAACGGCTGGCGCAGGCGTAGGCGACCTGGTCGAGGAACTTCAGAATCGTGCCGCCATGCACATTGCCGGCGAAGTTGGCCATATCGGGTGTCATCAACACCGTCATCGTCAGCTGGTGGGCAGGCAGGTTCACGCGTGGTTCCTTCAGGCCATTGTGTAGGCCGTCTTGACCACAGTGTAGAACTCGGCCGCAAACCGGCCCTGCTCGCGCGGGCCGTAGCTGGAGCCCTTGCGGCCGCCGAAGGGCACGTGATAGTCCACGCCCGCCGTGGGCAGATTCACCATCACCATGCCGGCCTGCGAATGGCGCTTGAAGTGCGTGGCGTGCTTCAGCGAGGTCGTCGCGATGCCGGCGGCCAGGCCGAAGGGCGTGTCATTGGCGAGCAGCAGGGCCTGCTCGTAGTCGCGCGCACGCAGCACGCTGACCACCGGGCCGAACACCTCCTCGCGGTTGATGCGCATCTCGGGCGTGGTGTCGGTGATCAGGGCCGGGCGCAGATAGAAGCCCGGCTGGCCCTCGGCGTTGCGCTCAATCGCTTCGCCGCCAAAGGCCAGGCGTGCGCCCTCGGCCTGGGCGATGCCCAGGTACGCCTGGTCCTGGCCGAGCTGGCTCTGATCCACCACCGGGCCGATGTCGGTGCCGGCTTTGCGGGCGTCGTCCACCTTCAAGGTCTTCATCTTCTCGATCACGGCGGCGACGAAGCGGTCATGGATGCCGTCGGTGACGATCAGCCTTGAGGAGGCCGTGCAGCGCTGGCCGGTCGAGAAGTAGCCGCTCTGCACCGCGCAGTTGACGGCCACGGACAGGTCCGCGTCATCGAGCACGATCATCGGGTTCTTGCCGCCCATCTCGAGCTGGAACTTGGCCATGCGGGCCACGCAGGCGGCGGCCACCTTCTGGCCGGTGGCCACCGAGCCGGTGAAGGTGACGGCGGCAATGCGCGGATCGTCCAGCAAGGTGGCGCCGACCTCGGAGCCTCGGCCCATCACCAGATTGAACACGCCCTGGGGCAGGCCGCTGCGCGACAGGATTTCTGCCAGTGCCCAGGCCGAGCCCGGCACCAGATCGGCCGGCTTGAAGACCACGCAATTGCCATAGGCCAGGGCCGGCGCGATCTTCCAGGCCGGAATGGCGATTGGGAAGTTCCAGGGCGTGATGATGCCCACCACACCCAAGGCCTCACGGGTGATTTCGACACCAACGCCGGGCCGCACCGAGGGCAGGGCCTCGCCACCGGGGCGCAGCGCTTCGCCAGCGAAGAACTTGAAGATATTGCCGGCGCGGGCCACCTCGCCAATCGCCTCGGGCAGGGTCTTGCCCTCCTCGCGGGCCAGCAGATCACCGAGCTCGGCACGCCGCGCCAGGATCTCGGTGCCGACGGCGTCGAGGATGTCGAAGCGCTGTTGCGGCGTCGACAGGCTCCAGGCCGGGAAGGCGGCCTCGGCGGCGCTAATGGCCAACCGCGTCTGAGCCGCATCGGCCTGTGCGTACTCGCCGACCAGATCGCGGGTGTCGGACGGGTTGATATTGCGCGAGACGCGCGCGCCGTCCAGCCATTCGCCGGCGATGAAATTCTTGTTCATGGGTGATGCTTTCTAGCGGTCAAGGGCTGGACGCTTCGGGTTGAAGGTCCAGCCGGGAATCAGGTACTGCATGGCCATGGCATCGTCGCGCGATCCAAGGCCATGCTGCAGGTACAGCTGGTGGGCTTTCTCGACCTCGACCATATCGAGCTCGACACCGAGGCCAGGCTTCTTGGGCACCTGGACATGGCCGCCGATGATCTGCAGCGGGTCCTTGGTCAGCCGCTGGCCATCCTGCCAGATCCAGTGCGTGTCCATCGCCGTGACGCGGCCCGGGGCCGCGGCGCCGACGTGCGTGAACATCGCCAGCGACACATCGAAATGGTTGTTCGAATGCGAGCCCCAGGTCAGGCCCCAGTCGCGGCAGGTCTGGGCCACGCGGACCGAACCGGCCATGGTCCAGAAATGCGGGTCGGCCAGCGGAATGTCCACGCTTTGCAGTGACAGCGCGTGAACGAGCTGGCGCCAGTCGGTGGCGACCATATTGGTGGCCGTCGGCAGGCCGGTGGCGCGGCGGAACTCGGCCATTACCTCGCGGCCGGAGAAGCCGTCCTCGGCGCCGCAGGGGTCTTCGGCATAGGCGACGACGTCGCGCATATCGCGCATCAGCCGGATCGCATCCTTCAGCAGCCAGCCGCCGTTCGGGTCCAAGGTCACGCGGGCCGTGGGGAAGCGCTCGTGCAGCGCACGCAGCGCCTCGACCTCCTCATCGCCACGCAGCACGCCACCCTTCAACTTGAAGTCGTTGAAACCGTAGCGCTCGCGGGCGGCTTCGGCCAGGCGCACCACGGCCGCCGGCGTCATCGCCTTCTCGTGGCGAACGCGGAACCAGTCGTTGTCGGCGCCGGGCTCGGCGTTGTAGGGCAGGTCGGTGGCCGCCTTGTCGCCGATGAAGAACAGATAGCCCAGCATCTCCACCGCCTCGCGCTGCTGGCCTTCGCCGAGCAGGGCCGCCACCGGCACATTGAGGTGCTGGCCCAGCAGATCCAGCAGCGCCGACTCGATCGCCGTGACCGCATGGATGGTGGTGCGCAGATCGAAGGTCTGCAGGCCCCGCCCACCCGAGTCGCGGTCGGCGAACTGCTGCTGCACCTGCTGCAGCAGCCGCTGCTGCGAACCCAGCGGCTGGCCGACGATCAGCTCGGCCGCGTCTTCCAGGGTCTGACGAATACCCTCGCCGCCGGGCACCTCGCCCACGCCGGTGCGGCCGGCGCTGTCGGTCAGTATCAACAGATTGCGGGTGAAGAAGGGACCGTGGGCGCCGCTCAGATTGAGCAGCATGCTGTCGCGGCCGGCAACGGGGATCACCCGCAGCGCGGTGATCAGCGGGGTGGAGGAGGTGCTCATGACCGGCTATTGTGGGCCGAGCTTGGAGATCAGGGAGCCCAATTGATCGACCTCGGCCGGCAGCAGGTCCGAAAGCGGCGGCCGCACCGAGCCGGCACTGTGGCCCACCAGGGTCGCACCGGCCTTGACGATGGACACCGCATAGCCCTCGCCCTGGTTGCGCAGCGCGATATAGGGCAGGAAGAAGTCGCGTATCAGCCGGTCGCAGGTGGCCGTGTCATCGGCGGCATGGGCGTTGTAGAAATCCATCGCGGTCTTCGGGATGAAGTTGAACACCGCCGACGAGTAGACCGGGCAGCCCATCGCCTTGTAGGCTCCGGCAAACAGCTCGGCCGTGGGCAGGCCGCCCAGATAGGCGAAACGCTCGCCCAGGGTCTGGCGGATGGCGACGAACTTCTCGATGTCGCCGACGCCATCCTTGAAGCCGATCAGGTTGGTGCAGCGCTGGGCCAGCACCTGCAGGCTGGCCGGCGTCAGCTTGCAGGCGCCGCGGTTGTAAACGATGACGCCGATCTTGACGCTCTTGCACACCGCCTCCACATGGGCGATCAGGCCGGTCTGGCTGCCCTCGGTCAGGTAGTGGGGCAGCAGAAGAATGCCCTGGGCGCCGAGGCGCTCAGCCTCCTGCGCATACTTGATGGCCAAGGTGGTGCCGCCGCCGGCACCGGCGATGATGGGGGTGCGGCCGCGGCAGGTGTCCAGCGCCACCTTGATCACCTCGCTGAACTCGCCCGGTTCCAGCGAGAAGAACTCGCCGGTGCCGCCGGCGGCAAACAGCGCCGAGGCGCCATAGGGCTGCAGCCACTCCAGGCGCTCGGCATAGGGCTTGGGCGCGAAGTTCAGCGCGCTGTCGAAATCGGTCAGCGGGAAGGACAGCAGGCCGGCCTGCAACACGGTCTTGAGTTCTTGGGGTGACATGGTCGGATCTCCGGGGGGTGTGGGTGAGGGGCGGATGAACGGCAAGCCTGCCGCGATGTATGTTGTATGTCATCGTACAACTAATATTGGGTTGCCACCGTACGGGGAATCACTGATTACGTGCCGCAGTGCAGCAATCCTGCGCGTGATTACGTGGAATCCCTAGTCACGCCGCCGGCCTATCCGATTAAAGTTTGCCTATGTTGTATGACAACATATAACGAAGCCGTCGCTCAAAACACCCACCGGAGACATCCATGCAACGCCGCTCCTTGATCACCGTTTCGCTGCTGGCCGGCCTCGCCGGCCTGTCCAACCTGGCCCTGGCTCAGGACGCCTGGCCGTCCAAGCCGATCAAGCTGATCGTGCCCTTTGCCGCCGGCGGCACCAGCGACATCCTGGGCCGACTGCTCGGCGAGAAGCTGCAGGCGGCGCTGAAACAGACGGTCATCATCGAGAACCGCGCGGGCGCAGGCGGTGTGGTCGGGGCCGACGCGGTGGCCAAGTCGCCGCCCGATGGCTATACCCTGCTGCTGGGCACCATCGCCAGCCATGCCATCAACCCGGCGATGAAGTCCAAGATGCCCTATGACGCGAGCAAGGACTTCGCCCACGTCGCGCTGCTGGGCAGCATCTCCAATGTGCTGCTGGTCGGCACCGATCAGCCGTTCAAGTCGGTCAAGGATGTGATTGCTGCCGCCAAGGCCAAGCCGGACAGCATCGCCTTTGCCAGCGCCGGCCAGGGCAGCTCGCAACATATGTCGGGCGAGCTGTTCAAGCTGTTGGCCGGCGCCGATCTGGCCCATGTGCCCTACAAGGGCAGCGCCCCGGCGATACAGGACCTGATAGGCAACCAGATCCCCAGCAGCTTCGAGACCGTCACCGTGGCCCTGCCGCATATCCAGGCCGGCAAGGTCAGGGCGCTGGCCGTGACCTCGGCGCAACGCAGCGCGGCCCTGCCCAATGTGCCGACGATGCAGGAGGCCGGCGTGCCGGGTTTCGATGTGTCGAGCTGGCAGGCCATGTATGCGCCGGCCGGCACGCCGGCAGCCATCGTCACCCGGCTGAACAGCGAGATCGAGAAGATCCTGGCCATGCCCGAGGTGAAGGCCAGGCTGGACACGCTGGGCCTGGTCCACAACCCGCTGACGCCGGCCCAGTTCGCCGACTTCAACCGCCAGGAAATCGCCAAGTGGACGCGCGTCGCCCGCGAGGGCAAGGTGCAGCTGGACTGAAGTGAAACTGGTGGGCACTTCACAGGGCGCCGGTGCACGGCAGCCTCGCTGCTTCTTGGTGGCAGAGGGGGGGGGGGGCCGGCCACGACGGGCTGAAGCTTGGGCCGGTCCCTTCGGCCCGACCTCCAGCTTCTTTATGCCCGCCGTGGCCGGCCCCCCACCCCCTCTGCGGATGCGATGGTGGCCGCCGACCCCGCATGGTGCGCGTGCTTTGCGGATTGGCGAGCCTGCACATCCGTTGCAGCAGGGGCGAGGGTGTGCCGGTCGCAGCGGGCATCGAGAAGCCGGAGTCCGGTCCGTCCAGGGCCGGGCAAGGCTTCAGCCCGCAGCGGCCGGCGCGCCCTCGTCCCTGCCGCCTCGAGTTCATGTGTTGACTGTCCCGCCCTGCGCGGTGGAGAACTGAAGTGCAGCTGATTGCCTCGCTACGCTGTGTCGATGCTTGGCGCCTAGTTGCTCTTTGGTGGCAAAGGGGGCAGGGGGCCGGACACGGCGGGCTGAAGCTTGGGCCGTTCCTGAACGGACCGACCTCCAGCTTCCTTATGCCCGCCGTGTCCGGCCCCCTGACCCCTCTGCGGTGTGATGGTGGCCGCCAACTCGGAACAGAGCGCGCGTCTTGCGGACTCGCGAGCCTGCACACCACGTGCAGCGGGGACGAGGGCGTGCCGGTCGCAGCGGGCATAAAGAAGCGGAGGTCCGGTCCGTCCAGGGCCGGACGATGCTTCAGCCCGCAGCGGCCGGCGCGCCCTCGTCCCTGCCGCTACTCAATTCGAATGCGTTGTTCGTCGCACGAAGCGCACTGGAGCCACTGATATGAGCGAGACCTCGCGACCGGCGTTGACCATACGCATGCATGGAGACGACAACGTCGCCATCGTCGCCAACGACGGCGGGCTGGCCGCCGGCACCCTGCTGCCCGCGGGCGTGCCCGGGGCCGGCATCACGCTGCGCGACAAGGTGCCGCAGGGCCACAAGGTGGCGCTGACCGACATTGCGCGAGGAGCGGTCGTGCGGCGCTACAACGTGCCCATAGGCTATGCGCTGAAAGACATCCCGGCCGGCAGCTGGGTGCATGAGCGCCTGCTGCAGATGCCGGCGGCCCGCGCGCTGGAGGGGCTGCCTATTGCCTCGTTTGCCACCGTGCGCCCGCCCGAGCTGGCGCCGCTGCAGGGCTATACCTTCGAGGGTTATCGCAATGCCGACGGCTCGGTCGGTACCCGCAACATCCTGGCCATCACGACCACCGTGCAATGCGTGGCCGGCGTCGTGGCCCAGGCGGTGGCCCGCATCAAGAGCGAACTGCTGCCGAGCTACCCGAACGTTGATGACGTGATCGGGCTGGAGCACAGCTACGGCTGCGGCGTGGCCATCGACGCGCCCGATGCGGTGATACCGATACGCACCCTGAAGAACATCTCGCTGAACCCGAACTTCGGTGGCGAGGTGATGGTGGTCAGCCTCGGTTGCGAGAAGCTGCAGCCCGACCGCCTGCTGCCGCCGGGGTCATTCCCCATCAGCGATGAGCGCGACCCGGCGCTAGGCCCGGAGACGGTGTGCCTGCAGGCCGACCACCATGTCGGCTTCATGTCCATGCTGGACGACATCCTGCAAAGCGCCAGGCCCCATCTGGCGCGGCTCAATGCGCGCCGCCGCGAAACGATACCGGCCAGCGAGCTGGTGGTCGGCGTGCAGTGCGGCGGCAGCGATGCGTTCTCGGGCGTCACCGCCAACCCGGCCGTGGGCTATTGCGCCGACCTGCTGGTGCGAGCTGGCGCCACCGTGATGTTCAGCGAGAACACTGAGGTGCGTGACGCCGTCGAGCAACTGACCAGCCGCGCCGCCACCCCCGAGGTGGCCGAGGCCATCATCCGCGAGCTGGGCTGGTACGACCGCTACCTCGACCGTGGCCGCGTCGACCGCTCGGCCAACACCACACCCGGCAACAAGGCCGGCGGCCTGTCCAATATCGCCGAGAAGGCGATGGGCTCCATCATCAAGAGCGGCACGTCGGCGATCTCGCATGTGCTCGCGCCCGGCGAAAAGCTCAAAGCCACGCAGCGCGGCCTCGTCTATGCCGCCACGCCCGCCAGCGACTTCATCTGCGGCACCCTGCAGCTGGCCGCCGGCATGAATCTGCACGTTTTCACCACCGGCCGCGGCACGCCCTATGGCCTGGCCGAATGCCCTGTCATCAAGGTGGCCACGCGCAGCGACCTGGCCCGCCGCTGGCACGACCTGATGGACGTCAACGCCGGCAAGGTGGCCGACGGCGAGGCCAGCATCGAAGACCTGGGCTGGGAGCTGTTCCGCCTGATGCTGGACGTGGCCAGCGGCCGCAGAAAGACCTGGGCGGAGCATTGGAAGTTGCACAACTCGTTGGTGCTGTTCAATCCGGCGCCGGTGACTTGAGTTCGCTGGTCTGACTCACGCCAACTCGCCTCCAGGAAAGCCGGGGGGCTCACTCCACAGTGCGTGGTAGTCTGCCTGGCAGTAGCGCCGCTGGTGGCGTACGTCGGTCTTGACACCAAACTGTCGATGATGAATCTGGATGCTGCTGTCGCCTCCCTGGTACTCGGGTCTGTCCTGCTTTGGGTGGCGCTGTTGGCGCGTCGTTGGTCTGCGCAGAGGCAGGAACTGATCCGTGCCTCGAGGTTGAGTAGCTTTTTGCGCACGCTTTCGCATGCCAATCGCATGATCCTGCGGGCGCAGTCCGACGCAGAGCTGTGGCGAGAAGCCTGCGACATCTGCGTCGACACCGGAAAGTCCGTGCTCGCCTGCGTCTATGTCCTGGACGGCATGTTGGTTCACCGGGTGGCCAGTGCCGGGCCGGCCTCCAAGTTGCTGGAGAACGTGCCACCAACACTGGACATGAATATCCCTGAGTTGCGTGGGTCCTACACCGCGCAAGTGCTGTTTGACGGCGTTCGGCTCGTCAGCAATGACTATGTTTTGGACCCCCGGGCCGGGCGATGGCGGGAGGAGGCGGTCAAGCAAGGCGTTCGTGCGATCGCCTGGATTCCGTTGAGGCGCGCCGGCAGTGTGGTGGCAGCGTTGATGCTTTGCGCAGACCAGCGGGACTATTTCGACGCCGAACTGCTGCAGTCGCTTGACGAGCTTGGGGAGGACTTGTCCCTCGCCCTGGACAGCATTGAACGAAACAGGGAGCGACTTGCTGCCCAGGTTCAGGTCGAAGCCGGGCTTGACCGTTTTCGCACGCTGTTCAACTCCGCGCCGGTGCCGATGGCCATTCTCTCGATCGGCGAGCGGCGATTGCTGGAAGTCAATGACGCGCTATGCAGTTGGTACGGCATGGACCGGTCCGACATCATCGGCAGCGTTCCCGCTGCTCATGCCCACGGTCTTGTGCCGGAGGACAGGGAGCAGTTCTTCAGGACCTTGAGCACCGACGGCAAGGTCAGCAATCTGCTGCTCAGGGTGCGGGATGCGCATGGCATTGAGCATCAGGAAATTTTCAATGCGAAGCCCATCGAGTATCTGGGGCAGGCTTGTTGTCTGGTGACTTCCGTCAACATGCAGTGGATCGATGGCCGATGCGGCGAGGGCGCCCAGAGCAATGCACCCAACTTGCCCGGGCTGAGCTGAGCTGCGAGGACTCTTCGCATGGAGAGGCCTTGAGTCGCTGGCAGGCTGGTGTCCATTCCGGCCTATTGCTGGCTCGTGCTGATGCTGTGCATGAGTTACCGCAGGCATCGGGTCGTCAGACTTGCGGCCGCACAACCCGCCACTGCGTGGGATGACCGTTGGGCCTCAGGAACCTGGCTTTCGCGAGGTCTCATTGTTCCCTTGCCAGGCCGAAGCGCTCCACGCTGGCGCGGCCTCAGCGATCAGTTCGAGAATTTCGGGCGGCAGGTCTGCCGAGCCCGTCAGTTGGCGAACCTCAAGGATGTCGTCCGCCCCAAAGCCGGACGGCGCGCGCAGAGCCCATTGAATCGCCTCGTCAAGCGGGCCTACTTCGAGGAGGTAGAAGCCGCCGACCAACTCCTTCGACTCTGCGAAGGGGCCGTCCACGACGTAGCGCTTGCCATCGGCCACCGCGATGCGGGCGCCTGGCGCTGCGGGGTTGAGACCCTCGGAGGCCACCAGCACGCCGGCCTGATGCATCTCTTCGTTGAAGCGCATGTACGCCTTGAAGAGTTCCGCATCGAAGTCTGACGGTTGTTGGGTTGACTTCGTCTCCGTACTCGGCTGCGCCGTGATGATGAACCGCATGGTCTGCTCTCCAAATGTGGGTGGGTCCCGGTGATGCTACGACGAGCGAGGGCCGGGAAGATCGACAGGTCCGCTGCATCCAAAGGAGTCGGCATGTCCTCACCACCGGCCGTGGCGCGCCCTGCGGCGTGGTCGAATGCCCTGTCATCAAGGTGGCGACGCGTAGCGACTTAGGCCCCAGCTTGCACTTCCTGGACCAAATGGCGCACATGCATGTAGTGATCGTCGAGGTTTACGCCGCACTTCTGAAGAAAGCTCAGAATTCCAAGCAGTTCGAATCGCATCTTCACAATCTGCTCTGTGAGCTGTTCGTCAGTGATTGCATTGACCAATGGGTCTTGTGAGGCGTCCTTCTTGGCATAGACAGCCTTCCAACGAGCGAAGTACTTGTTCATGCTCGCTTCGTATGTGCGTATGAGGTCGAGATCCGCCTGATCCAACGCATTCGAAAGCTGATCAGCGGTGACGGTCTGGACGGTTCGATCTTGTTGCTTTACGACGATGTTGGTGCCCTCAGGTCGTACTTTGTATCGCCACCGTTCATCGTCGCCTTCGGCTTCCTTGGGTCGTTTGGCGAGAACGCTTTTGATCTGGCCAGCGACCTTGTCAAATAGATCGACGGCACCCTTTGTCGCGGCTACAACCGCTGCAATTTCAACTGGAGTAAGCACGATTGCTCCTTTGTGTTGCGGAACACAGAGCTGAAAAGTTGCCAGCTCCGACAGGTGAATAACGTTTTTCTTAAGCGTCGTTCCGAAGGCGCGCCCACGTGAAGGAACGGTTAGGCATCGCTCTTGATCTTCTGAAAGACCCCAATTTCGTGCAGTGCCGGGAGTACGTCTTCAGCGGCTTGTGCTAATACCTCGGGATCAATGTCTGGCGAGCTGTGCGCAATCAAGTTTCTGCAGCTGCGAATTCGTTCAATTCGCGAAAGCAAACCTGTGGACAGGCCAGGCAGTTCTCGTGCAATTTGAACGACGTTTTGCGAGGCATCAATCTTCTTCCCAAGCGAAGAGGAGGCTTGCTCAAGAATTGCGGCAGAGATCATAGACCAGCCATCTAGGATGGCAAGTCGAGGTGAAACGCGCCGCAATGCGTCTACTCGCTGACGAAGTGAGTCGGCGTCGGTCGCCTCAGGGACCTCAATTGTCGTCTTGCCCTCAACTTCGTACTTCAAAGAATCGTGCTTCTCATGCCGCTTTGAGAGCAAATCCTTGATGTAGGTCGCAAGGATGTTTGCCCCGAAGCCAGCGAGGGCCGAAAGTGCAGCGGGTGCCAGAAAGTCAATCACGCTGCCTCCTTCAGTTCTGCCACCACAATTGCCACCATGTAGCAAAGCAGCCCAATAAACACAGGGCGATCAAGAAGGAGAATCGTGACGGTATCTTTCCGCTCAGCAAGCAGCAGGGCCCAGACCCAAGCGGCTATGAAAGCAAGGAGTAGCAGAAGTGAAAGCGCGGCTAATCTTTCATCAGTTGTAGAACGAACAGTCGCCTTAAGATTCTTGAGCTCCTTTTGAAGCTCTGGTGAAAGGGTGGCGGTCTTGGATTTGAGCGCAAGTGCAGGCACCAGAAGTCCCGCCGCGGCAGTCGCCAGAGTAGGGCCGACGAAGCCAGCTGTATCTGTTTTGAGCGCGAGCCGAAGTCCGTACTCGATAGCAATGAGTATGAATGGGAAGAAGTACGCGAGAAGTCGGTACACAGTGGTTCAGCGTTGCTGATTGTGGCGATCTAGGCTACAACTATTCTGACGTGCGGGCTGCGCAAGCCTCAAGGATAGCGCGGTCTGTTGGTCGCGCAGTGAGCAAGCGAGGGGCCGGGGTTGCGATGTCAAACTCGTCGTGGGG
>JADMJJ010000034.1 GCA_018780645.1 Burkholderiaceae bacterium
CATATCTTCGACCTGGACAAGATCCACGACGGCCTGACCGTGCGCTGGGGCAAGCCGGGCGAGAGCCTGAAGCTGCTGAACGGCAACACCATAACGGTCGATGAAAAGGTCGGCGTGATCGCCGACAGCCAATCGGTCGAATCGCTGGCCGGCATCATGGGCGGCGACGCCACGGCCGTGTCGGACGACACCCAGAACATCTATGTTGAGGCCGCGTTCTGGTGGCCCGAAGCGGTGTCCGGCCGTTCGCGCCGCTACAACTTCTCGACCGATGCCGGCCATCGCTTCGAGCGCGGCGTCGATCCGGCGTTGACGGTCGAGCATATCGAGCACATCACCCAGCTGATCCTGGACATCTGCGGCGGCCAGGCCGGCCCGATGGACGACCAGACGCTGGCACTGCCCGAGGCCAAGCCGGTGAGCCTGCGCGTGGCGCGCGCCGCCAAGGTCATCGGCATGCCGGTGACCCAGCAGGACTGCGCCGAGGTCTTCCGCCGCCTGGGCCTGAGCTTCACAGAGGCGCCTGGCGTGCTGACCGTGACTCCGCCGAGCACGCGCTTCGACATCAAGATCGAGGAAGACCTGATCGAAGAAGTCATCCGCGTGCTGGGCTATCCGCAGCTGCCCAACACGCCGCCGGTGGCACCGATTCAAGGCAAGGTCGGCTCCGAGTCGCGCCGCAGCAGCCATGCGCTGCGCCACGCGATGGCCGATCTGGGCTATTTCGAGACCATCAACTTCAGCTTTGTCGAAGAGCGCTGGGAGACCGAGCTGGCCGGCAACGCGAACCCAATCCGCGTGCTGAATCCGATCGCCTCGCCGCTGTCGGTGATGCGCTCCAGCCTGTTGGGCAGCCTGGTCAATACCTTGCGCTACAACCTGACGCGCAAGGCACCGCGCGCCCGTCTGTTCGAGCTGGGCCGCGTGTTCCTGCGTGATGCCGCGGCCAAGACCGGTGACACCTCGGTGGCCGGCATCGAGCAGCCAATGCGCCTGGCCGGCCTGGCCTGGGGCAGCGCCGATCAGCAGCAGTGGAGCACGCGCGAGCGCGCGGTCGACTTCTACGACGTCAAGGGCGATGTCGAGGCCCTGCTGGCCCCGCGCGCCGTGCGTTTCGAGCCCGCCAGCCACCCGGCCCTGCATCCCGGCCGCAGCGCCAACATCCTCGTCAATGGCGACGTCGTTGGCGTGCTGGGTGAGTTGCATCCGAAATGGCGCCAGGGCTATGAGCTACCCAGTGCCCCGGTGCTGTTCGAGCTGAATCTGGACGCCGTCCTGGCCCGTGATCTGCCTGCCGCCGTGGCCCTGCCTCGCCAGCAGCTGGTGCTGCGCGACCTGGCGGTGATCGTCGGCGAGGGCGTCAGCCACGACGCCCTGATCGCGACGATTACCGAGGCCGGCGGCCCGCTGTTGCGCTCGGCGCGGCTGTTCGACGTCTACAAGCCCAGCTCGGCCAGCACCGACATGGTGGCCGGCGAGCGCAGCATGGCCGTGCGTCTGGAACTGTTGGACGACGAGGTCACCTTGACCGACGAGCGCATCGAGCCGGTGATCAACGCAGTGGTGGAAGCCCTGCGTGTGAAACTGAACGCCCGCCTGCGTGGCTGAACGACAGAAGAACCGATAACCCGACGCCGCCATGACAACCGAACCCAAGCCCAGCCCCTCGCGTCTGTTGTTGCCGACCTTGGAGACGCCCACGCTGACCAAGGCCGAGCTGGCCGAGTTGCTGTTCGAGCGGCTGGGGCTGAACAAGCGCGAGTCCAAGGACATGGTCGAGGCCTTCTTCGACATCATTCATGCCACCCTGGTCGAGGGCAAGGACGTCAAGCTGTCGGGTTACGGCAACTTCAATATCCGCCGCAAGGCGCCGCGCCCAGGGCGCAATCCGCGCACCGGCGAGGCGATTCCGATCAAGGCACGCAACGTCGTCACCTTCCATGCCAGCCACAAACTCAAGGGCGTTGTGCAAGGCGATGTTCCGCTCGGGGAAGAGTTCGAGTAAAGTCTAGCGTCCTGCCTCGAAGTCTTTGATTTCAATGGAAAATGCGCTTCCCGCCATTCCTGCCAAACGCTATTTCACCATCGGTGAGGTGAGCGATTTGTGCGGCGTGAAGCCGTATGTGCTGCGTTACTGGGAACAGGAATTCACCCAGCTCAAGCCGATGAAGCGGCGCGGCAACCGGCGCTATTACCAGCACCACGAAGTCCTGCTGATACGCCGCATCCGTGACCTGCTGTACGACCAGGGCTTCACCATCAGCGGCGCGCGCAACCGCCTGTCCGAGCTCAATGGCCATCGTGGCGAGGCCGGCTTGCGCGAGGTGCTCGACACCGAGTTGGCCGTGGACTCCGAGTTTCCCGAAGGCGAAGATGAGTCTTTGATCGCGGCAGAAGAAGTCGAGCGCCATGCCCAACCGGGCAGCGAACTGAGCCTGCCCCAGGTCCGCGCCGAACTTATTTCGATCCGAGCGCTGTTATTGGTCTAAGGTCAGAAATTCTGGGTTAGAATACGAGGCTTAGTCGGGGCGTAGCGCAGCCTGGTAGCGCACTTGCATGGGGTGCAAGGGGTCGCGAGTTCGAATCCCGCCGCCCCGACCAAAAATAAGAAGAGAAATCAATGGGTTA
>JADMJJ010000059.1 GCA_018780645.1 Burkholderiaceae bacterium
CTCGTTGGGCTCATAACCCAAAGGTCGTAGGTTCAAATCCTGCCCCCGCAACCAATCAAGAGAACCCGCTGAGCGCGTGAGCGTTCAGCGGGTTTTTCTTTACCTGCCCGTTCTGCGCCTCCCGTTCCGTCGCTTCGCGATTCTTCGCCGCAGCAGTGCTTGTTCCATGCATCAGTGGTCGGTCTGGCGTTTTCCCGGCTCGGTCTTGCGGGCCCTGGCCGCACTGTGCGCCTCGGCTGCCCGGGCCCAATTCGACGAGGTCGGGCGCGGCGCGGTCGATTGGACCGAAATCGACGACCTGCGCCTCAGCGCCGATGATGCGCGGCGGCTGTTGGCCGAGCTGCTGCAGGAGTTGGGCGTGCGTGTGGGCCAGGGTTGGTTGTTCGCCAAGGCGTTGCCGACCGATCGGGCCAGCAGCCGATACGAAACGGGCTGGGCGAGATCAAGCCAGCGCGTTGAGCAGCAGGGCCTGCAGCAGGCTGAGCCGCCTGTCGGCCAGCGAACCCGGGTCGTCCGGTTCGTCGATCCAGTGTGGCCCCGCCGCTGCGAGCGTATCGAACACCGGCACGTCGGCCGCCTCGCGGACCCGGGCCACCAGGGTGCTGTCCATGTCCTGGCACTCGATTGCGTCATATAGACGCCCCAGCAGGCGCGCCGTGTGCTGCACGTCCTGCGCGTTGCTCTGTGCCGAAAGGCTCGCCGGCAGGCGCGCCACATGGGCGCCGAGGGCCTCGGCCGCGCGCCTGAACAGCTGGGCGTTCTCGCTGTCCTCCCGGGCGCACAGCAGGCCCAGCTTCTTGCCGCGCAGCAACGGTTGCAGCCCGCCGTCCTGGGCGGCTAGCAGCAGTCTGCGGGCATGGGCCTGCAAGGTCTTGGGGTCTGGTGGCATGACTACGGCACTGGCGAGACGGGATGGGTTCACGGTGTTGCGGGGGAGCCGGGCACGCAGCGAGCTTTGTGCATGGTTCGGAGCCTAGCCATGCCTTGGCGCACGACTTTGACCTGGGTCAAGCCAAGCCCAGCCAGCCTGTGCTGATACCGGGCGGACACAAACCATTCATCCACTGTTACCGAGTGATGCGCAGCGTCGTCATCTGTTGCCGGGCGCTGCCTAGGATGCAAGACATCGAATCGCATCCAGCCCCACGGGAGAACACCATGCTCAACACCCAGATCGCCACCGCCGCCCAAGTCACCCTGGCCAGCACGCTGGCCACCTCGGCCAAGGGCGCGGCCCACACGCTGTTGCATGCGCCGGTGCTCAAGTCCGATGCGGCGGCCAACCAGCGCGCCAGCCAGCATGTGGCCGAGACCCTGAAGCTGCTGATCGAGAAGCTGGCCCCCCAGCGCCGCGTCGTCCATGCCGGCGACCTGGTCTACCAGGGCGGCGAGTCCTTCGGCCACCTGTACGTGATGACCTCGGGCTTTTTCAAGCTGGTCAATCTGTCGGCCGATGGCCGCGAGCAGGTCGTGGGCCTGAAGTTCCGCGGCGACTGGCTGGGCTTTGACGGCATCGCCAACGGCCGCTATGCCTGCGACGCCGTGGCCATGGACACCGGCGAAGTGCTGGTGATTCGTTATGACGCGCTGTTCGCCGCCTGCGCCGCCCAGCCTGCGCTGATGACGGCGCTGCATGAGGCGATGAGTCGCGAGATCGCCCGCGACCGCGACTCGCTGATGTCGGTCTGCACGCTGCCGGCCGATGCCCGCGTGGCCGACTTCCTGCGCTACTGGGCCGAGTCGCTGGCCCGCCGCGGCCTGCGCTCGGACCAGATCACGCTGCGCATGACACGCGCCGAGATCGGCAACTACCTGGGCATGACACTGGAGACGGTGAGCCGCTCACTGTCCAAGCTGGCCCGCGCCGGCGTGATCCTGTTCGCCGAGAAGGGCCGGCGCGATGTTCAGATCCCCGACGTCGATGCACTGAGCGAGTTCATCCAGCATTGCCTGGCGCCCGCCAGCGCCGTGCTTCAGTAAGCCGGCCACAGGCGCTGTCAGCAGTACCCCTGGGCATAGACGATGACCTACACCACCCCTGGCGCGGTGGCTGCCGCGCGCAGCCACACCCCCGCAGGCCTGCTGGCCATGGGCTATGCCCTGTTCGGCGTGGCCTGGATCTACTTCTCGGACGACTGGTTGCTCGCCATGGCGCCGGATCTGCAGATCTTCGCCCTGCTGGGCCGGGGCAAGGGCGTGGCCTTTGTGCTGGCCACCAGCGGTCTGCTGTTCCTGCTGGCGCAGCGCCGCGAAAGCCAGGTGGCCCGGCGCCAGCGCATCGAGCAGAACGAGAAGCTGCATCTGCTGCAGCTGCTCGACGCGATTGCCAACGGATCGCCCGACGCGATCTTTGCCAAGGACCTGCAGGGCCGCTACCTGTTCGCCAACCGCGAGACCTGCCGCCTGCTGGGTCAGGCCGAGGCCGTCGTGCTGGGCCATGGGGACGACAGCGTGTTCCCGCTGCACGAGGCCGAGATGCTGACCCAGATCGATGCCGAGGTGCTGCGCGGCGGCCAAGTGATCCAGCGCGAGGAGCAGCTGACGACGGTGGACGGCCAGCGCGTCTACCTCACCAGCAAGGGGCCGCTGCGCGGGGGGGACGGCAGCGTCATCGGCGTGTTCGGCGTAAGCCGCGACATCACTGAGCGCAAGCGCATCGAGGACGTGCATCGCCAATGGGCGATGGCCTTCGAGAACACCCGCGACGGCGTGATGATTGCCGATGACCGCGGCCGCATCCAGGCCATCAACCGCGCCTTCACCGAGATCACCGGCTACACCGAGGCCGACGCGCTGGGCCAGACCGCCAAGCTGCTGCAGTCGGGCATGCATGACACCGGCTTCTACCGGGACATGTGGCGCGCGCTGCGCGACCATGGTCACTGGCAGGGCGAGATCTGGAACCGCCGCAAGGGCGGCGACATCTATCCAGAATGGCTGACCGTCAGCGCGGTCAGCGACACCTCCGGCACGCTGACCCACTATGTGGGCGTGTTCACTGACATCACCCGGGTCAAGCACAGCGAGGCCCAGCTCGACCACCTGGCCCATTTCGACCCGCTCACCGGCCTGCCCAACCGCAGCCAGCTGCACACGCGGCTTGAGCAGACGCTGGCGCGGGCCGCGCGCCACGACACCAAGGTGGCCGTGCTCTACATCGACTTGGATGGTTTCAAGACCGTCAACGACAGCCGTGGCCATCCGGTCGGCGACGAGTTGCTGGTCTGCATCTCGCGCCGCCTGCGTGCCCGGCTGCGCGACGAAGACCTGCTGGGCCGCATGGGCGGCGACGAGTTCCTGGTCGTCGTCGAGCTTCAGGGCGGGCCGGCCGAGGTGGCCGTTCTCGCGCGCGACCTGCTGGCCGCCGTGGCCGAGCCTGTGCCTCTGCCCGGCGGCGGCGATGCCTACCTCACGGCCAGCATAGGCATCAGCGTGTTCCCGGACGATGCCAGCAGCAATGCCGTGGAAATGCTGCGCGATGCCGATGCCGCCATGTACCGCGCCAAGGACCAGGGGCGCAACCGATTCTGCTTCTACACCAGCGACCTGAATGCCGAGGCTCAGGCCAAGCTGGAGCTGGAGGCGGCGCTGAGCCGGGCGCTGGAGCGCGACGAGTTCCGCCTGCATTACCAGCCCAAGGTCGAGGCCTTGAGCGGCCACATCGTCGGTGCCGAGGCCCTGCTGCGCTGGCAGCGCGGCGGCGTCGGCCTCGTCTCGCCGGGCCAGTTCATTCCCATTGCGGAGCGTTCCAGCATGATTCTGGGCATAGGTGCCTGGGTCATAGACGAGGCCTGCCGCCAGATCCGCGCCTGGATGGACGCCGGCCAGCCCGTGCTGCGCATTGCCGTCAATGTGGCTGCGCGCCAGTTCGCCGCCGGCGACCTCGACCAGGTACTGGGCGAGTCGCTGCGCCGCCATGGTGTCTCGGCCGAGCATATCGAGATCGAACTGACCGAGAGCATGCTGATGGAGCGCCCCGAGGTCACTGCCGCCATGCTGCGCAAGCTCAAGGTCTTGGGCGCCAAGCTGTCGCTGGACGATTTCGGCACCGGTTACTCCAGCCTGGGCTATCTGCACAGCTTCCCCATCGACACGCTGAAGATAGATCAGTCCTTTGTGCGCCGCATCGGCGTTGGCGAACAGGCCCCGGTGCTGGTCGACGCCATCATCGCGTTGGCCCACCGCCTGGGGCTGAGTGTGGTGGCCGAGGGCGTCGAGACGGCCGAGCAGCGCGACTACCTGCTGCGCCAGGGCTGCGACGAGTTGCAGGGCTACCGCTTTGGCCGGCCCGACACCGCCGAGGCCCTGCAACTTCGGCTGGCGGCTCAGGCGCAGCCGGCCATGGAGCCTCGGCTCACGCCATGAGCCGGGCGATGGCCTGGGCCAGCTGCTCGCGGGTGTAGGGCTTGGGCAGTAACTCCCAGCTGGGCGGTGAGTCGCGGTCGGCGTCAAGCAGCTCGGCCGAGAAGCCCGACATGAGCAGCACGGCCAGGTCCGGAAAGCGGGCCTGGGCCTGCAGCGCCAACTCGGTGCCGCGCATGCCCGCGCCCAGGGCGACATCGGTGAGCAGCAGATCGAAGCGGGCCTCGGGCCCCAGCAGCAGCAGCGCCTGCTCGGCGCTGGTGCAGACCGTGGTCTGGCAGCGCAGGGTGTCGAGAAAGGCCCGCACCACGCTGCGCACCTCGCCGTCGTCCTCGACCAGCAGCACCTTCAGGCCCGGCGGCACGCTCAGGCCCGAGGGCAATTCCACCTCGATGGCGGCCTCGGCCGCCCAGGGGCGCGGCAGGCGCAGGGTCACTGTCGTACCGGCACCCGGGGCGCTGTCGATGGTGATCACGCCCTTGGACTGCTTGACGAAGCCATACACCGTGCTCAGGCCCAGGCCGGTGCCGCGGCCGGCCGCCTTGGTGGTGAAGAAGGGCTCGAACGCGCGCTCCTTGACGGCCTCGGGCATGCCGGCGCCGGTGTCGGAGATGGCGATCTCGACCAGGCGCTCATGGGCCATGCTGGGGTCGTCGAGCTCGCGCCTGGCCTCCGACGGCAGGGCGGCGCAGGCATGGGCGCGAAAGCGCAGTGTGCCACCCTCGGGCATGGCGTCACGGGCATTGATGGCGATGTTCAGCAAAGCCGACTCCAGCTGTCCCGGGTCGGCCAGCACCGGCGGGCAGTCAACGCATTCGACCTCGATGCGAATGCGCTGATCCAGCGTGCGACGCAGCATGTCGGCCAGCGAATGCAGCATCGTCGCTACATCGACCGCCGTGGGCTGCAGCACCTGGCGGCGCGAGAAGGCCAGCAGCTTCGCGGTCAGCTCGGCGCCGCGCTTGGAGGCGCGCATGGCCGCGGCCAGCAACTGCAGGCCATGGGGGTTGTCGGCCAGCGCGGGCAGTTCTTCCAGCACCTGCAGATTGCCCTGTATCACCGTCAGCAGATTGTTGAAGTCGTGCGCTATGCCGCCGGTCAACTGGCCCACGCTCTCCAGCCGCTGGGCATGGTTCAGCGCCTCCTCGGATTGGGCCCGCTGCAGGCCGGTGGCCAGCAGGCTGGACAGCGACTCCATGAAGCGCAGCTCGTCGTCACCGAAACTGGCCTCGCGGCGGGTGCGCACCGTCAGCGCGCCGATGATGCGGCCGCGGTCCGATAGCGGCACGGCGATCGCATGGCTCAGGCCGGCGTCGAGATAGGCCTGGGGCACGGTGAAGCGCGACTCCCGGTGGTAGTCCTGCACCATGACCGGTCGCCCCTCGGCCAGCACGAAGCCGGGCGGGGTGTCGGGGCGGTTGGGCACCAGGCTGCCAACGGCTTCGCCATTCAGCAGGCCCACGCCGCTGGCGACGCGGAACTCCATCCGGTTGGGCTGCAGCAGAAAGACCATTGCCAGCTCGGCTTGCAGCGCCTCGGCGGCCATGGCCGGGACCTGGTCCAGCAGCACCTGCGGGTCGCGCGAATCGACCGCCAGCCGGCCCAGATTGGCCAGGAATTCGCTGTAGCGGGCGCGCTGCAGCGCCTGCTTGACGCGGGGATAGGCGCCGATGTCGCGGATCGACGCCACCACGAAGGGCAGGCCGTGGTCCTGCAGCGGGCTCAGCGCAATCTCGACCATCACCTCGCTGCCGTCCTTGCGCTTGGCGGCCAACTCCATCTGCGTGCCCATGGGGCGCGGCTTGGGTTTGTGGCCATAGGTCTCGCGGTAGGCGGCATGGCGCGAGCGCACGGCGTCGGGCACCAGGACGTCGACGTTCAGGCCCAGCAGTTCCTGGTTGCTGTAACCCAGCAAAGTGCTCGCTGCCGGGTTGGCAAGCACCACATGGCCAGTGGCGTCAACCACCAACAGGGCATCGGGATAGGCGCTGTGCAGCGAGCGGAAAATGGTCTGCTCGTCGAGCCCGCTGATCCCATGCAGGGCTTGCGGCGTGTCGGGCGGCTTGTGCATGGGTGTCAGCCTTGCGTGACCGGAGGCACCAGGATGTAGCCGGCGGCGCGCACCGACTTGATGATCTGCGGGTGCTCGGCATCGGGCTCCAGCTTCTTGCGCAAGCGGCCGACCTGCACGTCGATGGTGCGGTCGAACGGGGCGGCCTCCCTGCCCCTTGTGTGCTCAAGCAGAAAATCGCGTGAAAGCACGCGACCCGGATGCTGTGCAAAGGTGCAAAGCAGATCGAATTCGCCGCTCGTAAGGGCCACCTCTTGCCCCTGGGCGTCGCGCAGCTGGCGCGCGCCCGGGTCCAGCTGCCAGCCGGCAAATAGCAGGCGGCAGCGCGCTGACGGCACTGCTGGCGCGGCGGGCTCTACCGGCGAGATGCGCCGCAGGACGGCCTTGATTCGGGCAAGCAGCTCGCGCAGGTCGAAGGGCTTGGTCACATAGTCGTCGGCGCCGACCTCCAGGCCCACCACCTTGTCCACCGCGTCGCCGCGGCCGGTGACGATGACCAGGCCGCAGCGCCAGTGTTCGCGCAGCTGGCGGGCGATCGAGAAGCCGTCCTCACCGGGCAGGCCCAGATCCAGCAGCACCAGGGCGGGCGCATCGACGGGCATCAGCTCCATCAGTGCGCGGCCGCTGTGCAGCGGTGTGATGCGGTAGCCATGACCCTGCAGATAATTGGCCAGCAGGGTGGTGATGTCGACCTCGTCGTCAACGATGGCTATGTGCAGGGCAGAACTCATGCGGTCGTCGGTGCAAATCCCGATGGAAGGGCACCGAAGGGTAGCAGCTTTGGCTACCGCCGCCAGTATCAAAGACCGTGCTGGCCGACCGGCTTTCAGTCCGATTTCAGCCCTATCGGGGCGGGCACGGCGTTGACGATGCGACTGAACAGCGCCCGATATTCAGCCTCGGGCTGATGGCCGGTGAGCGGATCGCGATTGGCGCTGAAGGCCTCGTCCAACTCGGCCCAGTCCAGCTCGGTCAGCACCTTCTCGGCCAGTGGCAGTATCACCTGCTCCTCCTTGCTCATATGGCTCAGATAGAAAGCCACATAGCGTTCGGCCGCCTGCTCGAAGGCGGCACGGCGCGTTTCCCCCATCATCTCGAAGGCCAGCAGCGCATGCTGAAGATTGCGGATATTGCGCTCGCCGCACGCGTGGTCGTGATCCAGCTCGTCGAGCACCTCGCGTGACAGCGGCGTGCGCGCGCGCAGCTTCGGAAACAGCAGCTCGGTCTCCTTGCGGTGGTGCTGCTTTTCGGGGAACTCGTCGACATAGAACAGCATCGCGCGCAACGCCGCGAAGTCGGGCATCGAGCCCTGGCGGCGGTGCTGTTCGAGAAGCAGCAGGATGGAGCGCAGCATGGCGGCCAGGGCCTGGTGTTCGTCGCGGATGATGCGCAATGAGCTGTGTTTCATGCTGGACTCCCGGGAGTATGTTTGATTGGAAGTTCGCTATGCGAACTGCAGCGGCTCGCCCCGGGCGTCCAGCGCCAGCAGGCCGCTCAGATGACCGCTGCGCACGCGCTCCAGCAGCGTCTGCAGCGCCTGTTCGACCTGGGCCGGGCCGGGCGGCTCGCCGCGGCTGCCGGGCAGGCCGGCGGCAAACATCACCTGCCAGGGCGGGCCGGCGCGGCGCGCCTCGGCGGCCAGGGCCTCGAAGCTGCTCAGCTCGTCAAGACCCTTATCCACGCACATCAGCGGTGCCAGCGTGCCGCCAGCGCCGGCCGCGAAGCGCTCGCGCTGGGCCTGCGTGGCATCGTCGGGCAACTCTGCCGCGGTGAACACAAACAGCAGGCGCTGCGGCTCGGGCTGCGCGGCGGCGGCTTGCAGCAGCTGTTCAAACATCGTGCTCTGGCTCATGGCAGGCTCCTGGGTGGATGGGGTCAGGCCGGCGCCAGCGAAGCGGCTGAATCGCCGCCCATCAGGCGCACCAGCAATTCGCGCACGCTGCGGATCTGGCTGCCGAAGGGCAGGGCGCCGCGGCCGCTGAAGAACAGGCCGCTCTTCAGGTCGCCGTGCAGCGCCGAGGCCAGCTGCTGGTCGATGCAGAACTGGCCCCAGCCCTGTTTACCGTCGCGCAGGCCGCATTGGGCCAAGCAGTCGAAGGCCTTGGTGCAGCGGGCCTTGACCTGGGCCACGGCCTGCAGCTTGGGCTCGGCCTTCAGATAGGCGCGCAACCAGGGCGTGCCGACGGCGCGGGCCGGCAGCCCGGCGACGCTGGTGAATTCGACCATGTCCTCGTCGCGGGCCTCGGCCAGCACGCGTTTGAACTCGGGATGGGCATCGCCCTCGGTGGTCACGGCAAACGGTGTGCCCAGCTGCACGCCAGCCGCGCCCAGATCCTGCAGGCGGCGAATATCGGCCAAGGTGCGTATGCCACCCGCGGCGATCACCGGCGTCTGTGACTCTAGGCCGGCGGCGCGCAGCACGGCCAGGGTCTCTGGCACCGAGCGTTCGAAGTCGAAGCGAGGGTCGTGCAGATCCTCGATACGGGCCGCGCCGAGATGGCCGCCGGCCAGGCCCGGGTGCTCCAGCACGATGGCGTCGGGCATGCGCTTCTTGCGCTCCCATTTGCGCACCACCAGCTGCACGCCGCGAGAGTCGGACAGGATGGGGATCAGCGCCACCTGCGGATGGTCGCTGGCCAGCTCGGGCAGGTCCAGTGGCAGGCCGGCGCCGACGACGATGGCATCAATGCCGGCCTCCAGCGAGCGCTTCACGTAAGCGGCGTAGTCGCTGACCGCGCGCATCACATTCATTGCCAGCAGGCCGTGGCCACCGGCGATCTGGCGTGCGGCCTTGACCTCGCGCTCCAGTGCCTCCAAGTTGGCGGCATTGATGCGCTCCTTGGCCTCCGGGCCCACGCCCAGGCTGCGCGTGGCCTCCATCAGATCGGGGTGATGGCGGCGCAGGTCCACCGAGCTCAGCGTGCCGGTACCGCCCAGTGCGGCCACATGGCCGGCCAGGCTATGGGCCGACACGCCTATGCCCATGCCGCCCTGCACAATTGGCAGCAGGTTGCGGCCGGCCAGGCGCAGCGCATTCAGGCCGCTGCGCTCCAGCAGTTGTTTCAGGTCGGATGGGATCAAGACGGGTCTCCTTCGCTAGAACGGCACTCTAGGCAAGCTTGCGGCCGGGCGTCATGACCCATGTCAAGAAGCGGACGGTTGCGAGGGCTGGGCCGGCGCCTCATCGGGCTCGGTGGCCGGGATGAAGCGACCGGACTTCAGGTCGAAGACATGGACCTCGCCATCTTCGATCACATAGTGCCAGCCGTGCAGAAACAGCTCGCCGCGCTCGACGCGCCTGCGCACCATCGGATAGTCCAGCAGGCGCTCCAGCTGCAGCACCACCGAGCGCTGTTCGGTCCGGCGCAGCGCCTCGGGGCTGGGCAGCACGGGTAGCGCGGCTTCGCGAGCCAGATCCAGCCAGGCGCCGAGATTGACGGCCTCCGGCGAGACCTCGCCATACAGCGCGGCGATGGCCCCGCAATGGCTGTGGCCGCAGACGATGATGTGACGCACGCCCAGGTTCAGCACCGCGAATTCGATCGCCGCGGCCGTGCCGTGCAGGCCGCCGGTCCAGCGCTTCTCGGGTTCGGGCGGCTGCTCCTGACCCTGCTTGCCCAGCGTGTCGGGCAGGCGTGGCGTCAAGGTGCCGCAGCAGGGCGGCACCAGGGCGCCGACATTGCGCACCATGAACAGCTCGCCGGGGCCGGCGCCGGTCAGCAGATAGGGCACCAGGCGCGAGTCCGAGCAGCCGATGAACAGGCTGGTGGGGTGCTGGCCACCATCGACCAGCTCCTTGAACTGGGCCCTGTACTGCGGGAAGGCGTCGCTGTGGAAGCGGCGCAGCCGGGCTAGCAGGGCGTCCGGCATCACTGCACCAGTGGGGTCTCGGCGGCGTCCAGACTCACGCCCTGCAGCTCGGCCGCACCGGCCAGCACCTGCAGATACTGGCGCAGCGCATTGACCCAGGCCTGCTGGCGCAGCACCAGGGCCACGGCCTGATGTACCTCCTCGAAGGCCGGCTGCACGCCCACATCGCGGGCGCGCACCTCGACGATGTGCAGACCGAAGCGGCTGTGCACCAGGCGCGGTAGCACGCCCACCATGTCCTGCCCGAAGACCTCGCGGGCGAACTCGCTCGCGCACTCGTCCTTGCCGACCCAGCCCAGGTCACCGCCCTGCTCGCCGCTGGGGCAGTTGGACCACTGGCGCGCGGCCTCGCCGAAGACATCACCGTCCGGATCGGCGCAGCGCAGCTCGTAGAGCTTGGCCTCGGCGCGCTGGCGCAGCGCCTGCACATCGACGCCGGGGGTGACGGCAAACAGCAGATGGCGCAGCTGCAGCCGCTCGCCGCGGCCGTAGCGGGCCGGGTGGGCCTCGAAGTGGCGGCGGCAGGCCTCGGGCGAGGGCTCGGGGGTCTTCAGCTCGCGTTCCAGCAGCTGCTCGATCGCGTCACCGGCCTTGACCTGGGTGAAGCCGGCCTTGACGGCTGCCTGGCGCAGCAGCTCGGTGCAGGCGCGCTGGCGCAGCGCGGTCTCGTCGAGCTGCTCGTCCTCGCCGTGCAGGGGCACACCGTTGACGCTGGGGATGGCGATGGTGGTGTTCATCAGCGGGCCTTGTAGTCAGGGAGATTGAGCTTGCGGCTGCGCACCATCTGGTAGGGGCGCAGTGCATAGGCCAGGGTGCCGAAGCCGCTCCAGACATGGACCAGCCGGGTGAAGGGGAAGATCAGGAAGATCGACATGCCCAGGGCCATATGGGTCTTGAACACCCAGCTGGCGCCGGCCAGCAGCTCGACGCCGCCGGCGCGGAAGGTGACGATGCGCTGCGCCCATTCGGCCAGGCGCATCATCATGCCGCCGTCCAGATGCTGGGCCGACAGCGGTATCGTCGCCAGGCCCAGCGCAAACTGCAGCCACAGCAGCACCAGCAGCAGGATGTCGCTGGGCTTGGAAGTGGCGCGGATGCGATCGTCCGACAGGCGGCGGTGCAGCAGCAGGCTCACGCCGATGAAGCCCAGCACACCGAACAGGCCGCCCGAGACCATGGCCATCAGCTGCTTGTTGCCGGCGCTGATGAAGGGCTCGTACAGGAAGTGTGGCGTCAGCATGCCCACCGAGTGGCCGAAGAACAGGAACAGCACGCCGACGTGGAACAGATTGCTGCCCCAGCGCAGGCTGCCGGTGCGCAGCAGCTGCGAGGAGTCGCTCTTCCAGGTGTACTGGTCGCGGTCGAACCGTATCAGGCTGCCGAGCAGGAACACCGCCAGGCAGATATAGGGGTAGTAGCCGAACAGAAATGTGTCGAGCCAGCTCATGGTGTGACTCCTTGGGCCGTGGTGGCGGGGGATTTGCGGACGATGTGTATCGGCTGCGGGGTGCCGGGTCTTGCCTGGCCCTGGGTGCTGCAGCCGTCGAAGGCCATCGGCTCGGCCCAGGCCTCATCCATCTCGGGCTCGGCGGCCACCGGCACGGCCGCCACCTTCTGGCCGGCCAGCTCCAGCACCGCGGCGATCACGCTGGCGTAGGGGCTCTGGCGCTCCAGCAGCGCGCTGAAGATGGCGGTCAGGATGTGGGCGATCTCGCCCAGGAACTCGCGTGCCGTCTCCGGGGGCTGGGTCGAGGCGAACTCCAGCACCACGGTCAGATGGTCGGGCAGCTCGGCGCCGCTTAAGCGCAGGCCGGCGCTGGCATAGGTCTGGCCCAGGTCCACCAGGGCCTGGCCACGGTCGCGCGAGTCGCCATGCACATGCTCGAACAGATGCAGCGAGGTGTTGCGGCCGCTGTCGAAAGTCTCGACGAAGCGGGCCTCGACGGCATACGGGTCCATCGCGCTGAGCTGCTGCAGCAGCGCGTCCAGCTCGGCCAGGCGCTTCCTGCCCAGGCCGCAGTCATGGTGCAGCGCATCGCCCAGCTCGGGCAGGGCGGCGCGCAGCGCGCCGTTGGGGTAGCTCAGCAGGGCGCCGAGGGCGCGCAGGGTCAGTGATATGTTTTTCATGTCGGGCTTTCTCACAGACTGGCCTTGATCGGGATGGTCCGCTTCTTGGTGCCACCGAACAGCGAGGCCTCGCCGGCGCCATCGGAGCAGCCGTTGCCGAAGGTGAAGCCGCAGCCGCCGCGCATGTCGAAGGTGTTCTCGGCGTACTCTCGGTGGCTGCTCGGTATCACGAAGCGGTCCTCGTAGTTGGCGATGGCCATCACCTGGTACATGTCCTCCACCTGCGCCGCGCTCATGTCCACCTGGCGCAGCAGCTCCGGGTATTCGACGCCATCCACATGCTTGCCGCGCTGGTAGGCGCGCATGGCCAGCATGCGGTCGAGTGCGCGCACGACCGGCTGGGTGTCGCCGGCGGTGAGCAGATTGGCCAGGTACTGGACCGGGATGCGCAGCTGGGTGACGTCCGGAATCGCGCCGTTGATGCCGATGTGACCGGCATTGGCCGCGGCAGTGATGGGCGACAGCGGCGGCACATACCAGACCATGGGCAGAGTGCGGTACTCGGGGTGCAGCGGCAGGGCGATCTTCCACTCCATCGCCATCTTCCAGACCGGGCTCTTCTTCGCCGCTTCCAGCCAGCTGTCCGGGATGCCATCGGCGCGGGCCTGGGCGATCACCTTGGGGTCATTGGGGTCGAGGAAGATGTCGCACTGGGCCTGGTAGAGGTCGCGGTCGCGCTCGGTGCTCGCCGCCTTCTGAATGCCGTCGGCGTCGTACAGCATCACGCCCAGATAGCGGATGCGGCCGACGCAGGTCTCGGAGCAGACGGTGGGCTGGCCGGCCTCGATGCGGGGGTAGCAGAAGATGCACTTCTCGGCCTTGCCCGACTGCCAGTTGTAGTAGATCTTCTTGTACGGACAGCCGGACACGCACATGCGCCAGCCGCGGCACTTGTCCTGGTCGATCAGCACGATGCCGTCTTCCTCGCGCTTGTAGATCGAGCCCGAGGGGCAGCTCGCCACGCAGGCGGGGTTCAGGCAGTGCTCGCACAGCCTGGGCAGGTACATCATGAAGGTGTTCTCGAACTGGCCGTAGATGTCCTTCTGGATGTCGTCGAAGTTCTTGTCCTTGGAGCGCTTGGCGAACTCGCCGCCCAGGATCTCCTCCCAGTTCGGGCCCCACTCGATCTTCTGCATGCGCTTGCCGGTGATCAGGCTGCGCGGGCGTGCCGTCGGCGTGGCCTTCATCTCAGGTGCCGACTGCAGATGGTCGTAGTCGAAGGTGAAGGGCTCGTAGTAGTCGTCGATCTGCGGCAGATTAGGGTTGGCGAAGATGCGCATCAGCAGCTTCCACTTGCCCCCCTGCTTGGGCTCGATCGAGCCGTCGGCATTGCGTATCCAGCCGCCGTTCCACTTGTCCTGGTTCTCCCATTCCTTGGGGTAGCCGATGCCGGGCTTGGTCTCGACGTTGTTGAACCAGGCGTATTCCATGCCGGGCCGGCTGGTCCAGACGTTCTTGCAGGTGACCGAACAGGTGTGGCAGCCAATGCACTTGTCCAGGTTCAGCACCATGCCGATTTGCGCGCGTATCTTCATGCTTGCACTCCCGCGGTGTTGTCTTCGCCATCGAGCCAATCGATCTTGTGCATCTTGCGCACGACGACGAATTCGTCGCGGTTCGTGCCTATGGTTCCGTAGTAGTTGAAGCCATAGCTCAGCTGCGCATAGCCGCCGATCATGTGGGTCGGTTTGGTGACGATGCGCGTCACCGAGTTGTGGATGCCGCCGCGCTGGCCGGTGATCTCGGAGCCCGGGGTGTTGATGATCTTTTCCTGGGCGTGGTACATCATCGTCATGCCCGGCTTGACGCGCTGGCTGACCACCGCCCGTGCCGCGATCGCGCCATTGGCGTTGAACAGCTCGATCCAGTCGTTGTCGACAATGCCGGCCGAGCGTGCGTCATCCTCGCTGAGCCAGACCACCGGGCCGCCGCGGTTCAAGGTCAGCATCATCAGGTTGTCGGTATAGGTCGAGTGGATGCCCCACTTCTGGTGCGGCGTGATGAAGTTCAGCGCGATCTCTTTATTGCCGTTGGGCTTGATGCCGCTGATGCCGGCCACCGCCTTCATGTCCACCGGCGGACGGTAGCTGGTGAACTCCTCGCCGAAGGCGCGCATCCACTTGTGGTCCTGGTAGAACTGCTGGCGGCCGGTCAGGGTGCGCCAGGGGATGTACTCGTGCACATTGGTGTAGCCGGCGTTGTAGGAGACCTTTTCGCTCTCCAGCCCGCTCCAGGTCGGCGACGAGATGATCTTGCGCGGCTGGGCCTGCACGTCGCGGAAGCGGATCTTCTCGTCCTCGCGGTGGCGGGCCAGATGGGTGTGGTCGCGGCCGGTGATCTTGCTCAGCGCCTCCCAGGCCTTGACGGCCACCTGGCCGTTGGTCTCGGGCGCCAGCATCAGTATCACCTCGGTGGCGTCGATGTCGGTGTCGATGCGCGGCATGCCCTTGGTCGGGCCCTCGGTATGGACCTTGCCATTCAGCTCGGCCAACTGCCGCACCTCGTCGACGGTGTTCCAGCCAATGCCCTTGCCGCCGTTGCCGGCCGATTCCATCAAGGGGCCCAGCGCGGTGAAGCGGGCATAGGTGGCCGGGTAGTCTCGCTCCACTATCGTGATTTGCGGTGCTGTCTTGCCCGGGATCAGCTCGACCTCGCCGCGCTTCCAGTCCTGCACGTCCAGGCCCTGGGCCAGTTCGGCCGGCGTGTCGTGCATCAGCGGTGTCAGCACCACCTCCTTCTCGACGCCAAGATGGCCGACGCAGAGCTCGGAGAAGGCCTTGGCAAAGCCCTTGTAGATCTCCCAGTCGCTCTTCGACTGCCAGGCCGGGTCCACCGCCGTGGACAGCGGGTGGATGAAGGGATGCATGTCGCTGGTGTTGAGGTCGTTCTTCTCGTACCAGGTGGCGGTGGGCAGCACGATGTCCGAGTACAGGCAGGTCGTGCTCATGCGGAAGTCCAAGGTCACCAGCAGGTCCAGCTTGCCCTCGGGCGCGTGCTCGTGCCAGCGCACCTCGTCGGGCTTGGCGTCGTCGGCGCCCAGGTGCTTGCCCTGCACACCATGGCTGGTGCCCAGCAGATGCTTGAGGAAGTACTCGTGGCCCTTGCCGGAGGAACCGAGGATGTTGGAGCGCCAGACGAACATATTGCGCGGCCAGTTGGCCGGGTGGTCCGGGTCCTCGCAGCTCATCTGCAGCGAGCCGTCCTTCAGGCCCTTGACCACATGGGCCTTGACGTCGCCGCCGGCGGCGTCGCGCACCACTTGCAACGGGTTGGTCTTGAGCTGCGGGGCGCTGGGTAGCCAGCCCATGCGTTCGGCGCGCACGTTGTAGTCGATCAGGCTGCCGCCGAACTCGGCCTTGTCGGCCAGCGGCGAGAGGATCTCGTCGACCCCTAGCTTCTCGTAGCGCCACTGGTCGGTGTGGGCATAGAAGAAGCTGGTGCTGTTCATCTGGCGCGGCGGGCGCGACCAGTCCAGCGCAAAGGCCAGCGGCGTCCAGCCTGTCTGCGGGCGCAGCTTTTCCTGGCCCACGTAGTGCGCCCAGCCACCGCCCGACTGGCCTATGCAGCCGCACAGCATCAGCATATTGATGATGCCGCGGTAGTTCATGTCGCAGTGGTACCAGTGGTTCATCGCCGCGCCGATGATGACCATGGACTTGCCCTTGGTCTTGTCGGCGTTGTCGGCGAACTGCCGGCCGACGGTGATGACCTGGTCGCGCGGCACGCCGGTGATCTTCTCCTGCCAGGCAGGGGTGTAGGGAGCGTCGTCGTCATAGCTCTTGGCGCCGTCGCCATAGCCGCGCTCCACGCCGTAGTGCGCGACCAGCAGGTCGAACACGGTGGTGACCAGCACCTCGCGTTCCTCGCCGGCCTTGCCCAGCTTGATGCGCTGCACCGGCAGCTTGCGCACCATCACATCGCCGCCCTGCTTGTTGGCGTCGAAGTGCGGCGTGTCGATGCCGGCGAAGTAGGGGAAGCCGACCTCGGCGATTTCGTGGCCCTCCTGGCCCTCGGCCACCGACAGGCGCAGCTTGACCTCCTGGTCGTGGCGGGCCTCCTTGTCTTCGAGGTTCCACTTGCCGCCGTCCTTGCGGCCGTCCGGGCCCCAGCGGAAGCCGATCGAGCCATTGGGCAGAACGACCTTGCCGAGCGCGTCGAAGGCCAGCGTCTTCCATTCCGGGTTGTTGTCCTGGCCCAGCTTGCCGTTGAAGTCGCTGGCGCGCAGATAGCGCTGGCTGACCAGCACCTTGCGCCCGTCGTCCAGGGTGCGCTCCTCGAGCTGCACAATCATCGGCAGGTCGGTGTAGCGGCGCGCGTAGTCGTCGAAGTAGGCCGATCTTTTATCGAAGTAGAACTCCTTCAGGATCACATGACCCATGGCCATGGCCAGTGCCGCGTCGGTGCCCTGCTTGGGGTGCATCCACAGATCGGCCAGCTTGCTGACCTCGGCATAGTCGGGCGTCACCGCCACCGTCTTGGCGCCCTTGTAGCGCACCTCGGTGAAAAAATGCGCATCGGGCGTGCGCGTCTGCGGAACGTTGGAGCCCCAGGCGATGATGAAGGTGCTGTTGTACCAATCGGCCGACTCGGGCACGTCGGTCTGCTCGCCCCAGACCTGGGGGCTGGCCGGCGGCAGGTCGCAGTACCAGTCGTAGAAGCTCATGCACACGCCACCGATCAGCGACAGATAGCGCGAGCCGGCGGCATAGCTGACCATGCTCATGGCCGGTATCGGCGAGAAGCCGATGATGCGGTCCGGCCCATGCTTCTTGATCGTGTAGACATTGGCCGCGGCGATGATCTGGTTCACCTCGTCCCACTCGGAGCGCACCATGCCGCCCAGGCCCCGCTGCCGGACCCACTGCTCGCGGGCCTCGGGGTTCTCGACGATGCTGGCCCAGGCATCCACCGGACTCTTGGCCACCATCAGCGCGGCGCGCCAGGCCTTCAGCAGTCGGGCGCGCACCATCGGGTACTTGACCCGGTTGGCGCTGTACAGATACCAGGAGTAGCTGGCGCCGCGGGCGCAGCCGCGCGGCTCGTGGTTGGGCAGATCGGGCCGCGTGCGCGGGTAGTCGGTCTGCTGGGTCTCCCAGGTGACGATGCCGCCCTTGACGTAAATCTTCCACGAGCAGGAGCCGGTGCAGTTCACGCCGTGGGTGGAGCGCACGATCT
>JADMJJ010000023.1 GCA_018780645.1 Burkholderiaceae bacterium
AGTAGACCGCCACGGACACCAGCCCCAGGCCCACGAAGGTCTGGATGGCCAGCCAGGCCGAGAGCCTACCGCCCAGGGAATGGCTGGGGCGGAGGTTCATGCGGGGCGATCCTCAAGCACATAGCCCATGCCGCGTACGGTGTGCAGCAATGGTCGCTCGAAAGGAACGTCGAGCTTGCTGCGCAGACGCCGGATCGCGACTTCGACCACATTGGTCTCGCTGTCGAAGTTCATGTCCCACACCTGAGAGGCCAGCTCCGTGCGCGACAGCACTTCGCCCTGGCGCCGTAGCAGCAGGGTCAGCAGGTTGAACTCCTTGGCGGTCAGTTCCAGCCGCTGCTCGGCCCGCGTCGCTTTGCGTCGCAGCAGATCAAGTTCCAGATCGGCCAGGCGCAGCACCGTCGGTTCCGCATCGTGCCGCGGACCCGCCCGGCGCAGCAGCACCTGAATACGCGCCAGCAACTCCGAGAACGCGAACGGCTTGAGCAGGTAGTCGTCGGCACCGGTTTGCAGCCCCCGCACGCGGTCCTCGACCTCGACGCGCGCGGTCAGCATCAAGACCGGTGTCTGCTTGGTTCGACGCAATGTCGCCAGCAGGCTGAGGCCGTCGATGCCGGGCAACATGCTGTCGAGCAACAGCAGGTCGTGATCGCCCTCCAGGGCCAGATGCAGGCCTTCGATCCCGTCGTTGGCGACTTCGACCAGATAGCCCGCTTCGGTCAAGCCCTTGCGCAGATAGCCGGAGAGCTTGATTTCGTCTTCGATGACCAAGAGTTTCATGGGTCCGATTCTCCAGGCCTGCGAGGCGCATCAGATTACGAATTTGTCATCTTCGCGCGGCTGCCGTGTCAGGTGTTTGTTTCCCCTATGCCGCAGGTTACAAAACCGTAATCCGCCGGACCGCTTGTTGTCGGGGTGCACTTTCTAAAGTTCAAACCATGACGCAGCCATTGCGTCTTGCCGGCGGGCCAAGAGTCTGCCGGCCCGGTTCAACGCACAAGGAGTTTTATCATCATGTCACGCACCTACACCCTCGCCGCAGCCGCTCTGCTGGTCACCGCGTTTATCGCGCCTGCCTTCGCCAGCAATGGTTACACCCCCTCGAACACGCAAAGCGGTGGCTCCTATCACGCCATGCCTGGCGGAAAAACCCGCGCCGAGGTCAAGGCCGAACTCGCGGCGGCCACCAAGGACGGCTCACTGGCCAAGATGAGCAGCGAGGCCGGCTACGCCCCCGAGTTTGAAACGGCCTCCCGCCAACAACTGTCCAAGCAGAACCCGCTTGCCCACAGCGATGGCCAGATCGTCTTCGAAGCCCCGGCGGCTGGCGGTCGAACCCGGGCAGAGGTGCTGCGCGAGTTGCAGCAGGCCCGCGACGATGGTTCGCTGCGCCGCCTGAATACCAACCGCGGTTATTGAACTCTTGTTGTGCCGTACACTTTGACGATGAGCAAATTCGGGCGGATCGCTTTCGCATGGATGATGGCACTGGCCTTACCCGTCCAGGGTTACGCCGTGCACGCCATGATGTTTTGCGGCCCCGCCCATCACGGATCTGCTCAAGCTCATGATCACGCATCACATGATCATGGTGATGCCGGCCCAACGGCACACAACATGGCTCACGACACGGCTCACGACACGGCTGGCGCCCACGCTGATGAACAGGCTGACGCCAGTCCATCGGTAGATGGTGGAGTCGTCAAAGTCAAATCTCTGAAGACTGCTGGCGCGGGCAAGTGCAGCGCCTGCTCGTCTTGCTGCAGTGGTGCAGCGATCACCACCTCGATCATCCAGATTGAGGTGGTCCCTCTGCATGAACCGATCGTGGCCACCATTGCGACGGCCCACGACCGCGTGCTGATCGGCGGTCTCGAACGACCGCCTCGACTCCCTCTCGCTTGACGGATTAACCCCACGCGATTGCATATCGCGCTAGGTCATTGTCCCGGAACGTTCACGTGATTCTTGGCGCTTGTGCCCAAGGATTGCCGTGGCCAGCCCCCGTTCATTTGCGAGAGAACCATGCAAATCATTGCTTCGGGAGTCGCGCTGATTGCAGCGTCAGTCTTCCTGATACAGCCGGCGCTCGCTCAGGCGCCAACCAAGATATCTTTGGCTTCAACGACCTCGCGTGCTGATCCCCTGGATCCGAGGGCTACGGTCGCCCCGCTGATCTACCGCTCTGCATTTCAGGACTTTCGCCCCAATACCGAGGCAGAAGTCGGCTCCTGGAAAGAGGCTAACGACAAGGTTGGCAGCATCGGCGGCTGGCGGGTCTATGCAAAGGAAGCACAACAGGCCGATGTGCCGGCTTCACCAGCATCAGCGCCAAGCGCAGCAGTAGCCCCTGCGCCGCCCGAGGCCAAGCCCGGAGCGGCAGGCCCAGCTGGCCACAAACATCATTAAGGAGCTCGCATGTCGAGACTGAATATCCCGGGCCGATCAGGCTGGGCCCGTGTGCGCACGCTTAGCCTGGCAACCCTGCCGCTGGTTCTCGCCGGCTGCGCCAGCTTGAGCGGGGACGGCGGTTTCAAGCCGGTCCAGCAAGCGGCAGAAGTGCATCTGGGCAAGACCGTCCAGGTGGTGAAGTCCGAGGCCGATCAGAACGCTGTTGGCGTGCGGGTCGCCGAGTTGCTGTCCAAGCCGCTGAGTGCCGACGCCGCCGTGCAGATAGCGTTGTTGAACAACCGCGGGCTGCAAGCCAGCTTCCATGAACTAGGCATCGCCGAGGCCGAACTGGTGCAGGCCAGTCGTCTGCCCAATCCCGGGTTTTCGATTGCGAAGCTTCGGCGCGGCGATGAGCGTGAGATTGAACGCTCGGTCTCCTTCGACCTGGCACACCTCATCGCCTTGCCCTTGACCAGGCAGATGGAGAATCGGCGCTTTGCCTCCGTCCAGCGCAGTGTGTCCATGGAGATGCTGTCGCTGGCCGCCGAATCTCGCAAGGCGTATTACGCTGCGGTGGCAGCCGAACAGACCGCTCGCTATATGCGTGATGTTCGAGGAACGGCAGACGCTGGAGCCGAACTGGCCAAGCGTTTGGCGCAGGCCGGCAACTGGACCAAGCTGCAGCAGGCGCGCGAGCATGGCTTCTTTTCCGAGGCGGTGCTCAATGCGGCGCGTGCAGAGCAGGCGCGAATCACCACGCGCGAGCGACTGACCCGGCTGCTGGGCCTGTGGGGTCAGCAAACCCAGTTCACCTTGCCAGACCGGCTGCCGGATCTTCCTCAGGAGCCGCAGGACCGGCCCGATGTGGAGCAGACCGCCATCGCCCAGCGCCTGGACGTTCAGGCCGCCAAGCTCCAGGTCGAGGCAACAGCCAAGAGCTTGGGCCTGAGCAAGGTCACACGCTTTGTGAACGTCTTGGATTTTGGCTATCGCCGCAACGGCTCCAACGAGGCGCTGCGCCAGACCGGCTACGAAATCAGCTTTGAGATACCGCTGTTCGACTGGGGTGACGCGCGCATGGCCCGGGCTGAAGGGGTCTATATGCAAAGCGTCCAGCGTGCGGCACAAGTCGCCGTCGAAGCACGCTCCGAGGTCCGCGAAGCCTATCTGGGCTATCGCTCGTCGTATGACATCGCCAAGCACTACCGCGACGACGTCGTGCCGACCGCCAAACGCATCTCGGACGAGAACGTGCTTCGCTACAACGGCATGTTCATCAGTGTGTTCGAGCTGCTGGCCGATGCCCGATCGCAGATCAGCGCCGTCAACGCCTCCATCGAGGCCTTGCGCAACTTCTGGGTGGCGCAGGCAGATCTCGACATGGCGCTGATCGGCAAGCCGAGCTTGTCCGGCGGTACCGCGCCCACAACGTCGGCCGGCAGCACCGGCCCCGCCCACTGATTCAGGAGCGAGCAAAATGGTTTCTCGACGTAGTTTTTTCCAGGGCGCGGGCGCCCTGACCGCCGCTGTCTCGGCCGCCGCGGTTAGCCGCGTGGCGATGGCCGCCTTGCCCGAACCGGTGATGCAGGCCAAGCCCGACACCATGCCGCCGCTGGTACCGAACAGTGGTCGGCCCTACAACCCGGTCGTCACCTTGAACGGGTGGACCCTGCCCTGGCGCATGAATCAGGGTGTCAAGGAGTTCCATCTGGTGGCCGAACCGGTTGTGCGCGAACTGGCACCCGGCACCAAGGCCCATCTGTGGGGCTACAACGGTCAGTCGCCGGGCCCGACGATCGAGGTGGTGGAGGGCGACCGCGTGCGGGTCTTTGTCACCAACAAGCTGCCGGAGCACACCAGCATCCATTGGCATGGCCAGCGCCTACCCAATGGCATGGACGGCGTGTCGGGGCTGACGCAGAAGTCGATACAGCCGGGCAAGACCTATGTCTACGAGTTCGTGGCGCGCCGGCCCGGCACCTTCATGTACCACCCCCATGCCGACGAAATGACGCAGATGGCCATGGGCATGATGGGCTTCTGGGTCACGCATCCCAAGGTGAAGAACCCGCTGATAGACGAGGTCGACCGCGATTTCTGCTTCCTGCTCAATGCCTTCGACATCGATCCCGGCGCGGCCACGCCTAAGATCATGACGATGCTGGACTTCAACCTCTGGTGCTGGAACAGCCGCATCTTTCCGGGCATCGACACGCTGAACGTGCGCCAGGGCGACAAGGTGCGTATCCGCGTCGGCAATCTGACGATGACCAATCACCCCATCCATCTGCACGGCCATGAGTTCATGGTCACCGGCACCGACGGCGGTCCGGTGCCCAGGACCGCGCGCTGGCCCGAGGTGACGACCGATGTGGCCGTGGGCCAGATGCGCCAGGTCGAGTTCCTCGCGGACGAGGAGGGCGACTGGGCCTTCCACTGCCACAAGAGCCACCACACGATGAATGCGATGGGCCACAACGTGCCGACGATGATTGGCGTCGATCATCGCGAGGTGGTCAAGCAGATCACCAAGCTCGTGCCCGACTACATGGTGATGGGTGAACGCGGCATGGCCGATATGGCGGAGATGGAGATGCCGCTGCCGGACAACACCGTGCCGATGATGACCGGCCAGGGCCCGTTCGGCGGGGTTGAGATGGGCGGCATGTTCTCGATCCTGAAGGTGCGCAAGGACCAGAAGTCGGGCGACTACAGCGACCCCGGTTGGTACCAGCACCCGAAGGGCGAGGTCGCATTCGAGTGGACAGGTGCACTGCCTGAGCCCGCTCGCTTCGCGGCCGAAGGGGGTCAGGCTATGCCGCGCCAGAAGCCCAGCACCAGCACCACCGAAGTCAAGGTGAGAAAGCCGACCGGTCACTCTGGTCATTGACACCCGCCACCACTCAAGGACATCCATGAAAAATTCCCTCCACCTCGCCGCAGCCCTTGCGCTGATGAGTCTCTCCGGCCATGGCTTTGCTCAGACGGATGCCGAAGGGCATCCCCATGCCACTGCGCCGGCGAACCCCTATGCGGGCCAACAGGCTCGCGCGATCAAATCGCTGTCGGAATCAGAGATCGCGGCACTTCTTGCCGGCAAGGGTGCAGGTTTCGCAAAGGCCGCAGAGCTCAATGGCTACCCTGGCCCCGCACACGTGCTGGAGTTGGCCGAGCCGCTGAACCTTGATGGCGTCCAACTCGCGGCGACCCAGCAACTGATGGCAGCACATCAGTCCCGTGCAAAGCAGCTCGGAGCGGAAGCGGTCGAGGCCGAGCGCGCGCTGGACAGCTTGTTTGCCCACAAGCACGCGGATGCCAAGGCAGTCAGCCAGGCCACTCAGAGGATTGGCGCGCTGCAAGCCCGGATTCGGGCCGAGCACCTGAACACCCATCTGACTCAAACGGCGCTGCTGAGCCCCGACCAAGTTCTGCACTACGGCGTGCTGCGTGGATACGCCGCCGCAGCAGTGTCCAACCATGGTCCCCAAGCGCCTGCGGCGTCCCATCAGCACTGACCCCTGGAGAGAATCTGAAATGAGCATTCGTACTGCAACCCTGGCAACCTGTCTCTTTATCGCCGGCAGCGCCTGCTTCGCCCATGGCAACGAGGGCCACAAGAAGACCGGCCCCGTCAAGCTGGAGCAGAAGCCCTGGGGCATCGCTGCCGAAGCCAAGGCGGCCAGGCGCTCCATCGAAATCAAGATGCTGGACACGATGCGTTTCAGCCCCGACAAGGTCGAGGTCAGGCAAGGCGAGACGGTCAAGTTCGTCATCAGGAACGACGGCAAGATGCTGCACGAGTTCGTGCTCGGCACCAAGAAGGATCTCGATGAGCACGCGGCGCTGATGCTGAAGTTTCCGAACATGGAGCATGAGGAGCCGTACATGGCCCATGTCCCGGCCGGCAAGACGGGCGAGATTGTCTGGACTTTCAACCGCGCTGGCGACTTCGACTTCGCCTGCCTGATCGCGGGCCACTACCAAGCGGGAATGGTGGGCAAGGTGAAGGTCTTGGCCGCCAAGCCGGTGAAACCTGGAAAGGATGACGGCCATGCCGACCACAAGCACTGAGCGTCCGGCGCGGGTCGGGCGTCGGCAGATTCTGATGGGCGGCGCAGCCTGGTTGGTGGGCGCCGCTGCCATGGCGAAGACCTCGCCGCCCGCCAAAGTGGCGATCCAGGTCTGGAAAGGCCCCACCTGTGGCTGCTGCAAGGACTGGATCAGCTACCTCGAAGCCAACGGCTTCCAGGCTCAGGTGCATGACGCCGGCAACACCGATGCACGCGAACGATTGGGGGTGGACATCAAGTACGGCTCCTGCCACACCGCCCTGGTCGGCAGTTATGCGATCGAGGGCCATGTGCCGGCGCGCGAGATCCGTCGACTGCTCAAGGAACGCCCTAACGCCATCGGCTTGGCAGTGCCAGCCATGCCTGTGGGCTCACCCGGCATGGATGGCCCCGACTATGGCGGCCGCAAAGATCCCTATGACGTGCTGTTGCTGGCCAAGGATGGCAGCTCGCGCGTGTTTCAAACCTACCGTTGAAGGAAACTGTGATGAACCAAATCAAGACTCTGACCCTCGCCAAATTGGCCGCCTCCCTGGCCATCGTTACCGGCTTTGCCGGAAATGCCTTGGCGCAGACTGCACCTGCCGTCAAGGCGACCATGCCGGTTGCGGCAACTGCCGCTGCTGCCGACATGACCGACGGCGAGATCAAGAAGGTCGACAAATCGACCAAGAAGATCACCATCAAGCATGGCGACATCAAGAGCCTGGATATGCCAGGCATGACCATGGTGTTCCAGGTCAAGGACCCGGTCATGCTGGACATGGTCAAGGCGGGCGACAAGGTGAAGTTCAAGGCTGAAAAGGCAGACGGCGCCATCGTCGTGACCGAGATGCAAATCGCCAAGTAAGCGGTTCCGTCCCTCGCTATTGCTGGTTCACCTGAGTGCGCTAGCGAACTGACGGGCGACACCGGGATCTTCATGATGGAGGCCACCGACTTTCCGGTGCTCTCAGGAGAACTTCATGGGCTTTCAACGCAAGATCCCGGTTCGCATTTCGGCTCGATGGCCTGTGTTGATGCCACTGGCCGTGCTCTGCCTCGCGCTTGGGTCGGCACAAGCGCAAACTGCTTCGCCTGCAGGCTCAGCCGCCAGCATGCCTTCGGGACATATGCAGTCAGCCCCCATGCAGAAGGGCGGGGGCGGAACGCATGACATGCGGCAGTCAATGATGGCGGGCATGGACAGCATGCAGAAAATGCCAATGTCGGGTGACGTGGACAAGGACTTCGCCATGATGATGAAAGTGCATCACCAGCAAGCCCTGAGCATGGCCGAAATGGAGTTGGCGCATGGCAAGTCGAAGGCAATGAAAGACATGGCGCGGCAGATCATGGCCGCGCAGAAGAAGGAGATCGCGACATTTGATCGGTGGTTGGCCACGCAGAAGTAGTAGCCTAAGCAAGCCGGTGTGAGTCGAGCGGTAGTGACTGGATCCCAGGGGCGGGTGCGGGGTCGAGGGTTGAACCGCCCCGGCCATAGAAGGAGAGCGTGATGAGTACTACAGGTTCGAGATCCCACACCCATGCCGATCACGCTGCCCATATGGCGGAAGACAGCGGTGCGTTCACCACAATCGAGCACTCGTCTCATGCGTTGCCCGAGCCACCCAATACCGGCACCGCTGCGCTCCCGGAGCTGAAAGATCCGGTTTGCGGCATGACCGTCACCGCGCAATCCGAGCATCAGTTGCATTACGAAGGTCGCCCGGTGTACTTTTGCAGCTCGGGCTGCAAGGCCAAATTCACGGCCGACCCAAACAAGTATTTGCCTGCAGGCTCTGTTGGCTCCGTCGATACAGCAGCGGCGCTTGCACCAGGGTCCGAGGCTGCGCTTGCCGGTGCCATCTACACCTGCCCGATGCACCCCGAGGTGCGTCAGAGCAAGCCCGGCGCCTGCCCCAAGTGCGGTATGGCGCTGGAGCCGGAGATGCCCACGCTGGATGAGGGGGAGAGCCCCGAGTTGCTGGACTTCCGGCGACGCTTTGTCTGGACCCTGCCGCTAACAGTAATCGTCACTGTGCTGGCCATGGCTGGCCACCGACTGCAATGGTTCGAGATGGCCACCCAGAGCTGGATCGAGCTTGGCTTGAGCTTGCCCATTGTGCTGTGGGCGGGCTGGCCCTTCTTCGTGCGCGGGGCTCACTCGGTGTTGAATCGCAGCCCAAACATGTGGACCTTGATCGGGTTGGGCACGGCGGCGGCCTTTGTCTACAGCGTCGTCGCTACCGTGGCGCCCGGCGTCTTCCCAAGCTCGTTCGTGGCGATGGGCCGAGTGGCGGTCTACTTCGAGGCCGCGGCGGTGATCATCTCGCTGACCCTGCTCGGGCAGATTCTTGAGCTGAAAGCACGCTCGCAGACTTCCGCGGCGATCAAGTCCTTGCTGGGGCTGGCTCCGAAGACGGCACGCCGCATCAAGGCCGATGGCAGCGAGGAAGACGTGCCGCTGACGCATGTGCACATCGGCGACACGCTGCGTGTGCGCCCTGGCGAGAAGGTGCCGGTCGATGGCGTTGTCGTCGAAGGTGGTAGCGCGGTCGATGAGTCAATGCTGACGGGCGAGCCGATGCCAGTGACCAAACGGGTAGGCGACAAGCTGATCGGCGCGACGATGAACACCAACGGCGCGCTGGTGATGCGCTCCGAGCGGGTCGGCTCGCAGACCCTGCTGGCCAGCATCGTGCAGATGGTCTTGCAGGCGCAACGCTCCAAGGCACCGATGCAGCGCATGGCCGACCAGGTGGCGGGCTGGTTCGTGTTGGCGGTCGTCGGCGTGGCCCTTGCCACCTTGCTGGCCTGGGGCTTGTTCGGGCCGGAGCCGAGCTGGGTTTACGGGCTGATCAATGCCGTTGCAGTGCTGATCATTGCCTGCCCCTGCGCGCTGGGCCTGGCCACGCCGATGTCCATCATGGTGGCGACGGGCAAGGCGGCGACCACCGGGGTGCTGTTCCGCGACGCGGCGGCGATCGAGAACTTCCGCAAGGTCGACACCCTGATCGTCGACAAGACAGGCACCCTGACCGAGGGCAAGCCGGCATTCGACCGCGCCGTGCCGGCGGACGGCTTCAGCGCCGGCGAGGTGCTGCGCCTGGCCGCCAGCCTCGACCAGGGCAGCGAGCATCCGCTGGCCGACGCCATCGTGCGCGCGGCCCGTGCGCAAGGTCTGACCCTGGACAAGGCCGAGGAGTTCGAGTCCAGCACCGGCATCGGTGTGCGCGGTCGGGTCGCGGGCCGAGCGATGGCCTTGGGCAACACGGCCCTGATGGATCAGCTTGGCGTGGCGGTCACCGGCTTGCAAGCCCAGGCGGAGACTTTGCGGGCCGAGGGGGCCAGCGTGATGTACCTGGCGGTGGAAGGCGTGCCCGCGGGGCTGCTGGCTGTCTCCGACCCGATCAAGGCCAGCACACAAGAGGCGCTGAAGACCTTGCGCGATGCCGGACTGCACATCGTGATGGCCACCGGCGATGGCCTGACCACAGCCAAGGCGGTGGCCGCCAAGTTGGGCATCGACGAGGTCTACGGTGAAGTCAAGCCCGCTGACAAACTCGCCCTGGTCGAGCGCTTGCAGAAGCAGGGTCGGGTCGTGGCCATGGCCGGCGATGGCATCAACGACGCGCCCGCGCTGGCCAAGGCCGACGTCGGCGTGGCGATGGGTACCGGCACCGACGTGGCCATGAACAGCGCCCAGGTCACCCTGGTCAAGGGCGACCTGCGCGGCATCGCGCAGGCGCGCGCTCTGTCGGAGGCCACGATTGCCAACATGAAGCAGAACCTGGGCTTCGCCTTCGTCTACAACGCGCTGGGTGTGCCGCTGGCGGCAGGGGTCTTGTACCCATTTACCGGCTGGCTGCTGTCGCCGATGATTGCCGCGCTGGCCATGAGCCTGAGTTCCGTTTCCGTCATCACCAACGCACTGCGCTTGCGCAAGACCTCTTGATATGAAAACCTCCGCTTCCTTCCTGGCCGCAATCACTGCACTGTTGCTCGCCAGCGCACCTGCCCATGCCGACCTAATCGACTTGCAATGGGATAGCAGCGGCCGCTTCGAGAAGACCACGTCCGTCGATCCTGGCAAGTTCGCCGAGATTTGCGGCAAGCTTTCGAAGGGCCAAGCTATCGGCTGGTCCTTCAAGGCCGAATCAGCGATGAACTTCAATATCCACTACCACGAGGGCAAGAAGGTCGAGTTCCCGGCCAAGGCCGATGGCCTGATCACCGCTGAGGGAAAGCTTGTAGTTGGCGTGGACCAGCACTACTGCTGGATGTGGACGAACCAAACCGACAAGGCGAGTGCCTTGACCGTGACACTGCAAAAGTAGTTGCCACGCGGCTTGTCCTGGCTCAAACCATTCGCCCCCTATCGAGGTATGCTCGCCCGCATGGTTCTAACAAGGCGTCTTCGCCGCTGGGTTTCTGGCGGACTGTTGATGGCGATGCTGTTCATGCAGCTCGCCACTGCAGCCTACGCCTGCCCGCAGCAAGGCCTGCCGGGGCCTGAGCGGGCTTCAATGGCAGCCATGCAGGACTGCGACGCGATGGGGGGCGCCCAGATGGATGAAGCGCAGCCTCAGCTGTGCAAGGCCCATTGCGACAAGAACGCGCAATCGACAGCGTCCGCCGCTGCACCTGACCTGCAGCCCAATCCCGCCGCGACGACCCTGCTGCTGGGCATCGTCACGCCCACGCTGGCCGCCCCGTTGTTCGAGGCCGCCCCTGGCCAGCCAATGGCGCTGGTGCGGCCGCCCAGCGCGCCGCCTCTCTACCTGTCCCTGCTGGTCCTGCGGAACTGATCTGACCGTATCGCCTCGCGCCGATTCCACGGAGTTGGCGCACCGGCTTTCGTTCATCGCTCATTCCGAGGACTGTCATGAATTCCCATTTGTTTGCGCTGCTGCTCGGCTGCGGCTTGGCCACACCTTCGTTTGCATTGACGTACGCCGAAGCTCTGGCGCTGGCCGAGCAGTCGAGCCCGGCCTTGCGGGCACAGCAGGCCGCGTTGGCGGGCGCCGTCTCAGCTCAAGGGGCCGCCGCTGCCTTGCCCGACCCGCGACTCTCGGTCGGGGTGGAGAACCTGCCGATCAGCGGCGCTGATCGCTTCAGCCTGTCGCGCGACTTCATGACGATGCAGCGCATCGCCCTGATGCAGGAGGTGCCCAACCGCGCCAAGCGAGACGCTCGCTCGCAAGGCGCTCAAGCGCGTGCCGAGCGCGAGCGTGCGCTGCTGGCGCTAGGGGTCCTGCAATTGCGCCAGGCGCTGGACCGATCCTGGTTGTCGGCCCAGTTCGCGCTGCGGCGGCAGGCTGCACTGGCGGAGATCGCGCTTGAGAACCAGCGCTTGCAGGACACGCTGCCGGGTCGCATCGCCGCCGGCACGGCCCAGGCGGCCGATCTGTTGATGGCGCGTCAGGAAGCCCTGGCCCTGGCGGACCGCCGCGACGACCTGTCAAGGGAGGCGCTCAAAGCCCGAGCCGCGCTGCGCCGCCTCGTCGGCCTGCGGGCTGACGAGCCCCTTATCGGCGAGGCATCCGCAGTGGTGCCGGAGCCCGACCAGATCCGCACTCAGCTGAATCGGCTGGCTGATGTCGCGGTCTACCCGGCCATGCTGGGCATGGCGCAAGCCGAACTGAAGGAGGCTCAAGCGGAGAGCCGTGGCGACTGGTCCTGGGAAGTGGCCTACAGCCGGCGCGGCGCGCAATGGGGTGACATGGTGTCGTTCCAGGTGAGTTTTGATCTGCCCTGGCAGAAAGACCGGCGACAGCTGCCGGCGATCAATGCCAAGCAGCGTGAGGCTGAGCGCATCGAAGCCGAGCGGGAAGACCTCCTGCGCCGTCGCGCCCAGGAGGTGGACGAGCAGTTGGCCGAACTCGGGGCACTCGACCGTCAACTCGATCGCCTGCAGGGCGCTGGGCTGATGCTTGCCAAGGAGCGCGTTGATCTGGCGATGGCCGGCTATCAATCGGGCAAGGCCGAACTCGCTGGCGTGCTAGCCGTGCGGCGAGAACTGCTGGAGGCTCGTCTCCGAGCCATCGATCTCGAAGCCCAGCGCGCCGATCTGCGCGCCCGGCTGAACCACCTGGTTGCGGAGTGAACACCATGAACACAACGATCAAGAAGACTGCTGTTGCGCTCAGCCTGCTGGCGGCAGGCATCGCTGCGGGCTGGGCATTCTCTCAGTGGCAAGCGGCAAGGAGCGCCACGTCGACGACCATGTCGGTCGGCCAGGAAGAGCGCAAGCCGCTCTATTGGTATGACCCGATGGTGCCGACGCAGAAGTTCGACAAGCCGGGCAAGTCGCCGTTCATGGACATGCAGTTGGTGCCCAAGTTCGCCGGCGAGGACACGGGCGATGCCCCGGGTGTCAGCGTATCGCCGCAAGCGCTGCAGTCGTTGGGCCTGAGGGTTGCGACGGTCGAGCGTGCCACTGTCGGCGCGAGCATCGATGCGGTGGGCTCCCTGCAGCTCAATGATCGCGATGTCAGCATCGTTCAGGCGCGCTCGGCGGGCTTCGTGGAACGGGTGTACGCCCGAGCCCCGGGCGATGTGTTGCAGGCCGGCGCACCCTTGGCGGACCTGCTGCTGCCCGAATGGGTGGCGGCCCAACGCGAGTTCCTGGCCGTGAAGGCCTTGAACGAGCCCCTGCTGACGCAGGCGGCCCGCCAGCGCCTGGGTCTGCTGGGTATGTCCGAGTCGCTGATCAGCCAGGTCGAGCGCTCGGGGCAGACCACCGGCACGGTAACCGTCCGCGCGCCCAGTTCAGGTCTGCTGGCCGAACTGATGGTGCGTCAGGGCATGACGGTGACGCCGGGCATGAGCCTGGCGCGCATCAATGGCCTTGGCAGCATCTGGCTCGAAGCCGCAGTGCCGGAAGCACAAGCCGGCGCCGTGCAGCCCGGCCAAGCCGCCGAAGCCCGCCTGAGCGCGTTCCCGGGCGAGGTCTTCCGCGGCAGGGTCGCTGCCGTGCTGCCCGAGTCGAGTCGGGAGACCCGCACCCTGCGCGTTCGCATCGAGCTGCCCAACCCGCAGCAGCGACTGAAAGCCGGCATGTTCGCGCAGGTGGCGTTGAATGGACCGCGCAGCGAATCCCTGGTTGTGCCGGCTGAGGCCATCATCCGCACCGGAAAGCGCGCCATCGCCTATGTGGTCGATGCGCCAGGCCGTTATCGGCCGGTGGATGTCGAGATTGGCCAGGAGTTGGGTGACCGGATGATCGTGCGACGCGGCCTTGAAGCTGGGCAGCAGGTGGTGGCTTCTGCCCAGTTTCTGATTGACTCGGAAGCGAGCCTGCAAGGCTTGACCCCGGCGGCAGTGGGCGCACCGGGTGCCGTATCGGCATCGTCACCGGCCGCCCAGGTGCGGGAGGTGGTGCACAGCACGACCGGTACGATCACGGCGCTGACAGACGATTCGGTGACGCTGCAACATGCGGCCGTGCCGACGCTGCAATGGCCGGCCATGACGATGGGGTTCAAGGTGCTAGATCCGAAGCTGAAGGCAGGGCTGCAGCCGAGGCAGATCGTGCAATTCAGCTTCATCCAGCAGGGCGATGACTACGTCGTCACGGCCATCAAGCCGGCCGATCCGGTGGGAGGCAAGCCATGATCGCCGGGCTGATCCGCTGGTCGGTCGCCAACCGCTTTCTCGTCTTGCTGGCCACCTTGATGATCACCGGCTGGGGCATCTGGGCCGTGCGCAGCACGCCTATCGATGCCTTGCCCGATTTGTCTGATGTGCAGGTGATTATCCGCACCAGCTATCCGGGCCAGGCGCCGCAGATCGTCGAGAACCAGGTCACCTATCCGCTGGCGACCACGATGCTGTCGGTGCCGGGAGCCAAGACGGTACGGGCGTTCTCCTTCTTTGGCGATTCCTTCGTCTACGTCCTGTTCGAGGACGGCACCGACCTTTACTGGGCGCGCTCGCGCGTGCTGGAGTACCTGAACCAGGTGCAGGGGAGGTTGCCGGCCACGGCCAAGGCCTCGCTCGGACCCGACGCGACGGGGGTGGGCTGGATCTTCCAGTACGCGCTTGTGGACCGCTCGGGCAAACATGACCTGGCGCAGCTGCGCGCGCTGCAGGACTGGTTCCTGAAGTTCGAACTGAAAAGCCTGCCGAACGTCGCCGAGGTGGCCTCGGTGGGGGGCATGGTCAAGCAGTACCAGGTGGTGCTGGACCCGACCCGGCTCGCCGCCTACGGCGTCACCCAGGCGCAGGTCAAGGACGCGCTGATGGCCAACAACCAGGAGGCCGGCGGCTCGGTGCTGGAGCTGGCCGGCGCCGAGTACATGGTGCGCGCCGGCGGCTATCTGAAGTCGCTGGATGACTTCCGCGCGACTCCACTCGCTGCTCGCAGTGGCGTGCCGATCCGGCTGGCCGATGTCGCGACGTTACAGATCGGCCCCGAGATGCGCCGCGGCATTGCCGAGCTCGACGGCGAGGGGGAGGTCGCCGGTGGTGTGGTGATCCTGCGTTCGGGCAAGAACGCCCAGGAGACCATTGGTGCGGTCAAGCGCAAGCTCACCGAGCTGCAGGCCAGCCTGCCCAAGGGCGTCGAGATCGTCACCACCTATGACCGCAGCGCGCTGATCGAGCGCGCCATCGCCAACCTGACAAGCAAGCTGGCCGAGGAGTTCATCGTCGTGGCGCTGGTCTGCGTCGTGTTCCTCTGGCATCTGCGCTCGGCGCTGGTGGCCATCATCTCGCTGCCGCTCGGCATTCTGGCGGCCTTTGTGGTGATGCGCTACCAGGGCATCAACGCCAACATGATGTCGCTGGGCGGCATCGCCATTGCGATCGGCGCCATGGTCGATGCGGCCGTTGTGATGATCGAGAACGCACACAAGAAGCTGGAAGCCTGGCAGCACGCGAACCCCGGGCGCGAATTGATGGGCGCCGAGCGCTGGCAGGTCATCACCGAGGCGGCAGAAGAGGTGGGCCCGGCGCTGTTCTTCTCGCTGCTGATCATCACGCTGTCCTTCATCCCGGTGTTCACCCTGGAGGCGCAGGAGGGCCGGCTGTTCGGCCCGCTGGCCTTCACCAAGACCTATGCGATGGCGGCGGCGGCTGGGCTGTCCGTCACCTTGATCCCCGTGCTGATGGGCTACTGGATACGTGGCCGCATTCCCGATGAGCAGAAGAACCCGATCACGCGCGGCCTGATCGCCGTGTACCGGCCGGCCCTGGAATGGGTGCTGCGCTGGCCCAAGGCGACGCTGCTGATCGCCGTCGCGGCGCTGGCCACCACGGCCTGGCCCTTGTCGCAACTCGGCGGCGAGTTCCTGCCCAGCATCGACGAGGGCGATCTGCTCTACATGCCCTCGGCCTTGCCGGGCCTGTCGGCCCAGCGCGCCGCCGAGCTGCTGCAGATCAGCAATCGCATGATCAAGACGGTGCCGGAGGTCGAGCGCGTGTTCGGCAAGGCCGGGCGCGCCGAGACCGCCACCGATCCGGCGCCGCTGGAAATGTTCGAGACCACGGTGAAGCTGAAGCCTCGTGATCAATGGCGGGCCGGCATGACGCCGGAGAAGCTGATCGAGGAACTCGATGCGGCCGTCAAGATTCCGGGGCTGTCGAACATCTGGATTCCACCGATCCGCAACCGCATCGACATGCTGGCCACCGGCATCAAGAGCCCCATCGGCGTGAAGGTCACGGGCAGCGATCTGAGGGTCATTGATCGTATCGCGGCCGAGGTCGAACAGATCGCCAAGACGGTGCCGGGCGTGAGCTCGGCGCTGGCGGAGCGTCTGACCGGCGGACGCTACATCGATATCGACATCGACCGCGTTGCATCGGGTCGCTACGGTCTCAGCGTCGCCGAGGTGCAAGCCATCGTGGCCGGCGCGATCGGCGGCGAAAACGTCGGCGAGACGGTCGAGGGCCTGGCGCGGTTTCCGATCAATCTGCGCTACCCGAGGGAGTGGCGCGATTCGCCGGAGAAGCTCAAAGCTTTGCCGATCCTGACGGCGACGGGGCAGCAGATCACGCTGGGTACGGTGGCCAAAATCAGCATCACCGACGGCCCACCGATGCTGAAGAGCGAGAACGCGCGGCCCTCGGGCTGGGTCTATGTCGATGTGCGCGGGCGGGATCTGGCTTCAGTGGCCAATGATCTGCGGGAAGCAGTCGCCAAGAAGGTCAAACTGGAGCCCGGCGTCAGTCTGGCCTACTCGGGGCAGTTCGAATACCTCGAACGCGCCAACGCGAAGCTCAAGGTCGTTGTGCCGGCGACGCTGCTGATCATCCTGGTGCTGCTGTACCTGACCTTCAAGCGCATGGACGAAGCGGCGTTGATCATGGCGACTATGCCGTTTGCGCTGACCGGCGGCATCTGGTTCCTGTACCTTATGGGCTTCAACCTGTCGATTGCCACTGGCGTGGGCTTCATCGCCTTGGCGGGCGTCGCGGCGGAGTTTGGCGTCGTGATGCTGATCTATCTGCGGCACGCGCTGGAGGACCGGTTGCGCGCGGGCCAGGTCTTGAGCGCAGCGGTCCTGCTTGATGCGATCCGTGAAGGCGCGGTGCTGCGCGTGCGCCCGAAAGCGATGACGGTCGCCGTCATCCTCGCCGGCCTGGTGCCCATCGTATGGGGCAGTGGGACGGGCTCGGAAGTGATGAGCCGCATTGCGGCGCCGATGCTGGGAGGAATGGTCACGGCGCCCTTGCTGTCCTTGTTCCTGATTCCTGCGGTGTTCCTGCTGATACGGCGCAGGTCAACGAAGTGAAGTTCAGCAAGGCTTGAATGCCTCGATCCAGCCTTCAGGGGCGAGGCGTCGCCGCGTCGTCCAAGCAGGCAAGCTTCCGAGGGAATCGGCGGCTATGTTCACCGCCTTCATTCGCTTCGCTCGAATCGCAGACGGTTTGCGGTGGTCAACAGGCCTAAATTTTGAGCGCCTATCCGCGTCCTAACATCCCTATCGGAGTGAGAGAGAGGCGAGGTCGCGCTCCGGACGGAAGCACGGGAGCGGTACGCCATGCAGGCCACAATCCTTCATAGAACCAAGCGAGCCAATGCGCCTGCGGCGACATC
>JADMJJ010000070.1 GCA_018780645.1 Burkholderiaceae bacterium
ACTTCCGCGACCGCGGCCAGCATGTGCTGCTGCTGATGGACTCGCTGACCCGCTATGCGATGGCGCAGCGCGAGATCGCCCTGGCCATCGGCGAGCCGCCGGCCACCAAGGGCTATCCGCCCAGTTGCTTTGCCAAGCTGCCGCAGTTGGTGGAGCGCAGTGGCAACGGCCTCAACGGCCAGGGCTCGATCACCGCCTTCTACACCGTGCTGAGCGAAGGCGACGACCAGCAGGACCCGATCGCCGATGCCGCCCGCGGCATTCTGGACGGCCACATCGTGCTCAGCCGCGAGCTGGCCGAGGCCGGCCACTACCCGGCCATCGATGTCGAACGCTCGGTCTCGCGGGTGATGACCAATGTCGCCTCGCAGCAGCACATCGAGGCATCGCGGCGCTTCCGTCAGCTACTGGCCAAGTACAACAAGGCCCGCGACCTGATACAGCTGGGCGCCTATGCCCCCGGCCATGACACCGAGCTGGACACCGCCGTGCGCCTGCATGGCCAGATGGTGCTGCTGCTGCAGCAAGACATGCACAGCCCGGCCCCGCTGCCGCTGTGCGTGCGCCAATTGACTTCCCTGGTGGGCGGCGCCGAACGCGGCGTGGCCTGACGGACGCAGTACACCGAAAGCCCCCATGGACATCAACAACCTGCAAACCCTCAGCGTGCTGCTCGAACACGCGGAGACCGAGCGCGACGAAGCGCTGCGCGATCTGCAGGACGCCAGCAACCGCGCCGATCAGGCCAGGGCCCAGGCCGATCAGCTGGAGCAGTACCGCCGCGACTACCAGCTGCGCTGGAACAGCCAGTTCTCGCGCCAGGGCACGATGGACATCGTGATGTGCTACCAGAGCTTCGGCTCGCGTCTGGACCAGGCCATCAGCCACCAGAGCACGGTGGTGCAGCACGCCGACAGCCGCGTCACCATCGCCCGCGAGCTGCTGACGCAGCGCGAGCTGCGCGTGCTGTCGGTGCGCAAGCTGATCGAGCGCCGGCGCCAGGAAATGCTGGGCCGCCTGGCCCGCCAGGACCAGAAGTCCACCGACGAGCAGGCCTCGCGGGCCGGCTGGGGCGCAGGCCACCCGCTGAGCCGCCTGATGGCTCACCCACATTGATTGCCCTGCCACCTTGCGAGGCCACACCATGACCATCAACAGCTCCTCGATTCCCACCTCCGCTCAGACGGCGGCCAGGTCCGGCACACTTCTGGCCGGCCTCGGCTCTGACGCCGGAGCGGCCAAGCGCCCGGGCCAGAACTTCGCCCAGTTGCTGGGCTCGGTCACACAGCTGCCTGCGGCACCGGCCAAGCCGCCGCTGCCCGAGCGCCCGCCGATGCCCCGAGTCGAGGTCGAACCGCCGACACGCGAGCCCGATGTACCCCGCAGCACCGAGCCGGTGCCGGTAGCGCCCGACCGTGCACCCGCCCAGGCCGAGCGTGCCGGCAACGGCGGGGCGGCCAAGAACGACAACCCTGGTGCGACCGGCGCCAAGCAGACGGCCAAACCTGCCAACACAGGGGCCAATGCCGCCGCCAAGGCGAAGACGCCGGCCGAAACGGCCAAGCCGCGAGGCCAGACCGATGCCTCAGCCACGAGCAAGGCCGAGGCGGCCGCCGACAACGCAGTGCCCGGTGAAGTCACCACCGGCGAACTCACCGCCGGCAAGCGCTCAGCCAAGACTGCCGAGGTCGATGCCGCGGGCCTGGCCGCCGCACTGACGACCGCCCCAATGCCCGAGCAGACCGTGACAAGTGAGCCGATCCAGGACCGGACGCCGGCCGGCGACACCGGCGCCAGTGCCGAGCCGGTTGCGCAGGCCGCCCCTGGCGCCGCCGCTGCGGCCGACCCGGCCTCGCTGGCCAGCCTGATGCCCAGCATCGCCCAGGCGGTATTCGGGCAGTCCACCGCCGACACTGCCAGCCGCAGCAGTTCGGTCAAAACCGAGGCCGCCGCCGCCCCTGTCACCGCCGACGAAACAGCACCGATCCTGCCTGGCACCGAGGTCACCGCCTCGCCGACACCAGCCGCTGCGGCGGCACGGGCCAAGGCCGAACCGGTCGTTGCAGATCAGGCGCAACAAGTTTCTGCGGCTTCGATGCAGCGAAAGGAATCGCCGGTGCTGGCCAGCACGGCACAGGAGGCGGCCCAGGCCTTGGCCATGGATGCCAAGCCTCAAGCCGGAGCCGCCAGCTTTGGCCAGTTGTTGCAGGCCGCCACTGCCGCGGCGCCCACCGGGCCGAGCAGCGCGCAGCAAAGCGCCGCCCCGGCCACGCCGGTCACCGTCAACAGCTCGCTGCATGAACCCGGTTTCGCGCCCGAGATGTCCAGCCGGCTGACCCTCTTGGCCAGCGAAGGCGTGCAAAAGGCCCAGCTGCACCTGAATCCGGCCGAGATGGGCCCGGTATCGGTACAGATCCAGCTCGATGGCCAGCAGGCGCAGATCGAATTCCATGCCCAGCACGCCGCCACCCGCGAGGTGCTCGAGCGCAGCCTGCCCGAGCTGGCGGCGGCCCTTCGCGACGCCGGCATGACGCTCAGCGGCGGCGGTGTCTTCCAGCAGCAACGCGACCCACAGCAGGACGGACAGGCGCAGAATCAAGCCTCGGACCAGGGCGCGGCCCGCAACGGCAGTACCGGTGCATCCGACACCACCGGCCTGGGTGCCGGTCAGGCGGTGGTACGGCGCACCCAGGCCGGCGTGCTTGACATGTACGCTTAGGGCGGTGCCCGCCCGGGCGCCCGCGGCCCGGGCGCTTATCGGCCATTGAATCCAGATCTTTACCCCCCTTTTCAAGGCATTGAAGCGGGGGGTTTTCTCAATAATGGACTGTATTGAGGGCCGCCCCTGAGCGCATCGTGCGCAGCTGATCCGGCCCGGCGCAACACCAAGGAGTTCAGATGGCCACAGCAGCACCCGCCGGCGACGCCGCTGCCCCCAAAGGCAAGAAGAAACTCATCATCATGATCGCCGCGGTGCTGCTGCTGGTGCTGGTGGGCGGTGGTGCGGCCGTGTTCATGATGAAGAAGAAGGCCGCCGCCGCCGATGAGGAAGGTGCCGACGACCATGCCCCGGTGGCCCACATGAAGGTCGATCCCAAGCACCCACCGATATTCCTGCCGCTGGACCCGTTCACCGTCAACCTGGCCGACAAGGACGCCGACCGCTTCGCCCAGGTCGGCATCACCCTGGAGGTGGTCGATCAGGCCACCGGTGACCAGATGAAGGCCTTCATGCCGGCCATTCGCAGCAATGTGCTGATGATTCTGGCCCACAAGACCTCGGCCGAACTGCTCAGCCTGGAGGGCAAGGAGAAGCTCGCCCGCGAGATCCTGCGCGCCTCGGTGCTGCCGATGGGCGTCGAGCTGGACCCCGAAGACGACGAGGTCGCGACCGAAGAGGCGCCGAAGAAGAAAAAGAAGAAGAAGGCCGCCCAGGCCAGCCCGGTGCTGAAGGTGCACTTCTCGAACTTCATCATCCAGTGATGGCGATGACCAACGGACCCAAAACTGTTGTGAAGCCAGCATGAATCAGCAGATTCTTTCCCAAGACGAAGTTGATGCACTTCTGCAGGGCATCACCGGCGAGAGCCAGAAGCTCGAGCAGGAGGAAGAACAGCAGGGCGGCATACGCGACTACAACCTCGCGAGCCAGGAACGCATCGTGCGTGGGCGCATGCCCACGATGGAAATCATCAACGAGCGCTTCGCCCGCAATATCCGCATCGGCCTGTTCAATTTCATCCGCAAGAGCCCGGAAGTCGCCATCGGCGGCATCAAGGTGCAGAAGTACAGCGCCTTTCTGCGCGAGATCGTGGTGCCGACCAACTTCAACATCGTCTCGGTGCGGCCGCTGCGCGGCTCCGGACTCATCGTCTGCGACCCGACCCTGGTGTTCGCCGTCATCGACGCTCTGTTTGGCGGCGGCGGCAAGTTCCATGCACGCATCGAGGGCCGCGATTTCTCGCCGACCGAGCAGCGCGTCATCACCCGCCTGGTCGAGGTGGTGACGGCCGAGTACAAGAAGGCCTGGCATGGCATCTATCCGCTGGAGCTGGACTACCAGCGCTCGGAGATGCAGCCGCAGTTCGCCAATATCGCCACGCCCAGCGAAATCGTCGTCGCCACCTCGTTCACGCTGGAGATCGGCGACACCAGCGGCACCATCCATTTCTGCATTCCCTACTCGACGCTGGAGCCGATACGCGATGTGCTGTATTCCAGCATCCAGGGTGACTCCAACGAGCCCGACCGCCGCTGGGTCAAGCTGCTGAAGAACCAGATCCAGGCCGCCGAGGTCGATCTGGTGGCGACGCTGGCCACCGCACCGGCGACGGTGGAGCAATTGCTGTCCTTCAAGCCCGGTGACTTCATCGAGCTCGATCTGGACCCGATGATTCAAGCCAAGGTCGATGGCGTGCCGGTGTTCGACTGCCACTACGGCACCTCGAACGGCAAGTACGCCATCAAGATAGACAAGATGTTGACCAGTTCCAACGACAGCTGGTTGGGAGAAGCCCATGAATCCTGACGATCCCTCATCCTCTTCAGACGAACAGGACGCGATGGCCGCCGAATGGGCTGCGGCCCTGGCGGAATCCAAGAGTCCCGAAGTCGCCAGCGAGGTGCAGCAGCCGGCCGAGCAGGTCTCGCCGGCCTCCTTCTCCAGCTTCGCGCCGACCACGACCAACGCGGCCGGCAACGACATCAACATGATCCTGGACATCCCGGTCCAGCTGACCGTGGAGCTGGGTCGCACACGCATACCGATCAAGAACATCCTGCAGCTGGCGCAGGGCTCGGTGGTCGAACTCGACGCGCTGGCCGGTGAGCCCATGGACGTGCTTGTCAACGGCTACCTGATCGCCCAGGGCGAGGTGGTGGTGGTGAACGACAAGTTCGGTATCCGCCTGACCGACATCGTGACGCCGTCGGAAAGAATGCGCCGCTTGTCCAAGCTCTGAACCCATGGGTACCAGTCTCTACCCCATTCTCTGGTTCATCGCCATCATCGCGATGATTCCGCTGGCCCTGTGGTTGCTCAAGCGTACACCCATGGGCGGAGCCGCATCCGGTGGCCAGATGCGCACGGTGGCGGTGCTGCCGCTGTCGCCGAACCAGCGCCTGATGACGGTCGAGGTGGGCCAGGGCGAGGAGCGTCGCTGGCTGGTGCTGGGGGTCACGTCTCAACAGATCACGACCCTGCACACGATGGCGCCGCAAGGTGATGTGCCATCGAATCTGCCCGGCCAGCCGATCGCGCCGTTTGCACAACTGTTGTCGCGCTTTCGCACGGGTGCTGCACCTTCGGGAGACCGCGGTGCACCGTGACCTTTTCTTGTCTCTGAAGCGGCGACTTTTGCCAGCACTGGCCGTGTCGGTGTTATCGACGCTGTCGACAGCGGCTTTAGCGCAGGCCGCCGGCGGCAACGCCAACCTGCCGCTGATCATCGGCCAGGGGGCCGGCGGCACCAGCTACTCGGTGCCCATCCAGACCCTGCTGTTCTTCACCGCCCTGGGCTTCCTGCCGGCCGTGCTGCTGATGATGACCGGCTTCACCCGCATCGTCATCGTGCTGTCCCTGTTGCGCCAGGCGCTGGGCACGCAGTCGGCGCCACCGAACCAGGTGATCCTGGGCCTGAGCCTGTTCCTGACCTTCTTCGTGATGGGGCCGACCATAGACAAGGTCTACAGCGACGCCTGGGTGCCTTACAGCGCCAACCAGATCGGCACCGACGAGGCGCTCAAGCGCGCCGAAGTGCCGGTGCGCGGCTTCATGCTCAAGCAGACCCGCCAGTCCGACGTCGCCCTGTTCGCCAAGCTGGCCAAGCTGGACCCGGCCGTCAAGGCCGAGAACGTGCCGCTGAAGGTTCTGGTGCCGGCCTTCGTGACCAGCGAGCTGAAGAGCGCCTTTCAGATCGGCTTTCTGATCTTCATCCCCTTCCTGATCATCGACATGATCGTGGCCAGCGTGCTGATGAGCCTCGGGATGATGATGCTGTCACCGGTGCTGGTCGCCCTGCCTTTCAAGCTGATGCTGTTCGTGCTCGCCGATGGCTGGAACCTGCTGATCGGTTCATTGGCGGCCAGCTTCGCTACTTAGTTCAACAACCTTCTAGTCAGTTGAGGACAGAGCTTTCGGCCACGCTGCGCGTGGGGCTCACGGTCCGTCGCGCAAAGAATTATGGATGCACAACAAGTCTTCACCTTCGGCCAGCAAGGCCTGTACATGCTGCTGATGATTGCCGCGCCGGTGCTGCTGTCGGTGCTGCTGGTCGGCGTGCTGGTCAGCATCTTCCAGGCGGCGACGCAGATCAACGAGGCAACCTTGAGCTTCGTGCCCAAGATGCTGGCAGCGATTGCCGTGATGATGGTGGCCGGGCCGTGGATGCTGTCCACCCTGGTGGAGTACATCCAGCGCACCCTGCAGTCCATTCCGCAAGTGGTGGGCTGAAGATCTAGCTCGATGTTCAGCGTCACCGAAGCCCAGTTGCTGGCCTGGATCACGCCGCTGATCTGGCCCTTCATCCGCACCTTGGCCATGTTCAGCGCCATGCCGATCTTCAGCCAGCGCAATCTGCCGATGCGGGTGCGCGTGGCGCTGGCCGCGCTGACCGCCTTTGCCGCCCAGGCCTCGCTGCCCGACATGCCCCTGATACCGCTGGACTCGGCTCCCGCCGTGCTGGTGATACTGCAGCAGATTCTGATCGGCGTGTGCCTGGGTTTCGCCGTGCGCATCGTGTTCACGGCGATCGAGTTTGCCGGTGAGCTGATAGGCCTGCAGATGGGCCTCAACTATGCCGGCTTCTTTGACCCAGCCACCGGCGGCCAGGCCACTGCCACGAGCCGCTTCTTCGGCACCATGGTGGCGTTTCTCTTCGTTGTCATCAACGGCCATCTGCTGCTGATAAATGCGGTGGTGCAAAGCTTTCACAGCTTCCCTGTCGGCGCCGAGCCGTTTGCATTTCTGCGCCTGGCCCAACCCCAGGTCTGGGGCGCCGACATCTTCCGCATCGGCCTGTGGGTGGCCCTGCCCCTGATCACCATGCTGCTGTTCGTCAATCTGGTGCTCGGCATCATTTCGCGCGTCGCCAGCCAGATCAATATCTTCGCGGTCGGCTTCCCGATCACGTTGGGTGTGGGCCTTGTGGGCATCCTGATGACCCTGCCTTTGATGCAGATGCCCTTCATGGTGGCGCTGGAGCACATGCTGAGCAATTTTTGATACGGCGCCGCGCTCGGCCCGGGCGCCTGCCCTTACAAACCGACACTCTGAAATTGGGGACATGGCTTCATGCTCACATCCGAACACCGATACATCGGGATTGGAATGAATGCAAACTTGCCGAATGAAGACTCTTTCTCGCAGATCCGCCTTGCATGCGCTGTTCGCCACCTCGTCGGCATGGCTGGCAGGATGCGGCGGTGGCTCGACCGAGGCCAACCCTGCCACGCCGGCAAGTCCGGTCGATTCGCCGCCACCGCCAGCGCCAGCAGCGTCTGCGGCACCAGCGCCCAGCCCCGCACCTGCGCCAAGCCTGCCAGAGCCCTCGGACTTGCCCTCATGGCCGCCGACGGTGCCTGCAAATCGGCAGACCTGGCCTGCATGGCGTCAGGCAATGGCAAAGAACACCTGGGCTGTAGTTCCGGCCGCCAACACACTGTCCAGCATTGACCCGGGCGGCAGCGCCGCGATCACGCCGCCTGGCGCCGACCATGTCGGACGAGGCATGACCTTGGGTCTGCTGTCTTGGACCGGCGGCGTGTGGGATGACAGCACCGGCACCTTCTGGATCCCTCTGGGCGGCGGCCATACCGACTATGGTGGCAACGAGCCCTACCGGATTCAGCTGGGCGCCGATCAACCGGCCTGGAGCATGGTGCGCAATCCGACCGGGGCTGTAGGCAACACGGGTATCACACGCGACGGACGCGAAGCAACCGGCTTGTACTTTGATGGCCGGTTGCGTGCCGTCCACAGCTACAACAACCAGACCTTTGTGCCAGGTCTCGGGCCGGTGATCTCAAGGCTGGCGGGTTGTTACTACACAGCCACGGTCTCGCCCGCCAATGCACGTGCCTACCGGATCGATGACGCCGGCGAGGCGCACCTGCTTTGCGACTATGCAGCTGCCAACGAAGGCAGCGCCTTGATCAGTTCAAGCGATGGTGCCTGTGCCTTCGATCCCACACGCGGCGCACGCGGAACGCTGTGGAGCCTTGGGCATGGCACGTCCCGCTTGATACAGATCGATATTGCCGCCGGCACCGCCACAGCGCGTGGCGACAAGGCCAACTACCTGGCCAGTTGTGACGCGATGCACTACATCCCGGGCATGGACGTGTTGGCTGGCATCAACCGCGGCGCACTGAAGATTTGGCAGCTGTATCGAGACAACTACTCGGCGGTGGCACCGGCTCTGACGGGCAATTTCAGTGCCGGCTTGGAGATCGCCAATCTGGCCGGATTCGGCTCGTGCTGGGTCCCGGAGCTGCGGATGCTCTGTCTGTACGAGAACAGCAGCAACCGCACTCAGATCAGCACCTTGACGCCGACACGTGGCGCAACGGATCCCTGGGTTCGCGGCATGCTCGAAGTCAGCCCCGCCAACACCGTGACCCCTCCCGCGGTGAGCAGCAACGGGGGGCTATTCGGCCGCTTCGGCTATTCCTCCAGCTTGCGCGGGTTCTATCTTGTCCCAGGCACCACGCAGATGCCCTATTTTTTTGCGACCGAGTAGCTCGCCGCATTCGATAGCGATTCGGGAACACTTTCAATGAGCAAGCTCCTGCAGTTCAATCTTCAACGCCGCTCGATCATTGGCAAGACCTTGGCCTATGCCAGCGCATGGCCCATGCTGACGGCATGTGGCGGCGGTAGCGCTGGCTCAAGTGAACCTGCCCAGGTTGAGGCTTCGCCTGCACCCGCTCCCGCTCCCGCTCCCGCTCCCGCTCCCGCTCCTGCTCCTGCTCCTGCTCCTGCTCCTGCTCCTGCTCCGCCCCCGGCCCCGGCCCCGGCCCCTGCTCCGACCCCAGGGCGCGGAGCGGTGCAATATCTCACGCACGATGGCCTGCAGTCGGGTCCGACTCGGGACTACTGGAACGCCATACTCGGCTTTCGCTGGAAGCGAGGCACGATGGGCGACTGGCTGGACGCCGGGCAGGTTCTGAACGGCAGCGTGCCGTATGCGGTGTCGCCCGCCATCAACGGTGCGAACCGCTTCGTGATGACCGTGACGGCGCTGGTCAGGCGCTGGAGCGCCAACAGCGAGAATAAGGGCTTTTACCTGCGGACTTCGGCCAACGCCTGGCCTGTGGATGTCGCCGGAAGAACGGCTGCTTCGGCGGACCTGCGGCCTACGTTGACCGTCGTCACGAGCACTGGCAGCTTCGTTCTGCCCTGCCAGGCCAATGCCTGCTGGAACACCACCACGTTCAGAGGCAGTAGCAACTCGGACCAGTTCCGGCTTGTGCAATCGCAGCAGCCCGCCATCTTGCGCTTCGATCTGTCCACGCTGAGTGGCACAGTCACCGAGGCCAAGCTGGCGCTCAGCGTGACCGGGCTCACCCAGAGTGGCGCCGTGATCGAGGTCTTCGAGGCCGACCCGCCCAGCTTCGTTGTGCCCGACCTGGTTGCAAGCCCGGCGCTTGGCATCGCCCGGAAGTACGCAAGCTTCGGCGGCATCGCCTCCGATCCGGACGTCCTGTTCAGCGACGACTTCGCGTCCCCGGGTTGGGCTGACTCAGGCTGGACGCCACCGCCAAGCCGGGTACTGAATGCACAGACGGGAACCACCTATGCCCGAGGCACCCTGGCAGCGGGCACCAACCTCAGTGCCAACGTTCGGGCCGATGTGAGCCGGGGTACTGGACCCAACGGAACACCCGACCGAGTGCTGCCGGAGCTGTTCGGTCAGTACTACCTGTACCTTGAGTCTGACTGGGGTTCCGACGCGGATGCGATCAAGCTGCCAGCGATGGGCGTGCAGTTCGGCTATTGGAACAATGTGGGCTATTGGCAGCAGACCACCGGCAACGGCGGATCAACCGGCACCGGCTTGAAAGTATGGAATGCAGCGCAAGGGAAGTGGGAATACCAGGGGCACTCGATACGCTTTCTGTCGTCGATGAAATCCACCGATGGCTCGCCCTACGCCGACCTCATCAGCCTGGCAATCTACCCCTACAACCTGGATCAGGTCGGCCCCTTTCCGGTCGGCGAAGAGTTCAGCTACGTCGCCCTGCGCCGCGAGCAGTGGTACTGCATCGACATCCAGGTGAAACAGAATACGGTGGAAGGCCCCTTCGACGCCGACGGCAACGGCAGCGCAGTGGCGGATGGCGAGTACCGCGTCTGGATCAATGGCCACCTGGCTTATGAAAAAGCGAACTACCGTTGGCGCAAGCACGCCGACTTCGGGGTGCAGGGCTTGTGGGTCGATGTGTATCACGGCGGCACCCTGGTTGCCCCCACCACGATGCACTATCGCATCGACCGGGTGAGCTTGGCGAGGCGCTATATCGGGCCCCGCTAGCGAACCTCCCTTGCCAGCTTCAGCATCTGCGAGCTCAGGCTCAGCCCGCGCCGCCTGCTCTCGCTGAGATTGACACGGAAGGCCAGGCCGTTGGGCTCCTGGATCAGGCCGATGTCGGCGCCGGCGCGGTAGCCCTCGGGTGTGTCGGCGATCACCAGCACCGGGCCATCGTCCAGCGCGGCGAGCCAGCGCCTGAGCTCGGTGCGCTCGGCAAAACCCAGCACAAGCAGTTGGCACTGGCGCGCCTGCTCGGGCCGCTCCAGGCTCAGCACCTGCGTGCTCACGCCCGACCAACGGCGCCCGGCCAGTCGTTGCAGTGCCTCGCCCAGGCCCGGCGGCTGACCTGCGGTGCAGACGGCGAAGTTCTGCAGCGGCGGCGGTGGCCAGGCGGTGTACTGGGCGAAGCGATAGACGAACGCCGCCTTGAGCTGGTGTTCGTCCATCTCCGGAGCGGCCTGCAGCGGCTGCCCGGCGCAGCAGCCGGCCAGGCCGAGTATGCGCAGCCAGGCCTTCATGAGCCGAAGCGCCTGCTCAGGCTAAGGCGCAAGACGCGGCCGGATTGCTGCACCCCGTCCAGATTGCCTGCATCGGGCAGTTCGTGTATGCGACGATCAGCGGCGTTGTGCAGTCCCAGCACCAGCTCTGTCCGCACATCAAGCTGCCACAGCAGATTCAGATTCAGCAGCGCATAGCCTGGCAGGCGTTCGCTCAGCACCTGGCGATGACTGGCCGCCAGCACCTGCCCCGACAACCTCCAGTCGGGCGACCACAGCGGCTGGCTGAGAGTGAGCTTGAGCTGCCGGGTCGGCTGATTGTTCAGGCTGTCGGTGGCGGCGTCGCTGCGGTTGCGATGCCACTCCAGCGAGGCCAGCAGCTGACCGCCGCCGGCAAATCGCCCGGCCAGGCCCAGCTCAACGCCGCGGCTGCGCATCGCGGCGCCATTCTCGAACACCGGGAACTCCGGGCTCAGGCGTATCAGGCCGCGTATGGCCGCGAGATAGGCCGAGGCATGCAGACGCCACTGGCGGTTCAGTCCATGGTCCAGCACCAGCTCCAGGCTCCTCACCCGCTCGGCCGCAGGCAATGGCGCCTCAAGAACGGTATTGTTGGCCAGCTCGGCGCGGTTGGCGCCGCGGAAGGCGCTCCCATAGAGCAGTTTGAGGCCGGTCGTCGGCGCCGGATTCCAGACCCAGGCCAGGCGCGGGCTCAGGCTGGCCCCCGCCGACCCGGTATGGTCGCGGCGCAGGCCCAGCATCAGGCTGTGCTTGTCACCCAGACGCCACTCATCCTGGACAAACAGGCCGAGCCGCCGGTCGCGCTGATCAAAGGATTGCAGCGGCGGCTCACCAACGGTGCCCGCATCCAGCAACTGCCGGGTGTCGCGCTGGTGCTCCAGCCCCATGCTGATGAAATGACCCGCAAGGCCCTGGTAGCTCAGGCGCGCCTCAAGCACCTGCCAACGGCCCAGCGAGCGGTCGCGGTAGGTGCGCAGTACGGCAGCCTCGTCCCGATACGGATCGTCACGCTGGTACAGGGCCCGCTGAGACTGCAGGCCCAGGGTCAGGTCCCAGTCGGGGTCCAGATTGCGCTCCCAGGCGAGCGCCACAAACTCGCTGCGCGTGGTGCTGCGCCTCTGGCCGGGCTCCGGTGGGTCGGCCCGGTTCAGCGGCACCGGCAGACCGCGCTCACGCTCGACAATGCCCGCACGCAGGCTCAGGCCCTGGTAGGCGGCGTAGGCGCTGAGGCGCCGGCCGCGGTCCCAGTCGAACGGGGCGAAACGGGCCCAGACCCCGGGCGGCAGCTCAAAGGGTTGTTGCAGCCGTGTTTGCTCGAAGGCGCTGGCGGCAATCCAGCCCTCGGCGCCCGAGTCGGCCCGGTGGCCATAGGAGAGCGCCAGGGTGGACTCGGAATCCGAGGCCCCGGACGCCTGCAGATGCAGGCCGGCCAGACGATTGGCGCGCTTGGTAACGATGTTGACGACACCCAAAAAGGCATTGTTGCCATAGACCGCCGAGCCCGGCCCGGGCGCAAACTCGACCCGCTCGATCAGGTTCACATCGATGAAGAACTCGCGTCCGATCTGGGCCGCGTCATAGATGTTCTCGTTGACCCGCATGCCGTCCAGCAGGAACAGCAGGCGTGCATTCAAATCCCCCGGCCGCCCCAGGCCGCGCGCAGCGACAAAGGTGAAAACGCTGTTGTCAATGACGTAAAGGCCCGGCAGGCTGCGCAGCACATCGGCCAGATTGCGCAGGCCCAGCTCGCGGATGTCCTGCGCCGTCAGCACATAGACCACCAAGGGCGCCTGCACGGCCGACTGGGCAAAGCGCGAGGCCGTGCTGACCTCGACTGCGCTCGGCGGTCGGTCCAGGCCCTGCCTGAGCAGTTCCTCCAGCGCAGGGCCCTCGTCAGCGACCTGCGGCTGGGCCGCCACCTTGTCCGCCACCATGGCGAGACACAGGACCAGGCAGGCGACAAGAGCGCTATGCACCCTGCGCCCTCCGGTAGCAGTTCTTGCCGGCCCGCTTGGCCGCATACATGGCGGCGTCGGCCGCCGCCAGCAGGGCGGCGGGCTCGCGGGCATCCAAGGGGCAGAAGGCCAGCCCCACGGTCGCACCGACAGGCATCACCTGGCCCCCGATCAGCAACGGTTCGCGCACCGCCGCGATCAGGCGCCCGGCCAGTTGCTCGGCCACCGACTCTTCCGTCAGACCGGGCAGTATCAACGCAAACTCGTCGCCACCCAGTCGGCACAGCACGTCGGTGCTGCGCAGCACCCTGGCCATGCGCGCCGACACCTCGCGCAGCACCGCGTCGCCGGCATCGTGCCCATGACCATCGTTGACGGCCTTGAAGTTGTCCAGGTCGATGAACATCAGCGCCATCAGCGCCTGCCGCTGAAGGTTGTCACCGAGCTGGCGCTGCAGCTCCTCCTGGAAGTACAGGCGGTTGGGCAGCTGGGTGAGGCTGTCGCTATGCGCCAGCTGCTGGAATTGCTGGCCGGCCACCTGCTCCTGGCGCAGGCGCTGGTTGAGGTCGGCCTGCGCCGCCTCGATGCGCTTGAGCATCTGGTTGAAGCGCTCGCTCAGGCGCCCGACCTCGTCGCGGCGCCGCACCGGCACGCGGCGGCTGTAGTCCTGGTCGGCACCGACCTGCTCTGCCAACGCCGTCAGCTCAACCAGCGGCGCAAGCGCCCGGCGCTGCACCAGGCGCAGCACCCGCGAGGCAAGCACAATCGCCAGCAAGATCAGCAAGCTGGCCAGGGCCATGACGCGCCAGACGGTACGCTGCAGGCTTTGCAGGCTTTCGCGCAGGCGCAGCGCACCCACTGTTTCGCCCTTGAGCTTGATTGGCGCCCAGACGCTGAGCTCGGACAGGCCGGTCCGCGACACCAGACGCAGCTCGCTCAGGCCCTGCTCGGGCCGGGCCGGCACCATCGCCGGCTGCCCAGGCGCCAGCCAGCCACCAAACGCCTGGCCATCGGCGGCCAGGACCTGGACCTCGATCAGATCACTGCGACGCGAGAAGGCGACCAGATCGGCCTGCAACGCGTGGCGGTCATCGAAGACCAGCATCGGTGCCAGGCTGTTGGCCAGTTGCTCGGCACCGAGCTCGGCCGCCCGCGCCTGGCGCTCGCGTGCGGCCAGCCAGGAACTGGTGGCGATCAGGCCGAAGCTCAGCACCAGGGTCAGGCTCAGCACGAGCAGATTGAGCCGCGTGAGCCGCGTCACCAGCGAGGGGTCGGCCGCCCCGGCATCGGGCTTCAGCGAGCCAGCGGGCAATGTGCCGGATTCGGGCGTCGTGGGTGTGTCGGCCATCGCAGAGGCAGCGGTGATGTGCGGCCCGCCAGTTCTACCACGCGCTTGCGCGTCTGCCGATCGACAAACTCAGCTGGCCACCAATCCGTTGCGAATTGCATAAACCGTCAGCTCGGAGTTGTTGGCCAGGCCCAACTTCTCCAGCACCCGGGCACGATAGACGCTGACCGTCTTGGGGCTGAGCATCAGGTCCTCGGCGATGTCGGACAGGCGCTTGCCCGAGGCAATCATCACCAGGGTCTGCAGCTCACGGTCCGACAGCTTGGAGTGGGCCTGCTCGCTGACCGGAGCCGTCAGGCTCTCGACCAGCATCTGGGCAATCTCCGGCGTCACATATTTGCGCCCTTGGGCTACCGTGCGCACCGCCTGCACCAGCAGCGCCGGGTCGCCGCCCTTGTTGACATAGCCATGGGCGCCGGCGCGCAGCGCGCGGATCGCGTACTGGTCCTCCGGGTACATCGAGACGATCAGCACCCGCACCGGCGAGCCCTCGTCCTTCAGCGCATGCAACACGTCCAGGCCGGAGCGACCGGGCATATTGATGTCCAGCACCAGCACATCGCAGGTCTTGGTGCGCAGCAGGGTGCGCAACTCACCGTAGTCGCCGGCCTCGCCCACCACCTCGATGTCCGAGGCGTCCGACAGGGTGTCGCGGATGCCGCGGCGTATCAGGGCATGGTCATCGCAAAGCATCACCTGGATCATTGAGTGCCCCATGCAGACGGATCGTGTTCGGTCTTGTTCAAGCTGGCCTCCTCGGCGTTCTGGGCGGCATCGGGCGTCAGCGGCACCGACAGTATCAGGCTCGTGCCAGCCGGGGTGCTGCTCAGGTCCACCCATCCACCAACGGTGGCCGCGCGCTCATGCAGACCGCGAATGCCGAAGCTGCGCGCCTTGGCCAGATCGCCGGGGGCGATCCCGCGGCCGTTGTCCTTGACTTCCACCGTCAGCACGCCACCGGCCACGCTGAGCTCGATGTCCACCCGGGTCGCCTCGGCATGCTTGCTGATATTGGTCAACGCCTCCTGCGCCATGCGGTAGGCAACCAAGGGCACGCCAGGCGGCAGTTGCACCTGCTCGTGGCTGGTCCTGACAAGGGTGCTGATGCCGGTGCGGCGGTCAAAGCGCCCTGCCATCCACTGCACCGCCGCCACCAGGCCCTGCTCCAGTATGGCCGGGCGCAGGTTGTGCATCACCCGCTGGCTGGCCTCGATGGCCGAGGTCACCGTCTCCAGCGCCGCATTGGCACGCTGCAGGATGGCGTCGGACTCGGCATGGCGGGCAATCCAGGCCAGGTCAAACTTGAGCGCCGTCAGGGAGCCACCAACGTCGTCATGGATCTCGCGCGCGATCGCCGCGCGCTCGCGCTCGACACTGGTCTGAAGATGGCCTGCCAATTCGTGCAGGCGCTCCTTGGAGCGCACCAGTTCCTCGTCGGCGCGCTTGCGCGCGCGTTGCGCCTCGGCGGCCTCGATGGCATGCACCAGCGCGGGCGCAAGTCGGGCCAGGTTGTTCTTCAGCAGGTAGTCGCTGGCGCCGTTGCGCATCGCCTCCACCGCCGTGTCCTCACCGATCTCGCCCGAGACCAGGATGAAGGGGATCAGCCGACCGCTGGCCTTGAGCATCTCCAGCACCACCAGGCCGGAGAAGCCGGGCAGATTGAAGTCGGAAATGATGGCGTCCCAGGGCTGCTCAAGCGCCTGGGCGAAGGCCTCGCGGCTGTCCAGGCGCTGGGACTCCACCTGGAGGCCGCCGCGCTGCAATTGGGCCAGCATCAGTTGATGGTCAAGGTCTGAATCTTCGACATGCAGCAGGCGCAGCCGTCGACCGGCAATAGGAGTCGTCATGCAGGGAGTATGCCAAGGATGAAAGGCGCCGCCGCCGCCGGCCCAAAGCAGCAAAAATGAGACGAACCGTGAAGCATTCGGTTACGCTGAGGGTAAACCCCAATGCTTCCTGGGCGGGGGGGGGCCGATGCTTGGAAATAGGCCTCCTTCGGGGCTGTGATCAGAGTGATGGATGGTTGAAACCTGTCGAACACTGCTACCCATCGTAGCGCCGCTGGCTGTCCCTGGACCTGATCCTGAATCCGGGATGGCGGGCCATGACGCGTGCCTGCGCACCAAACAAAACAATACCGTGGAGCCGAGATGCTAGAAGACCCGTCCTCAGCACCGCCCGAGTCCGAAGGACTGCCCCCCGTCTTCCAGTTGCTGGCCGCAGCCGATCTTCAGGACCACCTGATGACGGTGACAAATGACCTGGATCGCTTGCAACGTTTGCTGGATGATGCGGGTGAGTCATTGATGACGCACTTCTATGGCGCCACCAACCACCTGAATCGCCTGCTGGCCCAAGCCGCAGCCACCCCGGGCTTTGACGACGCCGATCTGCACAAGGTACAGACCGAGATGGCCGGCGCCATCACCGCCCTGCAGTTCCAGGACATGGCGACGCAATTGATCGCCCACACCAGCCAGCGCCTGCGCAACTGCGCCGACCAGCTGGCCCGCGACACCTTTGGCGACGATGAGGACGGTGCTGCCGTCGTCGAGATGGCGCCGCTGAAACCGAACCCGGTCACCCAGGACGAGATGGACGCTGGTTCCGTCGAACTGTTCTAAAGACCAGAGCCGATTACCCGAAAACCCTAGCGATACCCCGGAGATAGAGATGCATTCAATTCTTGCTGTGGACGACTCGGCATCCATGCGCCAAATGGTGACCTTCACGCTGAAGAACGCCGGCTTCAATGTGGTCGAGGCGGTTGATGGCCAGGACGCCTGGGAGAAGGCGGGACAGCGCAATTTCGACCTGGTCCTGACCGACCAGAACATGCCGCGCATGGATGGCATCAGCCTGACCAAGAAGCTGCGCGACAACCCGAAGTTCAAGACCACGCCGA
>JADMJJ010000095.1 GCA_018780645.1 Burkholderiaceae bacterium
CGTAGATGATCTTCATCAGCGTGGACTTGCCGGCGCCGTTCTCGCCCAGCACGGCATGGATCTCGCCGGCACGTACGACCAGGCTCACCTGGTCATTGGCCTTGACCGCCGGGTATTGCTTGCTGATGCCCTGGAGTTCAAGCCGCGGGGCCCCCGGATTGCGCTGCGCTTCAACCGGGCTACGCATGCCAATGCCCTCGGGGGTTTGGGTAGCCCGGATGGAATCCGGGGCCATCACGATCGCGCATACCGCTGCTCCCCCGCAACAAAAACACTCACAAGACTTCGTTCGTCCGACAAGGTCATCCAGGCAAACACTTTCTCATGCAATTCCCGCGCCACCGACTGCCGCTGCGTGGCCACCGCACCATGGGCCCAGTCCCAGACGCAGACGTCGGCCGTGGCGCCTTCGCCCAGATGGCCGATCTCGCCGCCCAGTTGCAGCGCCTCGGCCGCGCCGCGTGTCACCGCATGCAGGCCGTCCCAGGCCGTCATCCGTCGTCCTGCCATGGCCTGCACCTTGTACGCATCGGCCAGGCTGCGCAATTGGCACAAACTCGTGCCGCCGCCCACATCGGTGGCAATCGACACCGGCACGCCGGCCGCCCGCTGCGCCGCCCAGTCGAACAGGCCGCTGCCCAGGAACAGATTGGACGAGGGGCAGAAGGCGATCTGCGCGCCCGATGCGCGCAGCGCGGCGCGGTCGGCATCGTCCAGCCAGATGCCATGGGCCAGCACCGCGCGCGGGTGCAACAGGCCCTCGCGGGCATAGACATCCAGATAGCTGCGCGCATCGGGAAAGAGCTCGGCCACCCAGCGCACCTCGTCGCGGTTCTCGGCCACATGGGTCTGCATATAGAGGCTGGCATCCGCCCGGCACAGGCCGCCGGCCATGGCCAGTTGCTCCGGCGTGCTGGTCGGCGCAAAGCGCACCGTCACCGCATAGGCCAAGCGGCCGCGGCCATGCCAGCGAGCTATCAAGTCCTTGCAGTCGGCCTCGGCCTGCACCACATCATCGCGCAGGCCGTCTGGCGCATGGCGGTCCATCAACACCTTGCCGGTGATCAGCCGCATGCCGCGTTGCTCGGCGGCGGCGAACAGCGCCTCGGCCGAAATCTTGTGCACGGTGGCGAACACCACGGCCGAGGTGGTGCCATGGGCCAGCAACGCGTCCAGGAACATCGCCGCGCCCTGCTCGGCCACCGCCGGGTCGGCATAGCGGCGCTCGGCCGGGAAGGTGTAGGTGTTCAGCCAGTCCAGCAGCTCGGTGCCGTAGGAGGCGATCACGTCCAGCTGCGGGCTGTGCACATGGGTGTCTATGAAGCCGGGCAGTATCAGCCGGCCGCGGTGGTCGATGCGCGTCCAGCCCGCGGGCGGGTCTTCGGTCTGGGCACCGGCAATGCGGCCGTTGGCGTCAATCAGCAGCCAGTGGTCAGGGCGAAAGCGCACGGCCGGGCTGGCGACATCGGACAGCTCCGGTTGCGCCACGAAATCAAGCAGATCGCCGCGCAGGGCGATGCCGGGGGAAGCAGTCATTTCAGTTGATCCACCGTGACACACCCACCGTGAAGCGGCAGGGACGAGGGCGCGCCAGTCGCTGCGAGCTGAAGCATCGTCCGGCCCTGGAGGGTCCTGACTTCGGCTTCTTTATGCCCGCTGCGACCGGCACGCCCTCATCCCTGCTGCAGCGGGTGTGGCTTGCGAGTCCGCAAAACGCGCGAGTGACTAGGGGTTGGTGGCCCCCATTGCATCCGCAGAGGGGGTGGGGGGCCGGCCATGGCGGGCATAAAGAAGCTGGAGGTCGGTCCGAACGGACCGGCCCAAGCTTCAGCCCGCTGTGGCCGGCCCCCCGCTCCCTCTGCCGCCCCATTGCAACAAGGCGCAAATCAACAAAAGCCATCGGCAAGTCGATCAACTTCATCTCACTCATGCGTAATTCTGATTCAACTGCATCGCAACCTCACGGACCTGCTCGCGCAGCCAGCGCAGCGGGGCCGAGGCGTGGCTCAGCTCGTGCCACAGCTGGTAGTACGCCATGGCCGGAAAGGCCACCGGGCAGCGCACGATGGTGACCGGCAGGTGGTCGATATAGCGCGCACAGAACATGCGCCCGGTGGTCAGCACCAGCAGGCTGCGCGCCACCATCTCGGGCAGCTGGCCGAAATGGGCGCTGCGCACGGCGATCTCGCGGCTCAGGCCCTGGCTGGCCAGATGCTGGTCAATCACCCCGGGCAGGCCCATGCTCAGCGGCGTCGGCGCCACATGCTGGCAGGCCAGGTATTGTTCGATGGTCCAGTGCTTGTCGGACTGTCGGGCCTTGCTCCGCGCCACCGGATGTTCCTTCGACACCAGGCAGACCACCTCGTCGCTGAGCAGGCGCCCCAGATGCAGCTCGGCCGGCGGCTCCAGCCAGTTGCCTATGACCAGATCGACCTCGCCGCGCGCCAGGCCGGTGCGGTAGTCAAAGTCGCTGGACAGCGGCTGCAGGTCGATGCGCACCTGCGGCGCCAGGCGCAGCACATGGGCCACCAGCTCGGGCAGGAACAGCGGGTCCAGATAGTCGCTGACGGCGATGCGGAACTGCAGCTGCGCCGTGGCCGGCTCGAAGCCCTTGCTGCGGGCGCGCGGGTTGAACAGGCGCTCGGCATCCTGCAGCAGCCGACCGGCGGGCTCCAGCAGCTCCAGCGCGCCGGCGGTGGGCATCATGCCGGTGCCGGTGCGCACCAGGAGCGGGTCACCGGTCAGCGCGCGCAGGCGCTTGAGCTGGGCGCTGACCGCCGGCTGGCTGGTGTGCAGACGCAGGGCCGCCTTGGAAACGCTGCGTTCGCTGATCAGCATATGCAATACCCGGACGAGTTGGAGCTCGATCTTGTCGAAGGGATTGCGTGGCGTCATACAGTGGCAAGCATGAGGGTTATGGGAGGCATCGTATAACGTCAGCGACGCGACGCAGTACCTTCCACGTTTATCCCTATGTCGACGCAAGCCATGGCCACAAGACCGATCCGCTTCTTCCATCAAGGCCAGATCGCCAAGGTTCAGGGCCTTGCCAGCACCACCACCGCCCTGCAATGGCTGCGTGAGCACGCCCGCTGCAGCGGCACCAAGGAAGGCTGCGCCGAAGGCGATTGCGGTGCCTGCACGGTGCTGGTGGCCGAGCTGGCCACGCCCGACTCGCCGCCCGACACCGTGATCGGTGGTTTGAGCCTGCGGCCGGTCAACAGCTGCATCCAGTTCCTGCCGACGCTGGACGGCAAGGCCCTCCTGACAGTGGAAGACCTGAAGCGGCGTGACGGCACACTGCACCCGGCCCAGCAGGCGATGGTCGACTGCCATGGCTCGCAATGCGGCTTCTGCACTCCGGGCTTCGTGATCAGCCTGGCCTCGACGTATGAACGCCATTGCGAGGACGGTACCCGGCCGACACGCCAGCAGCTCGCCGATGACCTGGCCGGCAATCTGTGCCGTTGCACCGGCTACCGGCCTATCCTCGACGCCGGCCAGCAGATGTTCGACCTGCCCTCCCAGCGGCTGGACACCGCGCCCATCATCGCCGCGCTGCGGTCGCTGGCCCAGGACCCGCCGCTCCACTACCAGGCTGCCCATCCGGCCTTCCCCGGTCGAAGCGACAGCTTCCACGCCCCGCGCACCGTGGCCGAGCTGGCCGCGCTGCGCGAGGCCCACCCCGAGGCCCGGCTGCTGGCAGGTGCCACCGACATCGGCCTGTGGGTCAACAAGCAGTTCCGCGACCTCGGCGATGTGATCTACATCGGCGCCGTGGCCGAGCTGAAGCGCATCCATCCGCGCGCATTCGACGGCCGGCCGGGCCTGTGGATAGGCGCCGGTGCGACCCTGGAAGACGCCTGGAGCCGCCTGGCCGATCACATCCCTGCGCTGCGCGAGCTGTGGCTGCGCTTTGCCTCGCCGCCGGTGCGCCATGCCGGCACGCTGGGCGGCAATATCGCCAACGGCTCGCCGATCGGCGACGGCGCGCCGGCCCTGATCGCGCTGGGCGCCGACATCATCCTGCGCAAGGGCTCGGTCCAGCGCCGCCTGCCGCTGCAGGACTTCTATGTCGACTACATGAAGAACCAGCTGCAGCCCGGCGAATGGGTCGAGGCGCTGCACCTGCCCCTTCCCGATGCGCACACTCGGCTGCGTGGCTACAAGATCTCCAAGCGCTATGACAGCGACATCTCGGCCGTTTGCGCGGTGCTGGCCGTGACGCTGGATCACGGCAAGGTCAACGCCGTACGCTTCGCCTTTGGCGGCATGGCCGCCATCGTCAAGCGCACCGCGCTGGCCGAAGCCGCCGCGCTGAACCAGCCCTGGAACGAAGCGACGGCCGAAGCCGCTGCCGCCGCGCTGGCCCAGGACTTCACACCGATGAGCGATCTGCGCGCCAGCGCGAACTACCGGCTGCGCGTGGCGCAGAATCTGCTGCGACGCTTCTGGCTCGAAACGCGTGAAGACCAGCCGCTGGCCAGCGAGCAGGTCAATGTCTGGGCCACTCAAGTGGGAGTGCAAGCATGAACAAGATGCTGGACTCATCGCAGCTGGCGGCAAGCATCCTGCCCCAGGTAGGCATCAACCGTCCGCACGAGTCGGCCCATCTGCACGTCAGCGGCGAGGCGACCTACACCGATGACATCGCGGAGCTGCAGGGCACGCTGCATGCCGCCCTTGGCCTGTCGCCCATCGCCCATGGCCGGCTGCTGGGCATAGATATCGAAGGCCTGCGCGCGCTCCCTGGCGTCGTGGCCGTGCTGACCGCCCAGGACATTCCCGGCTCCAACCACTGCGGCCCGCTGATCGCCGATGAGACGATCTTGGCCGAGGGCGAGGTCCACTATCTCGGCCAACCGGTCTTTGCCGTGATCTCGCAAGACCGCGAGCTGGCCCGCCGCGCCGCCGCCAGCGCCAAGGACTTCCTCAAGCTGGAGCCCTTGCCAGCCTTGCTGACCGCCGCCGAGGCCCATGCGGCGAAGAGCTATGTCGTGCCACCGATGCACCTGCAGCGCGGTGACGCACAGGCCGCACTCGCCACAGCGCCCCACCGCCTGCAAGGCAGCTTCACCGTCGGCGGCCAGGAGCAGTTCTATCTGGAAGGCCAGATCTCCTACGCGCTGCCGCTGGAAGACGCCGGCATCAAGGTCTTCTGCTCGACCCAGCACCCCAGCGAGATGCAGCATCTGGTCGCCCACGCGCTGGGCCTGCACAGCAACCAGGTGCAGGTCGAATGCCGGCGCATGGGCGGCGGCTTCGGCGGCAAGGAGTCGCAATCGGCCGTGTTCGCCTGCGTGGCGGCCGTGGCCGCGCGCCAGCTGCGCCGGCCGGTCAAGCTGCGGCTGGACCGCGACGACGACTTTCTGATCACCGGCCGACGCCACGGTTTCGACTATGCCTACGAAGTCGGCTTCGACGACCAGGGCCGGCTGCTGGCGGCCGAGGTCGAGATGGTCTCCAACGCCGGCTGGTCGGCCGATCTGTCGGCGCCGGTGATGACGCGGGCGCTGTGCCATTTCGACAATGCCTACTGGCTGCCCGATGTGTCGGTGCGCGGCTTCTGCGCCCGCACCAACACGCAGAGCAACACCGCCTTCCGCGGCTTCGGCGGTCCCCAGGGTGCGCTGGCGGTGGAGATGCTGCTGGACAGCATCGCGCGCAAGCTCGGCCTGGACCCACTGGCCGTGCGCCGCGCCAATTTCTACGCGCCCGAAGCCGGCCGCAGCACCACGCCCTATGGCCAGGTCGTGCAGGACAATGTTCTGCAGCCGCTGGTGGACCAGTTGGTCGCCAGCAGCGACTACAGCGCCAGGCGCGAGGCCATCGCCGCCTTCAACGCCACCAGCACCGTGCTGAAAAAGGGCCTGGCGCTGACCCCCTTGAAATTCGGCATCTCGTTCAATGTCGTGCACCTGAACCAGGCCGGGGCGCTGGTGCACGTCTATACCGATGGCTCGGTGCTGGTCAACCACGGCGGCACCGAGATGGGCCAGGGCCTGAACACCAAGGTCGCCCAGGTCGTGGCTCATGAGCTTGGTGTGGACCTGGCGCGCGTGCGCTGCACCGCCACCGACACGCACAAGGTTGCCAACACCTCGGCCACGGCCGCTTCCACCGGCAGCGACCTCAATGGAAAGGCCGCTCAGGACGCCGCGAGCAAGATCCGCCGGCGGCTGGATGCCTTTGCCGCCACGCTGCCCGATGGCGCAGCCTTGAGCTTTGATGAACTGGTCGCCAAGGCCTATCTGGCCCGCGTCCAGCTGTGGAGCGACGGCTTCTATGCCACGCCAGGCCTCAGCTGGGACAGGGCCAGGCTGCAGGGCAATCCGTTCTATTACTTCGCCTACGGCGCGGCCGTCAGCGAGGTGGTCGTGGACACGCTGACCGGCGAATGGAAGCCGCTGCGCGTCGACGTGCTGCACGACGCCGGCCGCTCTTTGAACCCGGCCATCGACATCGGCCAGGTCGAGGGCGGCTTCATCCAGGGAATGGGCTGGCTGACGATGGAGGAGCTGGTCTGGCATCCCAAGTCAGGCTTGTTGCTGACCCACGCGCCCAGCACCTACAAGATCCCGACCGCCAACGACTGCCCGGCCATCTTCAACGTGGCCCTGTTCGATGCGCCGAATGTGCAGGACAGCATCCACCGCTCCAAGGCGGTCGGCGAGCCGCCCTTGTTGCTGCCCTTCTCTGTGCTGCTGGCGATACGCGACGCGGTCTCGGCCGTGGGCGGGCACAGGGCGGACCCGCCGCTGCGCGCCCCGGCCACCAGCGAGGCCATCCTCGACGCCATAGACGCGGTGCGGGCGAACGCCAAATAAGACCGCAAATCCGGGTTTGTTCGCGCCATACTGGACCCTTTGGCATCGTAGCCTCTCAAGAAGGAGAAGGGCCGCCCCGAGCCTTCTTGACCCCCTCCGGGGGAGGACGACTTAGGTCGTCGGCCTGGGGGTGCTGATATGTACAACTCTCTAGGAGTGTCTGATGCAAGCACAGACCGGATCTTCCCCCGCGGCAGGAGACGCCGAAGACGCGATCCCCACCCGCATGCACGCGCTGCTGGAGCGCGCGCCGATGTCGATCGCCTTCACCCGCGACCAGCACTTTCAGGTCGTCAGCGAACATCTGAACCATCTGTTCGGCCATGGCGACCATACCGATCTGAGCGGCCAACCGACCCGCGCAGTCCATGTCTCCGACGGTGCCCACAGCGCCCTGATGGAGCGCCTGCAGGCCGCATTCGCGGCCGGCCGGCCGGTGGACGAGGAAATTGAATATGTGCGTGCCGACGGCGGCCGCTTCTGGGGCCGGCTGCAGGCCACGCCAGTGCGCTGGGATGCCCCGGCCGGCGAGGCGATGTGGATCATCGAGGACGTCACCGCCGCCCGCCAGCTGCGCATGCAGCCGACCTGGATAGGCAAGCATGACCCGCTCACCGAGCTGGCCAACCGCAGCGAGTTCGAGCGCCGCCTCGCCGAGCATGTGGGCAGCCGGCGCCACGAGCCGGTGTCGGTGCTCTGGCTAGATGTCGACAAGTTCCGCGAGGTCGTCAATGCCACCGGTGCCGAGGTGGCCGAGCATTTCCTGTACCACCTGAGCCAGATGCTGATCACCAAGGTGCGCGCGTCCGACATCGTTGCACGCCTGGAAGACGACCGCTTCGCCATCCTGCTGCCCGATTGCGATCAACACTATGCGCAAATCATCGCCGAGAAGATGCGCGCGTCGGTGGCGGGCTTCAGGCTGCGCTGGGGCCTGCACCGCACCCGCGTCAAGGCCTGCCTGGGCGTGGTGCAGCTGCACCCCTCGCTGGAGAACGTCGAAGCCGTGATGGGTGCTGCCGCGCAGGCCTGCGCCGAGGCCAAGGCGGCCGGCGGCGACACCGTGCGGGTGTTTGTGTCGACGGCGGTGATGGAAGTCTAGGCGCCGGCCAACCCAGCCGGTTGTCAGGCCAGCGGCAAGGGCTCGCTGACCACCGCCGACTCGTGCATCGGCGCCACGCGCGGCAGCACGATCTCGAAGCGGGCACCACCCTCCGGGGTGCTGCTGACCTCGATCTGGCCGCCCAGCACCCGGGTCACGATGTTGTGCACGATGTTCATGCCCAGACCCGAGCCGCCCTGCCCCAGCTTGGTGGTGAAGAAGGGGTCGAAGATGCGCCGGCGCACGGCGTCTTCCATGCCCACACCGTCGTCCTGCACGGTCAACAGCACCCGGTCACCGTCCAGTGCATGGGACTTGATCCATACGTGGCCCTCGCTACGGCCCTCGAAGGCATGGACCAGTGAGTTCATCAGCAGATTGGTCAAGACCTGACCCAGGGAGCCGGGGTAGCTGTCCATCGACAGGCCGTCTTCGAGCTGGGTCTCGATCTTGAACGGGGTGTGGCGATAACGCGGCTGCGTCATCAGCAGCACCTCGTCGATGACCTCGGCCAGGTCGAACTCGCGGCGACGGTCGCTGGTCTGGTCGGTGGCCACCTGTTTGAAGTTAAGGACCAGATCGGCCGCCTTGCGCAGATTGCGCAGCAGGATGTCGTGGCCCTGCTGGGTGTCCTGGACCAGGGCCATCAGCAGGCTCTTGCGCAGTGCCGTGCCACCGGTCAACATTTCCTGCAATTGGTCGTAGCGGTACTCCAGGGTCGAGGCCACCGTCATCGCATTGCCCAGCGGTGTGTTCAGCTCGTGGGCCACGCCGGCCACCATGCGCCCCAGCGAGGCCAGCTTCTGCGATTCGACCAGGCCCTCCTGCGCCGTCTTCAGATGGGCCAGGGTCTGCATGAGCTCGGCATTCGTGGTGGTCAGCTCGGCGGTGCGCTGGCCGACCTGCTCCTCCAGCGTCTGTGCATGGTTGCGCAGCGTCTCGAAGGCCGACAGCAGGGCCTTGCGCATGCGCTCCATGGCCGCGCCGACACGGCCCACCTCGTCGGGGCCGCGAATCTCAAGCGGGCGGTCGAAGCGGCCGGCGGCCAGCTCTTCGGCCGCCACCGTCAGATGGCCCATGGGCTGCAGCACGCGGCGCTGCATCACCCACAGAATCAGCGCCAGCGAAAGGCTCAGGGTCAGCGCGCTGCGCCACAGGGCACGCACCAGATCGTCCTGCAGACGCTGGGCATAGGGGGCGGCGGTCATGACCACGGTCAGGCTGGCGATGGCCTTGCCATCGCGCTGGATCGGGCGCTGCTCGGTCAGGGTCAGGTCTTCAGCTCCGACCTCGCGCTGGAATTCCAGAAAGGGCCGCTGCGCGCCCACCTCCCGCACCACCACCGACACGAAGCGAGGGTCATTGACATGGGCCTTGATCATAGGCTCGGCCAGATCGGGCGAGACCTGCCAGACCGGCTCGGCCAGCGACAGCGCCAGCACATCGGCCGTGCGCGAGAGGTCGCGCTGCAGATCGGCCTTGGCCGTTTTCTGCGCCAGATCGGTTTCGTAGAGCAGGGCCAGGCCCGAGGGCAGCAGCAGGCCCAGCAGCAAGGCGCCTACGACGGCATAGCGCAGGGAGCTGCGGCTGAACAGGGCACGCAAGTCCATGCTCACGTCCTGTCGCAGGCGTTGTCGCGCCGATCTGAGATTGCCCGCACTGCTGCTGATTTCATCGCCACCCGGTCGTTGCTGCGCGGATTATCTACTGTATTGGGAGCCGCGGCGACGCTCGAGTCACCGGTATCCGCACCGCGGTATCAGATGCGGATCAGCTTGGCGCGCGCTGCGTCTGGTGGCCGGCGGCGGCCTTGTAGCGCTGCACGAAGGCGGCCACCTCGGCGGGGTCGATCACATCTTCCAGTCTGGCAAAGCCCTCGGGTGCGCGCTCCTCGACCATGTCCAGGATGGCGTCCAGCCCTTCCTGGCGGTTCATCTCGACGATCCTGGCCGTCATCGGCCGGCGCTGCGCCTCGTAGGCGGCCAGCGCGGCCTCGACCGGATCGGCTTGCAGGCAGTCGGCAATGCACCTCGCATCGATGATGGCCTGGGTTGCGCCGTTGGAGCCTATCGGGTACATCGGGTGGGCCGCGTCGCCCAGCAGCGTGATGCGGCCGAAGCTCCAGCGCGGCAGCGGATCACGGTCGACCATCGGCCATTCCAGCAGCTGGGTGGCGTTGGCGATCAAGCCCGGAACATCGAGCCAGTCGAAATGCCAGCTGCCAAAGGTGGGTAGCAGATCGTCCAGCGATCCCGGCTTGCTCCAGTCCTCGCGGCTGGGTGCCTGCAGGCCGCCGCCGATGCCATCCTCGCGCAGGCGCCGGTCACAGATCCAGTTGATCAGTTGCAGGCCGTCGGCCCGCGGCGGCGCAATCGGATAGACAACGAACTTGGCGCGTCTATGGCCCGCCTGCACCATCGTGCGGCCGTCCAGAAAGGGTTGCGCCCAGCTGGTGCCGCGCCACATCATCATGCCGTTCCAGCGCGGCGGGCCTTCATCCGGGTAGAACTGGCGGCGCACTGCCGAGTGGATGCCATCGGCGGCGATCAGCAGATCGCACTCGCGCTGCAAGACCTGGCCCCGCGGCGCATCGGCGGGCTGGATCTGCACCACCACGCGCTCGCCCACTTGAGTAGCGCCGATCACGCGCTGGCCGCTCAACATCTGCGCCACGCCAAGTCGCTGTTGCGCCGTCGCCCAAAGCAGCTGCTGCAGCTCGCCGCGGTGGATGCTGTACTGCGGATGGCTGTAGCCGCCGACCAGACCCCGCGCGTCGCTGTAGATGCTCTGGCCATGGCGGTTGGCGAAGACCAAGGCGGCGGTCGGTACGGCCATGGACGCCAGTTCCTCGCCCAGACCGAGCTCGGTCAGCACCGCCACCGCATGGGGCAGCAGATTGATACCCACACCCAAGGGCTTGAGCTCGGCCGCAGCCTCCAGAACGGTGACGCGGTGGCCTGCGCGGGCCAGGGTCAGCGCCGTGGTCAGGCCACCAATGCCGCCGCCGGCGATCAGGATGTCCAGTGTCTCGTTCATGATTTCTGCGCGTCGATTGATCTGGATTAAGGGTAAGCGAGATAGTTGCGCTATGCAACAGTATTTATGCTGTACCCATGAATCGATCTGCAAACCACAGCACCGCCCCCGACGCACCCGAAGCGCCGCTGCTGCCCGTCGCCGGTCTGGTCTACGGCGTGCTGGACGATTTGCTGGGCTATGCCCTGCGTCGCGCGCAGAACGCGCTGTACCTGGACTTCTTCCGTGCCACCGAGGCCTATGACGTCAGCCCGCAGCGCTTTGCCGCCCTGGTGCTGGTGGCCGAGAACCCCGGCCTGCGCCAGGGTCTGCTGGCCCAGGCCATGGGCCTGCATCGCAGCGGCGCCTTGCGCCTGACTAACTGGCTGGCCGAGCGCGGCTGGGTCGAGCGGCGCGACGACCCTCTGGACGCGCGCAGTTGGGGCCTGCACCTCACGACCAGTGGCCTGGCGCAGGTCGAGGCCCTGACCGCCGCCGTGCGCGCCCATGATGCGGCGCTGAGCCAGGCACTGGGCAAGCAGGCCACCGGCCTGAAGCAGACGCTGGAGCAGTTGGCCCTGCTCGCCAATGCCTCGGCCGCGATCACCCGTCCCGCCTCGTCACTCACAACAAGCCCCCCAGGAGACACACCATGAGCCTGCAACGCCGCCACTTCAACACCGCCCTTGCCGCCTTGCTGGGCAGCGCCACCGGCCTGGCCCGCGCCCAGAGCGGCAATCTGCCACGCATCCTGGTGGGCTTTCCGGCCGGAGGTTCGATAGACACCACGGCGCGGCGGCTGGCCGAGGCCTGGCGGGGCCGCATGGCCGAGTCGGTGCTGGTCGAGCAAAAGGTCGGTGCCGGTGGCCGATTGGCGGTGGCAGCACTGAAGGACAGCGCACCCGACGGCCTCACGATGCTCCTGAGCCCTTCGTCGATGTTCACCATCTACCCCCATGTGTTCCGCAAGCTGCAGTACAACGCCGCGACCGATGCGATCCCGGTCACCGCGGTGGCCCTGTCCACCTGCGGCTTCGGCGTCGGCCCCAAGGTGCCGGACAGCGTCAAGAACCTGCAGCAGTTCGCCGCCTGGGCCAAGGCCAATGTGAAGGACAGCGCCTATGCCTCGCCGGCCGCCGGCGCCATGCCCCACTTCCTGGGCAACCAGTTCGAGCGTGCCGCGGGCATCAGCATGACCCATGTGCCCTACCGCGGCGCCGCGCCGGGCATGCAGGACCTGATGGGCGGCCAGATCGCCGCCGGCTGCTTCTCCTTGAGCGACTTCGTGCCGCACCTGGCCTCGGGCCGGGTGCGCCTGCTGGGCGTGACCGACACCAAGCGTTCGCGCTTCGCGCCCGACACGCCGACCTTCGAGGAGCAGGGCTTCAAGGGCATTGTGGGCGTGGAGAGCTACGGCCTCTACCTGCCGGCCCGCACCGGAGCTGCCACCGTCGATCGCCTCTACGACCTGGCCCGTGTGGCGCTGCGCGAGAAGGCCGTCACGGAGGGGCTGGCCAAGCTGGGCTTCGAGGCCGTGGGCAACTCGCCGGCCGTGTTCGCCCGCGAGCTGCAACAGGAGCGCGAGGGCTGGGTGCCCGTCGTCAAGGCCTCGGGGTTCTCATCGGACGATTAATGCAACAAGCTGTCCATCCCCGCCACCGGATCGCCGGCGGCGGACAGCTTGGCGTCGAGCCAATCCAGATCGAGATGCAGGTGCTCCAGCAAATCGGGCACGGCGTGTTGTAGCGCCTTGCGCGGTGACTGGCCGGCATCGAGCGCATCGGCCAGTATCTCGGCCATGCGCAGCACGCCGGCCAACAGCGAGAACGGGCGCACGTCCATCGGCTCGCTGGCGTCCTTGAAGGCCTCGACCAGGCCGGCAGGAAAGTGCCACAGCGCCGCCAGCTCGGCCGTCACATCCGCATGGGTGCAGCCGAAGCGATGCATCTCCAGCGATGACCGGCTGCCGGGCTCCTGGGCGTGGGCCTCGACATCGGCCACCTGAGCCGGATCATCCTGGGCCATCAGCAACTGGCCGGTGCGCAGCATCAGGCCGGCCAGGTAGGCCGACTCGCCATCGAGCTGCAGCCAGCGCGCCAGCATGTGCGCGTAGCCGGCCGTGGCCAGGCTGTGATGCCAGAAGCGTTTGCGGTCGAGGCCAGCCACCTGAGGGAAGGCCCCCGACATGCAGGCCGCCATCGAGATATTGCGCAGCGTCTGCAGGCCCAGGGCCGCGGCGGCATCGCTGAGCTTGTCGACCTGGTGCGAGGGGCTGTAGTGGGTGGAGTTGGCCAGGCGCAGCACCTTGGCCGAGAGGCTCGCGTCCTGCGCGATCAGGCGGGACAGATAGTCCAGGCTGAGGCGCTCATCGTCGAGGCTGCCCAGCAGCGCGCTGGCCACCTCGGGCATCGTCGGCAAGGCGTTCTGGTCGTGGATGAAACGCGTGGCTGCAGACATATCGAGCCCCTTTCCACTCGGCGCCCCGGAACCGGCGCACCATGCCGTCTACCTTAGCAAAAGCCGGCGCGTCATGCAGCAGATTTACACGCGCTACAAGACCAGCAAGGCGCGGAAATCATTGACGTTGGTGAAGCTGGGCCCGGTGATCAGCAGATCGTCCAGCGGCTTGAAGAAGTTGTAGGCATTGTTGCCGTCCAGAAAGTCCTGCCCCTTCAGCCCCAGCGCCGCGGCCCGGGCCAGCGTGTCGGGGGCTATCTGGGCGCCGGCGTTGTCTTCTATGCCATCGATGCCGTCGGTGTCGGCGGACAGGCCCCAGACGCCGGCCTGGCCCTGCAGCGCGATCGCGCAACCAAGCAGGAACTCGCTGGCCCGCCCGCCCCTGCCGCCCGAGCTCTTGACGGTGACCGTGGTCTCGCCGCCGGACAGTATCACGCAGGGCCGCGCGAACGGCTGGCCGTGGCGGGCGACAGCCCGCGCCAGTGCCGCATGGACCTTGCCGACCTCGCGCGACTCGCCCTCGATCTCGTCGCTGAGGATGTGGGCCTCCAGGCCGGCCTCACGGGCCAGCGCCGCGGCGGCCTCCAGCGCCTGCTGCGGCGTGGCCAGCATCTGCACCTGCTGACCGGCGAATACCGGGTCACCGGGCTTGATCGACTCGAAGGCACCGCTCTCCAGCCCTGCCCGCGCAGCCTCGGGCACGGCAATGTCATAGCGCTTCAGTATCGCCAGCGCATCGGCGCAGCTGGTCGAATCGGGCACGGTGGGGCCACTGGCAATGACCTCGGGCGCGTCGCCGGGCACATCGCTGATCAACAGGGTCAGCACCCGGGCCGGCGCGCACATCGCTGCCAGGCGCCCGCCCTTGATGGCCGACAGGTGCTTGCGCACGCAGTTCATCTCGTCGATGCTCGCGCCGCTCTTCAGCAGCGCCCGGTTCACCGCCTGCTTGTCGGCCAGGCTCAGGCCGGCAGCCGGCAGGGCCAGCAGGGCCGAGCCGCCGCCGGAGATCAGGCAGATCACAAGATCGTCGGCGGTCAGCCCCTCGGTCAGCTCAACGATGCGCTGGGCGGCCATCTCGCCGGCACGGTCAGGCACCGGATGGGCGGCCTCGACCACGGCAATGCGACCCGGCCGCGCCAGATAGGCCGGCGGCACATGCCCATAGCGGGTGATGACCAGGCCGGACAGCGGCGCGTCTGCGGGCCACAGCCCATCCAGCGCCTGGGCCATCGCCCCACCGGCCTTGCCGGCGCCCAGCACCAGCGTGCGACCCTTGGGCGGTGGCGGCAGGCAGGAGGCCATGTTCAGCGCCGGCAGCGCACGCTGCACTGCAGCCTGGTAGAGCGCCTGCAGAAACTGCCGGGGCTCGCGACGGGGGTCGGGCGTGGGGGTCGTCATGCCCCCATTATCGACAGTCAGCAAGTGGCCGGCTTCAGCGCAGCGGTGCGCCGGCATCCACCCAGCGCCCCAGCAGTGCGCGCTCGCCCTCGGTGATCTGGGTCGCGTTGTTCTGCGGCATCAGCTTCAGCAGCACCGCCTGCTGCTTGATCTGCAGGGCCTGCCGGGCGATCAGCTCGGGGCTGTGCAGCTGCACGTTCTTGCTCGCCAGCTGGGCGTTGTGGCACATCACACAGCGCTCGTTGACGATGGCCTGCACCTGGGCAAAGCCGGGGGTGGGCGCAACGGCCACGGCGGCGGTAGGTGCCGGCGCCAGCCAGGCGATCAGCCCGATCAGCAGCGCAAGCGCCGCAACGATCAGTCCCCAGGCATTGACGCCCTTGTGGCGCTTGACGAACCAGGTGCGCACCAGCACGCCCACCACCATCAGCAGCAAGAGCACGGCCCAGTTCTGCGCGTGGCTGTAAAGCATGCCGTAGTGGTTGCTGAGCATGGCAATCAGCACCGGCAGGGTGAAGTAGGTGTTGTGCACGCTGCGCTGCTTGCCGCGCTGGCCGAACACCGGGTTGGCCGGGCGGCCGGCGCGCATATCGGCGATCACCTGCTTCTGGCCCGGGATGATCCAGACCAGCACATTGGCGCTCATCATCGTGGCGATCATCGCGCCGATGATCAGCAAGGCGGCGCGGCCGGCGAACAGCTGGGTCGCGCCCCAGCAGGCCACGGCGATGAAGACGGCGATCAGGCCCAGCACCCGGCCGTCGTTGCCTATGCTGCCGTCTTTGGTGTGGCCGAAGCGGCGGCAAATCTGGTCGTAAACCAGCCAGCCGGCGGCCAGAAAGCCCAGGGCCGTGGCGATGGCCGCCGGCGCGCCCCAGTCATGCACCCGCTTGTCGATCAGGAAGGTGCTGGCATTGAACAGATAGAGCGTGACGAACAGGGCGAAGCCGCTCATCCAGGTCCAGTAGCTCTCCCAGTAGAACCAGTGCAGATGCTGGGGCAAGGAGGGAGGTGCCACCATGTACTTCTGCGGGTTGTAGAAGCCGCCGCCGTGCACGGCCCACAACTCGCCGTCAACACCCTTGGCCCTGAGTTCGGGCGACTCGGGTTTGACGAGGTGGTTGTCCAGCCAGACAAAGTAGAACGAGGCGCCTATCCAGGCAATGCCCACGATCACATGCAGCCAGCGCAGCAGCAGGTTGGCCCAGTCGAGCAAATAGGCTTCCATCCAGACTCCGGGAGCGGCTCACCACTGCGGGCGCTGTAAGCCGTCGATGCGTCGCGCCATAAGTGTTGCCGCTGCGACTTCGGCAAAGTGTATACAGTTTTTTGGGCGGTGCCGAGCGCCCATCAGGGACATGATCGGCCGGCCACGCACCAGTCCAGGGCCTGCAATGCGGTGCTTCGGCACCAATAGCGTGCCGAGCTGTATGCAATCCATCGGTTGAGCGTACGCAATCCTGGCACGCGATTTGCGATCGACCGGGGCATGACTGATGCCGCGCCCGCCTCCCCGACCTCGGCCATCGAGCTGGTGGCGCTGACCAAGCGCTATGGCCCGGGCAAGCCGGCCGTGGACGCGATCAATCTGCGCATCGCCAGCGGCAGCTACTGCTGCCTGCTGGGCCCCTCGGGCTGCGGCAAGAGCACGACCTTGCGGATGATTGCCGGCCATGAGTCTGTCAGTGGCGGCGACGTGCTGCTGGAGAACCGCAACATCACCCATCTGCCGGCGGCAGCCCGAGGCACTGCGATGATGTTCCAGAGCTTCGCGCTGTTCCCGCACCTCAGCGCGCTCGACAACGTCGCCTTCAGCCTGAAGATGAAGGGCGTGGACAAGGCCCGGCGCCGCCAGCAGGCGGGCGAGCTGCTGGAGCGGGTGGCGATGGGCCATCTGGCCGAGCGCAAGCCGTCGGAGCTGTCGGGCGGCCAGCAGCAGCGGGTGGCACTGGCCCGCGCGCTGATCACCCAGCCCAGGGTCTTGCTGCTGGACGAGCCGCTGTCGGCGCTGGACCCCTTCCTGCGCATCCAGATGCGCGCCGAGCTGCGCC
>JADMJJ010000029.1 GCA_018780645.1 Burkholderiaceae bacterium
ATGCCGGGTGGTGTGGGAGGGGCTCGGCCGACAATGGCTGACCCCTATCCCGATCAGGCCTCGATCTCCTTGAGGCAGCGCGCCAGGCTGCTGGCGCTGGGCTTGTCGACGAACAGGCAGCGCTTGCCGGTGCGCTTGCAGTGGTCCTTGACCCGCCAGTAGGCGCCGTGGCTGACGCAGCCGGTCTGGCAGATCACCAGATCGGCGGCGGCCAGGCTGGATTCGAGCTGGGCGGCGGTGTGGTCCTCGCCGCCATCGTGGTGCAGAAAGCGACCGCCGGTGCCCTCGATCAAACGCCTGTAGACCGGCACGCTGGCGGTACGGCCGCCGACGCAGAGGATGGACTGGTCCTTGAGCGTGACCAGGTCGGGCTCGTCCGCGGCGACGGCCTCCTCGGCCAGGCTGAGCGCCTGCAGCTGCGCGGCCAGGGCAAGGGCCCGCTGCGCCTCGCGCTCCGCCTGCTGCTGCCAATCCAGGCGCTGGCGCTCCAGCGCCTGTGAGCGCAGGACCTGCTCTTCCAGGCGCCGCGTCAACTCGGCCCGGCTCTGCAGGCCGGGGCTGAGCGCCTCCAGCTGCTGCAGGTCCTGCTGGGCGGCGTGCAGCGCAGAGGCCTTGGCCACAGCTTCGGCGCGGGCGCGTATCAAGGCCTGCTGCAGCGCCTCGACCTGTTCGGCCCGGGTCTGCAGCTCCCGGGTGCAGCGCTGCTGCAGGGTGGCCAGCTGACGGGCCAGCACCGCGTTTTCGTCCAGCACCTCGTCCAGGCGCTGCAGATCGGCCCGGTTGCAGGCGCCCACCTGGTGCTGAATCATGTGCACCTCGCGGCAGACCTGCTCGCGTAAGCCATCGCTGCAACGAGCGTGAGTCAAGGTTGCCCATAGCGCGCCGGAAATATCCGCGCCCCGCTGTGCCTCGGTCCACAGGCCGGCCAGCTGCTCGGTCGTCTTGGCCTGGGCAAATCGGCGCAGCGCCGGCAGATGGCGGCGGTCCAGCTCGCGATGAATCGCCTCGGCCACCGGGCCACGCCTCGCGCACTCCGCCACGGCGCCGACATGAGCCTCATAGTCGTCCAGCCGGGCCTGGGCGCCGGTGAACTTGGCCAGCAGGCGGCGCAGCGCCGGCATCGGCAGGCACACGCCCATCAGCGGGCAATGGGTGCTGTGCGGCAAGTCCCAGAGGCGGTGGCGGCGCGAGCCCCGTGTCTCGGGCAGGGTCGCGATGGAGCGCAGGCGCTCGTTCAGCGCGCCGCCCAGGCGCAAGGTGGCCGGACTGACCAGGGTTGGCTGCGGTTTGAGCTCGTCACACATGACATTCCTCCTTGAGAGCTCACATCTTAAATGCGAATCGTTCGCATTTGTGGCTTATCGCACAATGCCGACGTGACGCTCTATGAAAACTACGCCGACGAGATCTCCCGGCTGATCGCCAGCGGCACGCTGCGCGCCGGCGACCCGCTGCCGTCGGTGCGCCAGGCGCGGGCCAGCCGGGGCATCAGCGCCTCAACCGTGTTCCAGGCCTACCACCTGCTGGAGGCCCGCGGTCTCGTGCGGGCACGGCCCCGCTCGGGCTACTACGTGCTGCCGCGCCCCTTGATGCGCGAGGCGCCACCGCCCTCGCGGCCGCTGGCCGGTTCGCACAGCGTGGCCGTCAGCGAGCTGGTGTTCGAGGTGCTCAGCGCGGTCAAGTCCCGCGACATCGCACCGCTGGGCTCGGCCTTTCCCAGCCCCGAGCTGTTTCCGTTGGAGGCGCTGCGCCGCGCGATGAATGCCGGCATGCGCAAGCTCAAGCCCTGGAGCGCGGTGGACGATCTTCCGCCCGGTCATGAGCCCCTGCGGCGCCAGATCGCCAAACGCTATCTGCGCCTGGGCATGAGCGTGACGCCGGAGCAGATCGTGCTCAGCAACGGCGCACTGGACGGCCTGAACCTGTGCCTGCAGGCGGTGACAAAGCCGGGCGACGCGGTGGTCGTCGAATCGCCCTGCTTCTATGCCGCGCTGCAGGCGCTGGAGCGGCTGGGGCTGAAGGCCATCGAGGTTGCGACGGACAGCGCCGAGGGCATCGACCTGGCCGCGCTGGCCCGTCTGCTGGAGCGCCGCAAACCACAGGCCGTCTGGCTGATGACCAGCTTCCAGAACCCGCTGGGCAGCCTGATGCCCAATGACAAGAAGCGCGCCCTGGTCGAGCTGCTGAACCGCCACCAGGTGCCGCTGATCGAGGACGATGTCTATGCCGAGCTCTATCACGGTGAGTCAGCGCCACTGCCGGCCAAGGCCTTCGACACCGAGGGCCTGGTACTGCATTGTAGTTCCTTCTCGAAGAGCCTCGCGCCGGGCTACCGTGTCGGCTGGGCGCTGCCGGGGCGCTATGCGGAGCGTGTCGCAAGGCTGAAGCTGATGACCAGCCTGTCGGGCTCCATCCCCGCCCAGGCGGCGCTGGCCGAGTATCTGCAGGACGGCGCCTTCGACCGCCATCTGGCGCAGATGCGGCGAAGGCTGCTGACCCAGCAGCAGCAGATGCTGGCGGCGCTGGAACAGCACTTCCCGGCCGGCACGCGTCTGACACGGCCGCTGGGCGGCTACTTCGTCTGGGTCGAGCTGCCGTCGCAGATCGATGCGCTGGCCCTGCACCGGGCGGCCGCGCAGCATGCGATCAGCCTGGCGCCGGGGCCGATGTTCTCGGCGAGGGCCGAGTTCCGCCACTGCCTGCGGCTCAATACCGGCCATCCGTGGACGGAGCAGGTCGAGCAGGCCGTGGTCAGGCTTGGGGCGCTGGCCGCAGCTCAGCCTTGAGCCCGGCCGGTGGCATCTCTCCATCAAGACCCCGCGCGCGCTGAGGCCAGCGCCTTCGTGCGAGGCTTGCACCTCTCCATCGCCGACCCGAAAGAATCTTGATGACCACGATGCACGCAATCCAGTACCGCCGCACCGGCCCCGCGAAAGATGTGCTGGATCTGCTGCTTCTGCCGCTGCCCACACCCGGCCCCGGCGAACTGCGGGTCAAGGTGCTGGCCTCGGGCGTCAATCCCTCCGACGTGAAGGCCCGCCGTGGCGTGCAGATACGCCATCCCGAGGTGATTCCACACAGCGATGGCGCCGGCATCGTCGATGCGCTGGGCGAGGGCGTGCCGGCAGCGCGGCTCGGCCAGCGCGTCTGGCTCTACAACGCGCAGTGGCGCCGGCCCCAGGGCACGGCAGCGGAGTACATCGTCGTGCCGGCCGCACTGGCCGTGCCCATGCCCGAGGGTCTGGGCTTTGCCGAGGCGGCCTGCCTGGGCATTCCGGCGCTGACCGCCTGGGAGGCCGTGCATGGCGAGGGGCCGGTGGCCGGCCAGACCCTGCTGGTGCAGGGCGGCGCCGGTGCCGTGGGCCACTACGCGGTGCAATTTGCGGCCCGGGCCGGGGCGCGGGTCATTGCCACCGTCAGCTCGGCCGACAAGGCCCGCCATGCCCTGGCCGCCGGCGCCGAGGCGGCGATCGACTACAAGAGCGAGGATCTGGTCGCGCGGGTGGCAGCGTTGACCGGCGAGCGCGGCGTCGATCGGGTCATCGAGGTCAATCTCAGTGCCAATGCCGGGCTCTACACCCGCCTGATCGTGCCCCAGGGAAGGGTCACGGTCTATGGCTCCGACGACTGGCAGGCCAGACTGCCGCTGAACGACTATCTGGTCCACGGCCTGGGCTTGCGCTTCTTCATCGTCTACGAACTGACGCCCGCGCAGCGCGCGGCCGGCATCGCCGGCGTGCACCAGGCCATCGCCGAGGGTTGGCTGCGGCACCAGGTGGCGGCGCGTTTCCCGCTGGCGCAGACCGTCGCCGCGCACGAGATGGTCGAGCAGGGACGCCAGATCGGCAACGTCGTCGTGCTGCCCTGGGGCAACGAGGCGGCGGACGACTGATACGGTTGTTTTTTCGGCCAACTGGCGCTGTTGCGCGTCGGACGGCTCGGGCATAGTGGCGGAGTGAATCTCTCAGCCACCCTTTCGAAGCCGCTGCTGGCCCTGTGCTTTTCGCTGCTGGCCGGCCACACCGAAGCCCAGACCACGCCCGCCAGGATCGAGGACAGCATGACCCAGCGCGTGCTGGCCTGCACCACCTGCCATGGCAAGCAGGGCCGCGCCGCGCCCGACGGCTATTACCCGCGCATCGCCGGCAAGCCGGCCGGCTATCTGTACAACCAGTTGCTGAACTTCCGCGACGGCCGGCGCCACTACGGTCTGATGGACGAACTGGTGGCGCCGCTGTCCGACGCCTATCTGCGCGAGATCGCCGAACACTTCGCGGCGCTGGACCTGCCCTATGCTGCGCCGCCGCCCGGCAGCGCCAGCTCTGCTTTGCTGCAACGAGGGCAGGATCTGGCGACGCTCGGTGATCCGGGGCGCCGCTTACCGGCTTGCGTGCAATGCCATGGCGCCAAGCTCACCGGCCTGGCCCCGGCGATACCCGGCCTGCTGGGTCTGCCGCGCGACTATCTGAACGGCCAGCTGGGCGCCTGGAAATCCGGCCAGCGCCACGCCCACACGCCGGACTGCATGGGCCAGATCGCCAAGACCCTGAGCCTGGATGACATTGCCGCCGTCTCGCAATGGCTGGCCGCCCAGCCGCTGCCGGCCGCGCCCAAGGCGGTGGCCGAGCTGCCGGCACCGCTGCCGCTGAGCTGCGGTGGCGTGCCGCAGGCCCACAAGGGGCAGCCATGAAGCGGGCGCTGAAAATCGGCCTGGGACTGCTGGGCCTTGCTGCGTTCGCGGTCGCCCTCGTCTGGGCGCTGAATGTGCGCGACGAATCGCCGCTGACCGACAGGCCCGCCGCGGCACCCAGCGCCGAGCAGATCCGCCGCGGCGAGTACCTGGCCCGCGCCGGCAACTGCGCCGCCTGCCACACCGCCCGCGGTGGCGTGCCCTATGCCGGTGGCAAGGGCATTGACACGCCCTTCGGCACCCTGTTTGCAGGCAATCTGACACCGGATCCGGCCACCGGCCTGGGCGGCTGGACCGCCGATGAGTTCTGGCGCGCGCTGCACAATGGCCGAGGCAAGGACGGCCGCCTGCTCTACCCGGCCTTCCCCTATGCCAACTTCACCCGGATCAGCCGCGGCGATGCCGATGCGATCTACGCCTATCTGCGCAGCCTGCCGGCGGTGACGCAAGCGGCGCCCGCACACGAGCTGCGCTTTCCCTACAACACCCAGGCCGCGCTGGCGGTCTGGCGGGCGCTGTACTTCAGCCCTGGCGTGCAACAGAACGAGCCTGCGCAAAGCGTCAGCTGGAACCGTGGCGCCTACCTGGTGCAGGGCCTGGGCCATTGCAACGCCTGCCATGCCGCGCGCAACAGCTGGGGCGCCAGCGAGTCCGGCCTGGGCGGCGGGCTGATCCCGATGCAGGGCTGGTACGCCCCCTCGCTGGCCGACACCGCCCAGGCCAGCGTGGCGCACTGGGAGTTGGGGGAGATCGTCAGCCTGTTCAAGACCGGCATGGCGCGCGGCGCCAGCGTGTCCGGGCCGATGAGCGAGGTGGTGCGCGGCAGCACCCAGCACCTTGGCGACCCCGATCTGCGTGCGATGGCCGGCTATCTGAAAGCCTTGCCCCAGAAGGCGCCGATACGGGCCAAGGCCGCAGCCGTGATACCCGAGCAGCGCCTGGGCGCCGAGGTCTACGCGCAGCACTGCGCCAGTTGCCACGGCAGGCAGGGCCAGGGCGAACCGGGCATCTATCCGGCGCTGGCCGGCAATCGCGCGGTGACGATGGAGCCCGGCGTCAATGTGCTGCGCACGATCCTGCAGGGAGGATTTGCGCCGGCCACCGAAGCCCATCCGAGGCCCTTCGGCATGCCGCCGTTCGCGGTGGCCTTGAGCGACGCAGAGATCGCCGCCGTCGCCAGCCATGTGCGCCAGCAATGGGGCAACACGGCCTCGCCGCTGACGGCGTTCGAGGTCAGCCGGGCGCGGGGTAAACGAGCGGATTGACGCTCGGCAAAGGCCGGTAGCATGCGCGGCGAATCGTCACCAGGACACCGCCCATGCTGCCATCGGCCCGCCTCGCCCTTCTGCTCATCAGCACAGTCCTGACCGCCGGCGGCTGGGCCGCCGCGCCGCCCGCGCTGAGGACCGAGGCCGAGCGCTCCGGCTTCACGACGACGGGCCGCTACGAGGAAGTCCAGCAGCTCTGCACCGAGTTCCAGAAGGCCTACCCGCGCTCGGTGCGCTGCACCGAGTTCGGTCGCACACCCGAGGGCCGGCCCATGCTGGCGCTGATCGTCTCGCAAACAGGCGCCCTGCATCCGGCCGAGAAGCGGCGCCAGAATCTGCCGGCGGTGCTGATACAGGGCGGCATCCATGCCGGCGAGATCGATGGCAAGGACGCCGGTTTTCTGGCCCTGCGCGAGATCCTGCAGGGCCGGGCCGCCAAGGGCGTGCTGGCCCGGCAGGTGTTGGTGTTCGTGCCGGTGTTCAACGTCGATGGTCACGAGCGCTTCGGGCGCTGGAACCGGCCGAATCAGCGCGGCCCCGAGCAGATGGGCTGGCGCACGACGGCGCAGAACCACAATCTGAACCGCGACTACGCCAAGGCTCAGAGCCCCGAAATGCAGGCCATGCTGCGCCTGGTCAATCAATGGGACCCGCTGGCCACGATAGATCTGCACGTCACCGACGGCGCCCAGTTCGAGCATGACGTGTCCATCCAGGTCGAACCGCTGCATGGCGGCGACGCCGGCCTGCGCCCAGCCGGTACAGTTTTTCGCGACGGCGTGATCGCCGATCTGGCCGCGCAAGGCTCGCTGCCTCTGCCCTTCTATCCCTCGTTCACCATCGATGACGACCCCAGCTCGGGCATCGTGGACAGCGTGTTCCCGCCGCGTTTCTCGTCGGGCTACTTCCTGCTGCGCAATCGTTTCGGCATGCTGGTCGAGACGCACTCCTGGAAGGACTATGCAACCCGCGTGCGGGTGACGCGCAACACGATAGTCTCGGTGCTGGAGCAGATGGCACGCCACGGCAGCGACTGGCAAGCTCTGGCCCTGGCCGCCGACGCGCGCAGCGCCGCACTCGCCGGTCAAGCGGTGGCGCTGAGCTACGAGGCCACGGCCAGGACGCGGCAGATCGCGTTCCGCGGCTATGCCTATGAGCGCGGACCGTCGGACATCTCGGGCGCCTTCATGACACGGTACGACGAGACAAGGCCGCAGATATGGAACATGCCGGTGCGCGACGAGGTGCTGCCGGCGCTGCAGGTGAAGGCGCCGCTGGCCGGCTACCTGGTGCCGGCCGCCCAGGCCGGCCTGGTGGCGGCCAAGCTGAGCCTGCACCAAATCCAGTTCCACACCCTGGACACCGCGCTGCCGGCGGCCGAGCTGGAGGCTTTTCGCGCCTCGACCCTGCGCTTCGAACCGCAGTCGGTCGAGGGCCAGCAGCGCCTGAGCGTGCAGGGGGCCTGGGCGCCCGAGCGCCGCGCGCTGCCGGCCGGCAGCCTGTTCGTGCCCATTGCCCAACCCAAGGCCCAGCTGCTGATGGCCTTGCTGGAACCGCTGGCGCCGGACTCGTTGCTGGCCTGGGGACTGTTCAACAATCACTTCGAGCGCAAGGAATACATGGAGGCCTATGTGGCCGAGGCGGTGGCACGCGAACAGCTGGCGGCCGACCCGACCCTCGCCGCCGCCTTTCGCGACAAGCTGAGGGCCGAGCCGGAGTTCGCCAAGAGCGCGCGGGCGCGGCTGGAGTTCTTTGCCCGCCGCCACAGCTCCTGGGACGACCGCTGGGCCTTGTATCCGGTGCTGCGCACCGACAAGGTGCCACCGACCCGCTGAGTGGCATCGATGACAAGAACCGCAAGACCTGCCCCTGAAATGGCACAACTGAAAACACGGCTGCCTTGTTCTTACAAAATAGAAAGGGGAAGTGATGACAACCTGCGGCCATCACTCTTGCGGAGGATGGGCGGCTCGGGCAGACTTTGCTTGACTTTGCGAAGTTCGGTTCCTCCCCCCGTCCAAAGCACACCTCTATGTACAGCCCTCCAAGACCTCTGCATCTGCGCACCGCCTTCGCCAGGCTCACCGATATGGCGGTGATGGTGCTGGTCTGGCTGGCCGTTCTGCTGCTCGCCTTCGCCTGAGCCTTCCGGCGCAGGTTTGAGCCCGGGCCCGCCCCGCCCGCCCGAACCGATTTCCAGTCCCGGCAGGCTCGCGGCAAGCACCGGGAGCCCCCAAACGTGGCTCAACCGCAACCTTGCCGGGCGCACAACGCACGGTCGTGCTGTCAAGCAGCAATCGAAACAAGGGCGGGTTTTCCCTTTTGCTGACGCGCAACATCCATTGGAATTCCCTATGCCGCTTGCGCATGGCGGAATCCGAAGATCACGGCCCACGGGTTGAAGTGGCCGGGCGCGGCAAATCATGAGTTTGCCGCCCGCTGCTCGACACCCGTCGTCCCACCCACGATTGCACAAGGAGTTCGCTGATGTTCAAGAAAACCAGAATAGGCGTCGCCGCACTGGCCGCCCTCGGTGCCGGCCTTGCCGGGCCGCAAGTCGCTCTGGCACAAGGTCAGACGCTGGAACGCGTGACCGTGACAGGCTCGTCGATCAAGCGGCTGGAGTCCGAAACCGCGCTGCCGGTGACCGTGATCACCCGCGACCAGATCGAGAAGACCGGTGCCACCAACGTCGAGGAGCTGCTCAAGCGCGTCTCGGCCAGCGCCGCCGCGATCTCCGACACCACCCAGGGCGCGGGCTATGCCACGTCCAATGCCAATCTGCGCGGCCTGGGGGCCAACTCCACCCTGGTGCTGCTGAACGGCCGCCGGCTGGCCAACCACCCCTTCGGCAGCATCGGTGGCAACGCCGCGGTCGACCTGAACAGCATCCCGTTTGCCGCTCTGGAGCGGGTTGAAATTCTGCGTGATGGCGCCTCGGCCGTGTATGGCACTGACGCCGTGGCCGGTGTGATCAACTTCATCACCAAGCGCGACTACCGCAATGGCGAAGTCTCGGTGCGCTATGGCAACACCGAAAGCAATATCGGCGGCGCCGAAAAAGGCGCCAGTATCGCCGTCGGCTTCGGCGATCTGCTGAGCGACAAGTTCAATGTGCTGATCACCGGCAATGTGCAGAAGAACACGCGTCTGCGTGCCATCGAGCAGAAGTTCTACAACCGCGGCGTGCAGGAGATTCCCGGCTCCGCCCCTCCGACCTCGGGCGGCGGCTTCCCCGGACGTCTGGCCGATTTCGGCCCCAACCATGAGACCTTGTCACCCGGCGCCTTCTCGGCACTGAATCCCGGCGCCGCCTTCGAGGCCTGCGACCCCACGTTCACCACCACCGTGAACACCTCGGTGTCACCGAACGGCACGCAGAACAAGATCTGCCGCTTCATCTATGCCGCGACGCTGGACAATCTGCCCGACCAGGACAAGGGTGACGTCTACGGCCGCCTGACCTTGAACCTGTCCAAGGACCATCAGCTGTTCGCCGAGGCCTCGCTGGCCCGCAACCACAGCATCGGTCGCATTGCACCGACGCCGATCTTCTGGGGCGCCACCAGCCTGGACACTGTCAAGGGCGACTATGCCCACCCGCTGATGCCGATCAACAGCAAGTACTTCCCGCGTGATCTGCTGATCAAGCTGGGCTACACCCCCGCCGACTTCGACCCCGACGGCGACGGCATGGCCGAGGTCGCGCTACGCGCCATTCCGCGCGGCAACCGCATCAACGACAACACCAACACGCAGACCCGCTTTGTGTTCGGCGCCAATGGCGTGCTCGGCGGCTGGGATTACGACACCGCCGTCAACATCTCCCGAGCCAAGGGCTCGCTGTCCTATCTGGGCTATGTCCACGAGGGCCGCTTCCTGGCCGGCCTGGCCTCGGGCAATATCAACCCCTTCGGCCCCAGCGATGCAGCCGGCGAGGCCGCCTGGGCGAATTCGGCGCTCGATGGTCTGATGCGCGAGTCCAAGAGCACCACGACCGAGTTCGACTTCAAAGCCAGCCGCGAGCTGAGCGCCATGGCCGGCGGCAATATGGCGCTGGCCCTGGGTGCCAGCGCCCGCAAGGAGAAGGCCGAAGACCGCCCGGTCAATGCCGACTACTCGGCCGGCAAGCACATCGGCGGCGAGGGCACAGTGCCCACGACGATTGCCTCGCGCACCATCACCGCCCTGTACGGCGAGCTGAGCATGCCCTTCGCCAAGGGCTGGGAAGCCGGCGTGTCGGCCCGCTACGACAAGTACAGCGACTTCGGCAACACCTTCAACCCCCGCGCCACCCTGCGCTTCCAGCCCAGCAAGGAGCTGGTGCTGCGCGCCGCCGCCGGCACCGGCTTTCGCGCCCCGACGCTGTGGGACGTGAACAGCCCGGTGTCCAGCACCAACACGGCCAACAGCCTGGTGGACCCGGACTGCCCGGCGGGATTCGAAGCCGACCCGCGTTGCGAGATTCAGTACAACGTGCGCCAGTTCGCCAGCCCGACCTTGAAGCCCGAGAAATCGCGCCAGTTCAGCGCTGGCGTGGTGTTCGAGCCAGGCCGCAGCGTGTCGATCGCCGTGGACTACTGGAACATCCTGAAGAAGGATCAGATCAGCACCATCGGCGGCGACGCGATCTTCTCGGATCCCAAGCTCTATGCCAAGTACAAGAGCCGCATCAAGCGCAATCCGCAGGGCTTCGTCTCCTACATCGAAAGCCCGGTGGACAATCTCGGCGACCTGAAGACCTCGGGCATCGACGTGGACCTGCGCGGCAGCCTGAACCTGCAGGACGGCATCAAGCTCGGCGCCAGCTTTGTGGGTACCTATGTGATGGAGTGGAAGCGTCAGGCCGACAAGGGCGGCGAGTTCACCAGCTATGTCGGCACCGCCGGCGACGGCTCCGCCGTGCAGCCGCAACCACGCTGGCAGCACACCGCGGCGCTGGACTTCCAGCGCGGCGCCTGGACCTTCACGGTGGAGAACCAGTTCGTGCGCGGCTGGACCGAGTCGGCCACGCTGGTGGCGAACAACGTCGGACCCGAGGTCGAGCACCGGGTCAAGGACAGCTCGCGCTTCAATATCGCGATGGGCTACAAGGGCATCAAGAACCTGAACGTACGCTTCGGCATCAAGAACATCACGGCCGAAGAGCCGCCGTTCACGGCCGTCTCGTCCTACGGTTCGCACGCTGCCGGCTATGCCGCCTCGTTCTCCGACCCGCGCGGCCGCTTCCTCTACGGTTCGCTGTCTTACCAGTTCAAGTAAGACTTGTTGACGCGGGGTTTCGGCCCTGCGACGACTCCTCGAAGCGGGGCGCGCGAGCGCTCCGCTTTTTTTGTTGGAGGCTCAGAGGGTGGCGCGTGGCCAGGCCGGCGAAGCCCGCCAAGGCTGTTCGGCGGCGCGGCCCAGCGCCTGTTGGTAGTGGGCCACCGCCGCCTCCGGATCGCCCGCTTGGGTGATGCCGCTGAACACCGCCACTCCCCGGGCACCGCATTGCCGTGCGGCACCGGCAAGCTTGACGTCCATGCCCGCAATGGCCACCACCGGCACGTCAAGCAGTTGGCACCAATAGGTCAGATTGCCCTCGCCCTGGGGTTGCCAGGGCATGTCCTTGGTCCGGGTCGCGTGGATCGGGCCGCAGGCGATATAGCTGGGGTTCAGCGCACGGGCACGGGCCACCTCCCACAGGCTATGGGTGCTGACGCCCAGGCGCAGGCCAGCATTCGCAATGGCCGGTAGATCGGTGGTGGCGAGATCCTCCTGGCCCAGGTGCACGCCATAGGCGCCCAGCTCCATGGCCAGGGCCCAGTGGTCGTTGATGAACAGCTGCGCGCCGGCCTGCGCTGCGGCGGCAATGCTGCGGGCGATCTGCTCGCGCAGATCGGGCGTGGCGGCATCCTTGATGCGCAGCTGCAGCGTGCGCACGCCGGCGGCGAGCAGGCGTTCTATCCAGGCTGCACTATCGGCGATGGCATACAGGCCCATGTCGGGCTCGCGCAAGGCGACCAAACGGATGTCAGGCCTGAGTTCTGGCCACAGCGTGGGCAGGTTCTCGCGCCGCAGCGCGAAGCCGGCCTGCGGACGCACCGGGCCGGCACCGGCGCCGGCCGCATAGCCCTGGCGCAGGGCCTCGGCGGTGGACATCTTGGCCAGCACGGCGGCGTCGGCGGCGCAGAAGCCCTGGGCCAGCGCGGCCGCGAGTGAAGCTGCGAACACGCAGCCGGTGCCGTGGTTGCAAGAGGTTGAGATGCGCGGCAGGCTCAGCCAGCCCTGGGCTTGCGGGCTTTGCAGCCAGTCTCGCGAATGCTCGCCGCCGGCGTCGCCGCCGGTGATCAGCACCGTCTTGGCGCCGAGCGCCTGCAGCGCGATGGCCGATTGCGGCACGGCCATCTCCGTGCCGAGCAGCCAGGCCGCCTCGGCGCGGTTGGGCGTGATCACATCGGCCAGCGGCAGCAGCTCGCCGCGATAGACCTCGCGCAGTTCGGTTCCGCTGAGGTCGGCGCCGGTGCTGGCGCGCCAGACCGGGTCGAGCACCAGGGCCACCGGCGCGCGCTCACGCAGGCGCTTGACCCAGTGCGCGACGACGCGGGCATTGGATGCACTGCCCAGCATGCCGCACTTGATCGCGGCGGGTGGCAGGTCCTCGCTGAGCGCCTGCAGCTGGGCATCGAGCAGCTCGGGCGCGACCGCCTGCACCTGCTGCACGGCCAGCGAGTTCTGCGCCGTGATTGCGCTGACGGCGCTGCAGCCATGGACGTCGAAGGCCTCGAACGCCTTCAGATCGGCCTGCAGGCCGGCGCCGCCGCCGCTGTCGGAGCCGGCGATGGTCCAGACGATGGGTTTGTTGAGTTTCATGATGTCCTCGTAGCCCGGAAGCAATCCGGGGTCCCGGATTCCATCCGGGCTACAGCTGAAAGGGGCGGGCGCTGACGGGGGTGCTGGCCACTGCCATGTCTTGCGGCATCAGTAGACCCGCCTCGAAGCCGGCACGACCCCCGGCGATGGCCGAGGCAAAACCGGCGGCCATACACACAGGGTCAGCGGCCTGGGCGACGGCCGAGTTCAGGAGCACGGCGTCGAAGCCCAGCTCCATCGCCAGCGCGGCATGCGAGGGCGCGCCGATGCCGGCATCGACCACCAGCTTGGCCTCGGGCAGGCGCGCGCGCAGCGTGCGCAAGGCCCAAGGGTTGATCAAGCCCTGGCCCGAGCCTATTGGCGCCCCCCACGGCATCAGGATGCGGCAGCCGGCATCGAGCAGGCGCTGGCAGGTCACCAGATCGTCGGTGCAGTAGGGGAAGACCTCGAAGCCGTCTTTCACCAACTGCTCGGTGGCCAGCAAGAGCTCGAAGGGGTCGGGCTGCAGCGTGTGCTCGTCGCCCACGACCTCGAGCTTGATCCAGTGCGTGCCCAGCAGCTCGCGCGCCATCTGCGCCAGGGTGACGGCCTCGCGGGCGCTGCGGCAACCGGCGGTGTTGGGCAGCAGGCGCACGCCGGTGTCGAGCAGCGCCGGGATAAAGCCGTTGTCCGTACCTATCTGGCGGCGCAATCCCACGGTCACGACTTCAGTTCCCGAGGCCCTGACCGCGGCATGCAGGATTTCCGGCGAGGGATAGCCCGCGCTGCCCAGGAAGAATCGGCTCTTCAGCGCCACATCGGCAATCGTCCAGCTCATGCTTGTCATTCAACCTCCCACAATCGCTTGAAAACCCAGCACGGTGTCGCCGGCCTGCAGCCGCCGCTCGTTGCGCTGGGTGCGCGGCACGAACTCGCCGTTGACGGCGGTGGCCAGCGCCTGTGCATCGACGCCGGCCCGTTGCAGCAACTCGGCCAGGCAGGTCTCGGCCGGCAGCTGATGCGCCTGGCCGTTCAGCGTCACGGTGATCTCGTTCATCTCGACAAATCTTCCAGTTGGGTCAACGCCTGCTCGGCCAGGGCCGGCGCAATCAGCCAGCCATGGCGGAACAGGCCGTTGATGCGCGTGAGGCCCGGCTCGCTGTGCAGCAGCGGCAGGTTGTCGGGCAGGGCCGGGCGCAGATTGGTTTCGCTGTGCACGACGCGGGCCTCGGCCAGCTCCGGGATCACGCTGTGCGCGGCGGCCAGCAGTTCGACGGTGCTGCGCAGGCTGATGGACGAGCGGTCCTCGCTCTCGATCTCGCTGGCGCCGACGACGATCAGATCGCCGGGCCGCGGCACCAGATAGACGCGATGCCGGGCATGCAGCAGGCGCAGCGGCCGGTGCAGCGGCACGCCGGGCGCATGCAGCCACAGCAGCTCACCGCGCACGCCGCGCAGCGGCAACTCGGGTCGGGCGCCGAGGCCACGTGCGTCGATCACGCAATCGAAGCCTTGCCAGTCGCCTTCGATGCGCAAGCGTCCGGCCTCGATCGCATCAACCGTTTGGCCCCACCGCCACTGGACACCCGCCTCGCTTGCAGCAGCGGACAAGGCCTGCATCGCCTGCACGCTGTGGATTTGCCCCTCGCCGGGCAGCAGCCAGGCCAGCAGCTGGCGCTGCAGACCGGGCTCCAGCGCGTCGCGGTGGGCGGCATCCAACGCCTCGATGGCCACACCGGGCGAGCGCGATTGCAGCAGACCCAGCAGCCGCTGTGCCACGCCACGGTCGCTGGGATGGGCCAGCAGCAGGCTGCCGCGCTGGGCGAAGAACACCGGCTGCCCGCACTGCGCCAGCCACTGCGGCCACAGCGCCAGCGAGCGCTGGCCCAGGGCCGCGACGGCGGCATTGGCGCACTCCAGCTCGGCCACCGGGCTCAGCATGCCGGCGGCCGTCCAGCCGGCAGCGCGTGCCTCTCCGGCCGCAGGCTCGGGGCCGGAGGCTGGATCGAACACGATGACACGATGACCGGCCAGGGCCAGCCGCCAGGCCAGCAGCCGGCCCATCAACCCGGCGCCGGCCAGGCCTATCTGCAGCGAAGGCATGACTTCAAGCCTTGCTGATCGGAATGTAGATCTCCGAACCCGCCCGCTTGAACTCCTCGCTCTTGGCCAGCATGCCGGCGTCCGCCTCGAGCTGGGCCGAGTAATCGCGCACCTCCTGCGAGATCTTCATCGAGCAGAACTTCGGCCCGCACATCGAGCAGAAATGCGCCACCTTGGACGACTCCTTGGGGAGCGTCTCGTCATGGAACAGCCGGGCCGTGTCGGGGTCCAGGCTGAGGTTGAACTGGTCGTGCCAGCGGAACTCGAAACGCGCCTTGGACAGTGCATCGTCGCGCTCGCGCGCGCCCGGATGCCCCTTGGCCACGTCGGCCGCATGGGCGGCGATCTTGTAGGCGATCAGACCCTGCTTGACGTCGTCGCGGTTCGGCAGGCCCAGATGCTCCTTGGGCGTGACGTAGCACAGCATGGCCGTGCCCATCCAGCCGATCATGGCCGCGCCTATGGCGCTGGCGATGTGGTCGTAGCCGGGCGAGATGTCTATGGTCAGCGGGCCCAGCGTATAGAACGGCGCCTCGTGGCAGTGCTTGATCTGCTCATCCATATTGGCCTGGATCATGTGCATGGGCACGTGGCCGGGGCCCTCGATCATGGTCTGCACATCGTGCTTCCAGGCGATCTTAGTCAGCTCGCCCAGCGTGCGCAGCTCGGCGAACTGGGCCTCGTCATTGGCGTCGGCGAGACACCCCGGCCGCAGGCCGTCGCCCAGCGAGAAGCTGACGTCGTAGGCGGCCATGATCTCGCAGATCTCTTCGAAGTGCGTGTAGAGGAAATTCTCCTTGTGATGGGCGATGCACCACTTGGCAAGGATGGAGCCGCCACGCGACACGATGCCGGTGCGGCGCCTGGCCGTCATCGGCACAAAGGGCAGGCGCAGGCCGGCGTGGATGGTGAAGTAGTCCACGCCCTGCTCGGCCTGCTCGATCAGCGTGTCGCGGTAGATTGCCCAAGTGAGGTCTTCGGCGACGCCACCGACCTTCTCCAGCGCCTGGTAGATGGGCACGGTGCCAATGGGCACCGGCGAGTTGCGCACGATCCAGTCGCGGGTGGTGTGGATGTTCTTGCCGGTGGACAGGTCCATCACATTGTCGGCACCCCAGCGTATCGCCCACACGAGCTTTTCCACTTCATCTTCGATGCTGGACGTGACCGCCGAATTGCCGATATTGGCGTTGACCTTGACCAGGAAGTTGCGGCCTATGGCCATAGGCTCCAGCTCGGTGTGGTTGATATTGGCCGGGATGATGGCGCGGCCCCGCGCCACCTCGTCGCGCACCCATTCGGGCGTGACGATGCGCGGCAGCAAGGCCCCCATGGGATTGCCGCGCAGGCGCTGCTCGCGCTCGGCATCGCTGCCGTACTCGTCCATCCACTCGCGCTTGAGGTTCTCGCGCAGGGCCACGAACTCCATCTCGGGCGTGACGATGCCGCGGCGGGCGTAGTGCATCTGCGTGACCTTGGCGCCGGCCACCGCGCGGCGTGGTGTGCGCTGCAGCGCGGCGGCCTGGGCGCGCAGCTCCAGCAGCAGGCGTTCACCGTCACGGCCGTCGTCCAGCGGCACCGGCGCGCGGCCAGCATAGGCCTCGGTATCGCCGCGGGCCTCCACCCAGGCCGAGCGCACATCGGGCAGACCCCGCCGCACATCGATGTCGGCCGTTGGGTCGGTGTAGGGGCCCGAGGTGTCGTACAGCGTGATGCTCTCGCCATTGCTCAGCGCGACCACGCGCTGCGGCACGCGGATGTCGGGGCGGCTGCCCTGGGCATAGGTCTTGGTCGAGGCGGGAAAGGGCTCGCGGGTCAGCGAAAGGGCCTGGTTCAGCTTGTCTGGGGCGTTCATCGGATCTCCTTGGGCGTTGGTGCTCCGAAGGCGAGACCCGGGCCCTCTCACGGCCCTTTGCGGATATTCGCGCGGGTGTTCGAGGCACTGGTGCTGCTGGCTCTTCTTACGCCGGTATGAACCGGATCAAGTTCGCGGGTTTGGTCTTCCATCTCAGTCCTTCAAGGACACCCCGGAGCGATGCCCAGTGTAGCGCAGTGAAGCTAACCTTGCATCGCGCTTGACACAGGCTGTGCGCGCAGCAGCTGCTGCACCAGCCGGCGCACCGCCACGCTGCCATTGCCCTGGCGGCAGGTCAGCACAATGTCCTGCGCGTAGCTGAAGCGTTCGGGCTGCACGGCGCGAAAGCCCGCCAGCGGCGCCACGGCCTGCACCAGATGGTCCGGCAGAAAGCCGGCATAGCGGCCGCTGGCGATCAGCAGGGCCACGCCCTCGATGCTGTCGGCATGGGTGCGGCTGTGGCGCATGCCGGCCAGCTCGGGGTGCGGCAGATCCACCGAGTACGGGTCCATCACAAAGGCGGCATGCTCCAGCTCGGCGGCCTCCAGCGGCCTATCGCCCGAGCCGTGCCAGGGATGGCCGGGCGCCACGAACAGACTGTTGGGTTCGGCGTACAGCCGGTGCTGCTCCAGCCCGGCCGCTGCTGCGTGCGCGGCCAGGATGCCGGCATCCAGCTCCTGCGTCAGCAGGCGTCGCTCGATCTCGATCGGGCGCAGGGTCAAGACCTGGACCTGCAGGCCCGGCAAGGCATCGGCGCAGGCGGCCAGCGCGGCCGGCAGACCCAGCGGCCCGGCAGTGTGCGGGGCGGTCAGCAGCGCATCGACAAGGCCCAGGCGCAGCAGCGGCCCGGCCTGGCGTGACAGCCCCGCCACCTCACCGCGAAAGGTCTGCAGCGCACCGAACAGATGGCGCACGCTGCGGTGCAGCTGCTCGCCCTGCGGCGTCAAGGCAAAGCCACCACGCCCGCGTTGCGCCAGGCGCGCACCGACGCGCAGCTCCAGCTCCTTGAACTGCCGGCTCACCGCCGACAGGTCCACCTGCAGCTCGGCCGTGGCGGCCGAAAAACCACCGGCGGCAACGACGACGCAGAACACCCGCAGCTGGCGCAGCTCGGTGTCGCTGACCAGGGCGATGTCGCGGGCGGCATCACCGGCAAACAGCGCCTGCGGATCAAGTGAACTTGCTTTTCTGGTCATTCCAAGTCGTCCCTGCCGAACCTAGGCTCGCGTCTGTTCAATGGCCACGGATTATGGGTCCGCCCCGCTCCAAACAAACATCACATGACTGACTTCGCCTTCCTCAGCGGCAGCACCTTTCTGAAGGTCGGCGCACCGGCCAACACTCCCCGCCCCTTCGGCCTGGCCGGTGTGGCCTGGGATGGCGCCACCACCAATCGCCCGGGCGCCCGCTTCGGCCCGGCCGCCATACGCACGGCCAGCCATATGCTGTGCGACGGTATCCATCCGCTGTTCGATTGCAGCCCGGTCGGCCAGCTCGATGATCTGGGTGACCTGGCCCTGCCCAACACCGGCCTGACCAAGATGCGCGCCGCGCTGGCACGCCAGCTGAGCGGCCTGCTGGCGGCCCGCCACATGGTCTGGCTGGGCGGCGACCATTCGATCACCCTGCCCATCCTGCGGGCCCAGCGCGAGCGCTGGGGACGGCCGCTGGCGGTGATCCACTTCGACGCCCATTGCGATACCTGGAGCGACCACTTCGGCGAGCCCAGCGGCCATGGCACCTGGGTCTACGAGGCGATGCAGGAAGGCCTGGTGGTCGACGCCTGCTTCACGCAGATCGGCATACGCTCGGCCGGCGAGCGTGCGGCCCGCGACTATGTGCGCGACCGAGGCGGCGTGATACACACCGCCCGCGAGCTGCGCGGCCTGGAGAGCAGCGCCCAACTGGCCGGCGTCACCCAGGGCATACGCGAGCGGCTGGGCCGCCACGGCAATCCGCCCGTCTATCTGAGTCTGGACATCGACTGCCTCGACCCCGCCTTTGCCCCCGGCACCGGCACGCCCGAGCCCGGCGGCCTGAGCACGGCCCAGGTGCTGACCCTGATCGAAGACCTGGCCGATCTCGACTTCGTCGGCATGGACTGCGTCGAAGTGGCCCCGGCCTATGACCACGCCGAGCTGACGTCCAATGCCGCGGCGCACTTCGTCTGGACCTATCTCGCCGGCCGCCTGGCCCATGGCAGGACCCCCGGCCGCTGAATCGAACCACTCGTCAACAAGGAGCCCTCGTATGCCTATCGCGCCGAAGTTGCGTTTCATCGCCGAACTGCTCGGCGCGTCCGCGCTGACCCTGCTGGTTTCCTGCGGCGGGCAAGACCCGACTCCTCCGGCGCCGCCGCCTCCGGCCGACATGGTGCTTAAGAACGGCTATGTCTACACGGTCGACGCCACGCAAAGCGAGGCACAGGCGGTGGCGGTGCGCGAAGGCCGCATCGTCTATGTCGGCCAGGACGCTGGCGCGCAAGCGCATGTCGGCAGCCAGACGCGTGTCATTGACCTGGGCGGCCGCATGCTGATGCCGGGCCTGGTCGATGGCCACATCCACCCGCTGCAGGGCGGCGCCGAAACGCTCAAGTGCAGCCTTGAGTATCTGCCGCTGACGGTGGCGCAGATGCGCACCCGGCTGCAGGCCTGCCTCGATGCAAGCAAGGACAAGGAGCCGGGCGGCTGGCTGGAGGTCGTCAGCTGGGACCGCCAGGCCATGAGCACGGCCGACCGTGACCCGGCGCGCGCCGATCTGGACAGCCTGACCACGCGGCGGCCCATCGTCATCACCTCGATCGATCATCACACCAGCCTGGTCAACTCGCGCGCCCTGACCCTGGCCGGCATCACCGCGGCCACGCCCAACCCGGCTGGCGGCAGCATCATCAAGGATGCCCTGGGCCAACCCACCGGCATTCTCGAAGACGGTGCCAGCAGCCTCGTCTCGGCCGCAATGCCGCAGCCAACCGATGCCGACCGCGCCCAGCACGCCCGCATCGCGCTGGACCTGCTGCGGCGCCAGGGCGTGACCAGCTTCATGAGCGCCATCAGCGACGAGGACGATCTGAAGGCCTTCTCCACCCTCTCGCGTGCGGGCGAACTGACGGCCCGACCCCAATTCGCGATGCGCTTCGGTACCGACGATGCGGGCAAAGCCGCACAGGCGATGGCCGCCATCAAGGCGGTGGCCGACCGCTACCACCAGGCGGCCAGCGGTGCGACGCCGGTGATCAGCGTGCGCCATGTCAAGCTGTTCATGGACGGCGTGCTGCAGGCCCCGGCGCAGACCGCGGGCCTGCTGGCGCCGTACAAGGTCAACGCCGGCAGCGACAGCCATCCGCACTGGGTGGACGGCGGCAGCAAGGGCCCCCTCTATCTGACGGACGACGGCGTCAAGAGCGTGGTGCTGGAGGCGGTCAGGGCCGGCTTCGACCCCCATGTGCACGCGATTGGTGACGCGGCGGTGCGGCGCAGCCTGGATGCCTTTGCCTACACCCGCGAGCAGTTGCCCAACGCCAAGTTCCGGCCGGCCGTTGCGCATGCCGAGCTGGTGGACCCGGCCGACTATCCCCGCTTCAAGCTGCTCGACGCGGTGCCGGTGATGTCCTTCCAATGGGCGCAGCAGGCGCCCTACTCGGTCGAGGCGGTGAAGGACCCGCTGGGCCCCGAGCGCTATGCCCGCATGGAGCCCGAGGGCAGCCTCTTTGCCGCGGGCGCGACGATCGCCTACGGCAGCGACTGGCCGGTCGATCCGATGGCCTACTTCTACAACCTCAGCATCGGTGTCACTCGCCGCGGCCAGCCCACGCACTGGGCCAGCTTCGGCCCTGCCTATGCAGGCCGCCTCAACGAGGACGCGCTGCTGACACGGGCCACGGCGCTGCGGTCCATCACGCTGAATGCGGCCTATCAGCTGCGGATGGACGCCGAGCTGGGCTCGATCGAAGTGGGCAAGCTCGCCGACATGATCGTGCTGGACCGCAGCTTCATGACCGCGCAGGAAGAGCAACTGGGCTTCACCGCGGTGCTGCTGACGATGGTCGGCGGACGCATCGTCTGGGCCGATGCGCCGTTCGCCCCTCTCGCCATGGCTCAGCGCCAGGCGACGAACCCGGTGCCGGTGCCGGTTCCGCCCTCGGAGCGGTAGCAGGCCACCTGGTCAATCAACTGGGCTTTCAAGCCACCGCCGGCCAGGATGCCGGCGGTGGTGATCCAGTTCTTGCACTCCGAGGTGCCGGCCTGTAAGAGCGCCTCGTCGATGCTGCACAGCGCCTCGAAGTCATCGCGGACGATGGCGTCCAGAAAGCACTTGTCGAAGTCCTCGTCGATGACGAAATGGCTCAGGCCACCGGAGCCGAACACGGCCACGCGGGCATCTGACTTCCATTCGCGCAGGGCCCGGCCCAGGCTGCGGCCGAACTCGAAGCAGCGGCGCGCGGTCGGCTGATTCGGCGGGTAGAAGGTGTTCAGTATCACCGGCACGTGAGGAATCACCTCGTCGCCCATGATGTTGCGATAGACGAAGCCATAGGCGTGCGGCGCGCCGGTCGAGAAGCTTATCTTCTGGTCGGCCTCGCGCAGCCACTTCGAGGCCGCCACATCGAAGCCATCGCGGATGCTGTGCTGGATCAGGTGCAAGCCCAGCTCAGGATGGCAGGGATGGGTCAAGGCCTCGGGCGGCGCATGACCGCGCTCGGCCAGATGGATGCCGGCGGGCATGCGCACCGACTGGTCGGCGCGGGCCGGCGGATTGACGATGCTGTCGCCCCAGTAGATGGTCATCGCCGGCATCACGTCTTCGACGAACAGCTCATGCTGGTCATTGCCGACGATCACCGCCACGTTGGGCTTCACCTCGCGGTAGATCTGGGCTAAGCGCTCGACCGCGGCATTGCCCTGGCTCAGACGGCGCTGCTTCTCCTCCACATTCAAAAAGCGGCCCAGCTGCTCGGGCGCGCGCAGCGCCAGCAACTGCTCCCAATCCATCGTCTGGCCGCGGAAGTGATGGGCCTTGTTGCGCTTGTCGGCCTCCAGGCGTATCGCCCACTGCTCGGCGGGCGTGTGCAGCTGTGGGGTGTGGGACAGGGCCATGCCCAGAACGATTTCAGCCATGCATATCTCCGATTGCTTCCGATTGCTTCCGATTGATGCCTGCGCAAAGTGCCAGCCGGGGCTGGTCAGCGCGATGGGTCTATCGTATAGTTGTTACGCTCTGCGAGTCAAATGTATTGATTAGCGATACCAATAGGATTGATCCCCATGCAACTGATCACCTTTGAAACCGCCCGCGGCCCGCGCCTGGGCGCGCTGCTGAACAGCGAGCTGGTGCTGGACCTGGCCCAGGCCGCAGAACGCCAGGGCGAGCATGGCGCCTGGCTGAGCTCGATGCTGGCGCTGATACAGGCCGGCGAACCGGCCCTGGCCCTGGTGCGCCGCCTGCTGCGTGCCAGTGAGCCGGCGCAATGCCTGGAACTGGCCAGCCTGCGCCTGCTGGCGCCGCTGCCTAGGCCTGAGCAGATACGCGACTTCGCCAATTACGAGCTGCATGTGCGCCAGGCCCTGACCTCCAGCATGCGGCTGCGCGCCCATGCCGCGCCCGACCCCGAGGCGGCGCTGCAGCAGCTGCAGGCCAGCGGCATGTTCGCCATTCCGCCGGTCTGGTACGAGCGGCCGCTGTACTTCAAGTGCAACCGCTTCAGCGTGGTCGGCCCCGACGCGGTCGTTGAGTGGCCACCGTTCGCCACGAAGATGGACTACGAGCTGGAGCTGGCCGTGGTGATAGGCAAGAAGGTGCGCGATGTGTCGGAGGCCGAGGCGATGGACGCGGTGTTCGGCTACACCATCTACAACGACTTCAGCGCCCGCGACGTGCAGGCGCACGAGTCGCAGTTCCGCATGGGCCCGGCCAAGGGCAAGGACTTCGATACCGGCAATGTGTTCGGTCCCTGCATCACCACCCGCGACGCGATTGCCGACCCCTACGCCCTGCAGATGAGCGTGGCCGTCAACGGCGAGGTCAGGACGCGCACCACGGCCGCCGGCATGCAGCACAGCATTGCCCGCTGCATCAGCTTTCTGTCGCAGTCGGAGACGCTGTACCCGGGCGAGATCCTGGCCATGGGCACGGTGGGCAATGGCTGCGGCTACGAGTCGCTGAGCTTTCTGAACGACGGCGACGAGGTCACGCTGGAGGTCGAGGGGATAGGCCGGTTGAGCAACCGGCTGCGGCGCGTCCCCTATTGATGTGAGGCGAGCGCAGCAGGCGCTGGGCATACTGGTGGCTCCCAGCTCTGGAGTCCACCATGCCCGCTCTGCGTCTGTTGACCCGTCTTTGCTGTCTCGCCGCGCTGGCCACGGCCTTGCAGGCCCAGGCCGCGCCAGAGATCTATCGCGGCCTCTGCGACGCCTCGGCCGCGGTGGCACTGGACGCCGGGCACTTCGTCGTCGCCAATGACGAGAACAACACGCTGGCAATCTACCAGCGCGGGCAGCCCGAGGCGGTGGCCACGCTGTCGCTGGCCGACTTCCTGGACAGTGGCGACAAGGAGTCCGACATCGAGGGCGCGGCCCTGGTCGGCAGGCGCATCTACTGGATCAGCTCGCATGGCCGCAACAAGAATGCCAAGGAGCGGCCCGAACGCTACCGCTTCTTCGCCACCGACATTGATGCTTCCAAGAGCCCGCCAAGCTTGAAGCCAGTGCCCAAGCGCTACGAGAAGCTGCTGGATGATCTGGTCGAGGCCGATGCGCTGAAGCCCTTCAAGCTCAAGGATGCCGCCAAGCTGGCGCCTGAGGCGCCTGGCGGCTTGAACATCGAGGGCCTGGCCGCCCTGCCCGATGGGAGCTTGCTGATCGGCTTTCGCAATCCGATACCCAACGGCAAGGCCCTGCTGCTGCCGCTGAAGAACCCCGACGAACTGCTCGAGGGCAAGACCGCCAAGTTCGGTGCGCCTGTGCTGCTGGCCCTTCGCAACCGCGGGGTGCGCAGCATCGAGCGCGTGGCCAACCAGTTCCTGATCGTCGCCGGGCCGACGGCCGACAAGGGGACGTTCTCGCTGTACCACTGGAGCGGCAAGGCCAGCGAGGCGCCCAAGCTGGCACAAGGCTTGGACCTTGCCGATCTGCGGCCCGAAGCACTGTTCGACATCGGCGGCAGCCAGGTGCAGCTGCTCAGCGACGATGGCGGCATCGAAGCCGGCGGTGTGGCTTGTAAAGACAGAAAGCCTGCGGAGCAGGCTTTCAGAAGCATCAGCGTCAAACCGTGATCATTCACGCCGCGTGCGCCGACTCCTCACGGTGGAAGCGCAGCTGCGGCCGCAGCGCACGCTGGCGCTCCATCTCGGCCATCATCGGCCCAGGGCCGCAGACATAGACATGCGTGCCTTCGGCGGCCTGGTCCAATAGTTCGGCCAGCGACAAAAAGCGCCCGGCCTCGTTGTCCACATGCAGTTGCACCCGCTCGCCATAGGCCCGCAGCGGCTGCAGAAAGGCCGCACCGTCGCGTGAACGCACGGCATAGATCAGGCGCCAGTCGCGACCCTGCTGCTGCAGCGCCTCCAGCATCGCCAGGAACGGTGTGATGCCTATGCCGCCGGCAACGAACAAGGTCGGTGCGCCATCATCCTCGTGCAGTTTGAAGCTCTGGTGCGGCCCGCGTATCGCCACCTTCTGGCCGGCATCGAGCTGCTCGGTCAGCCAGGCCGCGCCGGCACTGGCGCCGCGCTGCACGGCCACGCTGTAGCGCTCGCTTTGGCCCGGGCTGCTGACCAGCGAGTAGCTGCGCCATTCGCCATTGGGCAGGGCGATCTCGATGTGCGCGCCGCAGGCGCTGGGCGCAAAGGGCTCGGTGGCGCCCGGGCGCAGATGGATCAGGCGCACGCCGGGAGACTCCCAGCGCGTGTCGGCAACAATGGCATGGCGCATGGGCGTCTCCATCCGAGGCTGTTGACCCGCTTACTTGCGGTTGTCTATGGTGTTGAACAGCCGGCCCAGGCCTTCGACCTCGACCTCGGTGTTCTTGTAGTCGGCCAGGAAGGTTCCGATATTGCCCTTGGGGAACTTCTCGGTGCCCTTGCTGGCGGTGCCGCAGTGCACGCAGTCGCCCGGCTCCATCGTGAACCAGATGTTCGCCTCGGCCAGCACCCGCTCGACGCTGAAGTGGTAGTTGGCGGTGCTGTCCTCGCAGTACATCTCGCCGTCCACATAGCCGCGCATCATCAAGTTGTTCGGGTTGACGATCTCGTCCTTGGTCGTGAGCCAGGGGCCCATCGCGGCAAAGGTGTCCGCCGCCTTCGAGCGCGAGTGATAGACGAAGTAGAGGTAGTTGTCTTCCGCACCGAACTTCTCGCGCCAGGCGAAATGGTGCGGGGCGGTGAACTTGGGGTCCATATTCAGCGCGATCGAATCCTCGCTGAACTTGATGCCGCTGGCGGTGATGTCATTGGTCAGCGTGTAGCCGAACACGTGGTCCATGATGCGGTCTTCCGGCACGTCCTTGGCCAGCTTGCTGAACACCACCACCGGCTCGGGCTCGGGGATCGAACGGCCATGGCGCGGCAAGATCACGATGGGCTTGTTGTGGCCGGTCAGTGCCGAGCGGGCCTTGGTGAAGAACATCGGCGACTTCATCGGCTTGAAGGCGTTTTTGTTCAGGTTGTTGTTGTTGACGGCGCAACCGAGGATCTTCGACGCCTTGGGGTTGGGCGCCATCCAGTCGGTGGCGGCGTCCAGCGTGATGGCGGGGGCCTTGCCGGTGCGTGCAGCCTCAATCGCTGTGGCGGCCTTGTCCAGGCCGGCGTTGCCTGCCGTGATCAGGTCTTCCATATCGTGCACAGGCACAGCGACGGCGGTGTTGTCGTCCAGACGGGCGATGACGGTAGGTTTGCCTTGCAGGCGGATGGTGCCGAGTTTCATGTTCTTATCTCCAGAATGAGGGTCAGGCCTTGCCGGCCTTGGCTTGCAGATCGGCCAGCAGATCCTTGATGCGGCCGGTCAGTGCGTCCTTCGGGTACTCGTTGTAGAGCAGGCCGGCCTTGCGCACCGGGTCGCCCTGGTAGTAGCGCTCGTACAGCGCCTGGCGGCCGGAGAAGGCCGAGATCGAGGCGTCGGCGGCCAGGCGCATCAGCGCGATGCGCTCGCCCGACTCCAGGGTCGAGGTGGCGAAATACTCCTGCACCAGCGGCGCGATGTCGCCACCGAGCTCGGCGTACGAGGGCACGCCGACCAGGCTGCCGGCACCAATCGTGCGCACCGTGTCAATCATCGTCGCGTAGCGGTCGTAGAAATGCAGCTGGGCGGCATGCAGCGGCCACTTGCTCGGCGCGAAGGTGCCGTAGCCGGTGGCGCCGGACTGCTGCTCGGCCCGCTCCACCATCGCCTTCTGCATCTCGATGAAGATCAGCATCTCGGCCAGCTGGCCCTGCACATTCGGGAAGCCGTCGACCTTCACCGCCTTGGCCATATAGCAGGCCAGGCCGGCCATGAACTCGGCCTTGGCCAGCGCCCGTGTCATCGTCTGGTGCGAGTAGTGCTCGGACAAAAACGTCTTCTTGTAGATCGCATTGCACATCGCCGGGTCGCGATAGACAAAGGTGCGCTCCCAGGGCACGAACACGTTCTCGAACACGATCACCGCATCGCCCTCGTCGTACTGCGACGACAGCGGATGGTCCAGGAAGTGGCCGGCGTTCTGCGGCACGACGCTGGGCCGGCTGATGATCTTCACGCCCGGTGCCGCCACCGGCGTGGTGAAGGCGAAGGCGTAGTCGGCGGCCGAGGCGTCATTGGCCACCACCACCGAGGGCATGACGACGATCTCGTCGGCGAACTGGGCCAGCGTACCGACAAGGCGCATGCCATTGACATAGAAGCCGGCATCGGTCTCCTTGACCACCTTCAGCGCAATGTCCTTGACCTGATCGAACACCGCCTTGCTGCGGTCCACCTGCGGATTGACCTGCACATGGGTCATGGCCAGGTCTTCGCGGCAGCAGCGTGCATAGAAGGCCTGGACATTGCGTGCCAGCTCGCGGCCGCTGGCCGAGTTGTCGAACACCTCGCTGGCGGCGGCCAGGGCGGCCACGCCCAGGTTCATGAAGTCCGGCGTGCGGCCGAACATGCCGTAGGTGGCGTCGGCCACCAGCTTCAGCGCCTGGCCGCGGCGCTGCACATCGACCACCGAGCGCGGCTGCGCGTAGGAGGTGGCGATGCGCTCGTCGGTCGCCGGGTCCAGCGTGGTCAGCACGTCGCGGTAGCGCGGGTCGTGCTGCATGTCGTAGAGGGCCGCCACGCTCAGCGCGGCCGTGCCCAGGCGGGCGTCGTTGGTGACGTCCTTGACCAGATGGCCTTCCAGATAGACCTTTCGGTCGTCCCTCAGCCCTGCCAGGTATTGCGCGCCGGTTCTCAGTCCCATGAATCAGTCCTCATCATCAAGCCACTAGGGGTGCGTCGTTCGGCGTATCTGCCTGCCATTGTTGTCTCGCTAAACGTGACGCGGTATCGCATAGTAGTTGTTTGATTCATATCAGATCGATCCGTGTTTACCCTATATTCACGGGCCGAGGCGCGATTGCACCCAGAATGGAGTCCGTCGCAAACCCCGAGATCAACGTGCCCTCCAGCCCCCCGACAGAAGCCGCCGAAGAAGCCCCCAGCTCAGCGCCCGCGCGCTCCTCCACCGTGCAAAGCGTCGAGGTGGCGGTGCAGATCCTGGAAGCGATTGCTGAGAGCGGCGGCGCGGTACGCGTGACCGAGCTGTCCCGCGTGCTGCACATGACCAAGGCGCGGGTGTCGCGCCATCTGCAGACCCTGCTGAGCCTGGGACTGGTCGAGAAGTCGGCCGGCGTCGAGGGCTATACCTTTGGCTGGAAGCTGATGCAGCTGGGCCGCGCCGCGGTGCGCGACCGCACCATCACCGAGCTGGCCAAGCCGCATCTGATGGCGCTGCGCGACACGGTGGGCCAGACGGTGATCCTGTCGCTGCCGTCCAAGGATGGCAGCGTGGTGGTGCTCTGCGTCGAGAGCCACCAGGGTGCCTCGGTGGCCGTGCGGCCGGGCACGTTTCTGGAGTATCCGAAGTCACCGGCCGCGCGGCTGGCCGTGGCCTTGGCGGGCGACGCCGCCAAATCACTGGCCGGCAAGCGCGGCGCCAAAGATCCCCATGCCGCGGCGGCGCTGGCCTCGCTGGCCAGGCTCAACGAGGTCGGCGCCGACTATGAGTTGGACACCCAGGGCACCGGCCTGGGCGGTGTCGCCGCCCCGGTGTTCGACGACAGCGACAAGCTGGCCGGCGTGGTCTCGCTGGTCATGCCCACGCGTTTTGTCACGCCGGCGCCGAGCGCCGAGATGCTGGCCGCGCTGAAGGCCTGCGTCGAGGCGATCGAGGCCGAATACAAGCGCGGCGGGCCTGGCTGATTCCTCAGTCCAGATAGCCCAGGTCTTTCAACGCCGCCCGCACGATGGGCTCGCGCTGCTGGGCCAGCTCGTCGCGCGGCAGATCGATGTTCAGCGCGAAGTAGGTCAGGCGCTCACCGCGCTCCAGCCAGCCGACGAACCAGCCCAGGGCCGGGTCCTTGTCATTGCTGACCCAGCCGGTCTTGGCATAGAGGCGGTAGCCGGGGCCGCTGTCGCGCAGCATCAGGCGGCGCGCCGCGGCCTCGGTGCGGGCCGAGATCGGCAGCCGGCCCTCGTTGAAGCGGCGCAGGAAGTCGATCTGTTCCACAGCCGAGATGCGCAGATCACCATCGAGCCAGAAGCCGTCCACCTTGGGGCCGGCCACCGCATTGCCGTAGCGGAAGTCGCGCAGATACTGCTGCATGCGCGCCTGCCCCACCGTGCGGGCGATGTGCTGGTGCACCCAGACGGCCGAGACCTTGAAGGCCGAGGTCAGGGTCTGGTCGCGGTTCCAGTCCTTCAGCCAGCGCTCCTTGCCGTCCCAGGCAAAGACCTGGTTCTCGTCGGCGGCCACGCCGGACTCCAGCGCGATCAGGCTGTTCGGTATCTTGAAGGTCGAGGCCGGAAGGAAGCGCTCGATGGCGCGCTTCGAATCAGCGGCGATCCAGCGTCTATCCTGGCTGTCGAGCACCACCAGCGTGCCGGTGGCGCCGCGCGCCTTGAAGTGCTGCAACAGGGCGGGCCGGTCGTCCCAGGCCTCACGTTGATCGGCCGGCCCGGCATGGCTGGGTTTGCAGCCGCCGAGGACCAGCAGCAGCGCAGCGAACAAGGGGCGAATGAAGGTCATGGCATCTCACTGAAGTTGGGGATATCCAGTGTCAGCGGCGCGGCCATTTCCGCCGCGCCGATCTGGCGTTACGCCTGTTGCCCGCGCTCGGCATTCAGGCGGGCCTGCAGCGCATCGGCCTCGCGGCCATAGGCCTGGCGCGCCGCCTCATCGCGCAGCTTGCGGCTCAGATGCCTGACCCGGTCGCACAGCTCCAGCGCGGCAAACACGTCGCCCTCGCGCGCGGCATGCTGGGCCCACATCAGGAAGAAGGCACTGCGCTGCGCCGCCGGAATCTGCGAATGCACGGCGCGACAGGCGGCCCAGCGGCGCGCGGCCAGGTCGGCGAAGCTGCTGCCCGGCAGCGTCTGACCCTGGGCGGCGGCCAATGCGGAGACCTCGCCGAAATCCAGCGGCATGGCCATGCGCAACAGGAAGACCGCGTTCAGCAGGGAGCTGGCGCCCAGCTGCCAGCGTGCGCAGACGGCATCACTGAGCAGCAGCCAGCCCAGCGCATCGCGCAGATCCTGGCCCGCGCCGCCGGCCAGCCCCGCTTCCAGCAACTGCGCCAGCGCATTGGCCAGATTGGCCGCAGCGATCTGCAGCGCGTCCGGCAGACCAGCCAGCGAGGCACAGCGCAGCGCCTCGGCCAGGCAGGCCAGCGCCTCACCGGCCTGGGTGCGGCTCTGCCCCGCGATGGCCAGCTCGCGCAGCACCAGGCCGCGCAGATTCAGGTATTCGCCGCGCAGGCCCATGTCCCAGGCCAGGGCCTGTTCGCCCACCTGCTCCAGATGCTCCAGCCGCTGTAGCGCGGCGCCGGCCTGGCCCAGGCTGCCATAGCAATGCCAGGCCTCCAGCACCTGAAGGCGCAGGCCCAGCTGGGCACGGGCCTGGGCAGGCATGCGCGCCTGGCGCAGGCTGGCACCGAGCTCGCGCAGCTCGTCCTGCAAGGTGGCCCAGTCGCCCAGGCGCCGGGCGATGCGGGCTCGGCGCAGGCCAAGTGTGACGGCTGCCATTGCATCATCGGCAGGCAGATGGGCGGCGGCCTCCTGCAGGGCCAGCCGGGCCGGATAGAGCTCGCCGCGGTCGAGCAGATAGTCGGCCCGCGCCAGTCCTTCGACGCAGGCCAGCGGCAACATGGCCGGGGCCGCCGGTCGGTGCGGCGCTTCGCGGGCCTGGCCCAGCAGCGCGGCTAGGCTGGCGGGCGTGACCGGCTGGCCGTCGATCAGGAACTCGCACCGAGCCAGCCGCCCGGCGTCCAGCCAGAACGGCCCGCTGCTGCGCGCCTCGGCCTCAATCAGCCCGGCCAGCGGCGTGGCCTCCAGCCGCTGCAGCAGCCGCCACGCTTGAGTGCGGTGCAGCTCGGCCAGGCCGGCGATGCGCTCGCGCAGATCGACACGGCTGCAGGCCGAGCGCGGCGTGGCCAGGCCTTCGGCATGGGCTTGCAGCAGCGCAGCCAGCAGGCGCGACAACAGGCTGCCGCGCAGCAGCAGCGCATCGATTTGCAGGGCCTCGGGGCGCAGATGAACCTGGATCACGGGAGCCATCGGAGAGTGGGGCCCGATTGTCGCCGCTGCCGGCGCACGCCCGGCCGCGGCGCCGCGGTAACAGCCGTTACGCCGCCGGCGCTACAAGGCACGTTCCAGGGTCAGGCGAACGCCGGCCGCGGTGCGCAAGGTGTCGCTCAGCAGGTGCTCACGCCCGCCCTCCAGCACGCGCCGATCGGCCACCTGATCGGGGTGCAGCAGATTGCTCAGCGCCAGCCGCCACTGGGTCTGGGCATTGGCCTTCCAGTGCAGATAGACGTCCAGCGTGCGGCGGTCCGAGCTGTCGGCGAAGCGGGTCAGCGACAGCCGCTGCGGGCCGCCGGCCTGGTAGTTGAAGTTGCCGCCCCAGCTGAAGGCCGAGCCCGCCGGGCGATGGTCCAGGCCCAGGCTCAGGCTCAGCGGCGTCTGCTGGGCCAGCCGGTTGTCGGGCCCGGGCACGGCCGCCACGCGCGAGCGGTTGAGGGCCAGATTGCCGCGCAGGTCCAGCGCCGGCGCGCCGGCCAGCAGCTGGGGCAGGCTCAGGCGCGCTTCCAGGTCCACGCCTTGCACCCAGGCGATGCCGCTGTTGGAGCGGCGCAGCACCCAGGCGCCCTGCTGCTGGAACAGCTCATCGACGATGACATGCTCGATGCGCTTCAGATAGGCGCTGACCGTGAGCTGGCTGCCCTTGGCCAGCGGATGCTCCCAGGCCGCGTCCAGCCCCCAGGCCAGCTCCGGCCGCAGCGCAGGATTGCCCTGCAGATCGGGCGTGGTGGCGCTGTTGTTGTTGGCGACGAAGCGGCGCGGCATCAGCTCGCGCGGCGTTGGCGCCTTGTAGCTGCGCGCCAGGCCCAGGCGGATCTGATCCTTGCTGCCGGGCAGGCGCCAGCGGGCCTGCAGCGCTGGGCTGAACACGCTGGAGCGGCTGTTCACGCCCTCGAACACATTGCCCTCGCTGATCGTCTGCAAACCCTCCCAGCGCAGGCCCAGTGTCGCCGTCCAGGCCGGGCTCAGCGCCCATTCGTCCTGCACGAACATCGCCAGGCGGCGGATGCGGGCGTCGTAGATCTCGTCCAGGTTCTCCACCGGCAGGCCGCCGGGCAGCGGCTGCTCGCGTTGCAGGCGGTCCTCGCTGCGGCGGTTCTCCTCGGCATCCCAGCCCAGGCTCAGCGTGTGATCCTCGCGCCAGGGCTTGCGCAGGCGCCCCGACAGGGTCAGCCCCTGATCGACGGCCAGCGACAGCACCTGGGCATCGCGTATCCAGCGCGGCTCGTAGTTGTAGCCGCGGAAGTCGGCGGTCGAGTCGCGGGTCTGCCGGGTCAGGCCCAGCTTCAGCTCCCATTTCGTGCCATCGTCCTCGCTCAGCGCCCAGTTCAGGCGGCTGCGCAGCTGCAGACTACGCACGGCGAAGTACAGGCCGTTGTCGGCAAACTGCGGCAGCTCGCCGAGCTGGCTGTCGCGATAGTCGATGGCGGCGACGCGCGAGTTCGAGATGCGCAGCAAGTGGTCGGTGCTCAGGGTCTGGTTCGGCGTCAGGGTCCAGCTCGCCTGCGGCGTGAGGCTCAGCCGGGTGCTGCGCTCGGACTCCTGCTTGTCGGTCGTGTAGGCCTGCAGCGGCCGGCCATCGGCGTCCAGACTGCGCTGCTCCATCCACATCGGCCAGCGCTGGCGCTCGCGGCTCAGGCCGATGCCCAGCCCCCAGGCCAAGGCCCCATCACGGTCACCGAGCTGCAGATCGCCGCTGAACGTGGGCTGGCCCAGCTGCGTGGCAGCGCCCAGCTTGGCACTGCGCTGGCCGCTGCGGGGCGCGCGCCGCAGAACGATATTGATGCTGCCGGCGATCGCCAGGCTGCTTTGCTCGACCGAGGCGCTGCGCGCGATCTCGACCCGCTCGATCAGCTCCGGCGACAGGCTCTCTAGCGAGAACCCCGGCGGCACCGGCTCGCCATTGAGCAGCAGCTGGGTGTAGCCCCCACCCAGGCCAGACATGCGGATCTCGGTGCCCCGCCCGCCGCTGCCCAGCACCGTGATGCCGGGCACGCGCTGCAGCGCATCGGCCAGCCGGGTGTCGCCCTGGCGCAGCAGCTCCTCGCGGCCCAGCACCTGCATCGCGCCAACGGCATTGCGCCGCGCCTGTGCGACGGCATCGCCCTGCACCTCGACGCGCTGCAGCTGCGCCGGCCCCTGGCCTGCCTCCTGGGCCACTGCCGGCCCGCTCACCATCATCACCACCATCGGGGCCCAGACCGCACCCCGTACTGCCACTGCTCTGCTCACGCCCGCTCCCGCCCTGAGGGCTCATCGAAGGGACGCGATTCGACCTTCATCGCCTACAGTTGTCAATCTTGATCAACTCAATCAATGTATCGATGAGCAAACGCAAGACGCTGCTAGCACAGGAGCTGCATTCCGGCACCGCCGCCCTGCTGGCCTCTACCGAAGCTGCCGCCTATCTGGGTGTCAGCAAGGCCACGCTGTACGCCTATGTCAGCCGCGGCCTGCTCAGTGCGGTAGCGGTGCCCGGCGATCCGCGGGCCCGCCGCTACTCCAGCTTCGAGCTGGACCTGCTGGCACGCCGCCGGGGCCAGGGCAAGCGCGAGCAGCAGACGCTGAATGCGCTGAACGAGGGCTGGCCGGTGCTGGATACGGCCCTGTCCTGCATCCAGCAGGGCCAGCCGGTCTATCGCGGCCAGCAGGTGCTCGACGTGGCTCGGCTGGCCAGCGTCGAAGACGTGGCCCGGTTGCTGTGGCAGTTTGCCCGGCACGACCCCTTTGCCGCGGACGCGCCGGTGCTCAGTTCGAGCTGGCATCGACTCGCAGAGGAGCTGGCAACCCGCCCGCTGCCCGAGCGCACGCTGGCCCTGCTGGCACTGGCGCTGGGGGATCTGCAGGGCGCCGCCTGGCTCGGTGATGGCGAGGCCTTGGCCCAGGCGTGCGGCGGGCATCTGCGCGTCGCCATCGCCTCGTTCCTGGCCCGGCCGCCGCAGGCCACACCGCTGCACCTGCAGTTCGTGCAGGCCTATGGCCTCAAGCCGGCGGCGGCGGACGCGATTCGTCAGGCCCTGGTGCTGGTGGCCGACCACGAGATGAATATGGTCTCCTTCACCGCCCGCAGCTTGGCCTCGGCGGGCGCCACGCTGGGCGCGGCCATGCTGGGTGCGATGTGCACGCTGACGGCCACCTTCAACGGCGGCGCCTGCCCGCAGGTCGAGGCGTTGTGGGACGGGCTGCTGGCCCAGCCCGATCTGGGCGCCGCGCTGGCCCAGCGTCTGGACCGCGGCGACAGCCTGCCCGGCTTCAACCACCTGTCCTACCCGGCCGGCGATCCGCGCGCCCAGCGCTTGCTCGCGCTGGCCGAGCGCTTTGGAAAGCAGCCGCCCATCGCCATCGAGGTCGAGCGCTTGACCGGCTGGAAGCCTTCGGTGGACTTCGGCCTGGTGGCCCTGCGCCGCGCCATCGGCGCACCGCCGGAGGCGGCGCTGGCGCTGCAGATGGGCGGCCGCTGCGTTGGCGTGATCGCGCACATCCTGGAGCAGCGCCGCAGCGGCCAGCGCATCTTGACGCGGGCCCGCTATATCGGACCCTAGCGGCGGCGCAACAACAGCAGCAGTTCGCGTGCATCGGCCAGCCGCTCCCGCGGCACATGCCGGCCGAGCACGACCACGCGGGCACGGCCCGGCAGGTCGCTGGCGTCATAGACGCGCTGGGCCGTGGCGTCCAGCGCCGCCTCGTTGGCGCCGGGCCGACACTCCAGCCAGATCGTGAAGTGGCGGCGCGCCGGCTTGACCTCGAGGTGGTGCTCGCCCACCCAGGCCGCGACCACATCGATCTCGCGCAGGACGCAGCCGCGCAGCTCACGCAGCTGGGCCTCGTCAAGCTGCGGCGCCAGGCCCTGCGCCCAGGGCGCCAGCGCGTTGAAGGCCTCCCAGGCCTGCTCTTCCAGCGCGCGGCTGCTGTCCAGCCGGTCGCGCCAGAGCCGGCGCTGATCGGCGGGCAGGGGCTGGTCCGAGCTTGCGCAGGCATCAATCCAGACCTGGGCCAGGTCGGCGGCCAGCCAGGCCTGGTCGGGATGACGCTGGAACAGAGTCTCCAGCCAGGGGCCGACGCGGGCATCACCCTTGGGGCCATGCAGACGTATCAGCCGGCGCAGCGCCAGCGGATGTTCGGGGGCCAGCAGCAGGGCCCGCTCCAACCAGGGGCTGACGTCCTTCTCGCTCAAGGCCTCGACAGCGTCGGCCCAGCGCAGCCAGTCGTCGGCGCTCAGTTCAGCCACGCGCTGCCCCATCTCGCGGGCCTGCTCGTTGAGGCCGCGCAGGCGCTCGCCGTGGCTGCGCCAATCGGTACGGCTGCGCTCCCACCAGGCGGCGTCCAGCGCCAGCGCGATGCGTTCGCGTGCCTGGCCCAGCAGGCGCAGCGAATGGCCCATCGACAGCCGCTCCAGCCCACTGCCCTGGCCCAGGCTGGCCAGCCGGTCCTTCAACACCGGATGGGTGTCGTGAAAATCGGCCAGGCGTTTGAGTTCGCGCTTCAGCGCCTCGCGCTGCCAGGCCTCGTCCAGCGGCTGCTGCAGGTCCTTGGCCATACGGGCGAACGGGCCGGCCTCGGGCGTGTCTTCGGCCAGCGCGCGACGCCACCAGCGGCGCCAGAAATCGCGCTCGAACCACTGCGCCTTCAGCGCGACCTCCTGCAGGGTCTGGCCGGTCAGCTCGGGGCCGAACAGGCGGGCCGAGACACGGTCGGCTTCGTATTCGTCCTGCCGGGCCAGCGCAAAGCTCAGCGCGTCGAAGCGGGGGAAGTACCACTGCACAAAGCTGGCCAGCAGCCAGGCCACGGCCGATGAACCCTCGTCATAGCGCTGGGCCAGCCGCGACCAGGCCAGGCGGGTGCGGTAAATCCAGGCCGACAGCTTGCCGTGCTCGCCGCGCAGATGGCCGTACTCGTGGGCCACCACGGCGAACAGGCGCTTGGGCTCCAGCGCCGCCAGCAGCGGCCAGCCCAGCAGCAGGTAGTTGCGGTGCGCCAGGCCCAGCAACAGGGGCTGTTGGATGATGGCGGCATTGAAGTCATCGCAGACCAGCACCTGGTGGATGCGCGGCCCGCGCACCTTGCTGCGAATCTTCTTCAGGCCCTTGAACAGCTCGGGCGCGTCGTCCGCCGTGATGACCTGGCCGTCGGGCAGCTTGAACGGCACGCGCAGGCCTTGCACAGTGGCCCACAGCAGACCCAGGCAGGCGATGCCGACCCAGATCATCCAGCTGGAGAATCGCACCTGCTGCCAGCGCCAGCCAATCCCGACCAGGCCGGCCAGGGCCAGCAGGCACAGCAGAAACACCGCCACATAGCCCAGCACGGCAAATCGCAGCACGCGGCGGCGGTATTGCTGCGGCTGCTCGCGGCTGGCCTGCTCGTGCTGGCGCAGCAGATGCACATAGTCCGATTGATCCATTGCCCTCCCCTCGGCTCTATGGCCGTTGAGCAGAGATTATGCGATGGGCCGACGCCTTGAGTTTTGCTCAAGCCGGCTGCAGAAAGCCTCGCGCCGCCGGCCACGGGCCTGCCTAGAATTTGTTGCAAATATCAATCAATTCGGAAACCCATGCAGACCAAGACCTTGAAGACCGATGTGTTGATCGTCGGCGCCGGCCCGGTGGGCCTGACCCTGGCCATGACACTGGCTGCCCGCGGCCTGCAGGTGCTGGTGGCAGAGCAACGCCAGCGCGGCGAGCCGCCCGAGGTCAAATGCAACCACATCTCGGCACGCTCGATGGAAATCCTGCGCCGGCTCGGCGTGGCCGCCAAGCTGCGCAACGCCGGCCTGCCGGAGGACTATCCGAACGACATCTCCTACCGCACCACGACCACCGGCACCGAGATCACCCGCATCAAGATCCCCTGCCGGCGCGACCGCTACACCGACACCTCGGGCCCAGACGGTTGGTGGCCCACACCGGAGCCGCCGCACCGCATCAACCAGCTGTTCATCGAGCCCATCATGTTCAAGCATGCCGACGCGCAGCCGGGGCTGACGATACTGAACAGCACCCGCATCGAAGGCTTCGAGCAGAGCGCCTCGACGGTGTTCGCTCAAGCCACCGATCTGGCCAGGGGCGAGAGCTTCGCCATCGAGGCCCGCTACCTGGTCGGCTGCGACGGCGGGCGCTCGGCGGTGCGCAAGGCGATTGGCGCGAGCCTGGTCGGCGATGCGGTGGTGCAGCGTGTGCAGAGCAGCTACATCCGCGCGCCGGGCTTGTTGCAGGCATTGAAGTCGCCGCCGGCCTGGGCGATGTTCTCGCTGAACCCGGTGCGAAGCGGCAATATCTATGCGATCGACGGCCGCGAGACCTGGCTGGTGCACAACTATCTGCGTGACGACGAGCCCGACTTCGAATCGGTGGACCGCGACTGGGCGCTGCGCGCCATCATGGGCGTGGGCCCCGACTTCGAGTTCAGCATCATCAGCAAGGAAGACTGGTTCGGCCGACGCCTGGTGGCCGACAAGTTCCGCGACCGGCGCGTCTTCATCTGCGGCGACGCCGCCCATCTGTGGGTGCCCTATGCCGGCTATGGCATGAATGCCGGCATTGCCGACGCCGAGAACCTGGGCTGGCTGCTCGCCGCGCGTCTATTGGGCTGGGGCGGCGAGGGCATGCTCGACGCCTATGAGGCCGAGCGCCTGCCCATCACCGAGCAGGTCTCGCGCTTCGCGATGAACCATGCCCATGAGATGGCCAAGCGCCGCCGCGCCGTGCCCGCGGGCCTGGACGGCGCCGGCCCCGAGGCCGAGGCTCTGCGTGCCCAGGTCGGCCAGGACATCTACGACCTGAACGTCCAGCAATACTGCTGCGCCGGCCTGAACTTCGGTTACTACTACGACAACTCGCCGCTGATCGCCTACGACGGCGAGGCCGCACCCGAGTACGGCATGGGCAGCTTCACGCCGTCGACCGCGCCGGGCTGCCGCGTGCCGCATCTGTGGTTGGCGGATGGCCGATCGCTGTATGACGCTTTGGGCCAGGGCTATACCCTGCTGCGCGGCGATCCAGGCCTGGACGTGCTGCCACTGCTCGATGCCGCCGCGGCCAAGGGCGTGCCGCTGGCGCTGGTCGATCTGCCGGCGCAGAACCGGCCCGCGGAGTACGGCCACAAACTGCTGCTGGCGCGGCCAGACGGCCAGGTGGCCTGGCGCGGCGACATGCTCGATGCGACGCAGTCGGCCGCACTGATCGAGACGCTGCGCGGCGCAGCGCGTTGATGTGGCCTATTTCTGGTCGAAGATGAAGCAGGTCGTGGTCGCATGGGCATACAGCTTGCCATCCGGCCCGACCAGGCGACCCTCGGCCGTGGCCATGCGGTTGCCGCCGTGGATGACCGTGCCGATGGCTCGCACCAGCGGTATGCGCTCGCTCAGCGGCCGCACGATATTGATCTTCAGCTCGGCCGTGGTGTAGCTCTTGCCCACCGGCATGGTCGTGTGCACGGCGCAGCCCACCGCTGAATCGAGCAGGGTGGCGAACCAGCCGCCGTGCACCGAGCCCAGCGGGTTGTAGTGGCGGAACTTCGGTGTGCCCTGGAACACGGCACGGCCGAAGTCCACCTCGATCAGACCAAAGTCCAGGGTCTCGGCAATCGGCGGGTAGGGCAGCTCGCCTGACAGCATCGCCTGCATCACCTCCAGCCCAGTCTTGCCCGCTACCTGGCCCAGCTCGGCCACGCCGCTGTGGCTCAGGCGTGCGCGCACGGCCGCCTCCTGCGCCTGCCATTGCTGCAACACTGCGGAGGCATCAACGGTCTCTGTCTTGGCTTGCATGGAAAACCCCATTCGGTTGTAGTTGCAACAATTGTAGCTACAATCATTTCTATTGTTCAAGCAGGGATCCGCCATGACATCTCCGCCTCGCATCGCCGGCCCGGTGGGTTGCACCAATCTGAAGCTGCGCCAGCTGACGCGGCGGGTGGGCCAGCACTACGACCACATCGTCGGCACGGCCGGCGTGAAGACGACGCAGTACTCGCTGCTGTCCTATGTGGTCAAGCTGGCCCCGGTGCGGCCCAGTGACCTGGCCAAGGTGATGGAGATGGAGGCCTCGACCCTGACGCGCAATCTTCAGCCGCTGGTCGCCGCTGGCTGGGTGGAGATAGGCCCAGGCGTCGATGGCCGCAGCCGCGTCGTCACCGCCACCGAGGCCGGCCGTGCCAAGCGTGCCGAGGCGCAGGCCGAATGGAAACGGGCCCAGCTGGCCCTGAATGAACGCCTGGGTGTAGACAAGGTGCTGCAGCTGCATGCCCTGCTCGACGAATGCCTGGGTTTGATGAGCGAAACCCACGGAGATTTGCATGACTGACACCCTCACCCCACAACGCCAGGTCGCCATCGGCCTGGTGCTGCTGGCCGCCGCCGGCACCTTTGCGCTGACCATGGGCGCTCGCCAATCAATGGGCCTGTTCCTGGGTACCATCAACAGCAGCACCGGCCTGGGACTGGGCAGCATCAGCCTGGCCTTTGCCTTCGGCCAGCTGTGGTGGGGCCTGACCCAGCCCTTTGCCGGCATGGTGGCAGACCGCGTCGGCGCCGGCCGAGTGATCTTTCTGGGCGTTCTGCTGGTGGCGGGCGGCACGGCGCTGATTCCGTTCATGCACACGACCTGGGGCTTGATACTGGCCATCGGCATGCTGGCCGCCGGTGGCGCCGGCATGGCCGGACCCTCGGTGATGATGGCCGCGACCACGCGGCTGATACCGGCCGAGAAGCGGGGCATGGCCACCGGCATCGTCAACGCCGGTGGCTCCTTCGGTCAGTTCCTGTTCGCGCCGCTGGCGCAAGGCATCACCGCCGCAGCGGGTTGGGTCGTGGCCCTGCAAAGCCTCGCCGTCATCACCCTGCTGGCCCTGCCGGCGGCCTGGGTTCTGCGCGGCAACTCGCGCCATCTGGCGCCGAAGCTGGCGCCCGGCGCCAAGGCGCAGACCACCCGCCAGGCCATCGCCGAGGCACTGCGCAACCCCAGCTACCGGCTGCTGAGCCTGGGCTTCTTCGTCTGCGGCTTTCACGTCGCCTTCATCGCCACCCACCTGCCGGGCGTGGTCGCGGCCTGCCAGCTGCCGCCCTCGGTCGGCGCCTGGTCGCTGGGCATTCTGGGCCTGTTCAATATCGTCGGCAGCCTGGCCATGGGCTGGGCGATCTCGTTCCAGGGCGGGCGCTGGCGCATGAAATCGCTGCTGTCTCTGGTCTACGCCGTGCGGGCCGTGGCCGTGGCAATCTTCATGGTCGCGCCGAAGACCGAGTTCACCTTCTTCGCGTTCGCGGCGGTGATCGGCGTCAGCTATCTGTCGACCGTGCCGCCGACGGCCGGCCTGGTGGCCAAGTTCTTCGGCCCGGCGAATATGGCCACGCTGTTCGGCGTGGTCATGCTGGCCCATCAGCTGGGCGGCTTCCTGGGTGCCTACCTGGGCGGCAAGGCTTTCGAGTGGACCGGCAGCTACGACTGGATGTGGTACGCCGACATCCTGCTGGCCGTCGGTGCCGCGCTGGTGCACTTGCCTATACGCGAGGCGAGCAAGCCCAAGCTGGCGGCTGTTCCCGCTTGATCAGTCGCCCAGCTCACGCTGCAAGGCCTGCATCAGCCCCACCGCCGCCGGCGGCAGACTCCGCTCCGCCTTGCTGAGCAGGCAGATGTTGCGGGTGATGACGGGGTCGATCAGCGGCAGGGCCACCAGATCGGGGTGGCGGGCAAAGCCCAGCATGAAGGCCGGCAGTATGGCCGCGCCCAGGCCCTGCTCGGCCAGCGCAATGGCAGTGCTGAACATCGCCACTTCGTAGGCAAAACGCACCGGCGTCAGGCTTTGCGACAGGGCCTGATCGACCAGATGGCGGATGCCGTTGCCGCGCCGCACGGTGATCAGCGCCTGGCCCTGCAGTTGCTGCCAACTCAGGCGCTCGCTGCGGGCCAAGAGATGGTCGCGGCGCAAAATCAGGCTCAGTTGGTCGCGCAGCAGCACCTCGCTGCGCAGGGCCGGGCTCAGCGGCTGCTCAGGCGTGCCCAGCGCGAAGTCCACGCTTTCGTCGAGCACCCGGGCCACGAGCTGGTCTGGCGCACAGTCGTCCAGCACGATCTGCAGCTGTGGATGGCTGGCCGCAAAGCCGCGCATCACCGGCGGCAGCAGATAGCTGGCCAGCGCCGGCGTGGCGGCCACGGCGACGCGGCCCTGGTGCAGATTGTCCAATGCGCTGACGGCACGGCCCAGCTGCTCGACCTCCATCAACGCGCGCCGCGCCTGCGTGATGGTGGCATTCGCCGCGGCCGTGGGCTGCAGGCCCTGGGGGCTGCGGTCGAACAGGCGCACGCTCAATGTGTCTTCCAGCTGCTTGAGCAGCAGGCTGGCGGCCGAGGGTGTGATGCTCAGCGCCTGCCCGGCCGCGGCCAGCCGGCCCTCCTGGTAGATGGCCACGAAGGCGCGCAGCTGGCGCAGGCTGACGTTCATGGCCTTTCAGCTCAGCACTTGCTTGAGCGCCCCCAGGAAGGCCACGTTGTCCTCCGGCAAACCCACCGTCACGCGGATGAACTGCGGCAGCTGGTTCGCCCCCAGCGGCCGGATGATCACGCCGGCGGCCAGCAGTTGCTGGGCCACCTCGGCGCCCGTGCGGCCGGTGCTGCTGACATCGATGGCAATGAAGTTGGCATGCGAGCGTATGAAGGGCAGACCCAGAGCCTGCAGGCCCTGCTCCAGCTGCACCATGCCCTGGGCATTGTTGCTGCGGCTGCGCTGCAGAAAGTCGGCATCATCAAACGCCGCCTCGGCCGCGGCCTGGGCCATCGCGCTGGTGTTGAAGGTCAGGCGCAGGCGGTTCAGCAGATCGGCCACGGCCGGGTGGGCCACGCCATAGCCCACGCGCATGCCCGCCAGGCCATAGGCCTTGGAGAAGGTGCGCAACACCAGCAGATGCGGATGCTCGGCGATCCAGTCGCAGCTGTGCAACGCGTCCGCCGCATTTTCAACACACGGCAGGAACTCGCCATAGGCCTCGTCCAGCACCACCAGGATGTGGCGCGGCACCGCGGCGACGAAGCGCTGCAGCGCCGCGGCATCGAGCAGGGTGCCGGTCGGGTTGTTCGGATTGGCGATGAACACGAGCCCGGTGCGCTCTGTGATGGCGGCACGCATCGCGTCCAGGTCATGGCCGTAGTCGCGTGCCGGCACGCAGACCGGCGTGGCGCCGACCGCATGGATGGCGACCGGATAGGCCTGGAAGGCATATTGCGAATACACCGCCTCGTCACCGGCCCGCAGGAAGCAGCGCGCGGCCAGGTCCAGCAGCTCACTGGAGCCATTGCCCAGCACCAGCTGCTGCGCCTCGACACGCAAACGTGCGCTGAGCCGCGCCTTCAGCTGGTGGCCGCTGGGGTCGGGGTAGTTGGCGGCGTCGGCCATCACCGCCTGCATCGCGGCCAGCGCCTTGTCGCTGACGCCCAGCGGGTTCTCGTTGGAGGCCATGCGATGCAGGCGCTGAGGTTGCGATTGCTTGGCCTGCTCGCGCTTGACCTCGGAGGCCGGCTTGCCGGGCACATAGCGCGGCAGGTTGCGGATGTAGTCGGGGGCGGTATCTGCGGGATTGCTGAGACTCATGAGGGTTTCCGTTTGATGCATGAACTCAGGCCGCGCCTTGCAGCGACTTGAGATGGAAGAATTCTTCGAGGCCGACGCGGCCGTACTCGCGCCCCAGGCCCGATTGCTTGACGCCGCCGAACGGCGCCAGCAGGTTCAGCGGGCTGCCGTTGAGCACCACCTGGCCGGTGTGCAGGCGCCTGGCCACGCGCTCGGCATGGGCCAGATCGGCAGACCAGACGCCGCCCGACAGGCCGTACTCGCTGTCATTGGCCAGGGCCACGGCCTGGTCTTCGTCCTCATAGGCGATCAGGCAGATCACCGGGCCGAAGATCTCCTCGCGGGCGACGCGCATATCGTTGCGCACATCGGTCAGCAGCGTCGGCCGCACGTAGGCGCCGCGCTCCAGGCCCTCGGGCGCCGCCACGCCGCCGGTCAGGCAGCGCGCGCCCTGCTCCAGGCCGGAAGCGATCAGCCCGCGCACGCGGTCACGCTGGGCCAGCGAGGCCACCGGCCCGAGCTTGACGCCCTCGGCCAGCGGGTCGCCGACGACCCAGTCGCGCGCCAGCTCGACCAGCATCTCTTGAGCGCGCACCAGCTGGCTGCGCGGCACGAGCAGCCGCGACAGGCAGGCGCAGGCCTGGCCCGAGTTGGCCCAGCCCTGCTTCAGCGCCACCGGCAGCGCCTCTTCCAGCTTCGCGTCGGCCAGCAGGAGATTGGCCGACTTGCCGCCCAGCTCCAGGGCGACCTTCTTCAAGGTCGGTGCGGCCAGCGTGGCGACTCGCCGGCCCGCTCCGGTCGAGCCGGTGAAGCTGACCATGTCGACTTCTCTGTGCGAGACCAGCGGCTCACCAACCCGCGCACCGGTGCCCATGACCAGATTGAACACGCCCGGCGGCAGGCCTGCGGCGGCAATCACCTCGGTCAGCAGGCAGGCGTCCAACGGCGTCAGCTCGCTGGGCTTCAGCACCACGGTGCAGCCGGCCAGCAGGGCCGGAGCGATCTTGGCGGTGATCTGGTGCAGCGGAAAATTCCAGGGCGTGATGGCGGCCACCACCCCCACCGGATCACGCACGACCCGGGTGCTGCCCAGCACCTCTTCTTCCATCGCCTCCAGCGCGCGGGCGGCAAAGTCCAGGTTCTTCAGCGGCATGCCCAGCTGGGCCATGCGCGAGAACCACAGCGGCGCACCCATCTCGGCGGTGATCAGCGCGGCTGCCTCCTCGGCGCGCGCCTGCAGGCCGGCGCGGATGCGATCCACCAGCGCGATGCGTTCTGCACGCGGCAGGGCGGCCCAGCCGGTCTGTGCACGGCGTGCGGCCTGCACGGCAAGTTCGACGTCCTCCGCACAGCCGGCCGGCGCGCGGCCAATGGCCTGCTCGGTGGCCGGGTTGACGACGTCAATCAGCTCCTTGCTGGCCGAGGGCCGCCAAGCGCCATCGACATAGATAAGACTCTTGGTTTCCATCAATGGCTCCCGATGTTCAGGCTGCGACCAGCGGCTCGCCCAGCGGATTGGGCGGCGCCGCATGAGGGGCCTTGGAGAAGCTGTGGATCAGATGCCAGGCGCCCGGCATGGCCGAGACCTTGACCTCGATGAAGGCCGGGCCGTCGCTGCGCAGCGCGGCGGCCAGCTCGCTCTCCAGGCCCTCGGGTGAGTTCACACTCACCGCCGGCAGGCCAAAGGCACGGGCCAGTGCGACGAAGTCGGGGTTGCACAGATCGGTGCCGATCTCGCGCTTGAACACATTGGCCTGGATGCGCCGCACATTGCCGAAAGCACCATCGGCAAAGACGATGGTGACCAGGCGCGGACGGTACTTGGCCACGGTGGCCAGCTCCTGCAGGTTCCAGCCAAAGCCGCCGTCGCCATTGATGGACACCACAGGCCGGTGCGGATTGCCCAGCGAGGCGCCGATGGCCGTGGCAAAGCCATAGCCCAGGGTGCCCTGGTAGCCCGGGGTGATCAGGGTGCGGCGCTCGTAGATCGGATACGAGATATTCGACATATAGCCGACCTGGGTCAGCTCGCTGACCAGGATGCCGTTCTCGGGAATCAGCCGGCGCAGCACCTGGGCATAGGCACGCTGCGGCTGGATCTGGTCGAACTGCTGCTCGCACCAGGCTTTCACCTGAACGACGGCGCCTTCGCGCGACTCGGCCGGCCTGTGGCCTTCAACCAGTTCAGCCAGCGCCGCCAGCACCGCGCGGGCATCGCCGCTCAGCGCCGTACCCGGCTGACGCGGTGCGCCCAGGTGCGCGGCATTCAGATTCACATAGGCATAGCGGCAGGCGGCCGACGCATGGGTGGGCCGGCCCATGCCATCGACAAAGCGGCTGCCAACAACCAGCACGAAGTCGGCATGGGGGAACAGGCAGCGGCTGCCCAGCAGTGTGGTCGCCAGCGGATGGCGGCTGGAGATCGTGCCGCGGCCGTTCTCGCTCATCACCACCGGGGCGCTGAGCCGTTCGGCCAGGCGTTGCAGCGCCTCGCCCGCCTGAGCGGCCAGCGCACCGCCGCCGACATAGATGACCGGGAAGCGCGCCTGCTTCAGGTCCTGGGCGAGCTGCTCCAGCAGGGCCGGTTCGATGTCCAGCGAGGTATCGCCGACGGCAGGCGCCAGCAGTTCGATATCCGCACGGGCCTGCAGCACATCGGGCGGCACCTCGATGCCCACCGGCCGCGGCTGGCCGGTGCGCATCTGGCGGAAGGCCTCGTTCACGAGACCGGGGATGTCCTGCGGCTTGGTCGCCAGCGCATTCCATTTGGTCACCGTGCCGAGCGTAGTCGACTGGTCGCGCACCTCGTGCAACATGCCCAGATCGCGACCGATATGGTGCGACGGAATCTGGCCCGAGATGCACAGCACCGGCGAGTTGCAGGCATAGGCGGTGGCCAGGCCCGACATCGCATTCAGCAGGCCCGGGCCGGGCACCACCATGCACACGCCCTCGCGCCCCGAGGTGCGGGCATAGCCGTCAGCCATGTACGAGGCCGCCTGCTCGTGGCGGGGGGTGTAGTAGCGCAGCTTGTCGGCCACGTCCAGCAGGCCGTCGGTGGCCCAATCCAGCTGCACACCGGGAATGCCGAACATATCGCGCACACCCTCGGCCACCAACTGCCTGGCCAATGCCTGGCCGCCTGTCATCTCCATGCCTATCACCTCTTGTTGACTGTCGTTCTTGAACTGCAGTGAGGGCGATGCGCGCACCAGCGCCGCACCGCCCTGAACCCCGTATGAACCCCTAGATGAAGTGCCCTCAAAAAAGTTGACACAGTTAAGGAGTTGCATAGAATCATCGCCAAGGTGCTTAACTTTGTCAAGCATACTGGCGGGCAGAAACAGAAAGGCTTTGCGGTATCTTTCTGGCTGCTACGACGGAACTTGCGAGCGAGTCCAGCAGTCACTCGCGGCACCCCAACAAGGCGCGCGGCCTGAAGTCACAACAGGCCGGCGCAAGCCAGAACATCAATCAGACAGGAGACCCGTCCATGCATTCCAGAATTTGCGCCAAACCCCTGCTCGCGGTGCTGCTCGGCGCCGCCGGCCTGCTCGGCAGCGCCCAGGCCCAGGAAGTGAAGTACGCGATCGCCGCCGAGGTGGCGTCGATGGATCCGCAGTTCGCCAATCTGCCCGGCAATATGATGGTGGCCAAGCAGATGTTCGAGGCCATCAGCGATGTCGACGGCGACGGTCGCCTGACGCCGAAGCTGGCCGAGAGCTGGAAGCGGGTCAGCGCTAATGTCTGGGAGTTCAAGCTGCGCAAGGGGGTGACCTTCCATGACGGCTCGGCACTGACGGCCGAGGACGTGGTCTATTCCTATGCCCGCCCGGCCATCATCCCGGTCGGCCCGGCGACGCTGAACGGCTTTCTGACCAATATCGTCAAGACCGAGGCGGTGGATGCCCAGACGGTACGCATCACCACCGACAAGCCGGTGGCCGTGCTGCCCAACTTCCTGTCGGCCGTGCCCATCGTGTCGAAGAAGATCTCGCAGAACCTGAAGCCCGAGGACTTCGAGGCCGGCAATGGCGTGATCGGCACCGGCCCCTACAAGTTCGTCAAGTTCCTGCGTGCCGACCGCGTCGAGTTGGTGCGCAACGAGGCCTATTGGGGCAAGAAGCCCTTCTTCGCCAAGGCAACCATTCGCTTCATCCCGAACCCGCCGGCACGCACCGCCGCCCTGCTGTCGGGCGAGGTGGATGCGATCGCCCAGGTGCCGCCGGCCGATATGGCGCGGCTGAAGCAGACGGCCAATATCGAGGTCATCAGCAAGCCGCTGGGCCGCTATTCCTTCCTGGTGCTGAACCAGGTGTCGGACGCGCTGCCGCTGGCCACCGATGCGGCCGGCAAGCCGCTGACCACCAACCCGTTCAAGGACGTGCGCGTGCGCCGCGCGATCTCCAAGGCCATCGACCGCCCGGCAATTGCCTCGCGAGTGATGGAGGGCATGGGCGTGCCGACGCAGAACCCCATCCCCAGCACCATGTTCGGCTACAACAAGGACCTGCCGGCCGAAGCCTATGACCTGGCCGGTGCGAAGAAGCTGATGGCCGAGGCCGGTTATCCGAACTGCTTCACCTTCTCGCTGCTGGCGCGCAATGACAACCACCCGACCGACTCGGCCCATGTGCAGGCGATCGGCCAGATGCTGTCGCGCCTGGGCTGCAAGGTCAATGTCGAGGCCCTGCCGACCAGCGTGACGATGAGCCGTGCGAACAAGCTGGAGCTGCCGATGTTCCTGCAGTCCTCGGGCGCCGACCATGGCGATGTGGGCGTGGCGCTGGAGTATGTGTTCAGTCACCCGAAGAACAACCCCTTCCGCAAGGTCAATATGCAGACCTATGACTCGGAGCGCTTCTTCAAGCCGCTGTACGAGGCCCTGGCCGCTACCGACGACAGCCAGCGCGAGGCGCTTTACCGCGACACGCTGAAGGTGATGCATGAGGAGGTCGGCGTGATCCCCTCGCAGCTGATGATGGGCACCTGGGCGGTGCGCAAGGGCTTCAAGCTGACCGGCCGCTTTGACGAACGGCTGTACGCCACCGACCTGTCGCAGTAATTATCATTGTCAACAATGATTGAAAGTTTGGCTGTTTGAGAGCGAGCCTTCCGTGGCCGGCCTTCTGGGCGGCCACGGTTTTTTCTGATTTGACTTGGAACGTCCCGGCCCCATGCTTGGTTTCTTGATTCGACGCGTGCTCCAGAGCATTCTGGTGCTGATGCTGGTGTCCATGCTGGTGTTCATGGGCATCTATGTGGTGGGCGACCCCACCGCGATGATGATCCCCGACAACGTCACGGCCGAAACGCGGGCCGCGATGATTGCCTCGCTGGGCCTGGACAAACACCCGCTGCTGCAATACCTCGATTTCGCCCAGCGTCTGCTGCAGGGCAGCCTGGGGCGCTCGTTCGCCACCGGCCTGCCGGTGGAGGAGCTGATCGCCTCGCGCTTCCCAGCGACGCTGGAGCTGGCCTGCGCCGCGATGGTGCTGGCCACCGTGGTCGGCCTGCCGCTGGGCCTGGTGGCAGCCGTCAAGCCCGAGAGCTGGATCGGCCGCGCCATCACCGCCTGCTCCAGTCTGGGCTTCAGCGTGCCGACCTTCTGGGTGGGCCTGGTGCTGATCATGGTGTTCGCCGTCAGCCTGGGCTGGCTGCCGTCGAACGGCCGCGGGCCCACGCAGTCGCTGCTGGGCGTGCAGGTCAGCTTCATGAGCTGGGAGGGCCTGCGCTACATGATTCTGCCGGCCTGCAATCTGGCCCTGTTCAATGCCGCGATGATCATCCGGCTGACCCGTTCGTCCGGCGGCGAGGTGATGCTGATGGACTACATCCGCTTCGCCCGCGCCAAGGGCCTGAATGAGCGGCGCGTCATCGGCGTGCACCTGCTGAAGAACATCCTGATCCCCATCATCACCGTGATGGGCATCAACTTCGGCGGCATCATCGCCTTCTCGGTAGTCACCGAGACCATCTTCGGCTGGCCCGGCATGGGCAAGCTGCTGATCGACTCGATCAACGCACTGGACCGCCCGGTCGTACTGGGCTATCTGATGTTCGTCGTGGTGATCTATCTGATCATCAACTTCGTCGTCGATCTGATGTATTCCTGGCTGGACCCGCGCGTCACGCTGGTGGAGGCCAAGGCATGAGCAACCGCCCGGCCGTTCCGAAGGGTGCTCGCACCGCAGTGCGAAGCACGGAGGTTTCACAATGAGCACCACAATCAACAGGCCTGTCAGCCGCCCTGCCAGCAGCCAAGTCAGCAGCCCGATGCGAGAGCTCTGGCGCGACTTCATCTCCAGCCGCATGGCCTGCATGGGCCTGGCCTCGTTCGCCCTGGTGTTCGCACTGTCGCTGCTGGCGCCCTGGATCGCGCCGCAGAATCCCTATGACATGCAGCAGCTGAGCGTGCTCGATGCGCGGCTGCCGCCGGGTGCGCAGTCGGGCGACGGGCTGATGACCTTCTGGCTGGGCAGTGACGAGCAGGGCCGCGACATGGTCTCGGCCATCCTCTACGGCCTGCGCATCAGCGTCTTCGTCGGCCTGTTGTGCACCTTGCTGGCCTTTGTCGTGGGCACCACGCTGGGCCTGCTGGCGGCTTACTTCGGCGGCGCGGTGGACAGCTTCATCATGCGGCTGACCGACGCCCAGCTGTCCTTCCCGTCCATCCTGATCGCGCTGATCTTCCTGGCCCTGTTCGGCAAGGGCGTGGACAAGATCGTCATCGCCCTGGTGCTGGTGCAATGGACCTTCTACGCCCGCACGGTGCGCAGCTCGGCGATGGTGGAGCTGCGCAAGGAGTATGTCGAGGCGGCGCGCGGCCTCAAGTACTCGCACCTGCGCATCATGTTCCGCCATGTGCTGCCCAACTGCATGCCGCCGCTGCTGGTGGTGGCCACGCTTCAGGTGGCGATTGCCATCGGCCTGGAGGCCACGCTGTCCTTCCTCGGCCTGGGCCTGCCTATCACCGAGCCCTCGCTGGGGCTGCTGGTCGCCAACGGCTATGCCTACATGCTGTCCGGCAACTACTGGATCAGCATGTTCCCCGGCCTGGCCCTGGTCTGGGCCGTGCTGAGCATCAATACCGTCGCCGACCGCCTGAGCGACCTGCTGAACCCGAGGTTGCGCAAATGAGTACCCCTTCCCTGTTGGAAGTCTCCAATCTGCGCCTGCAGTTCGACACCCCGCGCGGCCTGGTGCAGGCCATCGACGGCATCAGCTTCAGCCTGAACAAGGGCGAGATCCTGGGCCTGGTGGGCGAGTCGGGCTCGGGCAAGTCCCAGACCGGCAACACCATCATGGGCCTGCTGGACCGCGGCGCCCGCATCACCGAGGGCAGCGTCAAATTCAAGGGCCAGGAGTTGCTGGGCCTGCCCCATGAGCAACTGCGGCGCATTCGCGGCAACAAGATCGCGATGATCTTCCAGGACCCGATGATGACCCTGAACCCGGTGCTGCGCATCGACACGCAGATGGTCGAGGCGGTGCTGGCGCATCAGAGCGTCGGCCGCGAGGCGGCCACGAAGCTGGCCCTACAGGCGCTTGAGCGCGTAGGCATTGCCGCGCCCGAGGAGCGGCTGAAATGCTATCCGCATCAGTTGTCGGGCGGAATGCGCCAGCGCGTGGTGATTGCCATCGCCCTGCTCAACAGCCCCGAAATCTTCATCGCGGATGAGCCGACCACGGCGCTGGACGTGACGATCCAGAGCCAGATCCTGTTCGAGGTGCAGAAGCTGTGCCGCGACACTGGCGCGGCGCTGATCTGGATCACCCACGACCTGGCCGTGGTGGCCGCCCTGGCCGACCGCGTGTGCGTGATGCACCGCGGCAAGATCGTCGAACAAGGCACGGTAGATCAAATCTTGGACAACCCCCAACACCCCTACACCCGAGGCCTGATGGACGCCATTCCCAGCCGCAGCAGCCGCGGCCAGCGCCTGCGCACGATGCAGCCGCAGGACGGCAGCGCATGGAGCGCTACGACATGAGCGCGACCACCCCACTGTTGCAGCTCGACGGCGTCTCCAAGACCTTCCACCGCCCCAATGATCTGGTCGGCCGCCTGCTCGACAGAATTGCCGGCCGCAGCGCCGGCGGCGCCGTGCAGGCCCTGCAGCACACCGACCTGAGCCTGCAGCAGGGCGAGGTCGTGGGCCTGGTCGGCGAGTCCGGCTGCGGCAAGTCGACCCTGGGCCGCATCGCCGTGGGCCTGCACCGCGCCAGCAGCGGCCGCCGGCTCTGGCAGGGTCAGGACCTGGCCCTGCTGCCGGAAGGCCAGCGCAAGCGCCTGGAGCTGGGCATACAGATGGTTTTCCAGGACCCCCATGCCTCGCTGAACCCGCGCATCCGCGTGGCCGACGCGATCGGCGAGGGCCCGGTGATCCACGGGCTGATCGAACCCGGCCAGAAGCGCGAGCTGGTCGAGAAGCTGTTCCGCCAGGTCGGCCTGGACCGTGCCAGCATGGACCGCTTCCCGCACCAGTTCTCCGGCGGCCAGCGGGCCCGTGTGGGCATCGCCCGGGCGCTGTCGGTGAACCCGAAGCTGCTGGTCTGCGACGAATCGGTGGCGGCGCTTGACGTCTCGATCCAGGCCCAAGTGCTGAACCTTTTCCTGGATCTGCGCGAACAGCTGCAGCTGACCTATCTGTTCATCAGCCATGACCTCAGCGTCGTGCACCACATCGCCGACCGGGTGTTGGTGATGTACCTGGGCCGCATCGTCGAATCCGGCCCCACGGTGGCGCTGTATGCCGAGCCGGCCCATCCCTACACCCGGGCCCTGATGGACGGCGTGCCGCGCATCGACATGCGGCACAAGGCCTTTGTGCCGGTGCAGGGCGAAATTCCGTCGCCGCTGAATCCGCCCACCGGCTGCCACTTCCACCCGCGCTGCGGCGATGCGATGCCGCGCTGCCGCGACGAGGCGCCGAAGCTGCAGGAAGTGGCACCGGGCCGGCAGGCGGCCTGTCACCTACATGACACCCACGCCGTGACTTGGCACAAAAAAGCCAGCGCCGCACCCTCGCAAACGCTGGGGTCCATCGCCGCTGCGGCCTGAGAAAATGGCAAAAGCGCAGCGATCCACTTCCAACATCACGATGAGTTCACCAGCCCCCAAGAAAGCCATACCTGAGGCACCGACGATCCGGGAACTGGTTACCTACCGCCTGCTCAAGGCGACCTACTACACCACCAAGCCGGCGTACATGCTTTACAGCCGCAAGTACAAGGTGACCGGTGTCGAGTGGCGGCTGATCGGCAATCTGTTCACCGACGGCCCCCTGACCCTGGTCAAGCTGGCCGAGGAGGCCGACATCCAGCTGGCCCAGGCCAGCCGCATGATCACCGCACTCATCAAGCGCGGCCTGGTGCTGGGCGTGGCCAACGAGAACGACGGCCGCAGCGTCAAGCTGTCACTGACCGCCGAGGGCAAGGCCCTGTACCGCAAGATCTTCGCCGAGGCCCAGAGCCGCCACAACCGCCTGCTCGAAGGCCTCAACAAGACCGAGCAGCAGTATCTGTATCAGGCACTGGACAAGCTGGCCGACATCGGGCGCGAGATGCTCGAGGAGGAGCGGTTGGCGGACAAGTAGCTCTACCCGCCGCCGTCACAGCAAGCAGCGCCGCGTCTCACGATTCGGCGCTGTTTTTATTTCCCGTATGGAGCGGCAGGGACGAGGGCGCGCCGGCCGCAGCGGGCTGAAGCATCGTCCGGCCCTGAACGGACCGGACTTCGGCTTCTTTATGCCCGCTGCGGCCGGCACACCCTCATCCCTGCTGGAGCGGGTGTGCAGGCTCGCCAACCCTCAAGGCACCCGCACGGCTCGGGACTGGCAGCCACCAGCGCATCCGCAGAGGGGGTGGGGGGCCGGTCACGGAGGGCATAAAGAAACTGAAGGTCCGTCCGTCCAGGACGGACCTAAGCTTCGCCCGCAGTGGCCGGCCCCACGCCCCCTCTGCCGCCACCAAACAGCGAGCAAAGATCAGAAGTTATGGCGAATGCCCAAAGCCAATGAGCTCTGCGACTCACCCGCCTTCAAGCTGCCGAAGGCCGCGTAGGTGGCCTTGGCATCGTTGTTGACGCCGGTGTAGAAGCCATAGACCTTGGTGCGCTTGGACAGCTTGTAGTTGTAGCCCAGCGTATACTGGCGGGCACCGGTGTCGGCACCGCCTCGGTCGCCGGCAGCGCCGAAGTTCAGGTGGAACTCATGCTGGTCCATCGCATACATGCCGACCAGGCGGACGTTGTTGCGCTTGACGCCGTTGAAGCTGTCGCGCTCGTAGTAGCCGCCGAAGGTGAAGGCGCCCAGCTCGTACAGGCCGCGCGCCACCACCATGCGATTGACATCGCGCTTGGCCACGCCAAAGCCCAGGTGCAGCGGACCGGCGTCGTAGTTCAGCACCGCATTGGTCGAGCCGAAGGCGCCGTCTTCCTTCAGCGCATGGCTGATCTCGGCCTGGAAGCCGTTGACCACCGGCGTCGCATAGGCAACCGTGTTCTGCTTGGCGCCGAAGTTCACGCCGAAGGCGAACAGCGTGTCCGACGAAGTGCCGGTGTCATGGTTGTGCATGCTCACATAGTCGGCCGAGGTCAGGTAGGTGATATTGGTCAGGTTGCCGATACGCACCTTGCCAAAAGCCCCCTCGATCGCCAGCCATGACTCGCGGCCCCAGTAGGTGCCGGCGGCCGTGCCGTTGCTCGCGTCGAAGCCGCTCTCCAGCTTGAACGAGGCCTTCAGGCCGCCGCCCAGGTCTTCCACGCCGCGCAGGCCCCAGCGCGAGGAGCTGTTTTCCAGACTGACCATATTGCCGGCGCTGCCGCGCTTCTGCGACTCCACGCTCAGATTGACGCGGCCGTAGACGGTGACGCTGCTCTGCGCCCAGGCCGATGAGGCGGCCAGGCTCGCCAGCAGGCCGATGGCAGCCCAGGTGTGATGCTGTGATTTCATGTTGTGTCTCTTGTGAGTAGGTGTGTGACGCCAAGCACCAATGCTCGGGCACCAACGCGACATTACTTAACATCATCAATTAATTGCATGAGTGCAAGTCCCCCTTGCACAAAACTGTAATTTGTTTATATGTTCATGGTTGCCAAAGTCAATTACAAGCCAAGGAAGCCATCACCATGAACGACACCCCGCTGGTCCTGCACCTGGCGCACAGCCGGCGCAGCATTGAGGTTGCGGCCACGCAAAGCCTGCTGGACGCATTGCTGGAGGCCGGCATCGAGGTGCCTCACTCCTGCCGCATGGGCATCTGCGGCACTTGCGAGACCGTCGTGCTCGATGGCGTGCCCGACCATCGCGACCAACTCCTCAGCCCTGAAGAGCGCACCGCAGGCCTGACCATGATGCTGTGCTGCTCGCGCGCAAGCACCCCCAGCCTGACCCTGGACCTCTGATGAAAACCACCATTCCCATCCGCAGCGCCTACGACCTCCCTGCCCCGAGCAGCAGCGACGATCGGACCCATGTCGGCCGCGGCACGCCGATGGGCGAGCTGCTACGCCGCTACTGGCACCCGGTCGGCCTGAGCAGCGACGCCACGGCCACGCCCAAGGCGGTGCGCGTGTTCGGCGAAGACCTGGTGCTGTTCCGCGACGGCGCCGGCCGTGCCGGCCTGCTGCATGCCCGCTGCGCCCACCGCGGCGCCTCGCTGTTCTACGGCCGCGGTGAGGCCCAGGGCCTGCGCTGCTGCTATCACGGCTGGCTGTTCGATGTGCAGGGCCATTGCCTGGATCGGCCTTGCGAGCCCGCCGGCACCAGCCACGGGTCGGTGCGCCAGCCCTGGTATCCGGTGGAGGAGCGCTACGGCCTGGTCTTCGCCTACCTGGGCCCGCCGGACCGGCAGCCGCTGCTGCCCCACCATGGCTTGCTGGAAGAGAACCTGCAGCCGGGCGAGCTGATCGAGGCCGATGACCAGAGCATTGGCAGCGGCGGCCCGGCCATCGTGCCCTGCAACTGGCTGCAGCATTTCGAGAACGTGATGGACCCCTTCCACGTGCCGATACTGCATGGCTCGTTCAGCGGCCCGCAGTTCGTGCCGCAGATGGGGCTGATGCCCGAGGTCACGTTCGAGTATCACGAGCTCGGTGTGCGCAGCACCCAGCTGCGCCAGCTTGAGAACGGCCAGGTGCACCGCCGCATCACCGAGACGATGGCGCCGACGCTGCGCGTGGTCGCCAGCCCACGGGTCGAAAGCTATGGACCCTGCACGATGATCGGCTGGGTGCTGCCCATCGATGACACGCACTTCCGCATCTACTCGGCCGGCCGCGTCACCGAGCCCGGCGCCTTGAGCCGGCTGCGCGCGAGGCTCAACGGCAAGGCCTGGCAGGAGCTGACCGAGGCCGAGCACCAGGCCTTTCCGGGCGACTACGAGGCCCAGGTCGGCCAGGGCCCCATCACCTTGCATTCCGAGGAGCACCTGGCCATCAGCGACCGCGGCGTGGCCATGTTGCGGCGCTTCCTGTCCAAGCAGGTGGCCCTGGTGCAGCAGGGCGGGGACCCGGCCGGGGTCACCTTCATCGAGGGCCAGCAGTGGCTGCGCTCGCAGTCCGGCAACTTCCTCGACGAATAGCGGGCAGAAGGCTAGATCGTCACGCCCGGCATATCCTTGACGGTGCGCATCGACAGCAGCGACCTGACATTGGCAACGCCCGGCGTCACCGTAAGCCGGTCCCACAGAAAGCGCTGATAGGCGTTGTGGTCGGCCACGACCACGCGCAGCAGGTAGTCGAACTCGCCGGCAATCAGATGGCATTCGCTGACCTCGGCGAAGGCCAGCACCTCGCGCTCGAAGGCATCGACCGCCTGCTTGTTCTGGTTCGCCAGCTTCACCTCGACGAACATCGTCAGCCCCCGCCCCAGCTTCACCGCATCGAGCACGGCCGTGTACTGCCGTATCACGCCGGCCTCCTCCAGCGCGCGCACGCGGCGGTGGCAGGCCGGCGGGCTCAGCGCCACCAGCTCGGCCAGCCGATTGTTGGGAATGCGCGCGTCCTGCTGCAGCAGGCGAAGAATCTGCTCGTCGCGGGCGTCAATGATCACTTCTTCCATGGATTCCTCGAATTCATTGCAAACATTCCATGACCACCACTCACATCATCCGCATTTGAAATCAAAAAACCGCTGAAGTCGAAATAATTTGGTGATCGCCACTCACCTAGCCCTCCATGTCTGCCCAACTCAAGCTCTGCACCGCCCGAGCGTATCCCCCGCTGGCCTTCCGCAAGGCCTGTGCCGCCTTCCCCACCGGCGTGGCCGTGGTGGCCATACAGGCCGTCGATGGCAGCGACACCGGCATGGTCATCAACTCGTTTGCTTCGGTGTCCCTGCAACCGATGCTGGTGCAATGGGCGGTGGCCTGCGATGCCCCCAACTACGCGCTCTACGCCCACACCGAGCGCTATGGCCTTAGCCTGCTGGCGGCCAACCAGGCGGCGCTGGTGCCGCGCTTCACCCGCGGCGGCCGCAAGTTCGACGGCCTGCCGGTGCTGCGCTCGGCGGCCGCGATGCGCTGGCTGCCGGGTGCCACCGCGCACTTCTGCTGCCGGGTCGTGCAGCGCGTGCCGGCCGGCGACCATCTGCTGCTGATCGGCGAGGTGACCGAATTCGCCGCCAGCGGCGGGGCACCGCTGCTGTTCATCGGCGGGCAGCTGGAGGCCTGGTCATGAACATCACACCGATACAGGCCCCTGACAGCGCCAAGCCCTTCGGCGTGTGGTCACAGGCCGTCGCCGTGGACGGCGCCTGCCGCCTGCTGTTCATCTCCGGCCTGACCGCACGCGATGCCAGCGGCGCCGTGGTCGGCGAGCAGGACATCGAAGTGCAGACGCGCCAGGTCTGCGAGAACCTGGCCAAGGTCTGCCACGCCGCCGGGGGCAGCCTGGCCGACATCGTCAACGTCACCGTCTATGTGCGCAATGTGCAGGACTTCGCCGCCATTCACCGCGTGCGCAAGGCCTTCTTTGCGCAGCGGCCGCCGGCCTCCGCGATGGTCGAGGTGCTGAGCCTGGTGGACCCGCGCTGCCTGATCGAGATCAGCGCCATCGCGGCCCTGCCCTCACCCATCGAGTTCAACCCCAAGGAGCCCCTGCCATGAGCCCACGACCATTCCCCGTCACGCCTCCGCTGGGGGAAGTGCACATTCCCCGGCCCGATGACGACGGCTGGATGCTGCTGGAGAACACCGGCGGCCTGCGCGTCTACTACCTGTACCAGAACGCCGACACCGGGGCCAGCATCGCGCTGCTGGACTTCCCCGCAGGCGCCGGCATCCCGGTGCGCCACACCCATGCCTCCAACCAGTTCATGTACTGCCTGGAGGGGCGCTACGAGTACCTCGAGCCGCACAGCCTGCTGCTGGAGCCCGGTCACTTCTATATGAACCCCAAGGGGCACCCGCACGGCCCGACGCGGGCGCTGGAGCGCGCGCTGCTGCTGGAGATCTACGACGGGCCGCACTACGACGAGATCCCCCCGTACCACACCGCGCAGACGGTGGGCAAGCTGTCGGGAGGTCGGCCATGAACAGCGCCGACTGGAGCTGCGCCATCACATGGCACCGCGGGCAGTGGAAGAACAGCCTCGAGCCAATTGCCGCCGGCGCCGACCACGCGCTGTGGATGGGCTCTGCCGTGTTCGATGGCGCGCGCGCCTTCGAGGGCTGCATCCCCGACCTCGACCTGCACTGCCAGCGCCTGCTGCGCTCGGCCGCCCGTGTGGGCATGGAGCCCGCCCTGCGCTGGGAGCAGGTGCACGATCTTTGCCTCGATGGCGTCGCACAGTTCCGCACCGGCACAGCGCTGTACATACGCCCGATGCTGATGCCGGTGCGCGGCTTCCTGCTGAACAAGCCGGAGGAGTGCGAACTCTCGGTGACCTTGACGCCCCTGCCCATGCCCTCGGACCAGGGCTTCAGCGCCTGCCTGACGCAGCTGCGCCGGCCCCACCCGGACAGCGCTCCCACCGATGCCAAGGCGGCCTGCCTGTATCCCAACTCGCACCGCGCGCTGCGCGAGGCGATGGCGCGCGGCTTCGACAACGCCCTGGTGCTGGACCATCAAGGCGATGTGGCCGAGTTCGCCGGCGCCAATCTGCTGGTGGTGCTGGACGGGCAGTTGCGCAGCCCGCTGATGCGCGCCTCCTTCCTCAACGGCCTGACGCGCCAGCGCCTGCTGGGCCTGCTGCGCGAGCAGGGCGTGATGGTGCCCGAGCAGGCGCTGACGCCGGCCGATCTGGAGCACGCCAGCGAAATCCTGAGCACCGGCAATATGGGCCAGGTCATGCGCTGCCATCGTTTTGAGCAGCGCCTGCTGGCCGAGGGGCCTTGGTTCAGGCGCCTGCACGGGCTGTACCGCCAGTGGGCGCTGGCCCAGCACCCGCAGCGGCGCACCGCCGGGCTGGAGCAGGCCCATGGATGAAGCCGGCACCCGCTACCTGGCCCGCCTGCGCGACGGGCGCGAGGTCTATCTGGCCGGCGAGCGCATCGCCAGCGTGCCCGACCACCCCGCCTTTGCCGGCGCGGCGCGCAGCGTGGCCAGGCTGTATGACGAGGTCCAGCGGGACGAGCGCCTGGCCATGCGCTCGCCGACCTCGGGCGCCCGCGTCAGCAAGACCTGGCTCCAGCCCCGGAATCAGGCCGAGCTGGCGGACAAGCGCCTGGCCCTGCTGCGCATGGCCGAGCTGAGCTTTGGCTGGATGGGCCGCTCGCCCGAGCACTTCGCCTGCGCGCTGGCGGGCATGGAGATGGGCCTGGACGTGTTCCGTGCCGACAACGCCGAGCGCGCGGCCAGCCTGCAGCACTACTTCCGCCATCTGCGCGACCAGGACCTGTACCTCAGCTATGTGCTCGTCAACCCGCAGGCCGACCGCTCCAAGGCCGCCGGCGAGCAGGCGGACCAGCTGGTGGCCGCCATCGTCGATGAAGACGCCCAGGGCATCACGATACGTGGCGCCAAGATGCTGGGCACCGGCACCGTGCTGGCCAACGAGCTGCTGATCGGCAACATCGCACCGCTGCGCGCGGACGAAACGGCCCAGGCCTTCAGCGCCGCGGTGGCCGTGGGCACGCCGGGCGTCAAGCTGCTGTCGCGCCGCTCCTACGCGGCGGCCGCCAGCTCGGCCTTCGACTATCCGCTCAGCACCCACTTCGACGAGAACGACGCCCTGGTCTATTTCGACGATGTGAAGATCCCTTGGAGCCGCGTGTTCGTGCACCGCAGCCCGGAGATGGCGCGCAAGCAGTTCCACGGCACACCGGCCGCGGCGATGATGGGCTGGCACGGCCAGATCCGCCTGCTGGTGAAGCTGCGCTTCCTGCTCGGCCTGGCGCGCCGCATCTGCGAGGCCAACGGCATCATCGGCATGCCTGCGGTGCAGGAGCGTCTGGGCTATCTGGCCGCGCAGACCACGATGGTCGAGGGCCTGATACTGGCGATGGAGGCTGCGGGCGAAAGCGCTGGGCCCTACTTCGTCCCCTCGCTGCAGCATCTGCGTGCCGCCCATGTGTTGACGCAGGAGCTGTATCCGCAGTTCGCCCTGGCCTTGCGCGAGCTGGCAGGCGGCGGGCTGATCATGCTGCCCTCGGATATCAAGGACTTTGCCCACCCCGAGATCCTGGCGCTGATACTGAAGACGCAGAAGTCGCCCGCCCTGGACTCGATAGACCGCGTGCGCCTGTTCAAGCTGGCCTGGGACGCGGTGGGGTCGGAGTTCGGTTCGCGCCACACGCAGTACGAGATATTCTATTCGGGGGCCTCATTCGTGACCCGCGGCCATGCGTTCCGCAGCTACCCCTGGGAGCAGGCGACGGGCCTGGTCGATGACGCCATGCGCCGCCTGCAGCCGCGGCCTGGTAGCCAAGCCGCCCCGGCGCTGCTACCCTCGGTGCCCGTAGCCACCCCGATGGAGCGCGCAGATGAGCAAGCTGATGGTCAACGGTCAGGTGCGTGAGTTCGAGGCCGAGCCCGACACACCGCTGCTGTGGGTGCTGCGCGAGCAGCTGGGGCTGACGGGCACCAAGTACGGCTGCGGCATCGCCCAGTGTGGCGCCTGCACCGTGCACATCGACGGCGTGCCCACGCGCAGCTGCGTGCGGCCGGCGTCCACGGTGACGCCCACGCAGAAGATCATCACCATCGAGGGCCTGTCACCCGACAGCTCGCACCCGATCCAGAAGGCCTGGGCGGCGCTGGATGTGCCGCAGTGCGGCTTCTGCCAGAGCGGCATGATCATGGCGGCCGTGGCCCTGATCAAGGCCAAACCGAAGCCCACCGATGCCGACATCGACGCGGCGATGAGCAATATCTGCCGCTGCGGCACCTATAACCGGGTGCGCGCCGCGATCAAGCAGGCAGCGGGGGTGCAATCATGAGCGCGGTCGTTTCACGCCGCGGCTTTCTGGCCAGCGGCGCGGCCACGGCCGGCAGCCTGGTGATCGGCTTCCACATCCGCTCGGCGCTGGCCCAGGGCGCCAGGCCCGACGAGATCAACGCCTGGGTGGTGATCAAGCCCGATGACACGGTGGTGGTGCGCATTGCCCGCTCCGAGATGGGCCAGGGCACCTTGACCGGCCTGGCCCAGCTGGTGGCCGAGGAGCTGGAATGCGACTGGGCCAGGGTCACGACCGAGTATCCGACGCCCGGCCAGAACCTGGCGCGCCAGCGCGTCTGGGGCAGCTTCTCGACCGGCGGCAGCCGCGGCATACGCGAGTCGCACCAGTATGTGCGCGAGGGCGGGGCCAAGGCGCGGATGCTGCTGGTGCAGGCAGCCGCCAACAGCTGGGGCGTGCCGGCGGGCGAATGCGTGGCGGCCAACAGCCGCGTGACCCACCAGGCCAGCGGGCGCAGCGCCACTTACGGCCAGCTGGCCGCCGCCGCGGCCCAACTGCCGGTGCCGGCCACGGTGACGCTGAAGGACCCCAAGGACTGGCGCGTCGCCGGCAAGCCGGTCAAGCGCCTGGACACCCAGAACAAGCTCAACGGCGCGCAGATCTTCGGCATGGACTTGACCATGCCCGGCCTGCTCAATGCCGCGATCAAGGACTGCCCGGTGTTTGGCGGCAAGCTGAAGAGCTTCGACGCCACGGCCGTGCTGCAGCGGCCCGGCATCAGACGAGTCGTGCGCGTCGGTGACAGCGCCGTGGCCGTGGTGGCCGACACCTGGTGGCGCGCCAAGACCGCGCTCGACGCCCTGCCCATCGTCTGGGACGAGGGCGAGCACGCCAAGGTCAGCAGCGCCAGCATCGCGGCGATGCTGAAGGCCGGTCTCGACGCGCCCGATGCCGCCGTGGGCACCAGCAGCGGCGACGCCAAGGCCACACTGGCGAGTGCAAAGCGCGTGGTCGAGTCGGTCTACAGCTACCCGTTCCAGAACCACGCGACGATGGAGACGATGAACGCGACCGCGCGCTGGACACCCGAGCGCTGCGAGGTCTGGACCCCGACGCAGAACGGCGATGCGGCGCTGGCCGCTGCCGCGGAGGCCTCGGGCCTGCCGCCGGCCAAATGCGAGGTCTACAAGCTGCATCTGGGCGGCGGCTTCGGCCGGCGCGGTGCGGTGCACGATTGGGTGCGCCAGGCGGTGGCCATCGCCAAGGAGCTGCCCGGCACGCCGGTCAAGCTGATCTGGTCGCGTGAAGAGGACATGCTGCACGGCCGCTATCACCCGGTCACCCAGTGCAAGCTGCGGGCCGCCCTGGACGATGCGGGAAGCTTGAGCGCGCTGCATATGCGCATCTCGGGCCAGTCCATCATCGCCGGCATCTTTCCGCAGAACATCAAGGACGGCAAGGACCCTGTCGTGTTCCAGGGCCTCAACGCCGACGGGGCCGAGGGCCGGCTGGGCTACAAGGTTCCGCACCTGCTGATCGACCATGCGATGCGCAACCCGCACGTGCCACCGGGCTTCTGGCGCGGGGTCAATCTGAACCAGAACGCGGTCTATCTGGAGTGCTTCCTCGACGAGGTGGCCCTTGCCGCAAAGAAGGACGCGCTGGAGTTCCGCCGCGCGATGCTGGCCGAGAGCCCCAAGCACCTGGCCGTGCTCAACGCCGTGGCCGCGCGTGCGGGCTGGGGCAAGCCGCTGCCCAGGGGGCATGCCCTGGGCCTGGCCCAGATCATGGGTTTTGGCAGCTATGTGGCGGCCTGCGCCGAGGTGTCCGTCACCAAGGGCAAGCTGAAGATCCATCGCATCGTCGCCGCCACCGACTCCGGCCATGCGGTCAATCCGCAACAGATAGAGGCGCAGGTCGAGGGCTCCTTCGTCTATGGCCTGTCGGCGGCGCTGTTCGGCGCCTGCACGGTCAAGGACGGCCGCATCGAGCAGGACAACTTCGGCACCTATCCGGTGATGCACATGGAGCACATGCCCAAGGTCGAGACCATCGTCATGCCCTCGGGTGGCTTCTGGGGCGGCGTCGGCGAGCCGACGATCGCGGTGGCCGCACCGGCGGTGCTGAATGCGATCTTCGCCGCCACCGGCGTGCGCATCCGAGATCTGCCGCTGAAGGACCAGAGCCTGGTGAAGAAGGCCTGAGGCGGTGTGGCGCCGGCTTGCCTGGATGCTGCTGGCCATGGCCCAACCCGCCCCTGCTGCCAGCGACACGATGGCCGAGCCGCTGACTGCCGTCGCCGGCGACGCCGCCCGCGGCCGGGCCCTGGTCGCCAGCCGCCAGCAGGGCCTGTGCCTGCTGTGCCATACCGCGCCGATCGCCGAGGAGCGCTTCCAGGGCAATCTGGCCCCCGATCTGGCCGGCGTCGGCCGGCGGTTGAGCGCCGGCCAGCTGCGCCTGCGCCTGATCGACAGCCAACGCCTGCGGCCCGACAGCATCATGCCGGCGTATTACCGAAGCGAAGGGCTGAACCGGGTCGCGCCGCAATGGCAAGGCAAGACGATCTTCACGGCCCAGCAGGTCGAGGACGTGGTGGCCTATCTGCAGACGCTGCGGGAGTGATGACATGACGCCCCGCCGCCGCTGGATGCTGCACACCACGGGCCTGGGATTGAGCCTGTGGCTGCGCCCGGCCAGTGCCACGCCCGAGGCCATGGCCGCCGCTGTGCGCGAGCTGACCGGTGGCGCCCGGCCGCAGACGGGCAAGGTCAGGCTGGACCTGTCCGAGCTGGTCGAGAACGGCAATGCCGTGCCGGTGACGGCGACGGTGGACAGCGCCATGACGGCCAGCGACCACGTGCGCCGCATCGCTCTGTTCACCGAACGCAATCCACGGCCCGAGGTGGCGGTGTTCCAGCTGGGCCCAGCCGCCGGCCGCGCGCGGATCGACACCCGCATCCGCCTGGCCACCTCGCAGCAGGTGCTGGCCCTGGCCCAGCTGGGCGATGGCTCGTGGTGGCAACACCGCGTCGATGTCATCGTGACCCTGGCCGCCTGCATAGAGGCGTGAAGAACATGGCCCGCACCGTGATCACCCTGCCCGACCGCGCCCGCCGAGGCGAGATCGTCGAGGTGCGCTGCCTGATCGCCCATACGATGGAAACCGGCTACCGCAACGACGACCAGGGCCAGCGCCTGCCCGCCGACCTGATACGCCGCTTCACATGCCACTACCGGGGCGAGCTGGTGTGCGGCGCCGAGCTGTTCGCGGCCATCTCGGCCAATCCGCTGCTGGTGTTCTTCGTCCGCGCCACTGAATCAGGCCCGCTGGACTTCGTCTGGGAGGGCGACAACGGCTTTGTGCAGCGCGAGCAGCGGATGCTGATGGTGACATGAGGTGGCTGCTGCTGCCCTTGCTGCTGTACGCCCTCGCTACGCAGGCCGAGCCGCGCCGCTCTGGCTTCGCCGACATGAGCCCCGCCACCCAGGCCATGCAGCGCGACGATGGCCTGAACCCGGCCTGGCTGTGGGTCAAGGACGGCGAGGCCTTGTGGACCACCACCGCCGGCCGCCGCGACAAGTCCTGCGCCGGCTGCCACGGCGAGGTCGGCACGCTGCGCGGTGTGGCGGCGCGCTACCCGGTCTGGGACGCGGCGCTGGGCCGCGCGCTGAACCTTGGCCAGCGCATCCAGCAATGCCGCACGAAGCACCAGCAGGCCGAGGCCTGGCCCGCCGAGCATGCACAACTGCTGGGCCTGGAGGCCTATGTGGCCGCGCAGTCGCGCGGCATGGTCCTCGCGCCATCCGAGGCGCCGGAGCTGCAGCCTCTGCGCGAGCAGGGTCAAGCCCTGTTCACCCAACGCATCGGCCAGCTGAATCTGTCCTGCGCCCAATGCCATGAGGGCCTGGCCGGCGGCCGCCTGGCCGGCAGCGTGATCCCGCAGGGCCATCCGAACGCCTATCCGCTGTACCGGCTGGAATGGCAGGGCCTGGGTTCGCTGCAGCGGCGTCTGCGCAACTGCATGACCGGGGTGCGGGCGCAAGCCCCTGCCTACGACTCGCAGGACTTGCTGGCGCTGGAGCTCTATCTGAAGCAGCGTGCGGCGGGCATGGCCTGGGAGGCTCCAGGGGTGCGGCCTTGATGCTTGATTGACCCGGATTGCATCCGGGGCAGCCGTCAATCCCGAAGGGTCACAGGAATCGTTCGAGCAGGCGGCGCGACGCCTTGTCCAAGGCCCAACGGTCCCGCACCAGAAACTGAATGCCGTGGCTGTCGGTGATCAGCAGATCAGGGCCCTCCAGTCGGCGGATGTCCTCCTCGGCCTTGAGCACGAACTGAGTCTCGCCACGGTCGGTCTCGATCTGCCAGATGCTGGGTGTCGAGAAGGTGGAGACACTCTTGATGCGCTTGACCACCGGCACGAACTCGCGCTGGGCCAGCTCCTCGTCGAGCAGCGTGCGCGTGGCGGCGGGGAGCTCGGTGAGGCGAGCAATCCAGGCCAGCTCCCGGCCATCGGTGCTGATCAAGGACAGGCCCTCGTCGGGTGCGGCAATCGGGAAGGCGCGTATCGGCACCACGCCTTCGTGGCGCTGGCCGGCGGCGTCGATCAGCACCAGACGGCCGAAGCTGTTGCGTTCGAGTTGGAAGTCCATATCAGTCCTTCGCCTCCGAATGTGCGGGCGCGGTGGGCAGAGGGGCCTGTGCTTCCTCATCGCCATCGCTGTCCACCCGGCGCAGCTGGGCCTCGTACAGGCGCCAGTAGGCGCCCTGCTTGGCCATCAGCTCCTCGTGCGGGCCAACCTCGACCACCTGGCCGCGGTCCATCACCACCAGGCGGTCGGCCTTGCGCAGGGTCGACAGCCGGTGGGCGATGGCAATCGTCGTGCGGCCCTGGACCAGATTGTCCAGCGCCTTCTGGATTTCCTTCTCGGTCTCGGTGTCCACCGACGAAGTGGCTTCGTCGAGTATCAGGATGCGCGGGTCTATCAAGAGCGCGCGGGCGATCGAGATGCGCTGGCGCTCGCCGCCCGACAAGCCCTGGCCCCGCTCGCCGACCAGCGAGTCATAGCCTTGCGGCAGGCGCAGGATGAACTCGTGCGCATGGGCGGCGCGGGCCGCGGCCACGATCTCGGCACGGCTGGCGTCCGGCTTGCCGTAGGCAATGTTCTCGGCAATCGTGCCGAAGAACAGGAAAGGCTCCTGCAAGACCAGGCCGATATGGCGGCGGAAGTCGGCCAGGCCGATGCGGCGCAGGTCCACGCCATCGACCTTGATCGAGCCTTCGGTCACGTCATAGAAGCGGCAGATCAGGTTCACCAGCGTGCTCTTGCCCGAACCGCTGTGGCCCACCAGGCCAATCATCTCGCCGGGTTTGATGTCCAGGCTCAGGCCACGAATCACCGCGCGGTTGCCGTAGCGGAAGCCGATGTCCTGGATCTGTATGCCGCCCTGCACCTTGCCCAGCGGCACCGGGTTGACCGGATCGGGCACGTTCGAATGGTGGTCGAGGATGTCGAAGATGCGCTTGGCACCGGCGGCGGCCTTTTGCGTCACCGAGACGATGCGGCTCATCGAGTCCATGCGGCCATAGAAGCGGCCGATATAGGCGATGAAGGCGGTCAGTACGCCGACGGTGATGTCGCCATCGGCGACCAGGTAGATGCCGAAGGCCCAGACCACCAGCAGGCCCATCTCGGTCAGCAGCGAGACGGTGGGGGTGAACAGGCTCCAGGTCTTGTTGAGCTTGTCGTTGACGTCCAGATTGTGCTTGTTGGCATCAACAAAGCGCCGCGCCTCGCGCTTCTCCTGGGCAAAGGCCTTGACGACGCGTATGCCGGGAATGGTGTCGGCCAGCACCGAGGTGACCTCGCCCCAGACGCGGTCTATCTTCTCGAAGCCGGTACGCAGGCGGTCGCGCACCAGGTGGATCATCCAGGCGATGAAGGGCAAAGGCACCAGGGTGGCCAGGGCCAGCCAGGGGTTGATCGAGAACAGGATGGCCGCAGTCATCAGCAGCATCAGCACGTCGGTGATGAAGTCCAGCGCATGCAGGGACAGGAAGACGCTGAGCCGGTCGGTCTCGGAGCCGATGCGGCTCATCAGGTCGCCGGTGCGCTTGCCACCGAAATAGTCCAGCGACAGCTGCAGCAAATGCTCGAAGGTGGCGGTGCGCAGATCGGCGGCGATGCGCTCGGACACCAGGGCCAGGATATAGGTCTTGGCCCAGCCCAGCAGCCAGGACACCAGGGCCGCGCCGAACAGGCCGCTGAGATATAGGGTGACCAGCATCGGGTCGATGCGCTGGCCGCTCTGGAACGGAATCAGCACCTTGTCCATGATGGGCATGGTCAGGTAGGGCGCCACCAGGGTGGCCCCGGTCGAACCCAGCATCAGCAGAAAGCCCAGCAGCAACTGCCCCTGGTAGGGCTTGGCAAAGCGCCACAGGCGCAGCAGCACCCAGGTGGACGGCGGCGTGTGCAGCTCGCGGGCACAGCTGGGGCATTCCTCGCTGTCGGGCGGCAGGGGCGCCTGGCAGGCGGGGCACAGCAGCAGTTCGTCGGCGGCCGACACCATCGCCCCAGCGGCCTGCAGGCGCAGCAGTTGCTGCTCGAAGGCCGTGGTCCAGCGCAGGGCCAGCACATTGGCGCCCAAGGTGAAGCGCCACAGCGCCAGGCGCCCATTCGCGTCATGCAGCTCGATGCTGCCCACGCCGCCATGGTCGGCATGGCGCAGGCTCAGGCCCGGGTGCAAGGGCCACTCGGACCAGGGGCCAGCGGCCGATTCCCGTGACAAAAGTCGCGCATTGGTCAGTACCAGCTGGCCCTGGCCGAAGCGCAGGCTGGCGTCCAGGTCAACGTCCAGGGTGGCGACGACGTTCTCGTCGGGCGCAAGCCGGGTTTGCAGGCTGCTGTCAGCGCCCTTGGCGCTAGGATCAATGACCTTGACGGGATGGTGATGTTGCATTTTCTTTGATTGCCCTGGACGGGACTCCGACCCGGATTCTCGCCGAAGCGCGCCGGCACCCACCCCCACCACTGCAATATTTGCCACTCCGGGCGCACAATTGAGCCCAGCCCACGAAACCATGGCTCGCCCTACATCGCAAACATGAACCGATACGACGACATCAAGCTGCTGCGCATCAACTATCTGCGGGGCCCCAATGTCTGGACCTACCGCCCGGTGCTGGAAGTCTGGCTGGACCTCGGTGAGCTGGAGAACTTCCCGTCAAATCTGCTGCCCGGCTTCACCGAGCGCATCACCGCCCTGCTGCCGGCCCTGGCCGAGCACCACTGCGGCGTCGGCGAGCGCGGCGGCTTTCTGCAGCGCCTGATCGAGGGCACCTGGTCCGGTCACACCCTGGAACATGTGGTGATCGAGCTTTTGAACCTGGCCGGCATGCCCACCGGCTTTGGCCAGACGCGGTCCACCAGCCAGCATGGCATCTACCGCATGGTGTTCCGGGCCCGCGACGAGCAGGTCGCCCGCACCGCGCTGGAGCAGGGCCATGCGCTGCTGATGGCCGCCATCAACGGTGACACCTTCGATGTGCCGGCCGCCGTGACCAAGGTGCGCGACAAGGTGGACGATTGCTATCTGGGCCCCTCCACCGCCTGCATCGTGGCCGCCGCCACCGACCGGCGCATTCCGCATATCCGCCTGAACGACGGCAATCTGGTGCAGCTGGGCCACGGCGCCCGCCAGCGTCGCATCTGGACGGCGGAGACCGATCTGACCAGCGCCATTGCCGAGGGCATTGCCAGCGAGAAGGACCTGACCAAGAGCCTGCTGAAGGCCTGCGGGGTGCCGGTGCCCGAAGGCGTGGTGGTGGCCGACAAGGCCGCCGCCTGGGCCGCGGCCGAGGACATCGGCCTGCCGGTGGTCGTCAAGCCCACCGACGGCAACCACGGCCGCGGCGTGACCCTGGACCTGCGCGAGCAGTCCGACATTGCGGCCGCTTTCGAACTGGCCGCACGACATGGCAGCGAGGTGATGGTCGAGCGCTATGTGCGGGGACATGAGCACCGGCTGCTGGTGGTCGGCGGCAAGGTGGTGGCGGCCGCGCGCGGCGAGACCGCCTGGGTCACCGGCGACGGTCATTCGAATGTGGTCGAGCTGGTCGACCACCAGATCAACACCGACCCGCGCCGCGGCACCACCGAGGACTTTCCGTTGGGTCGCATCTACGCCGACAGCGACGGCGCCGTGTTGCTGGACCTGCAACGCCAAGGGCTCAAGCCCTCCGACATCCCGGCCCCGGGTCGCCAGGTGCTGATACAGCGCAACGGCAATGTCGCCATCGATTGCACCGACGAAGTCCACCCGGAGGTGGCCCATGTGGTGTCGCTGGCCGCCCGTGTCGTCGGCCTGGACATTGCCGGCGTCGATGTCGTCGCCGAGGACATCTCCAAACCACTGCAACAGCAGGGCGGCGCGGTCGTCGAGGTCAACGCCGGCCCGGGCCTGCTGATGCACCTGAAGCCCGCCGAGGGTATGCCGCGCCCCGTGGGCCGTGCCATCGTCGATCACCTGTTCCCGGAGACCGAAGCCAGCGAGCGAATGGGGGAAAGGCACGGCCGCATCCCCATCGTCGGTGTGGCCGGCAGCCGTGGCACGCACACCATAGCGCGCCTCGTCGCCTGGCTCCTGCATCTCAGCGGCCCCAAGGTCGGCCTGGCCTGCCGCGACGGCCTGTATCTGGACCGCCGCCTGCTCGAACGCGGTGACTGTGCCCACTGGGAGCCAGGCCACCGCCTGCTGATGAACCGCGCCGTCGAAGCCGCGGTGTTCGAGAACGGCGCGAAGACGATTCTGCGCGATGGTCTGGTCTATGACCGCTGCCAGGTCGGCGTGGTCACCGATCTGGCCCGCTCGGCCGATCTGGCCGAATTCGACGTGCTCGAAGACGACCAGATGTACAAGGTCATGCGCACCCAGGTGGACGTGGTGCTGTCCTATGGCGCGACGGTGCTGAACGTGAACGATCCGCTGCTGGTGGACATGGCCGACCTGAGCGATGGCGAGGTCATCTTCTACGGCCTGGACGGCAACGATGCCACGCTGCAGGCCCACGCGGCGGCCGGCCGGCGCGCGGTGTTCCTGCACCAGAGCCGCGTGGCGCTGGCCACCGGCGGCAATCTCGAAACCCTGGACGAACTGGGCGATATCTCGCCCTGGCTGGCGCACACCCGGGCCGACTCTGCCGACACCCTGCTGGCCGCGATTGCCGCCGCCTGGGGCATGGGCCTGTCCGCCGACCTGATCACCGCCGGCATCGAGACCTTCGACCCCGATATGCAGGCGCCCCGCGGGACCCAGATCAGCCCGGCCAAGGCCCACTGAACCTGCACTCGGTTCAAGCAAAGAACACAGCAGAAAGAACAAGCGATGGAAGTTTCACGCATACGCGCCCTGCGCGGCCCGAATCTCTGGAGCCGCCACACCGCCATCGAAGCGGTGGTGAACTGCCCGGCGGCCGAACGCAGCATGGCCGATCTGGCCAATTTCGAGTCGGCGGTGCGCGCGCGCTTTCCTGCCATCGGCGCGCTGGAGCCGGTGGGCCACCAGGGCCCGATCTCGATCGCCCATGTGCTGGAGGCAGCGGCCCTGGCGCTGCAGGCCCAGGCCGGCTGCCCGGTCACATTCAGCCGCACCAATGTCACCTCAGAGCCCGGCATCTACCAGGTGGTCGTCGAGTACAGCGAGGAGGACGTCGGCCGCCTGGCCTTCGATCTGGCCCAGGCGCTGGTCAATGCCGTGCTGGCAGACGAGCCCTTCGATGGCACCGCCGCCGTGGCGCAGCTGCGCGAGCTCGATGAAGACGTGCGCATGGGCCCCAGCACCGGCTCCATCGTCGAGGCGGCGGTGGCCCGTGGCATACCCTTCCGCCGCTTGACGCAAGGGTCGCTGGTGCAGTTCGGATGGGGCGCCAGACAGCGCCGCATCCAGGCCGCGGAGATGGACACCACCAGCGCCGTGGCCGAGTCCATCGCCCAGGACAAGGACCTGACCAAGAATCTGCTGCATGCCGCCGGCGTGCCAGTGCCCCATGGCCGGCCGGTCTCCAGCGTCGATGACGCTTGGGGCGTGGCGCAACAGATCGGCCTGCCGGTGGTGCTCAAGCCCCAAGACGGCAACCAGGGCAAGGGCGTTACCGTCAATGTTGCCAGCCGCGAGCATCTGGAGGTGGCCTACAAGGCGGCCGAGGAAATCGGCGAGGTGATGGTCGAGAAATACCTGCCCGGCAATGACTTCCGCCTGCTGGTGGTCGGCGAGCGCCTGGTCGCCGCGGCAAGACGTGACCCCCCCCATGTGATCGGCGACGGCAAGCACACCGTGCGCGAGCTGGTGGACATCGTCAACAGCGACCCCAAGCGTGGCAGCGGCCACGCCACCTCGCTGACCAAGATCCGCTTCGATGATATCGCCGTGGCGCGCCTGGGCCTGCAGGGCCTGGCCCCCGACTCGGTGCCCGACAAGGGCCGGCGCGTGATACTGCGCAACAACGCCAACCTGAGCACCGGCGGCACCGCCACCGATGTCACCGATGACGTGCATCCCGAGGTCGCGGCCAGCGCCGTGGCGGCGGCGCGCATGGTGGGCCTGCACATCTGCGGCGTCGATGTGGTCTGCGAAAGCGTGCTGATGCCGCTGGAAGAGCAGTCGGGCGGCATCGTCGAGGTCAATGCCGCGCCGGGCCTGCGCATGCACCTGAGCCCGTCCTACGGCAAGCCGCGCCATGTCGGTGAGGCCATGGTCGGCAATCTCTATGGCTATGGCGACGATGGCCGCATTCCGGTCGTGGCCGTCACCGGCACCAACGGCAAGACCACGGTGTCGCGGGTCATCGCCCACCTGTTCGCCACCAGCGGCCTGCGCGTTGGCATGACCAATACCGACGGCGTCTATGTCGAAGGCCGGCAGATCGACAGCGGCGACTGCTCGGGGCCGAAAAGCGCCCGCAACGTGTTGATGCATCCCGATGTCGATGCCGCCGTGTTCGAGACCGCCCGCGGCGGCATCCTGCGCGAGGGCCTGGGCTTCGACCGCTGCCAGGTGGCCGTCGTCACCAATCTGGGCGCCGGTGACCATCTGGGCATGAACTACATCAACACGGTCGAGGAATTGGCCCTGCTCAAGCGCGTGATCGTGCAGAACGTCGCCCCTGGTGGCTATGCAGTGCTCAACGCCGCCGACCCCATCGTCGCGGCGATGGCTTCGGTCTGCCCCGGCGAGATCATCTACTTCGCGGCCGACCGTCACCACCCGGTGATGGCCACGCACCGCGCCCAGGGCAAGCGCATCGTCTACGTCGAGGGCGACTGCCTGATCGCCGCCCAGGGCGCCTGGCGCGAGAGCGTCAACCTGCGGGACATCCCGATCACCCGCAATGGCAGCATCGGCTTCCAGGTCGAGAACGTGATGGCGGCCATGGCGGCCGGCTGGGGCGCTGGCCTGAACTGGGATGCGGTGCGCCGCGGCCTGTCCAGCTTCGTCACCGATGCCGACAATGCGCCCGGCCGCTTCAATGTGATGGACTACCGAGGCGCCACCGTGATCGCAGATTACGGCCACAACGCCGATGCGATGCGCGCCCTTGTCGGCGCCGTGCAGGCCATGCCGGCCAGCCGCCGTTCGGTGGTGATCAGCGGCGCTGGCGACCGCCGCGATGAGGACATCACCGAGCAGACCTCCATTCTCGGCGGGGCCTTCGACGAGGTGATCCTGTTCGAGGACGCCTGTCAGCGCGGCCGTGAGGACGGCGAGGTCGTGGCCTTGCTGCGCAAGGGCCTGGCGGGAGCCACACGCACCAGCCAGATCGACGAGATCCGCGGCGAGTTCGTCGCCATCGACACCGCGTTGTCACGGCTGCAGCCGGGCGAGCTGTGCCTGATCCTGGTGGATCAGGTGGAAGAGGCCCTGGCGCATCTGGCCAAGCGGGTGGCGGAGGGCTGAGCCCGGACTCCGAGCCCGGACGGACAAGGCGGAAGCCTTGGCCCGCCTGGCGAGGGACTTGCCGCGATACAAGCGGCAAGGCAAGGCCCGCCTAGAAGCCTAACGAAGCCAACAAGTCGTCCACATCGTCCTGCTTCAGCGCCTTGTCCGGCACCTGAGGGCCTTGCAGGGCCTCGGTGCTGCCGGCTTCGGCTTCGGCCTGTGCCTCGGCCTTCTCGGGCGCGGTGTCCACCAGCACCATCAGCAGTTGCTGCTCGGTGCGGGTGATGATGTCGATGACCTTCTTGATCACCTGGCCGGACAGGTCCTGGAAGTCCTGGGCCATCATGATCTGGGTCAGCACCGAGTTTTGCTTCTCCATGAAGTCCGAGGACTTGCTGAGGTAGTCGCCACACAGCTTCATCATGGCGCGGGCGCGCTCCACGCTGAAATCCGTCGAGGTGGACAGTCGATTCAACGCCTCGGACAACTCCCGGCCGCGGCTGGTGACGCTGTCGAACTCAGGCTTGGCCGATTCGACCAGACCGAGCACCTTGTTGGCCGCGTTCTCGGTCATGCGCGAAACATAGTCCAGCCTCTCGCGGGCGTTCGGAATCTCCTCCATCACGCGCTGCAGCTCGGTGTCGGCCCCTAGCGTCCGCAGGCCATCATGCAGTTCGCGCGCGATACTGCCCAGTCGGGCGCGCGTCTCCGGTGGAGCCAAGGAGGCGTCTTGAGGAGTTGGCATGATGAACCCTGGCCTTTCTGCTGCAAATGGATGGCGGCGGGTGCCGCTTTGGCCCGAACAGCGGCTCCGGGCAAAAGGCCCTCCCGCCTGCGATCTCAGACCTTGATTCCGCCCATCATAGAGGGCTTTCCCGCAGCGGCGGGGACAAAAGCCGGCTCTCCGCCTCCTACTGCACAGATGCATGCCATTTGATGTTGACAGCCCCCATCGCCATCGGCATGACCAACATCAAGCCGGCCCCGTCATGTGGCCCGGCTGGACCCAGGCGTCAAAGTCGCTGCCACTGACATAGCCCAGCTGCAGCGCCGCATCGCGCAGGCTGCTGCCATCCTGATGGGCGCGCTGGGCGATCTTGGCCGCCCGTTCGTAGCCGATATGCGGGGCCAGCGCCGTCACCAGCATCAGCGAGCCCTGCACCAGGGCGGCGATGCGTGCCTCGTTGGCCCGCAGTCCGCTCAGGCAGTGAGCTTCGAAGCTCAGGCAGCCATCAGCCAGCAGGCGGGCGCTCTGCAGGAAGTTGTGCGCCAGCAGCGGCTTGTAGACATTCAGCTCGAAGTGGCCCGAGGCCCCGCCAATGGTCATGGCCACGTCATTGCCCATCACCTGGGCGCCGAGCATGGTCAGCGCCTCGGCCTGGGTGGGGTTGACCTTGCCGGGCATGATGGAGCTGCCCGGCTCGTTCTCGGGAATCTGCAGCTCGCCGAGGCCCGAGCGCGGCCCCGAGGCCAGCCAGCGTATGTCATTGGCGATCTTGGTCAGCGCCACGGCCAGCGTCTTCAGCGCGCCATGGGCAAAGACCAGCGGCTCATGGCCGGCCAGTGCGGCGAACTTGTTGGGTGCGGTGACGAAGGGAAGCCCGGTCGCATCGGCAATCGCCGCGGCCATCAGCCCGCCAAAGCGCGCATCGGTGTTCAGACCGGTGCCGACCGCCGTCCCACCTATGGCCAGCTCGTACAAGCCCGCCGCGCTGGCCTGCAGCGCCGCATCGGCATGGCGCAGCTGAGCCGCATAGCCCGAGAACTCCTGGCCCAGGGTCAGCGGCGTGGCGTCCTGCAGATGGGTGCGGCCGAGCTTGACGATGGCGGCGAACTCGCCCGCCTTGGCGTCCATGGTCTGCAGCAACTGCTGCAAGGCCGGGCGCAGGCGTTGCTGCACGGCCCGCGCGGCGGCGATGTGCATCGCGGTCGGGAACACATCGTTGGACGACTGGCCCAGATTCACGTCGTCGTTGGGGTGCACCAACCGGGTCTGGCCCCGCGCGCCGCCCAGCAGCTCGGAGGCGCGGTTGGCCAGCACCTCGTTGACATTCATATTGCTCTGCGTGCCCGAGCCGGTCTGCCACAGCGAGAGCGGAAACTCCGCGCGGTGGCCGCCCGCCAGCACCTCGTCGGCGGCGCGCCGTATCGCCTCGGCCTTGGCCGCATCGAGCAGGCCAAGCCCGGCATTCACCCCGGCGGCCAGTCGCTTGATCAGCACCAGGGCCTCGATCACGGCCTCCGGCATGCGCTCGTCCGAGATGGCGAAGTACAGGAGGCTGCGCTGGGTCTGTGCACCCCAGAGACGCCGGGCATCGACCTCGATCGGGCCCATCGAGTCCTTTTCGGTACGGGTGCTGGGTTGGGTCATGGCGGTCTCGGCAAGCTATGCATTCCAGCCTTGTACCGCAAGCCCCCAATTCCTGCAGCGTCATCGTCGACCGGGGCGGTTACGCTAGGCCCCGGTGCACATCTGTTCTTGACGGAGCTTCGATGAAGACAACAACTGTCGCGATGACCTTGCTGGCCACCCTGGCCGCCCCTGCCTTCGCCGCCGAGGGCATGTGGACGCTGGACAATCTGCCGCTCAAGCAGATGCAGGCCCAGTACGGCTTCGCGCCCAGCACGGCCTGGGTCGACAAGTTGAGACAGGCCTCGCTGCGTGTGGCCGGCGGTTGCTCCGGTGCCTTCGTCTCGGCCAATGGCCTAGTGATGACCAATCACCACTGCGTGATCGACTGCGTCGAGCAGCTGTCCAGCGCCAGCGATGACCGGGTCGCCAACGGCTTCCTGGCCCGCGAGCGGGCGCAGGAGCCGCGCTGCCCCGAGGTCGAGCTGAACCGGCTGGACCAGATCAGCGACGTCACCGCCGCGGTCAAGAAGGCCACCAGGGGTCTCAGCGGCGAGGCCTACCAGAAGGCCCAGAACGCGGTGCAGGCACAGCTCACCAAAGAGTGCCGTGGCAGCGAGACCGAGCGCACCCGCTGCGACCTGGTCAGCCTGTATCAGGGCGGCCAGTACCAGCTCTACCGCTACCACCGCTATGCCGATGTGCGTCTGGTCTGGGTACCCGAGTTCGCCATCGCCAACTTTGGCGGCGACCCGGACAACTTCATGTTCCCCCGCTATGCGCTGGACATCGCCCTGCTGCGCGCCTACGAAGACGGCAAGCCGGTGACCACGCAGAACTTCTTCCCGTTCAAGGCCGACGGCGCAGAGCCCGGCGAGCTGACCCTGGTCACCGGCCACCCGGGCGACACCCAGAGGCTGCTGACCGTGGCGCAGCTGGAGACCCTGCGCGACAAGACGGCGCTGCACACCCTGCCCCGCCTGTCCGAGTTGCGCGGCCTGCAGCTTCAGTACGCCCGCCAGGGCGCCGAGCAGGCCCGCCAGGTGACGACCGAACTGGAGGGAACGGAGAACTACCTCAAGGTCCTGCGCGGCGAGTTGCTGGCACTCAGCGACCCGGCCCTGCTGCAGGCCAAGCGCGACGAGGAACGCAGGCTGCAGGCCTTCATACGCAGCCGCCCGGCGCTCCGGCGCGAGGTCGGCGACGCCTTCGCCGCCATGGCCCGCGCGCAGACCCGTGCCAGAGATCTGGCGCCGGTGCACGATATGGTCGAGGGCGGCAGGGCCTTCAACAGCGCCTATTTCCGCCATGCGCGGACGCTGGTGCGTGGCGCGGCCGAGCGCGCACTGCCCAATGGCGAGCGGCTGCGCGAGTTTGCCGACAACAATCTGCCCCAGTTGGAGCAGGCGCTGGAGTCCCCAGCCCCCATCTACCCGGCGCTGGAGACCGCGCGGCTCGGCTGGGCACTGTCCAAGCTGCGCGAGACCCTGGGCCCCGATGACGAGCTGGTCAAGCAGGTGCTGGGTACCGAGGCCCCTGAAGCGATGGCTGCCCGGCTGGTGGCCGGCACGCAGCTCGCCGAGCCGGCCGAGCGCCTGCGTCTGTGGCAGGGCGGTATGGCGGCGGTGCAGGCATCAACCGACCCCTTCATCCAGCTGGCGCTGCGCATCGAACCGAGGGCCCGCACCCTGCGCGGGCAGTGGGAGGCTGAGGTAAGCGCCGCCGAGGAGAAAAGCGCCGAGCGCATTGCCCTGGCCCGCTTCGCACGGACCGGCAAGAGCGCCTATCCGGACGCCACCTTCACCTTGAGACTCTCCTACGGCGAGGTCAAGGGCTGGCCGGTACGCGGCCAGCCGGTAGCGCCCTACACCGACTTCGGCGGTGCCTTCAAGCGCGCCACCGGTGCGGCGCCGTTTGCGCTGCCACCGAGCTGGCTGGCCAGGCAGGGGCAGCTGGCTCTGCAGCAGCGCTTCAACTTCGTCAGCAACAACGACATCATTGGCGGCAACTCGGGCAGCCCGATGCTCAATGCCAAAGGCGAGGTCGTGGGCCTGGTGTTCGACGGCAATATCGATTCGATTGGTGGCGCCTTCACATTCGACGAGCGGGTCAACCGCACGGTGGCCGTGCACAGCGGCGCCATCCTGGCGGTGCTGCGGCAGGTCTACGACGCGGGGTTTCTGGCCGATGAATTGACGGGCACTCGCAGCAAGTAGCGCAACAGCCAATAGACCGCGGCGGCCACGGCAATCGAGTCCAGTGCCGGCACCGGCGTCAGCGCCAGGCCCCAGCGCGGCGCAAGGGCCGCCCAGCCGCTGCCCAGAGCCCAGGCGATCAGCGCATCGGCGCGCCAGCCGCCCGCCGCGGCCGAAGCGCGCGGCCTCAGCTTCACATTGACCAGATAGATGCCGGCAATCGGCGGTATGCACACGCCCAGCCACAGCAGATAGGGCACCAGCATGTCGCTGATGCCCGCCAGGCCCAGCACCGTGCCGGCCGCGCCGGCGATCAGGGTCAGCTGCCAGGGCGGCTGGCGCGGCCTCAGGGTGCTGCCGACCAGGGTGGCGGCATAGAGGTTGAAGCTGTTGGTGGACCAGGCCGTCAGCGCGACGATCAGCAGGGCCGGCACGCCCAGACCCAGGGTCAGCATGATGCGCACCAGGTCCTTGTCGCCGCTGGCCAGGCTGGGAAAGCCGGCCAGCATCAGCACCAACGGAAAGCCCAGGCCATAGGCCAGCGCGCAGGCCAGCGCCGCATGGCCCGGCGATTTGGCGAAGCGGCAGATGTCGGGCGACAGCACGGCGCCGACCATCAGGCCGCCGGCCACCATGGACACCCCCAAGCCCAGCGGCATCGCGCCGGCCGGCACAAAGGCCCAGACCGGGTCCAGCCCGCCACGCAGCGCGGCGACAAAGGTCCAGATCAGCAGCAGCAACTTCAGCGGCGTGGTCACGACGGACAGCAGATCGAGCGCACGAAAGCCGACCATCGTCGTCACCGTCGTCAGCACACAGCCGCCCAGCGCCAGCGCCCACAGCGGTGCGCTGGCCAGCGCCGGGCTGACCGAGGCCAGCGCATGGCCGAACATCATCGCCACCACGCCATACCAGCCGAGCAGGCTCAGGCCCAGCACGCCATTGGCCAGGCGCGCGCCCTGCGGGCCGAAGGCATCGGTGATCAGCTCGTAGGTGGTCTTGCGCGTGTGCGCACCGGCAGCACCCGTCAGGGCCGAGATCAGCGCCAGGATGGCCGCGCCGGCCAGGCTGGCCTTGATCGCGCCGGCCGCGCCCAGCGCATGGCTGAGCTCGGCGCCCATCACGAAGGCCGGCAGCGCGATCATCACCGCCAGCAGTATCAGCACGATGCGCCAGGCGCCGACGCGGGGGGAGGTGGTAGCGATGGTCTGCATGGCTCAGCGGTCCATCACCGTCTGCTCCACCGGCCTGTAGTCGTGGTCATAGCCGAAGTAGCGTGGCCCGACCAGGGCAATCGCCTCCGGCGTGCGCCAGGCCGGCACGCAGGGCAGGCCCAACACCGCCGCGCGCAGGCCGAAGCGGGCCTGCTCGGCGGTGATCGGCTCGCCGGTCTCCAGATCGACCAGCACGATCAGATCCGGTGTCGTGCACAGCACGGCCTCGTCGGTGCGGGCCATCAGGAATTCGTTCTGGAACAGCAGCCGCAGGCGCTGGCCGGCGTACTCGTCCAGGCCTTGCAGCTGGGCCACGCCGCGGCCGAAGCGGCCATCGGTCGTGCGCTGCACGTCGGCGAGCTTGCCCTTGAACAGGCAGAAGCCCTCGGTCACGCGCACCAGCTCGGCGACCGGGTCGAGGTGGCGGGCGCGGGCATCGAACAGCGCCTGGCCGGCCCGCTGCGTCATCGTGATCGAGCCGCGCACCATCGCCTTGCGCGCCTGCGCCACCGTCATCGGGTAGATCGCCATGCAGCAGGAGCCGCCCATGTCCATCGTGATGCTGCGCACAAAACGCTCGGTGAAGGCGTTGCTGATCGTGTTCATCGTCAGCGCATTGCCCTTCTCGTCGGCCAGGGCCAGCGGACTGGCCGCAATGCCCTGCAGGGTGCACAGCGTCATCTGGATCTCGGGGAAGGCGCGGCCCATGGTGTCGCCGTCGACAAGGGGCAGACCGGTGGCGCTGGCGATGCTGAACGGTATCGTCGAGTTCAGGCCGCCGACCTCGATAGACATCACGGCCTTAGCCTTCTTTCCCAACAGCGCTTCGAGGCTGCGCAGCGCGGCTATCATCGGCCCGATCTCGGGCAGCTTTTCCAGCATCACGGCCGGTGCACCGGCCATCGCCACCGGCACGATCAGATCGTCGTCATCGAGCTCGTCGATGTCGATCAGCCGCACGGGGCCATGCTCGCGGATCGCGCGCTGGGCCAGCAGCTTGCCGAGGTAGGGGTCGCCGCCGCCGCCGGTGCCATAGACCGCGCCACCGATAGCGATGGCCTCCATGTCTGTTGCTTCTATCAGTGTCATGCCGCAGTTCCAGTCGCAAGGCCAGTTTCGTTCAGGTCGCCGATCACGCGCACGCGGATGCGGGTGGAGTTGCCGCCGATGTACGCCAGCGGCACGTCCTCGACATCGAGCAGGGTCAGGGTTTGCGGGTTAGCGCCGGCCTGCACCGCCTTCAGCTCGGCATCGGCCCGCACCTGGGCGATCGCTTCCTCGCGCGTCAGGCCAACGAGTCGCACGACGCGGTCAACCTCGCCGCTGACCTGGGCCATCGCCGCGCCGACCGCATTGGCCACGCCGAAGTGCGGCGGTATCGTCACCGCTGCTTCGCCGACCCGCTCGCGCAGCAGGATGCTGCCGCCGCCGACAACGACCACCGGCAGCACCGCCGCCGAGGTGCGCATTCGCTCCACCGCGTCGAACACCATCTGCTGCAGCCGCGCATGGCAGCGCTGCACCGCGTCGGCGGCCAGATGCGCGACCTTGGACGCATCGCCCAGCGTGGCCACGCCCGCCGCCACCGCGATGTCGGTGGCCGTCAGGGTGCGGCCGCCGAACACCAGGGCCTCGGTGTGGATGTTGTAGCCGACGCTGCGCGGGCCCAGGGTCGTCATGTCGGCATTGACCAGCGAACCGCCGCCCAGGCCTATGCTGTACACGTCGGGCATGCGGAAATTGGTGCGCACGCCGCCGACCTCGACGGCGATGCCCGCCTGGCGCGGAAAGCCGGCCTGCAGCACGCCCACGTCCGATGTCGTGCCGCCGATGTCGACGACGATGGCGTCGCTCAAGCCCGACAGAAAGGCCGCGCCTCGCATCGAGTTGGTCGGCCCCGAGGCCACCGTCAGGATAGGGAAGCGGGCCGCCTGCTCGGCGCTCATCAAGGTACCGTCGTTCTGCGTCAGGTAGAACGGCGCGCTGATGCCGCTGTCCGTCAAGGCCCGTTCGAAGGCGGCCACTACGTCCAGGCCCAAGGGCCCCAGGCAGGCGTTCAGGATGGCCGCGTTCTCGCGCTCCAACAGGCCGATGCGGCCGATCTGCGACGACAGTGTGATGCGTGCGTCGGGCATCACCTCGCGCACCAGACCGGCGGCGATGTGTTCCTGCGCATCGTTGATGAACGAGAAGGCGCCTGAGATCGCCACATCGCGCAGGCCAAGGGCCGCGAACTCCCTCGCAAATCCGCGGATCTGTTCCGGCTGCAAGGTGCCCAGCTCGCGGCCGTCGAACTCGTAGCCGCCCTGGGCAAGGCGCCAGTGCATGGGCACGGCCGCCAGCATGTCCTCGGGCCAGGCCGAGGTGGGAGGCAGGCCGCGGGTGGCCGGCAGGCCCAGACGGATCATGCCCACCGGCGCCAGGCGCCGCCGCTCGATCAGCGCATTGGTGAAATGCGTCGTGCCTATCATCACCGCGCCGATGCTGGAGCGCTCGATCCCGGCGCCGGCCACCACCTCCATCAGCGCGTTGACCACACCGCCCATCACGTCGGCGGTGGTGGCCGTCTTCAGGCCGAACAGCACCTCTCGGCCGCGCATCACCACGGCGTCGGTGTTGGTGCCACCGACGTCAATTCCCACTCGAATCATCACGCTCCCCCTTACAGACGGAACTTGGCTTCGAGGCCGACCGTGCGGCCGGTGGCCAGCGAGCCGATGTCGTAGGGCAGGCCGCTGTAGCGGGATGAGTTGTAGTCGGCGTAGTAGCGCTTGTTGCCGAGATTGCGGCCGACCAGCGTCACCGACCAGCGGTCCTTGGCATCGCGCACGCCGATGCGCAGGCCCAGCAGATCAAGGGCCGGCGACACGGCCACGTTGTCCGGGTGCCAGTACTTCTTGTCGCGGTGCTCGTAGTCGGCGCGCAGCAGGCCCTCCATGCCATTGCCCAGCGCCTGCGTCCATTGGGCGCCGAAGTTGATCTTGAACGGCACCGTCTTGGGCGTGTGATTGCCCACCGTGCCCGGCTCGGCCG